>CAVUJO010000003.1:0-583196 GCA_963741875.1 Ilumatobacteraceae bacterium | reverse complement strand
GCCCCGGGGATAGGGGGTCGTTTGCACGCACTTCGACCGTGATGAAGCCATTCGTTTCTTGGGGGTCGCGCGCAACGTTCCGATGCCCCTGATGCGGGGCGATGGGCGGGACTACATCCACCGCCGAGCTGAACGAGGACGGCCCGTTAGGGTCACGTCGATGGATACCCCAAGGACGCTCTATGCCGATGCCGGCGATGTCGGCATTGCATATCAAGTGTTGGGTGAGGGGCCGAGCAGACGTCGTGTTCGTGCCTGGCTGGGTCTCCAACATCGAGGTGATGTGGGAGGACCCGTCGTTCGCTCGGATGCTACGACACATTGCGTCGTTCACGAGGCTGATCGTGTTTCAGACAAGCGAGGGACCAGGTTTGTCGGATCCGGTGTCGCTTCGCGACCTTCCGAGCATCGAGACTCGCATGGACAATGGGCACGCGGTCATGGATGCGGCCAGATCGGTTTCAGGCAACTCTGCTCGGCCACTCGGAGGGCGGCAGCATGTCGATCGTGTTCGCCGGGACGTACCCGGATCGGACGGACGGGCTGGTGCTCGTCGGCTGCTATGCGTCGCGGACCCGGTCGCCTGACTACCCGTGGGCGCCGGATCCTGCTGACCGAGAGGCCGAATCGCGACTGTGCGAGAAGACGTCGGGCGACCCGGACCACATCCCGCAATGGGTCGCGCCCAGCCGGATGTCCGACCCGGCGTTCGTCGATTGGACGGCGCGCTATATGCGATTGTCGGTGAGTCCCCGTGCCGCAGCAGCCTTGCTCCCGCATGAATACACAGATCGATACACGGCAAGTCCTCTCGGCGATCTCGGTTCCGACGTTGTGCCTCTACCGCACAGGCGACCAGGACGTGAACATCGAAGAGGGGCGCTGGATCGCCGACCGGATCGACGGAGCGAAGTTCGTAGAAATTGACGGCTCCGATCACATCTTGAACGGCGAGGGACTGGACGCGATCCTTCGCTGAGCTGGAGGAGTTCGTCACCGGATCGTGTGGCGCTCGCTCACCTGAGCGGGTCCTCGCGACCGTCCTATTCACCGACATTGTGGGATCAACGGAACGCGCCGCGCAGCTCGGGGACCGCGCATGGACCGAGTTACTCGAACGTCACAACGACGCTGTTCGCACTCAGGTCGCACGATTTCGCGGGGGAGATCGACACCCAGGGCGATGGGTTCCTGGCGACGTTCGATCGACCAGGCCGCGCAATCGCCGCTGCTCAGGCGATCGGCGAAGCACTCGCACCAATCGGTATCGAGGTGCGCGCCGGCCTGCACCGGGGAGATCGAGCTCCTAGGTGACGACGTCGCCGGGCTTGCGGTGCACATCGGTGCTCGGGTCGCCTCGCTGGCCGGCCCCGGCGAGGTGTTGGTGTCACGTACTGTCAAGGATCTCGTCACCGGCTCGGGCATCGAGTTCGAGTCCCGCGGCCTCCATGTTCTCAAGGGCGTGCCCGACGAATGGCAGATCTACGCAGTGGCGTGACCTGGCCATGTTCGAGGATCCGAGAACGGTCAGGGCATGCGTGCGGGTGTTCGTCGGCGCCGGGGTCGAGCCGGGAAGGTCCATCGAACCAACACTGTGTCCCCAAAATGTCGGTTGAGGTCACTCGATAACACCCGCCCCGTAACCCGGCGGCGCCGCAGAAACTCGCGCCGCATCACGGCCCCAGTGCAGTGCCCGATAATCCCGGTGTCAGCCGCCCTGAAGCGGGGCGTTTTGTTGTCGGTCTGCTCGCTGTCGATCTTCGAGCGCGCCGACCGGATGCGCCGGCATTGGACGTGGGGCTTCGTGGCACACTTTGCGAGATGGGGCCCGAGTATCTCGAAACGGAACGCCTCGTACTTGAGCCGCTATCGCTCGAGCACGCCGAAGGAATGTTCCTTCTCTGGTCCGACCCGGAGGTGTGCCGATACGCCGGACCGGTCCATGACTACGAGGGTCGTCTCGTCCCGTCCCCGGTTCGCACCTCGTCGGATAGTGACCGGATCATCGACTTCTGGATCCGAGCCCACGCGGATGGTTGGGGATTCAGGTGGGCGCTGTGTGAGCGCTCCTCAGGCGTCTTCATGGGGACGACAGGGTTCAATTCGCTGGGTGCCTGCGCCGAGTACGCGTATCACCTCAACCCGTTGTATTGGCGACAAGGATTCATGACGGAGGCGACCTTGGCGGCAATGGCGTGGGTCCGTGCCAACGGCGCCAGCCACGTCGAAGCATTCATCGACCCAGCGAACAACAACTCGATCAGGCTTGTTGAGCGCCACGGGTTCGAACGTACCGAAGAGATGCAGGATGGCGCCCTGCGATTCGTGAGGCACCTTGACTGAGTTGCGGCATTTGCCGCTGGTGGCCGGCAATAGCGCAAAGCGCAGCTCGATGGTGACCCACACAGAAAGCGCGCTCCGCAATCCGGTCGACCACATCGAGCACGCTTGGCACTTCGGCCCAACCGTGACAGGAGATAGTCCCGACCGGGATGCGGAGGTAGGCGGGGAGCCATCGCCTCAGCCCTGCGTGCGCTGCGACGATCGGCGCCGACCGAGAGGCCGACCGGCACTCCAGTGGTCGCACCGGTGTGGTTGCAATGTGGGGATCGCCTTCGTGTGCCTTGCTTTCGGTTCCCCATGGCCGGTCCCCCTCCGTTTGCAGGGCGAGGTCGCGGATCCGATCTTGCGTCAACTGGCGGGTGTCGTCGTTGGCGTGTCGGGTTGGCGGCGTTGAGCAGCCAGGCCGTCGAGGTAGCGGTCGAGTTGCTGATGGGAAATAGCTCGTTCCTGGTCGGCGGTGAGCCCGATTGCGAGCGGCCGACAGAAGCGGATGGCGGCGAGAGCAATGTCGGTCGCTGTGAGTTCTTGGCCGGCCGCTCCGTCGTCGATCGCGGCAACGGCGAGCTTGGCGAGGACGTCGCGTGCGGCATCACGTTGTTCGGGCCAGTCGTGGTCGTCGAGGAGTGGATGCACGATATTGACCGCACCGAGCCCAGTGTCGATGGCGGCATGCAGATACCGACGCAGCGCCTGGCCTCCACTCGTCTCCTCCTCGAGTGCGGCACGACCCTCGGAGATCGCACGGTCCAGGACCTCGACGGCGATGGCGTGCAGCAGTTGTTGCTGGTCGGGGAAGTGTCGGTAGAGCGTGGCGATGCCGACCCCGGCGTGTTCGGCGACGGTGTCTCGGGACGGTTCGCCACCAACTTCGAGGACAACCTCGATTGCTGCGTTGACGATTGATTGGCGGTTTCGTCGAGCGTCAGCGCGCACTTCCCAGCTCCGGGGTAGGGACTCGATGCTGGTTCACTTAAACGGAGTATAATCCTCCGTTTCGTGACGAGACGCCAGGAGGATGTGTGGCCAGCGAGCAGCAACCAGAACACATGAAGCCAATCGCCGACGCGATCGCCGAAGCGCATGGCACCGCATACGTTCCGGTGACCTTCGACAGTTGCCAACACGTCACTGGGCCGTTCTTCCATGGGACCAAGTCCGAGTTCGCGATCGGTGACGAGCTCACACCCGGATATGGCTCCAATTACCACGACGGTCGCGTGGCGAACCACGTCTACTTCGCGGCATTACTCGAGCCAGCGATCTGGGGTGCCGAACTCGCCGTCGCACTCGGAGACGGCACCGGCCGGGAGCGGCTCTACATCGTCGAGCCGACCGGACCCTTCGAAGACGACCCCAACGTCACCAACAAGAAGTTCCCCGGCAACGTCACGAAGTCCTACCGAACCCGCCACCCGATGCGAATCATCGGCGAGGTCGAGAGCTGGCAGGGTCACCCACCGGAGATCCTTCAGGGCATGCTCGACAACATCGCCAAGCTCCGCGCCGACGGACTCGATGTCATCGAGGACTGAGCCCGAGCTGTCGCACTCACCCAGTGGCAGACGGTGCCGGTACGCAGGTCGGTGACGCGTCGACATCGCCAAGGCCGCCTCAGCACCTCGCGACCCGGACTGGCTGTCGCGTCCAGACCGCACATATCGACCACCCGATAATCCGGTCCTCGCCGACCAGCCCGCGCCGCATCACGGCCCGACTGCAGTGCAGCAGAATCACGGAGTCAGCAGGCAGAGCATCGTCGCGTTCGTCCTCGTTACATGTAACATTGGCTGCATGGCTCGTCGACAGTCCTCGTCACCCACCGCCATTCGTGTCCGCGCTCACCGCCAGCGACTCCGCGAACAAGGGCTCCGGCCCATCCAGATCTGGGTTCCCGACGTCCGGTCCCCGCAGTTCGCCGCGGAGGCGCACCAACAGTCACTCGCTGTCGCGTCGAGCCCACACGAAGCCGACGATCAAGCGTTCATTGACGCGCTGGCCGGCGACGAGTGAAGCGGGGCGAGATCTGGACTGCGTCGGCGGGCAGCGGCTACATCGGCAAGCCCCGACCCGTCGTCATCGTCCAAGATGACCGCTTCGACGCCACTGCGTCGGTGACCGTCTGTGCGTTCACCACTGATCCGACCGACGCACCGCTGATCCGGTTGCTCGTCGAGGCCGACGAGGTGACCGGTATCCGCGAGTCCAGTCGGCTGATGGTCGACAAGGTCACCACCATCCCCCGCTCGAAGCTGGGCGAACGCGTTGGCCAGTTGAGCGACGATGACACGATCAGGCTCTCGCGTGCTCTGGTGGTGTTCCTCGGTCTCGCAGGAACCTGACGAACCCGCACACTTCGCACACCCGGAATCACCGATCCGGCGGTCAAACCCGCGCCGCATCACGGCCCAACTCTTGCGTCACGTAGTCGCGTCTCCGATCCGGCGTTCGGGGACGCTTCGTCTCTGTCCCCCGATCGCTGCGCGATACCTACTTGCCGGCGACTACCCCATTGAGGGGAAGATGGTGAGGTGTCATCGCTTCGCCTCCGTCCGCCGCACCTGGGTGATGAAGAGGACGTCCTGACAGCGCAGCGCGAGCTCGAAGTCGAGGATTTCGTGTTTGCATTCTTGCGGCCGGGCCAGACGTTTGGTGAGTTCGTGAGGATGGTCGACGATCAGCGCCACGGTCGTTCGATCGATCTCGACTGGGTGGAGTCGACATGGTTGCTGGCCGAAGTCGACGGAGTCGTGGTCGGGCGATCGTCGATTCGCTTCGAACTCAACGAACACTTGCTGAATGAGGGTGGCCATGTCGGCTACGCCGTTCGGCCCGGTCATCGTCGCCTCGGGTATGCCACCGAGATCTTGCGCCAGAGTCTCGTTGTGGCCCGAGCCGGCGGTGTTCAACAGGTCTTGGTGACGTGCGACGACCACAACGTTGGCTCTGCGAAAGCGATCGAGGCCAATGGCGGGCTCCTCGAGAACATCATCCACACCGATGGTGTCCCGCTACGTCGATACTGGATTCATTGAACTGCAGGCCCAGCCGGCGTTCGGGGGCAGGCGGCTCATTGCATCAGGCGCCCATATCGGGCATTCTGCTCGGGTGCGGAACTTCGCTCTCCGCCTGGATCGTCAGCTGCACATGACCCGACGACTGCGCTCGGTGCCGCACGTATCAGTGGCGTGCTTCGAGTCTCTGTCGTGTAGTCGACTCCACAGTTCGGGCGCATCAAAGACCACCGACAGGGCGTGACGACCACGACCTCGGCGATCGCCGGGATCTGCTCCGACTTTCAGCCTCGATACATGCTGGCGGCCTGTACTCTCGGCCTGCCTCCGCCGCGAGCACCCACGAACGGCCGGTGGCACTGTCGACCGTGAGCTCCGAGCACGCACGTCGGGTTTCGAGTCAACGAACGAACGAGCGTCCACGTGTCGTATCCGAGATGCCTGGCTCTGACGTCGGGACCATGCGACGTGATGACATTGGCTGTGGGTCAAGGCCCAGCATGACGCACTGCGCACAGTGCCGCTCAGGACCACGAGTGCCTGCGGTTCGATCAGACACGTCGAGAGCTGATCGGCGCACGCCGAACTGCCGCTCGGTCCGATTGCCGCTGCTCGACCCTTCATCGGGCAGTCTGCTTCGATGCCCGAAGAGCGCGAATGGCTCGCCGAACTCGGCTACGACTTGGAAGTCGAGATCGCGGACGGCTTTACCTGGGTCGGGCTGAGATCGCGAACCAATCCAGAGTTCTCAGTTCCCCGATACGGAAGAGGGGCGTCGGAGGATGAGGCGATCCAGAGTGCGGCTCGTCGCTACCGCGTCGAACAGATCGGTACGGACAACGCTCGGAAGCCGGGCGACCCGCTGCCATAGCTGCGCACCGAACTGCCGATCTGTGCTGGTGTCCCCGATGTGCCGGTCGGGGGCACCCGATAACACCCGCCCCGTAACCCGGTGGCGCCGCAACGCCCTTACATCATCAATCAGGCCCTTACGTGGCGCCGCACTTTCGCGGTCGTCGTCGCAGGACCGTTCTGTTCGAGTGCGAGAATGCAAACGCGCAGAGTTGTGGGGCCTCTCGTCGGCTTGTCAGGTCGGGTTGGTGACGTGGCCGGTGAAGAGGACGAGCCCGCTGGGGCGGTGGCGGATCAAATAGATGAATGGTCGGTTCGCCGCGACGGTCAACTCCGGCTCAGGAGGCCCTGACTCATTGAAGCCGAGCCCGGTGGCCGCGGCGGCCACGGTGCCTTGCTCGTCGACGGTGATGTCGGCGGCGTGCACTGCGGCGGCGAGAAATGCGTCGGGGCTGATGCCGGGATAGGCGCCGGGTGCGGCCCCGAGTTCGTTGAGCCAACCGAGCAGATCGATCCGGTGGCTGTCATCCCATTTCGGCAGCAGGAGTTCGTAGGGGCCGGTGGTGAAGGTGGCGTCGATCTCGCTGAGCAGATCCTGGTCGAGACGTTCGACGACGTCTTCGAAGCGGCCGTCGTCGGGGACGAGCACGAGCATCGAGTAGTCACCGCCGGCGTACGGGATTTCTGCGCCGACAAACCCATCACCGGTGCCGCGTCGGTCGCCGAGCTCGAGTTCACGCATGAACGACACGTCCACGGTCGTCCCGTCGAGCGTGGTGAACGTGTCGTCGACGGTGCCGTACTTGCCGAACGGGAGTTGCCAGTCGGCGGCGAAGTAGACGGTGTCGGTGAGCACGAGCACCGTGGTCGGATCGATGAACCCCTCTGGCAGCAGGTCGGGAATCAAGCCCTCGGTGCGATTGCTGACCCACTCGTTGATCGTCGCGCGACTCGCTTCGGTCTCGCCGGCGAAGTCCAGTGGGACGACGTCGGCGCCGTGATGGGTGGCGAGCAGGTCCACCCAGGCCTGGTCGGGCTGCAGCCCGACGGTCGGCCAGATGCGATCCGCGATCGCGACGGTCACCTGGTCGGACTGGGCTGCGGCAATGGATTGGTCGATGCTGTTCCAGGCGTCGTGCGCGCCAGCAGGAAGACCGAACGACTCCTCGATCGCCATTCGGGTCGAGTCGTCAGCCGCTGCGGCTGCCATCAGCAACGCATGGCCGATACTGGCCGGGCTGAACACCACGTTCTCGTCGATGGGCTGCCGACGAAGCAGATCGAACCCAGCGTCATTCCATCCAGACGTCAATGCAGCCACCGGGGCATCGGGCTCCACTGGGGCTCGGGTCACACCAGCGCTGACCGCCAACGGTTCCGCCGCCGATGCCGGCGCCGTCGACGCTGGAAGAGTCGCATTCGCTGATGCCGCTGCGGGTTCCGAGGCAGGTTCCGACGAGCCACAACCAGCGACGATCGAGGCAACGAGCAGCACACCAGCGACGCGGTACATGACGTTTGGACGTCCGGCGGCCACATCAGGTTCCACGCGGGCATCGAATCAGATCGGTCGCCGCCCGATTCCCTGCGACGAGAGTCGCGTTCTTTCTGCAGCACACGACTGGCCCATGATTTCCAGCCAGCCAACGCGGAGCCGCACCGGACGCGTGCTCAGTAACCCATCCCCGTTGTCAACCACCTACGCGGTATCGGCCCAACTGCGACGCCAGATAGCGCGGTCCAACTTCGGACGGAGCTGCCGCAAGACACCGACGCCGACAACGCCGGGCCCGGAACGGAGGCGAGGCGCGGCAACCGGACCGGGGGCAGCGGCGATTGGTCAGTCGCAGTCAGCGCCAGCCGCTTCGTCCAATGCGCCCCACGTGGTGGAGACGTTGCTCAGTCCGTCCACGGCAGCGGTGGCCTTCTCGGCGGGCGTCGCGGCGGCACCGACGGCTGTCTGCAGCGCCTGGAGCGACGATTCGAGCGCATTGACCTCCGGTTCGAGCGTCGCGGCCGATGCCTTGAGGGTGTCGACGTCGGCGAGCACGGTGGTCAGGGCTGCGTCGAGGTCGTCGATGCCGTCATCGGCGACGTTCACGTCGCGAAGCTCCTGCATCGAACTCTGTAGATCGTCACGTTCGTCACAGAAACTCGAATTGTCACCACCGTCACTCGAACATGATGCGAGCGCGAGGGCGACGGAGATGGCGATAGGTGCGGCGTAGCGCATTGGGAGGCTCCTTGTGTGGTTTCCCACCATCTTCGGAGGAGAGCAGCTCACGTGCCTCACCCCGTTGGTACGAACGTCGGCCCGATCGCCCGCATCGGGCCGCTCCGGCGGTCACGGCAAGATCGGATCGCGGCGAAGCGCTGGTTCCTGCGATCATCCCATTGGGAGGATGCGTCTGCTTCGGTCGGTCACGACGATCGACCGGATGCTCCAGCTGAACTTCTTCGCCGCGTCCGACGCGGGGACGCGATGACCACGGAGGCGCTTGCCACGCTTGGTCTCGATGAACCTCCCGGGGCTGATCGAAATGCTGGCCGCTCCTCTTATCATCACCTCGACCGTCGTCGCCTACATCGCAACGCTCGAGATCTCGTCGGTACTCGAAAGCCGGCGCGGGGCGGTGCCACAAGCGGGTGCGAGCAGGTGACGGACCAGACTCGTCGCACATGGGCCGCCTCCGGGCGCGATCCCGATCTCGCCTTGGAGGCGTCATGACCACTCAGCCGAAGCCAACCTCCCACCGCAACGTGCTCGAGGTAGTCGCCACGGTCCTGCTGGCGTTGGCAGCAGTGTCTACCGCGTGGAGCGGTTATCAGGCTGCCCGCTGGAACGGTGAAGCGACCAAGGCGTCGAGCCGTGTGAACGCACTGCGGATAGAGGCGGCGCGCTCCCAAGGGCTGGCGGAGGGTCAGACCCAGGTGGACATCGCCATGTTCTTCGAGTGGGCGGATGCGGACAAGACCGGAGACGCTGAGCTGGCAAGCTTCTACGAGGATCGCTTTCGTCTCGAATTCCGTCCGGCATTCGACGCCTGGCTGGCATCGGCGCCTGACGACGAGAGCGATCCTCCTGGCACGCCGTTCGCGCTGGGCGAATATCAACTCGCTGCGGCCGACGACGCCGCAGAGTCGGATGCCGAGGCGGAGGCGACGGCTGCGATCGTCCGGCGAAATGTGCAGCAATCGACCAACTACGTCCTGGGGGTGGTGCTGTTCTCCGTGGCCCTGTTCTTTGGCGGCATCAGCACCAAGGTGAGTGGTACCGCTTCTCGGTCCGTGCTCCTCGCATGTGGATGTCTGGTGTTCCTGGGTGCAGCGGTCTGGATTGCGAGCTCGCCGATCAGCATCTCGATCTGAGCGTCAGCCGACGACTTGGTCTTCGACGGACGCCGGCTCTCTCCTCCGGTTCGTCCCGATCGTCGGGTGTGACGCCGCTACGCCTCGGCGTCGGTCTCTTGCAGATAGACCAGTCCGTTGCCGTCCCGGTCGGTGAACGAGAACATCGGTGGCATCCCGTCGAAGTGCAGGACCTCGTCGTTGTGCAGCGTGACGCCCGACTCCCGGATCCGATCGTGTGCCTCGTGGGCGTCGGTGGTGGCCATTCGAATCGCGATCGGGATCTCGCTGTCGGGCGGGAGCAGCACGATGGCCACGTCCGAGGCCGGCGGCACGACCTCGACCAGTCGGGCGCCGGGCCACACCTCGGTGTCGGTGCGGACCTCGCAGCCGAGTACCTCGGTGTAGTACTTCAGCGCTTCGTCCTGGTCGGCGACCGGCACCGACACGCTCAGCACTCTCGTCGTCTTCGCCATAGGAATCACCTTTCATTGTGGGTGGTGGATGCTCGACACCTCTACCAACAGACGGGATCGCCACGGGGTATTCATCGGCGACTGCGATCAGGAGCTCTCGGCGTTCGAGCAGTGCTGTTTCCGCGAGACCGGAGCATCAGTCGGTAGGTCGGGAACCGATCGCTTTGCGCAACCGTGGACGACCTCGTCGCGAAGGCCACAACGTGAGTCCCACCTCACGGAACAGCTCGATCCGAAACTGATGCGCCGCCCAGTCCGAACCGCGCGCGCTCGACAACGCCACAACAACCCCGAGCGGCGAGTAGGGAGTGGGTTCGTGCGACTCGTTCCGTGGGTGGCGGGTGAGGGACGAAGTAGCATCGTGCTCTTCCGCCGACGTAAAGGAGCAACATGGCAGGAGGGCTTGCGGCCCTACTCGACGACGTCGCTGCGCTCGCCAAGTTGGCGGCATCGTCGGTCGACGACGTCGGTGCGGCAGCCGGTCGAGCGAGCGTGAAGGCGGCAGGCGTCGTCGTCGACGACACCGCCGTCACTCCTGCGTACGTGCAGGGTCTTGCGGCCAACCGCGAGCTGCCGATCATCGCGAAGATCGCGAAGGGCTCGCTGCGCAACAAGCTGCTGTTCATTCTTCCTGCCGCGTTGCTCCTGAGCGCCGTGGTGCCGTTGCTGGTCGAAGTCATCTTGATGATCGGCGGCACGTATCTCTGCTTCGAAGGAGCGGAGAAGATCCACCACCGCCTCACCCACCGGGAGCACGTCGACGTGCACGCGCCAGCGGTCGTCGAAGGCGGCGATGCCGAAGCGAAGGTCGTCGCTGGTGCCGTGCGGACCGATTTCATCCTGTCGGCGGAGATCATGGTGATCGCCCTCAAGGAGGTGCTCGACGAGGGTCTGCTGCAGCGGGCGATCATTCTCGTGGTCGTCGCCGTCGTGATCACCGCAATCGTCTACGGCGTGGTCGCGCTCATCGTCAAGATGGACGACGTCGGCCTGGCGCTCAGCCAACGGCCCTCGGAGGGTTCGCAGCGAGTCGGGCGCTACATGGTCCACGCCATGCCAAAGTTGCTGGCGGCGCTGTCAGCAATCGGCATGGCGGCAATGCTGTGGGTCGGTGGGCACATCCTGCTGGTCGGCGCAGCCGAACTCGGCTGGCACACCCCGTACGACCTCGTGCACGACCTCGAGAACGCAGTGTCCGATCTGGATGCCGTCGGCGGGGTCGCCGCGTGGTTGGTCAACACGTTGATCTCAGCGCTCATCGGTCTCGTCGTCGGCCTGACGGTCGTGGCCGTCGTCACCGTGGTTCGACGACGAAGGACCTGAAGTCCGCCACGACCGCTTGTAGTCCACACATCACCGCTCGCTTCGGTGGCCGTGACGGCTGTCGATGTGCGTCGGCCCGGCCCGCTGCGCGCAGTCGGGAGGTGCCGTCCCAGAGGGGGGATGGTGAACGTGACCCCCATCGTCGATTCGCTTCGTTCGGTTTGTGTCTCGGACCAGCGTGCGAGAATCGTTGAATGAATCGACCGGCGATGCGTGTCTCGGGCCCCACGCTGGATTCGGCGGATCTGATCGCCCTCGCCGGGGCGTAATCGCACTCTGGGCGTGACCGGTGGTGACCGAGAACGGCCCAAGCCGAGCACTGCATCTTCCTGAGGCCGTTTCCTCGCCTGTGCTCTGCCTGCGGGTATCAGAGGTCAAGTGAGTGGTGGATCAATGAGCGTCCGTGCCGATCGACTGTCAACGCTCCGACGGTGGCGCCCGTCGAAGCGGCGACGGCAAGGGATGGCGTGTTGTGAAGGTCGACCATGACGTGAGCGCGTCGTGTGCCGGTGTGATCTCGCAGGAACCGCAGCGCCAGTCGCACCGCCACGGGCGCGATTCCTTGACCTCGGAACTCGGGGTGGACCCAGTACGAGATGTTCGCTTCGCCCGCCGGAGCATGGTCGCTGGCCAGGTTGACGTCGACCCCGCCGACGCAGGACGCATCCGTCAGGTCGATCGAGAACGTCCATCGAGGTCCGGCTCCGAAGGAGTCGCTCAAACCCGTCAGCCAGGTCAGTGCATGAGCGCGACGTTCGCTCGCTGTCATCGCTTGCCACTGGTCGGCTTCGCTTGGCGGCCACAACCAGCCGATGTGGTCGTCGTCGCGGCCCGACAAGTCCATGTCCAAGTCGTCGCCATGGCGGCGCCGTAGTGCCACCCCGCCGTGCCGATAGGTGAGCGGCGGCACTGCTCGCTTGTAGTAGGGGTGGCCGTCGAGGTCATCTTGGCGAATGAACCCGGTGCGGTTGGCGAGCGCCTGAGAACGTACGTTGGCCGAATCGATGAGCAGCGTTGCCGTGCGACAGTGCCCGGTCAACGCGAGATGGTGCATCAACAACTGCACGGCCCGTGAGGCGATCCCCCGTCCGCGGTGCGAAGCGAACACGTTGTAGCCGACGTTGACCTCGCCATCCAACAACCATGATCGTTCGGCGTCATGATCCACCCAACCGACGACCTCGCCATCGACGCTGATACACGCGACCGGATCCGGCTCGTCCGCACCCGGACCCAGGAAACGATGAAACTCGGCATCACGACCAGCGACCAGCCGTGCCGAATCGCCCCACTGCGGCGGGCTGATCGTCACCACCCCATCGGTGCGCGTCCACGATCCCACCATCGGCCCAGCATTTCACTCCCTGAACGATCGCACCGAGCGAGTTACGCACCCGATTCGCGAGCGTGTGCGCTCCGGCAGGCTCGAACACCACCGAGATAATCTCGCTGGGTGCGGCGCATGGTCGTCTTGGTGAACGGGCTCCCTGCCGCTGGCAAGTCAACGATCGCACGCGACCTGGCTGCCATGCTGGGACTTCCGTTGTTGAGCAAGGACGTCATCAAGGAAACCCATGCCGACGTGCTCGGCTCAGATCCACCGCCCGAACTCACACAGCGGGACTGGAATCGCCGACTCGGCACTGCGGCCAGCGAGACGATGTGGGCACTGCTCACGGAATCCGCTCCTGGGGCTGTGCTGGAGAGCTCCTGGCGAGCCGATGTACGCCAGCTTGTTTCGGCCGGGCTCCGTCGCGCCGGCTTCAACGGCGCCGCCGAAGTGTGGTGCGAGGCGCCGGTTCCGCTGCTCCGTGAGCGCTTCGCTCGACGATGGACCACTTCGCACCCCATTCATGGTGCTGCGCCCGATGACGCAGAGTGGGCACAGATGATCGAGCACGCCGAGCCGCTCGGGCTCGGACCTGTGCTTCGCATCAACACCTCCGAGGTCGTCGACCTCGCGACCGTCGCCAAGTGGTGCCACGAGCACGCGTGGACAACCGAGGTAGGGGACAGGATCTGAAGACTTCGGCGATCGGGAAGTGCCGCGATGGGCCGTCTGCTGGGAGCGCAGGAGCCTGTTGACATACGTGCCGCTCACGCGTGCGCGGGCCGGCATGGGATGCGAAGGTACCGTCATCGCGGTGACGGATCGGATGGCAGTGCATGCTGCGTTGTCGACGCGATGCGGTTCGATGTCTGACGCTGAGCTGCTCGCGATGATCGCTGACGGCGAACCTCGCGTCGGGTGGGGTGTCTCACGGACGGTTGAGATTTCCGGCCATTCCGTGTTCGTGAAGACGTTGCCCCTCACCGCGATCGAGGTGGAGAGATTTCCGTCGACGACGAATCTGTTCGACTTGCCGGAGACCTACCAATACGGTGTCGGCTCGGCAGGGTTCGGAGCGGGCCGCGAACTCGCCGCCCACGAGACCACCACCCAATGGGTGCTCGACGGCCACATCGAGAACTTCCCGATCTTGTATCACCATCGGCTGGTCCCGCTGGCTGGCCAGACACGCCATCGCGACGGCGCTCAGCTCGACCGATACGTCAGCTACTGGGACAACAACCCGGCGATCCGCCGATTCATCGAAGAGCGACAGGCATCGCAGCATGCGATCGTGCTGCTGATCGAACACATTCCGCACGTGCTGATGGACTGGCTTCCCAAAGACCAGGACGCGATCAGTTCGGTGATCAACCAGGCCCTGCATGTCACCGACTTCTTACGTGACCGCAACGTCGCCCACTTCGATGCCAACCCATCCAACATCGTGACCGATGGCAAGCGCATCCTCTTCGCCGACTTCGGGCTCTTCCTCGACGACACGTTCGAGTTGACAGACGCCGAGCGCACTTTCCTTGCCAACCATCGCCACTTCGACATCGCTGAGTTCATCGCGTCGCTCGAATGGCCCGTGCCGGGCCGCGAGTTCAGGCCAGGACCGGCGTACCGAAACGCACTCGACCCCTTCCGGGGGATGATCGACGAGATCACTGCCGTGTTCGAACGGCTGAGAATCGGACCGAAGGCCGCATCCGACTACGACGACACGCGGATCGCCGAACTGCTCGCCGACGGCCGACGCTGACAGACGACACCCACGCCCACGCCACGAGCCGGGCACGAACCACCAGTTAGGTCTCGCACCGTTGATCGTCCGGCAGTGTCACATCGTCGCATTCATGGATCGGGTGGTCATGATCGAACGGAACAGCCGATAGATCTTCGCGACCGTGTCGTGGTGCAGGCCGGTCGCTGCGAGCCGGCCGTACGACGTCTGCACGTCGACGGGGTGGACGTCGCAGAGGTGCACGTTGGCGAACACTGGAACGATGTGTCGGAGCTGGCCCTCGTAGATCTCGCGCGTCCGCGGACGGACAACAGCGCGCTTGGTAGCGGACGTTGGGCAGCTTGCGGATGTTGCCCAAGGAACGGGCTCGGGCCATGACGGCCCCTCGTGCTCGATGCCAACGTGTAGGGACGATGGTGGTTTCCGATCCCGGGCGCTACGCGATTCCCGGCCAGGAAATCGCTCCTGACCAGGTCTTTCGCGTGGAGCGGACGACGGGAATCGAACCCGCATCATCAGCTTGGAAGGCTGAGGTTCTAGCCGTTGAACTACGTCCGCAAGAGCCGACACCCTAGCGGGCTCGGGAGACGGTCAGCCGAGCATCGCTCCGAGCGCCCTCAGCCAGGCTGCTCGAGTCCGCTCAAGGTCGCTGTGCAAGAGGCGGAGATGGATCGTGTACGAGTCGTAGCTCGTCAACACCAGGACCCCGTCGATCAGCAGGAGTCGTTCGTCCGCCTCGATGCCGTCGAACTCGGAGGCGAAGTGCAGACCGATCTGATCTCTGAACACCTCGGCAATCTCTGAGATCCCCTCATCGATCGACGGGATCTTCGGCGCCCGCATACGAGCGAGCTGCATCGTTCCGTCGACCGTCTGGTACAGCGCAAGCCGTGTGTCGACGAACGAAGCGATCCGTTCGTCGAGCGATCCGACACCGATGTCGGGAATCTGGGCGAGTGGCCCGGCCTCGGCGAAGCCATGGTCGATCGCTGTTCGTACGAGGTCGTCGAGGTCGTCGAAGTACCGGAAGATCGAACGGTGTGACACGCCGGCGCGGTCGGCGATCTCGGAGGCGCCAGGGTGCAGGTTTCCCTCGCGGATGATGCCGAGCAAGGCCGCGATCACCGCAGTTCGGTTGCGGGTTCGCCGAAGCGTACGCCCGTCGACATGGTCGTCGTCGATGCTCGTGGTCAGCTCGCCAATTGTTGTCATGCCCCTACGCTCACCATTTGATGTCGAAGTCAAACGAACACGTGTCGCCCCCAGCGTCGGGTGATCTTCGTCGGTCGGCCGACGTCGATCATAATGTCATCGTCCGAGTCCGCAAGCTGATGGACAAAGCGGCCGCCACGACCAACGCTCATGAGGCCGATGCCTTCTCACGCAAGGCCGCTGAACTGGTTGCTCGTCATCGAATCGACGCCGAATCACTCGCCGAGCGGTCGAGTGACGATCTCGTCATCCGGGAGTTTCCGCTCGGTCGCGGTGCCTACGTCCGAGGTCGACTGGCCTTGCTGATGGCTGTGGCCGGCGCCCACGACGCACGTGTGGTGTTCGGAAGCACCCCGACGGGGACCGTGGCCTATGTGGCCGGACGGACCTCCGACCTCGACGTCGTCGACGTGATGTACACGTCGCTGCACGCCCAGGCGGCAGCGCGGATGGCTGGCGAGCGGCGGTCCACGGCTGCAGCGACACAGCGATATCGGCGCGCGTTCCTCTTCGGGTATGCCGACCGCGTCGCCACAGCGTTCGACGAGGTTCAGCGCGCCGCTGAGGTGGCCTCGCCGACCGACGCCACAGTGGACGCGCCTGGTCGATCGCTCGCGGGGTCGAACACATTCGTCGTGTCGACGAGTTCATCGACGAACGATTCGGACGGATTCGAACGGCGCGGAGTGCGACCGGCGCCGACCTCGGCGGCTGGAGCGCTGGAAGTGCGGCGGCCGACGGCGCCGATCTCGGCCGCCAGCGGCTCGGGGCGCGTGGCGCCTTGGGGCCGGGGTGATGTCGGACATCGGTCGGACCCAGGTGTATGCGGCCGAAGCGGCAGCATTCGAGGGCACCGACCTCGAATCGGTGCTGCCGTTCGACGCGGTGGCAGCAGCGATCGATGCCGTGGTCGACGGACCGTGGTGGCCCGGAGCGCCGGTGGAGGTCGTCCCGGCTCGACGAGACGCCGCATCGTCGAGTGCCCGCCGTGTCGCTGGCGACTCGACGGTGATCCGGCTCGCCGCTGAACAACTGACGATCGCAACGGCAGCCCATGAGCTCGCCCATGCACTCGCCGGTCCGGCTGCCGGGCACAGCCCGGTGTTCGTGGCCGCCTACCTGGACGTCGTGGCCGTGATCACGAACATCGACTCGGTCGACCGGCGCCATGGCCTGCATGTCCGTCAGCTCCGCGACGCCTTCGAAGCGGCCGGTCTGACGCCTGGTGCACGCCGCTGGCCGCCACCGCCGGAGTCGACTGGCTCAGCGATCGCGCTGTGATGCGACGATGCGTCAGTAGCATCATCGTCATATCCGGGATGTAGCGCAGCTTGGTTAGCGCGCCTGCTTTGGGAGCAGGAGGCCGGGAGTTCGAATCTCCCCATCCCGACCACATCTACCAGGTGTTCGGCCGCATCGCCCATGGTCTGAATACCCAGTTCGGTTCACCCTCCTTGGAGGATGAACCCGAACGGCTCGGCTGCTTCGGTAGAGGTGATGCAGCCGTTCCGGGAGGTCTACAAAGGTCGTGGTGCCTTTGCCTCGCAGAGTCGTGCGCCGATCACAACTCGGTACGTTCCATTCGCCCGTTCGATGTCAGGCTATTCGGGAGCGCGTCTGCGGACCGACCTTCTTGCCGGCATCACCGTGGCCGCATTGGCCCTCCCGTCGGCCATGGCATTTGCGGAGTTGGCGGGTGCGCCGGTCAGCGCTGGGCTCTACGCGCTCCTGCTTCCCGTTCTGGCGTACGCCGTGTTCGGGTCGGCGCCGCGGGTCGTCATCGGACCAGAGGGCACGGTCGCGCTGTTGGTTGCGACGGCTCTTGCGCCGCTCGCCTCTACCGGGAGCGCCGAGTACGCCGCGTCGGCGGCAATGCTCGCCCTGCTGGTGGGGCTCGTGTTCTTCGTCGCGCGCCTCGCTCGGCTGGGTTGGATCGCCGACTACTTCTCACAGGCAGTCCTGGTCGGCTACATCGCGGGAGTTGCGGTCGTCCTCATCCTCGGCCAGATCAGCAAGCTGGTCGGCGTTTCCAGCAATCAAGACGGCGCCATCCGCGAGACTGTCGACATCCTGGGCAATCTCGGCGACGCCAACGGTGCGACGGTCATCGTCGGTGCGGTCTCGCTCGGGCTCCTTGTGGTCGCTGCCAAGATCAGCAGGCGAATTCCTGGCGCCCTGGTCGTCGTCGTCCTCGGCATTGCGGCGTCCTGGGCGCTGGATCTTGCGGCCCGGGGCGTGGCCGTCACCGGCCCCGTGCCGAGTGGGTTGCCGTCGCTCGCCGTGCCCGATGTGTCACGTTCGGACCTCGGGGCGCTCACAACCGCAGCGGTGGCCATTTTCCTCGTGTCGTTCTCCGATTCAATCCTCACCGCCCGTTCCTTCGCCGCCCGTCATCACGAGGTCGTCGATGCCGACCAGGAGTTGCTCGCGTTCGGATTCGCCCAGATGGCCTCCGGGGTGACCCAGGGCATTCCGGTCGGCACGAGCGGATCGCGTACGGCCGTCAACGACGACATGGAAGCGACGAGTCAAATCAGTGGTCTGGCCGCCGCGGGCGCGATTGCTGTGATCCTGCTGTTCCTGACAGCTCCGATCGAGTATCTGCCGTCGGCTGTCCTCGGCGCCGTGATCGTGTTCGCAGCGTCGAAACTGATCAACTCCGAGCAGTGGCGATCGCTCGCTCGAAGCAGTAGGGCGGAGGTCGTCATTGCTGCCATCACGGCCGTGTTCGTCGTCACGATCGGTGTCCTTCAGGCGATCATCGTGGCTGTCGTGCTGTCGATCGCCGACGTCGTACGTCGGGCGGCACAGCCTGCGGACGCGGTGCTCGGGTGGTCCGCCGAGGACGACCGATATGTCGATGTCAGCGACCACATCGATGCCGGCGTCAGCCCCGGGGTGGTCGTGTATCGCATCCAGGATCGGATGTTCTTCGCCAATGCTCACTTCTTCAAGCGTCGACTCTGGGCTGCTGTTGACGGCGCTCCGAAGCCCGTCCGGCACGTGATCCTCGACGCCTCGTTCATCAGTGACATCGATGCGAGTGCCGAGGTTGCCTTGCGAGAAGTGATCGCCGGGCTGCGTGAGCGGAACATTGAATTCCACATCGCGAGAGCCACAGCGGAGCTGCAGTCGCGCTTCGATGTTGTCGACTTGACCGGCGCCGTCGGAGCGGATCACTTCCACGCCACCGTGACCGCGGCTGTCGACGCGTGCCGGGTGCCACATCGCGATGAGTGACGCCGGTGGGAGGCGTGTTCAGGTTCGTACCGGGATCAGGCGAGCGCGGCCGAGCAGGCGTTCGAAAAGAAGGATGATGATCTGTGCGGCAACGAGCGAAAGGAATGCTTCCACGAGAAGTACCTCCAGGTTGTCGAGTTGCGTCGTGAAACCTACGAGAGGCAAATGACACCCGTGCGACTTCGCGTTGGCCGGCGGATGAACTCCCGACGAACGTTGCGCTCGTCGACGTCAGTCGCCTGTCGGTGCGGCAGCAGCAGGCTTGGCGGTGGCCTTCTTCGCTGTGGCCTTCTTGGCCGTCGACTTCTTTGCTGGGGTCTTCTTTGCGATGGTCTTCTTGGCCGTGGTGCTTGTCGGGCTCGCCGCGGGACCGTCCGCTGCCGATTTCGATGTCTCCGGCGCGGTCTTCGTGCGTCCGGGCACGACCTTGGTCGCGACAGCACCGGCGGTGCTGACGGTGAGGCCTGCGCCTTTGGCGACCAGTTCGCCGCTGGTGCGGATGGCGCCGCCTGCGACGACACCGGTCAGCTCGGTCATGCGACCAAGTTGATTCGACACGGTGGTTCCGGTTCGAGCGATGGCGTCGCCGGCCCCGGAGCCTTCAGGGTTCCAGTCGTGCATCTTCTTCCAGGCGAACCAGCCGCCGACTGCGGCTGCGCCACCGATCAGTGTTGTCTCGAGCACTCCCATTGGGCTTTCTCCTCATTCCGGTTGTTGATGGTTGTCTGATTTGGTCGCAAGCGGCCATCACATCGAGGCCGGGACCTCGATGATGTTCGCGGGTGTTCCGGTGTCGATGGCTTCGACGGCGCGCAGCATCCGGGCGGCGCTGTCGTGGTCGGCGATGCGCTGCCCGATGTGTTCGACCAGTCGGGGCATCCCAACCGACAGGCCAGTGGCTCCGATGGCGGCCGAGGTGGCGGTCGCCCATCCGACCGGTCCGAGTGGGCGACATCCGAAGAACTGGCTCAGCCCAGGGGTCTGGATCGTCACCACGAGCGCGCCGACACTGATCGCCGTTGCCCCGATGACGGTCGGGCTGCGACCACCCGATGCCAGGGTTTGGGCGAGCTGGGTGCCGACGAGCCCGGCGAGCGCGACGGTGCGGGCGCGTGTCGGTGTTCCGGTCATGCTGGCCACTGTCCACGCGGCGGCCGCTCCGGCGGCGGTGGTCCCGGCGCGTATCGCGATCTCGCGGATCAAGGCGTCGCCGAGTGATGCGTCGGGTCCCTCGTGCAGCAGACGTTCCGGCGTCTTGTCCGGTGGCTCGCGTAGTGCGATCGCCAGTGCCGGTGCCATGTCGGTCAGCAGGTTGACGAGGAGCAACTGGCGTGCATTGACCGGCGACGTGCCCGTGACGGCAGTGCCGGCGAGGATGAAGCCGATCTCGCCGAGGTTGCCGCCCACCAGGATTGCCACGGCTGAGCGGACCGATTCCCACATCGCTCGTCCCTCGACGATCGCATCAATGATGGTCTCGATCCGATCGTCGGTGACCACGACGTCGGCGACCGCGCGCGCTGCTGCGTTGCCGTTCCCCCCGCCGAGTGCGATGCCGGCGTCGGCGAGGCGGATCGCCGCGGCGTCGTTTGCGCCGTCGCCGGTCATGGCGACCGAGCGTCCCGTTCGTTGGTAGGCCTCGACGATTCGAACCTTCTGTGACGGCGTGACGCGGGCGAAGACGGAGACGTCGGCGATGATCTCGTCGAGGGCGTCGTCATCCATCGCGTCGAGTTCGGCGCCGACCACGACGCGGCCGCCGTTGAGCATGCCGAGTTCGGCGGCGATGGCCTCGGCGGTGCTTGCGTGGTCGCCGGTGATCATGGCGACATTGACGCCGGCGGCGCGGACATCGCGGAGGGCTGCGGCTGCACTCGGGCGAATCGGGTCGGCGAGCGCGATCAATCCGAGAAGCTCGAGATCGGAGGGCACGTCGTCGATCGAGATCTCGGCGTTCGACTTCCCTGCTGCTTCCGCGACTGCGAGCACGCGCAGTCCACGTCTGCCCAGCCGGTCGACATCATCGTGCAGGCGCACCAGTGCCGCTTCCCCCAGTCGCTCGGTACGTCCGTTGCGTCGCCATGTGGTGCATCGAGGCAGCACCACTTCGGGTGCGCCCTTGACCGAGATCAGGCGTCGCGACGTCCGTGTCGAGCCGAGCACAACGTGGTACCCGCGGCGCGATTCGAAGGGGATCTCCTGGAGGCGTGACCAGCCCTCGACCCCGTCGGCATCGATGACTCCGGTTGCCTCGGCGGCTGTCAGGATCGCTTGGTCGGTGGCGTGGGGGAGAGGACCGTTCCCGTTGGAGGCGGGCGTCGCCCGTGCAGCGGCTGCAACGAGTGCTCGACCGTCGGCGGACAGTTCGCCGAGCGGTTCGTCGTTCCCGTCGATCGACACCAGGACGAGGCTGATCTTGTTCTCGGTGAGTGTGCCGGTCTTGTCGAAGCAGATCTGGTCGACACGGCCGAGCGCCTCGAGCGCGCGGGATTCCGGACCAGAGCGTTGTTGGCGGCAAGCCGGCGAGCTGCGGCAACCTGCGAGAGCGTGGCGAGCGCGGGGAGACCCTCCGGCACGGCGGCGACCATCAGGCTCACGCCGGTGCCGACGGCGTCGCGCATCGGCTGACCACGTGCGAGTCCGAGGCCCGTGACCGCAGCCCCGCCGAGGAGTGACACCGGCAAGGTCATCTTCGTGAGGTAGCCGAGGCGCTGTTCGACACCTGACGGTGGCGGATCCCCGGCGGCCGCCGCGCTCCGCCCGGTCTCGGTGTCGGTGCCGACGGCGACGACCAGCGCGGCGACGCTGCCGGCTGCGATCGACGAACCCTCGAACAGCATCGAGGTCTGCTCCGGAATCGGAGCACCAGGCGTGGCGGTGCTCGACTTTGCAACCGGGAGCGACTCACCGGTGATCGTCGACTCGTCCACCTCGAGATTCTCCGACTCCAGGATGCGGCTGTCGGCCGGCACCGTCTCGCCAGCCTGGAGTTCGATGACGTCGCCGACCACGAGCGTGTCAGCAGGAATCTGCACCGTTGCGCCCGCCATGCGCACCGTGACCATCGAGTCACCAGAGCGCTCCAGACGTTGCAGCGACCGCTCGGTCTGCATCCGCTGCGCTGCTCCGACCAGAGCGTTCGTGCCGACGACACCGCCGACCAAGGCAGCATCGACTGCCGACCCGACCGCTGCGGACAGTGCGGCGCCGAGTCCGAGCAGTGGGGTGAGCGGGTTGGCGAGTTCTTCGGTGAGCGCCTGGGCCAGACCGATCGGTCCCTTGACGACCCGAGCCGTCGAAGCGGCGTGCCGGCGATCGCGTTCGGTCGACTCGAGACCGTCCGCCGTGGTTCCCAGCCGGGCGAGCGATTCGGACGTGTCGAGCTCGTGCCAGGGATCGCGCGGTGCCGATTGCGGGGGCCGCTGACCGGCCGCCCGGCGACCCAATGCGGCGCCGAGGCCCACGGAGACCAGGGCGGTGCCGTTGATCGGCAGCAGTGCCCGTTCGGTCGCTGTTCTCGCCGGACCGAGCAGCGACCACAGCCCGCCGGTGGACGCACCGGAGAGGGCGAGGAGTGCACTGCGGCGGCTCACCTCGCGGGCGGTGTCGACGGCATTGACGACCCGCCAGGCATTCACCAAGCCTGCACCGACGACGAGGTGGGCACCCCAGGGGATGCGATGGCCCTCGCGTTCCACGCCGAGCCCGATGTCGGCCGCCCGGAGGGCACTGGTGTAGGCCGTGCCGAGATACATGACGACGTGACCGTCGCGCTGGAGATCACCGATCTCGTTCGCGAGCGTCGACGCGGTCAGCCGACGTTCGATCCCGAGCCTGACGGCGAGCGGCGTCGGTCCCACCCGCGAGGACCACCTCGAGTTCGGCCCTGCGGGCTGCGTCGACGATCTCGTCGGCGAGCGCCACGGGTTCGGGTTGGATGGCGACGAGAGCGAGCAGGGTGTCGTGCTTCCAGAGACCGAGCACCTTGCGCCCACCCGCCCCGAGGAGACGAGCCCGATTCTTGGCGCCGCGGGGGAGCACAGCTTCGTTCTGATCGAGCGAATGGAGTCGCCAACTGCGCCAACTCCGCTCCTCGAACGGATGGTCGCGGTCGAACAGCGTGTGCGTCCGTCTCGCGATCTCCACGGGATCGGAGTCCGAGGCGAAGCCGACCACGTCAGCGACGGCCCAGATCTCCGAGGTGACTGTGCGCGCCTCGATGACCAGGGTGTCGACCCGATCGAGGCGCCTGAGCGCCTGTGGGTCCATCGTGAGCACGTTGTGCTGCGACAGAAGCCGATCGAACTCCGCGGCGAACGCTTCGCGTCCCAGCGTTGCCGCCTTCGGGATACCGGCGAGAAGCAGCTTCGAGGCCCGGCGCGGATCCTTCGTCACGCCGAGCACAGCACCCATCGCACCGAGCGACGCCAACCCGGCTCGATCGGAGTAGGTCTCGATCGGACCCTTCGGAAGGGCGACCGGACGCTTCTCGAAGCGCTCGGCGGGGTGGCCGACGCTGTGTCGTCCAGCGACCAGCTCCGGCTCGCGCCGCTTCCACGTGGCGTTGCGGGATTGCTGCTCACCCAACTTGATCGACCGGTGACCGATGTCGACGATCAGGCCGAGCGGACCCTGCCCGAGCGCCTGCGCCGCTGCGTTCGTCGTGGTCATCACGACATCGGCAGTCGGCGGCCCCAGCCTGCCTTCGAGGAACCGGCGAACCCGTGGCGCATTGTCGGCGACGCTCACGAGTCCGGGAATCTCAGCGGGCAGACGCATGAAGTGCATCGCCTGCGCAGCAGTTGCGTAGCCAAGTCCGGCGACGTCGGCGGCGATACCGAACACGTTGAGGTGGATCGGCATGCGATCCGCCGGATGGTCGGCCCGGTCGTGCGGGAACCGTTCGTCGGCGACGTCGTGGAGCTCCTCGACCGTCTCGAGCGATTCGATCAAGTCGTCGGCATCGATCGCCGCTGGGTCGAACACGACGATGAGCCGGCCGACGACGGCATCGACCTCGGCCCACTCGACCCCGTCGAGGCGCTCGATGACGGCCTTGACGTCGGCGACCAGAGCAGCGTGCTCCGGGCGGTCGGCCCCACGCATCTCGATGTGGGCATGGCCATCATCGGAAACATGCACACGACGTTCAAGGCGACCCTCCGCGTTGCCCAACAACCGCATGCCGGCTCGCATCGCGGTGATGGGGTTGAGAAGTTGGGTGAGCGAAGGGGACGGTGGGGTCATAGCGGAGGGCAGTCTCTTTGGACCTTCGAAGATCATGGACGTCTCGATCGGCGTTGTCGCCGCCCGGATCGGGTGAGACTTCGCGAGCCTTCGCGAATCACCGTTGGCGGGTCGGAATTGTTGTCGGAGGCGACCCTTGCTTGCAGCGAGCGCCCAGAACCGTCGTCATCCGTTTCACCCCGATCGGGTGGCGAGGTCGACACGGTCGATTCGTACCATCGCTGAGTGATCTCAGACGTCGCCGCCGTCATCGACGCCCACCGGGCGGCAGGGTCGTTCTTCGACGTCGCCGGCACCCGTTCATTCGTACGCACCGACGGTGAAGGTGAGACGGTCGTGCTGGTCCACGGGTTGCCGGCATCGTCATTCCTGTACCGCAACGTCATCGGAGAGCTCGCCGGCAGGGGGCTCCGGGCGGTGGCGTTCGACCTGCCGGGGCTGGGCCTCGCCGATCGCCCGACGAACTTCGACTACTCGCTGTCCGGACTCGGCCTGTTCGTTGCTGCTGCGATCGAATCACTCGACGTCCACCGGTTCCACCTGGTCGTTCACGACGCCGGCGGGCCCATCGGATTCGAAGCTGCCTCCCTGTTGCTGGACCGAGTGCAGTCGTTGACGGTGCTGAACACGATCCCGGAGATCGACGCGAAGCCGTTCCCTGGCGAGTTCTTGGCGCGATTCACCCGCAAGGTCGGCGGACCGATGAGTTCGGCGGCCGTGTGGCGCACAATGATGTACCGGGTCGGCATCCTCGACCGGTCGGCCGTTCCCGCGGCCGAGGTCGACGCGTATCGCGACCTCGCTCTCGGCCCCGACGATGGCGCCGCATACCTGCAGATCATGCGGGGTCTCCACGCAGCCCGTGGCGAGAAGAAGGACTACCGGCCGCTTCTGCACGTCGACTCCGCCCCGTATCCGGTGCAGGTCGTCTGGGGAGCCAAGGACCCGATCCTGACGATGAAGCGTTTCGGCTGGCGCACGCTGGAGGCCACCGGTCTGCCTTCGATGTCGATCGTGCCGGCGCGCCACTTCCTCCAAGAGGACCAAGCCCCGGCAGTGTCGGCGTTGATCGCCGAACACGTGCATCGAGCCGTCAGGTGAAGAACGAATCACCACTCAACGAACATTCGGGCTCGCCCACGAGTCAATCGACAGACAGGAACCAACCGCAATGAAGCACCACCAGAGCCGACGCAGGCGCACGCGAACCATGGCGATCGGCGTTGCCGCCGGCGTGCTGTTCGTCTCCGCCTGTTCGTCCGACGGCGACACGGCCAGCACTGAGTCGCAGCCGGACACGTCCCCCGCTTCGACACCGGCAACGTCGGAGCCGGCGTCGCCGGAATCCTCGGTGGCGTCATCCACGGGATCATCGACGCCCGGCCACGCCGACCCGGCCGTGACCGGCAACGACTGTCCGATGGTCGTCGACGCATCGTCCGCCGACTTCTACCCGATCCAGCCGAGCTTCTCCGCCGGCTACACGGCGGCGGGGCAAAAACTGAACAGTGACACCGCTGACTGGGCCTACGTCGTCGAGGGCGACTTCCCGTACTCGAATTGGATGGCCTGGTACTTGTACACCACTGCTGGCGTCCCGCTCTACAAAGTGTCCGATCAGGACATCATCCCCGACGAGGGTTCGACCAACCCGTTCGTCGACGGCAATCCGATTCTCGCGCCCGAGCGCTCGTTCACGCTGTACTTCATGCCGAGCACGACACCGTCCAGTGTGGTGTCGGACATGGAGGCCGACGGCAAGAACGTCGCGCTGCTCCCGGCGCAAGGCGACAGCCCCGGCGTCTCGTTCGTGTCCCGCAGTTACTGGTCGTTCGGCAACGACGGCATCGGCAACTACGACCGTTTCGGGTTCGCCGGCGACACGAACACGCCATATCCCACCATGTCCGCGTTCCTCACCGATTCGAGCACCGGCGAACTCACGTCGACACCGGTCGATGACTGTGGCTCCCAGAGCCAGTTGCCCGAGGAGTTCTGGTACAACGCCGAGACGAACAGCCCGGTCATCACCTTTGCCGACGCCAACCCGCCCTCGAAGGAAGACCTCGACGACCTGCCGAAGTTCCTGTTCCAGACGGGGTCGTTCTCCGGGGCGATGGGAGAGGAGTTCCCGCCCTCGCCGGTGCCGAACGAAGTGCAGTTCTACCGCAACGTCGCGACCAACGCGCCCTATGCCGACGTGAGTTCGGCACCGCCGAAGGGCAGCCCGCCCGACGCGTGCGGTGGGTATGTCATGGCGAACCTCCCGAACGACGTGGTGTCGCTGGTCCACATCCCACAGGTTCCGAGCTTCCCTGACTACACGGGGGCGACCGAGTCGACCCTGAACACCGGCGACGACTACGACGTCAGCTTCTACAGCATCGTCATCTACGGGGCGGAGAAGCAGCTCGACGCATTCGGCACGCTCCAGAACTCACAGCTCGGCAACACCCAGATCGCCCAGAACCCGGACGGCAGCGCCACCGTGGTGCTCTACCCGGACACGGCCACGCAGGACCAGATCGACCAGATCGCAGCGGTCGTCGAGGCCAACGGCTGGAACCTGCTCAAGAGCGGTAGGCAGACCGACCTTGCGCCCAACATGCTCCTCGTCCGCGAGAAGGGCCAGAACCAGAACTGGGAGAACGCACTCAGCGCCAATGACGTCACCCAGGGCGCGCCATGCCCGCAGTCGACAGACCCGTCGTTGCCGCTGCCGCAGAACCCGCCCGACGCACAGGTCACCCAGACCAACGGCATGGGTCTCACCGCCCCCGCGGGCGAGAACTGCTCGATCGATGCATTCCTGTCTGGCAAGTGCCTGGAGGACTTCCAGAGTCGCCAGCAAGCGGCGGGCCAGCAATGGTCCGCCACCGGAGACTGGCCGACCCAGCTGTCGCCCTGAGTTCCAGCCGACGAACGCGGGAAACGGTCGACCCTGTCACTCACCCGGAGCAGCCAGGACGAGCGCGGCCGTCGGACGTGCGCCGAGCCGAGCCTCGCCCTCAGATGGGCGTCTCGTGGATGAGGCCGGCCGCGCGTGCGCGATCGACGGCCTCGGCTCTCGAGGTCGTACCGAGCTTTCGGTAGATGGCGTTGGTGTGACTCTTGACGGTGTTCCGCGACACGTAGACCCGCTTCGCAATGTCCACGAGGCTGAGGTTGGTCGGCAGGTACTGCATGATGCGCAACTCAGCAGGGGTCAGCGCCCACGACCGATCGCTGAAGACGTCATTGGCCACCCGCACTGCGGCACCCAACTCACCGACGTGCTTGGCGAGCGGCGTGGTGTCGTCCTGGATTTCCATCCTCCGCTCCAGCTCGTGCACGAGGTCGAGCGCGGTTCTCGCGTCGTCGAGGAGCAGGCTGGCCCGGATGAGGGGGACGAGCCCCAGGATGTTGAACCAGGGTGCGCACCGATCGAACTTCGCCAGCTTGAGCCGAGCTGCACCATGGCGTGCGACTGCGTCGTCATGACGCCCTGATCGCGCGTCCACGAGCGAGGCGATTGCCAGTGACACCGCAGTCGCAGACGCGTCCTTGCCGAGTGGTGTGGCGATCAAGCGGATCGCTCGTTCACTCAGTTCCGCGGCCTCGTCCGTCGAGCCTTCGAGGTCGAGCACGATGGCGAGCGATGCGGCAGCGGTTGCCTGCAGTGTGGTGGCCCGGGCGATCTCGTTCTGGAACAGGGCCTCGCGCATCAGGTCGATCGCGCCGTCCTGGCCGCAGAGGTACATGTTCGCGCCGAGGGCCAGGCAGGCCAGCGCTCGCCATTCACCGTTCGGCAAGTGGCGGTAGGCGCTGCGAGCGATCGGGATCAGTTCGATCGCTGGGAGGTTCTCGAGCGTCGCCAACAGCGCATCGGTCTGGTGGCCGAGCAGCTCGGCGATGCTCCCGGGCGTGGGGTCGAAGGTGACCTGATCGGTCCGACAGAGCCGCACCCAACCGAGCGCCCGCTCACCGTCGCCGAAGCCGACGGCAAGCACCGCTTGGACCTGTTTGAGCGGCAACGATCGGAGAACGTGTGGTTCGCTGAAGTGTTCCAGCCAGCGTTCGAGCGTCCGGTACATGCCGCGTGCCGCGTAGGGCCCACACTGGAGCAGCACCAGGTTCTCGAGGAGATCGAGGTCGCCCGCCGCTGCGGCATGCTCAACGGCGAGGTCGGTGTCGCCCTGGTTCGACCACCATGTTGCGGCAGCCACGTGGATATTGCGCCAGCGGTCTGGGTCGACGCTGCGGAGCCGAGCGGACAGCCATCGTGCGAGCACGGCATGCATGCGGTACCACTCGTCGTGCTGGTCGAGCCCGATCAGTATCAACTCGTCGCGGCACAGCCTGCGCAGCGTCGATGCGGAGTCGTGTCGATCGAGAATCGCATCACACTGCGTCCCGGTGAAGCGTCCGAGACATCCGATCTCGGTGAGGAAGATCTGATCGTCGGTGTCGAGGGACCCGAACCATTCCTGGGTCACGTAGTCGGTCACGTAGGTGAGGTCGCCGAGCTTGTCCACCGGGATGTCGATACCCGTTTGGCGGGTCGCCAGGACCTGGCCGGCAAGCCGGAGCCCGGCGGGCCATCCCTCGAACTGCTCGGCGATCTCGGCGACCATGTCGATGTCCGGCTGGAGGCCGAGCATCAGCAGCATCTCCTCGGTCTCGGCGAGGTCGAAGGCGAGTTCGTCGGCGGTGACGTCAATGACACCGGGAGCGAGGCGGTAGCGGGCAATCGATGCGGAGCGCGGTTGCGAACGGCCGACGAGGACCAGCGTCGAATGCGGTTGGAGATGGTCGATGATCAGATCGATCAGGTCGCCGGATTCCTCGCTGACGATGTGGTGGACGTCGTCCAGGACCAGGACGAATGGCTCGTCGGGAGCCGCGATCAGTTGGGCGACACCATCGAATCGGACGCCGACATGGGCGCCGGAATCGACGGCGCCCCAGGGTCGATCGGTGAGCCCATTGGCGATCGCGTGGGCGAGCACGAGTGGATCGTTGTCGATGGGTTCGAGGTCGAGCCACAGCACTCGTCGCTCGTCGTCGACGACCCAACGCAATACCTGCGTCGACTTGCCGTAGCCGGCTGGTGCCAGGACGCGCAGCACCTGACCGGTCGCCGACGCATACCGCTCGTCCAGGCGAGAACGCTCGACGACGCCCGAACGCATGGTCGGTCCGCTGAACCGTGCACGGTCGCGGATCGCAACAAGATCGCTCACCTGGGGGACCCGACCACATCGATCCGCAGGCACGGCCAGCACGCGTCAGGTTCGTGTTGGCCGAAATGCACGCAGCGGAGGTTACTGCCCAATGAATCCGGTCGTCATGCCGGTGATTCAGAGGTCATGGTGCTGTTTCGAGCGATGCGCAGCGTGTCGGAGCAGGCCGCCAGCGCAAGTACGCAGCCGAGATCTCGGCGTACTCGCCCGCCGAGGTCGACGGGTCAGGGCCGACGATGACTTCACCGCGTGCCCCAAGAAGCTGGTCGAGCGCGACCGAGAGATCCTCGACCGCCTCGCCAAGTGACCCGCCACGATCCGGTACGAGCCGGAGCTCCCCGATATCGCGCCCGCTTTGGGAGCAGGAGGCCGGGAGTTCGAATCTCCCCATCCCGACGAGATCTGGTCGCCGCTGAGAGATCCTCGGCGGAGCACAGCGCTCCGTCGCACATGGTTCGGGTCGAGGTCGCTCAACTCGTGGAGAGCATCTCCAATGGTGCGAGCGGCACGATTCCTTCGGCCTTCGCAGCGAGGGTCGGGTCGATCGTGACAAGTGCGTCGGCTTGCAGCTTGCACACCGCGAGGTATTCGGCGTCGAACGTGGTGTCCCACCCGTTCACGCGTGCGATCTTCCACGCGGTGCGGCGCGACACGCGATCTCCGAGCAACCGCATCTTGAGCTCCGTGAAGCGTTCGTGGTAGCGAAGCGCATCGTCCTCGGTGAGGTTGCCGTTGCGCACGTCCTCGAGCAGCAGGTTGAGTGCTTGGGAGCGGATCAGGTTGGGGGCGACGAGCTGATGATCGGAATGGATGTCGAGTTCGCTGGCCACGATGTGGAGCAGGGTCCGAGCGTCGATCACGTAACGGGACACCCGCGCACAGTACATCGAGGCAACTGCTGCGAGATCTACACGCTGCGATGAGTTTCGGCGCACCCTGTGCGCGTTGAGACTCATCGTTGGGGGTGATCTACACGGTGCGATGAGTTTCGGCGCACCCTGTGCGCGTTGAGACTCATCGTTGGGGGTCGGCGCACGGTGCGATGAGTTTCGGCGCACCCCGTGCGCGCTGAGACTCATCGGTGGGCGCTGGAGCGATGGGCCCTCGATCAGCGCAGGCGAGCGAGCTCGGTGATCTCGTCGCTCGGCAGCATGCCGTCGGTGGTTGCGGTGACCGACATGTAGTTGAGCTCGACCACGCCGCGGAGGGTGGTGAGGAACGCGATGTCGGAGGCGTCTGATCCGGTGGCGATGCGCACCAGCGAGCTGCGCGGAGCGAGGCACGTCGGGTCGACGACGTACCACTCGCCATCGAGGCAGGCCTCGGTGACGACGTGGAAGTCCATCGGGGAGAGACCGGGGGCATACACGGACACCACCCGTGCAGCGACGTTGTTCGCCCGCAGCATCGCCGCTGTCAGGTGAGCAAAGTCTCGACACACGCCTTCTCGGGCGAGCAGCGTCGCGACTGCTCCATCGATCGGGCGTGACGAACCGGTGACATACGCGATGTTGGTGCCGACCCAGCTGGACACACCGGCGAGCAGGTCAGCGCCACCGAGCCCAGCGAACTCGGCTCGGGCGAGTGGACCCAACCGATCGGACTCGCAGTAACGACTGGGTCGTATGTAGCGAAAGACATCGAGGTCGGTGGCGCTTGCGTCCGGAGCGTCGCCGAGGATTGTCGCCTGGTAGTCGACGATCAACAGCCCACGACCGACGTTCTTGAGGAAGTACAGCTGGTCGTCCTGGCTGAATCCGACCTCGCGCCCCTCGAGGCTCACGAGCAGCTGCTCGTCGGTGCGTTCGTAGCCACTCGCAGCGGCGATTGCCAGCACGATGTCGGCCTCGTCGACGACGAACACTTCGAGGTGCGCCGTGACCAGCGCGTTGCCCGTTGCTCATGTCGCCACCGTCCTTGCAATCGAGCGGTGGACGAAGTCCAGTTTCTCCACGACCACCGGGGAGAGCACGAACGGGTAGAGATCCGACTGGCCGATCGAGCGCGCCATTGCGTTCAACGCAATCGTGAGTCCCAGCCACGACTGAACCATCGGACCGATCTCGATGTGGTCGCGCGTCGACCAGGCAGCGTGACCGGCGGAGCGGGCTGGCTCGCCGACGTCGAGACCGATCGATGAGGCGGTCGCCAGCCCGGCATGGATGTGCAGGTAGTGAGCGAACGTCTCGGCCCAGTCCTCCCAGGGATGCATCGTGGCGTACTGACTCACGTGGGTTCCCGACCAGTCGACTTCGGGACCCGTCGCATAGTGCTGCTCGAGCGCTGCCTCGTACGACACCCGTTCGTCGCCGAAGAGCGTTCTGAACGAGTCGAGACGATCGGTGTCGAGTACCAGGCGCGGCCAGTAGTAGTGGCCGATCTCGTGGCGGAGATGGCCGAGTACGGTGCGATATTGCTCGCCGAGTTGCTGTCGGACGAACTCGCGATGTGCGTCGTCGGATTCGGAGAGGTCGAGCGTGATCACCCCGGAATCGTGCCCGGTGGTCACGTTCTGACCTCGCGACGACAGCAGCTCGAAGGACACGCCGTGCTCGGTGTCGGTCGAGCGATCGATGACGGGCAGGCCGAGTTCCATGAGCTGGTGGAGTAGTCGCCGCTTCGCGGCTTCGGCATCGGCGAACGCTTCGAGCGAGTCGACCTCGTTGTTGTTCGGTCGAACCGATGTGAGTCGGCAGCTCGCACACAACGCCGCCGGGTCGTCGGCCGGAATGAGCCAGTTGCAGCGTGCGACGAGCTGGTTCGCGCACGGGCGGTACTTGCCCTGGGTTCCGTCCGCTCGCTCCACGCCGTCGCTGACCGTCCGCACCGCGATGAGCTGACCTTCGTCGGGTACATATCCCAGCCGCGAGCCACACCGAAGACACGTCGAGTTGTCGAAGAAGAGGAGCTGTTGACAGACCGAGCACGGGAACGGCTGCATGAGCTGACGCTAACGGTGTCGGTGTGGAACTCGCGCGCCGTCGCGACGTGCCGTCATTGTGCTGCGACGTCGACGGAGACCGTGAGGCGACTCGATTCTGCGTCGGTGAAGATCACGCCCTTCAACGGGGGCACGTCCGCGTAGTCACGTCCGCGCGCCGTGGTCACATAGCGCGCACCGGCGATCTGGTTGTTCGTTGGATCGATCCCGATCCAACGTCCGCCTCCGAGCGAGATGCCCACCCATGCATGTGTCCGGTCGGCACCGGTCAGACGCGGTTTACCGGGAGGCGGCAGCGTCTCCAGGTAGCCGCTCACGTAGGCCGCCGGCACGCCCAGCGACCGCAGCGAACCGATCATCACGTGAGCGAAGTCCTGGCACACTCCCTTGCGCATTGCCATCACCTCGGCGATCGGCGTGTCGATCTCGGTCGCCTTGGCGTCGAACTCGAAATCGGCGTGGATGCGTGCGCAGAGTGACATCACGCCGTCTGCGAGCGACACGTTGTTCCCGAACGACGGCTGGGCGTACGAAGCGAGCTGTTCGGAGCGGGCGACGAGGGACGAGTCGAGGGTGAACTCGACCGCGGTCAAGTCATCTGCGGGCGCCTCAGCGACGGTGTACGACTCCCACGGTCGGCGGCCGTCGTCACCGAACGCTGTGGGGCGATCACCGGTGTCGACGACGCTGGTACTCGTGACGATCAGCTGAGTGTGTTTCTCGCGCACCACCACAACGGCGGCGAGGTTGCCGAAGTAGTCGCGATGCTCCCGATGGTGCTCCGCCACCGGATCGGTGGTGATCGTGCGACGCTGACACACCTGGCCGTCGACATCGTCGGGCAGCTGTCGGAGCTCTGCGAAACTGGCAACGACGGGCGCGTCGTAGTCGTATCGCGTGGTGTGCGACACCTGGTAGATCACGTCGAGTCGCCCGGGCTGACGCGAGTGTCGTCGAGCGGTCGCCCCGTGTCGAAGGGGCCCACCATGGCGTGTTGGGGGCGGAACTTCGTGAACGATTCTGCCTCGACAGCGTTCGAGATCATCGAGAGCTTGGCACGGACGGTGCTGACGAACAGATCGAGGTCGGGGCGGTAGCCCGTTTCGTCGACGCGGGCGAGCCGGCTCGAATCGACGCCGTCGACCAACTCGCTGACCTCGCCGAACAGCTGCAACGCGGAGGGCCTCGCACCGGTTGAACGGTGCGTGGGGAGCAACATGAGGCTCTCGCCCAGCCGGTCGAGCTGGAAGGCCACCGAGCGGGGGTTGCCTTCGTCGAGGAAGAGTAGGTCGATCGTCGTCGAGGTGAGCACATGCGATCGGTACCGGCGTCGGGCGGTGATGATGCTCTCCCCGGCGGTGAGCACCGACTCGACGATCAGGCTCTCGACCGGTGCGCTGTGTTCGCTGTTGAGCGCTGAACCGACCAGCACGATCACATGCAGTGCCCGTTCGATCCGTCGACCGGCCTCCATGAACTGCCAGCCCTGGTCGCGCACCATCGATTCGTTCGCGAGACCGGACAGCGCCAGCAGACCGTGGAGCAATGCGTCGAGCGTCCTCGCCGTCGCGTCCTCGTCGTCACCGGCACCGATGCCGTGTTCGAGCCGCTCGAGTTCTCGCTGGAGCGAGCCCACGACGAGCCAGGTGTCGATCGACAACTGGTCGCGGACCACGTCGATCGCATCGAACATGTGGGCGATCGCGTGGGCGACGGTTCCCGGGCGTCGCTCGTCGGCGACCAGCGAGAACAGCTCGTCGCTCGGATCCTCGAAGAGTGCAGTTGCGTCGTCACCCACGAAGCCGGGGTAGGTGCCCGTGATCCGCGTCAAGGCTTCGAGCAACACGGCCAACGACGCCGGCCCGGGACCGGGAGGGGCCTTGTCGAACTCGTCGCGCCGAGCGTTGATCGTTCGAATCAGACGCACCGTCGCCTCGGCGCGTTCTGCATAGCGCCCGAGCCAGAACAGATGCTCGGCCGCGCTCGACGGCAAGGCGTCGATCGGCGTCGTCTGGGCAGGAGTGAGCTCCTCTGGGCGGAACTCGATGACCCGGGCGGCATCTGAGCCGAGCACCCACACGTCCTTCGACTCGGCACCTGCCAGGTTGGTGATCGGCCCGGCCAAATCGCGCGAACCCGCCCGAGCGAGCCCGCCCGGCATCGCGACGTAGGAGCCTCCGTGGGCGACGGCGAAGGTTCGCAGCACCGTCGACCGGGCGACGATGCCCGCGTCGGTGAGCACCGGCGCCGAGGCGGGTACGAGCCGTTCCTGGCCGACCCACTGGTCGGGGCGGGCAACGATGCGCCGTCGCAGCTCGTCGATGTCGGTGCTGCTGGCCAGCGTCGTGTCGATCGAGTGCTCGAGGGTCGAACGCGACAGTGGGCGCACAACGAGCTCCCCGAGGTGGGCGAGAACGTGCGAACGACTCGCCGGATCGCCGCACCACCACGACGGGACCGACTCGAGGGTGAGATCGCTGCCGAGCAGATGCTTCGCCAACGTGTTCATCATCCCGCCGAGCCCGGCGTTTTCGAGGACGCCGGAGCCGAGGGTGTTGACGACACTCACCGTGCCGGCTCGACAGGCGTCGGTGAGGCCGGGAATCCCGAGCGTCGAATCGGAGCGCAACTCGAGCGGGTCGCAGAATCCGGCGTCGACGCGCCGCAGGATCACGTGCACCGGCACCCAGCCGCCGACGGTCCGCAGGCCGACGCGGCCATTGCGTGACTGGAGATCGGACCCCTGCACCAACGGATAGCCGAGCTGAGCCGCGATCGACGCGTGCTCGAACGCGGTTTCGGACAGTGAGCCCGGCGACAGGATCACGATCGACGGGTCGTCCACACCGTGCGGTGCAGCACCGAGCAGCGCCGACCGCATCGCCTGGATGAACGGGGTGAGACGCTCGACGCCGGTCGTGCGGAAGATGTTGGGGAACACGCGAGACATCACCCGTCGGTTCTCGAGTGCATACGCGGCACCGGACGGCGCCTGTGTGCGTTGCCCGAGTGCCACCCAGCCGCCGTCGGCGGAACGGGCGAGGTCGGCGCCGAACACGACGAGTTGTTTGTCGCCGGGAAGGCGGATGCCGTCGCAGGCACGCACGAACTGCGGATCCGAGAGGATCATCTCCGGCGGCACGACGCCGCTCCGCAACAGCCGACGTTCGCCGTACAGGTCCTGGAGTACGAGATCGAGCAGCTCGGCCCGCTGGATCATGCCGCGTTCGATGACCGACCACTCGGCGCTCGGCATGATGAACGGAATGGGGTCGAGCGTCCAGGCCCGGTGCTGGCGCTGCTGCTCGGCGGGATGGTTGTACGTCACCCCGTCCTGCTCGAGCAACATCTGGATCTCGTCGCGCCGCCGTGTCAGTTCTGCGCCGCCGAGCGCCCGATACGCGGTCGCCACGCCGGACCAGTGATCCCGAATACCGCCGTCGGCGTGCACCATTTCGTCACGGCCGCCTGCCAGCGGCTGATAGCCGGCGATCGGGTCGACACTGGGTGGCACGGTCACCGCACCACCGTCACAGGATCACCGTCACAGGATCACGAGCGCCCGCTCATGGCGCGGGGGCGTGGCGGCGGAGGTCGAGCGTGCGGGAGTACTCGCGTGGAACCGCTGCCGCGAGCCGATCGAGTTCGGCGACGTCGACACTGCCGGGGGTGTGCCCGTGCTTGAAGAACCTGCTGTATCGACGAGCCTCTGCCTCCGCGGAGTTCACGGGGAACGTCTCGTAGGTCCGGCCGCCCGGATGCGAGATCTCGTAGGTGCACCCGCCGACCGACTTCGAGCTCCAGCGGTCGATCAGATCGAACACGAGCGGACCGTGCGCGTCGATCGTGGGATGCAGTGCTGACCACGGTGCCCAGGCCTTGAATCGCACGCCGGCCACGCCGGTACCGGACGTGCTCGTCGGCTCCAGCGGCACGGGAACACTGTTGCAGGTGAGGATGTGGCGGGCCGGGTTGAACCCTTGCAGCAGCACTTGCAGCCGCTCGACGGAGGAGTCGACATAGCGGGCGGTGCCCGACCCGGCGACTTCCTCGCCCAAGACGTGCCACGGCTCGATCGCGTGGCGCAGTTCCAGGCGCACCTCGCCGAGTTCGACTTCGCCGACGAGCGGAAAGCGGAATTCGAGGAACGGCTCGAGCCAGGCGATGTCGAAGTCGATGCCGTGACGACCGAGGTCGGCGACGACGTCGTGGATGTCGGCACGGACGTACCAGGGCAGCAGATATCGGTCGTAGAGATCTGTGCCCCACCGGACGAGTCGGCCCGAGTAGGGGTGCTCCCAGAAACGGGCGACGAGCGCTCGCACGAGCAACGACTGGACGAGGGCCATCTGCGGGTGGGGCGGCATCTCGAACGCCCGGAGTTCGAGGATGCCCAGTCGACCCCGGTCGCTGTCCGGGCTGAACAGCTTGTCGACGCAGAACTCGGAACGATGCGTGTTGCCGGTGAGGTCCACGAGCAGATGCCGCACGAGACGGTCGACCATCCACGGCGGGACCTCAGGACCTTGACGTTCCAGCTCGGCGAAGGCGATCTCCAGTTCGTAGACGGTGTCGGTGCGCCCTTCGTCGACTCGCGGGGCCTGGCTCGTCGGGCCGATGAACTGGCCGGAGAACAGGTACGACATCGAGGGATGGTGTTGCCAGAACGTGACCATGCTGCGGAGGAGATCCGGACGACGCAGCAACGGGCTGTCGGCGGGTGTCGCTCCTCCGAGGGTGACGTGGTTGCCGCCGCCCGTGCCGGTGTGGCTGCCGTCGAGGGAGAACTTCTCGGTGCCGAGCCGGGTGAGCCGGGCCTCCTCGTAGAGCGTTCCGACGATGGTGCTGAGCTGTCTCCAGGACGAACTGGGCTGGACGTTCACTTCGATGACGCCGGGATCCGGGGTCACGATCAGGGTCGTCAAGCGCGGATCGCGCGGCAATGGGTAGCCCTCGATGATGAGCGGACACTCGAGTTCGACCGCCACCGACTCGATCACGGCCAACAACTCGACGACGTCCTCGGCGCGCTCGAGCGGCGGCAGGAACACCCGGACGTGACCGTCCCTCGACTCCACCGCAATCGCCGTCGGTGGAGCCTCGTGGAGCTCGACGATCGTCGCCGGTGCGGCGGGCAGCGTGCCCGTCGGCGGCAGCTCGCCACGCAGTTCGAACGGTGAGCGCTCGAACTCGACGGGAAGCGGGGACCACGTGAGCGAGTCGAGCGGGAGACGCAGGCCGATCGGCGAGTCGCCGGGCGTCAAGTACAGCCGATTGCGGCGAAGGTTCCAGGTGGTCGTGCCCCAGCCGTCGCCGTCAGCCGATGGGTGCAATGGCATGACGAATCCGACGGGCTGGGCGATCGGACCGCCGAGGCGTTCGATCAATCGCACGCGTGCATCGGGCTCGCCGACGTCGTCATCGTCGGCCGCATCGAGCATCGGTGGATCGCCCTCGGGGAGGCGGGCTTCGCGCCAGGCTTGGTCGACCGGATCTTCGTGTGCGGCGAGGAGCCGCTCGGCATCGAGGCCGAAACCGGCGGCGATGCCCTCGGCGACGCGTCGCGCGTCGTCGATGGTCGACGTTCCTGGCTTCGTCGGAGCGGCGAGCAGATCATGGCGTTGCCACAACGGTTCGCCGTCGTCTCGCCACACGATGCCGAGTTGCCAGCGGGGGAGTGCTTCGCCGGGATACCACTTGCCCTGACCGTGCTGGATCAACCCGCCGTTTGCGAATCGGTCGTGCAAGCGCCGGGTGAGTTCGAGCGCGAGGGATCGCTTCGCCTCACCGTCGGCGGCGGTGTTCCATTCGGCACCCTCCATGTCGTCGATCGACACGAACGTCGGTTCGCCGCCCATCGTCAACCGCACGTCACCGGCGTCGAGGCGCTGGTCGACCTCCTCGCCGAGTTCGTCGATACGTGCCCACTGCTCTGGCGTGTACGGCAACGTGACCCGTGGGTCCTCCCGGATTCGATGCACGACGTTGGAGTATTCGAAGGTGACCTCGGCCGGACCGGTGCTGCCCGAGATCGGCGCCGCCGTGGACGGGTGGGGTGTGCAGGCGAGTGGGATGTGTCCTTCACCGGCGAACAGACCCGACGTGGGATCGAGGCCGATCCATCCGGCTCCGGGAATGTAGACCTCGGCCCACGCGTGGAGGTCGGTGAAGTCTGCCTGCGGACCGTCGGCGCCACTGAGCGACGGTTGGTCGGAGGTCAGCTGAACGAGATAGCCCGACGCGAATCGGGCGGCGAGCCCGAGGTGCCGGAGGGCTTCGACGAGGAGCCACCCGGTGTCCCGGCACGACCCGATTCCTCGTGCGAGCGTCTCGTCCGGGGTCTGCACGCCTGGTTCCATGCGGATCGAGTACTCGATGTCCTGGTAGAGCCGCTGGTTCAATCCGACGAGGAAGTCGGCGATCGGCGTGGGCTCGGTCGGCGCACCGTTGCCCAACAGCCATTGCTTCAGCCTCGGCCCGATCGACTGGGCGGGCCGCAGGTACGGCTCGAGATCGAGCGCGAGCTGCTGTTCGTAGACGAACGGGTATGCCTTGGCCGACTCCTCGACGAAGAAGTCGAACGGGTTGATCACGGTCAGGTCGGCGATGAGGTCGACGGTGATGTCGAGCGTCGTCGCCGGCTCCGGGAACACGAGCCTGGCCATGAAGTTACCGAAGGGGTCCTGCTGCCAGTTCACGAAGTGCTCGCTCGGCGTGACGCGCAGGCTGTACGCGAGAATGGGCGTCCGGCAATGCGGCGCGGGGCGAAGCCGCAGCACGTGCGGGTGGATCTGAACGGCGCGGTCGAAGCGGTACGTCGTGCGGTGTTCGATGCCGATGTGAATGCCCATTCGGCACGTCCTGTTGGATTGCGTCGGAGACCCGGTGAGGTCCCGACCCTAGTCCGGCCGGCGTCGTCCGAGGCCGCTACGTCCGAGTCGTGATCGTCGCTGCGTCAGGACTGATGGCAGTGCTTGGCCTTGCGGCCACTTCCACACGGGCACGGTCCGTTCCGTCCAGCGGCCGCGAAGACGTGCATGATCTCGTCGGCGTATCGCCCGGATCGAACGAGATCGGCCATCAGGTGCATCGGCCCGTCGAGGTGGTCGAAGAACGCTCGGTAGCCGCTGCAGAGGTAGTTCAAGCCGGGTTCACCGTCGGGCGTGAGCACGAAGCGGTTCTTGGGGCACTCGCCGTTGCAGGCGAACCGCACGTGGCAGGACCGGCAGTACTCGGGCAACGAATCGAGTTTGTCCTGTCCGAAGGCTCGCTGCTGCGGCGAGGCGATGAGCTCGACGAGCTGCGTCTGCGCCACATTGCCGAGTAGGTGCTCTGGGTCGACGAAGTGATCGCACGAGTAGAGGTCGCCGTTGTGCTCGAGTGCCACGGCGTCGCCGCAGGTGCGTCCGAAGATGCACATGGTGGCCGGCAGCTCGAGCCAGGCAGCGAGTGCGGCGTCGAACATCTGGACGAACATCTCCCCGACGTCGCGTCGTACCCACTCGTCGTGGACGGCGATGAGGAAGGCCCCCCACGCGTCGGGATCCACCGAGCGGTCGCTGACCCGGTCGGTGGCAGCAGGTTCGGCCCCCGACGAGCGCTCGACGATGGGGATGAACTGGATGTGGCGAATGCTCAGGTCGTCACGGAAGTATCGGTAGACATCGAGCGGGTGGTTCTGGTTCGCGGCGTTCACGGTGCACAGGACGTTGACCTCCACCGCATGGGCGCGGAGATGGGCGAGCCCGGCCAGCACCCGGTCCGAACTCGGCCGACCCTTCTTGTCGACGCGGTAGTGGTCGTGGAGTTCGGGTGGACCGTCGATGCTGAGGCCGACGAGGAATTCGTGCTCTGCGAGAAACGCTGCCCACTCGTCGGTGAGCAGCGTCCCGTTGGTCTGGATGGTGTGCAGCAGGCGTTGACCCGGCCGTCGGAGTCGTTCGGCCAGGTCAACCGCCCGACGGAAGAAGTCCAGGCCCATGAGCGTGGGCTCTCCGCCTTGCCAGGCGACGGTCACCTCACCGTCGGGGTGCGACTCGAGCAACTGGCTGACGTAGGTCTCGAGGACGTCGTCGGACATCCGGAATCGGTCGCCCGGATACAACGCTTCCTTTGCGAGGAAGTAGCAGTACTCGCAGTCGAGGTTGCAGATCGGGCCCGTCGGCTTCGCGAGGACGTGGAACGGCCGCCGAGCCGTCACCGGCTCGGCGGTCGTAGCCATCGCGTTCGCCGGTCGGCTCATCCGGCGGCGCCGGCCGCGACGCCCTGGTGTGAGCCGTGGGCGTGCAGCGCCTCCTCCGACGCCTGGTCGAGCGGCATCAGGTCGAACACGACCTTCTTCACGGTTCCCGTGAAGGCGTACGGCGCTTTGTCCTCGTAGTCGAGGTCGACGACGCCACCGTTGTCGCGTCCCATATCCATGGCGGCGTACGTGGTGTACAGCATGGCCACGGTGTGGGGCATCTCGCCGCCGCCGATCTGGCGATCCCCGACCCAGAGGGACACCTGCCCACCCGTCCCCGGCTTGGGTTCGTCGGCGTCGAACAGCATCTTCACGGTGATGTCGCCGGTGGGGAGCGACTCGGTCGACACCTGCTTGTACGTGTCGACGCCGAGATACTGATACGTGTGGACCAGGTGGCCTTCTTCGTCGACCCACAGTGAGAATCCGCCGATGAAGTCGGCGAAGGCGCACAGCACGCCCTCCGCGCCACCCTCGGGAATGTTCAGGTCGGCCTCGATGGCGTACGACCGGCCGTAGATCCGGGGGAGCAACGTGGTCGAGACGTTCTGCACGTCGCCGTGGTACGTGTACCGGGTGACCGTCGGCATCGGCGGCAGGTCGCCGAAGAACACCGACAGACCGCCGAGCAGTGGCAGCACCTTGTTGCGCTCGGCCTCCTGCCAGAACACCTCCTGCAGCTCGGCCAGTTTTTCCGGGTGCTCCGCTGCGACGTCGCGTGACTGGCTGAAGTCGTCGGGGAGGTAGTACAGCTCCCACACGTCCTGGCTCATGTCGTAGGGCGAGAAGCGCTGCAAGGTCTCGGGGGAGAAGTCCCACGGGGCCTTGTCGAGCCGGGTGCACGCCCACCAGCCGTCCTGATAGATGGCGCGGCTGCCGTACATCTCGAAGTACTGCAGGGTGTGTCGTTCGTCGGCCTCGGCGTCGTCGAAGGTGTAGGCGAAGCTCGTGCCGTCCATCGGCTCCTGTGCCACCCCGTCGACCATCGTCGGCTCCGGGATGCCGATCATGTCGAGCAGCGTCGGCGCGATGTCGATGCAATGGGTGAACTGGGTACGCAGGTCTCCTCCCGCGGCGATCCGCCCCGGCCAGGCGATGACCATCGGGTCCCGGTCGCCACCGAGGTGGCTGGCCATCTGCTTCCCCCACGGGAACGGCGTGTTGTTGGCGTGGGCCCAGGCAGCAGCGAAGTGTGGTGCGGTGTGCTCGCCGCCCAGCTCCTCGATGCCGCCGTACTTCTCGATCAGCGCGAGCTGCTCCTCGGTCTCGAACACGAGGCCGTTGAAGAACGTCGTCTCGTTGAACGAGCCGGTGATGGTGCCTTCCATGCTGGCGCCGTTGTCGCCCCAGATGTAGACGATGACGGTGTTGTCCAACTCGCCCATGTCGTCGATCGAGTCGAGCAGCCGCCCGACGTTCCAGTCAGCGTTCTCCGAGTACCCGGCGAACACCTCCATCTGGCGGGCGTAGAGCAGCTTCTCGTCGTCGCCCAGCGTGTCCCAGGCCGGGAACAGTTCGGGGCGCTCGGAGAGCTCGGTGTCCTCCGGGACGACGCCGAGGCGCTTCTGGCGTTCGAGGGTCTTCTCGCGGTAGGCGTCCCAGCCGTCGTCGAACTGCCCCTTGTACTTGTCGGCCCACTCCTTGCCGACATGGTGCGGAGCGTGGCTGCAGCCCGTGGAGTAGTACATGAACCACGGCTTCGTGGCGTCGTGGGCCCGGATCGCATGCAGCCATTCGACCGACTTGTCGGTGATGTCGTCGGGGAAGTAGTAGAGCTTGCCGTCGTCGCCCTCGGGGACGCCGATCACCGAGTTGTCCTGCGTGATCACCGGGTCGTACTGACCGGCCGCGCCGGTGAGGAACCCCCACCAGTGGTCGAAGCCCCAGCCCAGGGGCCAGTGGTCGAACGGACCGGCCGGACCCATCTCGCGACCCGGCGTCATGTGCCACTTGCCGAAGCCGCCGGTCATGTAGCCGTTCTCCTTGAGGATCCGAGGTAGCCCCGTGCAACTCCGCGGGCGCGTGCCCGTGTAGCCGGGGAACGGTCCCGGGAACTCGGCGATGCCGCCCATGCCGACACGATGGTGGTTGCGCCCCGTCAGCAGCGCAGCGCGAGTGGGCGAACACACCGCAGTGACGTGGAAGCGGTTGTAGGTGAGTCCCATCTCCTGGACCCGGGTGAGGTTCGGGGTGTTGATCGCCCCGCCGAACGTGTCCGGTCCGCCGAAGCCGGCGTCGTCGATCAGCACGATCAGGACGTTCGGAGCATTCTCCGGCGCCTTCTGACCGGCGATGATCGTCCAGTCCCCGACCGACTCCTGGATCGTTCGGCCGATCGATCCGCCGAAGGCCCGATCGGGGAGCGGCAGCACCGTGCGATCGGGATTGAACTTGCCCGCCGCCTCAGCGAGCGCATCCTTCAAGTCGCCGAGGCCGTTGCCGTCGATGGCGGCCACCGACTTGGCCGGTGAGCCGGCCAGGGCCTGCTCGGCCGCCAGACGATCGTCGACGTGGATGATCGTCACGACCGCAGCCATGCCGGGCTTCAGGTTCTCGCCGAAACCCTCCTCGAGGCCGCTCTCGAGCTTGTGCTTCGCGAACTTGCCCACGACACCGCCGGCGGCCGCGCCAACAGCGACGGACGCGAGCAGCGGCGGAGCGGCGAGTCCGACGAGCACGCCGACTCCACCGCCCCATCCTGCCCCGCGACGCCCGAGGTGGTCACCGGTCTCGCTGACCAGGACCTCGCCCGACTCGTCCTTCTCGATGAGGATGGCACCGTCGCTGCGGACGTCCTTGGCCTGAATCCGTCGCACCAACTCGTCGAAGTCCTCCTTCGCGCTGGTGCGAGCCGGGTACACCGCCACCACGACTTCATGAGCATCCATGACACATCCTCCGGTTCATTCGCGATTCTCCGGGCCTTGCCCGCGCAGGGGATCTGCGACGCGACGGGACCCGTGCTGGTTCCATCTTGAGCACGTCGTCGGCATCCATCGAATCCACCAGAGTGGGTGATTGCCTCGGTCCGTCAGGGTGGGAGACGCCGCCCACCGAGACGGCGTGTCACGCGCCGAGCTCCAGTTCTCGCAGTTGGCGGCGAACGAGGATGAGGACACTCGAGCCGGCGACCCAGAGCGGCATCAGCAAGACGACCTGTGTCACTCTCGTCGAGGCGAGCAGCAGTGTGAGCGCGAGCGCCATGCTCACGATGCCGTACCAGCGGGGGAAGAGCCCGGACCGCATCGCTCGAGTCGTGCTCACCGCAATGAAGACCGCTCCGGCCCGAAGCGCAACCATCTGAGCCAGTGCGGTGCCCAGTGCGAGCATCGCCCGAGCGGCGGCGACGTCGACCGCCGCACCGTCAGCGGTGTCGACCATCCATGCCATCGCCAACTCGACGGCCCCGACGAGGAACATCGCGGCGACGAACAGGGCCCCCGCCATCATGTGTGCCGTCGACAGCAGGACGTTCTCGCGTCCACCGGCCGCCACGAATCGGGCGCGCATCGCCGCCATGAACCAGATGAACGCGATCGCCGCGAATGGCACCACGTACAGGCCAGCCAGTCGCGACGTTCGTCGACTGGCAGGATCGCCGAAGTAGTCGATCAGCTCCTGATCGGTCGCGCTGAGCTGTGGGCGCTCGCGGAGCAGCAACCAGCCGAGAACGAACAGGATGCCGAACGCCAAGCCGGCGTACGCCACCCGGGATCCGCGGCTTCCGACAGATTCGTCAATCGGTTCGGTCCACATTGGGGGAGTGCTCATCGTGCTGTCCTCGACGCTGGACTGGTCGGTCAGCTCGGGGCTGTTCGGCCCGATGGTACGACGCGGGTATCGGACCGCAGTCGGCCCGACACCCGCGTTCGGTCTGGGACGTGGAGGTGTTGTTCGATCGGCTCAGCGCCGATCGCGTCGGTCCTCGCGTCGATCCTGACGGCGGTTGACGCCGTGCGAGACCACCGCAGCAGTGCCGACGACGGCAGCAGTTCGGGCGACGGGTGCGCCGACGACGCCACGGCGTGCTCGGCGTGCGGGACGGAGAGGCATGTCAGACTCCTTCGTTGGTCGAGGCTTCGTCGGCCTCGAGGGATGCGAGGATCGCCTGGACGGGGATCCGGTCGGTTGCGATCAGTTGTCCGCCGGCTCGTCGTGCGGCGGAGGCGAATGGTGCGGCCCAGAGGTTCTCCCAGACGATGACACCAGCGGTCGTGCCATTCTCCATTGCGGCCGCAAGGTGCGCAACGTCCTCGGCAGCGAGGATCTCAGCGATCTCGGCCTCGAGGGCCACCAGTTCGGGAACCTCGTCGAGGTCGTCGATCTCGAGCGCTTCGATCTCGCCGTCGTCGTCCTTCTGCAGAATCAGCACATCGAGCAGGCGGATCGTGCCGGCCTCCGCGAGTGCGGCCAGCTCGGCGGCCATCTCGCCGTTGAAGTTGGAGACACCGGGTGGGAATTCGACCACCAGATAGTCCACAGGACCCAATTCATCGAGTTCACTCATCTTCGTAGCGATCCTTTCGTGCGATGCCCGACACGGTTGCATCGGATTGTTCGGTGTTCCGGAAGTCAGCACCGGAGACCGTTCACCATGATGTCGACATCGACGGCCAGCGTCATCCCCCATTCCGGATGAATCGGGTCGAGCAGCTCGTGCCAGCGGGCGATGGCGGAGTGACATCTCGGGTGCCGCTCGTGACCTACGGCCTACCCGCGAGGGTCTGGCGTGCGCGACACTTGCTGGCGAAGAGTCGGCCGTCGGAAGGAATCGTGAGTCGGGTGGAGAACAGGGGCAACGTGGCGGTGTCGGTCCCGGTCGTTTCGGACGACCTGGTTACGGTCGACTCCGTCTCGCGACGGTTGTCGAACGCGGCTGGACGCGTTGCGCTCGTCCTGGCACCAGCTGGCTACGGCAAGACATCGCAAGTGGCGACGTGGGCACGCTCCGACGGACGACCTGTGGCCTGGGCCACTGTCGATCCCAGTCGCAACGATCCCGAGCAGTTCTTCTTGCTCGTGGTCGGCATGCTGCGCCAGGTCGCGGGCGTCGACCAGTCCGACGTTGCGAACCTGATCGCCGACGCGGTGCAGGATGACGCCGCGGCCGTCACGGCACTCGCGCGCCTCGTTCGGGACTGCCCGACCCCGTTCATCCTTGTCTTCGATGACGTCCACATCATCGACGAGGCGCCAGTGGCCAGGTTGCTCCGAGCCGTCGTCGACAACCTCGGACCGACGTCGACGGTCGTGCTGATCGGCCGCGCCGTGCCGCACCTCACGTTGGCACGGCTTCGCCTCTACGCCGGCCTCGTCGACGTGTCGATGGAGGACCTCCGGCTGGGCGCCGGCGAGGCCCGGCGTCTGCTCGACTCGATGGGCGTCACCGTCGGCGCTGACGTCGTGGAGCGGCTGGTGAAGCAGACCGAGGGATGGCCCGTCGGCATCCGCCTGGCCGCGCTGACGGTGGGTGCCGACGGACAGACCGAGGAGCGGACAATCGGACACGACCATGCCGTCGCCGATTTCGTGCGCGAGGAGTGGCTGGCGGGTCTGCCAGCAACCGCGGTGGAGTTCCTGATGCGCGCCAGCTGCCTCGAGCGGCTGTCGGCGCCGATGTGCGACGACGTGTTCGAGCGCAGCGACTCCAGCGACCTGCTCCAGCTCTGCGAGCGAGCCCTGATGGTCATCCCGCTCGAGTCGCGCAGCGGCACCGTTCGAGTCCACCCGCTGGTCCGTGACGTGCTGTTCGACACGTTCGAACGATGTGACACGGCTGGCCGACGTGAGCTGGATCTACGTGCGAGCGAGTGGTTCGAGCAGGCCGGCGACATCGACGAGGCCATCCGGCTGGCTGTTCGTTCCGGGCAACTCGATCGGGCAGCTCGCCTCGTCGACGACCACGCCCCCGCATACCTCACCTTGGGCGCATTCTCGACGGTGAACCGATGGCTGGGTTCTGTCCCGACGAAAACGATGATCTCGAGCGCCCCGCTGTGTATCACTGCGTCGATGTCGGCGATCGGTGCCGGCGACCCCGCAGCCGCCGCACAGTGGCTCCGATTCGCTGACGAGGCGGTCGCACGCGGGTCGCGGTGCCGGGACGACCGGCTGCACCTCGAGACGCTTCGAGCGCTGGTCAGCCCCCATGCCGACGCCCAGGCGTTGGCAGACGCTCGGCACGCGTACGAGCAGCTCCCGCCGGGGATGTGGCACGCCTTGGCGTGTTTCGGGTACGGCGTGCTCAGCCTGGCGCTGGGCGACGACGAGACGGCATTGACGGCACTGGGGGAGGGCGCAGCGGAAGCACGCCTGATCGGTGCCGCGAGCATCGAGGCTCAATGTCTGGCCAATCAAGCGGTGGTCGTCGGCGCATCGAACGACTTGGCGCTGACTCGGTCCCTCGTGCGGTCGGCTCGGGCATTGCAGCGTGAGCATGACCTCGATGATCAGCCTGCGCTGGTGATGGTCACCTCCATGAATGCGTTGGTGGCAGCGATGTCAGGCGATGTGACCGCAGCGCGCGCCGACATCGCCTTGTCGATTCGCAGCCTCGCGCATCTGGCCCCTCTCGTCGGTTGGGCGAACATCCAGGCGCGGCTGACCCTGATCGAGACCCACCTCCTGCTCGACGATCGTGTAGGAGCCCAGACGCTCCTCGACGAGATCGAACCGATGATGCGCGACAATCCCATCGCGGCCAGATCGGTCGAACAGTTCGAACGCCTCGCCGCGCAACTTCGCGCCGGTCGTGCGGCACTTCCCTACGGTCCGTCGTCGTTGACGACCGCTGAACTCCGGCTGTTGTCGCTGTTGCCGACCAATCTGACGCTCGCGGAGATTGCCAAGCGAATCTTCGTGTCCAGGAACACGGCAAAGTCGCATGCTGCTGCGATCTATCGAAAGCTCGGGGTCTCGACGCGGGGTGAGGCGGTCGAGGTGGCCAGGAGTGTGGGGCTGCTCGCTGGTGACGTCGTGTCACCGAACGTGGATCGACGCTCGCCCGCTCCCACCTGAGGTGACGAGCTGCTCGAGCACACCGAGGTCGTCGAAGTAGCAGTGGACCGAGGCCACCTCGTCTCCGTCGAAGCTCACGACGATCACCCCTGCGGTCTCGACCAGTCGGCCCGTCGGCTCGATCAGGAGATCGTCGTCGATGAAGCACGGCTCGGAGAAGCGACCAGACAGGCGCCACTCCATGTACACGCGGGAACGTGCGGACTGGGCGTTGAGGATCTCGACCGTCGCTTCGGTGAGCGCATCGCTGCCGAACTCGTGCGCCGAGCCGAGCAGTTCTCCACGGCCTCTCGAACAGGACACTGGCGTCCACACCACGATGTCGGAGCGCAGCCGGTCCACGACGAGGTCGAACGATTCGTCCGTCAACGTGCAGCGGAGCAGTTGCTTGCACAGGTCGAGTCTCGTGCTGGGAACCGAGCCGATGTCTTCCGGCGCGGGCGGATCGGACGGCGGTACGTACGGGGCGCGTCGCCACACTCGGTCCGCTGGCCGACCCTCCAGAGCCGTCACCATCAGTCGGGCAAGGGGCCCGCCCGGCGTCGTGCCGAATGCCATGTCACGAACACTCCCGCTCGCGCATGAGGCCCGCTCCTGCGGTGATCATGCTGCAACGTTGCGCCTTCCCGGTGAGATGTTCGCCACCCATTGCGGGTGAATTGGTCGGATGGCATCGGTCAGCGGACAACTGTTGTCCCGCGAACCACCACGCGGGCCGGAACGTCAGAGCAATCGCTGGCGTCGAAGTGATCGCAGCGCGAAGTACCCGAAGCACGGCGGGATGTAGAACGTGATCAGCCGGTAGCACAGCGCGGCACCCATGGCTGTTGCGCTGTCGACGCCGATGGCGGTGTAGCCAGCGGTCAGCGCGGCCGTGGTCACACCCACGCCTCCCGGGACGGGCATCAGCCCGGCGAACGAGCGCGACGCAGACGTTCACCAACACCACATCGGGGTACCCGACGTCTTGGCCGAACGCTCGCAGGATGGTGTAGCTGGCCAGCGAGAACAGCAACTGCACGAGCAGGTTGGCGAGGTAGACGGCGATCAGACGTCGCGGTGAACTCAGCAACGGTCCGATCTTCGACCAGGTGGTCGTGATCACGTGAACGACCGGGGTACGGAACTTCGGCACGAATGCAACCACGCAGACGCCCGCAACGAGCACGAGGACCACCATGAGCACGAGTTGCCCGTTGAAGTCGACGCTCGAGGTGTCGATGTTCAGGTCGAGGCTGCCCAGACCGAACCCGACGATCACGATGATCAACGAGATCTGAGCGACGAAGCCGGCAACGCTGTCGAGGCCACCCACCCCGATTGCGGTCGTGCGGTCGAGGCCGTTGCGTTGGAAGAACCGGATGTTCATCGCGACGCGTGCCGCGGTCGAGGGCACAGCGAGGTTGACGAACGTGATCGCGAACTCCAACAGGGTGAGACGTGCGTACGGAACGGGCAGTGGTGCAGCCTTCGAGACGGCGAGCGCGCCAGCGAACCGGGGAGTCTGGCCGACGAACAGCGCCAGGACGAGGATGGGCAGGCTGGCGCCCTGGACGGCATCCACGATCGACTGGACGCCGACCTGCTGGATCGCTCCGACGATCGAGTAGGCAACGATCGCGAGCAGGACCCACATCACGATGTTGCCGATGGAGAACCGATGGATCGCCTGGAGGTCCTGCTCCTCGGCCCCGACGTGGGCGATGGTTGCCTTGCGCAGATCGTCGATGTCGACGTCCGCATCGTCGGCCTGCTTGCGCAACTCGGGCAGCATCGCGGCGGGCTGTACGTAGGTCGTCGTCGCCGTCAGCGCTTCGGCGCCGATCATCTCCTGGGCGATCGCGATCGCCCGATCAGGGCCGGCGACCACGGCGGTGGAGGTGAGCAGCTGCGCCTCGTCGAGGCGGCGGGGCAGATCGCCCCACTCGATCGTCGCGCGGTCGAAGTCGCTCAGGTAGACGCCGTCGTCGCCGACCTGCAGGTGCTCTGGTGTGATGCCGCCGTGGCGAATACCGGCGGAGTGCAACCGGCCGAGTGACGACCAGCAACTCCGGAGCAGGTCGTCGTCGACGTCCATGCCGTGCTCGAACGTCGGTCCGACGGTTTCGGCCACGAAGAGTGCATCGGCCCGGCTGTCCATCGCGGCGACGACCAGTGGTGCGACCAGCACCCCCTCTCGCTGCGCGAGCAGTGTCATGTACGCCTGGTGTTCGATCTGGTGGCGTCGGTTGACCGTCACGGTCCGGCCACCGGATCGGTAGAAGACCATCCGCCACAGCTTGACGAGGAACTGGCTGTCCCAGGAGTCCCGGCCGTGGACATGCACGACGAGCTGGCGTCCGTCCGGTGTGGAAGCGCGCGCAACGGCGACGCCCTTGCGCACGTCGACGCTCGACGGGGTGGCGTCGACGCCGATCGACCGCAGGGACTGCTGCAGGTCGCCGAGCGATGGCGAACCGTCCGGAGAACCGAAGACCAGGTGGACGAGCGTGCCGGCGGCCCAGCCCAGCGCCAGTGCGGTCAGGCCCGCTCCAGGTGCGGCGACACCGAGCACGAGCACCGACAGCCAGGTGGCGCCGACGAGCCACCTGGCGAACGATCGAAGCGGCCTCACCAGGTACGGGCTCGCCACCGTGACCGTTGCCGCGCCGGCAGCAAGCACCAGCGACGGGAACACGGGCGTTCCGTCGGTGGCGCCGATGCTGTCACCGAGGCTCGGCGCGGAGCCGGTGACGAGATCGCCGACGACCAGGACGCCGATCGTGGTGAGCGCCAGCGTCACCGCCCAGTCGCGGAGCAGGCTCCAGCGCCGGCGCACGAGTGCCAGGATGCCGACGGCGATCACCCAGAGCTGGATGAAGTCGTACGTGATGTTCCAGAAGAAGTCGAGCAGGCCCGGCAGGTCCGACAACAACGTGGCGAACGACTGCTCGAAGTTGCCCGGCGAGTCGGACGCAGCGCTTGCCGTGGCCCACAGCAGGACGAGCGAGAGTGCGAGCAGAATCCCGTCGGTCGGGCGTCGGAATCGCTGCGGCTTCGTCGGGACCGCGAAGGCGCGCGCGGCGAGACGCCCCGACCCCAGCTCGGAGAGCTTGATGGCCGGACGTGGCGGGGAGTCGGGTGGCTCCCCCTCGGCGACGCTGTCGTGATCCTGGTCGGACGTGATGCGATGAAGGTAGCTGTCCGGCCCGCGCCGACTCGGTATTTCCTGCTCAGCGCTGATCGGCAGCCAGCTCGAGCCACTCGCTGTCGGACCAGTGGCTGCGCAGTTCGCTCGTGACGAAGTCCGAAGTCCAACGGACCATCTCGATCCACGGCAGGTCGGCCGAGGCGATCTCCGTGAAGGCCATCCCGTCGAGCAGGAGGGCGGCATCATCGATGCCGAGTGTCACCGTGGTCGTCTCGCTCGCGTCCTCGACACCACGGGCGCCCGTCACCACGCCGAGGCGTGTCTCGAGTTCGATGAGGCGCTCGACGTCCCACGCCGTGGAGCCTCCGGACATCGCCTGATCAGACATGATGCCGACGATCTGTCCCAACGCCATCTGCGCGTCGGGCCCCAGCTCGATGTCCCGCGGCAGTCGCACGCGGCAAGCCTGGCACCCCGGCTCGGGCGATGCCCGAGCGAGCTACTTCTTCTTGGCAGCCTTCTCCAGGCGCTTGGCGGCGCGTCCGATCGGTTCGAGGTGACGATGGTCGAGATCGCCGATCTCGGCGCCGTTCTCGAACAGCACCCGGTATCGCTGCCAGTTGAAGCCGTTGGCGAGGATCACTTTGCCCTCGGTGCCCACGGGCACGCCGTGGACCTCGACGGTCGTGCGGACCTTGTCGTTCATCCGCAAATCGATCTGGTTCGGATGCGGGGTGGCGAGGGCGTGCGGCTTCCAGTACTCCATCGTCTGTCATTCTGCCCGGTCGGGACGCCAACGCGCGACTCCACAGCGCAGCTCGGCCGCAGCTGCCCCGACGCTCGTTCCGATTTCGGGGGCCACCGATACACTCGCCCATCTGTGAAGAGTTCCGTGGAGACCCTCGAGGGCAACAAAGTCAAGCTGTATGTCGAAGTCGATGAGGCGGAGTTCGATCACGACATCGACCGTGCCTTCAAGTTGATCGCAAAGGAGGTGAATCTCCCCGGATTCCGTGCCGGCAAAGCGCCCCGCAAAGTGCTCGAAGCGCGCATCGGCATCGGTGCCGCTCGCGAACAGGCGTTGCGAGACGCCGTGCCGCAGTATCTCGCCAAGGCGGTTCGCGAGCACGAGGTCGACCTGATCGCCACGCCCGAGGTCGAGATCACCGACGGCACCGAGTCCGGACCGGTCGAGTTCGACGCCACCTGCGAGGTGCGCCCCACGATCACCGTCGAGGGCTACGCCGACCTGCGCGTCGAACTGCCGTCGCTCGAGGTCACCGATGACGACCTTGCCGAGGTCCACCAGTCCGAACTGAAGCGCACGGCGTCGCTGACCGACGCCGACCGCCCCGCCGAAGTCGGCGACTTCCTCACGCTCGATCTCGCCGCAACCCGCGACGGCGAGGAACTGTCGGGACTCAACACCGAGGACTGGTCCTACGAACTCGGCCAGGGTTGGGTCACCGAGGACTTCGACGATCACATCGTCGGCGCGTCCGTCGGTGACGAGATCGCCTTCACCTCCACCCCGAAGGGTCTCGACGATCCCGCCGACTTCGTGGTCAAGGTCACCGCAATCCAAGTGTCCGTCGTCCCCGAACTCACCGACGAGTGGGTGTCGGACAACATCGGCGAGTTCGACACGATCGACGAGTGGAACGAGAGTCTGCGCGAGTCGAAGGCCGACCAGAAGCTGAACGAGTCCCGCCAGAGCGTGGTTCGTGGGATGAACGAAGCGCTCGCCGAACTGGTCACGGTCGAGCTCCCCGAGGCGATGGTCGACGCCGACCTCAACCAGCGCGTCCAGGGCACGGTCCAGCAGTTCCAGGCCCAAGGCATCGACCTCGGGCAATGGCTCGCCGCCACCGGCCAGGGTCCCGAGGACTTCATCGAGTCGATGCGCGGTGCGGCGGTCGAGGCCGTCAAGGTCGATCTGGCACTGCGCGCCGTGGCCGATGCCGAGTCGATCGAGGTGGAGCCGTACGACTTCGACGCCGAGTACGCCCGCATGGCCATGCAATACGGCCAGAAGGCCAAAGACATTCGCAAGGCCTACGAGGACAATGAAGCGGTGCCCGAGCTCGCGGCGCAGATCCGCAAGTCGAAGGCCTTCGATTGGCTCCTGCACCATGTCGACTTCGTCGATCCCGATGGCGCGCCGATCGACCGTGACGCACTGCTCGGACACAGCCACGACGACGACGACCACGACCACGACCACGACCACGACGAAGTCGACCTGCAGTCCGCAGCGGCCGCGGTGATCGCTGCGACCGACGCGGCGGCGGAAGCATCGGCGAGCGACGACAGCCCTGACACCGAGCAATCCAGCAACGACGACAGCGAAGAGGAGACGTCATGAATCTCGATGCGGTGAACTACCTCGTTCCCAACGTCGTCGAACAGACGAGCCGTGGCGAGCGTGCCTACGACCTGTACAGCCGGATGTTGAAGGACAACATCATCTTCCTGCAGACGCCGGTCGACGACCAGATCGCCAGCCTGCTGTGCGCGGAGTTGATCCACCTCGAGTCGGAGAATCCCGACAAGGACATCAACATCTACATCAACAGCCCAGGTGGCGACATCACCGCCCTGTTCGCGATCTACGACACGATGCAGTTCATCAAGAACGACATCGCCACGATCTGCCTCGGCCAGGCCGCATCAGCCGCAGCGGTGCTGCTGGCGGCGGGCACCAAGGGCAAGCGGCTCGCGCTGCCGCACAGCCGGGTGCTGTTGCACCAGCCGAGCGGTCAGGTCGGTTACGGCCAGGTCACCGACCTCGAGTTGGCGGCCAAGGAAATCATGCGGATGCGCGAGCTGCTCGACGGCATCCTGGCCGAGCACACCGGGCAGCCGATCGAACGAATTCACGCCGACACCGACCGTGACTTCGTCATGGAGGCGGACGAGGCGCTCGAATATGGCATCATCGACAGAGTGATCTCCTCTCGCGAGGCGGTGGACCGCACCGGTCCGATCCGCTGAACGAGGAGGGATCGGTCCGATTCGTCGGGCGGGTCCACGATTCGTGAAGGTGGATACGCCAAACTGTCGGGCTCCAGACGGCCGACCAGATCACGACGGTCCCGACTGGCAGGCGCAGCAACGACACGAAGGGGTACGGACAAGTGGCGAAATTCGGCGACACCGGCGAACTGCTGAAGTGCTCGTTCTGTGGCAAGTCGCAGAAGCAGGTCAAGAAGCTCATTGCTGGCCCAGGGGTGTACATCTGCGACGAGTGCATCGACCTGTGCAACGAGATCATCGAAGAGGAACTCACCGAAACGGCCGAGCTGAGCTTCGACAATCTGCCCAACCCGCGTGAGGTGCGTGCCTTCCTCGACGACTACGTCGTCGGGCAGGACTCGGCCAAGAAGATCCTGTCGGTCGCGGTCTACAACCACTATCGCCGGATCCAGCACCAGAGCCAGGCCACCACGGTCGGTCGGCGCGACGACGTCGAGCTGGCCAAGTCGAACATCCTCCTGCTCGGTCCGACCGGGTGTGGCAAGACCCACCTCGCCCAGACGCTCGCGCGTCAACTCAACGTGCCGTTCGCGGTCGCCGACGCCACCGCACTCACCGAGGCCGGCTACGTCGGCGAAGACGTCGAGAACATCCTGCTGAAGCTGATCCAGGCCGCCGACTTCGACGTCAAGCGCGCCGAGACCGGCATCGTCTACATCGACGAGATCGACAAGGTCGCTCGCAAGAGCGAGAACCCGTCGATCACCCGTGACGTGTCAGGCGAGGGCGTGCAGCAGGCGCTGCTCAAGATCCTCGAGGGCACGCAGGCGTCGGTACCGCCACAGGGCGGCCGCAAGCATCCGCACCAAGAGTTCATCCAGATCGACACCACCAACGTGCTGTTCATCCTCGGTGGGGCCTTTTCCGGGCTCGAACAGATCATCGAGTCCCGTATCGGCCACAAGGGCGTCGGCTTCCACGGCACCGTGCGTTCGGCCATCGATCGTGACCCCGGCGAACTGTTCGCCCAGGTCCTGCCCGAAGACCTCGTGAAGTTCGGCATGATCCCCGAGTTCATCGGCCGCCTGCCGATGATCGGCGCGGTCGGCAGCCTCGACCGCGACGCGCTCGATGAAGATCCTGGTCGAACCGAAGAACAGCCTGGTCAAGCAGTACGAGAAGGTCTTCAGTTTCGAAGACGTCGAACTCGAGTTCACGCCCGACGGCCTCCAGGCCATCGCCGACCAGGCGATCCTGCGGGGCACTGGTGCCCGGGGGCTGAGAGCGATCCTCGAAGAGGTCCTGCTCAACACGATGTACGACCTGCCCGGCCGAACCGACATCGGCAAGGTCGTCATCGACGAGACCACCGTGACCGAGAAGGTGAACCCCACCCTCGTGCCGCGCTCGTCCGGTCGTCAGCGCAAAGCTGCATCCTGAGGTCGCGAAACCAGTGGGGCAGACCGCTCCGGTTTCATCTCCGCCGTAGCCTGAGCACACCATGACCTACGACGACGCGCTCGTGTATCTCGACGAGCATGCGACCTACGAGAAGACTGGTCGGATCACGTCGCCGTCGACCGACACCATCGCTGCGCTCTGCGCCGCGATGGGCGACCCGCAACACGCAGCGCCGGTGATCCACCTGACCGGCACCAATGGCAAGGGCTCGACCGCGCAGATGATCTCGCGGTTGCTCGTCGCCAGCGGCTTGACCGTCGGCACCTACACGAGTCCGCACCTCGAACGGGTCAACGAACGGATCAGCCGCAACCTCGAACCGATCTCCGACGACGACTTCGCCGAGCAGATTGCCGCTGTGGCCGATCTCGAAGGCATCACCGGGCGGCGACCCGGCTACTTCGAGATCGTGACCGCGGCGGCGTTCCGGTGGTTCGCCGACGTCGCCGTCGACGTGATGGTGATCGAGGTCGGCCTCCTCGGGCGCTGGGACGCGACCAACGTCGTGGACGCCACCGTTGCCGTGGTGACCAACATCGGAATGGATCACACCGAGTTCGCCGGACCGACACTCGCGCACATCGCCAAGGAGAAGGCCGGCATCATCAAACCCCGTTCGGCAACGGTGGTGGGCGAGACGCGGCCCGAGCTCGTCGAGGTGTTCCGGGCGGCAGGCGGGGCCAGCATGCTCGTCGCCGATGATGACTTCGAAGTCGTCGGCAACCGGCTGGCCGTCGGCGGTCGCCTCATCGACATCCGCACGCCGACCACGATCTACACCGACGTGTACGTGCCGCTGCACGGCGCCTACCAGGGGGCGAACGCCGCGGTGGCGTTGGTGGCGGTCGAGACCTTCTTCGCGGCTCCGCTGCCCGAGGACGTCGTCCTGGAGGGATTCGCCGAGTCCGTGATGCCCGGCCGGTTCGAGGTCCTCGGTCGTCAGCCGTTGACGATCGTCGACGGTGCGCACAACCCGCCCGGGGCCGACACCTGCGCCGAGGTCTTCTTCGAGGACTTCGATCCCGAGGGGCGCCGGATCCTGATCGTCGGCACGCTGCGAGACCCCGAGGAGATGCTCGCTGCCCTGCGCGCCGACGAGTTCGACATCGTCTTCGCCTGTACCGCGCCCTCACCGCGAGGCGTGCCGGCAGCCGACGTCGCGGACGCAGCCCGCCGCCTCGGTTGCGACGACGTCGTGGTCTTCGACACCGTCGAAGCCGCGTGTCGAGCGCGCCATGGAGTACGCCGACGGCGACGACGCTGTGCTCGCCACCGGCAGCCTCTACACCGCCGGCGCCGCCCGACCCGTCCTCCAGCGTTACGCGAACTGAATTTCATCCCTGGTCGGGCCTCACGACGTGTCGGTGGTTGGCCACACTTGGTCGGCCCGACGCCAGCCTTGCTCGCTGGCGCTCGCGGCGGCGGCCGTGAGCACGCCGACGAGGGAAGCGCCAGCGACGAGCCGGAATCGGCCCGACCAGATGGTGCAACCACGGACTCGCGGTGAGGGCCGATAGCTTGCGCGTCATGTCTGATCGCACTCTCGTCCTGTTGAAGCCCGATGCCGTCGAACGCAAGCTCGTCGGCGAGATCGTCTCCCGGTTCGAGGCCAAGAATCTCGATGTCGTCGCGATGGACATCCGCTCGCTCGACGCCGACACGCTCGCGCGCCACTACGAGGAGCATGTCGGCAAGGGCTTCTACGCTGAACTCGTCGAGTTCATGAGCCGCGGTCCGGTCGTTGCGATGGTGATCGAAGGCCCCGAAGACACCTGGGAGGTCGTTCGTGCGATGATGGGGGCGACGAACCCGCGCACGGCAGCACCGGGCACCATCCGTGGTGACCTCGGCATCTTGTTCACCGAGAACCTGGTGCATGGCAGCGATTCGTTGGCATCGGCCGAGCGCGAGATCGGGATTTTCTTCCCCAATCTGTAACATTTCGAGAATCCGGTTCCTGGCACCGTAGGAGTGCCGGTCCTGGCATCTTGTGACAGCTCGCGAAAGGTGGCCATCCAATGGCCCGCAACAACCCGCTCAGCCTTGGGCGTGACCTCGCCATCGACCTCGGCACGGCGAACACCCTGATCTATGTCCGTGGCCACGGCGTGGTGCTCGACGAGCCCTCCGTGGTGGCGATCAACGCCAACGATGGCCGTCCCGTCGCCGTTGGCATGGAAGCCAAGCGGATGATGGGTCGCACACCGAACCACATCAAGGCGATCCGACCCTTGAAAGATGGCGTGATCGCCGACTTCGAGGTGTGCGAGAAGATGCTGCGCTACTTCATCCAGAAGGTGGCCGGTTCGAAGTGGAGCAAGCCGCGCATGGTCATCTGTGTGCCGTCTGGCATCACCGGTGTCGAGCAGCGCGCCGTCCAGGACGCTGCCGAATACGCCGGCGCCCGCAAGCCCGTGCACATCATCGAAGAGCCGATGGCCGCAGCGATCGGCGCCGACATGCCCGTCCACGAGCCGAGCGGCAACATGATCGTCGACATCGGCGGCGGCACCACCGAAGTCGCGGTGATCAGCCTCGGCGGCATCGTCACCGCGCAGTCGATCCGCGTGGCGGGCGACGAACTCGACGAGGCGATCCTGCAGTATGTGAAGAAGGAGTTCTCGCTCGCGATCGGCGACCGCACCGCCGAGGAGATCAAGATCCAGATGGGTTCCGCGTGGCCGTTGGAGCTCGAGCTCAGCGCCGACATCCGAGGGCGCGACCTGATCTCGGGGCTGCCGCGCACCATCGAAGTGACGACCGAGCAGATTCGTGAAGCCGTTGCCGAGCCGATCTCTGCCATCGTGGATGCCGTGAAGACCACGCTCGACAAGACCCCTCCCGAACTCGCAGCCGACATCATGGAAGACGGCATCACCATCACCGGTGGCGGCGCATTGCTCGGCGGCCTCGCCCAGCGCCTCGAACACGAGACCGGTATGCCGATCCGCATCGCCGATGAGCCGCTCTACAGCGTCGTCATCGGATCGGGCCGCGCGCTCGAGAACATCGACGCGATGCGTGGTCTGATGTCACTGGGCGGCGAGGACTGACGCCTCGGCGTCCACGACGTTCGTCACCACCATGGCCATCTACTCCGTCGGGCGCAAACGGGTCATCCTCGCGCTGCTCCTCACCACGGTCCTGCTGCTCACGCTCGATCTGCGCGGCAACCCAGCGATCGACGCGGCACGCGAGGGGTTCACGCAGGTGATGCGCCCGGTCGAGACTGCGACCGGGGTGGTCACGAACCCGATCGAGCGCATCTGGCACGGCATCACGAACTACGACGACCTCGAGAACGAGAACCTCGCACTGCAGGAGCAGGTCGATCGCTTGATCGGCACGCAGGCGGCAGCTGAGGCAGCGGTCATCGAAGGCAAGGAGCTCCAGGCGCTCTACAGCCTCCCGTCACTGTCCGGGATCGACACCGAGGTGGCCCGTGTCGTCGGCTACGCAGCAAACAATCTCGACCAGGTGATCGAGATCAACAAGGGAAGCTCCAGCGGCATCGAGGTCGGAATGGCCGTGGTGAACCAGGCCGGTCTGGTTGGCAAGGTCACCCAGGTCACGCGCACCTCGGCGCGGGTGATGTTGGTCACCGATGGTCGCTACTCGGTTGCGGTCAAGGTGACCTCGGCGTCGGCGGCGGACGAGGCGATCCCGACCAACACGTCGCCGTCCGGCCTCAGCCCATCGGAGATCATCGCCGCCGGCACGACGACGACCACCACCGTGCCGACGCTGCCCGGGCCCGTCGTCCCTGGTGTCACGTTGCCCGACGGGTCACCGGTGCCCGACACGACCCTGCCGGGCGCGGCGGTCGGCCCGGACGGGGAGCCGGTCATCGACCCACTCACCGGACGCCCGCTCACCGCTGCTGAGATCACGGCGCTCGTCGACGCCCTCGAGGGCACTGCTGCCGCGTCCACGGATGACAGCGCTGCTGCGACGCCCCCCACGGGTTCGCAGCCCGCCTCGCCGACGACCACCACGACGACGCTGGCCGAGGTCATCGAGAAGGAGTACGGCGCCCTCGAAGGCCGCGGACGGCTGCGGCTGCCGCAGATCAAGTTCGTGCAGGATTCGCCGTCATTGTCCGAGCTCGTCGCAGGCGACCTCGTGGAGACGGCGGGCGGGTCGACGAGCCTGGCCCCCACTGGCATCCCGGTGGGTCGCGTGGTGAACCGGGCCGATCGGCCGGGGTCGGGTGGACCGCTGCTCGACGTCGAACTCCACGCGGACCTGGGCCGGCTGAACTTCGTGCGGGTGGTGCTCTACAAGCCGCTCTCCGAAGTCGATCAGTGACCATCGATGTTCGCGTCGTTCGTGCAAGGCCCGCTCGTGCGGGTGATCCCTCTCGGGCTGATCCTGCTTGCGCTCCAGCGAACGATCTTCGTCGAGCTCCAGGTCGGTGGCGTGATCATTCAGATCATGATGGCGATGGCAGCTGCCGCCGGAGTCGCCGGCGGGAGTGAGCGGGGCGCGGTCGTCGGGTTCACCCTCGGCGTGATGTTCGACCTGGCCGAGGGAACGCCGCTCGGTTCGACCGCGACCGCGATGACGATCGCAGGTGCGGTCGGTGGCCTCCTGGCGTTGATCGCGGCCGATCCGCACTGGTGGCTCGAGGCGATCTTCACCGCACTCGGCACGGCGGTCGGCGTTGCGATGATTCCACTGTTGCGAGCGTTCATCGGTGAGTCCGAGCCGTTCCAACGTCAACTCGGCGTCGTGGTCGCGGTGGTGGCCGTGGCAGCTGCCCTGATGAGCCCGCTGCTGGTGCCGCTCGCTCGATGGTGCCTCCGGATGCGCCGACCCGAGTGGAAGCAACCGGTCGGCGACGCGCCATTGTGAGCGGTGATGGCCGACTGGTCGCCGTCACCACATTGTCGGCCACCTGACCATCCACTGCCGCAACACGTTTGTAACATGCGAGACGTCATGATGATCTGGATGTCGACGTTCGAGGCCGCGCGCAATGGCCGCTGACAAGCGCGCCGCGCGACTGGGCGTCCTCGCGCTCGTCGGCACCTTGCTGTTCGGGCTCGTCGGCGCCCGCATCTGGTTCCTGCAGACCGTCGAGCAGGAGTCGTTGCAGGCCAAGGTCGACACCACCAAGCTGCGAACCGTTCCGTTGCTACCAGAACGCGGCCGAATCTTCGACGCCGAGGGCCGAATCCTCGCCGACAACGACCGGGTGCTCACCGTTGCGGTCGACTGGGGCGTGATCCGCGAGAGCGACAACCGTGCCGAGATCTTCCGGCGGCTGTCCGGGTGGGTCGACGTGCCCGTCGAGGAGATGGAGGATCGCTTCGACAGCGAGGTGTACAGCCCGTTCCTGCCCATGCCGGTCGCCGAAGACATCGACGAACGAACGGCGATCGCCATCCAGGAACGCGTCGAAGACCTGCCCGGTGTCGAGATCCTCGAGCAGTCACGGCGGGTCTATCCGTACGCACCGATCGCCAGCCACGTCATTGGCTACATGGGCCGGATCACCGCCGAGACGAAGGACTTCTACCAGGGCCAGGGCTACTACCTCAACGAGCGTGTCGGGCAGTTCGGCATCGAACTCAGCATGGAGGAGGCCCTCCACGGCGAGTGGGGCTACGTCACCTACGAGGTCGACAACGCCAGTCGCATCGTGCGCGAGGTTCGCCGCGTGCCCCCGATCAACGGCAACGACGTGCAGCTCACCATCGACCTCGACCAGCAGCAGTTCGCCGAGCAGGCCCTCGAGACCAAGCTGCGCGACCGCCAGCAACAAGTGGCGATCAACCCACGCGACCCCGAGACCAACTTCACCGAGCTCGTGTTCCCCGACTACCCGCGAGAGGTGCCGTACAAGGCCCCGGCCGGTTCGGTGGTCGTGCAGAACTACCAGAACGGCCAGATCATCGCGCTGGCGAGTTATCCCACGTTCGACAACCGCTGGTTCGAAGCCGATCTCAGTGGTGGCAAGTTCGACGAGATCTTCCCGTCGGTCGACGCCAACGGCGACCCGATCGACCCGGACGAGTCCATCCTGGTCAACCGAGCGATCCAAGGGCGCTACAACCTCGGCTCGACGTTCAAGCCGTTCGTCGCGTTCTCCGCACTCGACACCGGACTGATGGGGATCAACGACTACTACACCGACGAAGGCTCGTATCGGATGGAGTCGGTCGAGGACGACAAGTGCAACGATGGGCTCGTCCGGTGCGTGTACCGCAACGCCACGTGCAGCGGTACGGGCCGGCCATGCGTGTACGGCTCGGTCGACGTCGAAACCGCGCTCGCCGTCTCGTCAGATGCGTTCTTCTACCGCATCGGCGAGTTGATCATGACCGAGAACGACTTCCAGCCAGTGCTCCAGGACGAGCTGCGCAAGTTCGGCTTCGGCTCCGACCCCGGCATCGCCCTGCCGTATGCGTTCGACGGCACGGTCCCGGATGCCGAACTCAAAGCCGAGTACGGCGAACGAGGAGTGATCAGTGAGTCGGAGGCGTCGGGCTACTTCACCGGCGACAACGTGCAGCTCGCGATCGGCCAGGGCCTGCTGTCTGCGTCGCCGCTGCAACTCGCCATGGGCTACTCGACCATCGCCAGCAAGGGCTTCGTCATGAAGCCCGAGATCATCAAGGCCGTCTACGAGCCGGGTGTTCCCGACTCGGCGATCCAGGGATTCGTCGACCTCACCGACGCGAAACTCGGCGCGTGAGCCGAACGTCGCCGGCGAGGTCGTCCGCCAGCTCCCGTTGGCGCAGGAGTCGTGGGAGGAGATCGACCGAGGTCTCTCCCGCGTGATCACTGGGCCGGGCACGACCAGCGACTACTACCACCACACGACGGGTGAGAACCTCTTCTACTACTACCCCGACGGTGCGATCCCGCTCGCCGGCAAGACCGGCACGGCACAGGGTGCCGGCAACTACCCATGGAACGACTCGTCGGCGTTCGCTGCCTACAGTCGAGACCCGTCGAGGCCATACACCGTGTCGGCGTACCTCGAGAAGGCCGGGTACGGGTCGCAGGCTGCGGCCCCGGTCGTCAAGTGCATGTTCCTGCAGATGTCGGGCATCACCCAGGCGGACCCGGTGCGGTTGTCGGATGCGCTCGACACCTCGTCGACCCAGGCGGCGCAGCCTCGCCAGCTCAACGACACGCGCTGCTACGACGGACGCTTCTCGAGCGTGAGCAGCATCGAGTAGTCGTTCGTGGCCACCTCATTCCTGTCACGGCGACCCGACTCGGGGCTCGGCAACATCCGGGCCAGTCCTGCCGACCCGAGTCGCAACGTCGACTGGGTGCTGATGGCGGTGCAGTACGCCTTGACCATCATCGGGTGTTTCGTCGTGTTCTCGGCGTCGCGGACCCGCATCACGTCGGACCCGTACGCATTCGTCACCCGACAGGTGATCTTCGCGATCGTCGCCACCGTCGTGATGTTCGTCGTGATGTCGGTCGACTACGAGTGGTGGAAGGACCGCGCCCGCTTCCTGTACGGCCTGACCGTGGTCATCTTGACCCTGCTGTTCCTGCTCGGCATCGCGTCGGGCGAGGACCGGATCTCGTTCGACCTCGGGCCGTTCAACTTCCAGCCCGCCGAGATGGCCAAGTTCACGACATTGCTGATGCTGGCGACGTACCTCGCCGAGGAGCGCAGCGACGAGGTCTCCTACGCACGCTTCCTCGGCGGACTGATGATCGTCGGGGCCCCGGCGGTGCTCGTGATCATCCAGCCCGACCTGGGCTCGGCGTCAGTACTCGTGTCGATGGCCATGGGGGTGCTGCTGGTCGCCGGCGCCAAGGCGCGCTACATCTTGCTGATCACGGTGCTGTCGGTCTCGACGGTGCTCGCCGCGTTCGTCGGACGGCTGGTCAACGACTACCAGGCCGCCCGTATCCGAGCCCTCGTCAACCCGGGAGCGGCCAACAGCGACGACCTGTACCAGGCAGAGAACGCCATGCGAGCGATCGGCACCGGGGGAGTCTGGGGGAAGGGCTGGCTGCAGGGCCCGCTCACCAACGGGCGCGACATCCCCGTGATGTGGGCCGACTTCCCGTTCGCAGCGATCGGTGAGCAGTTCGGTCTCGTCGGCTCGTCCGTCGTGCTCGGACTGATCGTGATCGCACTGGTGCGCATCTGGAGGATCGCACACCTGTCACGCGACCTCCTCGGCACCTACTTCTGCGCTGGCGTGTTCACGATGTTGTTGTGGCAGACGTTCCAGAACGTCGCCATGACCGTGCAGATCATGCCGGTGACCGGATTGCCGCTGCCGTTCATCTCCTATGGGGGCTCCGGGCTGATCGTGTACTTCGCCCTGTTCGGATTGGTGCAGTCGGTCCACATGCGCCGGATGCGCTGAATTCCTCGTTGCAGTGAACGTTGCCGTGCGGAATTCGGGACTGCATCCCGCCGAGAACGCCGCGAGCGCGTAGAATTGGCCGCTCAGTGGCCATCAACACCGGACGATCCCCCAACCCGAGCGCACAACCGGTACGAACCGGAGACGCAGCGCCCGTGATGCCCGTCCGAGTCGAGGCCCGGTCACCGGCGGCCGCGTTGACCGTCGTCCTGCTCGTTGCGCTGGTTTCCGGCGCATGCAACGGGTCCGTCAACCGGCGGATCCGACATTCGCGATCGGCTCGTTCCCACTGCACCGTGCGGACGGAGCGAGCCATGCAGAGCGCCGTCTCGGCTGCTCATCCCAGAAGGGACCACTTCGTCCATGGATCATCCCGACTCCGAGCGTTCGACCGAGGTCGACACCACGGCCAGCAGCTCATCGGCCACCAGCTCATCGGACACCAACCCGTCTGACCCGTCCGAAGGTTCCGCCTCAGGTGCGAGCTCGGGTTCGACGTCTGGTGCCAAGCGTCGCCGCGGGTCTCGTGGCGGGCAACGCCGCCGGGGGAGCGGTCAGGGCGGTGCAACGGCGCCGGGCGACTTGCAAGGTGACTCGCAGGGTGGCTCGCAGTCCGACGCCGACGACCGCAACGACATCGAACTGCCTGAGCCGATGAGCGAGGGGCGGCCCTCGGTCGAGGCGGCCGAGAAGGCGCTGGTGCGCAAGCCGCGGATCGGCGACACGATGCCCATTCCCACCTCGCCGCCGCCCCGTCCGGCGGCCGGCAAGCCCGACGCCGACGACTCCGGAAGTGCCGGCGGTGACCAGCGGCGACGACGTCGCGGCTCGGGTCAGAAGGCCGGTGCACGACCAGGCGCAGGCGATGAGGCGGGCCAGCGTTCTGGCGAGGCGTCGGAGGGTGGCGGGGCGAAGAAGAGCCGCCGCGGCCGTGGCCGTGGGAAGGCTCGCTCGGATGGTGGCGAACTCGATGCGGCAGCGCTCGAGCAGCGTCGCGGTCGCGAGCGCAACGGCAAGCCGATCGGGCGGTACTTCATGGCGGTGCAGGTCCGCGACGGCATGACCCAAGTGGCGGTGCTCGAGGGACGCAGCCTGATCGAGCACTACGTGAGCCGTCCGGCTGACGACGTCAGCCAGATTCACGGCAACGTCTACGTCGGCCGCATCCAGAACGTCCTGCCCGGCATGGAGGCGGCGTTCGTCGACATCGCGACGCCGAAGAACGCGGTGCTGTACCGCGGCGACGTCCAGTACGACCCGGAAGACATCGAAGAAGGCGGCAAGGACCCGCGCATCGAGGACATCCTCAAGAACAAGCAGCTCATCACCTGTCAGGTCACGAAGAACCCGATCGCCCACAAGGGAGCGCGTCTGACCCAAGAGGTGTCGCTTCCGGGTCGCTTCGTCGTCCTGATCCCCAACTCGAAGACCTACGGCATCTCCAAGCGACTGCCCGACGATGTCCGCAAGCGCCTGCGTGGCATCCTCGACCGGGTCAAGCCCGACGAGCACGGGCTGATCGTGCGTACCGCAGCCGAGACAGCAACCGAGGAAGAACTGGTCGCCGACATGACGATCCTGCTGCGGCAGTGGGACCAGATCGCCACCAAGGCCGTCAAGACGCAGCGACCGGCGCTGCTGTACCGCGAGCCAGAGCTGGCCGTGCGGGTGATCCGTGAGGAGTTCAACGCGGACTACCGCGGCGTCGTGATCGACGACGAGCGTCTGTACCACGAGATCCGCGAGTACGTCGCGGCGTTCAACCCGGAACTCGCCGATCGGATCGAGTACTACGACGGCGGCGAGGGCGGCGGCCTCTCCGTCTTCGAGAAGTTCCACATCCACGAACAGGTCCACAAGGCGCTCGATCGCAAGGTGTGGCTGCCATCCGGTGGCTCGTTGATCATCGAACACACCGAGGCTCTGACGGTGATCGATGTGAACACGGGCAAGAACGTCGGCAAGTCGAATCTCGAAGAGACCGTGTTCCACAACAACATGGAGGCCGCCGAGGAGATCGCCAAGCAACTCCGGCTGCGCGACATCGGCGGCATCATCGTGATCGACTTCATCGACATGGAGGTCAAGGGCAATCGGGCCAAGGTGATCGAGAAGTTCCGCGACGCGTTGGCACGCGACAAGACGCGCTCACAAGTGTTCGACATCACCGAACTCGGCTTGGTCGAGATGACCCGCAAACGCATCGGCGAAGGGCTCCTGACCGAGTACTCCGAGATCTGCCCCGACTGCGAGGGTCGTGGCGTGGTCGTCGACTACGGCTTGCTCGAATAGCCTCAGCACTCATGGAGATCGAGATCACCGACGAGGCTCGACAGCTGCTCGAACGCAAGGGCGGCACGATGTCGATCGACTTCATCCGCCCAACTGGTTGAGGCAAGGTCGCCGAGGTGTCGGTCGACACCAATGTCAAGGGGAAGAACATCGGGGCCTATCGCAAGCTCCGCCACGATCGCTTCCAGATCCTGATCACCCCGACACTGATCGGCATGGCCGAATCGATGCGGGTGGTCACGAAGGGCCGCTTGTCGAAGTCGCTCGCCGTCGAGTTCCGCGCCAGCGGTCCGGCGGACGACGCCTGCGCGATCTAGCAGTTACGCCGGTGCCAGGCACCGCGTAACCGGTTACGCAGTGCCTGGCACCGGCGTAACGTTCTAGGGTTCGCTCATGGCTGACTTGCTGGCGTTGTCGTCCCGAGTGATCGATTCGGGGGTGGTCGACGAACCGATCAATCGCATCACGAACGAACTGTCGGAGGTTGCCGACGGCCTCGCGATGGTCGAGAGCTTCTCGCACTCCGTGGTACTCGACGCCGGCGAGGGTCTCGTCGCCTTCGATGCGTCGCATGAACGGACGGGCGCGGCCGTGGCGGCTGCGATCAGCGAGTGGAGTGCGACGCCGGTCACCCACCTCGTCTACACCCACGGTCACACGGACCATGTCGGTGGGAGCCCGGCCTTCGCCGAGGAATTCGGCGAGATGACCGTGGTCGGTCACACCAACGTGGGCCCGCGCTTCGAGCGCTACAACTACACCAACGCCTGGAACGTCCGCATCAACGCGCGCCAGTTCGGCGGTGTCCGCGGCGACTTCGGTATGGGTGACACTCCCGACTTCATCCCCGCCACCACGCTGTGGCCGACCCATGTCGTCGACGACCACGACTCGATCACCGTGGGCGACCGAACGATCGAACTCCACCACGCTCGCGGCGAGACCGACGACCACCTGTGGGGATGGGAGCCCGACCGCAAATGGGCGTTCGTCGGCGACTTCGTGATCTGGAACTTCCCGAACGCCGGCAACCCACAGAAGGTGCAGCGATTCCCGATCGAATGGGCTGCGGCGCTGCGCGACATGATCGCCCACGGTCCCGAACTCCTCCTGCCGGCGCATGGTCTCCCGATCGAGGGACGCGAGCGCATTGCACGTGTGCTCGGTGACATCGCCGGCGCCCTCGAGCGTCTCGTGACCGAGGTCGTCGAGATGATGAATGCCGGCGAGGTCCTCGACACCATCGTGCACAGCGTCCATGTGGACGATGACGTGCTCGCCAAGCCCTACCTTCGGCCGCTGTACGACGAGCCCGAGTTCGTCGTGCGCAACATCTGGCGCCAGTTCGGTGGCTGGTGGGACGGTGCCCCGAGCCGCCTGAAGCCGGCCCCCGACACCGCACTGGCTGCTGAGCTCGCCACCTTGGCCGGGGGAGCGTCCGTGCTGATCGAGCGTGCCGCGGCGCTGTCCGACGCCGGAGATCACCGTCTGGCCTGTCATCTGGCCGACCTCGCCGGTTGGGCGGCCCCGAATGACGGCGGCGTGCACACTGCCCGGGCGCTGGTGTATCGCGCTCGACGCAGCGCGGAGAGCTCGTTGATGGCCAAGGGCATCTTTGCGGGCGCCGCCCGAGAGTCGGAAGCGGTCGCAGATCGCGATTGAAGCCGTTGCGCGGGTTGAGGCGCTCAGATCCGCCGCTAGCATCGGACAACGCTATGTACGCAGTCATCGCCTCAGGCGGCAAGCAGGAAAAGGTGGCCCAGGGCCAGCAGGTACGAGTTGAACTGCTCGACGCCGACGAGGGCAGCGATGTGTCGCTGACCCCCGTCATGGTGGTCGATGGCAGCACCGTGCTCGCGACGCCAGACGAGCTCAAGAGCGCGTCGGTCACCGGCAAGATCATCGGCCAGGTCAAGGGTCCGAAGATCAACGGCTACACCTTCAAACGCCGCACCAACAACCATCGTCGCTACGGCCATCGCCAGAAGTACCACCTGGTCGAGATCACCTCGATCACGGTCTGACCGGCACCAGCCCGATCCGAACGGAGAACACTCATGTCAAAGACCAAAGGTGGCGGTTCAACCCGCAACGGTCGCGATTCCAACGCCCAACGCCTCGGTGTGAAGGCGTTCGGCGGGAGCGAGATCACCGCCGGCACGATCCTCGTGCGCCAGCGCGGCACCAAGTTCCACCCCGGCAAGAACGTCGGCAAGGGCAAGGACGACACCCTGTTCAGCCTCGTCGACGGTCGGGTGGAGTTCGGGCACACGAAGGGCCGCAAGACGGTCAGCGTGCTCGCCGACAACGCCTGATCACCACTGGTGCGCCGTCAGCGCATCAACTGAACGACCAACGCAAACGGCCGGGTCCCTCGGGACCCGGCCGTTTCGCGTCGATGGGTGTCGCTCAGGCGTCGGCGAGCTTGGCTTCGAGGGCGTCGACCTCGACGTTGAGGGCTGCCGGCAGGCGATCGCCGAACCGGGCGAAGTGCTCGCGGATCTGGGGGATCGCGGCCTTCCAGCCGTCGACGTCGACCGACAGGATCGTGTCGAGATCGGTTTGGTCGATCTCGAGCCCATCGGTGTCGAGCGACTCCTGGGTCGGCAGTTTGCCGATCGGCGTGTCGATCGCGTCGGCGTCGCCGTTCACCCGCTGGAACACCCACTTGAGGACCCGGCTGTTCTCACCGAAGCCGGGCCACAGGAAGCGGCCGTCGTCGTCGCGACGGAACCAGTTGACGAAGAAGATCTTCGGCAGCTTGGCCGGATCGGTGGCCTTCTCCATCGAGAGCCAGTGGGCGAAGTAGTCGGCGTAGTTGTAGCCACAGAACGGCAGCATCGCCATGGGGTCGAAGCGCAGTTCGCCCTGGGTTCCTTCGGCGGCAGCGGTCTTCTCCGATGCCATGATCGAACCGAGGAACACGCCGTGCTCCCAGTCGTTCGCCTCGGTCACCAGCGGGACGGTCGTACGCCGGCGACCACCGAACAGAATCGCCGAGATCGGCACACCGGCGGGATCTTCCCACTCGGAGGCGATCGACGGGCACTGCGATGCCGGCGCCGTGAAACGGGCGTTCGGGTGGGCGGCCGGTGTGTCCATCTCCGGATTCCAGGCGTTGCCCTTCCAGTCGGTGGCACGCGCCGGCGGGATGTCGGTCATTTCCTCCCACCAGATGTCGCCGTCGTCGGTGAGCGCGGTGTTGGTGTAGATCGAATTGCCCCACAGCGTGTCCATGGCGTTCGCATTCGTCTTGTAGCTGGTCCCAGGTGCGACGCCGAAGAAACCGGCCTCCGGGTTGATCGCGTAGAGCCGTCCGTCGTCGCCGAACTTCATCCAGCAGATGTCGTCGCCGACCGTCTCGGCCTTCCAGCCGGGGATCGTCGGCACGAGCATGGCGAGGTTCGTCTTGCCGCACGCTGAGGGGAACGCCCCGGCGATGTACTTGGACTCGCCGTCGGGGTTGGTGAGCTTGAGGATCAGCATGTGCTCGGCGAGCCAGCCGTCGTCGCGTGCCATCACCGAGGCGATGCGGAGCGCGAAACACTTCTTGCCGAGCAGCGCGTTGCCGCCGTAGCCGGAACCGTACGACCAGATCTCACGGGTCTCGGGAAAGTGGACGATGTACTTGTTCTCGGCGTCACATGGCCACGGCACGTCCTCGGCGCCGTTCTCGAGCGGTGCGCCCACGGAGTGCAGGCAGGGGACCCAGTCGTTGTCGGCGAGCACATCGAGGGCGCCTTGGCCCATGCGGGTCATGATTCGCATGTTCGTCGCCACGTATGCCGAGTCGGTGAGCTGGACGCCGATGTGGGCGATCGGCGAGCCGAGCGGGCCCATGGAGAACGGCACGACGTACATCGTGCGGCCCTTCATCGCTCCCGTGTACAGGCCCTTCATCTCGGCGCGCATCTCTGCGGGATCACGCCAGTTGTTGTTGGGGCCGGCTTCGTCCTCGGTCGCCGAGCAGATGAAGGTGCGGTCTTCCACGCGGGCGACGTCGCCGGGGTCGGAATGTGCCCAATAGCTGTTCGGACGCTTTGCCTCGTCGAGCTTGGTGAAGGTGCCGGAGTCGACGAGTTCCTGGCAGAGACGCTCGTACTCGTCGGCGGAGCCGTCGCACCAGTAGATGTCGGCAGGCTGCATCACCGCTGCCCAGTCCGAGACCCAGTCCTTGAGGCGCTGGTTGGTCGTGGTTCCGCTCATCTGGTGACTCCTCGTTGAGTTCCGGGGGTTGAGGTTCGTGGGGTGTGGTCCGCGCGTCGGTCGACGGCATCGATCTCCGAGATCAAGCGTAGGGCGCGCGGCATCCAACGACGAAACACAGCGATGGGAACAAGGTCACGATCTCGCCGTCACAGCGAGGCCGCACGAGCAGGCGATCGAGGCGGCTCAGGCGCCGGGAGTGGCCATGTCGACCTCGGAGCCGAGGCGCAGCCGTGTGGCGAAGCCGGCGTCGTCGAGGTCGAACACCACACGCTGGCCTTGGCGCAGCATGCGGAACACCGAACCGGCCAGCGCATCTGCGGCCAGTTCGTAGTCGTCGAGGTCGGTGTCGCACATGACCAGCCCGTCACCGGTGGCCGGATCGTAGGCCTTGATGACCCCCTGCATGACGAGGACTCAGCCTGCCTTGACGATCTTGCCGGACTTGATGCAGCCCGTGCAGACGTTGACGCGCTTGGAGGCGCCGTTCACGCTGGCGCGCACTCGCTGGATGTTCGGATTCCAGCGTCGCTTGGTACGGCGATGCGAGTGCGACACCGACATGCCCCACGATGGGCCCTTGCCACACACTTCACACTTCGATGCCATTGGATTCTCCTGCAGAGCTGCCGGATTCCCGGCTCGATCACGTTGGGTGGTGCCCGGCGGACGACTCCGCCTGCCGGGACAGCCATGAAATGCTACCAAGTCGATCGGTCGGCCCCACACGGAACACCGAGACGTTCGCTCCGGTGGTCGGCGACGGGTGACGCGCCCCTGGCCCCAATCGTGACGCGTTCTCCTAAGCTCGATGGCCGTGCCCACTCTGGAACGGTTGAACACCGCTGCGCTGCGCGACACCGTGCGCACCTTTCGTGACACCGTGCGCGACCACGCCCACGGGCTGAACCGGCTCAACGTGTACCCGGTGCCGGACGGCGACACCGGCACCAACATGGCGCGAACCCTCGACGCGGTGGTGGCCGAGATGGACACCGCACCCGACGACGACCACCACGCCACCTGTGACGCGATCAGTCACGGGTCATTGATGGGTGCCCGCGGCAACAGCGGTGTCATTCTGAGTCAGATCATGCGGGGGTTCAGCAGCACGGTGAAAGAGCACGCCGACGCGCAGGGCGCCAAGTTTGCCGAAGCGCTCCAGGCCGCCGCCGCCGGTGCCTACGACGCCGTGCTCAAACCGATCGAGGGCACGATCCTCACGGTGTGCCGAGAGAGCGCCGACGCGGCCAAAGTCGCAGCCGACGCAGGCGGGTCACTCGTCGAGGTGGCCCGTGCGGCCCGCGCCGCCGGCAAGCTCGCACTCGACAACACCCCGGAGCAGCTCCAGGTCCTGAAGGACGCGGGTGTTGTCGATGCCGGCGGCGCAGGGTTTCTGCTCCTGCTCGACTCGGTGCTGTTCGTCGTCGATGGTGAGCCGCTGCCGGTTGCCGAGCCCGACGATGGCACCGCTGGGCCGGTCGGCGCGGCGTTCGACGCAGTGGCCCATCGACACGCCTCGAAGCCGGGGGAACTCGACGTGAGCGAGCAGCGCTACGAGGTGATGTACTTCCTCGATCTCGCCGACGAGCGGATACGCGACTTCAAGGATCAGTGGGGCGCGATCGGCGACTCGATCGTGGTCGTTGGCGGCGACGGCCTGTGGAACTGTCACGTCCACACCAACCAGATCGGAGCGTCGATCGAAGTGGCGCTCGATCTCGGTGGCCGGCCCAAGTCGATTCGGGTCTCCGACCTGTTCGAAGAAGTCGACGAGGAGCACGCCAAGCGTGAGGCCGAGTTGGCATCCACGGCGTCGGCGGCACCGGTCGCGGAGGAACTGCCCGAGGTGACCACTGCGGTCGTTGCGGTCTGTTCGGGCAGCGGGCTGGTCGAGCTGTTCGCACAGCTCGGCGTGCAAGGGGTCGTCACCGGCGGCCAGACGATGAACCCCTCCACGGCCGAGCTGCTCGAGACGGTGCAGCGGGTGAACGCCGATCAGGTCGTCGTGTTGCCGAACAACAAGAACATCATCCCGGTCGCCGAGCAGCTCGATGCGCTGACCGAGAAGACCGTCGTGGTCGTGCCGACCCGCTCGATGCCCGAGGCGCTCGCTGCACTCGTGGCGTACGACGCGGATTCGTCGGCTTCCGACAACGCCGCGGAGATGACGGAAGCCGCGGCGTCGGTGGTGACCGGAGAGATCACCCGAGCGGTCCGCGACAGCACGAGCGGCGCCGGCGTGATCGTCGAGGGCGACTGGCTCGGTCTGGTTCGCGGCGAGGGCATCGTCGCGGTCGCGCCGTCGGTCGAGGGAGCGGCGATGCTCCTGCTCGATTCGATCGTCGGTGAGTCCGCCGAACTCGTCACCGTGGTGACCGGTGCGGATGCCGACGGCGGCGTCACCGACCAGATCGTGGGTTGGCTCAGCGACCATCGCGGTGACATTCATGTCGACGTACACCACGGTGGGCAGCCGCTCTACCCGTACCTCTTCGGAGTCGAGTGAACCCACTGGCGTTCAGCGACCTCGCCGCGATCGACGTCGGCCGGCTGAAGGGCGTCGGCGACAAGAAGCGCACGTCGCTCGCTGCGATCGGCGTCGACACCCTGCTCGACCTGGTCACCTTCTATCCACGTCGCTGGGTCGACCGCTCGAACGAAGCTCGAATCGCCGATCTGGTGCCCGGCGAGGAGGCGTTGGTGCTGGCCACTGTTCGGTCGGTCACCAAACGCGTCACCCGCAACCGTCGCACGATGGTGAACGTCAACGTCGGCGACGGGTCGGGCCGCATGGACGTCGTGTTCTTCAACCAGCCGTGGCGCGAACGCCAGCTTCGCGAGGGGCTCCAGATCGCATTGTTCGGCAAGGCCGACGTCTATCGCGGGGGCTTGCAGATGTCGAATCCGGTGGTCGACCTGATCGGGGATCGAACCGGTCGGATCGTGCCGATCTATCCGCAGAGCGAGAAGGCGCAGATCAACACCTGGGAGATCGCTGGATGGGTCGAGGAGGCGCTGCGACGCTGCCGCGAACGTGGGATCGCCGACCCGGTGCCGGCCGACATCCTGCAACGCCTCGGGATGCTCGGTCGCTTCGATGCGTTCTCGAACATCCACCTCCCGGAGTCGATACGCGACAAGGAGCAGGCGAGGCGTCGGCTCGCATTCGACGAACTCCTCCGCGTCCAGTTGGTGCTCGTGCTGCGCAAGCGGGCGATGGAGCGAGACCAGCGTGGCATCGCTCACGACCTGACCGGTGACCTCGTACAGCGGTTCCACGATGCGTTGCCGTACCCGTTGACCGGTGCGCAGCAGCGTGCGATCGCCGAGATCGAACACGACCTCGCCGCGTCGCATCCGATGCATCGATTGCTGCAGGGCGACGTCGGCTCGGGCAAGACCGTGGTGGCGGTCGACACGATGATGGTGGCGGTCCAGGGTGGCCATCAGGCGGCGTTGATGGCGCCGACCGAGGTGCTCGCCGAGCAGCATGCGACGGGCGTACGGGCACTGTTGGAGGGAGTGAACGTGCCCGATCCTGGCAACCTGTTCGGTGATCGACCGCTGCGCGTGGAACTGCTCACCAACCGGATCACCGGATCCGATCGCAAGGACGTGCTCGCCGGTCTGGCCGATGGGTCGGTCGACATCGCGATCGGCACCCACGCATTGATCCAGGAGGCGGTCGACTTCGCCAGTCTTGGCGTCGTCGTCGTCGACGAGCAGCACCGCTTCGGCGTCGAGCAACGAGCGGCGCTGCGAGCCAAGACCGTCGGCGGAGCGGTGCCCGACATGTTGGTGATGACGGCGACGCCGATCCCTCGAACCGCGGCGATGACGGTCTACGGCGATCTCGACGTGAGCGTGCTCGACGAACTCCCACCGGGTCGCACGCCGATCATCACGAAGTGGGCAGAGGGGCCGTTGCTCGAAGCAGAGGTGTGGGCCGACGTGCGCGCTCGAGTCGCCGACGGTCGTCAGGCCTACGTGGTCTGTCCGCTGATCGGCGAGAGCGAGAAACTCGAGGTGGCATCGGCAGAAGAGACCTTCGAGCGGCTCGTCCACGACGATCTCGCTGGGCTGCGACTCGGGTTGCTGCACGGTCGGCTCACCTCGGCGGAGAAGGAAGCGACGATGAGCTCGTTCCGCGCCGGCCAACTCGACGTGCTCGTGGCCACGACCGTGATCGAGGTCGGGGTCGACGTCCCGAACGCCACCGTGATGGTGATCCTCGACGCCGATCGGTTCGGGATCGCGCAACTCCACCAGCTCCGCGGCCGCGTGGGTCGTGGTGCCCACGCGTCGACCTGCTGGCTGGTCACGCAGCAGCGGAACGAACCCGGCGACCCCGTCGGGAACCCGCGCGTGGAAGCGCTCGTGGCCACGACCGACGGATTCGAACTGGCAGAGATCGATCTCGACCTACGCGGGGAGGGGACGCTGATGTCGACGGCGCAGAAGGGTCGCAGTGACCTCAAGCTCGCCTCCCTGCGACGCGACCGCAAACTGGTCGAGTTGGCTCGCGAGGCAGCCTTCGAGATCGTCGACGCCGATTCCGAACTCGCAGCGCATCCTCAACTGGCCGACGAACTCACGCTCGTCTTCACCGAAGACGACGAGGAATTCCTCTCCAAGAGCTGAACTGGTCCAAGAGCTGAACTGGTCCAAGAGCTGAACTGGATCGGCGAGCGGACCTGAACCGGGTCGGAGACCTCCGTTCGACGTCAGGCGTCCGGTCGGTCACCGCGGGCCATTTCCTCGTCGTCCTCGTCGGACATCACGAGATCCCAGCGGTCGAGGCAGTCCTCACATCGATAGGCGATCACGTCGCCGGGTTCCCAGATGCCGTCCTCGCGCGGGTGCGTGAGCAGGAAGCAGCGACCGCCGCAGTCGATGCAGGTGATCTGAGGCGTCGGGGTGAGCACGGTCCCAGTCTTACCGGTCGACACCGGCCGCTCGACAACTGGCCATATCCTCGATGCATGCGAGTCGTGGCGGGAGAACTGGGTGGACGTCGATTGAGTGCGCCTGATGGCACCGCCACGCGCCCCACGACCGACCGAGTGCGCGAGGCGATCTTCAACTCGCTCGGCAGCGCCGGGGTGCTCGAGGGTGCGCTCGTCGCCGACCTCTTCGCCGGAAGCGGCGCCATCGGCATCGAAGCGCTCTCACGCGGTGCCGACCGCTGTGTGTTCGTCGAGCGCGACCGCACGGCGTTGCGAGCGCTGGACGAGAACCTCGATGCGCTCGATCTCCGTGACCGCTCGAAAGTGCTGGCCTCCGACGCGATGTCGGTGGCCGCGAGCGTCGACGCCGACATCGTGTTCGCCGACCCGCCGTACGAGTTCGACGACTGGGATGAGCTGCTCGGCCGGGTGACCGCCGACCTCGTCGTCGCCGAATCCGGCAGTCCGGTCGCCGCTCCGTCCGGTTGGGCTGTGACGCGGGAGAAGAAGTACGGGCGCACACGGGTGACCTTCCTCGAACGCGCAGTCGACGGAGCAGTAGGGTCTCCAACCCAATGACGAACGGTTCCACAACCCTGCGTGTGCTGTACCCGGGCAGTTTCGACCCGATCCACCTCGGCCACGTCGATGTGATCGAGCAAGCCCACGAACTGTTCGGGTCGGTGGTGGTCGCCATCATGCACAACCACGCAAAGAACTCGGGGCTGTTCGCCGTCGACGAACGAGTCGCCATGGCCACCACCGCCCTCGCTCATCTCGACGGGGTGAGCGTCGTGGCGCAGACGGGGCTCGCTGTCCAGGCGGCGCAGCGCGCCGACGTCGATTTCATCGTGAAGGGCCTGCGCACGGCGGGCGACTTCGAGATCGAACAACAGATGGCGCACAACAACCACGCAGTGACGGGCGTCCGCACGGTGTATCTTCCCTGCCGCCCCGAACTCGGGTACATCAGCAGCCGCTTCGTGCGCGAGATCGCGAAGTACGGTGGATCCATCGACCATCTCGTCCCGGCGCACGTCGCCGACGCATTGCGCCGTGTGAACGGCAGCGACGTACAGAACTGAGCCAACCATGAGCTACGACGACGGCGATCACGACGAGTACGACGACATCGACGACGAGTACCCCGACCCTGGCGTGCCCGGCGGGTTCGTCGGCGACGCCGAGACCCTGCTCAGGCGGGCGATCGACATCATCGCGACGGCTCCGACCATGCCGTTGTCGTCGTCGCCGCGCATCGACCGCGACGAGATGATCGAATTGCTCGAGGAGTCGCTGCACCGCCTGCCCGAGGAGTTGCGTCAGGCGCGCTGGATGCTCAAGGAGCGCCAGGAATTCGTCGCCAAGACCCGCCGCGAGGCCGATGAACTCCTCGAGTCGGCACGGGTGCGCGCCGAGCGAATGGTGCAACGCACCGAAGTCGTGCGCGCCGCCGAACAACGAGCTCGCCAGGTGATGGAGACCGCCGAGGCTGATTCGCGTCGTCTGAAGCACGAGACCGAGGACTTCCTCGACCAGCGACTCGGCTCGTTCGAGATCCTCCTCGACAAGCTGCAGAAGACCGTGGGAGCCGGGCGTCAACGCCTGTCGATCGGCGGAGCCGTCGACGAAACCAACGCGATCGAGGAAGACGACCCCACCAAGGGGTTCTTCGATCAGGACCACTGACCGGGGCGGGCTCGATGGCCGATCTCTTGCGTCCGCTGCGAATCAACGCAGTCGAACTCCTCCGCCAGCCAGGTGCGATCCGCGAGGTCACGGTCGACGTTGCCGCGGAGCCGCTCGGAGCGGAACATGAACGGCTGGTCGGGGACGTCCACGTCGACCTCCGACTCACCGCACGAAACGACGGCATCGACGTCGACGGTGAGATCAGCGCCGACTGGGCAACGGTCTGCCGGCGATGCCTGGTCGACGTGTCGGGAACCGCTGTCGGTGTGGTCGACGAGTTGTACCAGATCGAACCCCTCGACCCGGATGCGTATCTGATCGAGGACGGTCAGCTCGACCTCACCCCGCTGATTCGCGAGACCGTGCTCTTGGAGCTCGACAACGAACGGCTCTGCCGCGACGACTGTGCCGGGCTGTGTCCGGTCTGCGGCGTCGATCGGAACACGACGGACTGCTCCTGCGATGCGACCGTTCGAGATGATCGTTGGGCGGCGCTCGAAGGGTTCGTGCCCGACGACGAATGAGGAACCTCGCGCGTGCCCCGAAGGCAACGGCGCTGGTCCCCGATAACGTGATGCGGCCGTTGCGGCACGGTGTGTCCGAATTGGGCCCCGATCCAGAACCGGTCGCACGATGACCGTCCCCGAGAACCAGGAAGCGAACGATGGCCGTTCCCAAGAAGAAGACCTCCAAGTCGAAGACCCGCAGCCGTCGGGCGAGCGCCTGGCGGCTGAACGCGCCGGCTCGCAGCCTGTGCCCGCGCTGCGGCAACGCCAAGACCCCGCACGTGGTGTGCCCGTCGTGTGGCTGGTACCGCGACCGGGTCGTCGTCGACGTCGGCTGATCTGCTGAGCAGCAGCATGCTCCCCGTCGCCGTCGATGCCATGGGTGGTGACGAGGCCCCGGGACCGATCCTCGCCGGGGCGCACCGCGCCGCCGCCACAGGGATACCTGTCGTTCTCGTCGGACCTGCCGACCTCGACGGCCGGACCGGTGCCGACGGCATGGTGCTCGATCTGATCGAGGCCACCGAAGTCATCGGTATGCACGACGACCCCGCCCAAGGCGTGCGTCGCAAGAAGGACTCCACGCTCGTTCGTGCCGCCGAGGCGGTTCGCGACGGTCGCGCGAGTGCGATGATCTCGGCGGGGAACACCGGCGCCACGATGGCGGCCGCCCTGCTCCGGATGGGCCGGATCTCCGGTGTGAAGCGTCCGGCAATCGCCACGCCGATCCCGGTCCCCGGTGCCAAGCCGACGGTCCTGCTCGACGCGGGAGCGAACTCCGAAGTCCAAGCCGAATGGCTCGTGCAGTTCGCCTTGATGGGATCGGTGTATGCGAAGCATCGATTCGGCATCGAGTCGCCTCGCGTCGGTCTGTTGTCGATCGGTGAGGAGCCGGGCAAGGGTGACACCCTCCGCAAGGAGGCCCACGAACTGCTTGCGGCCGCCTCGCACCTCAACTTCGTCGGCAACGTCGAAGGCCGTGACGTCATGAGCGCTGACCTCGACGTGTGCGTCACCGATGGGTTCACAGGCAACGTCGTGCTCAAGACTCTCGAAGGCGGCATGAAGGTGGTCATCAAGGCGCTGCTCGACGCGTTCGCGGCCGAGGAGCACTACAAGCCGCACGCCGACGCGCTGATGCCGGCGTTGCTGCCGCTGTACGAGACCCTGAGCCCCGACACCTACGGTGGTGCGGTGATGCTCGGCGTCGACGGTGTGTGCATCATCGCCCACGGATCGTCCGGGGAGACAGCGATCGCCAACGGCATCGGTGTCGCACGCGACATGGTCGAACACGACATGGTCGGTGAGATCCGCGCCGCGATCGCAAGCAACGCAAGCTGAGCGGTTCGACAACTACACTCGGCGCCCGTGCCTGCAGATTCCGCCCCACTCGAACGCGACGAGATCTTCGAGATCGTCCGTGATCGACTCGCCGACATCCTCGAAATCGAACCATCGACGATCACCGAGGGACAGTCGTTCGTCGACGACCTCGACGCCGACTCGTTGGCGTTGATCGAACTCGTCGAGGCCCTCGAGGAGCAGCTCGGCGACCGCATCCCCGACTTTCGCATCGACGACGAGGACCTCGAAGACCTGAAGACCGTGCGCGACGCAATCGACTACGTCCACGAACGCGCAACGGCGAGCTGAACGACTGGTGACCGCCCGGTGACATCGCCCGGCAACGACCCGTCATCACCCGGACTCGCCGAGCTGTCGGCTCGAATCGGTCACGAGTTCAGCGACTGGAGCCTGCTGGAGCGGGCACTGGCCCATCGATCGTGGTGTGCCGAGACGCCCGGCGCGGTCAGCAACGAGCGCCTGGAGTTCCTCGGCGACGCGGTCCTCGGGTGGGCGGTCGCCGACATCGTCTATCACCGGTATCCCGTTGCTGAAGGGCAACTGACCGATCTCCGCAAGAGCGTCGTGAATGCGATCGCGCTCGCCGAAGTGGCGCAGGAGATCGGGCTGGGCCCGCACGTCCTGCTCGGCAGGGGAGAGGCGGCGGCAGGGGGATCGGACAAACCCTCGATCCTGTCCGACGCGTTCGAAGCGGTGCTCGGAGCGGTGTACCTCGACGGCGGAGCAGACGCGGCGTTTGCGATGGTCGAGCGTCTGGTCGTGCCGCGGATGCCCGATTCGGCGGACGCGATCGGACAGTTCGACCAGAAGACGCAGTTGCAGGAGCTGAGTGCCCGGCTCGGCCGTGGTGCACCGGTGTACGAGGTGTCCTCGCGTGGACCCGATCACGCGAAGACGTTCCACGCTCGCGTGCTCCTCGACGACGAGGTGCTCGGTGTCGGGACGGGCAGGTCGAAGAAGGCTGCCGAGCAGCTCGCAGCCACCGAGGCCTGTCTGGCGCTCGCGTAGCCGACGTTGATGCTCGATGCCTGAGCTGCCCGAGGTCGAGACCGTGCGGCGCGGGCTGCAACGTCACCTCGTCGGTCGGCGGATCGAACGGGTCGAAGTCGGTCGCGAGCGGTCGGTCCGGCGCACGTCCCGTGACGCGGTGATCAACGGCCTCACCGACACCGTCATCGAGGCCGCTGACCGTCGGGGCAAGTACCTGCTGCTGCCCCTCGACTCCGGCGACACGGCGATGATCCATCTACGGATGAGTGGGCAGGTCCTCCTGGCTCCCGGCGGCGCGCGTCGTCCGCCACACACCCATGTCGTGCTGCACCTCGACGATGCCAACGAGGCCTGGTTCGTCGATCCTCGAACCTTCGGCGAGGTCGTCGTGTTCGATCCCGACCACGTGGAGGTCGAACTCCCCGAACTCGCCCGTCTCGGCGTCGACCCGATCGCCGACCCGTTCGACGTGGCGACGCTGCGGCGAGCGTTCGGCACCACATCTCGAGCGCTCAAGCCGCTCCTGCTCGATCAGCACGTCGTGGCAGGGATCGGCAACATCTACGCCGACGAGATCCTTCATCGTGCGCGTCTGCGCCCGGACCGGCCGGCATCGAGCCTCGATCGGCGCCGGCTCGCAACGTTGCAGCGCTCGATCGTCGACGTGCTGACGGAGGCCATCGGCGCCGGCGGGTCAACGCTCGGTGATGCTCAGTACGTCGATCTGATGGGCGTGGGAGGTTCGTACCAGGACGATCACCACGTCTACGGGCGGGGAGGCGAACGGTGCCTGACGTGCGGGCGCGGGTGGATCCGACGGTCGGTGACGGGAGGGCGCGGCACGCACTGGTGCCCGATCTGTCAGCGCTGATGCCTGCCGTCGTCGGCGCGATACTGGTCGGATGCAGCTGACTCCACGGTACGGATCAACCCCGGTGCTGGTGCTCGACGGCGATCCTGGAGCGGTTGCGGAGCCCCTGATTCGCCAGCGGCAACGGATGGTCGCGGTGCTCGACGGCCTCACCGACGACGAGTGGTCGCATCCGAGCCGCTGTGACGGTTGGTCGGCACGAGACGTGGCCGTTCACCTCGCCTCGACGAATGCGTTCTGGGAGTTCTCGATCCGTTCCGGCATCGACGGTGCACCCACCGAGATCTTGGCGTCGTTCGATCCTGTTGCCTCGCCTGCGCAGATGGTGGCCGGCTCTGCCATGACCACCGATGAGGTCGTCGAGTCGTTCGCGACCTCGACGGCATCGCTCGTCGATCTCCTGGGGGGTCTGACGGCGGCCGATTGGGAGGCCAGCGCGGAGGCTCCCCCTGGTCACGTCAGCGTCAGCGCGGTTGCACACCATGCGCTCTGGGACTCCTGGATCCACGAACGGGACATCCTCGTTCCGATCGGTCGGACGCCCGACGAAGTGGCCGATGAAGTGATGTCGGGCCTTCGCTACGTCGCTGGGCTCACGCCCGCGCTCGCGCTCAACGGCGGCGCGTCCGGTTCGTCGGCGTTCGACGTCTCGGGTTCCGACCCGGATATCGGCTTCCACGTCGCGGTCCACACCGACGTGCGTGTGCACACCGGAACGGCGGGATCGGATTTCGAACTCGTCGGGGGTTCGGTCGACCTGCTCGAGGCATTGAGCTTCCGCTGCCCACTCGAACAGGAGATTCCGGAGGAGCTCGATTGGGTCTTCTCCGGACTGCACACCGTCTTCGATCGCTGAGGTCCCGCGCCCGTTGGACTCGCAGGAACCCGAAATGGCGCGCCAGCGTTGCGCTCAGCGCAACGCTGGCGGGATTTTCGGATCGGGGGGTGAATCGGGACCGAGGCGAAGGGCATCGGATCAGGGTGGTGCGGGTGTGTCAGTGCTTCACCGGGTAACTTCGCACCTGCTGTGTTCCTGAAGAGTCTCAACCTCAAGGGGTTCAAGTCGTTCGCCGACAGCACCACGATGGTGCTCGAACCCGGGGTCACCGTCGTCGTCGGCCCCAACGGGTCCGGCAAGTCGAACGTCGTCGATGCCATTGCGTGGGTGCTCGGCGCCCAAGCACCGAAGGCGGTTCGCAGTCAGAAGATGGACGACGTGATCTTCGCTGGCACGGCGTCGCGCCCGGCGCTGGGACGCGCCGAGGTGAGCATCACCATCGACAACTCCGACGGCACGCTCGGTGTCGAATTCAACGAGGTCACGGTCACCCGCGTGCTGTTCCGCACCGGCGACTCGGAGTACGCGATCAACGGTGTGCCGTGTCGCCTGCTCGACGTGCAGGAGCTGCTCTCCGACGCGGGCGTCGGACGTCAGCAGCACGTGATCGTCAGCCAGGGCCAGATCGATGCCGTGCTCAATGCCCGGCCCGAAGAGCGCCGGGCGATCATCGAAGAGGCGGCCGGGGTCCTCAAGTTCCGCAAACGCAAGGAGAAGGCCGAACGTCGGCTCGACGCCACCGAGGCCAATCTGCTGCGTGTCCAGGACCTGCTGCGAGAGGTGCGCCGCCAGCTGCGCCCGCTGGAACGCCAGGCCCAGGCCGCCGAACGCCACGGATCGCTGATCACCGAACTCACCGAGGTGAAGACCTACGTGTCGGGTCGCGAGATCGCCTCGTGGCGCACGAAGCTCGAAGCGCTCGCCTCGACTCGTCTCGAGAGCGCCGGCGTCGAGTCCGAGCTGAAATCGGCGCTCGCCGCGCTCGACACCCAGGTGATGGCGATCGAGGCGCAGTTGTCGGCTCGGGGCGCAAGCGACGTCAGCGATCGGCTCGTGCGGGTCGAACAGCTTCGCGAGCGCGCACGAGGCCTGTCAGCGGTGCTGGTCGAGCGTCGTCGATCGCTCGAGCGCGACAAGGGGCAGCTGCTCGACGCCGGTGTGGTCGCCAACCTCGAAGCCGACGCCGCCCGCTTCCGCTCGGAACTCGATGACGTGATCGTCGCCCTTGCCGAGATCGAGCCGGCGTCCGAGGCGTTGATCGCGGACGAGGAACACTTCCGCGTCGAGCGCTCGAAGATGATGGAGGCCGTCGGATCGGACCAATCCGGGTCGCAGGCAGCCAGCGCCGCAGCCGAGGTGCGCGGCGAGATGCGATCGGTGCGCGCATCACTCGAACGCTCGACGGGCGATCTCCGCCGCTTCCGCGAGCGGTTCGACTCGCTGGCCGCCCGCCGAGACGCCAGCGCCGAGCGGTCGGTCAGGTTCCGCACGGAGTGCGACGAGGCGGGAGCAATCGAAGAGCCGCTCGTCGCCGAGGTCGAAGTCGCCGAGACGGCGCTCGCCGAGGCCCTGTCCGCCCACGAGACGCGCCAATCGCTTCGCAATGACGCTGCCGAGGAGGCCTCGCGCTGTTCCGCCCGCGTCGAAGCGCTCGAACTGGCCCTCGACGCTGCGCGGGCCCGTGCCGGCGCTGAACGCCTTGCCGGCGTCGATGGCGTGCTCGGCACGCTGCTCGAGCTGATCGAGATCGATGCCGGCTGGGAACCCGCGGTCGAGGCGGCGCTCGGCGAGTCGCTGACCGCGGTCGTGGTCGACGACCCGTCGGCCGGTCGTCGAGCGCTCGATGCCTTGCGCAGCTCCGACACGTCAGGCGCCGTGATCGCGCTCGGAACGCGCCCAGCTGGTCAACCGCGACCCGCGGTCGGTGACGCGGTACGCCCACACGCCGCGCTCGTCGCGGACCGGCGTCGACGCCCTGCTCGACGGGCTGCTCGGGTCGGCGGTACGAGTCGACGAGCTCGGCGCTGCTGTTGATGCCGCGCTGAGCCATCCCGACGCCGTGGTGGTCACTGCAGCCGGCGACCGATTCGGCCTCAGCGGCTGGCGGGTCGGCGCCGCCGGCAGCGGGGCGACCGCCGCCGCGTTGGACGACGCGCTGGAACAGGCCCGCAACGCGACCGATCAGCTCGAGCGGGCAACCGAGGCCGTCGCCGCTGCCGACCGGGCGCTCCAGGCGGCGAGATCGTCCGAAGCCGAGCTGGTGCGACGGCTCGACGCCAACGACGCCCGGTTCAGCGCAGCGTCCGAGGGTCTTGCGCAGTCCCAGCGCGAACACCGTGAGGCCGGGGCCGAGTTGGAGAACCTCGAACGGTCGATCGACGACGTCACCGCCAACATCGTCCGCGACGAGCAACGCATTGCCGAGCTCGAAGCGCTGCTACCGGCACTCGAGTCCGACGAACAGGCCGAAGCCGACGCAGCGCGCGCCCGTGGTGAGCTCCGGGCCGAACTGGAAACGCGGGCGGCCGCCCTCGGCTCGCGGCGCAAGGACCTCGAGGTGCACAACGCGGGCCTGCACGAGCGTCAGCAGCTGCTCGAACGTCGCCTCGACGAGACCGAACGCCGCCTGGCCGCCGACGCCGAGGCGCGAATCGCCGCCGAGGGCCAACGTGTGACCATCGAGCGTGACATCGGCGCGATCGACCGGCTCACGGAGCGGGTGGCCGCGCACCGTGACGTCGTCGAAGTGGTGCACACCGACCTGGTCGAGCAACGTCGCCGCCAGAGCGACGAAGTGCGGGGACTCACCACCGAACTCGACCAGCATCGTCGTGAACGCAGCGACAAGGAGCAGGCGCTCGACGCATCTCGCGAGCGGGCCCGGCAGGCCGAGCTGGGCGAGGCGGAAGCGAAGCTTCGGCTCGAAACCGCGATCGAGACGTTGCGACGCGATCTCGACATCGAGCCGGCAGTGGCCGAGGCGGCGACGATGCCGGTCCTGCCCGACGGGGCGACGCCGGCCGGCCGGGTGCGAGAACTCGAACGCGAACTCCGTCTTCTCGGGCCGATCAACCCGCTCGCTCTGGAAGAGTTCAACGAACTCCAGGCCCGGCACACGTTCCTCGAGGAGCAGCTCGAAGATGTGCGTTCGACGCGTCGTGAGCTGTCGAGGGTGATCGCAGCTGTCGACACCGAGATCCAGAACGTGTTCGCCTCGGCCTTCGCCGACGTCAGCGAGAACTTCACCCAGCTGTTCGGACTGCTGTTCCCCGGCGGCGTCGGCAAACTCAAGCTCACCGCCCCCGATGACATGCTCAACACCGGCATCGAAGTCGAGGCCAAGCCGAGCGGCAAGAATGTCAAGAAGCTGTCGTTGCTGTCCGGTGGCGAACGCAGCCTCACCGCACTGGCGTACCTGTTCGCCGTGTTCCGTTCACGGCCGTCACCGTTCTATGTCATGGACGAGGTCGAGGCCGCACTCGACGATGTCAACCTGCACCGCTTCCTCGGACTGATCCAGGAGTTCCGCAAGGACGCCCAGCTGATCGTCGTGTCACACCAGAAGCGCACGATGGAGGCAGGCGACTGCCTGCTCGGCGTGAGCATGCAGCCCGGCGGCTCCAGCAAGGTCGTCACCGAACGCATCACCACCGCCACCGGCTGAGCCCGCTGGCAACTGGCGCTCTCCCCGGTCCCGGTCTTCGGGTACCGAGACGGGGGTGGGTGTCCGCCATCACAGGTAGCGTCGGGCGGCGATGGGTATCGAAGTCATTTTTCTGATCCTCGCAATCCTGGTGGTGGCGTTCGGCATCGGTGTGGTCGTCGTCAACCGACGCAAGGTCGCTGGCGGTGCGCCCCCGACGTCGCGGACGACGCGACCCGCTGCACCGCCGCCCAAATCCGATGGCGCCGCTGCTGGCACCCTGGTGGAGGAACGGCCGGACGAACTCGTCGAGCCGGAGCCGGAACCAGAGCCGGTCAAGCCCGCATCGCTGCGAGATCGACTGTCCAAGGCGCGCCTGGCATTCACCGGTGCGTTCGCCGGTGTGCTCGGCCGGAGTGGGATCACCGAAGAGAGCTTCGAAGATCTCGAAGAGGCGCTGTTGCGCGCCGATGTGGGCGTCGGGGTCACGACCGAGCTGATCGACGGCCTGCGGGCGAAGGTTGCCGCAAAGGAGATCACCGAACCGCAGGCCCTGCTCGACGAGCTGGAGGCCGAGATGGTGTCACGTCTCGAAGGCTCGGAGCGCTCGCTGACCTTCGAGCCCGGCGAGGCCGGCAGCCCGAACGTGTGGATGTTCGTCGGGGTGAACGGTGTCGGCAAGACCACGACGATCGGCAAGCTCTCGAACCAGCAGATCCGAGACGGCCGTACCGTGTTGATGGCAGCGGGTGACACCTTCCGTGCAGCGGCAGCGGAGCAGCTGACCACGTGGGCCGAGCGCTCGGGCGCCGAGATCGTTCGCGGCGCAGAGGGAAGCGATCCGAGTGCGGTGATCTTCGACGGCGTCGAGCGAGCATCGGCTCGGAACATCGAGCTCGTCATGGCCGACACGGCGGGACGACTGCACACCAAGTCGAATCTGATGGAAGAACTGAAGAAGGTGCGCCGCGTCGCAGAGAAGGGCGCTGGACGTGTCACGGAGACGCTCCTGGTGATCGACGCGACCACGGGTCAGAACGGCCTGACGCAGGCGCGCGAGTTCGGCGAAGCGACCAACGTCACCGGCGTCGTGTTGACCAAGCTCGACGGTTCGGCCAAGGGCGGCATCGTGTTCGCCATCGAGACCGAACTCGGCATCCCGGTGAAGCTGGTCGGCATCGGCGAGACGATCGACGACCTCATTGCATTCGATCCCGCCGAGTTCGTCTCCGCCCTCGTCAACCCCTGACCCGCCCCCGCCCCCGCCTCAACCCCAGACCCCCAGACCCCACGCCCCCATCCCGAAAAATTGCGTGAGCGTTGCGCTCAGCGCAACGCTCACGCGCCATTTCGGGGAACTGACGGCGTCGCGCGGACTTCGGGCCGGGCGAGGTCGCCTGACAGACTGACGAAATGACGACCGTTGAATCGCGCCCCGACACCGCTTCCACCGATCCGGAGACCCGCGAGGTCGCCGAGGCGATCGACGCACTGCTCGGCTCCAACGATCCAGCCACGATGGACAACGTGGCCTTCCGTGGGGCTCGTTACGACGCCGGACTCGCCTGGGTGCACTTCCCGAGGGGCTACGGCGGCCTCGGTGTGCGGCCGGAGCTGAACAAGCTCGTCGAGTCCCGCCTGAGGGAGGCCGGTGCGAAGCCGACCGAACCCAGCACGTTCTTCATGGCGCTCGCCGGACCGACGATCGTCACGCACGGCAGCGACGAAGCGAAGGAGCGCTTTCTCCGTCCGATGTTCACCGGCGAGGAGAAGTGGTGCCAGCTGTTCTCCGAGCCCGGCGCGGGGTCGGACTTCGCGGGGTTGGCCACCAAGGCTGAGCGCGATGGCGACGAATGGATCGTCAACGGGCAGAAGGTGTGGAACACGATGGCGCACATCGCCGACTTCGGCATGCTCGTCACGCGCACCGATCCTGATGCACCGAAGCACAAGGGCATGACCTACTTCGCACTCGACATGCGAACCGCCGGCGTCGAGGTGCGGCCACTGCGTCAGATCACCGGCGAGGCCGAGTTCAACGAGGTGTACATGACCGATGCCCGGGTGCCGGATGCGCACCGCATCGGCGACGTCGGCGAAGGCTGGCGGGCCAGCCTCACCACGTTGATGAACGAGCGCAATGCCATCGGCACGGGCAGCGGGGCCGGCAGTGGCTCGGTCGCCCGTCGCGGTGCCGCCGCCAACGACGCCGTCGACATCTGGAAGACGCTCGACCCGTCCGAGCAGGACGGCGCCCGCAAGGACCGGATGATGAAGCTCTGGTGCCAGGCCGAGGTCAACCGCCTCACGAACCGGCGCGCCGGAGAGAACGCCCGAGCCGGCAACCCGGGCCCCGAGATGACGATCGCCAAGCTGGCCTTCTCCGAACTCAACAAGCCGTTGTACGAGTTCTGCATCGACCTGATGGGCGCCGACGCCTTGATCGGCTACGACTACACGTTCCGTCGGCCGGGCGACCTCGACATCAGCGGTGGCACCCATGGAACGCGCTATTCGTTCATGCGCGTGCGGGCGAACTCGATCGAGGGAGGCACGTCGGAGATCCTGCGCAACATCATCGGTGAGCAGGTCCTCGGTCTGCCGGGCGAGCCTCGCGTCGACAAGTCCGTCCCCTGGAACGAGGTTCCCCGGAACTGAAGCACGTGACGACGACGGCGGGGCCTGATCCCTCCGTCACCACGCTGGGTCACGGAGCGGTGCCCGCGGTCGTTGCGGGTTCCGGCGCTCGAAGCGTGATTGTCCAATCGCCCGGTGCCTCGGGGCTGTGCGTCCGAACGAGCAGGAAGACGGCGGCCTTCGGAAGGTTGCCCGAACTGCGGTAGATCCCCCCGTCGCCCACGTCATCGACGAGCACCTGGGTGCCACTGTGGACGGCGATGACGTCGATGTCGCCGGCACAGCCCGAGCATTCGAAGTCGGCGAGCAGTGAAGCTGGGGCACCTGAGGGGGCGAACGGTTGAAACACCGCATCGCCAGAACCAGAGATGACCGTGCCGGGCACGTAGTCCACGAACGCGTCCCACGTGACGAGGTCGTGCAACTCGAGCGACCAATTCCCATCCGCCACCACGTCGATCGATCGGGGACTGAACGGAGGGGTGTCGGCGAGTAGTCGCCATTCGCGCCGCCCCTGGTAGGAGCCGACCGTTTCGAGCACGGTGTTCTCCAGGATCTCTCCCTCGCCGGATTCGTACACTTGCGTCACGCTGAACGGTCCGGTGCCGTCGTGGACCATCTCGATGTCGCCCGTGAGGTTGAGGATCATCGGATCGAGCGGGAGGTCGATCGTTTGTGAACCCGTGCCCGAGAAGACGAATGACTCCACGGGCCGGATGCTGAGGCCATCTTCGGGTGTCGAAGTCGTGGGCGCTGTTGTCTCGTCGGTCGTAGGAGCGGGCCGAGTGTCGACCGTTGGTCGCGGCCCGGGATCGACCTCCGGGAGGGTGGCGGGGGTGACCGCAGCCTCGTCGGCGCCACCGAAGATCACGAAGACCGAGCCGACGACGAGGGCCACGACGCCCGCCGCCGCGGCGACGACCCACCGCCGCTGCCGGGTGGCGGGTCGAGTGACCACGAGGTTCGCCAGCGCTGATGGCTCGATCGGCTCACCCGTGCGGTCCTGCAGGGTTGCGCCGAACGCCGTCAGTTGCCGTGTGAGTTCGTCGTCAGCTGACATCGAGAGTCACCTCCAGAGCGGTGCGAAGCTTGGCCATCCCGCGAGCGATGTGGGTGCGCAGGGTCGAGACGTCGACGCCGAGGATCTCGGCAGTGTCGACCTGCGACCAACCCAAGGCGTGCACGAGCACGACGCCGATGCGCTGGGGTTCGGTCAGCGATTCGAGCGCCGGGGCGAGACCCGGCTCGAAGTGCGGCAACCCATGCACGGGTTCGGATGGCAGGAATGGTGTTGGGCGGAAATGTCGTCGGGCCTCGGTCTGTCCGACCCGGTAGAGGTAGCCGGCTGGATTCTCCATCGGTTGCAGCTCGTCCCAGTGTTCGAATCCGTACGCAAGCGCCTCGGCGGCGGCGTCGGCGCCGACGTCGGGTCCGTAGGCGGCGACGAGTGCCGCTCGTAGGCGACTCCCGTTGCGCTCGACGAACTCCTCGTACCCCATGCTCAATGAAAGCATCTCGGTGGTCAAATGTGTGACGCGGGTCGGTTGGTAACCTCGGTGGCCTGATGTTCGACAATCTCTCCACCCGACTCGAAGGCATCGTCAAGAAGGTCCGCGGCAAGGGCCGCCTCACCGAGGCTGACGTCGACGAGGTGATGAAGGAGATCCGCACGGCCCTCCTCGAAGCCGACGTCAACGTCACCGTCGTGCGGACGATCTGCAATCGCATCCGCGAGGCGGCCATCGGCGCCACGCGTTCGTCGGCGCTCGACCCCGCCCAGCAGGTCGTCAAGGCGGTCAACGACGAACTCACCAGGGCGCTCGGTGGCGAGACGTTGTCGATCACCTACGCGTCCAAACCACCGACGGTCGTGCTGATGGCGGGTCTGCAGGGCTCCGGCAAGACCACCAACTCCGCGAAGTTGGCCGCGTGGTTCAAGGGTCAGGGCCGACAGCCGCTGCTCGTCGGTGCCGACCTCCAGCGCCCGGCCGCAGTCGAGCAGCTCCGCACACTGGGTCGCCAGATCGACGTGCCCGTCTTCTCCGACCCGAGCGATCCCGTTCGTGCCTCGGCCGCCGGTCTGGAAGAGGCAAAGCGTCTCGGCCGCGACGTGGTGATCGTCGACACGGCCGGGCGCCTGTCGATCGACACCGAGATGATGGAGCAGGTCCGGCAGATCTCCGCCGCCGTTCAGCCCGACTACACGTTCCTCGTCGTCGACGCGATGACCGGTCAAGACGCCGTGCAGACCGCCGAGGCGTTCCACGAGACGCTGAAGATCGACGGCGTGATCATGTCGAAGATGGACGGCGACGCCCGCGGCGGTGCGGCGCTGTCGGTCAAGGAGGTCATCGGTCGGCCGATCGCATTCGCCTCCACCGGCGAGAAGCTCACCGAATTCGAGCAGTTCCACCCCGACCGCATGGCGGGGCGCATCTTGGGGATGGGCGACATGCTCACCCTGATCGAGCAGGCCGAACACGCCTTCGAAGCCGATCAAGCCGAGCAGGCGGCGGCGAAGCTGATGGAGGGCCAGTTCACCCTCGACGACTTCCTCGAGCAGATGCAACAGATCAAGAAGATGGGCTCGCTCGGCAACCTGATGGGGATGATGCCGGGCATGCCCAAGGAACTCAAGGGCGCGAAGATCGACGACGACGACCTCAAGCCGATCGAAGCGATCATCCGCTCGATGACACCGGAAGAGCGCGCGCAGCCGGTCATCATCAATGGCAGCCGCCGTCAGCGGATCGCCAACGGGTCCGGCACCGAGGTCGGCGACGTCAACCGGCTGGTCAAACAGTTCGGCGAGATGCAGAAGATGATGAAGAAGATGGGCATGGGCGGCCCTGGCGGTGGTCGTCCCGGCAAGAAGGGCAAGAAGGGCAAGGGCAAGAAGGCTCGGGGCGGGACCGCTGCCAAGGGCCGTGGCCTGCCGCCGGGACTGCTCGATCCGGGCGCCACCGGCGGGATGGACATCCCAGGGTTGCCGGGCATGCCGAACATGCCGGGTCTGCCAGGGATGCCCAATCGCTGAGGTCGGCGGATTGTCGGGCCGATCCGGCGAGGGGATTCCAGCGCCCGCCGCTAGCCTTGCCACGTTCTCATTTGCACCCAGGAGTATCGATTTCAGATGGCAGTCAAGCTGCGGCTCACCCGCATCGGCAAGAAGAAGCAACCTCAGTACCGCATCGTCGCGGCCGACGCTCGCTCGCCGCGTGACGGACGTTTCATCGAGATCCTCGGTCACTACGACCCGCGCCAGGATCCGTCGGTGCTGACCGTCGACAACGACAAGGCCGTCAAGTGGCTCGCCGAGGGTGCGCAGCCGACCGAACGCGTTGCCAAGCTGCTCCAGATCTCCGGCGCCGTCGAGCAGTTCGAGGCCGCCAAGGCCAGCAAGTGAGCGACGTCGACACCGACACTGGCTCCGACGCGGACGAGTTGGCGCCCACCGCTGTTGCGGTCCTGACCCACATCGTGAAGTCGCTCGTCGACGACGCCGACTCGGTCACCGTCGAGGTCGACGAATCTGGTCGCCGCCCGACGCTCAACGTGCGCGTTGGTGAGGGTGAACTCGGACGGGTCATCGGTCGACGCGGACGCACTGCGTCCAGCATCCGTACCGTCACCCGTGCCGCCGCGAGCAAAGACGATGTCGAGATCGACATCGAGTTCCTCGACGACTGAGCGACGCCCTTGACCGACGACGGCTTGCTGGAAGTCGGTCACATCCGCCGTGCGCACGGACTGCGCGGCGACGTGTTCGTGCAGTTGTTGTCCGATTCCGACGCCCGCGTCGCTCCTGGCAGCGAGATGTTCGCCGACGGCGAACGGCTCGTCGTCGAGTCGTCGAGGGTCGCCTCCAACGGTCGTCGGGTCGTGAAGTTCGCGCAGATCCCGGATCGGACCGCGGCGGAGAAGTACGCCAACAGAGCATTGCAGGGGCGCCCCATCGACGACCCTGATGCCCTCTGGGTCCACGAGATGATCGGCCGCCGCGTCGTCGAGACCGATGGGACCGATCATGGTCGCTGCGTGTCGGTGCTCGCCAACCCCGCAGCCGACCTCCTCGAACTCGACAGCGGTGCACTCGTCCCCTCGAACTTCGTCGTGTCGCTCGACGAGGACACGATCACCGTCGACACCCCTGACGGCCTGTTCGATCTCGACGCCTGATGTCCAGTTCCCCCAGCCCACGTCTGAGGGAACCAGGCGACACCTTGCGGATCGACGTGTTCTCGCTGTTCCCCGGTCTCGTCGACGCCTTCTGCGCCGAGAGTCTGTTGGGACGGGCTCGTGGTCTGGGCCTCCTCGATCTGCGTTGTCACGACATTCGTGACCAGACCAGCGATGTCCATCGCACCGTCGACGACGCACCGTTCGGTGGGGGAGCGGGCATGGTCATGCGTGCCCAGCCGATCTTCGAGGCCGTCGAGGCGGTCGATCCACCCCGCCCGCTCCTGCTACTTGGCCCTGGCGGCCGCCGGTTCGATCAGGCAATGGCCGCCGAGTTGGCTTCCGGTGCTGGGTTCAGCCTGCTGTGCGGACGCTACGAAGGCGTCGACCATCGGGTGCGTGAACACCTGGTCGACGGCGAGGTCAGCGTGGGTGACGTCGTGCTCAGCGGGGGAGAAGTGGCTGCGTGCTTGATCATCGAGGCGGTCACCCGTCTGCGTGACGGGGCGATGGGGAATGCGGTCAGCACGGTCACCGAGAGCTTCGGCGAGTCAGGACTGCTCGAGGAGCCTCAGTTCACCCGTCCCGCCGAGTTCCGGGGCTGGGAGGTTCCTGCCGTCCTGCGGAGCGGCGACCACGCCCGAATCGAGCGTTGGCGCCGCGCGCAACGCCTCCACCGCACGCTTCGTGACCGCCCCGACCTGATCGACGATCTCGGCGGACTCTCGACAGATGACGCGCGACTGTTGGAAGAGTTCCCTGCCGTCCCGTATCATTGACGGGCCCCATCGGCGCGAGTCTGCGTCCGTGATCAGGCCACCCGACATCGTGCAACATCGTCGGGCGAATTCGCATCGGCCATCCGGCTCGCAGCCCATACGCAGCCCAGACAACGCAGGTAGACGCCATGAAAGCCACTGACCTCATCGACAACGATTCCCTCCGCGACGACATCCCCGACTTCCAGGCGGGTGACGAGCTCAAGGTGCACGTCCGCGTCGTCGAGGGCGGCAAGGAGCGCATCCAGGTGTTCCAAGGCGATGTCATCGGTCGCCAGGGCGGCGGCCTGCAGGAGACCTACACGGTCCGCAAGCTCAGCTACGGCGTGGGTGTCGAGCGCACCTTCCCGCTGCACACTCCGACCGTGCAGAAGATCGAGGTCATGAAGCGCGGCGACGTCCGTCGAGCCAAGCTCTACTACCTCCGTGACCGCAAGGGCAAGGCCGCGAAGATCCGCGAGAAGCGCGACTTCTGATCGGCGCGCTCGCCTGCTCGGCGAGCACTTGACGCCCCGTCGGCGTCCACACATCGGGCACTCGGCCCCTCCCAGTGACACCACGGAGGTCAGCCATGCCCGAACACCGTTCCGCCCCGGATCTGTCCAATCGCGCTCGTGGGCAGTGGGGAGAAGACCTGGCCGCCGCGCACTACCGACGCCTCGGCCACGAGGTCGTGGACCGCAACTGGCGGTCGCCGACCGGTGAGCTCGATCTCGTCCTGATCGATGGCTCGACGTACGTGTTCAGCGAGGTCAAGGCTCGCCGGACGGCCGACTTCGGCCCCGCATCGGCGGCGGTGACCGTCGCCAAGCAGCGTCGGATCCGGCAGCTCGCCGTCGAATGGCTGCGGGCTCACGACGTGCACGCGTCGTCCATCCGATTCGACGTGGTGGCGATCACCGGCAACGAGCTCGAACTGATCACCGACGCGTTCTGAGCGATTGTCAGCCGACGAGCGCCCAGACGAGCAGCGCCAACGACACCAACAGTGCAGATGCGACGAGCGCGTAGTCGCCCGGCTTCGCTCGGAACTTCCGGTACGGGTTCAATCCCACGTCGGTCAGTATCGTCGCCCGTCATGGCCTCTGACACCCGCGAACTCGAATCGATCACCGTGGAACGCTCCGACGGGGTGGTCACGATCACGCTGCGACGGCCAGAGAAGAAGAACGCTGCCGACGCGTCGATGTGGAACGAGCTCCTCGACGAGTTCCGTTCGATCGCCTCGAACTCGGCCGATCGAGCGGTCGTGCTCACGGGTGCCGGCGGGAATTTCTGCTCGGGCGCCGACCTTTGGCAGGCCGGGTCCGGCGACGGGCCGCCACCGCATCAGCTCTCTGCGATGCGTCACATCACCGACGTGTGCCTTGCGCTGCACCGCATCCCGCAACCGACGGTCGCCAAGGTGCGCGGCGTCGCCGTGGGAGCCGGGCTCAACATGGCGTTGTCGTGCGATCTGATCGTGGCATCGGAGACTGCTCGTTTCTCGGAGATCTTTGCCAAGCGTGGGCTGAGTCTCGATTTCGGTGGGTCGTGGTTGCTGCCTCGACTCGTCGGAATGCAGCGCGCCAAGGAACTGGCCCTGCTCGCCGAGATCATCGATGCTCCGCAGGCGGAGGCGATGGGACTCGTCAATCGGGTGCTGCCCGATGGCGAGCTCGACGCCTTCGTCGACGACTGGGCGGCCCGGCTCGCCGGCGGGCCACCGATCGCGCTGGCCATGTCGAAGCGGCTGCTCAACAACTCGATGCACGTCACGCTCGAAGAGGCCCTCGACGACGAGGGCCTGTCGCAGACCGTCAACTTCGGTACCAAGGACACCATCGAGGCGATCAAGGCGTTCATGGAGAAGCGCGACCCGGTCTTCGAAGGCCGCTGACCCCGACACCCCACCGAAATGGCGCGTCAGCGTTGCGCTCAGCGCAACGCACGCGGGATTTTTCGGAGTGGGGGACGTGGGTGGGGCGGGGTGGAGTGGGGCGGGGTGGAGTGGGCGGGGTGGGTGTGACCTGTGGCGCGGTCGGCGGATCGGTGGCGGGGCCTGCATAGGGTCGCTCGTCGAGCGCTGTGAGTGAATCGGCGTCGTACGCCGATCCCCCGAGGTGCCATGTCAACATCCACGATCCGTTCGCCGCGCACCCGATTCTTGCCGGGCGGGCGCGCCGAGTGGTTCACCGACCCGAGGACCAACCTGCTGTCGGGGCTCGTTGTCGCACTCGCACTGATTCCCGAGGCGATCTCGTTCTCGATCATCGCCGGCGTCGATCCCAAGGTGGGGTTGTACGCATCGTTCTCGATCGCAATCATCATCTCGTTCTCGGGCGGTCGCCCCGGGATGATCTCGGCGGCCACCGGCGCCATGGCGCTCGTGATCGTGCCGCTCGTGGAGGACTACGGAACCGGGTATCTCTTCGCTGCGACCGTGCTCGCCGGGCTGTTGCAGATCGGGTTCGGCCGACTCGGCGTCGGCGACCTGATGCGATTCATCCCTCGGACGGTGATGACCGGGTTCGTGAATGCGCTCGCGATCCTCATCTTCCTCGCCCAAGTGCCACACATCCTGCTCAACGGAGATGATGCAGACTCGAGCGAGTTCGTGATCAACCTCGTGTTCATCGCCGTCGGGCTGGTGATCATCTACGGGCTCCCTCGCCTCACGACCCTGGTGCCCTCACCGCTGGTCGCCATCGTGCTCCTGGCCGTCGGGGCGATCGTCTTCGACCTTCGACTCCCCACCGTCGGCGACATGGGCGACCTGCCGAGTTCGCTGCCACTGCCGGGGCTGCCCGACGTGCCGTGGAACTTCGACATGTTGCTCGTGATCCTGCCGTACTCCATCACGTTGGCGTTCGTCGGCCTGCTCGAGTCGCTCCTCACCGCACAGCTGCTCGACGACTTCACCGACAGCGACTCCGACAAGAACCGAGAGGCGCGCGGCCAGGGCATCGCCAACGTGGCGACCGGGTTCCTCGGTGGAATGGCCGGTTGCGCGATGATCGGCCAGTCGATGATCAACTACCGCACAGGTGGACGCACGCGCCTGTCGACGCTGGCGTCGGGTGTGTTCCTGATCGTGTTGATCCTGGCCTTCGGCGACTTCGTGGCGCAGATCCCCATGGGAGCGCTGGTCGCGGTCATGGTGATGGTGTCCGTCAGCACGTTCAACTGGCACAGCGTTGCTCCCGACACGATCCGCATCATGCCGAGAACCGAGACGATCGTGATGCTGGCGACCGTGGCCATCACGGTGCTCACCCACAATCTCGCCTACGGCGTGGGAGCCGGAGTGGCACTCTCGGCGGTGTTCTTCGTACGGCACGTCTCGCACGTCGTCAACGTCACCAGCGTGGTCGACCCCGACAACGTGGAGCGTCTCTACGACGTGAGCGGCGAGCTGTTCTTCGCATCGACGAACGACCTGGTCCACTCGTTCGACTACGACGCGGTGACAGTGAGCCGGGTCGAGATCGACTTGAGCAACGCTCGGATCTGGGACACCTCGGCGGTCGTCGCGCTCGATGCAGTCGTCGAGAAGTTCGCGCAGCGAGGAATCGATGCCGAATTGGTCGGGCTGAACGACCACTCCGAACGGTTGCACCGCAGCACCACCGGCCGCTCCGGTGGCGATCACTGAGTGCAGTGACCACGCTCGGCCGCCGGTTCGCGGCCGGCGACCTGTGCTGGCGGTCCCACGTCGGCGAGGGTCGTTAGCCTGGAGCGGATGACACGACGTCAGCGACGTACCGGCCTCATCGGCCTGCTGTGCGCGCTGCCGTTCGCGTTCGCGCTGAGCGCGGGGACAGCAGCGGCTGCGCCGCCACCCGACAACCCACCCCCTGCGACGCTGCCACCCGAGAACCCTCCACCCGACCTCGGTGTGCAGACGGACTCGTTGATCCCGATCCCGGTGGGTTGCCCGGTGCCGGACCCTGCGGCAGCGGTGTTCACCGGCACCATGATCGGCAAGGACGACGTCACCCAGGTGGTCCGGTTCCGAATCGATCAGCTTCGCGCCGGTTCGGTGGCTCCCTGGGCGATCAACGGGATGATCGATGTGCGCTACGGGCCGGACTACCGATTTCTCGCCGAGGGTGAGCAGTACCTGATCGGTGCCGGGCTCGATCCCGTGTATGGCGTACTGGCGTCAACGGTGAGACCACCGGAGCCGACATTCGGCGGAAACGACGTCGTCGGGGTCGACGACCTTGCCGTCGACTGCCCGGCGATCGATGACCCGATCCGAACACTGCAGGTCGACGGCACCAGCGTCGACTCCGGTGTGCTGAGCCTGATGACCGAGGATCGGCGTCTCCTGCTGGCCACCCTGGCCGTGCCCACGATGATCGTCTTCGCCATTCTGCTCGCGCTGGTCCTGCTGCGGATGTTCGGCGGCATTGCGTTTCGTGGCGTGTTCCAGCTCGGTCGGGCCGCCATCACGCCGGTTCCCGACCATCGCGCCGTCCGGGTCCGTACCCATCGCCCGAGAGATGGCGCCGACGCCACGTCGTCGGTCGACGAGGTGGCGGAGCATCGGGAACATGCCGACGAGGGCGAGTCGAACGTCGACGACTCCGAAGCCACCGTCAGCCGCTGACATCGACCGGGTCGCACTCAGCGCACGGCGCGTCGGACCTCGTCGATCGCGCTGGTCCAGTCGTCGATGTCGATCTGCTCGGCGTCGCCGGTCGGCGAGCAGCGAACGAGGATGCCGCCGACGATCGGTTCGTCGAGCGCAGTGGTGAGCGCTGCGCCGTAGGCGGCGAGTTGGAGGCGGTAGCGCCCGACCCGCTCTGACGACTGCACCGGCCCCGACCACTGGTCGGTCTTGTAGTCGACGATCACGAGTCCGTCGGACGTGCGCACGAGGAGGTCGATGTAGCCCTCGACGACCCGGTCGCCGACGGGTGCCGCGACGAACAGCTCCCGCCAGTGCTCGGCGCCGTCGACCACGCTGCGCACGATCGGCGCGGCCAACGCCGAACGGGCGAGGGCGGCCACCTGTGGCTCGAGCCCCATCACTCCTTCGGCGGCACACTGCGCCCGGGCGAGGTTGGCGATGTCGTCGCCCGTGGCCAGGTCGCAGAACTGCAAGATCCCGTGGACGGCACGACCGATGCTCGTTCCGTAGCGGCCCCGCTGCCAGGGCGGCAGCTCGACGTTCACCGGGTGCTTGTCGAGTCCGGGGTCGTCGACGTCATCACGTCGGTCGCCACCGGCGAGTTCCTCGGAGAGGCGGGTTGCGGCGATTCCGGTTCGCCGAGACGCCGCGGCAAACACCCGGTCGCGCTCGGCGGTCCAGACCTCGTGATCCGCCCAGTCGATCTCGCCGGGCGTTGCGAGCCTCGGCTCCACCGGTTGGAGGGTGGCCTCGGTACGACGGCCGCCGGAGGTCGACGCAGCGCAACCTGCCGCCCACAGCAGCTCTGCGGATGTCAGCGGCCCCCAATCGTCGTAGTCGGCGTTGCTCTTGGTCGGGGCGCCGCGATGCAGCGACACGACGAGGTGGTCGACGGCGCGCGTGCAGGCGACGTACAGCAGGCGACGTCGTTCGGCGTCACCCATCTGTTCGTCGATGGGCTGATGCGCGACGAACACGCCGTCGTCGCCGCGCCCGGCGAGCATCCAGGTGTCGTTCGCCCACACGACCCCATTGGTGGTCGCACGTCGAGGCTTGGTGGTGAGCCCGGCGACGAATGTGATGGGGAACTCGAGACCCTTGGCCGCGTGAATCGTCATCACCCGGACAGCGTCGTGATCGTTCTCGGGCAGGATCGTGTCGGCCACTCGGCTCTCCGAAGCCTGCAACGTGGCCCACTGCAGATAGCGCCGGATGCCATGCCCCCCGGCGTCGGCCCACGCTCGCGCCTGTTCGATGACGAAGCGCAGCCGTCGCCACACATCGCGCACGTCAGGCCCCGCGAGCGCGAGATCGAACACTCGCCGCTCGTCGGCAACAGCTGCGAGCAGGTCGGCAGCTGAGGTGGTCCCGACGCGTTCGGCCACCGATCGGACGTGGGCGATCGCATCGGCGACCGGATGGTCGTGAAGCCCGGCGGGCGGTACCGACCAGACGTTCCAGGTGCCGCCTCCGGCCTTCCATTCCCACAGCTCGACGTCGCTACAGCCATAGAGCGGGCTCCGCAATGCTTCGACGAGGGCGAGGGTGTCGGTGGGGTCGTCAGCGGCACGCAACGCCAACAGCAGCTGGCGAATCTCGGAGGTGGCATAGACCACGGAGGAGTTCTCGGCCCGGTAGGCGAGCCCAGCGCGCCGAAGCTCGGCCTCGAGCGACGGCAGCGAGATCCTGGTGGGTAGCAGGATGCAGATGTCGCCAGGGCGGCACGGACGCAGCGCGTCGAGGGTCTCGTCGAACACCGGCCAACGATCGGCGAGTGCGGTCGACACCGTCGCCGCCACGTCGACGGCCTCGCGGAGACGGAGCGCATCGGCCGAGCCCAGGTCGCCGCTGCGTTGATTGGCGGCGAGGTCGTCGTGGCGATCGACGCCGAGGAGTGATACCGAGCCGTGATCGAGGAGCGGTGCCGCTCGGCAGGCATCGAGCGATCGGAACGCCGGCTGCGCATCGGCCTCGAAGGTGATCAACCGCGCGAACACGTCGTTGGTGAAGTCGATCACGGCTCGCGTCGAGCGGAAGTTCGCCGACAGCGCCACGGTGTCGGCGCCCACCTGGTCGGCCGCTCGCAGGTACTGCGAGATGTCGGCACGACGGAACCGGTAGATCGATTGCTTCGGGTCACCGACGATGAAGAGCCGCCCTGGCAGCGGGCGCAGCTCACGCCACGATCGTCGATCGGACGGCTCTGACGGCTCTGAGTGCCCGGACGGCGCTGGCACCGCTTGGGCCGGGTCGTCGGGGTCGGCGGTGAGCCGCACAGCGATCTCGAGCTGGATCGGATCGGTGTCCTGGAATTCGTCGAGCAACACGCGGACGTAACGCTCGTGCAGTAGGCGGCGGATGTGGGGGTGGTCGGTGAGCAGGCGGCGGGCGAGCACCAACAGGTCGTGGAACTCGAGCTGACCAGAGCTCGCTCGCTCGCCGGCGGCGTCGAGGACGAAACGTCCGATGATCGCCCCGAGGAGCAGACGCCGGTGCCGCTTGACCTGTTCGAGCAGGTCGTGAGCGAGCCGCCCGAGTTCGACCTCGTCGGCGCGGAGTGCGTCGAGGGCGTCAGCGCCGGCCGGACCGAACGCCGCGGTCCACTTCCCCTTTGCTCCTGGAAACGACGTGCGCTCACCCCAGTGCCCGAACTTCGCATCGAGCGCGGCGATCGCCTCGAGTTGCGTCCGTAAACTCTTGCTCTGCAGCCCGGCAGCCAGCGCAACGATCTCGGCGACCGTGTCGAGCTGCTTGTCGTCGGCAGGCATCGCCGTCGACCCGATTCGGGCGGCGAGCGCAGCTATGGCCGCGGTGTCGAGTTCGAGCGGGCCGGGATCGGACAACTCGACGCGGTCGCTCACGAGATCCCAGTTCGAGCGGAAGTCGTCGGCCATGCGGCGCGCGCCCTTGTTGACGCCGAAGCCGTCGAACTCGCAGATCTCGACGAATGCTCGTCCACCGGCGATCAGACCAGCGGCCGGCTCGGCCTCGTCGAGGAGTCGGTCGAGCAGGTCGTTCCACTGCTCTTCGAACGCCAGGCCGCTCTCGAGTTCGTCGAGGACGGAGAATCCGGGTGGGAGTCCGGCGTCGATCGGGAAGTCGAACAGGATCCGGCGGGCGAACGAATGCAGGGTGCCGATCGGGGCGTGGTCGAGCCGTGCGAGGGCGGCGTCGGTGTCGGCGCCGCCGTCGGCCTCGAGGCGCTGGCGGGTGCGGCCGCGCAGCTCGGCCGCCGCCTTCTCGGTGAACGTGATCGCCGCGATGCCGGTGATCGGCACGCCTGATCGCACCAGGTTGACGATCCGCGCGACGAGCGAGCTGGTCTTGCCGGCACCCGCACCGGCCTCGACGAACAGGGTGGCATCGAGATCGGAGCGGATCCGCTGGCGTTCGGCCTCGTCGGGCGGTGCGGAGTTTGCGGTCACGAGGGTTGTCGGGTCGCTCATGAGGCGGTCTCCTCGCCACCGAACCATCGAACGAGGCGGGCATCGTGCTGCTTGCGTTGCCACTCGCCCCAACGTTCGGCAGTGCCCAGGCCATCGGGCTCGCAGTAGGGGCAGCCGACGAAGAACCGCCACCCCGGTCGTTCGGGGCGGTTGGGGAAGACTCCGGTTTCGATCCCATCGACGACGCGCGCCAACGACTCGCTGACCCGGGCGTCGACATCGGGTGTCATCACGTAGCCCGGCCGGGCGTAGTCGCCCTTGCGGAGGAGGCCGTACTCGGCCAACACTGGCGTGTCGGGCTCACCGAAGCGGGCGCGGGCCGCTGCGGCGTAGCTCGGCAGCTGGAACAGCGTTCCGCCGACGGTCGGTTCGTCGGGTGACATGTCCTTGAACTTGTCCTTGCCTCCGGTCTTGTGATCGGTGACCACGAGTCGGCCATCGCGTGTGCGGTCGACGCGATCGATCGATCCCAACAGGTTGATCCGCCGACCATCGGGTAGTCCGATCGACACTCGGTCGTCGGCGCCGAACTCGAGTTCGGATGCGAGCACCACCGATCCTCGACGGACGACCAGCTCGCTGTCGTGGTGGAGCCAGGTGAGCAGGTCGTCGAGCATGCGCGAGCGTTCGTCGGCCCAGAAGGCAGGGCGCCCCGTTCGGCCGCGTCGCTCGGTGCGTTCGCACACCTCGTTGAAGAATGCGGTCAACGCCTCGTGGTGGTCGTCGGTCCATCCGTTCGGCCCCGGTTGGGAGAGTTCGCCGTCGACCACCGCCTGGTGGAACAGGTCGAGCGCGGCGTGATGAGCGGTTCCCCGGTCGCGGGCGGTGATGCTGATCTCATCGCCCGGTTCCTCGATCGGTGTGACATCGAGGAGGTAGTGGTCGAAATAGGCGTGGGGGCACGCCGACCAGGATTCGAGCCGACTGGGCGAGACCGCATCGGTGAGTCCGGGAACGTCGACCGTCGACAGGTCGCCGTCATACGCGGTCAGTGCGTCGCTGTGGCGGGCTTCGAGCAGACGCAGTCCGCGCTGCAACACGATGTCGCCAGCGGCGCCTGCTTCGGCGGCGAGGGCACGGCCAGTGTTGACCTGAGCGGAGCGATTGCGCAGGCGGTGTTCGCTGGTGCTCGCAGGAAACACCGTCGAGGAGACCCCCGCATGGTGTGAGGCGACGATTCGCTGACGCTCTGCCCAGGGTGCAATCCACCGAGACAGCTCGACCGACGACGAGGCGCGCAGGTCGCCGCGTGGAGCGGTGAGCGTGACGGCGCTGGTGGCGATCGTGGCCAGGAGCACCCGGTGCAGTCGAATCGCCCGAGCGTCGGCGGTGGGGAGGCGAGCCAACGCTCGGTCGGCGTCGGAGAGCAGCGGGTCACTCGTCGGTCGCGGGGGCAACACTCCCTCGGCCGCACCGAGCACGACGGCGACGTCGACGTCGAGGCCACTCGCCCCCGCGAGCGGGGCAGCAGTGACGCCGTGGCCGACCCGACCCTGCCTCGGAGGCGTGGCGTCGAGTTCGGCCTCGAGGGTGGTTCGGAACCGGTGCCGGGTCACCGGTTCGCTGATCGGATCGAGGTGGCCGAGCCGATCGATGGCCCCGGTGAGCGCCTCGTAGGCGCGATATTCGGGCTCGGCGAGGCGCTCGATCGTCTGCAGCCCGAGGCGCTGCTCGAGTTGCTCGTTGCACCACGACGCCCAGTCGTGCCAGGTCCGGGTGGCCGCAGGGTGTCCGAGTTGCGCGCGGAGATCGGTGACGAACCCACGGAGGGAATCGGCAGACGTGCTCCACCGTTCGCTGCCGCTCAACGAACCGAGCCGACGATCCCAGTCGTCGTCCCTCGCCACGCCGGCATATCGGCTGACACGTTCCCAGCTCGCAGTTGGCAGGAACTCGCCATCGGGCCCGCGAAGTGGCAGGTCGGCGAGCATGTCGAAGACGTTTCGTCTGCGCAGACCGCGTCGATCGACGTCGAGCAGGTCGAGCACCAGGCGAGGCGCGAGCCGTTCGGCGAGTGTGGTGCCAGGGCGCCCGTTCCACGGGATGTCGGCGGCCGTCAGGTGATGCTCGACCAGCCGGGCGTACGGGCGTTGCGTCGGCCAGAGTACGGCGATTCGCTCGAACGGTGTGCCGCGTCTGGCGGCATCGACGACCAGGCGGACGGCTTCGCGCACCTCCTCGTCGGCGTCGGTGGTCGACACGATCGCCACGGCATCGTGCGATCTCTGCCCGGACCGCTCGTTGCCGGACTGGTCGCCGTCGACGTTCCGGTCGCCCCCATGCTGGTCGTCGTGCTGGTCGTCGTCGTGCTGGTCGCCGACGGCTCGGCTGGTGATGGCTCCGAGCGCGTCGAGGAGGTGGCTGGTGTCGGCGTCGATGGTGTGGTCGCCGGTGTGCTGCGCGATGACTCGGACGTCGATCTGCTCGCCGAGCGCCCGCACGAACGTGATCGCTCGTCCTGGCAGCTCCTCCGGCAGATGCAGCACGAGGCTCCGCAGGCCGTCGGGAGGCCGTGCGGCGACGGCAGCGGTGGCGGTGACGAAGAGGTCGGCTTCGTCGTACCAGCCGGTTGCGAGCGCCTCCGTGATCGCCGAGCTGATGCGCACCGCCTGTCGTCCCCGGAGCGACTCGTCGCGCAGGCGGGCGACGTCGACGGGGTTCGCGAGCCTGAGCTCGGCGTGGAGGTCGCGCAACGCCACCACGGTGGACGGGTGCGTGGCGACGGCACCGAAGGGGTCGGGGTCGTCAGCGAGAACTGCGGCGATCGTGAGGTCGATCACCGGGGTCGACATGGGCGACCTACCGGCGGCGGCGAGCGGGGGACCGGCGATCAACTCGGCCAGGCGGTTGAGCGTGACCATGTCGACCCCGACGACGCCTCCCTGGCGGCCCAGCGCTCGCCGGGTCATCACTCCGCACGTGTTGGTGGGAACCGCCACGGTGACCGGTGCGAGTGGGTCGGGCCCCTTGGCGTCGGCGATCGCCGCGGTGAGTGCAGCGAGGGCGCGGTGGGGGGCGACCAGCGTCGCAGAGATCGGCACTCCACCGATCGTAGAGAAGGGGTGTCACACTCGGTCGCCTACCATCGCCGGATGCGTGTCCGCCGTGCAACCTCCGACGACCGATTGGCGATCTGCGTCACGGCGATGCGAGCCTTCGTCGACGATCCGGTGATGCGTTGGCTGTACCCGGAGGACGAGGTGTTCCTCGCGCCGGGCGGCGAGGTGCTCCGGCCGGCGATGATCCGGTGGATCGGACTCGGGGAGGTGTGGTGCACCGACGACGGCGTGGGGGCAGCGATCTGGATTCCGCCCGGACGGCCCGAGGTCGACGTCATCGTCGACCCACCGGAGCCCGAGCCGCCGGCCGACCGTCTGGAGCGGTTCGGGTTGATCGGGCCGCTGATGGAGGAACACACGCCGGCCGAGCCCCACTGGTATCTGCAGCTCCTCGCGACCCATCCCGACTGGCAGCGCCGCGGAATCGGCGACGCGCTGATGAGCGTCGTGTTCGAACGAGCGGATGCCGACGGACTGCCGTGCTATCTGGAAACCGAGACCGTCGAGAACGTCGCCTACTACCACCGTCGCGGCTTCGAGGTGCGATCCGAGTGGGACATCCCCACCGGTCCGCACATGTGGGGCATGTACCGACCAGTCAGGTGAACTGGCGGGGTCCGACTCCCACGGTCATGTCGGACGGGCGGCTTCGGCCCGAGCGCGAAGATCGGTGACGGCGTGCTCGAGGCCTTCGGGGTCCCGGAACAGGGCGCTGCCCGCGATCAGTACGTTGGCGCCTGCAGCCGCCGCGCCGTCGATCGTCGACGAGCTGATGCCGCCGTCGACTTCGAGGTCGACGGTGTCGGCGAGGCCCGCCTCGTCGATCATCGCTCGGATCTCGGCGATCTTCGGCTCCATCGTGGGGATGTAGGCCTGCCCGCCGAAGCCCGGATTCACCGTCATCACCAGCACGAGGTCGACGAGGTCGAGGACGTGGGAAATCGCCGATGCCGGGGTGGCCGGGTTCAACGCCACTGCGGCGTTGGCGCCCAGCTCGTTGATGTTGCCGAGCGTCCTGTGGAGGTGGGTGCATGCCTCGGCGTGCACGATGAGCCGCGAACAGCCGGCATCGATGTACTGCTTGGCCATCACGTCGGGTGTGTAGACCATCAGGTGGGCCTCGAACGGGACCGATGCGTACGAGCGTGCTGCTGCGATCACGTCGGGCCCGAACGTGAGATTGGGAACGAACTGGCCGTCCATCACGTCCCACTGGATCAGGTCGACACCGGCTGCTTCGAGCGCTGCGACCTCGGCGCCGAGCTTGGAGAAGTCGGCGGGGAGGACCGAAGGGGCGATCTGGATCGGACGGCTCATCGGGGGCGCGACCTCGTGGTCCGCGGTGACTCGTTGGTCACGAGGCGCCGGTTTCGTCGGACTCGCCGGCCTGGTCCCAGGCCTGGTCGTCGTCGTCCCAGCCCTCGTTTCGTTCTTCGACCTTCGCCTTCCAGTTCTCGGCCTCGTGCCGCGAGGGGTAGGGGCCGAGGACGTGGTCACCAGCGCCACGCTCGGACGCCGGCACGGCGATCTTGCGGTTGAGGTCCCAGTACCACTCGCCGTCGTTGCTCACCCCCGCAGTCTCGCACGTCGGCAGGCGGATGAAACAGCTCGCGGCCGTACGATGTCGGGTATGCAGCTGATCCCCGATCGTCTCGTCGCGGGCGGCGACGCCATGGCCCGCGACGCCGACGGCCGAGTGGTGTTCGTCGAGGGCGCGCTGCCGGGCGAAGTGGTCGAGGTCGAGATCGACACCGCCAAGAAGGATTTTGCTCACGCCCGTCTCGTCGAGATCATCGAACGTTCGCCGGTTCGTGACGCGCCCTCGTGTGCGCACCGGCGCAACGGGTGCGGTGGCTGCGACTGGATGCATCTGCAACCCGGTGCGCAGCTCGACGCCAAGGTGGAGATCGTGCGCGAGTCGTTGCGTCGGATCGGGCGACTCGATCCCGACGTCGTCGATGGTCTCGTCGAGCGCGGCGGTGCCGTCAGCCCGTTCGGCTATCGCACCACGGTCAGGGTGGTCGGCGGACCGAACGGAGCCGTCGGCTACCGGGCGCAGGGCTCGAACGATGTCGTCGAGGTCACCAGTTGTCCGATCGCCGAATCGAAGCTCTCGCGACTCCTCCCGGTGATCGAGGCCGACGAGGGGGCCGAGCTGACGCTGCGCACCTCCGTGGCAACCGGCGCCATCACGGCCATCTGGGACAAGAAGTACCGCAAGAGCATTCGTGGCGTGCCCCCGAAGGTGCACATCGGCGAACGTGCATGGCTGACCGAGCAGGTCGCCGGCCACGAACTCCGGGTGTCGGCGGGATCGTTCTTCCAGTCGGGTGTGCAGGCCGCTGAGCTCCTGGTCGCCGCAGTTCGCCAGGCTGCGCCAGAACTGGCGACGGCCCGTCACGCCGTCGATGCCTACGGCGGCGTCGGACTGTTCGCCGTCGCTGCCATGGACGCGGCCGAGCACGTCACGGTGATCGAGTCGTCGAAGTCGGCGTGTCTCGATGCCGAGCACAACCTCACCGGTCGCACGGCCAGCGTCCTGCGAGCCGACGTGTCCGGGTGGAGCGCACCGACCGGCGACGGCCCGACCCCGCGGGTCGACGTGATCGTGGCTGATCCCGCACGTCCTGGGCTCGGCAAGCCCGGAGTCACGGCCCTCGCCGCCGCCGGCGCGCCGGTGTTGGTGCTGGTGAGCTGCGACCCGGTGTCGCTCGCCCGCGACACTGCGTTGCTCGCCGAGGCCGAGTACATGCCCGAGCGGGTCGAGGTGCTCGACCTGTTCCCGAACACCCACCATGTCGAGACCGTCACGAGGTTCGTTGCTCGTCCCTCGTGAAACAATCTGGTCGTGACGTCATCCGGGAGGACGCCGTGCAACGTACAGAGGATGTGAAACGCGAGTACACCGACGCCTCGGACGCGGCATTGGTCGTGTCGATCGGTCGATATCAGCAGGGCGCGCTCGCCGAGGCGTACCGCCGTCACGCTGGTGCGACGTTCGGATTGGCCAAGCGGCTGCTCAACGATCACGCTCGCGCCGAGGAGGTCGTCCAGGAGGTGTTCGTCCGCCTCTGGAACGAACCGAACCGGTACGACCCCGAGCGCGGCACGCTGCGAAGCTTCCTGCTCGCGCACACACACGGCCGATCGGTCGACATGATCCGCGCCGACGTCTCCCGCCGAACGCGCGAGGAGAAGGAAGCCCGTGAGCAGGCGGTCGGCGGCTACGACGTGGCGCACGAGGTGTGGGACATGGCGCTCGCGGGGCACGTCCGCGAGGCGATGGAAACCTTGCAGCAGGGCGAGCGCGAAGCGATCGAGCTTGCGTACTTTGGTGGGCTGACGTACAAGGAAGTGGCTGATCGGTTGGGTGAACCCGAGGGAACGGTGAAGAGTCGGATTCGTTCCGGCCTGAAGCGACTCCGGGGAGAGCTGGCCCAGGTCGGTGTGACCGTGGGTGCTGATTGAGATGGGTGGAGCGATGGACGACAAGACCGGACCCTCCGGTGACGCCTACGACCTCGACGAATTGCTCGGTGCGTATGCGCTCGACGCCGTCGATGACGACGAGCGTCGACGCGTCGAGGACTACCTCGAAGTCAATCCTCGGGCGTCGGCTGAAGTGCAGGCCCATCGCGAGGTGGCCACGATGCTCGCCTTCACCGGAATGGATGCACCCGACGACTTGTGGAACCGCATCTCCGATCAGATCGGCGAGCAGGCGCCGCCTCCGGGCCCAGAACTCGCGAAAGTGATGGCGTTCGACGATCACCCGAAGCGCCGTCGTATCTCCACCGTTGCGCCGTGGCTGATGTCGGCGGCTGCCGCCGCGGTGATCGTCTTCGTGGCGATCGGGCTGGCGGACAGTGCTGACGCACCCAACGAGCCGATCGCCAGTGCGGTCGAGCTCGCGCAGGCCGACCGGGACTCGCTCACGACCACGCTCGTCGCCGAAGGTTCCGACGCATCGGCCGATGCGATCATCGATCAGGACGGCCATGGCTACGTGCTGGCCCGTGACCTCCCGACGTTGCCCGACGGGCAGACGTACCAGTTGTGGGGTGTCGTCGAAGGTGGCGACGTCATCTCGCTCGGCATCTTCGGGCCGAATCCGGAGGTCGAGACGTTCACGGTCGAAGGATCGGTCGAGGCGCTGGCGATCACGATCGAGCAGTACCCGGGCGTGGTCAGCAACGGCAATCCCGTCGGTGCCTTCGTCGGCACCTTCTGACCACCCCGCGTCCCACCCTCACGCCCCACCCCTCACGCCCCACGCCCCCCACGCCCCTCCAGCCCCACCCCCTACCCCTCACGCCCCACCCCCCACCCCACGCTGTGAGCGATACACGCGGTATGTGCGTGCATCGCTCACAGCAGGTGTCGGCGCTCTAGCCTGACGGGGTGTTGACACCGGTCTGTTCCGACGAAGTACGAGATGCGCTCGCCGAGGGCTCGCCGATCGTGGCGCTCGAGTCGACGATCTTCTCGCACCTCGGACTGCCATCGCCCTACAACCGTGAGGCGCTCGAGCGGTGCACGGCGGCCGTACGTGCCGGCGGAGCCACACCAGCGGTCACTGCGGTGCTCGACGGCGTCGTTCGCCTGGGCTTGGCGGGTGACGAGTACGAGCGCATCCTCGGACCAGCACGCAAGGCCGCCGAGCGCGATGTGGCGGTCGCGGTTGGTCAACGGTGGGAGCTGGGCGCCACCACGGTGTCGGCCTCCGTGGCGATCGCTGCAGCCGCCGGGGTGCACGTGTTCGCCACGGGTGGCATCGGCGGGGTCCATCGAGGCAGTGAGCTCACCGGTGACATCTCGGCGGACCTCGACGCCATCGCGTCGCATCCCGTGATCACGGTGTCGGCGGGAGCGAAGGCATTTCTCGACCTGCCGCGAACACTCGAGTTCCTCGAGACGGCCGGTGCACCGGTGCTCGGTTGGCAGCACGACTGGTTCCCGGCGTTCTACACCCGATCGTCCGGCCTGCCGGTGCCGCACCGGGTGGAGTCGGCCGACGAAGTGGCGCGGATCTTCAGCGCCCGAAGCCGTGATGCGTCGGGCGTCCTGCTGACCGTGCCGATCCCCGAGGCCGCTGAGCTCGATGCCGCCGAGCTGGATGATGTCCTGGCCGATGCGCTCGCCGAGTGCGATCGGGCCGGCATCACGGGTGCCGCCGTCACCCCGTTCGTACTGGGCCGCATCGGGGCCGCCACCGAGGGTCGCAGCGTGCCCGCCAATCTGGCGCTCGCCGAGAACAACGCTGTGGTCGCCGCCCAGGTCGCCGGCGCGGTCGCGAGTCGCACGCCTCCTGACAGCTCGCACCGATGAGTTTCAGCGCGACCTGTCTGCGCTGAAACTCATCGCACCGAGGCTGGCGGGCTCACGCGAGACGACTCACGCGACGTTCGACGCGGTCGAGGAACGCGGTGCGTTGGGCCTCCGACGCGTTGTCGATGCCGTACATCGCCAACCAGGTGGTGCGAGCGAGCGGATGGCACATCGTGCGCAGGCTGCGGCTGAGCGTGCGTTTGCCGCTCTCGCCCTCGACCATGTTGATGAACTTCGACGAGCCGTGAGTGGTGACCGCCACCAGTCGACGCACGTTGCGCAGCCCCGGACGGAGGCGATTCGCGCCCTCTGGAAGGGTCCAGGCGACGCCATTCACCCACACCCGGTCCATCCAGCCCTTCAACATCGCGGGCTGGCCCGACCACCAGGTGGGGTACACGAGTACCAACGTGTCGCACCACTGCAGGTCGTCGGCGTACGAAGCGACCGACGGGTCGGTGCCAGGCACCAGGTGGTTCGCGCGGTCGCTTGCGCTGAACGTCGGGTCGAATCCGTCGGCGTACAGGTCGGACAACCGCACCTCGGCGCCGCCGGCCGTGAGCCCGCCCACCACCCGGTCGCGGACGGCGGCGACGAACGACCCCTCGTTCGGGTGGCAGTACACCACGAGCGCCCGGGTGTTCGAGGTCGTCACAGGCCCGCCATCTGCTGCTCGACCTTTGCGAGGAAGGCCTGGCGCTCGGCACCGGTCGACGTGTCGATCGCATAGTGCCCGAGCCACGATGTGCGCACCCGTATCCCGCAGCTCATCCTGAGCGCCCGCGTGATGATGCGCCGGCCGTTGTCGTTGACGAGGCGGACATACCAGCGTGGTGAGCCGTACGTGGAGATCCCGACCAAGCGCCGCATCTGGCCGAGGCCCGGCCGGACCTTGTTGGTGCGCTCGTCGAGGACGAAGCCCACGCCTGGGACCATCACCCGCTCGAGCCAGCCTTTGAGGATCGCCGGCAGGCCGCTCCACCACGTGGGATAGACGAACACGATTGCCTCGGAGCGTTGTACCAGCGCGGCGTGTTCGGCGATGACAGGGTCGAGGATGGGGGAGTCGCCGTGGTACGCCGTTCGCTCCTCCGCAGTCATCGCGACGCGGACCCCCTGGGCGTACAAGTCGAGCACGACCACCTCGTGACCGGCGGCGAGGAGGCCCGCCTGGGCCCGCGCGGCGAGGGCATGGCAGTAGCTCTCGTTCGACGGGTGGGCGACAACGACCAGCGCGAGCACGGTCAATCGCTCGAGGTGACGGAGGGTTCGGGAACGGCGACGGTCGGCTTCGTTCGCAGCGAGAGCAGCTGGGTGATCGCCACGAACACGAGCAACGCGGCGAACATGACGTTCGACACCTGGTCGCTCATCCTGTCGGAGATCGTGCCGCCGACGACGGCGCTCGCTGCGCCGAATCCACCGACGACGGTCGCCACCCGGATGTCGGCGTTGGACTTCTTGCGGTTGCGGATCGTGCCCATGATCGCCGTCGGCACGATCACTGCGACCGAGGTGCCCTTGGCGACCACGGGAACCATGCCGAGCAGCACGACCATCGCCGGCACCATGATGACGCCGCCCCCGATGCCGAGCAGCCCGGCGAGCGTGCCGGTCAGCAGCCCGACTGCCACCAGGAGCAGGGCCATCCCGACCGTCAGGTCGACCCGGCCCGTCGAATCGGTGCTGACCACGAGGCGGGTCGCCGTGGCGAGCACGGTGATGACGAAGACGATGATCAGGACGTTCTTCGGGATGATGTGCAGCAGCGTGGTGCCGACGATCGCTCCGGCGATCGCGCCGATGGCCAAGAACAGCGCCACCACCCAGTCGACGTTTCCATGCGACACATACGTGATCAGGCTGGCTGCAGCAATCGGCAGGGTCGCTGCGAGCGACGTGCCGTGGGCGAGTCGACGGTCCATCCCGGCGAGACTCACGAGTCCGGGCACGATGATCAGTCCGCCACCCACGCCGAACAGCCCGCCGAGCAGCCCGGCCGCGAGGCCGACGATCACGGCGTGGCTGAACTTGACGGAACTGTGTGAGAGCGGCACCGCAGGCGACGTTACGACGGATGCGTGCGCAGCGTGCAGTTCCCGCCCGTGGTCAGGTCGCCAGACGCTCGGCGAGCAACGTCCGCACGGTGGGCCAGTCGTCGATCGTGACCGAGTAGCTGGCAGTGTCGCGCAGCCGTACGCCGTCGCCGGCCCGGGTCGATCGCCGGTGCCGTCGGAGCTCGCCTTCGAAACGTGCGCCGATGCGTTCGATCGCCCGACGACTCTGGGCGTTGCGCGCGTCGGTGCAGATCGCGACTCGTTGCACCTGCCACGTGTCGAAGGCGTGGGTCAGCAGCAACAGCTTGGCCTCGGTGTTGACGGCGCTTCGCTGGGCCGACGGCGACAGCCAGGTGCCGCCGATCTCCACCTCATCGGGGTCCTCGCGCCCGAGTGGCCACAACGGGTTGAGAAAGCGGGTGCAGCCGACCACCACCCTGTCGCTCGTTCGGCGTTGCACGTACGGACCTGCCCGATCGTGGGAGGCATCGTCGAGCAGCCAGTCGACGTACTCAGCGGCCTCACGTGATCCGTCGGGCACCTGGGTGTACCCGAACGTCGTGCGATCGCCCGCGCCAGCGCTCGCGATGGCGTCGACGTGCTGGGCCGTCATCGGCTCCAACAGCACGTGCCGTCCGGTCAGGGTGGGAGCAGCGAGCGCGAGTCATCGTCAGCCAGTCTGGCCGATCGGAAGTCGTGGATTCGGCTGCGGATACCTTGCACCGATGGCCGACCCGACCCTCACCGACGACCTGTTCGACACCTCCACGATCTTGCCGGGTGACCCGATGAGCGACGACGGTGAGCCGCTCGAAGTCCTTCACGACCGTGAGTACCGCGTGCGTGCGTTCCGCAAGCGCGACGATCTGTTGCTGATCCGGGGTGCCGTCCGAGATCAGAAGCCGCCCGGGCTGTACATCGAGACGGACCCCGAGCCGATGACGATCCACCACATGCAGATCGACCTCGAGGTTGCGTTTCCGACGCTCGAGATCGTCGGCGCCACCGTCGGTATCGAAACCCACCCGAGTGCTTCGTGTCCGAGCATCGAAGGCCACTACGACAAGCTCGTCGGGTTGTCGATCGCCCGAGGGTTCACCCACAAGGTGCGCGAGCTGTTCGGCGGACCACGCGGCTGCACCCACACGACCGCGCTGTTGCAGGCGATGGCCCCAGTCGCCATCCAGTGCATGTGGTCGATGCGGGCATCGCAGGCCAAACGAGGCGAGGGTGTGCCGCAGGAGCCGAGCCCCGAGCAGCGGGAGATGGCCTGGCGATTCAACCTCAACACGTGCCACGTGTGGGCCGAGGACGGCGAGCAGGTCAGCGACTCCGAGGCCGGCGGCGAGTTCGAGCCACCGATCTGGGCGCAGGAGCGGATGGTGGAACTCGGCATGAAGCCGGATGCCTGGCGGACACGGATGCAGGGCTGAGCTCGCTGTCGGTAGCGGGCAGGTGCGCGACCACGGCGCTCGAACCGTTGGTGGCGATTCGGTTCGCACCTGGCAGACTGTTCGACCACATGGTGGTCATAGCTCAACAGGTAGAGCACCAGGTTGTGATCCTGGCGGTTGGGGGTTCAAGTCCCCTTGGCCACCCCATACGCAGGCACTGAGAGGGTGTCGAGCGAGCGATCGCTCGGTACCCTCCCAGGCCGCTTGCTTCTCTAGCTCAATGGCAGAGCAGTGGACTCTTAATCCATTGGTTCTGGGTTCGAATCCCAGGGGAAGCACCACCGGGACCTGAGCGACAGCACGGGTCTGACCCGTGCGGTCGTTGCCGGCCCGATTCAGGCTCGCAGCAGATCCTTGGCGATCGCGGTGATCTGGATCTCGTCGGTGCCGGCATAGATCTGCAGGACCTTGGCGTCACGAGCGAGCTGCTCGACGCGGAACTCGCTCATGTAGCCGTTGCCACCGAACAGTTGCACCGCTTCGAGTGCCACCTCGGTCGCGGCGCGCGCCGAGTACAGCTTCATCGCGGACGCCTCCGCCAACGTCATGTTCACTCCGGCGGCGCCCATCTCCATCGTGCGGAACACGAGGTTCTGCACGTTCAGGCGAGCGACCTCCATGCGCGCGAGCTTGTCCTGGATCAGCTGGAACTCGCCGATCGGCTTGCCGAACTGCACCCGGTCCTTCGCGTACTGCACGCTGAGCTGCAGGCACTCCTCGATGATGCCGAGCGCCATCGCTGCGACACCTGAACGCTCCTGTTGGAACGTGGCTTTCGCCCCGTCGCGTCCGCCGGCTGGCAGATCCTCGGTCTCGCCGATCAGGCGATCGCGTCCGACGCGCACGTCGTCGAGGAACAGTTCGCCGGTGGGGGAGGAGTGCATGCCCATCTTGCGCAGGGGTTTCGACTGCTCGAAACCCGGCATGCCCCGGTCGAGCACGAACGACAGCACCTTGCGCTGTTCGGCCGGCGTCTCGCCGTCGTCGAGTTTGCAGATGAAGACGGTGGTGTCGGCGTAGGGACCGTTGGTGATGAACGTCTTCGAGCCGTTGAGCACGTACTCGTCGCCGTCGCGTCGGGCGGTCGAGCGCATCGAGCCGAACGCGTCGGAGCCGCTGCCCGGTTCGGTGATCGCCCATGCCCCGATCTTGTCCATCGTGAGCAGGTCGAGTGCCCACCGTTCCTTCTGGGCGATGGTTCCCTTCGACATGATCGCTGCCGAGGTGAGCCCCATCGACACGCCCATCGCCGTCACCATGCCCGGGCACACGCGGCACAGCTCGATGATCGGGATCAGCGACATGCCGCCGCCTCCGCCGGACGGTCGCTCGGAGACGTCCTCGCCGGCCTCGATCGCCCGTTCGCGCTCGATGCCCTTCTTGAAGCCCTCGCGAGCCATTGCGTCCATCCCGAACGTGGCGAACAGCTTGCGCAGGATGTCGTACGGCGGGAGATCGCCGTGTTCGAGTTCGTCGACGTGGGGACGGATCTCCTCGTCGACGAAGCGCTTGACCGCGTCGCGGATCATCTGGTGTTCGTCACTCCACTGGAACATCGCATGCCCTCCTCGGGTCTCGAACCTTCGACGTGATCGTAGAGACGACGATGCGCACGGCCAAACGCCTCCGACCTGCGTTCTCGTGAACTCGTGCGGGAACAGTTACCGCACGAGTTCACGAGAACGGCCCACGAGAACGGGCTGGGGTGGTCGGAGTAGCGAGGGCGGTCAGCGGCTCCAGCTGCGTTCGTCGCGGTAGCGGCCGACGTTGAGTGGTGTCGAGTGCTGGCGGCGCTCGCGGCGACTGCTGGTGCCGAACACGATGAGTGCAGCGACCACCAGCGACGCCACGGCGAGGAGCAGCGTCAGGTTTCGGTGGTGGTTGGCGAGTCGCGGGAACACGCCCATCCACGGGTCGTCGGAGAACGTCGGCAGGATCACGAGCGGGACGAGGAAGCCGAACACCAACAACGACCCAGCCGTCGCAGCGAAGAACACCCCGAGTGCGAACGTTCCTTCGCCGCGTTCCGGCCGAAGGAACACCCCAGCGATCGTGAACAGCACCGCCAGCGCGAGCGCGCCCAGTGCGAACCATCCGAGCCAGTCGTGCAGGAAGGCCACGGATCCGACCCGCTGCACGGGCAGGGTGATCGGCGGTGCCTCGCCGACGAGCTCGTTGCGCACGATGTTGACCTGCTCCTGTGCGTCGATCGACACCCGCTGGTCGAAGGTCGCCGATGAGGCGGCCATGTGCGTCACCGACGAAATCGCTCATCAGTGCGGCGCCTTCGGGGATACGAGCAATCTCCTCGATGAACTCGCGGAGTTCAGCGGGGGACTGGCTCAGAGCCGCGGCGTCGGCGCCGGCGACGACGCTGGCGATCTGGCCGCGGATCTCCTCGTCGCCGAGGATCGAGTGCGCCACGTTCGAGTCGTTGGTGGGCGAGAATGCCACGCGCTGGAGCCAGCCAGCGCCGATCGACACCGAGACCAGGACCGCTGCTGCGATCAACATCAGGCCACCGAGCGATCTGCGCATTGTATGAGTCTGGCAAATCCTGCACGTAACCTTGAATCGTGAAGCGACCCGGACTTCCTCGGATGCTCCTTCGAGGAGCCTTTCGCAACTGCGCGTGGTGTGGTGGCCGGGGGGCGTTCTTCGTCGGATGGTTCAAGAAGGCCGAGCACTGTCAGTCGTGCGGGCTCAAATGGCGCCGCGACGATGTCGGCTACGAACTCGGGGCCGCAGCGGTCACCGCGATCATCACCTTCGGGCCGTTGATGCTGATCCTCGCTGGCATGGTCGCGTGGAGTTGGCCCGAGGTGAACGTCGTGCCGATGTTCATCGTGCTGGCAGTGCTGGCCGTGGTGCTGCCGTTCTTCACCTACGGTCCGGCCTATTGCCTGTGGCAGGTGGTCGACATCTTGCTGCGTCCGCCGGAGCCTGAGGACTTCGAGATCGTCGGTGACACGACGCTCGACCCCGAACCGGACGCGGACGATGCGTCGGGCGACGCAGGATCCGGCGATTCGCCGTCCGAACGCGGCAACTGACGCCCGCCCACTCCGTTTGCGTTGCACTCCGGGTGGGCCGTCGCACCGAGAATGTCACGCAAACGTGGGTTGCGGGCGTTCGTCTGGGTGATGCTTGACCGAACGATTGTTCGTTGGTTACACTCATGTCATTCGGTCGCCCGAGCGACCCGATGCCCACGATCAGCAACGCTCGATCAACTCTGTGACACCCCCTCTCTACGGTGCACATCATCAACCGCACCGGGTTCGCCCACCGCACGACGAAAGCGAGACATGACATGAGCAACGACCGCGACAAGGCACTCGAGATGGCACTGGCCCAGATCGACAAGCAGTTCGGCAAGGGCGCCATCATGAAGATGGGGGAACGCACGAACCTCGACATCGAAGTCGTGTCGACCGGTGCGCTGTCGCTCGACCTCGCACTCGGCGTCGGTGGTCTGCCGCGTGGGCGTGTGGTCGAGATCTACGGCCCGGAGTCGTCGGGTAAGTCCACCCTCGCCATGCACGTCGTGGCCGAAGCCCAGCGCAATGGTGGCGTGTGCGCCTACATCGACGCCGAGCACGCGATGGATCCGATCTACGCCCGGGCGATCGGGGTCGATGTCGACCAGTTGCTGATCTCGCAGCCCGACACGGGTGAGCAGGCGCTCGAGATCGCCGACATGCTGACCCGTTCGGGAGCGATCGACGTGCTCGTGATCGACTCGGTCGCCGCCCTCACGCCTCGTGCCGAGATCGAGGGCGAGATGGGAGACACCCATGTCGGCCTCCAGGCCCGCCTGATGAGCCAGGCGCTGCGCAAGCTCACCGGCAACCTGCACAAGACCGGCACCATCGCCATCTTCATCAACCAGCTCCGCGAGAAGATCGGCGTGATGTTCGGTTCCCCCGAGACCACCCCGGGTGGTCGTGCGCTGAAGTTCTACTCATCGGTGCGTCTCGACATCCGCCGCATCGAGTCGTTGAAGGACGGCGCCGAAGTCGTCGGTAACCGCACCCGGGTCAAGGTCGTCAAGAACAAGGTGTCGCCGCCGTTCCGGCAGGCCGAGTTCGACATCATGTACGGCCAGGGCATCAGCCGCGAGGGCTCGCTGATCGACATGTCGGTCGATCTCGGCATCGTCAAGAAGTCCGGTGCGTGGTTCACCTACGAAGGTGAGCAACTCGGCCAGGGCCGAGAGAAGGCCAAGGACTACCTCCGGCAGAACCCCGAGATCATGATGGAGATCAGCGACAAGGTGCTGACGGTGTCGGGCCTCAAGAAGTCCGATGAGCCAGACGTCGAGGATGTCGCCGAGGAGTTCACCGAGGCCGACGAAGCTCCGATCGATCTCGGTTGAGATCCGGCGGAACCTGGCTGAGACCGCAGCGGACGGGGTCGGTCATGATGGGGCCTCGTCGAAGGAGACCCACATGACCGTTCCCAACCGCATCTCGATCATCACGTTCGGCGTCGCCGATCTCGCCGCATCCACGGCGTTCTACGAGTCGCTCGGATGGTCGAAGTCGCCAGCGTCGATGCCGGCCATCACGTTCTTCGAGATGCAGGGCTCGGTGTTCGGGCTCTACGAGTGGTCCGCGTTGGCCGACGACGCCAAGGTGCCCGCCGAGGGCTCCGGCTTCCGTGGGGTCACGTTGGCGATGAATCTGGCATCGGTGGCTGAGGTCGACGAAGTGTTCGCTGCGTGGGTCGCCGCCGGGGCGACACCGAAAGTCGAGCCGCACACTGCGTTCTGGGGTGGGCACTCGTCGTACGTCGCTGACCCCGACGGTCATCTGTGGGAGATCGCCCACAATCCGTACGCGTCGCTCGACGCCGACGGGCGCCTCGTGATGGGCGGCAGTTGAACCTGCTCGTTCAACCGAGCAGATCGCTCAGTTGAACTCGTAGCCGCCCGGCTTGAAGATCATCAGGTACAGCGACACCACCAGGATCAGATGGGTGATGCCGATGCCGGCCGCCATGATCTTGCGTGTGTCGTCACCGGTCTCGGTGAGCGCCGGGCGGATCATGAACCAGCTCACCGCCAGGGCAATCAGCCACAGCAGGATCGTCGCGGTCACGAAGGGGGTTCCGGCGAGGCTGATCTTGCCGACACCGGCCATGCCCATGCCGGCGACCCAGAGCAGCACGAGCGCCGGGAACACGAGCCGCATGTGCAACTTGGCCACCTCGGCGGTCTGCCCGGCGCGCTGGAGGCGGGGATACAGGAACAGCGGGCCGAAGGCGGCGATCGCCGACAACAGGTGGACGTAGTAGAGGATCCGATAGAGATCGTTGTTCTCGGGAACGAGGATGGCAAGCACGGGCGGCACGGTATCGGTTGCGCCGGTGCCAGGCACCGGCGCAACCGGACGGTCGTCGGTAGCCTTTCGCCCATGTCCCGCAGCTACATCGTGCGCACCTATGGGTGCCAGATGAACGAGCACGACTCCGAGCGGATCTCGGGGCTCCTCGAGGCCGACGGACTCGTTCGCGTCGAGAGCGAAGCCGAGGCCGACGTGGTCGTGCTCAACACGTGTTGCATCCGTGAGAACGCCGACAACAAGCTGTACGGCAACCTCGGCCACCTGAAGACCTGGAAGGGCGAACGAGAAGGTCGCCAGATCGTCGTGTCCGGCTGCCTGGCCCAGAAGGACCAGGAACTCGTGGCGAAACGAGCAGGTCACGTCGACGTGGTGATGGGCACCCACAACGTGCACCGAGCCGCCGAATTGCTCGCCGAGGCTCGAACGTCAGCGCGTCCGATCACCGAGATCCTCACCGAAGCCGTGATCGACGACCAGGCGATGTTCCCGTCGGCGCTGCCAGCGCGTCGTGAGACGTCGTACAACGCCTGGGTCACGATCCAGATCGGCTGCGACAACAACTGTGCCTTCTGCATCGTTCCGGCGGTTCGTGGCACCGAGATCAGCCGCCCGTACGACGAGATCCTCGCCGAGGTCGCCGCCCTGGGCGCCGACGGTGTCACCGAGGTGACGCTGTTGGGCCAGAACGTCAACAGCTACGGCCGCGACCTGCAAGTGGCGGCCCGCCAGGCCGGCGACGACACCGCCCGTCTCCGTCCGCTGTTCGCCGAGCTCTTGAGAGACGTCGGCGCGATCGATGGGATCCGACGGGTGCGCTACACCAGTCCGCACCCCAAGGACATGCGTCCCGAGACCTTCACGGCAATGGCCGAGACACCGGCCGTGTGCGAGCACCTGCACTATCCGTTGCAGTCCGGCAGCGACCGAGTGCTCGCTCTCATGCACCGCGGCTACACCGCCGATCGATACCTGGAGCGTCTCGCCGACGCTCGCCGAACGGTGGATGACCTCGCAGTCTCCACCGACATCATCGTCGGCTTCCCCGGCGAGACGGAGGCCGACTTCGAACGGACGCTGGCGGTGGCTGCCGAGGCCGAGTACGACTACGCGTACACCTTCCTGTTCTCGCCGCGCGAAGGCACGCAGGCCGCAGCCATGCACGCCGATTTCGTCGATCCGGCCGTGGCATCGGATCGCTTCCAACGGCTTCGTCTGGTCGTCGAGCGGTCGGCGCTGCGACGTCACGAGGCCCGCGTCGGGCGTGTCGAAGAAGTCCTCGTCGAGGGCCCCAGCAAACGCGACCCGTCGGTCACGAGTGGCCGCACCCGCCAGAACAAGCTCGTGCACTTCGTGCCACCGCGCCCGCTGCGGACGGGGAGCTACGCCACCGTCGAGATCACGCGTGGCGCCCCACACTTCCTCGAAGGTCAGTTCGTCGAGTTCCTCTCCGAGCCGACCCACAAGCTCCGTATCCCCGTCGCCGCCCTCTGACGACCGGAGGCCAACTAGCGTCGTGGCAATGAGCGAGCCGACCGTCGATCCTCAACTGGCCGACTACCGCGCCAGCATCGACAACATCGACGCCGCGTTGGTGCACCTCCTCGCCGAGCGGTTCAAGATCACCAAGGCGGTCGGTCGTTACAAGGCAACGGTCGACCTTCCGGCTGCCGACCTCGACCGTGAACGCATCCAGGTCGAACGCCTGCGGGCGCTTGCCGAACAGTCCGGACTCGATCCAGCGTTCACCGAGAAGTTCCTCCGGTTCATCGTGGCCGAGGTGATCCACCACCATCAGCGCATCGCTGAGGGTGAGCAGCTCTGATCGCTCGAGCCGGGCTCGACCTCGGGGCGGACGCACCCGTGCGGGTGGCGATCGTCGGGTCGACGGCGTCAGGCAAGTCAGCCGTTGCGATGGCGGTCGCTCGAGAGCTCGGCGGCGTCGAACTCGTCTCGGTCGACAGCATGCAGGTGTATCGGGGCATGGACATCGGCACCGCGAAGCCGACCGCGGTCGAACGCACAGAGATTCCACATCACTTGCTCGATCTGGTTGAACCCACCGTCGACTTCACGGTCGCGGAGTTCCGTGACGCGTACGCCGGCGCTCTGGCAGACATCGGTGCTCGAGGTCACCATGCGCTGCTCGTCGGCGGCACGGGGCTCTATCACCGTGTCGTGATCGATGACTTCGACCTGCCAGGGCAATGGCCGGACGTCCGTAGCGAATTGGACGCCGTGGACGACACCGTCGCACTGTTCGAGCGACTCGAAGCCCTCGACCCGGCTGCGGCCGCGAAGATGGAGCCGACCAATCGCCGCCGGGTCGTCCGGGCGCTGGAGGTGACGCTCGGCAGTGGTCGGCCGTTCAGCTCGTTCGGCCCCGGCGTCGACGACTACCCGGCATCGAAGGTGGTCCAGATCGGATTGCGCTGGCCCCGTGAGGTGATCACCGACCGCATCGACCGACGGGTTCGGCGGATGATCGCCGACGGGCTCGTCGAGGAGGTGCGAGCGTTGGCTGACACGGGGTTCTCGCGAACTGCGGCTCAGGCGCTCGGCTACAAGGAAACTCTGGAGATGCTCGAGGGCCGGATCAGCCAGGATGAGGCGATCGCCATGATCGTCACCCGCACCCGCCAGTTCGCCGTCCGTCAGGAGCGATGGTTCCGCCGGGATCCACGCGTACGCTGGATCGACATCGAACACGACGCCGCGGTCGAGGCTGCGCCCGCCGTGATCGAGGCCTTCACCACATGACCACGCTGACTCTCACCAAACACCACGGCTTGGGCAACGACTTCCTCGTCGTGTTCCACCCTGGCGTCGACGACCTGTCCGAGTTGGCCCGTCGGTTGTGCGATCGACGCCGTGGCATCGGCGCTGACGGGCTGCTGATCGCGGAGAGCGCCGATGGGTACGCGGCACGGATGACCCTGTACAACGCCGATGGGTCACGTGCGGAGATGAGCGGCAACGGCATTCGCTGCTTCGCTCAGGCGCTCGCGGGGCGACGCGGTGATCTGTCCGAGCAGTTGATCCTGACCGATGCGGGCGACCGTCTCGTGGTGCTCGACGCAACCGACGACCCCACCACGATCACCGCTCGAGTCGAGATGGGCGACGTCGCATCGATCGACGAGCCCGTTGGCTGGTCGGCGCTGGGTTGCCACCCCGATCGCCCGGTTGCCCACCTCAGCCTGGGAAACCCGCACAGTGTGGTTGGCGTGGACGAGGTGGCGGTGGTCGACCTCGCGCTGCTCGGTGGCCAGGTCCCACAGGTGAATCTCGAGATCGTCGAACCCGGTCCAGAGTCCGACGCGATCACGATGCGCGTCCACGAGCGCGGCGCCGGCATCACCGAGGCGTGCGGCACCGGTGCGTGCGCTGCCGCCTACGCCGCGCGCTCCTGGGGCCTCGTCGCTCGCAGCACCACCGATGTCGTCGTCCACATGGACGGCGGGACCGCCGTGGTGAGCTTCGCCGACGACGCACCCGAACGCGCGGTCCTCACCGGCCCCGCCACGCACATCGCCACCATCGACGTCGAGGTCGGGCCCGACACCCGAAGTGGGACCACATGAGCAACACCCCCTACAACGAGGCCCTCGCCGGCACCCTGATCGACCGCACGATCAGGGAGAAGATCGTGCTGGTGGCCGTTGCCGACCCGCGCGAAGCCGACGAGGCGGTCGATGCCAGCCTCGACGAGTTGGCGTTGCTCGTCGACACCGCCGGTGCCGACGTGGTCGAACGCATGGTGCAGCGCCGCGACAGTCCCGATCACACCTGGTACATCGGCAAGGGCAAAGCCGAGGAACTGAAGCAGCTCTGTCTGGCCGTCGACGCCGACACCGTCGTGTTCGACAATGAACTGTCACCCGGTCAACAGTTCAATCTGGAGAAGCTGCTCGGACGAACCGCGATCGACCGCACGGCGGTCATCCTCGACATCTTCGGCCAGAACGCGCACACCCTCGAGGGCAAGGCCCAGGTCGAGCTGGCCCTGCTTCGGTACCGCCTCCCGCGCCTGCGACGAGGCGCCGACGCCAAGTTGTCGCAGCAGCGCGGTGGCGTGGGCGCCCGCTTCGGTGGTGGTGAGACCAAGATCGAGGTCGATCGTCGCCGGATCATGCGACGCATCAACAAGCTCGAGCGCGATCTCGACTCGCTCGCCGACACCCGTGAACTGCAACGCAAGGGCCGCGGACGCAGCGGACTCGGCTCGGTGGCCATCGTGGGCTACACCAATGCGGGCAAGTCGTCGCTCCTCAACCGGCTGACGGACTCGGGTGTGCTGGTCGAAGACCGTCTGTTCGCCACGCTCGATCCCACCACGCGACGCCTCGCATTGCCGGGCGGTGAACCCGTCCTGCTGTCGGACACCGTCGGGTTCATCAACCGCTTGCCGCACGGTCTGGTCGAGTCGTTCAAGGGCACCCTCGAAGTTGCCGCGCTGTCCGACTACCTCGTCCATGTCGTCGATGCGAGCGCATCAGACCCCGAGGGCCAGATCGACGCCGTGCGTGAGGTGCTCGGCGAGATCGACGCAACCGCCGTGCCGGAGCTGCTCGTGTTCAACAAGGCCGACCTCGCACCCGAGACCGCCCAGCAGCTGGTGGACGACCACCAGGGATCCGTTGCGCTCTCGGCGGTGACGGGCGAGGGGATCGACGTGTTCCTGCGCACCCTGGCCGACCGGCTCCGGACGCTCAGCGTCGTCCACGAACTGATCGTGCCGTACGACCGAGGCGACGTGCTGGCTGCCGTGCACCGCGAAGGTGAGGTCGTGTCGGTCGCCGACGGCCCCGAGGCCTGGACCATCCGGGCCCGGCTCTCCGATGCCTCGGCCGGCCGGCTCTCGGAGTTCGCCTCCGGAGCGCCCACGTGACCGGCTTCGTTCCCCCGCCGTACCCCTACGACCGGCTGAACCGGCTCGAGCCGATCACCGCGGCGCATCCCGGTGGCACGGTCGACCTGTCGATCGGCACCCCGTTCGACCCGCCACCGGCCCACGTGATCGACGCCCTGTCGTCCAGCGGTAGCGAACGTTCGTATCCGCCGAGCATCGGCACGCTGCCGTTTCGAGAGGCGGCCCAACGATGGATCCGGCGTCGATTCGACATCGAGGTGCCCCCCGGCCAGATCGGTGCCACGATCGGATCGAAGGAGTTCGTCGCCACCCTGCCGCAGTGGATGCAGCTGCGTACGCCCGAGCGCGACACGGTGCTGTACCCAGCGGTGTCGTACCCCAGCTACGAAATGGGCGCGATCCTGGCCGGTTGCCGTCCCGTCGCTGTCGGTGCGCTGCCGGACGGACGCATGGACCTCGAGTCGATCGACCCTGCTGACGCCGATCGGGCGCTGCTGCTCTGGGTCAACAGCCCTGGCAACCCCACCGGCGCCCTCGACGATCTCGACGCAGCTGCCCGCTGGGGGAGGACGCAGGGAGTCCCGGTGTTCTCCGACGAGTGCTACGTCGAATTCACCTGGACCGGCCGTGGGCGCACGATCCTCGAGTCTGGTGTCGATGGCGTCGTCGCTGTTCACTCACTGTCGAAGCGATCGAATCTCGCGGGCGTGCGAGTCGGCTTCTATGCGGGCGACGCCGAGCTCGTGACCTACCTGCAGGAGGTCCGAAAGCACGTCGGCATGATGGTGCCCGGGCCCGCGCAGGCAGCAGCGATCGCCGCCCTCGACGACGACGAGCACGTCGAGGTCCAGCGCCACCGCTACCGCAGCCGACTCGAGCTGTTGGCCGGCGTCCTGTCGGACTGGTCCGGCCAGGAGGTCCCGCTGCCCCACGGTGCCTTCTACCTGTGGATTCCGGTCGACGACGGTTGGGAGTACACCGAACGCCTGGCCCGTGATGGGGGAGCGCTGGTGAGCCCCGGTGAGTTCTACGGACCCGATGGTGCCCGATTCGTGCGCGTTGCCGTGGTACAACCGGACGAACGCATCGAATTGGTCGCCGACCGCCTGGCCACACCACGACGGTGAATCACACGACGATGAACGATCGCACGCCCTGTCGCCACACATCCGCACACGTCGAGGCCGCCGATGGCTGAGCGAACCGGGCGGCGCGGCTGGATGCTGGTGCTGGGCGTGGTGCTCCTCGTCGGGCTGGGGATCGTGTCGGTCGCGCTCTGGATCGCCTCCGGCGATCGTCGCGCCGACAACGTGGCCGGGTTCGCTCGCGCTCCGGTGGGCTGTGACACGACCCTGGACTTCGAGGCAACGGGTTCGTTCGTGTTGTACATCGAAACCAGCGGCGAGTTCCCTGAGCTGGCAGGTGCCTGCGAGGCCGAGTTGGTCTACGACCGAGACGCGGACGACCTGCCACAACTCGATCTGACGCTGCTCGACCCGAACGGCGACGACGTCGAACTCGACGGTGCCGATGATGGAAGCTACGACGTCGACGGATTCGTCGGTTCCGCTGCTCGTACGGTGCAGATCGAGACGCCCGGTGACCACGTGCTCACCGTCGCCCCCACCGGTGGCGACGCCTTCGCCGTCGCGATCGGCCGGTCGCCTGACGAGGGTGTGGCGCTGCTGCGCTGGGGTGCGGCGGCCGCAGCCATCAGCGGGTTGGTCCTGGGTGGTCTGTTCCTGGTGCTCGGAAGTCGTCGTCCGCCGACGCCCACGCCACGTCCCGCACCGTGGAGTCCCGATGGTCGCGGCTGGCCGGCGAGTCCTCCCGGATTCCCCGTTCCGCCACCGACCACGGGTGCGACGGGTCCGCCAGGACCGCCACTCGCCACGCCGCCGCAACGTCCGATGCCGAGCCGACCACCGACGTACCCGGTGACGTCTCCGCCGACCGAACCCTCGACGCCCGATCGCCCGCCGATGCCGCAGGCGCCGGGTGACGACCAGCCGTCGCCGTGGGCGCCGCCGCCGGCGCCGCAGTAGCGCGGACTCGGTTGCGCTTGCTCAGTAGCGGCGCATCACGGTGACGACTTTGCCGTAGATCTCGACCTCGTCGGCGGTGAACCGCATCGGTTCCATCGTTTCGTTCGCCGGCGTGAGCGTGACCTCGGCGCCGGACCGGCTGTAGGTCTTGATCGTTGCTTCGCCGCCGGGGATCCCGGCCACGACGATGTCACCGTTGTTGGGGTTGGCGATCTGAGTGGCGACCACGAAGTCTCCGTCGAGGATGCCGAGTTCGATCATCGAGTCGCCTCGGACACGCAGCATGAACAGTTCACCGTCGCCGGTGAAGTCGACCGGGACCGGAAGGAGCTCCTCGACGTTCTCCTCGGCGAGCACGTCGGTGCCGGCGGCGACATCGCCGACGAGCGGGACGTGTCGAACGGGACGGCGCTCCATCATGGCGCCACTGTTGACGTCGTAACGCACCTCGATGGCGCGTGGCTTGGTGGGGTCACGACGCAGATAGCCCAACCGCTGCAGCGTGTTGAGGTGGCTGTGGACCGTGGACGGTGAGGTGAGGCCGACGGCGTCGCCGATTTCGCGGACCGACGGCGGGTACCCGCGCTCGCGGATCTGTTGTTCGATGAACTCGAGAATGTCTCGTTGCCGCGTGCTGATCGTGGGGGCCATCCGAACAGCGTACTGAACATGTGAGGTGCGGTCAAACACCTGTACTGGGAACGGTTGTTCGAGAAATTGCCCGCGAACGCTTGACATCGCTCTCGATCGCCTGGTTGACTGACGAACAGTCGTTCGACCGAACACCTGTTTCCAGAACCTCACCCGATCGAACAGCCCGCAGAACACACCGCTTGAACCAGCAGCCACGGAGCGCCAGATGACCGCCACCATGTATCCCAGCCGACGAGCCGATCGGATCGCCCCCCGGCCGATCGGCTCGGCCCGACGCACCGTCCGCTCCGGACGCGCCGACCGGGTACGGCCCGCCGAGGTCGACTACACCGCACGCCGAGCGGTTGCGCTCGTCGTCGTCCTCGTGGTCGTGGCACTCGCCGCCTTTGCCGGCTCGGCACTGGTCGGTGCACTGGCCGATGTCGGAAGCCGACCTGCCGCGGCATCCGACATCGCAGCCACGTCAGCGAACGCGCCGATCGTGCGCATCCACGTGGCGCAGCCGGGCGACACGCTCTGGTCGATCGCCGATCGCTACCGAGGCGAGGTCGGCCAACGCCGATTCGTCGATGCGCTGATCGACGTCAATGGCGGCACGGGCATCCAGGTGGGCCAGGCGGTTCACCTGCCGTGAGTTCGCGAGCCCGCCGCCGAGCCCACCTGCCGGGGCTCGGCGGCGGCCGCGGAGTAGCCTGCGGGCGTGTTCTGCCCCGCCTGTCGTGCCGATGACACCAAAGTCGTCGACTCTCGCCTTGCCGAAGAGGGATCGGCGATCCGCCGCCGCCGAGAGTGTCTTGCGTGCACCCAGCGTTTCACGACCTTCGAACGTGTCGATCACGCTCCGTTGTCGGTCGTGAAGTCGCATGGCGGTTGCGAGCCCTTCAACCGCAAGAAGCTGATCGGTGGGCTGGGTGCGGCAACGAAGGGGCGCAACGTGACCGACGAGCAACTCGAAGCGATCGCCACCGCGGTCGAGGACTCGATGCGCCTGCTCGGTTCGACGGTGACCAGCGCCAATGTCGGCCTGGCGGTGCTGGATCAACTCCGCACCGTCGACGAGGTCGCGTATCTCCGCTTCGCCAGCGTCTACAAGGACTTCGACGCAGCTGCGGACTTCCACCGTGAGTTGGCGCTGCTCGAGAAGTCAATCCCGACGTCGTAGCCAACGCGTGTAGACGAACGATTCGTCGTCGATCGTCAGCTGAGCCACGTCGAAACGGTGGGTGTGCGCGGCTGCCCCGGTGCCCAATCGTGGCCCAGAACCACCGAACGTCGCCGGAGACGTCGTGAGGTTGATCTCGTCGATCAGGTCGGCGTCGAACATGGCGCCGTTCAGTGACGCTCCACCTTCGACCTGCACGAAGTCGGCGCGACCGATGAGGTCGGGGAGCCGAGCGATCGCCGCGCTGAGGTCGATGGCGTCGTCACCGGTTCGCACGACGTCGACGCCGTCGGGGACGTCCTGCGCACCGTTGCCGCTCGTGATCACGAAACCGGCCCCGCTGCTGAAGAGTTCGTTGTCGTAGTCGAGCCGCCCGCTCCGGGTGACCACACCGAGGCGCTGTCCCTGCTTGCGTGGTGCGCCGTATCCCTCGTCGCGGACGGTGCCGGCGGCGACGACGATGACGTCGGCGATCGATCGCAGCCGCGCGAGGACAGCGGTGTCGGTGGGGCTCGACAGCTTCGCGGAGGTGCCATCGGCGGCGATCGATCCGTCGATCGAGGCAACCATGCAGAGTCCGACCCATGGCGCGTCGGGGCGGGACCCGAGCGGTGTTGGGTAGGCCGAGTCAACGGTGATGTCGTCGTCGGGTTCGGGGAACAGTCGGCGCATCCGGCCATCATGGCCGCCGTCGCGCGGCGTTGCTGCGTCCACGTGCCGGTCGGTTCAGGCTGGGAGGTGAGCGGCTCGCGTCTGCGACGATGCAGCCATGGCATCGTCGACACCCACTCGTACTGCGTTTCGCACCTGTCCACTCTGCGAGGCGAGCTGCGGCCTCGAGATCTCACTTCGACCCGACGGTCGCGGTGGCGAGGAGGTTCAACGCATTCGCGGCGACCGGCTGGATGTCTTCTCCAAGGGCTATCTCTGTCCCAAGGGGTCGACGCTCAAGCAGCTGCACGAGGATCCTGACCGACTGCGCACCCCGATGGTGAAGCGCGATGGCGTCCACGTCGCCGTCGGGTGGGATGAGGCGTGGGAGGCGGTTGCTGCCGGACTCGGTGGCGTGATCGAACGCAGCGGCCGAGAGTCGCTGGCGGCGTACGTGGGCAATCCCACGGCGCACAGCTTGTCGGCGATGATGTTCTCGCGCGTGTTGTTGACGGGGCTCGGCACTCGGCATCGGTTCAGCGCGTCGACCGTCGACCAGATGCCGCGCCACGTGGCGTCCGGGTACGTGTTCGGATCGCCGGTGGCGGTCTCGGTACCCGATCTGGATCGCACCGATCACCTCGTGATCCTCGGAGCGAATCCCTACGCCTCCAATGGCAGTGTGTGTACAGCGCCGGACTTCCCGGGACGTATCGAGGCGATCCAGGAACGCGGCGGCAAGGTCGTCGTGGTCGACCCGCGCCTGTCGCGCACCGCCGAACAAGCCGATCAGTGGGTGTCGATCCGGCCAGGAACCGACGCGTTGCTGCTCGCTGCGATGGCCAACACGATGCTCGTCGAAGGCCTCGCAGATCCCGGTTCGCACATCAGCGCTCATCTCCGTGGCCTCGACGAGATCACCGCAGCGCTCGAGCCGTTCACCCCGGAGTTCGCCGCCCGCGTCACCGGCGTCGACGCCGACACGATCCGCCTGATGGCTCGTGAACTGGCTGCGGCCCCATCGGCGGCGGTGTACGGACGAATCGGCACGACGACCACCGAGTTCGGCTCGACCGCGTCGTGGCTGATCGATGTGGTCAACATCCTGAGCGGCAACCTCGACCGACCGGGCGGGGCCATGTTCCCCACCCCGGTCGCGGGCGGGGCCACCACGCGAGGCAAGCCGGGTTCGGGTCGTGGCTTCAGCGTCGGACGGGGCCACTCGCGCGTGAGCGGACACCCCGAGGTGATGGGGGAGTACCCGGTCGGCGTGCTCGCCGAGGAGATCGAGACGCCGGGTGACGGTCAGATCAGAGCGCTCGTCACGCTGGCGGGCAACCCGGTGCTGTCGACGCCGAACAGCGAACGTCTCGCAGCGGCGCTCGACCAGCTCGACTTCATGGTCAGCATCGACCTGTACCTGAACGAGACGACACGCCACGCCGACGTGATCCTGCCGCCCCCGTCGCAGCTGCAGCGCGGTCACTACGACCTGCTGCTGCTGCAGTTCGCGGTGCGTAATGTCGCGAACTATTCGCCGCCGGTGCTCCCGCTCGAGGACGGTCAGCCCGACGAGTGGGAAATCATCGCCAAGCTCACGGCGATCGCACAGGGACTCGGTGTCGACGTCGACCCGTCGGTCGCCGACGATGCAGCGGTCGAAGCGCTCGTGCGCGGTGGGGTCAAGAACGAGTACTCATCCGTGAGTGGACGTGACGCCGACGAACTCCTGGCAGAGCTGAACGTGTCCGGTCGCCGCGGACCGGAGCGGATGCTCGACTTCATGTTGCGCACCGGACCGTTCGGCGACGGGTTCGGTGCCGACCCCGAGGGCACGTCGCTCGACGATCTGATCGAGCATCCCCACGGACGAGACTTCGGGCCGCTCGTGGCCAGGGTTCCGGAGGTGCTGCGGACGCCGAGCGGCAAGATCGAACTCGCGCCAGGGCCGTTGCTGGCCGATCTCGACCGTCTGTATTCGAGTGCCGACGAGATGGCCGAGCGAGGACTCGTGCTCGTGGGTCGCCGTCACCTGCGCAGCAACAACTCGTGGATGCACAACGTGAAGGTGCTGGTGAAGGGCAAGCCTCGCTGCACCCTGCAGGTGCACCCCGACGATGCTGCGCTGCTCGGACTGGTCGACGGCAGTGCTGCTCGGGTGACGTCGAGGGTGGGGTCGGTGCAGGCGCCCGTCGAGGTGACCGAAGGGATCCGGCCGGGTGTGGTCAGTCTGCCCCACGGTTGGGGACACGACCTGCCCGGCGCACAACTGCGGGTTGCGGCCGAACACGCCGGCGTGAACTCCAACACCCTGTCCGATGATGCTGCGTTCGATCCGTTGTCAGGCACTTCCGTGCTCAACGGCATTCCGGTCACCGTCGGTCCCGCGAGCTGACTTGACCGCCGCACACCGGATGTGCCGTTGTGGACAACTCGGAGTTGTTCACCTCGCGTCCACACCCTGTTGGCCGAAATTCACATGGTTGTCCATCTTCCTCCCCACAGGGTGATGTTCGTACAGTGCGCACCCAGTGCCGACTGCGGTGCGATGCACGGACAAGAAAGCGGGTACCGACCTCGAGCGAGGACGGTGTCTGCTTGGGGAGCTCCCTCGACCTGTGCGTTGCACCCAGTCGGCGCTGTGCGTTGCGGATCGAGTGACGTCGCGAACGTTGGGTTACGGTCCGCCCGATGGGAGAGCATGAACTGATCCGCTACCACGTCGAGGGGAAGGTCGGCGTGATCACGATCGACCGGCCCGAGAAGCGCAACGCAATGACGTACGCGATGCTCGGCAACTTCATCGAGACGGTCGGGCGCGCCGATGACGACCCCGACACGGTCGTGATGGTGATCACCGGCGTGCCCGGAGCGTTCTGCGCTGGTACCGACCTCGCCGATCTGGCCACCGTGCCCGGTGAGACACGCGGCCTGCGAGGCTCGGCCGACGAGAAGCACCGGTGGTGGCCGATCGCGCAGGCCCGCAAGCCGACGATCGGTGCCGTCGATGGCCCGGCCGTCGGCATGGGCGCCGAGTTCTCGTCGCAGTGCGACATCCGCCTGGCCAGCACCCAGGCGCGATTCGCGTGGAACTTCGTACACCGCGGGCTCGTCCCCGACACCGGAGCCGGCACGTGGATCCTGCCGCGCATCATCGGGATGCAGCAGGCCCTCCGGCTGCTGTACACCGGCGAGATGATCGACGCCGACACGGCGCTGCGTCTCGGCTACGTGGTCGACGTACTCCCGAGCGACGATCTCCTGCCCGCCGCGATGGCGCTGGCGAACACGATTGCATCGGGTTCCCCACACAGCCTTGGTCTGATCAAGTCGCTCGTCCACGAGGGCCTCACCGCGCCCGTCGGCGAACACATGGCGCGCCACACCACCGCGCTCGCGGCCTGCTTCAAGAGTGACGACCATCGCGAAGGCGTGGCATCGTTTCTCGAGCGGCGCCCCGCAGCCTTCACCGGTCGCTGACCGACGAGTCCACCCCACCTCGCTGTGAGCGATACACGCACATACTGCGTGTATCGCTCACAACGGCGGGGGTGGGGGTGGGCCTGGGGCTCGCTCGTAGACTGGTGCCGTGATCGAGATCACCGACGAGGAACTCGAAGCCGAGGCGCTGGCCGCCGACCCGGATGCGCCGGTCGAGCACGACGCCGAACCATTCGGGGTGACACCCGAGCCGGGGCTCCTCCCTGCCTGGTACATGCCGGTGAACGGTCCCGTGCGCCGCACCCGGTCACGTCGGATCGCGGTCGTCGGCATCATCGTGTCGTTGCTCGTCGTGAACGGCGCCGGACTCTGCGTCACGTACGGGTTGCCCGAGATCGCCTGGTGACCGCCGCGACCTGAATCGGCGTCGCCGCAGTGGCACCGGTGGGCGTCGTCAGGCCGTGCACGGGTCGTTCCAGCGGTGGATCACCCGGGTCTCGCGTTCGTAGCCGAGCACGGACACCGTCCCGGTGTCGAGCACCAGACGGCGGCCCTCCACTCGATCGAGTTCGAGCCACCGCGCTCCGAGCACGCGCAACAGGTGGGCGTGTGCAACGAGCGCCACGGTTCCATCGAGCGCCACCACTCGTTCGATGACCCGGTCGACGCGAGCGGCGACGTCGTCGAGCGACTCGCCGTCGAGGATCGGGTGTGTCCACACCGACCAGTTCGGCACGGAGGCTCGGATCTCGGCAGTGGTGACTCCTTCGAATCGGCCGTAGTCCCACTCGACGAGGTCGTCGTCGATGACCGGATCGAGACCGGCCAGCCGCGCCGTGTCGAGCGCCCGTGACAGCGGGCTCGCGAAGACTGCCGTGAAGTCGAACACGGCAAGCGCAGCGCGGATCTGGGTTGCTTCCGCTCGCCCCCGCTCGGTGAGCTGCACGTCGGTCCGGCCGGTGTGACGCCGTTCGACGCTCCACTCGGTCTCACCGTGGCGGACGAGAACCAGCTGATCGACCATCGCTCCCAGTCTGCCCCGACGGGCGATCGAACGTGTGTGCGATCTGTGGGGTCGTTCGGTAAGGTCGGCCCATGGCGATTGCGTGCGCATATTGCAACGGGGAGCACGACACGCCTGCTCAGGTGCGGCAGTGCTGGAACGACGGTGGCCAGCAAGAGGTCCCGGTCGCCGACGAACCGGTGCCCACTCCGGCGGATTCGCTCTTCGATTCGGTGCCCGCGGAGAGCACGCGGGCCGGCACTTCCCGGCAACGGGTGGCCGGTCGGTCCACCAGCTCGCCGGTTCGTGCGGTCATCGCTGAGGTCGAGCGGGGCGTTGCCGCGGCCAGCGCTGGCCCGGACGCGCTGGGGCGTCACCTCGTCATCGAACCGGGCGGGGTCATTCCGGCGCCGTGGTCCGGAGCCGAGCGTCTGGTGATCGACGACGCGACACTCGCCGCGCCGGGCCGAACCGTCGCCCGGTTGCGGAACGCACACCATGGCGCAACCCGGTTGGTGATCGAGCTCGCTGCCTCGTTCGAGCGCGAGCCGATGCTGATGACCGAGGCGGCACCGTACGAGTTGGGCCCGACGTTCCTGTTCGATCTCGAAGAGCTGCACCATCTCGTGTGGGTGAACAGTGTCGACAATCGCGACGCCGACCGCCCGGTGTGGACCGGTCTCGATCGGGCGGTGGCCGCAGGGGCCACCGCCATCGATCCCGGCGGGGTGGGCGACGTCGTGCTGCCCGACGGCACGGTGGCGTGGATCGACGGCGGCCCGGTCCGTCACGTCGGTGCCATCGACGGGGTACCGGTCGTCCACGCGGTCGCGGTCGAGCACGGCCGGTTGGTGGCGCCGTCGACGAATGTGTGCACCGCCGATCTCGCGCCCGACCAACTCGCTGCGGTCACCCACGCCGGTGGCGGCGCTCGGATCATCGCCCCAGCGGGTTCGGGCAAGACTCGCGTCCTCACCGAACGCGCCCGCCACCTGTTGCTGCAGTGGAACCTCCCGCCGAGTGCGGTGAGTCTCGTCGCGTTCAACAAGCGCGCGCAGGAGGAGATGGTCGAGCGCACCAGCGACCTTCCCGGCCTGCAGGTGCGCACGCTGAATGCGATCGCGCTGGCGATCGTCAACGGCAGGCCGCCGTTCGCCCCGCAGCCACAATCGTGGCGGACGATCGACGAGCCCGACGTGCGTCGCATCATCGGCGACCTCGTCGACTTCCCGCGGCGCCGCAACAGTGACCCGATCGGCCCGTGGATCGAGGCGCTCACGGTGATCCGGCTCGGCCTCGTCGATCCGGCCGAGGTCGAGGGCCGCTACGACGGCGACGTCGATGGTCTCGCTGCCACGTGGCCCGCCTACCGCCAGATGCTCGAACGGCGCGGCGCCGTCGACTTCGATGACCAGATCTATCGGGCGTTGCAGGTGCTGCTTCGAGACCCGACCGCGCGCCGAGCCGCGCAGCGCGCCTGTCGGGTGATGCTGGTCGACGAGTTCCAGGATCTCACGCCGGCCCACCTGCTGATGATCCGGCTGTTGGCCGCGCCCGGCGGCGCCGTCTTCGGGGTGGGCGACGACGATCAGACGATCTACGGCTACAACGGCGCCGACCCCGCCTGGCTGATCGACTTCGCCGAGCTGTTCCCCGGCTCCGGCGAGCATCCGCTCGAGGTCAACTATCGATGCCCGGCCGGCGTGGTCGACATCGTCGACCGGCTGCTCCGACACAACCATCGGCGGGTCTCCAAGACGATTCGGGCCGCGTCGAGCGACAGCGGTGGCTGGTCGGTCGACGCGAACGTCGACGCTGTCGCTGCCTCACGTGGCGCCGTCGAGCAGGCGCTGGCGACTGGCGCCGCCCCATCCGACATCGCCGTGCTCACGCGGGTGAACGCCTTGCTCGCCCCGGTTCAGGTGGCGCTCGTCGTTGCCGGCATCCCGATTGCAGGTGGGGTCGGACTCGAATTCGCCGACCGCACGGCCGTGCGCACGGTGCTTGCCTGGCTGCGTCTCGCCACCGCTGGTCGGGGCGGCTCACTGACCTCGGATGACATCCGCGAGGCGCTCCGGCGTCCGTCGCGATCGTTCCACCCTCGCATCACCGATTGGGTGAGCGAGCAATCCTCCGTCGTCGACCTCAACAAGCTGGCCGGCCGCCTCACCAACGAGCGTGACGCCGAGCGAGTGATCGACTTCGCGGCCGACGTCCAGACGCTGCAGAAACTCGTCGTCTCGGGGGCGACGACCTCCGATCTGCTCCTGACGTTGATCGATGAGATCGGCCTGGCCGGATCGGTCGCGTCGCTCGACGCCAATCGACGCGGGATGAACCGTTCGGCTCAGGGCGACGACCTCACGGCGATCACACACCTCGCCGCGCTCCACGACGATCCGACGACGTTCGAACGGTGGATGCGAAACCAGCTCGCCGTCAAGCGTGCGCCCGGTGGTGTGTTGCTGTCGACGGTGCACCGGGTCAAGGGGCAGGAGTGGCCCCATGTCGTCGTGCATCTCGCTGATGCCGAGCAGTATCCGCACCGTCTGGCCGACGACGTCGAGGAGGAACGGCGCCTCTTCCACGTGGCGGTCACTCGGGCGAGTCGGCACGCCACGATCGTCACCGGGGCCCGTCCGAGTCCGTTCGTTGCCGAGCTCACCACTGAGCCATCCGACGCACCGATCGTGTCGTCGCATCGTCCCGAACCGGTGACCAGCCGTCCTCGGAGTTCGTCGACGTCGGCCACGGGCGATCCGGCCGCCGATCTCGACGAGGCAGGCCAGCAGCGGTTCGCGGCGCTGCGTGATCTGCGCAACGAGCTCCGCGACGGCAAGCCCGCGTACGTCGTGTTCGACAACAAGACGCTGGTGGCGATCGCCCGCCAGGCGCCGACCACGCTTCGCGACCTGGGCCGCATCTCTGGAATCGGCCCGGCCAAGCTCGAACGTTATGGCGAGGCAGTCATCGCGCTCATCGAGGGGCTCCGCTGAACCGAGGTCCCGCGGATTGGGTCGGCGTTGTCGGGGGTACGGTGATCTGGTGAGTGTTGTGCCGGTTCCGTATCTCGAGACGTCGAGACCGGTGTGGCGCGGCAAGATGCATTCGTGGGCGTTCTTCGCCACGATCCCCGCCGGGATCGCGCTGATCGTGATGGCAAGCGGTGCGGCCGCCATCGTCGGTGCCGCGATCTACTCGGCGACGTTGCTCCTGCTGTTCGGTACCTCGGCTGCGTACCATCGTCTGGCCCAGTCCGAGCGGGCACGATCGATCATGCAGCGGCTCGACCACTCGATGATCTATCTCCTCATCGCCGGCACCTATGTGCCCTTGTGTCTCGTGGCGTTGCCGCCGGCGTGGGGCATCCCGATGCTCGTGGTCGTCGGCACGCTTGCGGCGGTCGGCATGGTGCTGAAACTGGCCTTCTTCCACGGGGCGCGGCACGTCTCGTACTCGCTGTACATCGTGATGGGCTGGGTGGCCATTGTCGCCACCCCGGTACTCGTCGACAGCCTGACCGGTCTGCAGCTCGGGCTGATCGTGGCTGGGGGCGTGGCGTATACGGTCGGGTTCCCGGTGCTGATGGTCAAACGTCCGAACCCATGGCCGAGCACGTTCGGCTATCACGAGGTGTGGCACCTCCTCACCGTGATCGCCGCATCGTTGCACTTCGCTGCCGTGGCCAACGTCCTCGCATAGGTGCGGGCGAGCGGGCCATGTTCGACCGATATGTCGTGGTCGACTGGAGCGCGAACTCGACGCCCAAGCTCGGTCGCGATTCGATCTGGATCGCGACACTCGACCAGACCGGTGACGTCTCGGTCGTCAACGTGGCAACGCGGAGCGAAGCCGAGCGACGACTCGTGGAGCTGTTCATCGCCGACCCGATGTCGACGACGTTGCTCGGTGTCGACTTCTCGCTCGGGTATCCGGCCGGCACCGCGTCGGCGCTCGGCCTTGCTGGCGCCCCGTGGTCGGCGATGTGGGAGATGCTCGCCGACCGGATCGGCGACGACGACCGCAACGGCAACAATCGGTTTTCCGTCGCCGGCGAGCTCAACGAGCGACTCTCCGCTGGGACCGGACCGTTCTGGGGGTGCCCGCCGTCGGCAGCGAACGGTCACCTGACGACCACTCGGCCGGCGGCGACGGAGGCGTTTGCCCAGTTCCGCGCCGCCGAAGAGGTGCTGCGGAGCCAGGGTCGTCGCCCGTTCTCGTCGTGGCAGCTGCTGGGCGCCGGGGCCGTGGGCAGCCAGAGTCTGCTCGGTATCCCGAGACTGGCTCGGCTGCGCCGCCGCTTCGGCAACCGCGTCGAGGTCTGGCCGTTCACCACGGGCGTTGAGGCGCCGGTGCTCCGCGATGGGGTCATCGTGATGGCCGAGGTCTGGCCGTCGATGCTCGACGTCGACGTCGCTGGAACCGAGGTCCGTGACGCCGCCCAGGTGGCGGCCACCGCACGATGGCTGGCCGACGCCGACGCCGGGGGCGCGCTCGGCGCGATGTTCTCTCCCGCACTTTCACCCGACGTGTCGGAGGTGGCGGTCGCCGAGGAGGGCTGGGTACTCGGGGTGATCCCCTGATGGCGACGGTCGACCTCGAACACGTCACCCTTCGCTCCGGGGCGACGAACCGGCTGAGCGACGTCAGCCTGTCGATCGTCGACGGCGCATTCGTCGGCGTCGTCGGCGCCTCCGGCAGCGGAAAGACGTCGCTGCTTCGAGCGATTGCCGGGCTCGACCCGATCGCACACGGCCGCGTTCGACTCGGCGGTCACGATGTGACCGGGGCGACGCCGAGCGACCGGGACGTCGGCATGGTCTTCCAGTCGCCGGCGCTGATCGGGCACCTGTCGGCGCGTCGCAACGTGTCGTTCCCGCTCGACATTCGACGCCTCGATGCCGAGGAGATCCGCCAGCGAGTCGATGCCGAGGCACGCGTGCTCCGCATCGACGGGTTGATGCATCGCGATCCCGCCACGCTGTCGGTGGGGGAGCAGCAGATGGTCCAGATTGCGAGATCGCTGGTGCGGGTGCCGGCCGTGCTGCTGCTCGACGAGCCGTTTGCTTCGCTCGATGATCAACTCCGAGCACGGATGCGGGCGGAGATCGCAATGCTCCAGTCCGGCTACGGGGTCACCACGCTGATGGCGACCAATGACAGCGCCGATGTCGAGGCACTCACCGGACTGGTCGCCGTCCTCGACGCCGGGCAGCTCGTTCAGTTCGGCGAGACCGCCGCTGTCCGTCGAACCCCGGTGAACCTGCTTGCTGCGGTGGCGACCGGGCCGCTGTCGCTGATCGAGATGACCGTGACGACCGACCGGCGGGGCTCCTGGCTGGTGCGCGAAGACACCGCCACCGGCGAACTGGTGCGGATTCGTTCGTGGGCACCCGGCGTCGCACGCCATGCGGGCACGACGGTCACGGTCGGTGTACGACCGGAGGACTTGGAGATCGACGAGGTGGGGACCATTCCCGCCGTCGTCGAGCGGACGGCGCGGTTCGGCACCGGTGGGATCTCGTGCCTCGTCGCCGGCACCCGAATGACCGTGTCACCCCCCACGAGCGGGCGCCCGACCATCGGAGACGCCGTCCGACTGCGGTGCTCGCATCATGTCGTATTCGACCGCATGGACGACCGCCGGATCGAATGACGTGAACTGACCGAACCTCGATTGTCGAGCCGAGGATCGTCGGTTGCCGTGCGGTGGGAGCCCTGGTCAGTCGTCGGTCACGGTCCAGGTGCCGTTGGACCGCAGGAGCGTGTTGAGGTCACCCGGGCCCTTGCGTTCGCTCGCGGCCATCACCTGATCGGCGACCGCGTGCGAGTACTCGGGCCGTTGGATGTCGCGAAACACGCCGAACGGAGTCGGGGAATGGTCGTCGTGACTCAGGCGAGCGAGCGCGAAGGCCAGCGACGGATCGTGACGATGTGCGTCGTGGATCAGGATCTCGTCGGCCGCAACGTCGGCGCGCTCGACGAGGCGGAGCTGGCCGTCGACACCCATCGCCACGGCTCGCTCTTGGTCGGCGCCGAAGGTGATCGGTTCGCCGTGTACGAGGTTGATCATCATCTCGTCGCGAGCTTGCTTCTTGGTCACCTCGTCGAACTGGCCGTCGTTGAACACGTTGCAGTTCTGATAGATCTCCACGAAGGAGGCGCCATGGTGATCGTGCGCAGCACGGAACGTGTCGATCATGTGCTTTCGGTCGAGGTCGTGGGTGCGGGCCACGAAGCTGGCCTCGGCGCCGAGCGCCACGGCCAATGGATTGAACGGCGGGTCGATCGAGCCCATCGGGGTCGACTTGGTGACCTTGCCGACGGGTGACGTCGGAGAGAACTGCCCCTTGGTGAGACCGTAGATCCGGTTGTTGAACAACAAGATGTTGAGGTTCACGTTGCGGCGCAGCGCGTGGATCAGGTGATTGCCGCCGATCGAGAGGCCGTCACCGTCCCCGGTGATCACCCACACGTCGAGATCCGGGCGGGCGACGGCGACGCCGGTGGCGATGGCCGGCGCACGGCCATGAATCGAGTGCATGCCGTACGTGTTCATGTAGTACGGGAAGCGGCTCGAGCAGCCGATGCCGGAGATGAACACGGTGTTCTCGGGGGCGATGCCGAGATCGGGCATCAAGGTCTGGACGGCGAGGAGAATGCCGTAGTCGCCACAGCCGGGGCACCAGCGGACTTCCTGATCGCTGGTCCAGTCCTTCTTCGTCGTGACGGCGACCTGGGCGGTGCTCATGACGTTGCTCCGTTCGAGTTCGTGATCGAGGCGAGTGCCTCGTCGATGGCCGCTTCGATTTCGCGTGATTTGAAGGGCATCCCCTGCACCTTGCTGAGGCACTGGGCGTCGACGAGGTACTTCGCCCGGACCAGCGCGGTGAGTTGACCCATGTTCAGCTCGGGCACGATCACCCGTTTGAACCGCTTGAGGATGTCGCCGAGGTCGGGCGGCAGCGGGTTCAGGTGCATGATGTGCGCGGAGGCCACGCTCTTGCCGGCGCGGCGGCTGCGCTGGATGGCGGCATCGATCGCCGCCCACGTGGATCCCCAGCCGAGCACGAGGACGTCGGCATCTGGATCGCCGTTGATCGCCGTCGGTGGGATGTCGGCGGCGATCGCCGCGATCTTGTCGGCTCGCAGGTGCACCATGTGCTCGTGGTTGTCGGGCGTGTAGTCGATGTTGCCCGTGCCGTCCTTCTTCTCGAGCCCTCCGACGCGGTGCATCAGCCCGGGCGTGCCGGGGATCGCCCAGGGGCGAGCGAGCGTGGTCTCGTCACGCAGATACGGCCAGAAGACGTCGTTGCCGTCCTCGTCGACGTGGTTCGGTTCCGTGGTGAAGGGCACGGAGATGTCGGGCAGTGAGTCGACCGATGGCAGATTCCACGGCTCGGAGCCGTTGGCCAGGTAGCCATCGGAGAGCAGGATCACCGGCGTGCGGTACTTGAGGGCGATGCGGATCGCCTCGATGGCCGCATGGAAGCACTGCGCCGGGGTGTAAGCGGCAACGACGGGGAGCGGCGCTTCGCCGTGGCGGCCGTAGAGCGCGATGTTGAGGTCGGATGCCTCGGTCTTCGTCGGGAGCCCGGTCGACGGGCCGCCGCGTTGGATGTCGACGAGCAGCAGCGGCAGCTCGATCGAGACGGCAAGGGAGGTGGTCTCGCTCTTGAGCGCGACACCGGGGCCGCTCGTGGTGGTGACGCCGAGGTGGCCGGCGAACGCAGCGCCGAGCGCCATACCGATGGCGGCGATCTCGTCCTCGGCCTGAACGGTCCGGATACCGAAGTGCTTGTGCTTCGACAGTTCGTGGAGAATGTCGGATGCCGGCGTGATCGGGTACGACCCGAGTGTGATCGGCAGTTTGGCGAGCTGGCCGGCGGCGACGATGCCCCAGGCCAGTGCGGTGTTGCCGGTGATGCTCGTGTACTCGCCGGCGGGGAGCCTGGCCGGTTTCACTTCGTAGCGGTGGCCGACCGCTTCGGTGGTCTCCCCGAAGTTGAACCCGGCGAGGAACGATGCCTTGTTGGCCGCTTCGACCAGTTCGTTGCCGCCGAACTTCTCGGTGATCCAGTCGATCGTCGGATCGACCGGGCGGGTGTACATGAACGACACGAGACCGAGGGCGAAGAAGTTCTTCGACCGTTCGGCGTCGCGGGGCTTCACCCCGAGGGGCGCGCAGATCTCCTTGGTGAGGCTGGTCATCGGAACCTTGAGCACGCGGTAGTTCGCCAGGGTGTCGTCCTCGAGCGGGTTGGCCTTGTAGCCGGCCTTGTCGAGGTTGCGCTCCTCGAAGGCGTCTTCGTTGACGATCACGGTGCCGCCTGGCTCCAGGCGGTGGAGGTCGGCCATCAACGCGGCCGGGTTCATGGCGACGAGGACGTTGGGCTCGTCGCCGGGTGTGGTGATCTTGTGGTCGGCGATGTTGACCTGGAATGCCGACACACCGTTGACGGTGCCTGCTGGGGCGCGGATCTCGGCGGGAAAGTCTGGAAGCGTCGAGAGGTCGTTGCCGAACGACGCACTCACCGAGGTGAACCGGTCACCCGTGAGCTGCATCCCGTCGCCGGAGTCGCCGGCGAAGCGGATGATCAGATGGTCGAGGACGTGGTCGTCGTCGGCCGCTGGCCGGTCGATCGTGTCCGTCATGTTGTCTCCCCCGGGAGGTTCAGCGCCCCGGCTCCGTTGCCGGGCCTGTCGGAGGCCACCGTAGTGGCCTGATTGGTTCACCAGCGGGACGGCCCGCCGAAAGTGACCATCGTCCCTGCGGTCATCCGCCGTAGAATCGGGCGAGTGGGACGACGATTGGCGGCGCTCGGTCTGGTGACGTCGCTGGCGCTCGTTGCGTGCAATGGGTCGGACGGCTCCGATGACCTCGACGACGACCAGTCTCCGGCGATTGGCGGGATCAACGGCCCGGCCGTGGTGGATCCGTCGTTCGACCCGTTCGCCACCGATCCGTCGACGCCGTCGACGACCGACGGCGGGTAGGGTCGGGCGCTCACATGGCGTCCCTTCGATTCAGCTTCGGCACCATGGGCTCCGGCAAGAGCACCGTGGCGCTGCAGATTCACCACAACCTGACCAATCGCGAGCTCTACGGGCTGCTGCTGACCACACTCGATCGTGAGGGTCGTCAGGTCACGAGCCGACTCGGCGTTGCTGCGCCCGCGATCGAAGTGAAGCCAGACCTCGACCTGCACGCCCTCGCCGTCCGCTACTGGCCGATCCACTACATGATCTGCGACGAGGTCCAGTTCTACACGCCGGCGCAGTGCGACCAACTCGCACGGGTCGTCGACGAACTCGACATCGACGTGTATGCGTTCGGCTTGCTCACCGACTTCAGGGGCCGGCTCTTCGAGGGCACCGCCCGCATGTTGGAGATCGCCGACCAACACACGCCGTTGCAGGTCGAGGCCCGCTGCTGGTGCGGAGCCCGAGCCACCCACAATGCCCGTGTCGTCAACGGCGACGTCGTGTACGTCGGTGACACGGTCGTGGTGGGTGACACGAACCCGAACGAGTCGCCGCTCTTTGGCGACTCGGTGCGCTACGAACTGCTCTGCCGCATGCACTTCGGCCGCGGCGACCTCGGTGCCTGAACCGGGCATCGGCAGCGAGTCGTCGACCGATTCCGAGGTCGCCGACCGACGCAGCAAGGCGTCGACTCGCTCGGAGTTCGCCGACCGAGGGTGGGTAGTGCTGCTGCTCGCCACGGCGACTGCCGCGATGACCGGTCCGGGTCAGACCCTCGGCGTCTCGGTGTTCATCGACTCGCTCGTCGACGACCTCTCGCTGTCTCGCTCACAGGTCAGCTCGGCCTACCTGGTCGGCACGCTCGTGGCGGCGTCACTGCTCCCACGGGTGGGTTCGTTGATCGACGCTCGAGGCGTTCGCCGCGCCCAGGTCGTCATCGGGGTGCTGTTCGCGGTGGCACTCGTCAACATGTCCTTCGTCAATGGGCTGGTCTGGCTGACGATCGGTTTCTGTGGCATTCGCCTGCTCGGGCAGGGTTCGCTGTCGCTGGTGTCGACCGTGACCGTGTCGATCAGCTTCGTACGCAACAGAGGAACAGCGATCGGGCTCTTCTCGATGGGTTCCGCGGGTGGCATGGCCCTGATCCCGGTCGGTCTTGCCGTGGTGATCAACCAGGCAGGATGGCGCACGGCCTGGGTGGTTGCTGCGGTGGCGGTGCTCGTCACGGTCGTGCCGATCGCCTGGTTCGGGCTGCGGAGGCTTCCGACAGGAACGAGGGGGCAGAGTGCCGAGGACGCGGCACGGTTGCTGGACGATGGCTCGTTCGTGCGAGCAGAAGCGCTGCGGACCCGATCGTTCTGGATGCTCGCAGGGGTCAGCGCGTCCGCCGGGATGCTGAGCACGGCGCTGGTCTTCCACCAGATCGACCTGCTCGGCGAGGCCGGACTCTCGGAGACGGCTGCTGCTGCACTGTTCGTGCCACAGGTGCTCGGCTCCACGATTGCCGGCCTGGCGTTCGGGTTCCTTGCCGACCGGGTCGGCACCCGGTACTTGCCGGCGGCGGGCATGGCGCTGCTGATCGTCGCGATGCTGCTGGCGACCATCGCCGCGCCCGGTCCGATCGTGGTGATCTACGCGATCGTGCTGGGTGCCATGGGTGGGGGAGTGCGCACCGTGACCGCCACGCTGCTCCCCACCTGGTTCGGTGCCGGCCACCTGGGCTCGATCCAGGGGTTCCTGACGTTCCTCAACGTCGGTTCGACCGCCGTGGGGCCGGTCGTGCTCGCCGTGGCCCAAGGCTGGTTCGGTTCGTACCCGCCGGCGATTCTCGTGTTGACCGTGATCCCGGCGACGGCGCTGTTGTTCTCCCTCATTCCCGACCCGCACCGCCGGCCCCTGCTCTGACTCGACGTCAGCGGAGTGCAGTGATCTCGTGGATGGGGACGGGGCGGGTGAGACCCTTGAACTCGGTGTCGCCGAGCGGGGTCGACTCGACGCGGTCGTCGACAGCGAGGAACACCTTGTTGGTCACGAGGATCTGACCGCCGGCGGCGATCGCGCACACGCGCGCCGACAGGTTCACCACGGTGCCGATCGCCGTGTATTCGGTGCGACCGTCGAAGCCGATCTCGCCGCACGTGGCATAGCCGACGGCAATCCCGATGCCGAGTTCGAGATCATGCCCGCGGCGCTTCCACTCCGTTGACAGCTCGGCGGTGCGATCGCGGATCTGTACGGCGAGTTGCACGGCGTTCCACGCTGGGTCGTCGAGCTTCACCGGATCGTTGAAGAACACGAGCAGACCGTCGCCGGTGAACTGAGCGATCGTGCCGTCGTGCTCGAAGATCATCGGCCCGACGGCGTGATGGAACTCGCGCAGTACGTCCATCACCTCTTCGGGTTCGGCGGTTTCTGAGAAGGCCGTGAACCCGCGGAGGTCGCAGAAGAAGGCGGTGATCTCGCGGCGATGGCTGGCCAAAATCCCCTCTCCGCCGACGGCGAGCGCCTCGGCGAGCTGCGGGCTCACGAAGCGGCGCAGGCTGTTCAACCGTTCGACCTCGGCGACCTTCTCGTCGACGCGCTCGGCGAGGTGCTCGTTGAGCTGCTGGAGTTCGTCGGTCATCCGCTTCTTGTCCAGGCACGCTCCGAGCCGGGCGTGGAGCAGCACGGGGTCGAACGGCTTGGGGAGGTAGTCCTCGGCGCCGAGACCGATGCAGTGGATGATCGATGCCATCTCGTCGACACCGGAGATCACGATGAACGGGATCGCCTTCAAGCGGTCGTCGCCGTGACGGTGTTGGAGGAGGCCGTACCCGTCCATCTCGGGCATCTCTATGTCGGTCAAGACCACGTCGATGGGGTGCCGATCCAGCGCCTCGATCGCTTCGATCCCGTTGCCGGCTTCGATCACGGCGTGGCCGAGATGCCCGATCGACATCGACAGCAGCTGGCGGTTCAGTGGGTCATCGTCGACCACAAGCACGGTTGCGGGCGTGTTCGCGGCCGGCGCAGTGGGGGAGGACACGTCACTCATCCTGGCCCACCGAGTCGGGTGAGTGCGTCTCTGGCCTGTTCGAACGCCTCGGCGATCGACGTCACGTGGTCGTCGAGGTCGTCGATCGACCCTGCCCTGGCTTGGGCTTCGAGGAGTGAGCATCGGTCGGCGAGGTCGCCGGCGCCGAAGCTGGCAGCATTCGACTTGAGTGTGTGCGCGAACCGGGTGACGCTGTCGATGTTGCCAGCACCTGCTGCATCGACGAGCTGGGCCATGGTGTTGGCGCCGTTGCTCGCAAACGAGGCGATCAGCTGGCTGAACGCCGCATCGTCTGGGGCGATTGCCCGCAACCGGTCGAGCGCCACCTCGTCGATCGCCGGCTCCGTGGGGTGGGTGTCTTCGTCTGCGGTGTCGGTCGACGGGGCAGCGTCATCCGGTGTCGGTGTCGCGGCCGCGGCAGACGACGGGTTCGCTCGGGCCGACCGTTGCGGAGTCGCTTCGAGTGCGGCAGCGAGTTCTTCGGGTCGGATCGGCTTCGCAAGGTAGTCGTTCATCCCGGCGTCGAGGCACGCCTCGCGATCGCCCTGCATCGCGTTGGCGGTCATCGCGACGATGTGGACGTTGCCGGGCGTGCCCGCTGGCGACGCATTCTCGGCTCGGATGCGGCGCGTCGCTTCGAGGCCGTCCATCTCGGGCATCTGGACGTCCATCAAGACGACGTCGTAGGGCAGCTCGCGGACCGATTCGAGTGCTTCGAGCCCGTTCGATGCGACGTCGGCGCGGTAGCCCATCGACTCGAGTACCAGGATGGCGATCTGCTGGTTGACCGTGTTGTCCTCGGCCAGCAGGATCCGCAGTGGATGTCGTACGCCGAGCTTTGCCTCTGGTACGCCGCCGCCGTTCGTGCTCGGTTCGTCGCCGGTCCCGAGGGTCTCGGCGTCCGTGAGGACCGAGACGAGCATGTCGAACAGCTGTGACTGCTTGACCGGCTTGGCGAGTACGCCGGAGAACACCGGGTCGGTCGCCTCGGCGCCGCCGAGCGAGGTGTAGAGCACGAGCGGCAGCTCAGGGCGCAGGGCTCGAAGTCGGTTGGCGAGTTCGAGGCCGTCCATCTCGGGCATGTGCATGTCGAGGATCGCGAGGTCGTACGGATCGTCGTTCTCGACGCTGGCGAGTGCTGCGGGACCGCTGTCGAACGACTGGCAGTGCAGGCCCCACGCCTCGGTCTGGAGGTCGAGGATGCGCCGGTTGATCGCATTGTCGTCGACGACGAGGATGCGCTTGCCGGTCAGCTCGGCCGGGATGCCGGCTGCTGCTCGCCGCGACGGCACGTCAGCCGGCTCGGCGACGATCGTGAAGTGGAAGGTGGCGCCCTCGCCTTCGACGCTCTCGACCCACATCGTGCCGCCCATCAGTTCGGCGAGGCGCTTGCTGACGGCGAGTCCGAGGCCGGTTCCGCCGTACTTGCGGGTGGTCGACGAGTCGAGTTGGCTGAACTCCTCGAACAGCCGATGTGCTCGGTCCGCAGGGATGCCGATGCCCGTGTCGCGGACGGCCAGTTTGATCTCGTGCTTGGCGGCGCCGGGCTCGACGGTCATCACGACCTCGCCGACCTCGGTGAACTTCACGGCGTTGGCCAGCAGGTTGACCATCACCTGACGGAGTCGGGTGACGTCGCCGCTCACACCGTCGGCAACGGCCGGGTCGATCAGGAACGCGAGCTCCAGGCCCTTGCGGGCGGCCGGTTCGGTGACCAGGTCGAACGCCGACTCGACGCAGGCCCGCAGGTCGAACGGGTTGACCTCGAGTTCGAGGCGACCGGCGTCGATCTTCGAGAAGTCGAGGATGTCGTTGATGATCCCGAGCAGCGACTCGCCGCTCGATCGGATGATCTCGGCGAACTCGCGCTGGCGGGGCTGCAGGTCGGTGTCGAGCAGCAGCCCGCTCATGCCGATCACGGCGTTCATCGGCGTACGGATCTCGTGGCTCATCGTCGCAAGGAACGACCCCTTGGCCGCGTTGGCCTCCTCGGCGAGTCGGGTCTGTTCCTCGAGTTGGGCGAACAGGTTTGCGTTGGAGACGGCGATCGCCGCTTGCTCGGCGAACGCTTGGACGATGCGACCATGCCGCGGTTCGAACGGGCGCACCTGGGTCCGATTGACGCTGATCTGGCCGTAGTGGACGTCGTCGACGAACATGCCGACGGCAACGATGCTCCGGCCGACGGTTGGGACGTCTGGAAATCGTGCTTGGAGGTCGTCGATGTACACGGGATCTCGCCAATCCCTCCCCGTTCGCGGCGGGATAGCGAACACCCAACTCGTCGCCAGTGAGCTGGCCACTCACACCGGTGGTGACGAGCTCGTCACCCTCCCTCTTCAGGATGGCCGCGCCGTCGGCGTCACACAGCCGCGCTGCTTGTTCCACAATGCCCTGGAACACGGCATCGAGGTCGCCCGGGTTGGCGCTGATCAGCTGCAGGATCTCGGAGGTCGCGGTCTGCAGCTCCAGCGACTCCGACAGGTCGTGGTTGCGTTCCTCGATCTCGCGGAGGAGACGGGCGTTCTCGACGGCGATCGCCGCCTGATCCGTGAACGCCTCCAGCAGGGCGATCTCGTCGTCTGTGTACCCGCCTGCGGCAGGGCGGGTGAAACCGATCGCGCCGATGACCTCGCCGCCCCGCTTCATCGGCACCGAGAGGGCGCTGGCGCCCATTCGGCGAGCAGGCGAGTCGGCGAATCGAGCGGCCGACTCGTCCTCCCAGTCACGGATGTGAATCGTTTCGCCGTGGAGCACCGCCGCTCCGGAGATCGACGTGTCGTCGACCGCTACCGCCCGGCTGCCGACTTGCTCGGGCTCGATCGGGATGGGCCCAGCAATGGCCGACAGGATCAAGTCGTCGCCGTCGCGGACGACCACCAGCGCTCCGGATCCGTCGCACAACCGGTCGGCGTGGTGGGCGACCATGTCGAACACCGGTTGCAGGTCGAGGCGAGCCGTGCTGACGGTGTCGAGCACCTCGGTCATCGCTGTCTGGCGTTCGAGCGCGGCGTCGAGGTCGTTGAAGAGTCGGGCGTTCGCGACCGCAATCGCCGCCTGGTCGGCGAACGCTTGCAGGATGGTCGCGTCGCCGGCGTCGAACGGTCGGACCTGTCGCCGGCCGAGGTCGATGTTGCCGATCCATTCGCCGTCGTGGATCAGTGGAACCGTGGCGTACGACCTGATGCCGGCCTCGATGGTCGTCTCGGCCAGCGGGTGACCCGACTCGATCATGCGCGGCAGGATGTCGTCTTCGAACATCGGTTCTTGGAGTCGAGCGCTCTCGGAGCGCCGTCCGGCGGTCGTCGTCGTCGACCCGAGAAACGATGCGGTTTGGTCGACCTCGGCCTCGCAGCGCAGCTCGTCGTCGTGACGAATCCAGAGCAGTCCAGCCTCCGCCTCACAGAGCGCAGCCGCGCGGGCGATGATCCCTTCGAGTACCACCGTGAGTTCTCCCGGATTCGCACTGATGAGCCGCAGCACTTCGCTCGTTGCCGTCTGGAGCTCGAGCGACTCGGCAAGTTCGGTGTTGCGTTCCTCGATCTCGGCGAGCAGCCGGGCGTTGTCGACCGCGATGGCCGCCTGGTCGGCGAAGGACTTCAGCAACGTCAACTCGACGTCGGTGAACCCCCCAGGTGCCACCCGGATGAAGGTGATTGCCCCGAACACATCGCCGCCGTGCGACAGCGGGAGGGTGAGCTGACTCCTGGAGCCGGATCCGCGAACCTGGGACTTCGGGTACTGGTCGGGCGGGACGTCGTTCCAATCTCGGATGTGCAACGGCTGCCCTGTTGCGTACACGGCCGTCGTCGTCGTGCCGTCCTCCACACCCCAGGAGTTCCGCCAATCCGAACCGGCGTTCTGCACGATGCCGGTGTCCGTCGCAACGGCGACGATCTGGTTCTCATCGAGTGTTCTCATGTGGACGAAGACCGCGGTGTCCTCGCAGAGCCGTTGCGCATGGTGCACGACGCGGTCGAACACCGGTTGCAGATCGAAACGGGCGGTGCTGACCGCGTCGAGGACGTCGGTCATCGCGGTCTGGCGTTCGAGGGCGGCGTCGAGATCGTTGAACAGCTTGGCGTTGGCCACGGCGATGGCCGCCTGGTCGGCGAAGGCCTGGAGGATGGTCGCTTGCTTCTGGTCGAACGGGCGCACCTCCCGCCGCCCGAGGTTGATGTTGCCGATCCAGGTGTCCTCGTGGAAGAGCGGGATCGTGACGAGCGATTGCACGCCACTTCGAATGTGTTTCTCCGGAACCTCGTCGTCCCACACCGCAAGGAAGTCGTCGGTGAAGATTGGCGACCTACTCAGAGCGCTGAGCGTGAAGAAATTCGTGCCGCGAGCGTCCCACTCATCGCCGACGAACGACACGTCGTGCCTGCGCACCTCGGCATGGCATCGCAACGCGTCGCCGTGTTTGAGCCAGAGCAGCCCGGTCTCGGCGTCGCACAGGGCTGCGGCGCGGGTGACGATGCCCTCGAGCACGACGGTCAATTCACCCGGGTTGGCGCTGATCAGCTGCAGGACCTCCGACGTTGCGGTCTGGAGTTCGAGCGACTCGGAGAGGTCCGTGTTCCGTTCCTCGATCTCGCGGAGCAGACGGGCGTTGTTGACGGCGATCGTGGCCTGATCGGCGAACGACTCGAGGAGCTCGATCGTGTCGTCGCTGTAGCCACCGGGAGCTTCCCGTGTGAAGACGATGGCCCCGAGCGCCTTGCCCTCGCGCATCATCGGTATGGCGAGCGCGCTCTGATGGCCGTGCGCCAGGGCCGGGGTGTTCGGATAGTTCGCGCGAGCCCAGTCTTCGGTCCACTCGGTGATGTGGATGAGTTCGCCGCGCAGGATCACGTCACCCGTCGCCGTCGTGTTGTCCAGTGGGTAGCGCGTCTGGTCGCGGTCGATCGGCGAGGGTCCGGCGACGGCGGCAATGACGAACTCGCCATCCTCGCGCAGGGCGATCACGGCACCCGTGCCGTCAGCGAGCCGGTCGGCGTGGTGGGCGATGCTCGCGAAGACAGGTTGCAGGTCGAGCCGGGCCTGGCTGACGGCGTCGAGCACGTCGGTCATGGCGGTCTGGCGTTCGAGGGCGGCGTCGAGTTCGTTGAACAGCCGTGCGTTCGACACGGCGAGGGAGGCCTGGTCGGCGAACGCCTGGAGGATCGCGAGTTCGGCGTCGTCGAACGGACGCACCTCCGGCCGAACGATGTTGATGTTGCCGATCCACTCGGTCTCGCTGAACAGCGCAACCGTGGCGTAGCTCCGGGAGTTCGGGAACGTCTCGGCGAGTTCGGGGGCGATGACGTGGAGATCGTCGAATGCCAACGCGGTATTGCTCGTCGCGGCGTTGGTGTTGACGTTGCCGTCGTCGGCGGGGAACTCCATCCCGATCGCCATGTCGAGCTCGTCGATGTTCGCTGCGGAGATCCGGAGAACGGGTCCATTCTTCAGCAGGACGCTGCCGAAGGGTGCATCGCACAGGTCGGCGGCCTTGGCCACGATTGCCTCCAGCACGGTCGAAAGATCGCCGGGGTGGGTGCTGATCAGTCGCAGCGCCTCAGAGGTCGCCGTCTGCAACTCCAGCGACTCGGAGAGGTCGGCGTTGCGTTCCTCGATCTCGCGGAGGAGTCGGGCATTGTCGACGGCGATCGCGGCTTGATCCGTGAACGCCTGGAGGAGCGCGATCTCCGCGTCGGTGTATCCGCCGGGTTCGACACGCACGAAGGTCATGACGCCCACGACTTCGCCTCGGCGTCGCATCGGTAGTGCCAGCAGCGACCGGGTGGGAGTGTCGCGTGCTCGGGTGTTGGGGTACTGATCGACAGGAACATCGCCCCAATCGCGGATGTGGACTGCTTCCCCAGTGAGGTAGACCGTGCCGGTGGTCGACGTGTCGTCGTCGCGGGAGTTCTCCGGTCCGTAGAACTCGTCGTCCATCGTGTTCGGTCCGGTTGGGCCGGCAACTGCGACGGTGCGCACGTTGGCCTCGTCCCGAACGGACACGAAGGCGTAGGTGTTGTCGGAGAGACGTTGGGCATGCTCGACGATGCGGTCGAAGACCGGCTGTACGTCGAGGCGGGCCGTGCTCACCGCATCGAGGACGTCGGTCATGGCGGTCTGGCGTTCGAGGGCGGCGTCGAGCTCGTTGAAGAGGTTGGCGTTCGCGATGGCGAGCGACGCCTGTTCGGCGAACGAGGCCAGGGCCTTGAGCTCGGCGTCGTCGAACGGCCGGACCTCATGGCGATACATGTGCAGGCCGCCGACGGCCGCTCCCTCGAGCGTCAACCTTGCGGCCGCGTAGCTGCGGACACGCCCAACGCGGGCCAGCTCATGGAAGTAGGGCCACTCGGGGCCCACCCGCTGCATGTCTTCGAGTTGCGGCACGCCACTCGCCCCGACGGTGAAGAGTTCGCGCGGGACTCTCACGTCGGCGCCGATCGACGTGCCGATGTACGGCGCCATGGCGGGCCCGTGCGAAGCGACGTACCGGGTGGTGTCGCCCTCGGTCATCGTGATCGAACCTGCCTCGCCGCCGCAGAGCTTGGCTGCGTTCTCGAGGATGCCTTCCAACACCGTCGTCAGATCGCCCGGGTGTTCGCTGATCAACGCCAGCACCTCGCTCGTGGCGGTTTGGAGCTGAAGCGCCTCCTCGAGGTCGTTGAAGAGCCCTGCGTTGCGGATCGCGATCGCCGCCTGGTCGGCGAACGTCTGCAGGATCGTTGCCTGCTTCTCGTCGAACGGGCGGACCTCGGCGCGGCTCAAATTGATCTGGCCAATCCACTCGCCGTCGATGCGAAGCGGGAACTGCGCCGTGCTCCGGATGTCGTTCTCCCGGAACCATTCGGCGAGTCCAGGGGTTGCGCTGTAGTCCTCTGCCCAACGGTCGTCGTGAAACCTCGGCTGGTCGGGGAAGATCTCATGGCTTCCGTACGGAAGGTCCGTGCCAACCGTCGCCACTGCACTGCCGACCGCCGTCTCGAAGCGAACGAGATCACCGTGTCGGAGCTGCACCGATCCTGACTCGGCGCCGATCAGGTCGATCGCCCGGTCGAGCAACCCGTCGAGCACGACCTTCAGTTCGCCCGGATTCTCGCTGATCAGTTCGAGGATCTCACTCGTCGCCGTCTGGAGCGCAAGTGCCTCTTCGAGATCGTTGAAGAGCCCGGCGTTCCCGATCGCGATGACCGCCTGGTCGGCGAAGGCCTGGAGCACACGTGCTTCGTCGTCGTCGAAGGGGCGTACTTCGAATCGCCCGACTTCGATGTCGCCGAACGCGATCCCGTCCTGGATGAGCGGCGCCGAGACACTGCTCCTCAGGCCCATGTCGGCGATCACCGGTCCGATGGGGGCCTCGAGGTCGAACTCCTGCCAGTCGCGGATGAAGAACGGAGTGTGCTCGGTGCGACTCTCGGCGTAGGCGCTCGGCGTTGGGAACGTGAAACCCAGGAACTCCGGCGGGCATGCATGCGTCGCGATGATGACGGTTGAGTCGCCGATGACCTGGTTGATGTTGCCGTTCTCGCCGTCGCACAGTTCGACCGCTCGCTCGAGGACGCCGGCCAGCACGGTGTCGAGGTCACCGGGATGGGCACTGATCAGCCGGAGCACTTCGGACATCGCCGTCTGCAGCTGCAGTGCCTCTTCCAGGTCGTTGAAGAGCCCCGCGTTGCGGATGGCGATCGCGGCCTGGTCGGCGAACGTCTGCAGGATCGCCGCCTGCTTCTCGTCGAAGGGTCGGACCTCGGTGCGGCTGAGGTTGATCTGGCCGATCCACTCGCTGTCGATCTATGAGCGGGACCTAGGCGCTGCTCGCATTCAAGGTTGCGGAAGACATCGGTGACCCGTACTCCGAAGGTCTCGTCAGTGGTTCGGTCGTCGAAGAAGGTCGGTTCGTCGCAGGGACCAGCCATGGAGCATCGTCCCGTGCGAACTCGGACCCAGCACCCAAGGCCCCCGCCTTTGCCGGAGCCGGCTTCCACTCGGACGATGTCTCCGTGTCGCAGCATCACCGACGCCCTGGTCGGCGCCGATCAAGTTGATCGCCCTTGCCGATCAACCATCGAGCACCGTTGCCAGTTCACCCGGGTGCGCACTGATCAGTGCAAGCACCTCTGCGCGTCGCCGTCTGCAGGGCGAGTGCCTCAGCGAGTTCTGCATTGCGCTCCTCGATGTCGGCGAGTAGCCGGGCATTGGTGACTGCGTTGCCGGCCTGTGCAGCGAACGTCTCGAGCAGGTCGATCTCGTCGGCAGTGAACGGGTCGATCGACTCGCTTGATAGCCGTAGACGCCAACCGGCGGCCCTTCGCTAGTGCCAGCGGCACGTACACCGCCGACCGGATGCTCCGCTGCTGTCCTGGCCGCCTCGACCGAATGGGCGTAGCGCGGGGTCGGCGATTCCGTGGATTGGTCGTCGAATGCGCAGGTCACCCGATCGCGGAAGCACCTTCGTGACGGCCGATGTCATCGTCGAACGGGCGCTCCGTACGCCTGATTGCTGTGGCGCGAGCACCGTTGAAGTAGAGTCGAATGACGTCATCTTCGGCCCCGAAGAACACGCCACCGGACGTCGGCCCCGGTGAGTTCGGCTGCCCTGCAGACCGATCTCTTGCAGCAGTGCGCGAGGTCGCCACCTCGCGGCAACAGCAGCCAGCACGCCGGCGAGCGCTCCCTCACGCCGAAGTGATGCCTCGAGTTGTGCTTCGGCGTCGTCTGCCACGGTCCCCCTTCCGTCCCCACGAGTGACTGTAGACGAGAGGCTCCTGGTCAGCGGATGCCCGCACCAGCGTGCGGCCCCGGTCGTCCGTCACAGCCCCGCACGATCTGCGCCCGTAGCGTCCCGCCTTCCGGGACGATCGGGGCACTGATCCGTGTGAATCGGCTCGCAGTGGTGTGAACCTCGAACGGTCGCTACTGGACGGCGTAGATGTCGTACTCGACGCCAGCGTCGGTGGTGCGGCCGATGCCGAGGGCCTGCACGTTGTTCAGCCAGGCGTAGCGCTCGTCGCCGGTCTGAAACAGGGGAGCGGTGCGGATCGAATACCCCCCGTCGGCTCCCGGGACGCCGATTCCGCTGTAGGTGACGTAGATGTCAGCTCCGTCGTCGGTCCGCAGGTTCGCTCGCACATCGAGCACGAGGGTGCCGTCGGCTCGAACGAGCGGCCAGTCACCGCCAGCGGCGCCCTCGACGAGCGCTCCGTTGATCTTGGGGCCGCTGAACGTGCCGCCGGTGACCGTCACGGTGAGCCTGGTGCCGCTCGGACCGGCGACGGCCACGGGTGCGACCGCCTGGGTGCTGGCCACGAAGGTTCCGAGGAACTCAACGGGGAGGCTGGTGCGGTCCTGTGGGTCGACGCTCATGGGGCCACCGTAGTGATGTGGCCGCCACCGGTTCACCAGCGGACAATTGGGGCCAGGTGCGCGCTCACCGTTGGCCACGTCGCTTGCGTCGGCTGGCTCGATTGTCGAAGTGGATCGGGCCCGGCAGATCGAAGCGCGGCATCGAGTGCCGGTGGCAGCCGCAGAACCAGTCGGATGGCGGAACGATCTGCAGGAACGACCCGGGCGCCGACGTTGTTCGTAGAAGTTCGACCAGGTGCCGAACCAGTCGCCGGCGAGGTGGTTCGAATGCACCTCGACGAGCGTGACACGTTCGCGCTCGAGGAACGCGTGGTCGACGCTGCCGGTCTTCTCGATCGCGTCGACGATCTTGCGGATCACGATGTTCTGCATCTCGAAGTCGAGACCGGTGACCATCAGCTCGGGATGGTCGTAGCTCTCGAGCAGTCCGATCGTGTACGACCACGGATGATCATCGGTGATCTGGTTGAGCTGCCACCCGTAGGTGCGGACCGTGAGATCGAGGGAGAGCATCGACTGCTCGAAGGAATATCCGTCACATTGAAGGCACATGCCATCACGATGATCAGGGGCTGTCGCACAGTTGACGGCCATCCGAAACTCGGTGTCGTGAGTTCCGGAAGCCGGAACTCAGCTCACCGAGATCTGGATGGGAGCAAATGGGAGCGGGAGATGCGGGTGCGGGAAACTGAGCGTCACGCGGTGGGGCGGTCGGCGATCCGGCAGATCATGGCGAGGCCGGCCGCCATGGCAACGCCGCCGAGGCGCAAGAACACGCCGGCGTCGTTGGCATCGCCGGGTTCGTCGGAGGCGACCATCGTCGCGATCGAGATGACACCGATCGCGGCGCACGTGATGGCCAGGCCCGCAGCCAGGCGGAGCAGCGTCGTCAGCCAGGGGTCGCGTTCGGGTCCGGCCATCCAAGTGGCGCCGGCTGCAACGAACACCAGGGGCACGAGGATGACCAGGTTCGGGGGCAGCATCAGGAAGCTGAGCACCTCGATGCGCTGTTCCCACACACTGGCGAACGGTTGCGCGCCCACCCGGCGCACCCGATCGATTTGGAACGCGATGAACCCGATCGGGCCGCCGAGCAACAGCCAGCCGACGATCGTGAGTTGGCGGACGAGGTCGGCCCGACGTTCGGGCGTCAGGTCAGTCCCAGGCACACTGCAGCCGTTTGATGCCGTTGATGAACCCGCTCTGGAGATAGTCGGGCTCACCGACGATCCGGAGCGACGGGACCCGCTCGCGGATGGTGTCGAACATCACCGTCATCTCGCGGCGAGCCAGGTTCGCTCCCAGGCAGAAGTGCGGGCCACCGGCGCCGAACCCGATCTGCGCCGGGTTGGGCTCACGGGTGATGTCGAACGTGTACGGGTTCTCGAACGCCCGCTCGTCTCGGTTGCCCGAGTTGTACCAGAGCACCACCTTCTCGCCCGCCTTGATCGGCTGCCCGGCGATTTCGGTGTCCTCGGTCGCGGTGCGGCGGAAGTGGATCACCGGAGTGCCCCACCTGACGATCTCCTCCATGGCTCCCTTGGCATGGGTGCCGAAGTCGCCGTAGAGCAGGTCGCGCTGGTCGGGGAACTCGGTGAACGCCTTCATCCCGTGGCTGATCGCGTTACGGGTCGTCTCGTTGCCGGCCACCACCAGCAGGATGAAGAACGAGCCGAACTCCTGCGGCGTCAGCTGCTCGCCGTCGACCTCGGCGGCCATCATGATCGAGGTGATGTCGTCCTGCGGGTTGGCTTTGCGGTCCTCGCCGAGCGCTTGGGCGTACATGAACATCTCGAGCGACTGGCCCATCAGATCTTCGAAGCTGGAGGTGAAGTCGGGGTCGCCGGCGCCGAGGATCGTGTTCGTCCACTTGAACACCCGTGCGTAGTCCTCGGCTGGGATGCCCATCATGTCGCAGATGATCTCGAGCGGGAGCGCGGCCGCCACGTGCTCGACGAAGTCGCAGGTCTTGTCGGGGAAGTCGTTGAGCAGGCGGTCGATGATCTGATGTGCCTTGGCCTTCACGACGTCCTCGACCGCGGTGATCTCCTTCGGTGTGAACCCTTTGGACACGATCGAACGGAGCCGGAAGTGCTTCGGGTCGTCCATGTTGATCATCGAGCCGAAGAACTCGTTCATCTCCTGGGGCAGATCGCCGATGTTCGAGCCCTGGCCCGAACAGAACAGTTTCGCGTTGCGGCTGACGTGCCAGATGTCGTCGTGACGGGTCAAGGCCCAGTAGCCGGGGCCGGGTGGGAACGGGAGGTCGGGAATCTCTCGTTCGTCGAAGTGCACCAACCCGGGTGTGTCGCGCAGCGCCTTGAAGGCGCCCTCCCGGAATGACCGGGGCGACGTCCAGAACTCCGCGTCGGACAGGTCGAAGTCGTCGAGGCTGACCTCGTCGGGCGGCACAATCGTCGTCATGGGATCCGACTGTACGAGGCGATGTGGTGCAGCGGTGTACCCGGCCAATCGTTGCCTCGAGTTGAGAACCTGTGGGATGCGGCGTTGACTGGTTGCATGCTTGCGTTCTCCGAGATCGAACGAGTCCTCGTTGTCACTGCCCACCCCGATGACGTCGACTTCGGTGCCGCCGGGACCGTGGCCGAGCTCACCGATGCCGGCGTCGAGGTCACGTACTGCCTGGTCACCGATGGTCAGGCCGGCGGATTCGACCACTCGATCCCGCGCAAGGAGATGGCCGCGATCCGACGAGAAGAGCAGACCAAGGCGGCCGCCGAGGTCGGCGTGACCGACCTTCGATTCCTCGGGTTCATGGACGGCACCGTCGAGGTGACGATGGAGCTGCGCCACGACATCAGCCTCATCATCCGCCAAGTACGTCCACAGGTGGTCATCACCCAGTCGCCGTTGCGCAGCCTGGCGTCGACGTACGGCTCGCATCCTGATCACACCGCCACGGGCGAGGCCACGATGTGCGCCGTCTACCCAGATGCCCGCAACCCGTTCGCGTTCGCCGGAATGCCGTGCGCCGACGTGGAGGACTGGAAGGTGCAGGAGGTGTGGATCCAGGCGGGCCCGATGGGCGGCGACCTGGACTTGGCCGTCGTCGACGTCACTGCACAGATCGAGCGCAAGTTCCGTGCGCTGCGCTGCCACGTGAGCCAACACGTCGACCCCGACGCCATGATGGAGCGCGTCGGGGCGCGTTTCCAGCAGCTTGCGGTCGAGCACGGCCTGCCGGAGGGGCGCAGCGTCGAGCTGTTCCGGGTGTGCGACACCCGCTGAACCCGTCCCACCCGGCGAGCGATGAGCGAACCCCCCAGATGATGAGGGTTGGCTCATCACCACGGGGTCTGGCGCCCGCCGCAACCGTGTATGCCGCGATTCCTGCGCCGTCGTCGGCGTGCTCGGCGGAGGTCGGGCGTGCGAGGATGCGGCCATGTACGCGATTGCCACGTTCCTCGTCGTCGCTGTCATCACGGTGGCGTTCACGAAGCTGGCCACCGGTGCGCTGATCGCCACCGGGGTCCCACCCGAAAGCGCGTCGTTCCAGGCGCGCTCGGCCTTCAGCGGCGCTGGCTTCACGACGCGCGAAACGGAGAACGTGGTCAACCACCGGGTGCGCCGGAGGATCATCGGTACGACGATGTTCGTCGGGAGCCTCGGTACCCCGACACTGGTGCTCACCGTGCTCGTGGGGTTCGTGGCTCCCGGTCCTGGCACGACCACCGAGCGAGCACTGGTTGCCGTCTCCGGTGTGTTGCTGATCGTGATGGCGGTGTTCAACAGGCCGGCGCAGCGGTGGCTGCAAGGCGTCGGACAGCGCTACGTGCAGCAGCGCCTCGCTCCGGCGCTGGCGTCGGAACGGCTCGACCTGCTGACGCTGTCCGACGAGTTCGCCGTCCAGGCCGTCAGGTTCGAGACGACGCCGCAGGAAGCGGTCCGGAGTTTGCGCGGCCTCGCCCAGGCGTTCCCCGAGGTCACGATTCTCGGGGTCCGCCGCGGCACGACCTACTTCGGCCAGCCGCCGGTGGACATCGACCTCCAGGCCGGCGATGAACTGATCGTCTATGCCCACCGCGACCATCAGCTGGTCAGCTGAGGTCCCGGCCCGCACTTCCACCGACACCAGCGATGAGCGAACCCTCCGGATGTTGGGCTCTCGCTCATCGCTGGTGATCGGACCTGTCAGTGATGAGTGAACCCTCCGGATGTCGGGCTCTCGCTCATCGCTGGTGATCGGACCTGTCAGTGATGAGCGAACCCTCCGGATGTCGGGCTCTCGCTCATCGGTCAGGTGCGGAAGGTGAGGTGGGCGGCGCCGAGGAGCGGGCCGGCCGGGCCCAGCGCGGCAGCCCGCACGGGGACGGCACCGATCGCGGACTGCAGGGTTGGTCCGAACCGATCGAACGATCCGGAGAAGCCGCCGCCGATCACCACGAGGTGCGCATCGAACTCAGCGACAACGGGGGAGAGGAAGGTTCCCAGCCGGGTGCCGTGATCGCTGACGATCGCCGCGTTTGCCGGATCCTCGACCGCCGCGCGCAGATCGGTCATGTCGACGCCCAGACGAGCGGCAAGGCCGTGAGCAGAGAGCACGTCGTCGGCCCGACCACCCCAGGGTGTGTCGCGCATGGCCAGGTGCTCGACGCCGAAGCCATCGATGAATTCAACGGGTTGGGCGTGGTCGGTGAGGCAGGTTCCGAGACCGGTGCCAACGGTGATTGTCAACACGCGGTCGACGCGGGCGCCGGCGCCTGCGAGCGCCTCGCCGGTACCAGCCGATTCGGCGTCTCGAGCGAAGCGGATCGGAAGACCGGACACCGTCGATCGTTCCTGCAACGCCGACCGAAGGTCGATCCCGTAGATGTCGTCGAACTTGTGCACGCCGTGCATCCGCGAGATCCCGGCGTCGAGGTCGAACGGGCCGCAGATGGCGATCGCCAAACCGGACACCTCACGCCCCGCCACATCGAGGGCAGCGTCAACGCCGGCGGCGAGCGAGTCGAGGACGATGTCGGCCGTCTCGTTCGAGTTCGTCGGCAGAACGGGACCGACTTCGATTCGGGGGTCGTCGGCGCCGTCGTCGAATCGGACGGCTCCGGTCTTGATCGACGTGCCTCCGACGTCCAACACTGCGATCTCTTGCCCCATCGCCGCCCGAACCTACCGTTGCTGTGAGCGATGAACGCACAGTGTGCGTGCATCGCTCACAGCGTCGGGTCAGTCGGACCAGGTGAGGAGTTCGCCGGTGCCGGCGGTCATCAACGTGCCGGGTTGCACGCGGAGTCGGGTGGGCGTGAGGTGAAGGATCCCGAACGCCTCGGCGTCGGGACCGGTCCAGGGCGGGATGATCGATGGGTCGTAGCCGACCGGGTCGGGCGCGTTGGCGAAGCGATCCCATCCCTTCCGACGCTCCGCGGCCGACGTCAGCCACATCGTGGCGCAGTGCGCCGTGCAGGTGTCGTGGTTGGCCGCCCAGTAGGTGAGCGACACTGCGGGGTTGGCGGCGAGGTCGGCCGCCTTCGGTGTCTGCGGCCCGGTCGCGATCCAGCCTTGGAGCTGGTTGCCGTCCCATTCCCAGATCGGGTGCAGGACTCGGGTGCTGGGGTTGCCAGCCGGTGTCACCGTGGCAACGGTGCACCAGACGATGGAATGTGCCATGTCGCGGAACGCGGGTGCGGCGATGTCGAGCGATGTTCTCATGCTGTGTCCTCTCGTGTTGACCGAGCGGTCGCCCGGTTCGTGTTGGAGACGGTTCAGCGGATCACGAGGTCGAAGCTAGACAACACGCCGGCGGCGCTGCAATCGGATTTCGCCCGGACCTCCCGTTGCTGTGAGCAATGAACGCACAGTGTGCGTGTATCGCTCACACCAACGCGGTCAGAGCACTTCCCAGCGGTTCGGGCGGTCGGCGTGCACGACGATGGCGTCGTACTGCTTGATGCACAGTGTGGCGCGCAGCACGTACTGCTCGCCACCGCTCGAGAGTTCGGCCAAGGCGTAGCCCTCGCTCGAATCGCGCACACCGGTGCCGATGCAGTGGAGCGCCGCGAGTTGCAGCCCAGCGCTCTCGGCCTCGGCCGCCCACAGATTGACGAGCCCCTGGCGCAGTGACGGGTCGTCGAGCAGATCGGAGCCGCCGAGGGTGAGGGTCACGTTGCAGATGTGGACGGGCTCGACGTGCTCGGCTTCGACCACGTCGCCGCCGAGCTCACCGTCGAGCATCACCACGATCGGACCGCCGTTGCCACTGACGCCGCCGACGAAGCCGTAGCGAACCAGCGGCAAGCCGTCCTCGCCGGTGGTGGCGTAGCGGATCCGGTCACCGTGGTTGAACGTGGTCACACCGGCACTCCACGGCTGCTGGCGTCTTCGGCGATCACGGCATCGGACAGCGCCGGCCAGGCCGCCAACGCGTCGGTCGCCCACTCGCCGAAGTCTCGATCGGCGAGGGCGACGAGGGCAAGGTCGCGGTCGGGGTCGATCCAGAACATCGTGCCCGACCCGCCGAAGTGCCCGAACGTACGCGGTGAATTCGTCGTCCCGGTCCAGTGCGGTTCCTTCGTGCCGCGCACTTCGAAACCCAGCCCCCAGGGGCACTGCTCGTAGCGACCCACGCCCGGAACGATACCCGCCAACTCCGGGTACTGAATGCGTTTGGCTTCGGCGGCGGTCGTCGAGTGGATCAGCGTCGGGCGCATCACCTGGGCAACGAACCGGCACGTGTCGGTCAGGTTCGATCGCACGCCGTGCGCCGCCGAGCCGCGCAGCACGCTCGAGTGCATACCAAGTGGTTCGAACACGGCCTCGCGGAGATAGTCAGCGAATGCGATCTCAGTCGCGGCCTCAATGGTCCGCGCGGCGAGGTCGAAGCCGGTGTTGGAGTACATGCGCGTCGCCTCGGGTCGAGCGATCGGATCGTCGCCGTCGAACCCGTACCCGCCGGCGTGGGCCAGCAGATGTCGGAGCGTGCAGCCCGGCTGGCCGACGGGTTGGTCGAGTTCGACGACGCCCTCCTCGATCGCAACCAGGATCGCCCACGCTGCCATCGGCTTGGAGATCGACGCGAGCCGCTGAACTCGCTCGACGTCACCGACGGTGCCGATGAGTTCCCCGCCGCGCAGTACGGCTGCTGAGACGTGAGGGACGGGCCAGTCGGTGGTGAGCTCGAGAGCGGTCACCTTCGTCGACCCGTTCCGCTCAGGTGAACTGGCGAAGGAGTTCGGCGACCCGGAATGCGAGGTCGACGCTCTGGCGGGCATTCAACCTCGGGTCGCACATCGTTTCGTAGCGATGATCGAGATCGGTGTCCGACAGTGCATCACCACCGCCGAGACACTCGGTGACGTTCTCGCCGGTGAGCTCGATGTGGATGCCACCCGGCCACGTCCCTTCGGCTCGGTGAGCTCGAACGAACCCGCCGATCTCGGCGATGACGTCGTCGAAGTGGCGCGTCTTCAAGCCGTTGGCGGCGGTGTAGGTGTTGGCGTGCATCGGATCGCACGCCCACACCACGGGATGCCCCGCGTCGGTGACGGCCCTCAGCAGCGGCCGCAGCGACCCCTCGACCTTGTCGGCGCCCATCCGGGTGATCAGCGTGAGCCGGCCGGGGATGCGTGACGGGTTGAGTACCTCGCACAGTTCGAGCACGTACTCGGCGGTGGTGGTCGGGCCGACCTTGCAGCCGATCGGGTTGCCGACGCCACGCAGGAACTCGATGTGTGCGCCGTCGAGTTCGCGGGTGCGTTCGCCGATCCACAACATGTGCGCCGAGCAGTCGAACCAGCCGCCAGTGAGTGAATCCTGCCGGGTGAGCGCTTCCTCGTACCCGAGGATGAGGGCTTCGTGCGACGTGAACACGTCGACCTGGGCGAGGTTCGGATTCGACTCGGTGTCGATGCCGCACGCCCGCATGAAGGTGAGTGCCCGCTCGATCTCGGCGGCGACGGTCTCGTAGCGCTGACCCGCAGGGCTCGACGCCACGAACTCCTGTGTCCAGGCGTGCACACGTGACAGGTCGGCGAATCCACCCTTGGTGAACGCCCGCAGCAGGTTCAGGGTGGACGCCGACTGGTGGTAGGCCTGCACGAGTCGCTCTGGATTCGGGACACGTGCAGCCTCGGAGGGATTGACGTCGTTGACGATGTGCCCGCGGAACGACGGAAGCTCGAGGCCGCCGATCGTTTCGGTGGCTGACGACCGGGGCTTCGCGAACTGTCCGGCGATGCGGCCGACCTTCACGATCGGTACCCCGACGGAGTAGGTGAGCACGACCGCCATCTGCAGGATGACGCGCAACTTCTCTCGGATGTTGTCGGCGGAGAACTCCTCGAAGCTCTCGGCGCAGTCGCCGGCCTGGAGCAGGAACGCCCGCCCGGCGGCAACGCGTGCCAGCTCCGACTGCAGCGATCGCGCTTCCCCGGCGAACACGAGCGGCGGCATCGACGAGATCTGCTTGAGCGCCTGCTCGAGTGCCGCGCTGTCGGGCCAGTCGGGCTGCTGACCGACCGGACGATCGTGCCAGGAGGAGGGCGACCAGGTCGCGCGGACGTCGGGCATTCGCTCAGGCTACCGGCACTGAAAACGACAAGAGCGACCCGTTTCCACGGGTCGCTCTTGCACGGTGTTCAGTTCGTGGGGCTCAGACGGCGAGGATGCGCTCCGCATCGTCGCGCAGGCCGGCCACGGCTCGGCTGACCAGACGGCGGGCGGCTTCGGCAGTGACGCCGAGCTGCTCGCCGACTTCGCGGAAGCTCTTGCGCTCACCGTCGACGAGACCGAAGCGGGACTCGACAGCGAAACGGGCCCGAGAGTCGAGCGTGCCGAGCAGTTCGTCGAGCAGTTCGCTGTCGACCAGCGTCATCACGTGGTCCTCGGGCGTTCCGTCACCGTTGGCCATCAGGTCGCCGAGGGTGGCGTCGCCGTCGTCGCCGACCGTCTTGTCGAGGCTGACCGGCGTGGTGAGTCGGTGCAGTTCGGCGTTGGTCTGGTCGAGGGTCTCGCCGTCGCCGGAGGCCTGACGCAGCGCAGCGCGCAGGCTGGCGGAGCGGTCGCCGGGGATGCGGATGAGGCTCGCCTTCTGGTCGAGCGCACGGCCGATGGCCTGGCGGATCCAGAAGGTTGCGTAGGTGGAGAACTTGAAGCCACGGCGCCAGTCGAACTTGTCGACGGCATGCTCGAGGCCCAGGTTGCCTTCCTGGATGAGGTCGAGCAGATCCATGCCCTGGGGCAGCGGGTAGCGGCGAGCGATGCTGACCACCAGACGCAGGTTCGAGCGGATGAACCGATCCTTGGCCTTGGCGGCTTCGCGCACCTGACGCTTGAGCGCAACGCCGCGCTTGCCGTTGTCGAGCTGTTCCTGGGCCTCACGGCCCGTTTCGATGATTCGCGACAGTTCCCGCTCGTCCTCGGCGGTCAACAGTGGGACCTTGCCGATGTCATTGAGGTAGAGACCAATTGAGTCGTTCATGATGTTTCCTACAACCATTCGTGTTCGTGATGATTCCGGGGCCAGGCTGTGTCATTGGACACACTGCATCGGCCATGCGGATCGAAGCGACGCCGGAATTTGCACGTGAACGAGCAGTTCCAACGAGGTGATCGAGGTGCGGCAGACGCCGATAACGAGGGACTTCCCGAAAGGAGCCGTCGTAAACCGTGTACTCGGGGGTATATGGGGGAGCGATTCACAGTAACAGATGTGTCAACCCCGTGTCGGGTCGGTTGCGTCCGATTTTCGTCTCGAACCCATAAAATCGGGGAATCGTGCCCGGAACCGATCCATCGTTGCGTCGAGTCGGGCTCTTCGGTGGCACGTTCGACCCGCCCCACGTCGGCCACCTGGTCACCGCGGTGAACGTTCGGCACGCCTTGGACCTCGATCTCGTGATCCTGATGGTCGCCAACGTTCCGTGGCAGAAGGAGGGCAGCCGTGCCATCACGCCGGCGCCTGATCGCCTCGCGATGGTCGAGGCTGCGGTCCGCGACGTCCCCGGTCTGGTGCCTGGTCGTCAGGAGATCGACCACGGCGGCCCCAGCTACACCGCCGACACGCTGGCCGTGCTCGCCGAGCAGTTGCCGGGTGCCGAGTTCTTCACGATCATCGGAGACGACGCAGCGGCCGGGCTGCACTCGTGGACACGCTGGAGTGAGGTCGTCGATCGGTCGCGGCTGGTGGTCGTCGACCGCCCGGGCGAGTCGATCGATGTCGACGGCAACCTCGACTGGATTCGCGTGGAGGTGCCGCGGCTCGAAGTGTCGAGCACCGACTTGCGGGCCCGCTTCACCGACGGCCGACCACTCGACTACCTGGTCACCCAGCCGGTGCTCGACGTCATCCGGTCGCGGGGTCTCTACGGAGCACTGGTGTGACCGCGATCGCTGGTCGGCGAACGCGCCGCACCATCGTTGGTGCGGTGATGGCGGTGCTCCTGCTGGGTGTTGCCGGTGCGATGTTCACGGTCGGTGTCGTCACGCTGTCGAATTCGCAGGAGGGGGAGGCGGTCGGGATCGACGTCCGGCCCCGCGTGGAGTTCCCGTCGACGGCGAATGCGGCGATCGCCGTGACGGACGAAGCCGGTCGGCTCGCGTCGTTCGTCGTGATGACACTGCTTCCCGCCGGCCAGGGCGGCAGCATCGTGACGATGCCGCTGACCGCCGACGTGACTGCCGGGTTCGGGGCGGAGCGGCGGTCGATCGCCGCGGCGTTCGACACCACTGACCTCCCGGGGTTCGTCTCGCTGATCGAAGAGATGTTGTCGATCACCATCCAGCGCGCCGAGGTGGTCGACGCTGACCAGCTGGCGGCGATGCTTCCCCCGATCGACGCCACCCAACTGGTGCTGCCAACGGACGTGGTCGATACGCGAGGCGGCGGTGGCGTGATCGCGACGTCGGGACCGCAGACGTTCACCCTTGCGGAGATGACCAACATCCTCGCCGCGATCGATGACGAGTCCGAGACCGATGTGTCGCACCCGAACGATGTTGCGGTGTGGGAATCGTTGGCGCGGACCGCTCCGATCTCGGTGCCGCCCGAGCCGGTGCCGGTCGATGACGCCGGGCGTCCGCTCGCTCCCGACAGCGTCGGGGAGCTCGTCAGCCCGACTGTGGCAGGGAGAGGTGAGCGTCCGCGACCTGCTGACGTTGACCGTCGACGACGCAGAGAATCCGACGCAGGTCGACGTCGTGCTGATCGATCGACGCGACTCGACGCTCGTTTTCGCCCAGGTGTCTCCCGGACTCGTCTCGACGCCCAACTTGGGATTGAAGGCCAGGATCGTTGCCAACTTCACCGACGACGAGCTCGCAGAGACCGACGGGTTGTACGAGTCGACGTCAGACCTCACATTCGAGCTCATCGGTCGCCTGTTGTTCCTCTCGGCGAACGTCGTCTCCGTCGACACGGCGCCAACAGGTGTTCCGCCGATCACGATTCTCGAAGTTGCGGACGAGCGTCAGCTCCAGGCGATCACCGACGAGGTCGGCGCGCTGCTCGGCGAGGTCGACGCGCGCGTCGCTGAGACGGTGCTCGTGGGTGTCGACGTGCAGATCACCCTCGGCATGTCATATCTCGAACACGAACTCACCCGCGTCGTCGTCGGCGCTCCGACCGGCCAGGCCCCCGATCCGTCGGTTGCCGACTCGACTCCGCCCGAGGTCACCTCCTCGAGCGATGTACCCGGTACGGTCGCTGCCGATGGATGACCGAAATGGCTGACTCCGACCAACCGCTCGACGGCGATTCGAGCGAGGAACTGGCGCGGTGCGCTGCACGGGCGGCCTCCGACCTGAAGGCATCCGACGTGATCGTGCTCGATGTCGGCTCGCTGCTGGCGATCACCGGCTACTTCGTGATCGCCAGCGCGTCGAACCCGCGCCAGGTACGAGCGGTCGTCGAGGAGGTCGAGGCGAAGGTCAAAGCCGAACTCGGCCGGTCACCGGTACGAACCGAGGGTGTTCGAGAACAGCAGTGGACGCTCATCGACTACGGCGACGTCGTCGTTCACGTGTTCCTCGATTCGGTGCGCGAGTTCTACGAGATCGAACGGCTCTACATGGACGCCCAGCGCATCGAGTGGGAGCCGCCCGCAGCTGAGCCTGCCTGACGTCGCAAGTTGCGACTGCAGTCAGCCGTGTTGGAGGCATCGGTCGAGAGCAGTACCATCGCCCTGCGAATCCTGCGACTGTCGGTTGAATCGATGGCCGTGGTCACCCTGATGAGGGGCTATAGCTCAGTTGGTAGAGCGCTTCCATGGCATGGAAGAGGTCAGGAGTTCGATTCTCCTTAGCTCCACAAGCAGCCCTCGGCCACGGCCTGGTGCTCTCGCATTCGTCCGGTCCATTCGCGAACTCCGAGCAACGGCTCGGCTGCTACGCCCGGCCCGGCTGGATCAGTCGTCCTCGTGGTCACCGTCGATCGTGGGGTTCTCCCACGTCGCCTTGGCACCGCTGTGACCGATCCTCGCGATCTGGTAGGTCCCGAGCGACGCCGGCACGACGGCGACAACGCCGATTCCCATCCGGATGCTTGTCATCGGTCGTGCCGACCCTGTGGCCGTGCCTGCCCCTTCGGTGGAGAGCGTCGCCGGGTCGGGCGACTCGCGCCGCCGCTCGTAGAGCCCGAAGCCCGTGACCGCGAGCGCACCGAGCAGGACCGTTGCCGCCGACGCCTGACCGGAGTCGCCGAGCTTGGCGTGGTCCTCGACCAGCTCGGTCTCTCGGACGGCCCGATCAACGCTGTCCGCGATCGTTCAGGGATCGCCCGAGTCCCGGTCCTCGGATTCGGCGTCGGCGATCCAGTTCGGCGGTTCGCTCCAATGCGTCTCGCGTTCGGCTCGGTGACCGAAGATTGCGCCAACGCCCAACGCGATGGCTCCCAGAATCCTGCGGAGCAGCCTCACGTTCACAGTCTCGTCCAAACACGTCCGGTCTCGGTCATGGTGCGGCGCCTCGAAGATGCGAACACTCGACCGACGTCGCCGGACCACGAGTAGGGCGCGACGTGGTCCCCGCCAGGAGCGTGCTCTTGACTTGATTAGTTCATATGGTAAAGATAGTAATCGTGCCGAGCGCAGCTCCCCCGACACCCACACCGACGACCACACCGACACCCACACCTCGCGACGAGCTCGCCGAACGCCTCTCGCTCGCGCCTCGGGCGCTGCCGGAAGACACTCGCCGCTCCAACCGAGGGCTGATCCTGCGGGCGCTCCACCACGGCGGCCCAGCATCGCGCGCCGATCTCGCCAAGCTGATCGGCGTGACCGCGGCCACGGCCTCGTCGGTCATCAAGGACCTCCACGACGCCGGACTGGTCGAGGAGCGAGGGCGCACGATCGGAAGTGTCGGCAAGCCAGCCACGATGATCGGCATCGCTCCCGACGGCCGGCACATCGTGGCGATCAGCCTGTCGAAACCGGACGAATTCGTCGGGGCACTCGTCGACCTGTCCGGTACCGTCGTTGAGCGCCGCACCTACGCACGCCAGAACCGAACGGGCGCTGCTGCACTCGAACTGGTCCGGTCGATCCGCGACGAACTGGTCGACGCCGCTAAGCGCCCCATCCTCGGTATCGGTATCGCCAGCCCCGGCATCGTCGACGCCGACGGCACCGTGGTGCGAGCTGCTCGCCTCGGGTGGCAGCGCCTGCCCCTTGCCCACGCTCTCGGCGCCGACGTCGACGCCGCCGTCGTCCACGTCGCCAACGACGCCAACGCCTCGGCGCTCGCAGAGCTCACGTTCGGCACGTCCAACGTCACCAACTTCGTCCTTGTGCGCGTCGACCAGGGGGTCGGAGCCGGGTTGGTCCTGAAGGGCGAACTGCTGACCGGCGCCGCAGCGGGCGCCGGCGAGATCGGCCACGTCGTCGTCGAGCCGGACGGCGACGAGTGCACGTGTGGCAAGCGCGGATGCCTCGAGACGAAGATCTCGGCGCCGCTGCTCCAACAGGTCCATGGCGGCGCGGACGACGACGTCGTTCGCCTTTCGGGAGCGCACCTGGGAGCCGGGCTCGCATCGATCTTGAGCGCCCTCGATGTCGCCGACGTCGTGCTGTCCGGCCCGGCACAGGTCGCCACCGCGACGTTCCGCGACGCCGTTCGCGACGCCGTCGCCGACCGGACGCTGCCCGAGCTCAGCGAGCGGCTCGTCGTGCGGCCATCGAGCGTCGGCGACGACATCGTGCTCGGCGCAGCGGCCCTCGTCCTCGACCGGGAGCTCGGCATCCGGTGACCTCGCACACGATCTTCGGGCCCGGAGGGGAGCCGTGCCCGAACCGTCGGAGTTCCGATCGGTTCCACCCACAACCCCACGAAATCCCATCAACACCAACGTCCTGAGGAGGACATCGTGAGAATGACACGGACCACCAAGGTTGCGAGCCTGCTCGTGACCGCAAGCCTCGTCATCGCCGCGTGCGGCAGCGACGATGACAATTCGGCCGACGAGCCAACGAGCGACACCACCGCCTCGACGTCCGCCGACGAACCCGCCGGCGAAGGTGAGGACATCACGTTGTGGCTCGCAGGCACCGACACGCCCGAGGCCGCACTGACCTACCTCACCGACACGTACTCGTCGACCACCGGCGGTGAGTTGTCGATCGAACAGATCGGCTGGGGCGACCTCATCCCGTCGCTCACCGCAGCGCTGCCGGACTCGTCGTCCACGCCGGACGTGTTCGAGACCGGCAACACCCAGACAGCCACGTTCACCACCGTCGGCGCTTACAGCGACCTGTCGCCGTACTACGAGGAGCTCGGTGGCGATGCACTGCTCCAGGGATTCGTCGAGGCCGGCTCGGTGGGTGACACGGTGTACTCGTTGCCGTACTACTTCGGTTCGCGTTTCCCGTGGTACCGCAAGGACCTGTACGAGGCGGCCGGCGTCGATGTGCCCGCCACCCTGGCGGACTTCACCGACGTCAACGCCACGCTGAAGGCAGACGGCTCGGGCGCGTACATCCCCGGACAGGACTGGCGTAGTGGCATTGCGTGGATCTTCGCCAACGGCGGCGACCTCGCGACCTACGACGGGAGCGAATGGACCTCGACGCTGTCGTCGGACGAGTCGATCGCCGGCATGGAGATGTGGCAGGAGCTGTACACGACCGCATCTGTTGCGGGCGCGACCGACACTGACGCGACCGCCTATCAGGCGATCAACGACGAGTTCCTCCCCGACACCGCGGTTGCCACCACACTCGCCCCGAACTGGGCGTACTGGAGCCTCGGCGACATCTCGGAGAACGACGAGGGTGAGGCCGTCGCAGAATGGAATCCCGAGAAGTTCGGTGCGTACGCGCTCCCCGGCGTCGACGGTGGCTTGGCGCCGGTGTTCGCCGGTGGCTCCAACATCGGCATCTCGGCCGCTTCCGAGAAGCAGGAATCGGCGCTCGAGCTGATGAAGATCATCTTCTCGGACGAGTACCAGACCCTCCTCGCCGAGAACGGCCTCGGGCCGGCCAACACCGATTTCGGTGGGGCGTACGTCGACTCGGCCGCCGACCCGGAGATCGCCCAGATCTCGCTCGACACCGCTGAGGTGGCCAAGCTGACGCCGGCCGCCCCGGGCTGGACATCGGTCGAGGAGCAGCAGCTCCTCGAGCAGTACTTCCAGGCTGTTGCAGAGGGTGGCGACGTCGCCGCGCTCGCAGCCGAGTACGACGACAAGATCAACGCCGTCATCAACGGCTGATCCTCGCCGAACCTTGCTGATCGTGTGGGCGGGTTGCCCGCCCGCACGATCACGACGGCCTGCCACATCCTTCCGACCAACCGCGCCACGACGCGAAGAGGCCCGAACATGTCCATCGTCGAAACATCGAAGCCCGAGTCCGCCCCGCCGACGTCCGAGTCGACCCCGACGAAGTCGGTGCGCATGCGGTCACCGAAGCTGCCGCTCTGGCTCATCGTGCCAGCGGTCGGCGCGTTGGTCGTCGGCCTTGCCTACCCGATGGGGTGGCAGATCCTCAACTCGATGCGCGAGTACAGCCTCCGCCAGCAGTTCGGCGAGCCGGCGCCGTGGATCTGGTTCGACAACTACACCGCACTGCTGACCGACAGCTTCTTCGTGACGGTCGTCGTCCGTTCGCTCGTGTTCATGGCGGCCACGGCACTCGCCACGATGAGTCTCGGCATCCTGCTCGCTCTGCTCATGAAGGCCGCCCCGCCATGGTCGCGCATCGTGCTGCAATCGGCCCTGCTGCTCGCCTGGGCGATGCCGATCGTCGCCCAGATGACGGTCTGGAGCTGGTTGATCGATCCGCGCAACGGGGTGCTCAACTACACGCTGAGCGCATTGCCGGGAGTCGACATGATCGGTCACAACTGGCTCGTGGAGCCGCTCAGTTTCTTCTTCGTCGCCTCGGTCATCATCACCTGGGCGTCCGTCCCCTTCGTGGCGATCTCGGTGTACGCGGCGCTCACGCAGGTGAGCGACGAAGTCCTCGAAGCCGCCCAACTCGACGGAGCCAACGCAAGACAGGCGCTCGTCTACATCATCATGCCGATCATCCGCCCCGTGCTGATCATCCTCCTGCTACTGCAGTTCATCTGGGACCTGCGTGTCTACGCCCAGATCCAGCTGCTCCAGGACCTCGGTCCGGTCGGCGACGACTACGACCTGCTCGGTACCTACATCTTCGGTCTCGGCATCGGACAGGGCCGATTCGGGTTGGCGGCGGCAGCCGCGATGATCGTGCTGCTCATCACGCTCTGCGTGAGCGGGTTCTACGTCCGTGAGCTGCTCAGAGAGGATGCGCGCTGATGAACCGCAGGATCAAACGCTCCCTCGCCGCTGTCGCTGCGGTGGTCATCGCGATCGTCTGGGCGTTTCCCGTGTACTGGATGATCAACTCGTCGTTCCTGACGCCGCTCACCATCGGCGGGCTCACGCCGACGTTCGTCCCCTTCGGCGGCACCTTGCAGAACTACCGCGAGGTCACGACGGAGACCCCGTTCTTCGAGGCGCTCACGATGTCGCTCATGGTCGTCGTGGTCGCGCTCGTCGTCTGCATCGCATTCGCGACACTCGCAGCCTTCGCCATCTCGCGTTTCCGCTTCAGGGGGCGCAGGACGTTCGTGCTCGCCATCATCCTGGTGCAGATGCTGCCGGCCGAGGCGATGTTCATCGCGCAGTACAAGATGATCTCCGGCTTCGGCCTGCTCAACTCGCTCGCCGGCATCTCGATCATCTACGTCGCCATGGTCGTTCCGTTCACAATCTGGATGCTGCGTGGCTTCGTCGCCGGCGTTCCGATCGAGCTCGAAGAGGCCGCCATGGTCGACGGGTGCACCCGACTCGGAGCGTTCCGCCGGATCACGTTCCCGCTCATCGTCCCCGGCCTCGTTGCATCGGGCGTCTTCGCCTTCATCCAGGTGTGGAACGAGTTCGCCCTCGCATCGGTGCTGTTGACCGACGACGAGGCCCAGACCCTGCCGCTGTGGTTGCGCGACATCGCACAGCAATCCAACCTCGGGGCACCCGAGTGGGGCCAGATCATGGCCGGTTCCGTGCTCGTTGCGGTGCCGGTCATCATGTTCTTCGTGATCGTTCAGGGCCGCATGGCGCAGGGCCTGGTCGGTGGAGCAGTCAAGGGATGAGCGACCCGATCGTCGCCGACGCCAGGAACACGATCGGAGTCGACGTCGGCGGCACCACCACTCGCATCGTCGCCTACGGCGGGCCGGGGTCCGAACTGGCGGTACGGCGACTGCCCACGCCGACGGGAGCGAGCGCGATCGTCGATCGGTTGTGCGAGCAGATCACGGCCATGATCGATCCGTCGTCGACCGCGTCGGCACTGGCGAGCATCGGCGTGGGAATCCCGGGTGTCGTGCACTCCGGTCGCGTCGACATGGCTCTGAACATCGGCATTGGTGAGCCGTTCCCCTTGGCGGCGGTCCTCGCGCAACGCCTCCGTGCACCCGTGGTCGTCGAGAATGACGTGAACGCAGCTGCGCTCGGGGCCCATCACGTGTTGGCGGCGGGCCGCGACGTCTCGCTCGCCTTCCTGAACATCGGGACCGGTTTTGCGGCCGGGGTCGTCGCGAACGGCGAGGTGCTACGGGGTGGGTCGGGTACCGCCGGTGAGATCGGGCACGTCGCGATCCCCGGCTGGACCACGCCTTGCGGATGCGGCCAAGTCGGTTGTCTCGAAACCGTCGTGTCCGGCCGAGCGATCCGAGCTGGGATGCGCGAGTGCGGGCTCGACGGCAGCGTCCGCGTCCTCTGGCAGCACGCCGACGCGGGGTCGCACCGTGCGCTCCGGCTACGCAACGAGATCGTCGACGGACTCGCCTGGGCGTGTCAGCTCGTCACGCTGCTGCTCGACGTCGACTCGATCGTCGTCGGCGGCGGTATTGGAGCGGCCCTCGGCGACGAGCTCATCGATCCGCTTCGGATGGCACTCCGCGACCGTGCCCGGAATTCGGCGCTGCTGGCCAACCTCGACATCGCGGCACGGGTCAGCCGGCTTCCCGCCGGCATCGAGGTCGGTGCACTCGGCGCCGACCTCGTCGGCCGCGCCAGCCTGGCCGTCGATACGGCGGTGGCATCGTGAGTGAGACATTTACCCTCAGGGGCGGGTCGGTCGTGAGGACCAACGCAACGCTGGCATCACTCGACGTCGACGTCGTCGATGGGCGGATCGCCGCCATCCGGACGCCGGGCAATCCGCCGACCCGATCGTCCGGCCGGGTCGTGGATGCCGACGGCATGATCGTGGCACCCGGGTTCATCGACATCCAGATCAACGGCGGTTGGGGACACGACTTCACCTCCGACCCCGACTCGATCGCGAGCGTTGCCGCCAGGCTGCCCCAAACCGGCGTCACGGCGTTCATCCCGACGGTCATCACCTCGACGCCGGCCCGCCGCGCGGCCGCCCGGCGGGCGCTCCGCAACGCCGACGTCGGCGCCACCAGTGCGACGCCGCTGGGCCTGCACTACGAGGGCCCGGCGATCTCGACCGATCGCGTCGGCGCCCACCCGCCCTCGCTCGTCGCCATGCCGGCCGACGACGAGCTCGCGGAGTGGACCGCGGACGCCGGCGTCCGTCTCGTCACGCTCGCCCCCGAGCTGCCGGGCGCTGCCGCGATGATCGAGCGCCTGAGGAGCCAGGGGGTCGTCGTCTCGGCCGGGCACACCGCCGCCACCGCCACCGAGTTCGAACACGGCATCGACGCCGGCATCACGATGGTGACGCACCTGTTCAACGCAATGGCGCCCTTCTCTCACCGCGAGCCGGGGCCGATCGGCGTAACACTGGCTCATCCAGCGCTGTACGCCGGCCTGATCTGCGACGGCATCCACATCGACCCGGTCGCGGTGCGAATGGCGTGGCGGGCATTGGGCGTCGGGCGCACCGTACTGGTCACCGATGCCGTCGCCGCGCTGGGTGTCGATGGCCCGACCGCCACGCTCGGGACGATGCACGTTACGGTCGACGAGCGTGGCGTACGCACGGCCGATGGTGTGCTCGCAGGAAGCAACCTGCGGCTCGATGTTGCGGTCCGCAACCTGATGTCGTTCACCGGCTGCACCCCGGCAGAGGCGCTCACCACCGTGACCTCGACCCCCGCCCGAGCGCTCGGTCTCGACGACCGGGGCGCGATCGAGGTCGGCGCCCGCGCGGACCTGACGGTGCTCGACGCCGAGCTCATGGTGACCGCCACGTACATCGGAGGAGCACTGGCATGGAAGTCGTGATCGCTCCCGATGCCGATGCCGCCGCTCGGGTCGTCGCCGACGCCATCGCCGAGGTGTTGGCGACCAAGCCGGCCCCCGTGCTCGGGCTCGCCACGGGAAGCTCGCCGCTCGGCGTGTACCGCGAGCTGATCGCCGCCCATCGACGCGGTGACGTGAGCGCCTCCCACGCCGAGCGCGGTGCTGCTCGACGAGTACGTCGGGCTGCCCGCCGGCCATCCGGAGGCGTACCGGGCGTTCATCGAGCGCGAGTTCACCGACCACCTCGACCTGCCGACCAGCCGACTCTTCGGCCCCGACGTGCACGCCGAGGATCTCACCGACGCGTGCGCCGCCTACGACCGCCTCCTGTCGGAACTCGGTGGCGTCGATCTCCAGCTGCTGGGGATCGGCGCCGACGGCCACATCGGATTCAACGAGCCAGGTTCGTCGCTGTCCTCGCGCACCCGCGTCAAGACGCTCACCCGGGCGACTCGCTCGGACAATGCACGCTTCTTCGACCACCGCGAAGAAGCGGTGCCTCGCCACGTCGTGACCCAGGGACTCGGCACGATTCTCGAGGCCGACCATCTCGTGCTGATCGGGTGCGGTCCGGGGAAGGCCGCGCCGATCGCACGCGCCGTCGAAGGGCCACTGAGCGCGATGTGCCCCGCATCGGTGCTCCAGCTGCACCGGCATGCGACGGTCGTCGTCGACGAGGCCGCCGCCGCCGATCTCGAACTCGCGGAGTATTACCGCGAGGCGTACGCACACAAGCCTGACTGGCAGTCGCTGTGACGCCGGCCCGGACGGCGCGGGCACATCTGGCCGCCGTGTACGACGCGAAGCGCAACGCCATCACCATGCGGCTCCACGCTCATCGCACGCTGGACGCCGGCTGGCGACTGGCCGTGACGAGCGTGGTGCAGCTCACACCGGCACCAGGGATTCGACTGATCGAGCGCCTCGCGAGCTTTCACCTCTTCGAATCCGAGACATCGAACCCGCTCGAGGCCGGCGATGAGGTCGAGATCGACGTACCCACGTTGAGCCACCGCCCACGCCACGCGAACGAGGGGCCGGCGAGCGGCTACCTCGTGCTCTCTGACGGCACCACCGAGCGCGTGACGGTCGACGCGATGCAGCTCGTCGGCGCCAACCGCGATCCGTCAGGCGATGGCGATGTCGCTGCCGACGATGAACACGCCGCCATCGAACCGGCGCTCGTTCCGTACCCGACGGAGATCTCGATGGACGGATCGCGACGAACCGGGCGGACCGCCCGGCTGCTCACCGACCACGCCGATGTCGCACTCGCGTGGGATGCCGTCGCCGCGCTCGCCGAGCGCCACGGCGGGGCCACCGTGCTCGCTCGGCACCGCACTGCAGCACGCGACGCCAACGCGATCGAGGTGACGATCGACCGGCGGGCTCCGCTCGTCGTCGACCCCCACGAGGAGGGCTACGAGCTCGACATCACCGGTGATCGAGTCGTCGTCAGCGCAGCGACGTCCGCGGGGTTCCGCCACGGCTTCGTCACCCTCGCACGGTTGCTGCTCGACGGTCTGCCGAGCCGGTCTGTCGTGCGCGACGCACCGCGCTACTCGTGGCGCGGGCTCCACATCGACCTCGCCCGGCAGTGGTTCGAACCGTCGGTCGTCGATGACCTGATCGATCGGACGGCGTGGCTCAAGATGTCGCGGCTTCACTTGCACCTGACCGACGACGAGGGTTGGCGACTCCCGGTCGACGGGTGCCCCGACCTCGCTCGGGTCGGGGGCACCCGCGGCCACGGACTGCCGCTGCCGCCGTTGCTCGGTGGTGGCCCCGAGCCGACGGGTCGCTGCTACACAGCCGAGGAGATCGCAGGGTGGAACGCGCGGGCCGCGGCGCTCGGCGTCACGCTCGTGCCCGAGGTCGACCTCCCCGCCCACATGCATGCCGCACTGACCGCGGTTCCCGACCTGCGCGACCCGGATGACACGTCCGGCGCGGTCAGTGTGCAGTTCTTCACCGACAACGTGCTGGTGCCCGGCCACGAGCCGACCGCCGAGTTCGTCGCGGCGGTCGTCGCATCGGTGTGTCGTCTGTTTCCGGACTCACCGTGGGTCCACATCGGTGGCGACGAGGTTCCCGACGGCGCGTGGCGTGCGTCGCCGATCGTCAGGCGAGTCATCGCCGACCTCGGACTGACCGATGACGGCGATCCCGACGTGCAGCGGCGGGCGGTCGAGGCCGCCTTCCACCGCGATCTCGTCGGCATCGTCGCAGGCCACGGCCGCGCCGTCGGCGCCTGGCAGGAAGCGGCCGAGTCCGGCGGGGTTCGTCCCGGCGACGGGTACGTCGTGGGCTGGCGAACGATCGAGGCCAACCGCGCCCTCGCGAGGGCGGGGCACGCCGTCGTGGTCTCGCCGGGACAGGCGTACTACCTCGACATGGCGGTCGACGATCGGTGGGAGACCCACGGCGCGGCCTGGGCCGGTTCGACGTCGGTCGCTGACATCGTCGCGTTCGACCCGGCCGTCGGATGGACGCCAGAGGAGCGCGAGCGCCTGCTCGGCATCCAGGCCTGCCTCTGGACGGAGTTCGTCCACGACGCCGCCGCCATCGACGACCGGCTCGCTGTCCGTCTCGATGCGATCGCTGAACATGCGTGGACGGGAGCGGTGGTCGGAGGCAGCGAGTCACTGACCGCACGTGCGACCGCACGGCAGTCCGGCTGACGATCCCGTCCGCGACGGCGACCAGGACCCCGAGGGGAACGGTCGTTTGCTGTCGTCGTTCGGCTGCGATCACACGTGTCGTGGAGTGAGACGATGAAGCGCAAGAGCCATGCCGACATGCAGTGCGTTCCGACGTTGATCGATGAGACGACTGGTCGCCGACTCGACCGATCACGCCTGACGCGTTGAGTTGTTCCCGCATCCGGGTGTCTCGCCAGAACGACGCCGTCTTCGATCCGTAGGGCTCCCATGGCGACGAAACGGCCGCTTCAGGGTCGTCGCCCATCACCGTGACTCGCTGGATGACCCGCTCGCCCTCGAAGTCGTTCAGCACGTGGTGCTGGGTGCACCGGTTGTCCCACATGGCGACGGTTCCCGCTGTCCACCGGTACCGGACGGTGAAGCGGGGCTGGTGGATCCACTGGCACAGGTAAGCGAGCAGCATCGTCGACTCGGCGTCGCTCAGCTCGACGATCCGGCGGGTGAAGTGTTCGTTGACGAACAGTGACCGCCGACCGGTGTCCGGGTGCAGGCGGACCACCGGATGGATGTGCATCTTGTCCGACACGAGATGTGGGCTGGCATCGTGGAGTGCGGTGAGGCCGTCGCACAGCGCCCGCATCGGAGCCGACAGTTCGTCGTAGGCCTTGTAGGCGTTGGCCCACAGCGTGTCACCGCCGACGTCGGGGCAGACCTTCATGTGGAGGATGGCGAACTTCGATGGATGGGGTTGGAAGGTGATGTCGCTGTGCCATTCGTCGGCGACGCCGCCGGCGCCGTCGTTGGCCCGTAGCTCGAAGAACTCGGGGCGTTCTCGTTCCATGTCGAGGTTGGGATGCGCCTCGAGTTCACCGAAGAGGCGGCCGAACGCCAGGTGCTCGTCCGGTGAGGGATGCTGGTCGGGGAAGAACAGCACTTGGTGCTCGATGAGCAGCGCGTGGATTGCGACAGCATCGGCCGGCGTGGCCGCCCCGAGAGACAGCCCACGGACCTCGGCGCCGAGAGATCCCGACAGCCGCCGAACGTCGAGACGGAGGCGTTCCGGAGCGGTTGTCATGGTCGTGTCCTCCCATCGCCGAAGGAATCCGCGGCGTCTGCTGGCATCGTTGGCGACGCTAGCCGAGGGCGTGGCAGCGGGTCTGTGCCGTCGAGTTGGCATGGACAAACCGAGGGTCGAACGCCCAAGATGTGCGGGCGAGGTCTTGATCTGGACGATGGGAGCGACGATGACCGGCCGAATCGTGTTCGGTGCAGGACGCCGGCGCGACACGCCTGCCGAACTCGACGCATTGGGCGCGACGCGCGTCGTGGTGATCGGGGGCTCGCACGACACCGAAACGATCCACGACCTCGTCGAGCAGCTTGCGATTCCGACTGACACGATCATCGGCGTCCGGCCCCACGTCCCTGCAGCCGCGGTTCGCGAGGCGCTCGCAATCGTCGATCGGTTCGGGCCGGACGCCGTCGTTGCTGTCGGCGGCGGATCGGCGACGGGGCTCGCCAAGATGGTCGCACTCGAGCGAGACGTCGAGCTGCTGGCGATTCCGACGACCTATGCCGGCTCGGAGATGACACCGATCTGGGGCACCACGCAGGACGGCGTCAAACGGACGGGACGCTCGCTCAAGGTGCTTCCGTCCACGGTGATCTACGACCCGGAACTCACCGTCGGGCTGCCCCGAGCGGTGACCGTGACGAGCGCATTCAATGCGCTGGCGCACTGCGTTGAATCGCTGTGGTTGCCGGACACGTCGCCGATCACCGCCGACGCGGCGATCGATGCGATCCGCTCGATCACGACAGCTGTGCGCGACGTGGTCGATCAGCTCGATGATGTCGAGGCGCGTGCCCGGCTGCTCTACGGGGCCCACCGCGCCGGCTCGGTGCTGGCGACGGCCGGAACCGGGCTGTTGCACCAGATCGCTCATGTCCTCGGCGGGATGTTCGACCTCGATCACGGCGCCATGTACGCAGTTCTCACACCGCACGTGGTCGGCCACCAGCTGACCACGACACCGAGCGCGCGCCCTCGACTTGTCGACGCGCTCGGGCCGGACCCGCAGCGCACGCTCACCGAACTCGCCAGCGATCTCGCAGCGCCCGCGTCGCTGACCGAGATCGGTTTTCCACCCGACCAGCTGCAGCCTGCGATCGATCAGGTCGCTGAGCGCGTCGGCGACCCCGTCGCGGACGTCGAACGGCTGCTCTCCGCTGCCCTCACATCTCCACCTGCCAGCGCCAAGGAGTCATCATGACCACCCACAACGCCACCACGAGCTGGCCGATCCTGCCGGCCGACGAATGGCATGACACGATCGAAGCACTGCACCTCCAGACCCAGATCGTCGGCAAGATCCGGCTCGGCCACGCCGCCTGGCTGAACCATTCGTGGAGCGTGCCGCTCTACGTGTCGACCAGGGGCCTGCGCACCTCGATGACCCCGTATGACGGCGAAGCATTCGAGCTCGAGTTCGACTTCACCGAGCACCGTCTCGACGTCCACACCACCACCGGGCAACGCCGGTCGATCCCACTCGGACCCCAATCGATCGCCGACTTCTACCAAGCGGTACTCGATGCGATGGACGCTGTCGGCATGCCGGTGTCGATCAACCCGATGCCGAGTGAGATCCCTGACGCGATCCCGTTCAGCAGTGACACCGCCCAGCGACCGTACGATCCTGGTCACGCGAACACGTTGTGGCGTGCCCTGGTCCAAGTCGACCGTGTGTTCGCCCGGTTCCGCGCTGACTTCAAGGGCAAGGCCAGCCCGGTCCACTTCTTCTGGGGAAGCTTCGACCTCGCCACCACCCGCTTCTCCGGACGGACGGCGCCACCGCACCCGGGCGGGATCCCGAACTTCCCGGATGATGTCGCTCGGGAGGCGTATTCGCACGAAGTCACCAGCGTCGGGTTCTGGCCGGGGAACCGAGCGGCACCCGATCCGATCTTCTACGCCTACGCGTACCCGACGCCCGCCGGATTCTCGACACATGAGGTGCAACCCGCCGCCGCCGTCTGGCTCGACGACCTCGGAGAGTTCGCCCTGCCGTACGCACGCCTCCACACGGTCGAGGACCCGGACGCCATGCTGATGTCCTTCCTCGAATCGACCCACGGGGCCGCGGCTGAACTCGCCGACTGGGATCGGGCGACCCTCGAGTGTGCGCACCCCGAAGGCCCGGACTGGTGGCTGAACCGGCCACACGCAGCGAGCTGAGCGCGCCGATCGACCTCCCGTCCGCATCCTCGGGCCGCTGACATCGATCTCGAGGAAGCGGGCCGTCGCTGGCTGCTTCACCACTGCCACTGCGTTGCGATGCAGCCGCAACCCCTCGTCGTCAAGGTGATCGCACTGGCCGAGTGGCCCGTACCGAGAGGAGCGAACATGCGACACCAGACCCGACACTCCGAGATGACCCTCGACATACCGAGTGACATCTCGGCGTCTGTCCCCGAGTTGCGCGACCACTGCGATGAGGTCGTCCGCTACCTCGTTCGACGTGTCGAACCCGACCAGGTCATCGATGCGCTCGCCGACGTCGCGGCCGTCGCCAGCGGGGGCCGAAGGAGGACGTCTGCCGGTGATGGGCTGCTCGAGTTGTACTCGATCGCACGCGACGTGGTGCGTGTTCGCGGTGTCCGCCCGGTCGCCGACAGCACTCACCCGACGACGGGCCGCGAACGCTGCGCATCCGATGAGGATCACGAGCTACTCGCCGCGGTCGAAGGACTCGACGAGCCCGAGCGCGAGTTGTTGCGGCTGCGGGCGTGGGAGCGCCTCACCGTGCCGGAGACGGCTGAGGTGATGGGTCTCTCCGAGCGTGCGGTGTGCGCAATCCTCGACGATGTCGGTCGGCGCCTGCGCCTCCCTGCTGGACGACAAGGCGCCGGCGAGCTCGACGACTCGATGTGGATGCCGGCGGAGGGAACGTCATGACGGGCGACCCAGTGGAGCGGTACCGGCAGCACGATCCGGCTCGAGGGACCACCGATGTGTCCGGCATCGTCGAACCGATGGTTCGACGCAGGCTTGACCGACGCGCCGAGCAGCCGCCACCGATGAGCGGTTCCGGTCGAGCTCACGGGTGGGCGGGGTGGCGGTCGAGGACACTCGTCGCAGGGTCCCTGACGCTGGCGCTGATCGCCGTGTTCGCAGTCGCGGGGCTTGGCGCCCGGACCGGCGGACAGGAGTCCGAAGTCAGCAGCGCGGTGGCAACCGAGCAGGTACAGGGACTGGCGACCGATGCTGTGGCGGATGATCTCGCAGCGGCGGTGAATGCAGGGTCGTTGGGTGGGGTCGAGATGCTCCTGTCGCCTGAGTCGGATTGCGGCTGGATGCAGCGGCTCGACGGAGCGGTTGAGGAGTGCGCGAAGTTCTGGGCACATCACATCGCGATCGGTGCCCAGGTGCGGCTCGTCGGGTGCGTCGGTGCGCCCGCACGGAGCTGTTCGTTCGAAATGACATCGCAACTCGCAGCAGCGCTGGGCCAGGCGGATCACACACGCCGGACGTCGGTTCGATTGTCGCTTGACGAGAACGCGCGGCTCGTGATGCACTGGCAGGGTCCGCCGGGGGAGGGATATCTGCTGGGCGCCGACGAGCAGCGCCTGTTCGCACGTGCAGCCGCTGACACGTCGATGGTGGTCACGGTGGGCAAACCGCCAACCGAGATCGTGTCGCCGTCGTTCGGTCCCCTCCGACTCGATGGCCGATCGGGCCGAGCGTTGATGGCAGCCGCGCTGGCCCTCCGCTCCGACCGGATTCAAACCTGAGTCGAGCGCTTGCTTGTCGTGGCGAGACGCTTCAAGCTCGATTGCTACCGGGATGCAACCTTGCCCGTCGATGATGGGCACTGATCGCGAGGAGGGAGGTGAGGGGTGGGTCCCACTGCCAGGGTGCTCGGAGAGGTTCAGATGGTCGTCGATGGCACGGCGATCGATCTCGGCGGCAGCCGGCAACGTCGGTTGCTGGCTGCGCTGCTGGTCCGACACGGGTCGACGGTCTCGACGGACCAGCTGGTCGAGGCGGTGTTCGACGGGGAGGTGTCCGATGCCGCTCAGCGCTCGTTCCGAACCTACGTCTCCCGGCTCCGGCGGGCGATGCAGACGCAGGGTCTGGATGGCACCTGCATCGTCGAAACGGTCGCGTCGGGTTACATGGTGCCAGGGGCGCTCGACGTCGACGCCGTGCGATTCGAGGACCTGTTGCGCAGCGCCCGGCACCATCTGGATGACGGTGACCCGGATGGCGCCTTGCTTGAGGTCGAGGAAGCTCTCTCGTTGTGGTCGGGACCGGCGTACCGCGAGTTCGCCGACACGGAATGGGCCCGACCCGAGGCGTTCCGACTCGACGAACTCCACGTGGTCGCCCGCGAAGTTCAGGTCGCCGCACTGATCGAATCAGGACGGCACGCCGAGGCCATCGCGGAGACTCGCTCGCTCGTGGAGCGCCAGCCGTTGCGCGAAGAGCCGCGTCGCCTGTTGATGCTTGCCTTGTACCGCGCGGGCCGCCACGCCGAGGCGCTGCGCGCCGGGCAGAGGTTTCGCTCCCAGCTCGCTGAGGAGACCGGGCTCGAATGGAGTCGTTCGCTCGCTGAGCTGGAACAGCAGATCCTCGTTCGCGATCCGTCTCTCGAAGCGGTGGCACACGGTCGCCGACTTCATGGGTACGTCCTGGGCGAACAGCTCGCCACCTCGCCCTCCGGTGTGAGGTACCGAGCGAGTCGACCGTCGGTCGGGAGCGACGTGGCGATCACGGTGATTCCCGGTGTGATCGCCGACAACCCGGACTTCATCCGACGGTTCGAGCAACAGGCTGCGCGCATTGCCTCGATCCAGCACCCCAGCGTGGTCGCCGTCGCCGACTACTGGCGCGAGCCGGGCGCTGCGTATCTGGTCGAACGGTTCGTCGATGGCCACACACTGGCCGCCCGCCTGCAGGACGCGACGCCCGTCGATGTCGATACGGCGGCGGACTGGGTGGCCAGTGTCGGCAGCGCACTCCTCGCAGCTGCGGATCGAGAAGTGCACCACGGCAGTCTGACGACCGGCGACGTGATGCTCGACGCCGATGGCCGCCTTCAGGTCACAGGATTCACCATCGACGAAGTCGACCGTGACGACCGCGTGGACGTCGTCGCACTCGCGGTCCTCGCGGACCAGGTGTGGCAGCGCGTCGACGCGTCACCCTGGTCGGAGGAAGGTGCCGTTGTTGCAGCGGTGCGAGCAGTCGCAGCAGCGGCGATCCGCTCGCCGGAGTCGACCTCACTCGGCGAACTCGTCGATCACCTTCGTCTCGCCAGCTCCGATTCCCCGAACACCGCCGACGGGGAGGCCCGGATGGGTGCGGTGCAGCGGGCAGCAAACCCGTATCTCGGCCTTCAGGCGTTCGCCGAGACCGATGCCGACGTGTTCTTCGGACGCCGAGCCTTGGTCGAGCGGCTCGCCGAGGACCTCGGGGTCGATTCGTTCGTGGCGCTGGTCGGACCGTCGGGTTCAGGAAAGTCCTCGGTCGTGCGGGCCGGACTGGTGCCATACATCCGCACCACGGGAGCGTTCGTCGCCACGATGGTGCCCGGACGGCACCCGATCAACCAACTCGAGTTGGCGCTGACCCGGGTGGCCACCTCGCCGGTCCCCGATCTCACACCGTTGCTCGAGCAACCGGACGGTCTGACCTCGTTGCTCTGCGAGTTGCTGCCCGGTGACGACCCACAGCTCGTGCTGGTCGTGGACCAGCTCGAGGAGGCGGTCACGCTGTCGCTCCCCGAAGAACGCGACCTGCTCTTCGCAGCCCTGGTCTGCGCAGTACAGGATGCGCATGCCAATGTGCGGGTGGTCGCAACGGCGCGGGCAGATCTCCTTGGTCGCCTCCTCGAGCATCCGAGCATCGGGGCGTTGCTGCAGGACCACTCCCGATTGATCGTTCCACTCGAACCGGACGAGCTGCATGCCGCCATCGTGGAACCCGCAGCCGCGGTCGGGTTCACGGTGGAACCAGAGTTGACCAGTGCGCTCGTCGCCGGATCGATGGATGCGCCCGGCTCGTTGCCGCTGCTGCAGTTCACGCTCACCGAACTCTTCGATCGAGCACTCGATTCGACGATGACGCTCGACTCCTACCGTCGTCTCGGAGGTCTCGGCGCATCGATCGCCTGGCGCGCCGAGGAGGTCTATCGCGGTTTGACAGTCGGAGAACAGGCGGCGGCCCGGCGCCTGTTCTCCCGCTTGATCACGCCGGGGGAAGGCGCCGAGGACACCCGGAGGCGCGCCTCGATGGCGGAGCTGGCGTCGGTGTCGGGGTCGGTGATCGATCGCTTCGGGGCATCGAGGTTGCTGACCTTCGACCGCGACCCGAGAACGCGCGAACCCACCGTCGAAATCGCGCACGAGGCCCTCATCGGCCACTGGCCGCGGCTCGCAGCATGGGTCGACGACGACCGCACGGGATTGCGCGTATTGCGCCACCTGACTGCGTCGGCGGACGCCTGGAACCAGTCTGGTGGGGACCGCGCCGAGCTCTATCGGGGCGGACGCCTGGAGACCGCACTGGACTGGGCCGGCGGACACGAGGACGACTTGACAACGAGCGAACGCAGTTTCCTCGACGCGTCGACGAGCGCCCGTGACGACGAGGTCGCACGTGAGCGCCGACGCATCCGAAGACTTCGAACTCTCGTCGGCGCACTCGCGGCGATCACCGTCGCCGCCGCACTGCTCGGTGCGGTCGGCGTGATACAGCGCCAACGGGCCGACGATCAGCGAGCACGCGCCGAGGCCAATGAACTGGAGGCCGAGCGGCAAGCAGCGACAGCGAACATCGAACGGCTCACGACGCAGTCCGTGGCCGCCGGTGAGCAGGACAGCGAGCTGGCAATCCTGCTTGCGCTCGAGGCGTACGACCAGGCGCAACAACTCGGCGACGAACCGTCCGGAGCACTGATCAGCGCGATGCAAGCCGCGGTTCAGTCCTCGCGTGTTGCTCGGTCGGTTCGACACCATCGGCGATGAATCAGCGATCAGCCCCGACGGGGCAACCGCGCTGGTCGGCGACGGCCAAGGCGGCGACGTGGTGGTCATCGACATTTCGACCGGCAGCGAGGTGCGCCGAGTGGAGACGAAACTGCGAGTCGTCGGCGACATCGTCTTCTCTCCGACCGGCGACCAGGTCGCGATCGTCGAACTTCTCGGGTCCTCCTTCAAGCAGACCCATCGCTATGGTCTTCGACACTGGGACCTTCGAGTCGCTCGGCCTGTTTCCGGAACCGAAGTCGTCCTCGTGGGGCTACCGAACGGCGAAGTTCAGCCCCGACGGCAACCTTCTGGCCATCGGGAAGGGAAAGCAACGACGATGGAGCCTTCGAACATGTTGCCGTGTGGGACACGTGGGACCTCGGTGCCGAACCGCTCGCCCTCGTCGAGCGTTCTCAGCTGATCGGCTGGACGCACGAGACCGAGACTCTCGTGTTGTACGACGGTTCGAAGCTTCGGTACATACGAGTCTCGTCGGCCGAGGCGGACACCCTTCCTTCCCTGGCGGTCGGCGACGTGCAGTCGATCGACGTGCACCCCGCCGGGGATCGGCTGCTCGTCGTCCGGGCACTGGGGGAGAATCAGGTCGCTGCGGAGATCTGGCCGATCGGGGCACTCGAGCCGACGCAACGATTCGAGCGCACCAAGCCCGCGACCGGAAGTGAGGGACGGTTCTCGGCCGATGGTTCTCATGTCCTGCTCTTCGGTGGAGACGACGAGATCCAGGTCATCTCTCTCGACACGGATGAGGTGTTGATCCTCAACACCAACCAGGGATTCGTCGGAAGTGTCTCGGCGCCGATCGCCGGCTCTCCACTCCTCGTGACCGGGGACGGCAGCACCAAGTTCTGGGACCTGACCGCCACCGGCCCGGCAGAGCTCGGCAACCTTTCGACCAGCGGCCAGATCGACGACGTGTGGTTCAGCGGTGATGCTTCGCGTGTGCTCGTCGTCGAAGTGTTGCCCGGACCAGTCGGTGATCGTCGACGGATCAGTGAGATCGACCTCGAACTCGACCGGGTCGCTCGATCGACGAGCGCATCACCGGCTTCGCACATCGTCGCCTCCGACGACCTGGTGGTCGTCGGTTCGCATGACGACTCACCCGGTCGAGTCGAATCGTTCGATGGTTCGGTGACCGGGGCCACGCTCGACCCGTGTGAGCAGCCCTTCGCCATCGACGACGCCGGCCGCTGGTTGCTCGTGTCGCCGAGTGCAGGCTCCTCGTGTGAACTTCTGAGCGGGATCATCGACCCGATCACCGGCGAGGTGCTCGCGGAAATGACCGGCCGGCAAGTGGAATCGGCGGACTTCGGGCCTGCTGGGTCGATCGCCGAGAACCTGCTCGTCGCCGAGGTCGGCATCGCCGACGACCTCCTCGGCATACCGCGTGCCGAGGACATTGTTCTGGGTGGAATCGAGGTGCGTCGAATGCCCGGCGGCGAGCTCCTCGGTTCGATTTTCGACACGAGGATCGGCATCACTGCCGAGCCCCTGGAGCACGTGCGGCCACGCTTTTCGGCCGACGGCCGTTACCTCGCCATCGGACGTGACCGCGCGGGTGGTGTCGTCGTCGACGTCCAACGCCTCCTCGACGGCGAACGGATCAATGATGCGATCGTCCTCAGCGACGACCAGTATCCAGGGACGACGTCGATCGTCGATGCCGGTAGAAGCTGGTTGGTCGGGCGATCCGGCTCGGTGCTCAGGTTCCTCGACCTCGCCAGCGGCACCGTGACCATGACGCTGCCGCTCGATGACGGCGGCGCCTTCAAGATCACGCCCGACGGTGGGACCCTCTACTACGCCGACAGCGGAGTGGTGCGGCGCTTCCCGCTCGACCACACCGAGCTCGCGGCGCTCGCCCGATCGAGGGTGCAACGAGAACTCACCGCGGCCGAGTGTGAGAGCTACGCGGTGGGCGAGAACTGTGCGACGCCGGATGTCGCACCGTCGTGAGCAGAGGCCGCGACGATCTGTCCGGTCAACACGGTGTCGCCATGTCGCTCATGGAGAAGGTATTGAGAACCTGTCGAGACGTCTCGGCGAACCCATCGCCCGCGCCGGTTGCGCAGCGGAAACCTGCGGGGCTGGGTACCGTCAGCGCCTTGGACGATCGACTGCTCCTCGGACCCATCCTGCGCCACGTCGACGGCACGAGCGCCACCATCTGGGTCGAGACGACCTCACCGTCAGAGGTATCGATCCTGGGTCGGACCGCGCGGACCTTCACGGTCAGGGGACACCACTACGCCCTGGTCATCATCGAGGACCTCGATCCTGGGTCGATCGTCGAGTACGACGTTCGCATCGACGGACAACTCGTGTGGCCGGACGCCGACTCCGGCCTTCCTCCGAGCCTCATCCGCACGGTGGGACCCGACGACGAGGTCCGCATCCTCGCCGGATCGTGCCGTGCCGCCGCACCGCACGAGGAGCCGTACTCGCTCGAACTTGCGCTCGACGATCGGGGGCGTGGCGTCGACACGCTGTGGGCGCACGCGAAGCGGATGTCGCACCTGCCACCGGACGAGTGGCCGACACTGCTCGTTCTTGCCGGTGATCAGATCTATGCGGACGACTCATCACCCGACACGGCGCGGCGCATCGAGCAGATCCGTGACGACGGCTCCGACCTACCGACCGAGATCGTTGCGACCTTCGAGGAATACTGCTGGCTCTACCTCGAGGCATGGTCGCCGCCCCTCGAACGCTGGCTGCTGTCGGTGCTGCCATCGATGATGATCTTCGACGATCACGACATGATCGACGACTGGAACATCTCCGACACCTGGGTCGACATGATCCGACAGCACGACTGGTGGCACGAGCATGCCATCGGTGGGCTGATGTCGTACTGGATCTACCAGCATCTCGGCAACCAGTCGCCCGACGAGATCCGGGCCGACGGAATTCTCGACGTGTTGTCCGGTTCGACGGACACGTCCGATGTGCTCGAACGTTGGGCCGAGCGTGTCGACGCCCAGACGCCGGATGACGGCGGCTACAGCTTCAGTTACGCCCGGACCTTCGGCGAGTTGAAGATCATCGTGATCGACGATCGCAACGGCCGGATCCTCGAGCCCGGTCGCCGACGAATGGTGTCGGATTCCGAGTGGGATTGGGTACGCGAGCAGGCATTCGACAGTCAACGTCACTTGATGTTCGTGACCACGTTGCCCGTGTTCATCTCCGACGGGCTCCACGACCTGCAGGTTTGGAGCGAACGCGTCTGCGGTGGTGCGTGGGGACAGTGGTTCGTCCGGCACGGCGAGAAGGCTCGTCGCTCCCTGGATCTCGAGGACTGGTCGGCGTTCGGCGTCTCCTACGAGATGTTCACCGCGTTGCTCGAGGAGGTCGTCGATGCCGACGACGCTCCGTCGTCGATCGTCGTGATGTCGGGCGACATTCACTTCAGCTACTCCGCCGAGGTGCCGATCGGCGGCGGTGCTCACCGCGTCCATCAGATCGTGAGCTCGCCGATCCGCAACGCGCTCATCCCCCACGAGCGCGGCATCATGCGCTTCACACTGACTCGAAGCGGCAGGTGGATCGGCGCGCTGCTGCGCCGCATGGCCCGTGGCCGGCGGACGGCCCCGGGGATCAAGGTCACCGCGGGACCGTATTTCGCGAACAACATGGTCCGCGTCCACTATCGCGGCGACGTCGTGGAAGCGGTGTTCGAACACTCGACCGCGTCCGATGACGGCGACAGCGACCTCGACGAGGTCGCTCGAGTGATGCTCTGACGTTTTGACCGCCGAGGGCGGGGGTAGCGACGTCGACGTGTTCGCTCTCATCCTCGCGCTGGTCGCCGGTCTGGCCGGTGCGGCGCTGTTCCTGCTCGGCGAACCAGCCGAACGACTCGCGACGACATCGGTCGTCACACGCATCCATCAGAACTGAGGCCGACATGGCAACTGACACGAAGTGCGAGGCGCCGACGATCGGCGTCGTCATCAACGAAGGCAAGCAGCTCGGGTCGGGGTTGGAGGAGCTGCGCGCGGCCCTGGCCGATCTCGGCCACGCCGATCCGCCGTGGTATGAGGTCGCCAAGAGCAAGAAGGCGCCGAAGAAGATCAGGAAGATGATCGAGGACGACGGCGTCGACCGGGTGCTCGTCTGGGGTGGTGACGGCACGGTGCGGCGCGCGATCAACACGATTGTCGGCGACGGTCTCGACGCCTCGATCGGCATCCTTCCCGCCGGTACGGCAAACCTGCTCGCGAACAATCTCGACGTACCGATCGATCTGCGAGGAGCCGTCGAGGTCGCAGTACACGGCGAACCCCGCCCGATCGACGTCGGCGAGATGAACGGCACCTACTTCGCGGTCATGGCTGGTGCAGGATTCGACGCCATCATGATCCGAGATGCTGAAGAAGCTGACCTGAAGGAGCGATTCGGTCGCGTCGGCTACGTCGTTGCCGGTGCCCGCAACCGCAACGTGAGCCCCGCCTTGGCACGAATCGAGATCGACGGAATGCCGTGGTACCACGGCGACGCAAGTTGCGTCATTGTCGGCAACGTCGGCACCATCCTCGGCGGATTGCCGGCGTTCCCGGATGCGTCGCCGACAGACGGCAAACTCGAAATCGGCGTGGTCGACGCACGTACGGCCACCGACTGGTTGCGGGTGTTGGCCAGCGCAACGTTCAAACGCGCCGGCAAATCACCCCTGACGAAGATGGCGAGCGCGCAGCGCATCTCGATCCGCTTCGATCGCTCCCTGCCGTGGGAGGTCGATGGGGGAGACCGGGACCGCGAATCGGACTTCGAGATCCGGTGCGTCCCGAACGCCGTACGGATCTGCCAACCACGAGTCCGCTCCACGGATGAGGTCGGAGCATGACCACCGACTCTCGCGCCGACTCAGCCGACACGTCTGACGATGCCGGCGTCCAACGGGCCGAGGAATTCGCCCGCGAGCATCCGTCGATCGTCAAGTTCGCCCGCGTGGGCTGGGTGGCGAAGGGTCTTGTGTACGGACTGACCGGCGTGCTCGGGCTGCTGATCGGCGTCCACGCGGCTCGCGGTCAGTCGAGCGCCGACGGGGAGGCGAGTCAGACCGGTGCGGTCGCCCGAATCGCGGAGAATCCCTTCGGTGTCGCACTCCTGATCGTGGTGGCCGCAGGGCTGATCGTGTATTCGCTCTGGCGTCTCTGCAGCGTTCTGCTGCCAGGCGACACGGGCGCGAAAGCTTGGTTCACACGCGCCGGGTACGTCGTCAGCGCCGTCACATATCTCCTGCTCGCTTGGACGGCGATCTCGTTCGCCCGTCAGCCGGGCAAACCGGCTGACGGCGAGGACAGCAAGGTCGAGAGCTTCACGCGAGAACTCATGGGCAGGAGCTTCGGTCGCGAGATGGTCTTCGCGATCGGTGCGGTCCTGATCGTCATCGCTGCCGCGTTCGTCTGGAAGGCGCTCAGTGCATCGTTCACCCATCAATTGCTTCCCGGCGACGTCGGCCCGGTGTCGCATCGGATGATCGTGGTGCTCGGCCGCATCGGCTGGGTCGGGCGAGCGGGGATGATGGCCTTGATCGGCTTCTTTCTCGCCCGCGCCGCCGTGCGATTCGATCCCAATGACGCCCAGGGACTCGACGGGTCGCTTCGCAAGGCGACCTCGTCCGGTGCGGGGACGGTGCTGGTGATCGCCGTGGGGGTCGGGCTCCTCGTGTACGGGGTGTTCTGCGCGGTCAGTGCTCCCAAGCGCCGTCTGGTCGGAGCGGACTCGTGAGCGTCGATGCGCCCCGTCGTCGCGAGGATGACTCGACGACGTGACCGCGCCATCACCAGTCACGGGTTCGATCGACGTGGCCTGTCGATCGGCACCAGTGGCTCCCCCTCGGCATTGCGATCGGCGCGGCGATCGGCGTCTTCACGGCAATCGGACTCCTGGCGCTGCTGAACGAAATCTTGACGATCGGAGTGTTTGAGCCACTGTCCAGCAGGGCACGCACGTGCAACATTCCGGCACCGCCGGACCAACAACCAAGGAGTTCGTCATGGCAGCACTGGGAATTGTTTTGATCGTGGTCGGAGCGATCATCGTGTGGGGTGTCGACGCCGTCGTCGACGGGTTCGACCTCCAAGTGATCGGCTTCATCCTCATGGCTGGCGGCGCGATTGCGCTCCTCGTTGCGGCGGTACAGGCCGTCGGCTGGATGTCGAGGTCCAACACGAAGATGCGTACCGAGCGTCACATGTCGTCGGATGGTCAGCACTACGTCGAAGAGACCGAAGCGCACTGACCCAGACAGCTCGAAGGGCGGATCGGTTTCCCCGCCCGACCGGCAGCGCCTGTTGGTGCTCGCCGGTCGGGCGGCGTCGGCTGACCAACGCCCAAACGGAGGTCGACGAACGTTCCAGCCCGAGGGAACACGAGTGAGTGTTCGGGTGTTGTGAACGATGCTGGAACTGCTCCGTTCGCCGATCGGAGTCCGGCGTCCAACGGCTGACACCAACGCAATGAGGAGATCGATCATGAGTGAGACGACTGAGCGGGCGGTTCTCGCAGGAGGATGCTTCTGGGGAATGCAGGACCTGATCCGCAAACGGCCAGGCGTGATCTCGACACGGGTCGGCTACACCGGCGGCGAGGTCGAGAATGCGACGTACCGCAATCACGGCTCACACGCGGAGGCGATCGAGATCGTCTTCGATCCGGACACGGAATCGTTCCGTTCTCTGCTCGAGTTCTTCTTCCAGATCCACGATCCAACAACGAAGAACCGTCAGGGCAACGACCGCGGCGAGAGCTACCGGTCGGCGATCTACTACACCGACGAAGGCCAACGGGCTGTTGCTGAGGACACCATCGCGGATGTCGACGCGTCCGGCTTGTGGCCCGGCAAGGTGGTCACCGAGGTCGCACCGGTCGGTCCGTTCTGGGAGGCAGAGCCCGAGCATCAGGACTACCTCGAGCGCTACCCGGCGGGCTACACCTGCCACTTCGTTCGGCCGAACTGGAAGCTGCCACGCCGAGATGCCACGGTCTGACGTGACCGACAGCGACCCCGTCACCGAGGGCGGCCCCAAGCTGCTGTCCGGGGGCGAGGCCCTCGACCGGAGCCTGCTCGGGCCGTAGGTACTTTTTCACTGTGAGCGGAACAGATGAGCGGGCAACAAGCGGCGAGACTCGCGCGAACGGTGCGCCGCACGGACTCGTCGGGGTGCTCAGCAACGGACTGACGGCACTGCGGGAGCGCCCCGTGGTGGCCTGGCTCATCCCGGCGGGAGTCTTTCTGACGGTGCTTCTGATCGGCCTGTTCGAGCTGCCGCTGTACGAGCGACTCATCCGTGAGGACGGCCCGATCGAGTCGGCGACAACGCTGCTGGCCATCCTGACCGCAGTCGTCGCCGCCGTCGTCGCCTACGGGCTCTGGAAGCTCCAGTGGCCGCGGTGGCTCGTGTTCTGCTGGGTGCTCTTCGCTGCGGGCTCGTTCGTCCTCGCCGGAGAGGAGATGAGCTGGGGGCAGCGCCAGCTCGGCTTCTCTGGTCCGGATGCGCTGACCGCGGCCAACTTCCAGAACGAAGCGAACGCTCACAACCTGCTCACCCCGTGGGCCTTGAGCGCCGCCTACACCGTGGTCGGCCTGTACGGCGCCGGGGTGGGCCATGCGCTGTGGCGACGATTGCCCCGCGTGGGGGAGTTCGCCGATCTGCTCGCACCGCCACTGCGCTCCGTGGCCGCTCCGTGGTTCGGCGTGCACGCAGTGGTGTACGCCTGGTACTCAGTGGTCGAACCCATCATTCGCGCCCTCGGGCCCGACCTCGCCGTCGACGATCACCTTCGCAAACTCGGCGAGCCGTCCGAGTTCATTCTCGGGGTCGGCTTCCTCGTCTTCGCCCTCGAATCGTTGGTGGCGACGAGGATGCGAGACGGCCGTGTCGGCATGCCGTCATTCGCTGAGGGCGACGACCACCTCATCGACGGCGGCCCTGCGTCTCGGTCGCGACACGAGTAGGCCCCCAACGCGCAAGACCGGCGAGAGTTCAGCCGCCGAGCACCCGTTGGGGCGGGTTCGTGCCGGCGAGCAGTGCCTCGTAGTCGCCGGCGAGTGACTGCACCATCTGCTTGTCGGTGAAGATCCAGAACTGATCGGCCACGATGGCATCGTGCACCAGGTCGGCGACCGCGTCCGGTTGCATGCCTGAGCGCAACTGCTCGGACACGAACGCTCGGATGGCCTCCTCCTCGGCGGTCGCTTCGACACCCAGACCCGGTGCAGCCCACTCGGGCCGGTTGCGTTCAGACCGGTCGATCTCGGTGTTGACCCAGCCGGGGCAGAGACACGAGACGCCCACTCCGGTGCCTCGCATCCGCATCGTCTGGTAGAGGCCCTCGGTGATACCGACGACCGCCCATTTGCTGGCGCTGTATGCCGAGTGCCCCGGGAACAGTCCGGCCATCGACGCTGTGTTGACGATGTGCCCCTCGCCTCCTTCGACGAGGTGAGACAGGAACGCGCGGTGTCCGTGGATCACACCCCACAGGTTGACCTCGAGCACCCATCGCCATTCGTTCTCGAGCACCCAGTCGCCGCCTGACGCCGGCCCGCCAGCGACGCCGGCGTTGTTGCAGAGCACGTGCACGCGCCCAAAGGCCTCGATCGCAGCATCTCGGAGGCGGTCGACCGCATCGCCGTCGGTGACGTCGGTCGGCACGCCGATCGCTGCTGCGCCGGTTGCGGTGATGGCGGTGACTGCGTCGTCGAGCTTGGGTTTCTCGACGTCGGCGAGGACGACGTTCATGCCGGCGCGGGCGAACCGCTCGGCGAAGGCCCTGCCCATGCCCGACCCTGCCCCGGTCACCACTGCTGTCTTCCCTGTGAGGTTGTCCATCTCGCTGACGGTACTTCCCGTGGCCGTCGCGGTCGGGTGGTGGACGGCCTCGCACGTTCAGGGCGTCGAGATCGCCCGAACCGAACCCGTTGCTCACGGGAACAAGTCCACAACGGTGGCTGACGCAGTGCCAGCTACCCAGAGCGACCGCGACGACCTCTCGGTCACCACGAGGAGCACATCATGACTTCACGAATCAAGACGGTCATCGCCGGCACGGCCATGGCTGCGGCCACAGTCGGCGTCGCCGGTGTGGCCGTAGCTGGCGGCAGCTGGGGTCGTTCGGCCGGGCCGGACTACACCTACGGAACTCCGAACCCATTCACCGACGCGCACGCCGTCGTGCATGTCGTGCAGACGGGACAGGGTAAGAGCCACATCACCCTGACGGTGCGCGGCGTGGACGCCGTCGCCGGTCAGACCTTCGGTGCGCACGTGCATCAGTTTCCATGTGGCGACGTCGGTACCGCCGCTGGGGGGCACTATCAGCATGAGCGAGCGACCGGATCGCCCGAGGAACGCGAGGTGTGGCTCGACGTCACGATCAACAAGCGTGGCAATGCGATCACCCACACCACCCGGCCGTGGAGCGTCGATCAGTCGGTGCAGCGATCGGTCATCATCCACGCGCTTCCCACTGCCGACGACGGCACAGCCGGGGCGCGGCTTGCCTGCATCGACCTGGACGGACACTGACCGGACGCAACGGGACGCCGAGTGGGAGTGAACGAGAAGAGGTTCCGGGAGACGGAGCAGCGCCTGTGGGAATCGGTCGGCGTCGCGCCGACTGAACGATGGGTGCATCTCGATCGGGCCGACTGCGCGGTTCGAGTTCAGGAGGTCGGTGCGGGTCCGGCGGTGGTGTTCGTTCACGGCGGCTCGAACGCTGGATCGAGTTGGGCGTCGCTGGTCGCGAGACTCGACGGGTTCCGGTGCATCACCGTCGATCGTCCCGGATGCGGGCTCAGCGAACCGCTCCCGAAGCCACCTGACGGCATCGCGGCCATCGAGGCCTACGCCGACAGCCTGATCGCCGACCTGCTGGACGCACTCGGGCTTGCCGAGTCACACGTCATCGCGACGTCGTACGGCGGCTACTTCGCTCTTCGTGGCGCAGCGGCACACCCTGACCGAATCGACAGGATCCTCGAGTTCAGCTGGACCGTCGGAGCCCCGATGGCCACGGTGCCGTTGGTGATGAGGCTGGGTGGCGTCTGGGGAGTCGGCTGGCTGATGGCGAGGGTGCCACCCACGGAGCGTGCGGTGCGGATGATGCTGCGCCAGATCGGTCTCGGCGCTGCGCTCGACTCGGGGCGCTTCGGTCGGGAATCACTCGATTGGTATGTGGGTTTGTTGCGTGACACCCACACCATGCGCAACGAGTTCGCGGCGTCACCGAAGCTCGTCTCCCCGCTGCATGGCCTGAACGAACGCGCGCTGCTACCGACTCGTGTGCTGGCCGACATCCGATCGCCGATCTACTTCCTGTGGGGTGAGGGCGATCCGAACGGAGGCGCCGACGTCGCAGCGACGGTTCGTCGGCCAACTTCCCAACGCCGAGCTCGAGCTGATGGCCGGCGCAGGCCACGCTCCATGGATGGATGACCCCGACCACGCCGCTGCAGTCGCCCGGGCATTTCTCGAACGGAGCAACTGATGCAGGTGTGGATCGATCAGGACTGTTGCACCGGAGCTGGGTTGTGTGTCGACCGCTGCCCGGACCTGTTCTTGGTGCTCGAGGACGGCCTCGGCTACGTCCACGAGGGCAATGTCGTTGTCGCCGACGCAGGACGGGCGAGCCACGTACCGATCCGCCAGGAAGATGCAGTGATCGACGCGGCCGAGCACTGTCCCGGCGAGTGCATCTACCTCGAAGCTGATCCATGTGATTCGAGATCCGATGGCTCCGACATCGACGATGCCGACATCGACGACGCTCACATCGTGGATCGTCCGACCTGAGGGCGAACCTTGACGCTCCTCCTCAGAGCGGGCCGGAGATGCCGCCGTCTTTGCGGACCCGCCAGAAGTGGATCGCCATGAAGATCACGATCACGAACGGCAGGAACAACACGTGCAACACATACCAACGCAGCAGTGTGTTCGGTCCGATCTCCTTTCCGTCGAGGAGGACGAATCTGACTTCATCACCGAACACGGGGGTGTACCCGGCCATGTTTCCGCCCACGGTGACTGCCCACAGCGCCAACTGGTCCCAGGGCAAGAGGTAGCCGGTGAACGACAAGCCAATCGTGAGGGTGAGCAGGATGACGCCGATCACCCAGTTGAACTCCCGAGGTGGCTTGTACGCGCCGTGGTAGAAGACCCGCGCCATGTGGAGGAACACGGTGAGCACCATCAGGTGCGCGCCCCATCGGTGCATGTTCCTCACCAACAACCCGAACGTCACGGACGTCTGGAGTTGGTTCATGTCGTTCCACGCTGCGGCCGTCTCGGGCCGGTAGAAGAACATCAAGAAGATGCCGGTGACGGTGAGCAGGATGAAGAGGAAGAAGCTCAACCCGCCGAGACAGAGCGTGTAGCTGACCTTGACGGCGTGGCGCTTCACCTTGACCGGGTGCAGGTGGTACAGCACGGAGTTCATGATGACGTAGCTGCGGTTACGCGGGCTGTCGGTGTAGCCCTTGCGGAAGATCGAGCCCGGCCGGAAGATCGAGCTCCAGGCCTGGCTTCCCTGCACGTCGCCGACCGCGGTGTTCACACGGTCCTTGACCGTGGGGCGGGGTTTGTCGTCGATGATCTTCGCCATGCGGCTGCACCTCCGACGATCTGTCGCGGTGGGCGACGTCAGCGGTTCACGAGAGGTGACGCCGCGGTCTCGCCCGTCGATCGGCGGGTGAAGAGCCCCGCCACGAGGTAGATGATCGCGGCGACGAAGGCGATGTTGAAGATGTTGATGTAGACGAAGGCTCGTGTGCCCCAGTTCTCGTCGTTGCCGATGTCGACCACGAACACGGCGAGCGTCGCGACACAGACCGCTCCGAGCACGCCGGCGATCCGCAGACGCCGACGTCGCTGATCACCATCCGGACTGCGGAGCGAACGAGCGAGCCGGCTTCGCTGAGCGATGGCCACGATCACAGCGATGAGCAGGACGGGGAGGCCAAGCAGCGCACCGCCGTTCATGATCGCGAGGACGCCGAGGATGAGCAGTGCGGCGATGACGACGCGCAGAGCGGTGTCGGGATGTCGGGTGGTCATGATGGTCTCCAATCGGTAGCGGGGAACGGTGATGGCGACGTCGAGACCGGTCCGCCAACCGGCTCGGAATCGGCCGTGTTCGTGTACGAGGTCGGTGTGAGCCTGGAGCAGGTCGTCGCCGTAGTGGCGTCGGAACTCCTTCGGGTACAACCGGATGACGGCGTGGTAGATGCGGTGTGCGGCCACGTCAAGCCAGACCCGGTTCGAGGTTGGTGCGGGCGACTCGGACGAGCGCTTCGAGGCGGTCGGCCTCTGCGATGCAGACACGACGGCCGAGTGCGGTGAGGTGGTAGTAGCGGCGGCGCTGGTCGTCGTCGTCGCTGGGACGGCGGTCGGTCTCTTCAGCGAGACCGAGGTCGACCAAGCGCTTGAGCGTGCCGTACAGCGTCGCGGGGCCCATCTTCACGACACCCCGCGACGAGTCTTCGACGTCCTGCATGATCGCGTAGCCGTGGCGGTCACCGTGGGTGAGGGCTACCAGCACGTGGAACTGAGCGGGTGGAAGTGGGAGATGGGTGGTCGGATCGGTCACCCCACCATCTATATCGAACTACGATATAATGTCAAGCGATAGATTTGTGCTGGTCGGCTGAACCGATTCGCCCTCGCGGGCAACGACGTCATGATGCGAGCGGTCACAAGACCCTCAGAGTTCGGGCAGCGGTTCGCTGGCCGATCGTTCATCGAGGTACTTGGAGAGCATCTCGGCCTGGGCCGCCAGCGCGTGCCGGAACAGCCGCGTGGCCAGTGCGACCAGCGGTCGAGCGACGACGTTCACTTCCTGGAACGAGATCGACCACGTGTATTCGGTTCCGCCCTCGGTGAGCTTCTCGAATCGATGTCGTGCGGTCATCCGAAGCGGCCATGTCGGAGCGATGCTGCGGAACTCGCCGACGGTCGGCGGCTCCCACACGACCACCTCGCTCGTTGCGCGGATCGGCACCCATCCCAGACGGCCGCGAATCGTGAAGCGCGTTCCCACACCGATCGGTCGAGAGTCCGCTCGCCATTCGCGGACGGCGGGGTCGATCAACGGAGCGGCCTCGGGAGACATCACCACCGCGAACACCAGCGGCGGTGGACTCGTCAGCCTCGTTGTCTTCTCGATCATCGTCGTCCGGAGAGGCATCGCTGCTCCGCCTTCCCCTATGGCTTGGGTGTGGGCATCACGCCGGCCTGACGCAGACCCGCCAGGTTGTCGACGATGCCCCGCTGATGGACCACCTGACCTGCGTCGTTGAATTCGAGGATGATCATCTCCTCGAATTCGAGCCGTTTGCCCGTCGGAGGAATCGGACCCCAGGCGCCGAGTTGGGTGCCGGAGATGCGCAGATGCACAGCCACGATGTCGCCCTCGGCGACCATCCCGAGCAGCTCTTCGTGATAGTCAGGCATCGTCTGCCACGCACGCTCGACCATGTCTCGAACCGAGTCGCGCCCTACTCGCAGTGGTGCGTACGGTCGGTAGTCGGCCACGTAGTCGGGGGCGTACAACTCGTCGATCGCCGCGAACTCCCTGCCGTTCCAGATCTCGTCGAACAGACGGTGGACAACCGCCTTGTTGCGTTCGATGTTCATCGCGCTCCAATCGATCGCTCGGGTTCGCCCGAACAATTCACTGTTCCAGCGAACCGAGTGTCGGGTTCACCGCAACCAACAGACATGAGTGAGGTCGTGATGCTTGCATTCTTGTCGACGGCGGTGTGTGGGCTCGGCTTCGACAACGCCTGAGCGCTCCAGGTGTATTCGGTGAACCAAGTGACGCAATCAGTGGCACAGTTGGGCATGACACGGGGGTGTCCGGACCCACGAAGCGACGCCGAACTCGTCGCCGCCGTGGTCGATCGCGATCGCGGGGCGCTCGAGGAGCTGTACCTCCGACACGAACCGTGGCTGTCGCTCCGACTTGCCTATCGCTGCTCGGATCGGTCGCTCGTCGAGGAGGCGGTGCAGGACACCTTCGTCGCGCTGTGGGGTTCAGCCGACGGCTATCGCGCAACCGGACCGGTCGCAGCGTGGATCTGGGGTATCGGCATTCGACGGCTGCTCCATGTGATGCGACCACGAAAGTCGCTGCGCGAGCGTCTGATGGCACAACGCTCGCCGGATCTGCTGTCGGCCGAGGACGAGCTGCTCGTGGGTGTCGAGCACGGTGACGTCGGGCTGGCGCTCGGACGGCTGTCGCCCGAGTTGCGGATGGTGGTGCAGGCCACCGTGCTCGACGGGCTCAGCTGTCAGGAGGCGGGCCGCCTGCTCGGCATCCCGTCTGGCACGGTCAAGACCCGGATGATGCGGGCGAAACGAGAGATGCGGGAGGCATTGATATGACGGCCGTCGACGAGTGGCACGTGAGTGACCGCGAACTCGAACGCTATGCGAACCAAACGATTCCGACGTTCGCTCGGGCGTCGGTGGAAGCGCACCTTCTCGGTTGTGATCATTGCCGATCGTCACTGACACTGATGCGTGCACCTCGAGTACGCACGCGTGCCACCGACGAGACGTGGTCGCGGATCGTCGATCGCATCGATGTGACCGGACGCCCACTGCGGTCGTCGACCACGGCATTGCAGGTGTCGACCTCGAGTCCGCTCCTGATTCTGGCAACGCTGGCGGTCGCGCTCGGGGTGATCGTCGGCGTCGCCGTCGCATCGGTGGCGGCTCCGAGGGCCTCGTTGCCGCTGTTCGTGATGCTGGCGCCCGTGGCGCCGGTGCTCGGCGCGGTGTTGGCATTCCAGACCGGGATCGACCCCGCTGGACAACTTGCCGAGGCCACGCCGCTGGCGTCGGGTCGCCTCCCCTTCTTCCGGGCGTTGCTGTCGTGTGGCGCTGCACTCGTCGCCGTCGCCGCCGCCAGCGTGTTCGTCCCCGTCGGGCTCGACGATGTGGCCGTGTGGCTGCTTCCGGGCCTCGCGCTGACGGCGCTGGTGGTCGCCGTCTCGACCTGGATCGATCCGAGTCGCGTTGCCCTGCTCCTGGTGGTGGGTTGGGCGGTCGCAGTGTCGACCTGGTCGTGGGGGCCGAGATCGCGCGGCGTCCGGCTCGATTTGGGTGACCTCGCAACCGAGCAACGGGCGGTGCAGCTGGTCCTTCTCGCTGTCACCCTGTGCTCGACCGCTGTTGCATTCGTGCGTCGCAACGAGCTTCCCGTCTGGAGGTCATGATGAGCAGTGCAGCGGTCATCGAGCTGACGTCGTTGTCGAAGCGGTACGGGGCGACCCCGGCCGTCGACGGTCTCGACTGGGCGGGTGGGAGCGGTGTGATCGGCCTGCTCGGCCCGAATGGTGCTGGCAAGAGCACCCTGTTGCGCATGCTCGCTACCGTGCTCGCTCAGGACAGCGGCACGATCCGGGTGTTCGGACTCGACCCGGCTGTCTCCGACGAACGCCTGGCGATCCGCCGACGGCTCGGCTATCTCCCCCAGGAGGCGGGTCTCTACCGCAACTTCACGGCGTACGACCTCGTCGACTACGTCGCCGTGCTCAAGGAGATCACCGACCGAACGAAGCGACGCGACGAGGTGCGACGTGTCCTCGCCGATGTCGGCCTGACCGACGACATGCATCGACGGATCCGAACCCTGTCGGGTGGGATGCAGCGTCGAGTCGCGCTGGCGGCGGCGCTGCTCGGACACCCCGACCTGCTCGTGCTCGACGAACCGTCTGCAGGACTGGACCCCGATCAACGGTTGCGCCTGCGAACGGTGTTGTCGGACGTCGGTCAGCGGGCCACCGTGTTGTTGTCGACCCATCAGACTGACGAAGTCGCAGCCTTCTGTCAGCGGGTGCTCGTGCTCGACCGGGGGCGATTGCTCTTCGACGGCGCGCCTCGAGACCTTGCGAACCGCGTGGCCGATCGCGTGTGGGTCAGTGACGCCGCAGATGCAGGGGCACTGAGATCGTGGGTCACTGGCGACGGCGACATCCGCAACATCGGGACGCCGCCCGCTGGCGCCCGGGTGGTCGAGCCGACACTCGACGACGGCTACCTGCTGGTGGCGACCGACAACGGAGTCCGGACGTGACGATCGTCTTCGAACCGCTGGTCACCGACACTCCGCCTCCGCGCCGGACTCCAGTGACGGAGTTGGCGCGGATCGAATCGTTGTGCATGTTGCGGCGGGCTTCGATGTTGGTCGGATTCGCTCTGTCGGTGGCGATGGCAGTCACCTACGCCCGTGGACAGCAGGACTGGTCGGCCCAGAAATACCAATCGCTCGTCCCACTCGCGGTGTACCCCATGACGATGGGTGTCTACGTCGCCGGAGTGCGGTCGGGCAATCGAGACCGGTCACATCGTCGGCCGCCCCTCGCCGAGGAGGCCCCCATGGATGGCGACGCGCGTGCCTGGGCGCGCCTTGCGAGCCTGTGTGTTCCTGTTGCGATGATCGGGCTGTTGATGGTGGTGGTCGGTGTCGCCAGTCGGATCGAAGGTGGGTTCTGGGTCGGCGAGGGACGGTTTCGAACCGATACTGCTGTGCATGGCCCGTTCGAGTTGCTCCAACCGGCGCTCACCGTGGCCGTTGTCGGTGCGGCGGCAATCGCGATCGGTCGCGCGGTGCGACGGTCCGGCCCGGCAATCGTCATCGGGATGGTGCTGCTGTTCTTCACCGGCGGCGTGTACTGGATGTGGAACAGTGGCCCCTTCTACTCGACCGCGTTGATGCAGGTCCAGCCACTCGACAATGAGACCGGCATCGTCGCGCACACCCCGACGGTGGTGCTCCACGATCTGTATCTGGTCGGGATGGCTGCGCTGTTCAGCGGCCTGTCGCTGCGCGCACGTCCGAGAGCCCGACTCGTCGGCGGTGGCGCCGCCGTCGCCGTCGCCGCGGTCGTCGCCCAACTCGTCGTGTCGCCGTTCTCCTACTGAGGCATCGTGATCACGCTCCAGGTGGCAAACGAAGCATGGCGACCGACGATTCGGGCGACTCCACTGCGTCCCGTTCTGGTGATCACGTCGGGTCTGCTCCTGATCGGCGTCGTCACCAGTTGGCGCACAGAAGCGTTGCCTGGCGTGTTGGGTGTCGTCGGTGTCGGGGGAGTGGCAGCCGGGGTCGCCCTGGGGCTGGACGACGAGGCGAGGACGCTGCTGCGATCGTCGCCGACCTGCGCGCTGCTCCGGCTCGGTCATCGACTGGCGATCCTCGTGCCGGCGTTGATTGCGTCCGTGGTGACGCTCTTCGTGGTGGAGCGGCTCCTCTTCGCAGAGCAATCGACATTGCCGACGTTCGCATCGTTGTCGGCGCTCGTCGTCGCGGGCATCGCGGTCGAGGTGTGGTGGAGTCGACATCGGCCCGAAACCGCCGCCGAGGGGGCAGCCATCGTGGTCATGTCATGGACGATCGCCCCGTCACTCCTGCCCGGCGTCTCGATCGTCGACCGTCTGGGCGGAGCGTGGCAGACCGATGCCGTCTCGGTGTTCGTGATCTCGCTCGTCCTCGTCGTCGCCGGCACTGCCGGTCGCGACGCCTGACGCGTCGACCTCTCTGACTCTTCGCAGGCATTGATGCGGTGCCCATCGCTGAGGCTTGGATTCTCGACGAAGACGGTGTTGACATCAGCGACTGACGTCGGTGGCGGCCGTGCTGTCAGCGCAGCGTTCGGATGAACAGCGTGCGGGCGGACTCGTCAAAACGCTGATGGGTGGGTTCGATGACGATCGTCGAGTTCTCGGGATGAAGCGTGCAGGTGATCCAGTAGTTGCGATGTGCGCGGGTCCGGTAGACGACTGCGGCGATCACGATCACCAGACCGAACGCGGCGAGTGCGGCGGTGCGGGTGACGACACCGATCCCGGCGAACATGGTGCCGGCCGCCAGCATGGCCGCTGCCACAGCGTCGCGGAAGCGCCACATCTTCCAGACTCGTTCGCTGATGGGCACGGCAATGGTGCGGTGCTGGTGCCGAGCGAGACGCCCGACGACCATGGCGAACCCCGGCACACCGAGCAGCCACCGGCGCCCCCGCCACTCGGTGGCGGTGACTCGAACGGCTCGCTGGGTCTCGACGCCGGACAACACGCAACAGTCCGGGTAGATCCCGTCGAGCTGATCAGCGACCCGGAGGACCGACCGCGCCATGCTCGCCTCGGGTCGAGACCGCTGTGTCGGCGCTGTCGCGAAGGTTGACGTGCCTTGGTGCGCAGGCGCTCAGGTCGTCGAGAACGACGTGCGGGGTCCGGAAGATGCGCCGCAGATGGCCCGGTTGATCGGGCCGAGGAGGGTGGGGGAGCGGTTCGCTCACGGTGCTCACACGGTACTCACACGATCTCGGTCAGGGCGCCGAGCACGGCGGCAGCGGCTGCGATGGTGCCGACACCAACGAGTGCGTAACCGGCAACGCGGAGTGATGAGCTGTTGGAGGCGGGGGCGAGACGGCCTCGCAGGATCGCGGGTGCGGCGACGTACAGGATCGAGGCCGCTGCGAGCGGAAGGAGGAGCAGCAGCCACACGAGTGACACATTGGCGACCTTGCGGCGTCGCGGGGCGTCCGATCGGAGTTGGTTCAACGGCACCAGGGTGGCGTCCATCCGGGCGACCAGGACACCGAAGGTTGCGCCGTACAGGAGCGCAGTCAGGCACACCAGCGTCACGGCGAGCCACGACGGCGAGAGGATCGAGAAGTCGACGTTGTCCGGCGACAGCGGATCACTCACGCCGAACGTTGCGAGGAGCAGCAGGCCGAACAACGCTCCGGCGATCCATGCACGGCGCGGCAGGATCCGCCGCAACGGGATGAAGACGAGTGACGAGACCAACGGGATGATGATCCCGCCGAAGATGAAGAAGGCGAGCGAGCCTCCCAAGGTGATCTCGCCGACCCGCTCGCCGGCATCGGTGGTCCGTCCCTGTGCACTCGACCCGGAGGTGGCGGCGAGCACTCTCATGACGAGACGTCCGCCGAAGCCGACGACGAGCACGCCGGCGATGAATCCCGCAGTCAGCATGCACGCGAGTGTGCGCAGCGCGTCGAAGGCGGCTGACGAAGCGCTGGTGGGCGTGTTGCGAGGTGCAACCACAGGAAGGCAGCGCCCGCGCCAGGTGATTGCCACGGCGGCGACCACAGCTGTGGTGCAGATCGCCACGAGGAGGAGGTTGCCGGTGCGCACGCGTGGATCCTCAGTCCGCCGCCGGTGATCGTCGACCCGCCCAGAGAGACAGCGCGGCGAGGACCGGGATCGACGCCAGCGAACCGACGAGTCCGACCTGGTCGGCCCCATCGAGCCCATCGAGATGACCGACGTGATAGCCGAAGTGGAACACACCCTGGATCAGCCAGGCGACCGCCATGATCGTCATTGCCTCGCGACGCCAGACCGACCACACCGTCGCGACGATCAGCGCAAGGAACAACACCCCGACGTCACGCACCAGATGCTCGTCGTACGCGCCTCCCTCAGCCGCCACCCAACCCCGACCGAGCGGAAACTCCTCGAACCACGATGTGGGAGCGAACGTCGCCTGGATCGCTGTGGGCAGCATGAACAACGCGATCAGGGCCAGAGACCATCGTTGGACTTGTTCGCTACTCATGCGGTCACTCCCTGTTCCCCCGAACCCACTGATCGGTTCACGAAGCTGGGCCGCGGGGGCCTCGGCCGATGCGGAGAGTCGCCCCGACTGGCGACTGTTCAGTCGATGACGGGCAGATTGATCGCAAGAAGTCGAACGAGTCGAGTGTCGTCTGGGCGTCGTGCCGGGTCAGCGCGATCCCGATAACGGTCGAGTAGGTGTTCGATTTCGACGTTCAACTCTTCGAGTTCGGTGGTCGTGAGCCAACGGTAGGCGCCGGTCGCGAGCGAGGCGTGCTGCCACTCCGGTTCGAGCGTGTCCTTGGCGGCGAGGAATGCCCGTTGACGTGCTGCCTCCCGCTCGATCAGCATGGCGTTGAGTGCATCGGCGGCCGGATCGTCATCACCGGCGGCGCTCCATTCCACTTGCTGCTCGACGAGCTGCCATGGGTGCGAACGGCCGTCGGGGGAGTCCGCACGCTCGATGTAGCCGTACTTGGCGAGGAGTCGCAGGTGGAATGAGCAGCTGTTGACGGGCTCGTCGATGAGCTCCGAGATACGCGTGGCGGTCGCCGTGGACTCGCGGAGGAGGGCTTCGATGATCGCCCATCTGGTGGGATGCGTGAGGGCCCGCAATGCTCGCGCACTGCGTACTGTCGATGCCTCCTGTTCAGCCGTCATCGAGACACACCCGGAGGAGGTCGGTTGCGAGCGCGAACAGGTGGCCGCCCGAGATCTCTTGAATGTTGGCGTGCACGGCGACGACCGCGTCGTGGCGTGGCCATGCGAACAGCGCAGTCGTCGAGCCGACGATGTTTCCGGTGTGCCCGTACGCGTCCCAGCATCCGGTGCCATCGCTCTCGCCGAACCCGTAGACACCGAGACCGGCGGTCGCAGCCATCTCTGCGTCGGGGTGGGTCGGACTTCGAAGCAGCACGGCGCGTTCGCGCGCGTCGAGGACGTCACCCAGATAGAGGGCTCGGCCCCATTGCACCAGATCGGCGAGATCGGAGGTCGCACCTCCTGCAGCGTGGGCCAGGCTCAACAGCGCAGTGTTGTCGATGTCGAGGACGTCGATGTCACGTTGGGGCGCGTCGTGCGGATCTTCGCTCGAGCCCAGCCCGAACCAGCCATGTGCAAGATCAGGTGGTCGATCCATGATGATCGCCGTCCTGAGAAGGCCACTCGAATCGGCGACTGACTGCAGGCACGATCCGATCCCCTTCGAACTGATCTGCTCGACGATGGCACCGAGGAGGTGGAAGTCGGTGTTCGAGTATCGGTAGGCGTCGCCGGGCTCGGCAACCGGCGGAAGGCCAGCCGCCAGGGAAACGACTTCATCGGTGCTGAAGCAGCGGGCTGGATCGGTCAGCAGGAGCGTGAGATAGGCGTCGAAGTCATCGAGGATCGGATCCGCTGTGCCAGCAGTGTGGACGAGGAGCTGGCGTACCGAGATGTCGGCGGCACGAGGATATTCGGGGAGCCATGTGGCAAGGCGATCGTCGAGGCCGAGGTGGCCGTCACCGACGAGACCGAGCACCATCGCCGCCGTGAATGTCTTGGTGACACTGCCGATGCGGAATCGACCAGGCGGCTCCATGGTGGACGCGGGTGAGCGGGCATCCAGACCGTGGGAAGCGAAGAAGGCGGGCGTCGTGCCGATCTGCACGCTCGCTCGGACGCCGTAGGCCGAGGTCGACGTCGCGAAACCAGCCAACTTGTCATCGATCGCGGTGATGGTCATGCCCTCACCCTAGATGCGCAACAACCATTGCGCATCAATTCTTGTTCATCCACGAAGCCCGCACGGCGGACGGACGTCAGCAGTCATCGCACAGGTTGTGTCCGATCCGCGCCTTCGAGGTGAGCGGGCTCGCCGGTGACCACTGCGTCGTCGGCCGAGTCCTCGTCGCCGGCGGTGATCTCACCGTGATGACCCTCGACGTCGATGCGCGGCAGGATGCGGTCGAGCCACGTGGGGATCCACCAGTTCTTGTCGCCGAGCAGTTCCATCGTTGCCGGCACCAGGAGCATGCGGACGATCGTGGCGTCGATCAGCACGGCGATGGCCAGGCCGAAGCCGAACAGTTTGAGCGAACGGTCGTCGCCGAGCACGAAGGCGAAGAACACACAGAACATGATCAGTGCCGCGGCGGTGATGACCCGTGCGGTCGCCGCGAGACCGTCGGCGACGGCGAGCGAGTTGTTCTTGGTCCGCTCGTACTCCTCCTTGATGCGCGAGAGGAGGAAGACCTCGTAGTCCATCGAGAGACCGAACACGATGGCGAACAGGAACATCGGGATCCAGGCGTCGATCGGCCCAGCCTTCGGGACGCCGATCAGGCCGCTGAACCACCCCCACTGGAAGATGGCAACGATCACGCCGTAGGCGGCACCGATCGAGAGCAGGTTCATGATCACCGCCTTGAGCGGTACGAGAATGCTGCGGAACACCGCCATCAGGAGCAGGAAGCTCAAAGCGAGCACCACGCCGATCAGCAACGGCATCCGGCCGCCCAGGTACTCGGAGAAGTCGGTCGCGCCGGCAGTGAACCCGCCGACCTTGGCGTCGACGCCACTGGCCGGAATCACCTCGTTGCGCAGCGTGTCGACGAGCGTCGACGTCGCGGCATCCTGTGGTGCGCTGTCGGGGTAGACGATGACGAGCGCAACCGAGTCGCTGATCGGGTTGGGCACCGCGAAGGCGACATCATCGGTCACTTCGATCGCGGCGACGAAAGCTCCGAGTTGGGCCTGATCGGTGGCGGCGGCACCCTCGACGGTCACGAACAGCGGGCCGTTCGAGCCTGGCCCGAACCCGTCGGCGATGAGGTCGTATGCCTTGCGCACCGTTGCGTCATCGGGGTAGTTGCCGTAGTCGCCGAAGCCGAGACGGATCGACAGCAGTGGGATCGCCAGCACGACGAGGATGACGACGGCAACGATGGCGCTCGGCCATGGGCGGTGTTGGATGAATCGGCTCCAGCGATACCAGCCCTGCTGTTCGCGGGGTGCCTCGTGGCGATGGGGAACGAAGCGTCGCAGTGGCTTGATCGCGAAGCTCGCCGCGAACAGCACGATCGCCAGACCCAGGCCGCCGAGGAAGGCCGCCGAGACGCCCGAGATGATGCCGACGATGGCGCCGACCACCACGAGCGCGACGGCAGCAAGCGCCGCCCATGTGGTCTGGTCGATGCGGTGGCCGACCCAGCCGAGCAGCGCGGGCAGCAGTGTGAGTGACGAGGCCATCACCAGCAGCACGCCGAGGGCGCTCGCGACGGCGACGCCCTGTACGAAGTTGAGTCCCATCAGGAACAGGCCCATCAGGGCGATGATCACGGTGATGCCGGCGAACATGACCGCGCGCCCGCTCGTGTCCATCGATGCGACGATCGCATCCTCGACCGATGCCCCGGCGCGGAGGTTCTCCCGGTAGCGGGTGACGATGAACAGGGCGTAGTCGATGCCGACGCCGATGCCGATCATCGCCACCATGGCGGTGGTGAAGTCGGGCATCGAGATGACGTGGCTGCCGAGGGTGACGAGCGCCGAGGCGACGCCCAGTCCGAAGAGCGCCGTGCCGATCGGCAGACCCATCGCCAACACGGAGCCGAACGCGAGGATCAGGATGATCACGGCCGCGATCAGGCCGTAGATCTCGCTCTCCGGCATGGCGAACTCGGCGAACAGATCCCCGCCGTACTCGATCTCGAGCCCGTCGACCGTGTTGGCCTCGCTGCCGTAGTCGATGATCTCGTTGCCGATGTCGGTGAGTTCGGTGAACGATCGGGTGTCGGCGATGTCGAGCTGAGCGAACGCGATCGTGCCGTCGGCGCTGATCTGCTGCGGGCTGTCGTACGGGCTGGTGACGGTGATGTCACCTTGGCTGCCGACGAACGCGAGGAGGTCCTCGAGGGTCGATCGAACGTCGGGGTCGTCGAAGCCCTGTTCGCTTCGAGCCACGATCTGCGCCGTGAATCCGGCCCGATCGGGGGCATTCACTTCGAGCAACTCCTGCACCTGCTTGGATTCGCTCGCGGGGAAGGTGAAGTCGGTCTTGAAGTCGGGCCCGATGGCTCCCGCCGCCGCGTTGACGGCCACGAGCAGGATCACCCAGGCGCCGATCACGATCCAGCGGTGGCGGGTACACCCCCGTGCGAGGCGCGGGAGGAACCCCCTGTTGTTCTTCGGACTGGCGGCGGTGTTCACATTGTGCTCCGGTTCGGTCGATCGCCGGTAGTGGTCGCCCGGCGCTACGAGGTCAGACGGAATGGCAGCCGCGATCTCATCGCTCGTTCGCACCGACCGTACCGCGCCCGATGTTGACGGTCACGCGGGTTTCGGTCGTCGGCGGTTCCCTCGTTGCTCGCGGATCGTGCCCACCGAATTCGATGCGGCGCGATGATTTCGCGTGGCGCAGTCCGTCTGCCCTCATGTCCGTCCGATTCCGACAAGGAGCACCGATGTCCCTTCACCCCTACCTGTACTTCACGAACACCGCCCGAGACGCCATGACCCGCTACCACGAGATCTTCGGCGGGCAGCTCGACATCATGAATTTCGCGGATCTCCCCGCCGGCGACGAGCCGCCCTTCGAGGCGCCTGACGATCTCGTCGTGCATGCCGCACTCACGTTCGGCGACGGCGACCTGTTGATGGCCTCCGACGACCCGACCGGCGACGGCGGCGGAGTCAAAGGAGCGGCTCTGAACATCACCGTGGCTGACCGCGACGAGGCGCGTCGCATCTTCGAGGCGCTTGCCGAGGATGGAACGGTCGGTATGGCGCTGGGTGAGACGTTCTGGTCGCCGATGTTCGGCACCTGCGTCGACCGGTACGGCGTGAACTGGATGGTCAACGTGGACGAGGCGACCTGATGCGCATCGTGCTGAGCGATTTCATCAGCCTCGACGGCGTGATACAAGCGCCGGGTGGAGCCGAGGAGGACCTCGACGGCGAGTTCGCTCACGGCGGGTGGTCGATGCCGTACTTCGATCCCGAGAGCATGGGCGAGTTCATCGACCAGGCGATGGGGTCAGCCGAGGCACTGCTGTTCGGCCGCCGAACCTGGCAGACGATGGCTGCGGCCTGGCCCGACCGCGACGATGGCACCGATCCGTTCGCGACGCGCATGAACACGATCACCAAGTACGTCGTGTCGACCACCCTGGCCGACAGCGACGTGACGTGGGCCAATTCGATCCTGCTCGCTGGCGATGATCCGCTGAGCGCCGTCGCCGCGCTCAGGCAGCAGGAGGGCGGCGACCTGGCGGTGATGGGATCGTCGCAGCTGGCTCGGATGCTCGTGAGCAGTGGGCTCGTCGACGAGTATCGGCTGCTGATCGAGCCGGTGCTCCTCGGCGGCGGCAAGTCGGTGTTTCCCACCGACGGGGAACGTCGACCGCTGGAACTGGTCAGCGCCACGCCGACGCCGACCGGCGTGCTGCTCTGTGTGTATCGACCCGGCGAGACGCCGCCAGTACCCGAGTGGGCATCAGACGGCTGAGTGATGGCGAACGCGGACCTCCAGGCCGTCGACGAGTTGTGTCGGCTCGCCGTCGCCGCGCGGCGGCTCGGCTGCCGAATTCATCTCGCCGAGGCCGATCCCGACCTTCGTGCCCTGATCGATCTCGCAGGGGTCGACGACGTGCTCGGTTGGTGTCCGGCACGATCAGCCGCTCCAAGCCCGACCCGAGGAGATCTACGATGACCGAGGTGACAACGTCCGAGACGATCCCTGCCATCGCCGACTTCGAGGCGCATCGCCGCGAGTTGACCGGCTATTGCTATCGGATGCTCGGGTCCGGCTCGGAGGCCGAGGATGCGGTGCAGGAGACGATGCTTCGCGCGTGGCAGGCAGCAGATCGCTTCGAAGGTCGCTCCAGCGTGAGGACGTGGCTGTACCGGATCGCGACCAATGTCTGCACGGACATGGGCCGCAGCCCCCAGCGCCGGGCTCGACCGATCGACCTCGGCCCGTCTCGTTCACCGGACCCGGTGCACCTCAGCGACGTGCTCCCCGAGACGAGCTGGATCACCCCGATACCCGACGCGTCGGTGTACGACGTCGACGGCGACCCGGCCGAGGTGACCGTTGCTCGCGACAGCATCCGGCTCGCGTTCGTCAGCGCACTCCAACACCTCCCCGCCCGCCAACGCGCTGCGCTCGTGTTGTGCGACGTGCTGCGATGGAGTGCAGGTGATGCGGCCGAACTCCTCGACACCACGACGGCATCGGTCAACAGCGCGCTCCAACGCGCCAGGGCCACGCTCGCCCAGTCTCCGGCGACAGCACAGACAACCCCGCTCTCCGACGACCAGCAGCGGCTGCTCGAGCGGTACACCGACGCGTTCGAGCGCTACGACATGGACGCACTGGCTGAGCTCCTGCACGATGACGTGATCCAGACGATGCCTCCCTACGCGATGTGGCTTCGTGGTGCCGACGATGTCCTCACCTGGTATTTCGGCGCGGGAATCGAATGCAAGGGGTCGCGCCTGCTGTCGGGTCAGGCGAACGGGTGTCCCGCGTTCGCTCAGTACCGCATCGACCCGGCGGGTGGCCACGCTCCGTGGGCGCTGCAGGTGGTCGAACTACGCGGCGACCGAATCGAAGCAATCCATGCATTCCTGGACACCGCTGAGGCGTTCGATCGTTTCGGATTCCCGCCCCACCTCGACTGAAGCCCGGCGGAGCAAGGCAACCCGATGCGATCAATGGGTGCCGGCGCCCGACGACGCGGTGTGGAGTCGATAGAAGCGGAACGAGTCGTTGTCGATTGGCAGGACCTCGACCGAGGTGAAGCCGGCGTCGCGCGCGTAGCGCTCCAATGTCGAGGGTCGCATCACCGTTCCCGTCGCTGCACTGGGCTCATCCGACATGCAGTCGGGGAGACAGCTGGTCAGCGAGCATCCGTAGAGCATTCGTTCGAACGGTCCACCGGGTGCGACGAAGTGGTCGTCGACGCGTTCGTCCATGACGAGCACGACACCGGAATCGGCCACCAGATCCCTCATCGACCGCAGCACGTCGACGGGCTGGCTGAGGTCGTGGATGCACTCGAGCGCCATGACGAGGTCGTACTGGCGGCCCGCAGCGGCCGCGGCAGCGTCGACGGCGTGGAACGTGACGCGGTCATCGACTCCCTCGTGCGTGGCGATTCGCCGGGCAGATTCGATGGAGGGTTCGTCCGGGTCGAAGCCGTCGATGCGGGCGTTGGGGTACTGGGCGGCAACGGCAATCGATGACCAGCCGAAGCCGCACCCGATGTCGGCGACGTGACCACCATTGCGCAGCGTGGTGTCGATGTCGGGAATCGATGGCAGGTATTCGGGTCCGAAGAGTTGGAGGAACATCGGTCGGTTGATGGCGGCCTGTGCCTCTCGGGGGTCGTCGCCCATCTTCTGCCAGCTGACTCCTCCACCGGTGCGGTAGGCGTCGGCGAGTTCGTCGGCTCGTTTGCCGACCCCGGTGACGAATCGGGCAAGCGGTGCGAGGTGGACGAGGCTGTCGGGGTCGGTGAGCACGGCGGCGTGCGCGGCAGGCAGGCTGTATCGGCGATCCAAGGCGTCGGCCGTCGTGTCGTCGACGGCGAGCCAGCCGGCGACCGCTTGGTGTTCCAACCATTCCTGTGCGTAGCGCCAGTGCGTGTCGGTGGCATCGGCCAATTCGTGGGCGGTGAGTGGTCCGTTGTCGTCGAGTGCGCGGTACCAGCCGAGGAGGTCGCCGAAATAGGCGGCCTGGATCTCCTGTGCGCCGAGCACGGCCGTGAAGAATTGATCGGCGAATGCTTCGACGAGGGATTCGTCGAGGTCGGTCGACGCAGGGGTGGTGGTGTTTGCGGTGTCGGTGGTCATGTCGTCTCCTGATGTTGGTTGTCGGTTGGGCGATGCGGGCGGGGAGTGCGTCTCCAGGTCAGCGATCGAGCGGGCGCTGGCGGCTCCAGAGCGTGAGTCGCTGGACCGGGACGAATCCGATCTGTTCGGCACCCGGGCGACTGTCGTCGCTGAACACCCCGGTCACCCACAGCTCCGGTGTGTGCATGAGGCGTTCGACGGCGTGGCCGAGCCAGTGGTGATGTCGTCGTGCGTCCGGTCGGGTGACCGCAAGCGCAAAGCTCGCGATTCCATGGTCCACGAAGCTGGTACCGATCGAGACCGGCCGTCCGGCGTGCCGACCGAGCCAGAAGCCGAAGCGATCATCGTCGAGCAGGCTCGGTGCGGCGAGGTCGCCTGGTCGCGCACCGTCGAGTTCGGGAAGGGGATAGCCCTCGATGGCGACTCGTTCCCACATCGTGAGGTCGTCTGCGTCGGTGACCCGTTTGATGTCGACACCCGGCGCCGGTGGGGGTGGGAGGACGCTCGCGGGTGGGCGGATGAGCAGGGGAGGGTGGCCGACGAGCTCCCATCCCGATCCGCTGAGTTCTGGTGTCGGCCAGGCGCTCCACAACAGGACGTCGCCGTGGCCGGCGTCATAGAACGTCTCGATCTGGTCGAGCTGGTGTTCGAAGTCGGCCCCTGGTGGCCGCAGCAGCGTGGCAGAGTTGAAGTACCCCGACGGTCGTCGCAGATCCGCCGCCGCAAAGGCGTCGGTTCGCAGCGTCGCTCCGCCGCCCGCCAACGCGTAGGCGTCGCAGTAGGACGCCCAGTGGAACAGATAGCGACGCAGCATCGAGTCATCGATCGGGGCATCAGGCTCCCAGCCGTCGGCAAGCCGGGGTTTCGATGGCGCGCTCACGCTCGGTCTCCTTCGGGTCGGTGGGAGGTCGATGGACGATTCCAAGTTCACTCCACCATCGTGAAGGCCGCGGTTGCAGCGGCGATGCAGCATCGCTGCACCGGTCGGCCAGGACGGCTGGGAGTTACTCGTTCTCGGTCGTCGATCAGCGGTCGAAGTCTTCCGATCCGAATCGTGGCGAATGCGATACTGGAACCCATGATCGAGGTGCTCGGCGACATCCAGCTGAGCCTGGACGGGAAAGCGCACACGATCGGAAGCCGGAACCAGCGACTCGTACTCGCCGCCCTGGCCGCTCACCCCAATCGTGTGGTGAGCGCCGATGCGTTGATCGATGCCCTGTGGGAGGAGGAACCTCCGCCGACGGCGCGACGGACGTTGGGCAGCTACGTGTCCCGACTCCGATCGGTGCTCGGCGACCTCGTCGAGATCGCACACCTCGGATACCGATTGCACGCCGACGTCGGCACGTTGGATCTGCTGTACTTCGAAGCCCTGGTGGATCAAGCGAGGGTGGCCGGGCCAGCCCGCTCGGTGGAGTTGCTCGAACGCGCGCTCGCCCTTGTACGTGGGCCGGCCTTCGGTGAGTTCGCTGATCTCGATCAGCTACGCGCCGCGGCGACGTGGGTCGACACCCTGGTCATTGATGCGCATGAGCGTCGTGCGGCAGCGCTGTTGGGGTCCGGGCGGCCAGCCGAGGCCGCCGCTGTCGCTCGCGCAGTCGTGGCCGATCATCCGTTGCGCGAGACCGCATGGGCGGTGCTGATCGACGCCGAAGCGCAGTCGTCACCCGGGGAGGCGCTGCGTTCGTACCGGCGTGCTGTTGCTGAGTTGGCCGAGGTCGGACTGGTGCCCTCCGAAGCGCTCCGGAACGCGGAAACGCGCGCACTGGTCGGCGACGAGGCAAGTGCACGTCCCCGAGCGGTCTCCGACCCGTCGGCACCGAGCGGTCATCTGGTCGGGCGCGATGATGCCCTCATCGACGTCGGCGTGTTGCTCCAATCGCATCGATTGGTGACGCTGATCGGCGCCGGTGGTGTCGGCAAGACCAGCCTCGCACGCGAGATCGCCCGTCGTCACCAGGGTGAATACCGACTCGGGGCCCGATTCATCGAGTTGGGAGAAGTGGTCGAGCCGGAGGCGGTGGCTGCCGCCATCGCAGAGGAGATCGGGCTCGGAAGCATGGACGCGGTGCCCGAGGACCGACTCGCCGACGTCGGGAATCTCGATGTCCTGATCATCATCGACAACTGTGAGCACCTCATCGATGCGTCGGCGACAGCGGTCCAGTCGGTGCTCGCCGGTGGGTCAGTCGCTCGAGTGCTTGCAACGAGTCGCCAACGGCTCGGAATCAGCGACGAACGGGTCTGGGTCACCCAGCCGCTCGACGGCGACGGCGGCGGCGGACGCGCCAACTCGGTGGAGTTGTTCGAGCGACGGGCAAGCTCGCTCGGGATCGACGTCTCGAGTGACACCGCGGCGGTCGAACGAATCGTCGAGCGTCTGGACGGACTCCCGCTGGCGATCGAGATGGCCGCGGCGCTCCTCACGTCACACGGACTGGGGGACCTCGACGACGTGACGCAAGCGGATCCGACGACCTTGCGCGCCCCGCGTCGCGGGACGCCGAACCGTCAACGCACGCTGGGCAACGTCGTCGACTGGTCGCTCGACACCATCGATGAATCCGCCCGCAACGCGGCGCTCGCATTGTCGGTGTTCGACGGAGCCTTCGATCTCGACGGCGCGACGGCGGTCATCGAGGGCGGCGATCAGGGATCGATCGTGCACGATCTCGTCGAACGTTCACTGCTCCAGGCCGACACCGCCGACGGCCGGGCGAGATATCGGATGTTGTGGGCCGTGCGGTCACGACTCCAACGACGCAGTCGAATCGAACAAGTCGACAGCGCGCGCCGCCGCCACGCCCGACATCACCTCGACCGGCTCGTCGTCGATGATCTTGGTCTGCGGTCCGCGAGCGAGTCCGCAGCAAACGCCCGCATCTCCGACTCCTACGGAGATCTTCGATCGGCCCACCTCTGGGCAAGCGAACACGACGAGCAGATCGCAGCATCCATCACGACGCACCTCCATGTCTGGGCGATGTCACGCCAAGTGGGCGATCCGTTCCGGTGGGCCGAGCGCCTCGTCGCTGATCCGACGACCGCTCCGCCAGCTGCTCTCGCGTCGCAAGGCCAATCCTGGTTCTACGCAGGCCGAAGCGCTGAGGCGATCGCACTCGTCGAGTCGGCTCTCCCGCGGGCCGATCCCGTCGCCGGCCTGCTCCTCCTGGAGACGTTGGGCGACATCATGCTCGCGAGCGGCAACCTCGATCGGGCGGTGGAGCTCGGCGGCGAACTCGCCCGAGCTGCCGAGGCAGTGGACGACCCACATTTCGTCGTGATGGGCGCATGCGCCGGCGCCCTCGCACATGGCTACTCAGAGCGCCCTGACGAAGGACTCGCTCTGGTGACCGAGCTACACGCAGACGCACCGACCGACCGTGCCTGGATCGACTACACCGTCGCGGAGTTGACCGCAGCCCGCGAGCCCGACGTCGCCGCCCACCTCTTCGGACGCGCCGTCGAAGCCGCCGACTCAGTGGACAATCGATTCCTCAGTGGAGTCGCCCGAGTGTCGCTCAGCTCCGTGCGAGCCGACCACGGCGAACCAACGGGGTCGGTCAACGACCTGATCGACGCGATCAACCATTGGCGCCAGCGCGGTATGCACGCGTACCTCATGACATCGTTACGCAATCTCATCGTGCTTCTCGACCGACTCGAACAACCAGAGTTGATTGCGCCGCTGACGGGCGCTGTCGATGCCGGCAGTCGGGTGCCCACCTTTGGCGTCGAGGAGCAGCGCCTTGCGGCCGTTGCGGAGCATGCTCGGCAGGCCTTGGGCAATGCGGCCTATGCAACGCTCTACAACCAGGCCGCCGCAACGGACCTGGACAACGTGCTCGACGACATCATCCATCGCATCCTCGATCAGGTGGGTTGAAGCTCTCGATCAGGGTCCCGGTGCGGCGCGGGGCCTCCCGCGCTGGAGTCAGTCTCCGATGTCGACGTTGACGGCTGGAACATCGACCTCGAGGTTCCCGTCGTCGTCGGAATCCGACACCGCGAGAAAACCCCGAGTCCGATCGCTGCGACGACGATGGCAGCGAGAAAGCCGCCAATGAACGATCCGAAGTGGAACCCTCGAGTGACCTGGTCGGCGGGCTGCACCACCACGGTGGACGGAGCGCTGGCCGTTTCAGTCGGACTGGTCGCACCGTCATCGGTCACGACGGTCGGAGTGGAGGTGTGGGTGTGGTCAGTCATGCAAACGACGTACCCGAACGAACACGCTGCGAAACCCCTCGAGGTTCCGGTCGCTCGGACGCCCTCGGTCAAGCGGTACGGTGTCGCGCACACATGAGCAGCGATCGGGAACATCAACCGGCGCCGGTGCCGCAGGGAGCGAGCACGATCCTCGACGTCTTGAATGCCGCTGCTGAGCAGGGCTACCGCACGCAGTTCATCGCCCGCGATGACGAGCTCATCGAATGCGTCGCCTGCTCGGCGGCCACCGCACCGGAGACGTTCGAGATCGAACGCGCTCGGCGACTCGAAGGTGCCAGCGACCCGGCTGACATGCTGATCATCGTGTGGTCGGCATGCCCGGCCTGTGGCGCTCTCGGCACACTCATGCTCGGATATGGCCCGAACGCCGCCGGGCCGGATGCGGCGCTCCTCGGCAAGTTGGACCTGCATGGCGCCGACGCAGCGCCTGTCGAGGGGGCGACCACGGACGTGACTCCGGCAGCCGACGGTGATGAAGGGCGCTGAGGGCCCCTCAGCGTTGTCACGAGGCGTGAATGGCGTCGATCAGCTCGCGCTTGTCCATCGTGCTGCGACCTTGGATGTCGAGTTCTTGCGCTCGGTCGTACAACTCGGCCTTGGTCCACTCGTCGAGGGAAGCTGGGGCTCCATCGCTCGGCTCGACCGCTCGGGCCGCATCGTCGAGGAGCGCGACCGTTCCGCGCTCGGCCGCCCGACCTGAGCGCTTCGTCTGGGCGCGTGCTTGGCCGACCGCTTCGTTCGTGTTGCGACGTGCCACCGTGGCGGTCCGATCGATCGCCGAACGCGTCTGGCCGACTGAGGTGTTGACCGCGTCGCCTGCCACCGTGGTCACGCGGGTGAACTGGCGTCCGATGTCGCGTGCGATGCCACCCGTGGTGGCGCCGATTCGGTCGGCGCCAGCGCGCCCGAGTTCGACGGCCTTGCGGGGAATCGGGGGGAGACGACGCTCGAGGTCATCCAGACGTTGGATGACCTCGGACTCGAACTCGTCGAACCGGCGCTCGATCTCGGACCTCAAGTTCCGCGTGCTCTGCTCTGAACGTTCCATGACTGGTGCGTACCCGCGAGCGGTTCGCTCCAAACCACGGCGCACGGCGGTTGAACGGTGTCAACCGTCCGATTGATTCCATGGCGCGTGATCCGGGCTGATGAGCTGACGGCCCTCGTCGAGTTCGTCGATTCGGGAGATCTCGTCGTCGGTCAGTTCGAATTCGAGCGCTGTGAGATTGGACCGGAGGTGGTCGACGCTGCTGGTCCGGGGAATCACGGTCAGCCCGTCCTGGCGGAGATGCCAGGCGAGGGTGACGGTCGCCGGGGACACGTCGTGGCTGGCGGCGATCGACTGCAGTACGTCGTCATCCATCACTGCTCCCTTGGCGAGTGGGGAATACGCAGTGAACGCCCATCCGTGCGTGTCGCACCAGCTGCGCAGCTCGTTCTGCTGGAAGAACGGGTGACACTCTGCCTGCAGCATCTCCAACGGGGCGAAATCGGCGACCTGGTCGAGCTGCTCCACCGTGAAGTTCGACACGCCGATGTGGTGCGCCATTCCTGATGCCTGCACCTGTGCCAGCGTCGACATGGTCGCGCCCATCCGATCCCACCCGGTTGGCCAGTGAATCAGGAGCAGGTCGACGTGATCGGTGTCCAGCCGGCGCAAGCTGGCTTCGGTGGACGCCACGACGGCGTCGGGTTCATGGTTGCTGTTGTCGATCTTGGTCGTGATGAAGATCTCGGACCGAGGAACGCCGCTCCGCGAGATGCCGTCGCCGACCCCTCGTTCGTTGCCGTACATCTGTGCGGTGTCGACGTACCGCACGCCGAGATGCAAGGCGGCCGCCACGATGTCGCCGGCCTCGTCGTCGTCGAGTCGCCAGGTTCCGATCCCGAGCTTCGGGACGCGGAGCCCGGTCGGCGTCGCGACGGTGGGCTGGTTCCCGAAGCGGTCCGCCTCGCCGATCGTTGGATGCGGGCTCGAGTCAGCTTCACCGACGATGGGCTCGTGTGCCTGCGTCACGAGACGTGCATCGCTCGGTGTCGCTCCATGTCGTCGGTGTACTCCTGGGCGAGTGTTGTCTTGTCGTTGTCGGACAGCACCTTGCCCGCGACCGGGAAGATCTCGGCTTCCTCCTCGTCGAGGTGGTGGAGCAGGCGCTCTCGGAGTTCACGAGCGGTTTGCAGCCATTGGGAGCCGCTCATGTCGTAGCCCGCGAGCTGCTCCACGAAATCGTCGAGCTCCTTGTGCTCGGCGATGGAGTGGCGAGCCTGCTCCTGCGTGGTGTCGGCTTCGAGGAGCGGCACATAGAAGTAGCGCTCCTCGGCTGCCGCGTGAGCGGTGAGTTCGCGTTGGACCTTGGCGAAGATCTCTCGCCGGCCGTCGCTGTCACCTGTGGTCTTCACGAGGATGTCGATCAGCGTGCGCTGGGTGTCGTGATCACTGCGCAGCGATTCGAAGATCGTGATGCCGTTGGTCGATGCAGTCATCTGAGATGCCTCAGACCCGCTTCGCGAAGTAGACGATCGCGAGGATGACGAGGATGAGGACGAGAATTCCGCCGATGCCGTAGCCCATGGTGGTGACTTCTTTCGTGTTGTGTGATTCCCGAGTGCCCAGGGTGAGCGCCGGTGCTGTACGGATACCCCCACCACCCGGGGTGAAACATCGCGGCATCACACCTGGTGGGTGGAACACCTGGTGGGTGGGGGTCGAGTGGCGTTTCGTCGACGTCTGGTCGGGGTAGCGCCGCCGGTATGACCAACTCCGACAGCAATGCCATCACGACCGATACCGACGGCCAGCGTGCAGATGAATTCACCGAACCGTCCGCCGGCCCCGTCCCGACCGACGCAGAGACTGCCGCAGCGGAACGGTCTGCCGACGACGTGGATCTGGAGCAGGTGAGTGAGCACTACGAGGAGATGAACGACAAGGGCAAGAACGTTGCAGGAGAAGGCGCGATCACACCCTGACGGACTCCGAGATTCCCGTCACACGTGGCACGCGGAATCTGCAATCGACGCCAGAGAATCCGTCACCCGGGCGCTGATCCGAAACTGGACCGGGCCGGCGATTCGCTCTGGCGTTCGATGACTTCGTGCTCGGCGTCGGCCAGTCGATCGAGGTTCCGGTCGTCGAGGCGATGACAGAGCAGGGGAATGACAATGGTGTCGTCGGCGTCGACGAGTGCGCTCAGATCGGTGCTGAGCTCGTGGATCTCGTCGGCGTCGAGACCACCAGGTTGTTGCAGCCGTTGCAGGATGTCGAGTGCTGATTCGGCATTTCGTTCGGCGACCCAGGCCTGATCGCTTGCGGCCCCGTCGGTGATCCGGTCCAGTTCCGGGTACACGACGGTTCCGACGAGTTCGACGTAGCGCCCCAGCTCGTGGGCCAGCGAGCCAGCGGAGGATGGAAGATCCGAGTCCGTTGCGGCGCGTAGGACGCGCAGCCCCTCGAACAACCGCTGATGCGCGGCGACGATCGGCTCTGCGAATCGCTGCGACGCGGCGCTCAACGGTCCCGTCGGAGATGTCTCGTCGACGGTGCTGACGTCGATTCCGGTGGCGTGACCGTGGGTGCGCGTCGACTGAACTCGCACCGCGACAGATGCGTCGCCATAGAGCTCGGCAGGGCTCGATCCGGAATCGTGCCGCCCAAACGTCCAGTCGGGCTGCTTGTCGGCGTTGGCGCTGTCGACGACTGCCGCGATCGTGCACGAGGTCGGCGATCGGCGCGATCAGAAAGCGCCCCGCCTCGCCAGTGGATCGGGTGAGGTGCCCCTCCAGTGATTCTTTACCGAGTTCGACGAGGCTTGCGACCGCTGTGCGCTGCTGGCCGGCAAGGGCGCACCTGGCGCCGTCGTCGACCGTTGCGAACCGGCCGCGAAGTGCCGAGAGCGTGTCGTCACCGGCCGAGGATGCTCTCACGGCGTCGAGCAGCTGGGCGATGGCGAGACCGTCGGACTTGCACGGCGTGCACTGTCCGCAGGACTCGACCGAGAGGAACCGGGCGATGCCCTGAGCCACGGCGACGAGGTCGGTCTGGTCATCGAACACGATGAAGCCGGCCGTGCCGAGTCCGGACCCGATGCCCTCGAACGCTTCGTACGACAAGGGGGTGTCGAACTGTGCCGCTTCGATCGCGGCGTTGGCCGTGCCGGAGATTGCAGCCACCAAGGTGCGCCCGGGAAGGTTTCCGCCACCCAGGGCATCGATGACGTCCCACAGCGGTGTGCCCATGGGGAACTCGCCGACGGCATGTCGTTGGGTGTCGCCCGTGATCGTGCACACGATCGTGCCTGGAGAATCGGGCGTGCCGACCGAACGGAACCATTCGGGCCCCTCGAGGATGATGCCGGGGACGTTGGCCATCGTCTCGACGTTGTCGATCAGCGCCGGCGCCTCGCGTGTGCCGTCCTCACCCGCCAAGGACACCCATGCGGAGGAGTTGCCGGATGGCGCGTCCGGATTGTCGAGGCCGCGACGGTACGGCGGCGTGACCCGGGGGAAGGGGTATCGGCCCTCGATGACCTCCTCGAGCGCCGATTCCTCACCGAACAGGTAGTCGGCCGGCCCCTCGACGACACGCATGGTGACGTCGTCGAGTCCGTGTGCCTCGAACTCGGCGATCGCCGTCCGCAAGCGTCTGATCTCGGGTCGGAACGACGACTTGACCGCCAAGATGATCTCGGGCGCTCCCACGGCCCGGGCCGCGATGAGTGCACCCTCCAGCACCCGGTACGGGTTGCGTCGGATGATCGCGCGGTCCTTGAACGTGCCCGGTTCGCCTTCGGCCGCATTGACGATGACGGTCGTGGGTTCGACCGCACTCCGGCTGTCGGCCACCGTCCGCCACTTGACACCGGTGGGGAAGCCGGCGCCACCCCGTCCGCGCAGTCCGGCATCGGTGATGCTGGCAATCAAGTCGTCGGGTTCAGTGGCGACGGCGAGGGACAGTGCCCGCCCGCCTCCAGCGGCGAGGTACGCGGCGAGGGTGGAAACGGGTTTGGCATCGAGGACACGTTGAACAGGAGGCACGGGCGGTCGTACCCGATTGCATCGTCATTGAACCGTGCTTCGCGCTGCGGGTCCCATTGGACCCGGCGAGCTCACGGTGCGGTTCCACCGCCTGCGGTCCACACCAACGTCGCGGTGCGGCGGGGCCAATCGGATGGGGGCGCCGTCCCTGCAACGGCAAAGCCGTACCACGACCCCGTGCACATGGCGACCAGCACCTTCTGGTCGGCCGGTGGTGCTGTCAGCTGACCGTCGCGTACGGCGTCGGCGAGGATCGAGGCGATCCGGCGTCGTCTCGGTGCCACGACGCGGTCGCGGTAGGCCGCGACGACCGTCGGCTCGATCGTCTCGCTGAGCACACCACCGATCAGCCCGAGGCCGTTCAGCCCGGTGATGCCGCTGCGAAACGAGGTGAGCTCGGCGACCAGGTCTGCCAAGTGGTCGCCCGTTCGGATGTCTCGTCGCCTCGACGAGAGTTCTGCGACCACGGCGACGGCCAGCGTGGTCTTGTCGGGGTATCGACGGTACACCGCTTGTCGTGTGGTGCCGGCGGCTTCGGCGACGGATCCGAACGAGAGTGCTTCGATGCCGCCGGTCGAAAGCAGTGTGCGCGCCGCCTCGAGGATCTTGTCGTCGAGATCGCTGCTCCGGGGGCGCCCGCCGCCTCGTGACTCCATGCGCCGATGGTACGCCGCCGCGAAGGGCGGGATGCAATATCGAGACATAGATGTATCAATACGCCCATGTATTGATACCCTGAAGGCATGGCTGAGAACATCAACATCCACGGCGACCCGAAGCGGGTCATGATCCTGCTCTCCAACACGGCGACCTCGACGCAGACGGGCTGGCCCGTCGGCTTCTGGTGGGAGGAACTCACCGACCCGTACCTCACCTTCGTCAAGGCCGGCTACCGGGTCGACATCGTCAGCCCGGACGGGGGAGAGCTCTACGGCGACAGCTATGGCGACCCCCGTGATGCATCTGGCTACTCGGCCGACGACATCGTCTCGATGGGATTCATCAACACGCCACGCCTCATGGCGCAGGTCGAGTCGTCGACGGCGCTCGCCGACGTCGACATCGAGTCGTATGACGCCTTGCTCCTCGCCGGCGGGCAGGGCCCGATGTACACCTTCTACAACGATCGGCGGGTGCACGATCTGGTTGCGCGGTTTCACGAGTCGGGTCGAGTGACGGCGGTGATCTGCCATGCGACCGCCGTGCTGCTCCGAGCGACGAACGCAGACGGGTCGCTGGTGGTCGACGGCAAGACGTGGACCGGTTTCGCCAACTCGGAGGAGGACGTCGCCGACCAGGCGGCCGGCGTGAAGATCCAGCCGTTCCGTATCGAAGACGAGGCCCGCGCGCTGGCCGGTACGAACTTCATCGTCGGGCCCGCATTCTCTGCGCACGCAGTTCGCGACGGGAACTTGATCACGGGGCAGCAGCAGCATTCCGGCGGCGCTGCTGCGCGACTCGTGATCGAGGCGCTCGGCCGATGAACCCCACCGGAACACCAACAACGGTCACCGTCATCGGTGCCGGAACCGTTGGAACCCACATCGCGACGGCGCTCCAGCGGGCCGGTCATGACGTGCGGCTCGCTGCCCGCGACCCGGCCAGCGACAAGGTCCGCGCCCTCGTCGATGTACTCGGTGTCGATGTCGTCTCGCTCGACGAGGCCGGTCGAGGAGCCGAGTTCGTGTTCCTGGCGGTCCCGTTCGCAGCCGTCGCGGACACGGTGGTTGCAGTCGGTGACCTCGCTGGGGCGGTGTTGGTCGACATGACCAACACGGTTGGCTCGAACCTGCCGGCGGGAGCATCGACGATCGTCGACGTGATCGCCCACGCAAACCCCGATGCCTCCGTCGTCAAGGCGTTCAACACCATCGGTGCGGAGGCGTACCTTGCGCCGTCGATCGATGGGCGGGGTCTGTTCCTTCCCATCGCCGGCGACGACCCGCACACCGAGGCGGTGCGGGCGCTCGCGGAAGGGCTCGGTTTCGACGCACTGGTCGTCGGCGACCGGAGTGCGGTTCACCTGCTCGAGAGTTTCGCCGCGCTGTGGATTCACCTCGCATTCCGGCGAGGACTCGGTCGCGACTTCGGGTTCGCGCGTCTCACCCGCACCGAGCGCACCGTGGCACCCGCCTGACCGTGGCGGGCGCGATCGATCGGCGCCGTACGGTGGGTGGCGATGATCTCACACGGACGAGCGATACTCGCAGACCGATACCTGAACAAGGGGACCGCCTTCTCCGCTTCCGAGCGTGAGCGTCTGGGTCTCGACGGGCTGCTCCCTCCGGTGGTCGAGGACCTCGACACCCAGCTCCAGCGCGTGGAGATGGAGTACGGATCGAAGATGACGGACATGGGTCGCCACGTGTTCCTCCGGGCGCTCCAGGATCGCAACTCGGTGCTGTTCTACGCGTTCCTCGAACGACATCTGGCCGAGTTGCTGCCGATCGTGTACACGCCGACGGTCGGGTTGGCGTGCCAGGAGTGGTCCAGGATCTATCGCCGCGAACGCGGTCTGTTCCTGTCGTGGCCACAGCGGGACCGCGTGGAAGAGTTGCTCGAGAATGCGGTGGGTGATCTCGAGGTCGACGTCGTCGTCGTCACCGATGGCGAACGTGTCCTCGGTCTGGGTGACCTCGGGATCGGCGGGATGGGGATCCCGGTCGGGAAGTTGGCGCTGTACACCGCCGGCGGCGGTCTGGATCCGGCCCGAACGTTGCCCGTCGTGCTCGACGTGGGCACCGACAACGACGCACTGTTGTCCGACCCTCTGTACCTCGGTTGGCGACACCAGCGAGTTCGCGGCGACGAGTACGACGAGCTCGTCGATGCATTCGTCGACGCACTGAGGAAGCGGTTTCCCCGCGTCCTGCTGCAGTGGGAAGACTTCGCTCAGCTCCACGCGAATCGGCTGCTGTCGCGGCATCGCGACAGCATCTGCTCGTTCAACGACGACATCCAGGGGACGGCGGCGGTGAGTGTGGCGGCGATCGTTGCCGGTCTCGCGACTGCCGGCACCCCGATCACCGAGCTGCGCCTCGTCGTGGTCGGTGCCGGGTCGGCCGGAACCGGAATCGCCGGGCAGGCCGTCCGGGCAATGGTGGCAGGCGGGCTGCCGGAAGACGAAGCCATTCGCCGATGCTGGTTGGTCGACCGTGACGGTCTGCTCCACGACCGGATGCAGGGGCTTGCGTCGTTCCAGCAGCCGTTCGCCCATCCGTGGGATGAGGTCGCCGACTGGGACGACGACGGGGATGGTGTCGTCGAGCTGCTCGACGTGGTCACTCGAACCGGGCCGCATGCACTCGTCGGCGTGACCGGGCAACCCGGAATCTTCACCGAGGCGATCATCAGGGCGCAGGCAGCTCACGTCGAACGGCCGATCGTGCTTCCGCTCTCGAATCCGACCCCGCGGGCCGAAGCCATCCCGGCCGACGTGCTGGCCTGGACGAGCGGCGCCGCGCTCATCGGTACGGGAAGCCCATTCGATCCCGTCAACGTCGGTGGTCGCTCGGTGCCGATCGCGCAGGTCAACAACGTGCATGTCTTTCCCGGTGTCGGGCTCGGCGTGGTGGCGGTCACGGCACGATCGGTCTCCGACGAGATGTTCACCGCCGCCGCAACGGCGATCGGTCGTCTCGCCGCCGAGAACGACGACGGCGGCATCCTTCCGCCGGTGACGGCGAGCCGCAGCGTGGCGCAGCACGTCGCGTTCGCCGTGGCCCAGACCGCTGTCGAGCAGGGCCTTGCCGAACCGATGACCGCTGACGAGATCACCGCACGAATCGGTCAGGTGAGCTGGTCCCCGGTGTATCGAGACATCGACGACCACGAGCGGTGACGGCCGATCCGTGCGGAGTGGTGAAGAACCTCCGCCGGCACGGCACACTCGATGGGTTGCCGCACGGCCGATCGGGTAGTGCGTCGGCATGGAGCATCCCTCGGTCGCCGTTGTCGTCAATCCTGAGCGTCGGGACGAACTCGAGCAGTTCCTGGAAGCGCTCGGCGACCGTTCGTCCGTGCGCGTGCTCGAGCCCGAGGGCTTCGACGAGTTCACCCGTGCGCTCGCCGATGCTGCGAGGTCAGCGGACGTGGTGGCAGCGATCGGTGGCGACGGAACGCAGCGTGCAGCAGCGGACGCGTTGAAGGGCTCTCCCGCTTGCCTGGCACCCGTTCCCGGCGGCACGGTCAACCTGTTCTGCCGAGTGCTCGGTATCGAATCGATCGAGGACGCGGCCTCGGCCGTTCTCGACGGGCGGCGTCGAACGCTGGACACCGGTCTGCTCGACGATGACACCTTCGTGCTGAATGCGAGTACCGGCTACGACGCAGCAGTGATGCAGCACGTCGACGACTCGGCCAAGCGGTGGGGGCGCCTCGGCTACTTCGCGACCGGCGTGCGAACCCTCTGGACCGAACGGCCGCATCGGGTCGAGGTGGTCGTGGACGGTGACAGCTTCTACGAAGGTCGGGCGATGACCGTGATGGTCACCAACGTCGGCGAGCGCGGTTCGGCGGAGTTCACCGTGGCGCCCGGATCGGCTCCCGACGACGGGCAGCTCGACGTGGTTGTTCAGCGCTGTGACACCGCGTGGACGATGCTGCGGACCATCTGGGCGCTGCGGCGAGGACGAAGGCCGCGCCCGGACGACCTCCTCGTCGCTCACGGCCGATCCATCGAGGTGCGATGGTCGAGACCGATGCCGGCGCAGCGCGACGGAGACCCGACGGGCCGGTTGCGCGAGATGCACCACCGGGTCGATCCGGGCTCCCTCACGGTCTGCGTGCCGTCGACGGCCTGATCCGGTTGGGTTCCCGGTGCAACGGGTACTGCGCTGACATGACCGATGCCAACGACCCACAGTCAGCCGCTGAAGCGACCGATCCGACGAAACTCGGCGAGACCGTCGGGCAACACGACCGCCCCGGCGACATCTACCCGCCCGACGAGCCGCTCGGTGTCGAGGATCCATCGATCCTCGACGATGGCCGGATCGCCACCGACGACGTCGAGACGCGTGAGCGTCGCCAGCAGCCCGAACAATCCGCTCAGGCGGGCAAGGCGGGCGACGCCGACATCGGCCACGACCTGCTCGACCCATCGGACGACCCCGACCGTTTGGACGACGAGGAGCAACTCGTCGCAACACGAAGCTCGGACGCCGACAGCGCCGCCGAGGTCGCTGCCGTCCACGAAGTACCGGCGGAGGAGTTGCGTTGACGCTGGATCGGTGATCGAACCGAGCTGGATCGGTGACCGAACCGATGTCGTCAGCCGAAATCGCCGAACGCGTCGGCGGCGTCGGACTGTGTGAACGACCGAAAGGCGATCATCGTCGTGGTCGACAGCACGCCCGGTTCTCGGCCGATGTGCTCGGTGACCACGCGTGCCACGTCCTCGTGGTCGGCAACGGTGACGATCGCCACGATGTCGGCGTCGGCGCCTGCGACCGAATGGGCCTCGCGGACACCTTCGATCTCCGTGAGCCTGGGCGCAAGGTCGGCGACGGCGTCGGGTTCGGCGTGGATGAGCACGAAGGCGTTGATCACCGCGCCAGTCTGGCAGGTCGCCGGCGCGAGCGGTTCAGCACGCAGGAGTCGGGGAGGAGTCCGTCAGGGAGCAGTCAGACCGGGGGGACGTACTCGCCGACGATGCGCACCGTGAGGTTGAACTGCGAACCGCCGATCGGACGGGTGACATCACCAACGCCGAGCCAGTCGAGCAGCATGTTCTGGTGCTCCAGGCGCAGGCGAGCACAGCCCTTGCTCTGCGGGTTCGTCGGCACGTTGTTGGCGCCGTGGATCGCCAAGCCGCCGTCGAAGTACAGGGGCTTGTACATGTTGCCGTTGATCGGATTGTCCTCCGGTGCCGGGAATTCGGTGCTGTCGTGCCAGCCATCGTTCTCGGAGGCGGGGTCGTACCGGTAGACCTTCGAGGCGTCCTGCAGGCGCGTCTCGAAGCCCGGTTGGCCGGTGGACGTGGGGAAGATGAACTGGAGTTGGTCGACTCCGGCGCCGACGAACATCACCTGACAGGTCTGATCGACGAGCACCCATCGTTCGGCCTCGACCGGCGCGGCGAACGGAATGTTGAGCCGGGTTGCGGCCATGAGGACCTGTTCCTCATCGCTTCCTGCGTCCATGTCGAGGGTGCTCGGCGCCAGGCCGAGTCCGAGGCGGGCGGCGCACAGCCGCTGACGCGTGACCGATCCCGAGACGCCGTCGACCGGCAACTCTGCCATTGCGGTACCCGCGAACAGTTCGTTGAGCTTGACCTGCTGGATCTCGACGTTCGCCCGTGTTGCCTCCTCGACAAGGACCTGATTCGGCTCGCGGGCCTCGCCGGTCCGGTCGTCGAGGCCATTGTCGACGCACACGTCGAGCAGCTGGTCGGGCACGATGAGGTCGTCGTCCAGGTCGTTCTCGGCGCGAATGGTGTCGACGCGCACGGTGTCGTCGTCGAAGCGATCGGCGATCAGGCTGAGTGATTCACCGGGAGCGACCTGGACCACGCACAGCGGGTCGTACACGTCGAGCGACGGCACGGTCGTCGTCGGAGCGGTGGTCGTTTGGACGACGGGGTCCGTCGTGGACGTCGTCGTGCTCGCGAGTGCCTCGCTGGGTGTCTCGGCTGAAGCGTTGCAGGCTGCCAGCAGGGTCATCGACGCGACGACCGTCAGGTACGTCGCGCGAGATTTCATCGTGCGGACGATATCGACGACGACGAACTCGGTGGCGGCAGCTCGTCCGCCCAGCCAGCGTCAGCTGACGCGAACGGGGATGCTGCGGGGACCGCGCACTTGGCCGCCGGCCCACGTGACGAGCGTTGGGTCGGTGATCTCGAATTCGGGGATCTGAGCGAGCCATTCCTCGACCGCGACGCGAAGTTCCATGCGGGCCAGGTTCGATCCGGCGCAACGGTGGATGCCCGCACCGAACGCGAGGTGGCGGTTGTGCTGGCGGTCGAGAATCACTTCGTCAGGATTCTCGAACACTTCGGGGTCCCGGTTCGCGGCGGGGAAATTCATCAGGATCCGCTCTTCGGCCTTGATCGGGCAGCCCTTGTACTCGACGTCTTCGACCAACCGACGCGCCATCGTGACCGGCGCATAGGCGCGGAGGAACTCCTCGATTGCGGTCGGCATCAGCTCGGGCTCGGCGATCAGACGATGGCGATGATCGGGATGGGTGGCGAGGTGCCACATCGTCGAACCGATCGAGGACCAGGTGGTGTCGATACCGGCGATCAGCAGGAGTGCGCACATGCCCATGACGACGTCACGGGTGATCGGCTCACCGTCGTGCTCCGACTGGATCAGTTCGCTGATGAAGTCGTCGGTCGGGTCGGCCTCACGCTCGGTGATCGCCGCGTCGAGGTACTGGATGATGCCGACGATGCCGCGGCGGCGTCGTTCTGGGTCGTGTGCGAACTCGAGGACGTCGCGCACCCACTCGGTGAACGTGCCCGCCATGTCGTCGGGCACGCCGAGGATGTGACCGATGACGCGGACCGGGATCTGTTGGGCGTACTCGGCGGCGGCGTCGCCCTCGCCCCTGGACTTCACGTCGCCGACGAGACGACGGCAGAGTTCGCGCGTGAACACCTCGTACTCGGCGACACGGGCGGGGCTCATCGTCGGCAGCACGAGCCGTCGGGTCCAGGTGTGCAGCGGTGGGTCGGCGCTGATCGGCGGCACCCCCGAGGTGAGCACCGGAGCCGGGATGTGGCCCTCGTCGTTCTCGTTGCCGACCGGCATCATCGGCACCACGCTGATGCCGTGACCCGACGGGAACGTCACGATGTCGTGAGCGATCGCATAGACGTCCTCGTAGCGGGTGGGCAACCACGAGCCACCCCATCGCTCGGTGTGCGCCATCGGGCATGCTTCGCGCAGCTCCGCCCAGATCGGATACGGGTCGGCGACGTACTGCGGGTCGAAGATGTCGTAGTCGCTCGCCCAGTCGGCGACCGGGGGAGTGGTGGGGCCGGCGTTGCTGTCCTGGAGAGAGGTGTCGTTGCTCATGTCCCTGCCTTGCGATCGAGGTTTGGAACAGTGTGCCAGACGACGGAGCGCTTGTGGACCTCCAGCCCCCAGAATTCGGTCGGAGCGCCGTCAGAACTCGACGGGAACCTGCCGCGGCCCGCGAACCTGACCGCCTGCCCACGTGACCTCGCCGTCGGCGGCCAGACGGAACTCGGGGATGCGCTCGATCCAGGTCTCGATGGCCACGCGAAGCTCCATGCGGGCGAGGTTCGACCCGGCGCAGCGGTGGATGCCGGCCCCGAACGCGACGTGACGGTTCTGGGCCCGGTCGAGGATCACCTCGTGGGGTCGATCGAACACGGCTGGATCGTGGTTGGCGCCGGGAAAGTTCATCAGCACCTTGTCGCCGGCCTTGATGGGACAACCGCCGACCTCGATGTCCTCGGTGGCAATGCGGGCCATCGTGACCGGCGAGTACGCCCGCAGCAGCTCTTCGATCGCGAGCGGCATGATCTCGGGTTCGTCGACGAGACGTTGCACGTCATCGGGATGGGTGGCGAGGTGCAGCATCGCCGAACCGATCGACGACCACGTGGTGTCGACGCCGGCGATCAGCGCGAGTGCCGCCATGCCGAGGATCATGAGGTCGTCGACCGGCTCGCCCTCGACGTCGGCCTGCAGCAGCGAGCTGATCAGATCGTCGCCCGGATCGAGACGGCGCTCCTCCAACTTGGCGACCAGGTAGGCGGTGAGGGCGTCGGTGGCTGCACCGCTGCGCTTCTCGTCGTGCGCGAATTCCAACACGTCCTGGACCCAACCGGTGAACGTGTCCGACATCTCCTCGGGAACCCCGAGGAGCAATGCGATCACGCGCACCGGGATCTGGCGGGCGTAGTCGCCGGCGGCGTCGGCGGTGCCGTTCTCGATGAACCCGTCGATCAGCCGGTTGCAGAGGTCCTTCGTGTACGGCTCGTACTGGGCGACACGGGTGTGGGAGAACCACGGCAGGAGCAGGCGGCGAGTCCAGGTGTGTACGGGCTGGTCCTGGTCGATCGGTGGCACCGGGATCTCGATCGGTCGCGGCGGACGCTCCTCTGGCGTGAAGGTCAGGACGCCGACATCGATCGACGAGAAGTGGGCGTGGTCCTGGGCGAACCGCTGGACGTCGGCGTAGGTCGTCGGTAACCACGACCCGCCCCAGCGGTCGGAATGGGCGATCGGACACTGCTCGCGAAGGTCGTCCCACACCGGGTACGGATCGGCGACGTAGTCCGGATCCAAGATGTCGTAGTCGGTGGTCCAGTCCACGACTGGCGGCTGACCGGTCCCCTGGATGGTGCTGTCTTGATCCGTGCTCATCGACGTTCCCCTTCGTCTCGAATGTGCCCTACGAGTATGCCGCATCGGCGACTTCCGGCGGAGGTCGGGCGCCGCGACGGGTTCCGCCCGACGGCGTGGGACATCACGAGTAGGTTGCTCTCGTGCACCTGCACATCATCGACCGTGACGAAGGACGTGGCTCGGAGGCGCAACGCGGCCGGGCCACGGGTCGCGGACGTCCCGAACGGTTCGCCGGTTTCCGCGAGCGGAGCGACGGGTAGGGGGCCTCCATGTCCACCGAGTCCGGAATGCTCGACGCGGCCGCGGTCCGTCCACAGCGCTCGACCGGACAGTTCGGTGTGATCGTGTTCCTGGCATCCGACGTGATGCTGTTCGCTCCATTCTTCGCTGCGTACTTCCTGCTGCGCTCGACCAATCAGCCGTGGCCGCCCGAGGGCGTGGAATTCGACGTGCCGCGCGCTGTGCTGGCCACGATCGCACTGGTTGCGTCGTCGTTCACGCTCATTGCGGCCGACCGTGCGCATCGACGAGGCGACCGGTCGGGCATGCAGCGTTGGCTGCTCGGCACGATCGCCCTCGGCGGCCTGTTCCTCGTGAACCAGGTCGCGGAGTACGTGACCTTGTCGTTCTCCGCGAGCGACCATCCCTACGGATCGATCTACTGGGGCCTGACCGGCCTCCACTCGGCCCACGTCATCGGTGGTCTCGCTGCGCTGGCGCTGTTGTTCGTCCGCGCCGCTGCGCTCGCCGTCGCTCGACGAGATCAGCCCATGGGCCGACGGGATCTCGCTCTTCTGGCACCTCGTCGACGTCGTCTGGGTCGGCGTGTTCGTCACGATCTGGATCATTCGATGAGCGGCGCAGGCCGCCTGGCCCGACCCCGTGTGTTCGCCTCCCTGCCGGTGGCGCTGGTCGTCGCATGCGGCATCGCCGCCCTTGCGTTCGCGCTCGGCGACCCGGGCACCGGGCGTGCCGTCCGGCCGGCCCAGCAGCCCGACCTGCAATTGGGAGCCGAGCTCTATTCGACGCAGTGCGCCAGCTGCCACGGCGTCGAGCACGACGGCGTCGAGGGGAGAGGGCCGTCGCTCCTCGTGGAAGGTGAGGCGTCGACCGACTTCGTCCTCCGGACCGGTCGGATGCCGCTGGCATCGCCGACCATGCAGGCGCAGCGCGGACCGGTCCGCTACTCCGACGACGAGATCCGTGCCCTGGTCGCCTACGTCGGCTCGATCGGTGACGGGCCCGACATTCCCGACGTCGACACCGCACGCGGCGATGTGGCGGACGGCGGCGAGCTGTACCGGCTGAACTGTGCCGCGTGCCATGTCGCGTCGCTCGCCGGAGCGCCGATCGGTGGGGGCCGGCAGGCTCCGAGCCTGGTGCAGTCGACGCCGACACAGGTCGGTCAGGCGATCATCGTCGGTCCCGGCGCCATGCCCGTGTTCGGTTCACTCGAACCCGACGACATCGACAGCATTGCCGCGTACGTCGAGGCGCTCGGTGAACAGAACACCACGGGCCCGTCCAGTTTCGGTGGCGCCGGTCCGGTGGCCGAGGGCCTGGCCGCGTGGTTGCTCGCCCTCGTGCCGTTGGTGGCGCTCACGAGATGGATCGGCAGTCCCAGGAGTGGGCGCGACCCTGGGGGCGAAGTCGTCGGTGAGACCGACGCGGACCAGGTACTGGGGGCCGAACCGTGACTCGAGACGTGACCCGCCGCGCCGAGCGCGCCGCCATCGTCGCCTTCGTGGTCGCGATCGGGGGTGGGGTCCTCGCTGCCTACGGCTACTGGTCGAACCACACCGAACTGTGGTTGGGCATCGGTCTCGCATTCGCCCTCGGCGGCATCGGTTTCGGGCTGGTCTCGTGGGCGAAGTACCTCGATCTCGACGAGCACGTGGTGCAACAGCGCGAACGGCTGGCCACGACCCCCGACGAGCGTGACCAGTTCGACGAACAGGTGGTCGACACGCGGCGCACGCTCGGCCGCAGACCATTGATCGTCACCCTGTTCGCCGGATCGATCGCAAGCCTTGCCGTCGGGTTCATCGGCCCGATCGGGTCGCTCGGGCCGAAGCCGCGAGGCGAGCTCGGGCGCACATCGTGGGCTGCCGGCAAGCGTCTCGTGACGTCCGATGGGTTGCCGATCTCTGTGGAATCGGCCGGGTTCGACCAGCTCGCGACCGTGTTCCCCGCCGGCGCGATCGGTGTCGACGATTCCCAAGTCGTGTTGTTGCGTCTTCAACCAGATCTGCTGTCCGAGCGAACGGTCGACGGCGGCGTGGTCGACGGTTGGGTCGCCTACTCCAAGATCTGCACCCACGCGGGCTGCTCGGTCGGGCTGTTCGGCGTCGACTCGCGCCCTCCGCAGCAGATCAGGGAACTCGTGTGCCCCTGCCACCAGTCCGTGTTCGACCCCGCCAACGCTGCCAAGCCCGTCGGTGGACCGGCGACGAGGTCGTTGCCGCAGCTCCCGATCGGCGTCGACGGCGACGGGTATCTCATCGCGCTCGCCGACTTCGACCGACCCGTCGGGCCGGTCACCTGGGACGAAGCATGACGAGCAGGGGACTCGTCGAACGTTACGTCGACTCGGTGACGTCGCGCACCGGGACCGGGTCGTGGCTCACCACGACGCTGCGCAAGGTGTTCCCGAACCACTTCTCGTTCCTGTGGGGTGAGTTGGCGCTGTACAGCTTCGTCGTCCTGCTGCTCACCGGCATCTACCTCACGTTCTTCTTCCAGGGCTCGCAGCAGGAACTGATCTACACCGGTTCGTACGAACCGTTGCAGGGTCAGCAGGTGTCGGCTGCGTTCAACTCGGTGATGCGCATCTCGTTCGAGACCAAGGGCGGGCTGTTGATCCGCCAGATGCACCACTGGGCCGCGCTGATCTTCGTCGGGGCCATCGTGCTGCACATGGCGCGCGTCGTACTTCACCGGTGCGTTCCGCAAGCCGCGAGACCTGAACTGGTACATCGGGCTGGTGCTGTTGATTCTGGCGCTCGCTGCAGGGTTCACCGGCTACTCGCTGCCCGACGACCTGCTCTCGGGAACCGGGCTGCGGATCACCAACGCGATCATCCTCGCCCTCCCCTTCGTCGGCGAACGCCTGGCGTACCTGATCTTCGGCGGCGAGTGGCCGGGCACCGACATCATCGGGCGTCTCTACCCGGTGCACATCTTGCTGATCCCCGGCCTGATCATTGCGCTGTTGTCCGTGCACCTCGCCCTCGTCTGGCATCAGAAGCACACCCAGTTCAGCGGGCCGGGACGGACTGAAGGCAATGTCGTCGGCGAGCGAGTGTGGCCGGCGTTCGCGATGAAGTCGATCGGGCTGTTCTTCATGGTCGCCGGCGTGATCGCTGCGATGGGAGCGCTGTTCGACATCAACGCCATCTGGCTGTACGGGCCCTACGACGCGGCGCAGGCAACCTCGTATGCACAACCCGACTGGTACATCGGCTTCCTCGAAGGTTCGTTGCGCCTGTTCCCGCCCTGGGAGATCCGTGTCGGCGGCTACATGATCAACAACCTGGTGTTCTCGGGTGTGGTGGTGCCCGGCCTGATCTTCGGCGGGCTCTTCGCCGTGCCATGGCTCGAGCGAAGACTGACCGGTGACGGTGGCGACCATCACCTGCTCGATCGACCCCGTGATGCCGCGAACCGCACGGCGTTCGGCGTCGCGTCGATCACCGCGGTGACGGTGCTGTTTCTCGGCGGAGCGCAAGACGTGATCGCGGGCACCCTCAACATGCGAGTCGGACAGATCACCACGATCCTGCAGATCCTGTTCGTGATCGCGCCGCCGATCGCGTTCGTCGTCACCCGACGGTCGTGTCGTGCGCTCCAACAACGGCCGCCACCCGACCGAACCGAGCGGCGTGTGCCGGTCGAGCGAACAGCCGACGGCGGCTACGACGAACCCGAGCACGATGCCGACTGGATGGACGCCGGCGGTGCCGCACCCGGCCACTTCGACGACATCACCGAACCGGGGCGCGTGCGCGGGGTCCGTCCATGAACGGCGTGGTGGTGAACCTCGCAGTGGCGGCCCTCGATCCGCCGATCACCGACGAGGCCGAGTCGGTCGACCGGGTGTGGCAGCTGTTCCTGTGGATCGGGCTCGGCGTGCTCGGCCTCGTGATGTTGCTCGTGCTCTGGGTGATCGTCCGGTACCGGCGCACGGACAATCGACTGCCACGACAGAAGCACTACAACATCCCGATGGAGATCACGTACACGGTGATCCCCTTCCTCGTCGTCTGCGCCCTGTTCGCTGTGACGTTCGTGACGGTTCGGGCGATCGACGACACCGATGCCGATCCCGACCTGGTGGTGCACGTCATCGGGTACCAGTGGTCCTGGCAGTTCGAGTACCCCGACAGCGAGGTGATCATCGTGGACACCAGCGATGACGACGACCCCGTGCTCGTCCTGCCGGCCTCCTCCACCGTGCGCTTCGACCTCGAATCGGTCGACGTCATCCACTCGTTCTGGCTCACCCCGTTCCGTTTCAAGCGAGACATGATCCCTGGCAGCCCGACCAGCTTCAGCGTCGACATCGGCGACACGGTCGGCGAGTTCCCCAACGCCGGTGTGTGCGCCGAGTTCTGCGGGCTCGATCACGCCCGGATGCGTTTCCGTCTCCGGGTGCTGTCGCCGGACGACTTCGATCAGTGGCTCGCGGATCAGCACGCCGCCGGAGGAGTCGTGTCGTGACCGCCGTCGATCCGCAACGCCGCCTCGGTGACGGAGACGATGACCGTCTCGTCTCGGTCGACGAGTTCGTCGACGAGGCCGATCGAGGACATCTGCCTCGCTCGGTGGTCGGCTGGCTGACCACCACCGACCACAAAGCGCTCGGCATTGCGTACATCGTCACCTCGATGGTGTTCCTGGCCATCGGCGGGCTCCTCGCCGGAATCATCCGCGCCGAGTTGGCCGAACCCGGAATCCAGATCGTCAGCGAACAGACCTACAACGGGGTGTTCACCATCCACGGCAGCGTGATGGTGTACCTGTTCGCTGTGCCGTTCGGCTTCGGACTCGCCAACTATCTGGTGCCACTGCAGATCGGCGCCCCCGACCTCGCGTTCCCCCGGCTGAACGCGTTCTCGTACTGGCTGTACGTGATCGGGGGAGCAGTGATGATCCTGGGGTTCGTCAGCGACGGGGGCGCCGCAGCATTCGGGTGGTTCGCGTACCCGCCGTTGTCCGGGATGTCAGGGTCGCCGGGCCTCGGCGCGGACCTGTGGATCATCTCCATCATCCTGACCGGAACCTCCGGCACGTTGACCGCGGTGAACGTGATCAGCACCGTCACCATGATGCGAACCCCCGGCATGACCCTGTTCCGAATGCCGATCCTGACGTGGAACATCTTCATCACCGCGTTCATGGTGCTCCTGGCGTTCCCGGTGCTGTCCGGGGCGCTGTTGATGCTGGAAGCCGACCGTCAGTTCGGCACGAACTTCTTCGAACCGGTCGGGAACGGGTCACCGATCCTGTGGCAACACCTGTTCTGGTTCTTCGGTCACCCCGAGGTGTACATCGTCGCGCTCCCGTTCTTCGGTGTGGTCACCGAGATCCTTCCGGTGTTCTCCCGACGTCCGGTCTTCGGCTACAAGGGCCTCGTTCTCGCGACGCTGGCGATCGGTGCGTTGTCGACCTCGGTGTGGGCCCACCACATGTTCGTGACCGGGTCGGTGGTCCTGCCGTTCTTCGCGCTGACCTCGTTGCTGATCGCCGTGCCGACCGGCGTGAAGGTGTTCAACTGGATCGGCACGATGTGGGAGGGATCGCTCACGTTCGAGGCGCCGATGAAGTTCGCGCTGGGCTTCCTGGTCACCTTCGTCGGTGGTGGCATCACGGGGGTGATGCTTGCCTCACCCACGCTCGACTTCCACCTGTCCGATTCGTATTTCGTCGTCGGGCACTTCCACTACGTCATGGGCGGGACCGTGGTGTTTGCGATGTTCGCCGCGATCTACTTCTGGTGGCCGAAGGTGACCGGGCGGATGTTGTCCGAGCGTCTCGGAACGTTCCACTTCTGGCTGCTGATGGTGGGGTTCAACATGACCTTCTTCGGGATGCACATTCTCGGACGAGAGGGCATGCCCCGACGCGTCGCCGACTACGAACCGATCGACTCCTTCAAGTTCTGGAACATGGTGTCGTCGATCGGCTTCGTCGTGCTGGCAGCATCGATGGTGCCGTTCCTGATCGCCATGGTGAAGGGACTGCGCGGGCCCCGTACCGTCGGCGCCGATCCATGGCACGCGAACTCGCTCGAATGGGCCACCACGTCGCCGCCGCCTGAACACAACTTCAGCTGGCTGCCACCGATCCGCTCGGAACGTCCCGTCTTCGACCTGCGGTGGATCAACCACGACGGCATCGGTGCAGCGGGTGCCGCCGATGCCTGGAGCGCCCGGCAGGACCACGACGACCACTGGCTCCCGCTCCACCAGTGGTCGCGCACTCCCGACGAGGAACCGACGGGTGAGCACCGGCCGGTGATCCGCGATCACGACGGCGAACCGATCGACCCGGACGGTGACGACCGATGAGGCTCGAGACCGTGCTCTGGGCAGGGGTCACCGTGTACTTCGCAGTGATCGGCGTGATCTATCTGTTCGTCAGCGATGACCCCGTGGGTGTGTCGATCCTGCTCTCGGCCACCGGCCTGGGCGGCATCATCGCCGGCTGGTCGTGGGACTGGGGGCGCCGCCACGGCGAACGAATCGAGGACCAGGCCGAGGCGGACGCCAGCGACGCCACTGGCATCGTCGGTGTCTACCCGACCGAGAGCCTGCGTCCGGTGGCGCTCGCGGTCGGCTCGACGGCGCTGCTGCTCGGGATTCCCCTTGGTTCATGGCTCAGCATGATCGGCCTTGCCATCATCGCGTCACAGTTGGTGCTCCTCGTGCGCGACCTGGACACATGATCCTCTCCCACACGAGTGCAGTCGCCCACGGAGGTTTCGTCCTCGGGTGCTCTGCCGTGCTCGCCCTGTACGGCGTTGCGTGGCTGAGGATGCCACGGCGATCGACGTTGCGGCTGTGGTGCTGGACAGGTGGCCTCGTCGCGCTGGCGTTGTCGACGACGCCCACTGTCGAAGAGTGGGCCTCGTCCTCGTTCACCGGGCACATGGTGCAACACCTCCTGATGATCGTCGTCGCAGCGCCACTCCTGGTACTCGCTCGGCCGGCGTCGACCGTTGCATCGATCTGGTCGCCGACCTGGTCCCGCTCCGTTGCTCGGCGACACGCCGCGTCGTGGTGGCGTCGGTCCGGTCCGCTGCTCGCCCCGGCGTTCTTCCTCGGGACCTTGTACGTGACGCACCTCACCGGCATCTACGACGCAGCCCTCAGCAATCAGCTGATCCACGACCTCGAACATCTGGCGTACGTCGTCGCAGGCTGTGCGCTCTGGTCGGTGGTGACGGCGAATGGTCGTGCCGGCTCCGCCCCTCGGGTCGGTGCCGTGTTCGGTGTCATCGGCGGCAGCGCACTGCTCGGCGTCGTCTTGCTGTCGGCGACGACGCCGCTGATGCCGACGTACGTCCGCGAACTCGGTGTGGATGGCGCGCTCGATGATCAACGGGCTGCTGCGTCGTTGATGTGGGTCGGCGGCATGGCGATCACGCTGCCGCTGCTGATCGTGTCGGTGTGGCGCTGGGCGGCGGCAGAGGAACGAATTGCGGAGCGCTCCGAGTGGGCCCGCACCGATCACGCGCTCCTGGAACCCCGGAATCGGAAGTAGCCGAACGCAGCGCCCACGAGGAGGATGACGGCGACGATCAGGGTCAGCCAGAGCAGCCCCTTGACGACGGTGCCGAGCACGCCGAGTGCGAGCAGCGCGAGGAGTGCGAGAAGAATCAAGAACAGGGTCATGGTGGGGCCCTACCCGGATCTTCGCCGATCGACTCCTCGAACGCGCGCGTCTCGGCGCAGGTCGCAGTTTCGGCGGTCCGTGGTGGTGGTAGCCCGATGAGCATGATGACCGTGACGAATCCCGTCCTTGCCTCCATCTCGAGCGTGCTTCCATGAGCGGCCAGGTTGCCGTGGTGACGGGAGCCTCGGGCGGACTTGGACGTGCCCTGGTCCGCGAGCTCGCCGACCGCGGGTACGACGTGGGCGTGTTGGCTCGTGGTCGAGCCGGACTGGACGCGGCCGCTGACGACGTTCGCCAGCGGGGCCGCCGGGCCCTTGCCGTCACCACCGACGTGGCCGAATGGGACCAGGTCGACGCGGCGGCTGCTCGGATCACCGACGAACTCGGCCCGATCGACGTATGGATCAACAACGCGATGACCACGGTCTTCGCCACGATCGTCGACACACGTCCAGAGGAACTCCGCCGCGCGACCGAAGTCACGTACTTCGGTCAGGTGCACGGCACCATGGCCGCGTTGGACCGGATGCGCGAACGCGACGCCGGCACGATCATCTCCATCGGCTCGGCGCTCGCGTACCGCGGGATTCCCATGCAGAGCGCCTACTGCGGCTCGAAGTTCGCAGTACGGGGATTCATGGAGTCGCTGCGCTGCGAGTTGATCGCGGAGGGCAGCAACATCCAGGTGTCTCAAGTGCACATGCCAGCGATGAACACGCCGCAGTTCGGCTGGTGCCGCTCGCGCACGGACACCCATCCGATGCCGGTCCCACCGATCTACCAGCCCGAGCGCTGCGCCGAGGCGGTGATGCGAGTGCTCGAGGGTGGCCAACGTCAGAAGATCTACGGCGTGTGGAACTGGATGCTCGTCAAGCTCAATCAGCTCATGCCCGGTGTCGGCGACCACTACATGGGCCGGACCGGAATCGAGAGCCAGCTCACCGACATCCCGATCGACGCCGATCGGCCCGATGACCTCGAACATCCCGTCGACGATGATCGCGACTACGGCGCACGCGGGATCTTCGACGACCAGGTCGGCGGCATGCTCACCGGGAACTTCGTGTCGACGCTGCCCGCCACGATGGTCAGCGCGACCCGTGCGGGCGTCGCCAGGGTGTCGGAGGTCGTACGCCAACGCAGCTCTCGTTGATCGGGCCGCACTCAGGGTTGCGCGAGTGCACGGAGGCGAGCGTCAGCGGAGATCAGGCCCAGATGAGTGAAGGCCTGCGGGAAGTTGCCGACCATCTCGTTGCGTTCGACGTCGAACTCCTCGGCGAACAATCCCAGGTCGTTGCCGGTGGCGATCGCCCGTTCGAACAGTTCGGTTGCATCGTCGACCCGTCCCTGCATGGCCAGCACCTCGACGAGCCAGAACGTGCACAGGAGGAACACCCCTTCGTCGGCGTTGGCCCGCCCGGGTCCGGCCTCGTCGTCGGGGTCGGCGCCGAAACGCCTGATGAACCCGTCCGGACCGCACGAGAGGTCACGTTCGATCGCCTCCACGGTGGCGACCATGCGCGGGTCGTCGGGTTCGACGAAGCCCATCAACGCCAACTTCAAGAGGCTGGCATCGACGGTCGTCGCACCGAAGTGCTGCACGAAATGTGTCCCGGTGGGATCCATGCCGTGCGCCTCGATTGCCGTCGCGATCTCGTCACGAACCGACTGCCAGCGTTCGAGGTCGACATGGTCGACGCCGTGGTTCTCCACCAGTGAGATGCCGGCGTTCAGTCCCACCCACACCATCAGCTTGGAATGGACGTAGTGCCGCGGCTCGCCGCGGAGTTCCCAGATGCCGGCATCTGGCTGTTCCCAGTGGTCGATCGCCCGCTCGACGACCGACGCAAGGAATCGCCACTCGTCGGGATCGATGCCGTCGTGGCCGTGGTCCTGCCAGAGCTGGGCCGCGTCGAGCAGGTGGCCGTACACGTCGATCTGGATCTGCTGAGCCGCCGCGTTGCCGATCCGCACCGGACGGGACCCGCGCCAGCCCTCGAGGTCGAGTTCCAATTCGGGGAGACGTCGCTCGCCGAAGATGCTGTACATGATCTGCAGCTCCGCGCCGTGGCCGGCAGCCGATCGCATGATGAAGTCGCGAAAACCCTGTGCCATCTCCTCATGACCGACGATCGACAGCGCTTGCAGAGCAAGCGTGGCGTCGCGGACCCAGCAGTAGCGATAGTCCCAGTTGGCGTCCCCACCGATGATCTCGGGGAGCGACGTGGTCGGCGCAGCGATGATCGCTCCGGTGAGCGCGCAGTCGAGCGACTTCAGCACCAGTGCCGATCGCTCGACCAGTTCGGCGTGGGGCCCGTCGGCGATCGTCGCCTTCGACCAGGTCTGCCACCACTCGACAGTCTCGTCGAGGTGCTCCTCGACGAGCGCAGCATCCGCCGCCGCCGGGTCGATCATGTGGGCGGCTTGGGCAACGGCCACCACGTTGATCGATTCGTCCTGACTGATCAGCCGCCTGGCGAGGAGGCGGCTCTCGACGCGGTCGACACACCACTCGAAATCGGCGTGGATCACGAGAGCGTCGTCGCTGCCGATGGCCGTCACCCGGCCGTCGTCGCCCACGCGTAGCCACGGCGCCACCTCGCCGAAGTCGAACTCCGGCTCGACGACGATCTCCACCTCGACCTCGCCGGCCACACCGGTGATGCGCCTCAGCAGCTCGCCGCGGGGGTCCTGTGCGCCGCCTCGTCGCATGGCGAACGCGTCGGTGATCGTGATCGACCCAGACGCGGTACTGAGCGTGGTCTCGTGCACCATCGTCTGGTCGAGATAACGGCGCGAACGTCGCACGATCGGTTCGGTTGGTGTGATCGAGAAGTACCCGCCTCGATCGTGGTCGAGGATCCGGGCGAACGTGCTCTCCTGGTCCATTCGTCGGAGACAGGCCCAGTCGATCGAACCGTCGCAGCTCACCAGCGCGGTCGAGTGGCAGTCGGAGAGCAACCCGTAGTCGCCGATCGGGCGGTAGCGCTCGGTGGACATCGGTTCGAACAGTTCCTCGCTCACTCCACCAACACTGCCCGATCGGCGTCGGTGTCATGCATCGATGCCACGACTCCGAGCCACGCGCCATCTCGGCGCACCGTTTCGGCGCACCGTTTCGACGGCCAGTGCGGCGGGAAGGGATCGACCATGGTTCGACCGATGGGGCTTCGCAGTGCGGCCGATGCACTCGCCAGTGCCGACGACGAGATGACATCGAAGGAGGCGGTCGTCGAACAGCACCATCGACAGAACCTCTGGATTCCGTGGACCGTCGTGCTGCTCGGCGTCTGGCTGATCACGGCCCCGTTCACGTTCGGCTATCTGAACGACGCCAACTGGGCGGTGCCGAGCGGTGGGCGCGGCGTGTGGTTCTCCGACGACACCCACGACCAGCTCCACCGCGCAGCTCATGGCCTGGTCGAACGTGCTGAGCGGCCTTGCGCTCGCGGTGCTCGGCTGGCGGATGCTCCGACGCGGTCGGCCGGTGGCGTGGTGGTTGGCGTGCGGCGTCGGCGTGTGGCTGGTGTTCGCGCCGATTGTGCTCTGGTCGCCGACCGCGGCGGGCTTCTACAACGACTCGATCGTCGGTCTCGCGGTCATCGCGCTCACGATTCTCATCCCCGGCATGCCGGCGATGGCGACCTACATGCAGATGGGTCCGCCGCAACCACCGGGCTGGACGTACAACCCGTCGAGCTGGTCGCAGCGCTCGATCCTGATCGCGCTGGGATTCGGAGGCCTCCTCGTCTCGCGGTATCTCGCGGCGTTCCAGCTCGGCTACATCGACTCGATCTGGGATCCCTTCTTCGGCTTCGACGGTGGCACCGAAGCGGTGCTGAACAGCGAGATGTCGCACATGTGGCCCATCTCCGACGCCGGGCTGGGCGCTGTCGCGTACAGCTTCGAGTTCCTGATGGGGTACATGGGTGGGCGATCGCGGTGGCGCACGATGCCGTGGATGGTCACCATCTTCGGCATCCTCGTGATCCCGCTGGGCCTCGCCCACATCACCTTGGTGATGTCGCAGCCGGTGCTGGTGCACGACTGGTGCACGATGTGTCTGCTCGCGGCCGGGTTGATGTTGCCGATGATCCCGCTCGAGATCGACGAGGTCGTCGCGATGCTGCAGCATGTCCGAGACGCGAAACGGCGCGGCGACCGTGGTGGCTCGCTGTGGCAGATCTTCTGGAAGGGGGGCAGCGGCGAGGACAGTCAGGCCGACGACCGCACCCCCGACATCGTCGACCTTCCGGAGCGACCGCTCGCAGTGGCTCGCGCAAGTGTCTGGGGATTCAGCGTGCCACCCACCCTCGCGGTGGCCGCGGTCCTGGGCATCGCACTGCTGGCGGCGCCCGACTTCTTCGACCAGCCGATCACCTCCGGCGCGGCGGACATCGCTCACTTGGGTGGTGCTGCGGCGCTGGTGATCGCCGTCGTCGCCATGGGCGAGGTGGCCCGGATCATCCGGTGGCTCGCTGTTCCGGTCGGTGTCGTGATGGCGGTGGGGGTCTGGCTCGTCGATGCCTCTGGCACGTTCGCTGTCTTCGTCTCGATCGTGGGGCTCGCCGTCGCGGTGCTCGCCGTGCCGCGTGGTCGCGTCCTCGAGCGATACGCCGACTGGGACCGCTTCGTCAGGTGACGAGCCCCTCGGCCCGCTCGGCCCGGCTCGATCTTCGAACAAGTCGGTGACGACGCGTTTGGCTCGACGGTCAACGGGTACGCACGTCGACATGGCTTCGAACCGCATCACGCCGGACAGCGCAGATCGACGCCGACCGCTCGTCATCGTGACGGGAGGGTCCGGTCTCCTCGGCTCGAAGCTCGTCGGCCGCCTGCACACCGACCACGACGTCGTCGTGCTCGACCTGCAGGGTGACCCGTTGTCGCCGCCGGATGTGGACTTCGTGTGTACCGATCTCACATCGGACGAGTCCGTCGACCGTGCACTCCGACGGGTGCATGAACTCCACGGTGACCGAATTGCCTCGGTGGTGCACCTCGCCGCGTACTACGACTTCGCTGGCGGTGACAGCAAGCTCTACCAGGAGATCACGGTCGACGGCACCCGCCGACTGGTCGAAGCGTTGCGCTCGTTCGATGTCGAGCAGTTCGTCTTCTCGTCCACGATGCTCGTGCACGAACCCACCGAACTCGGCGAGGAGATCGACGAGAGCGATCCGGTCGCGGCGTCGTGGCCGTATCCGACCTCGAAACTGAAGACCGAGGCGGTGATCGACGAGCACCGTGGCGTCTCGCGATCGCAGGTCATCGTCCGGATCGCCGGCGCCTACGACGAGGACGGCCACTCACCCCCGATCGCCAACCAGATCAAACGGATCGACGGCAAGTGGCCGACGAGCCACTTCTATCCCGCCGACCCCGATCGTGGTCAGGCCTTCGTCCACGTGGACGACGCCGTCGACGCGCTGGTGCTCGTGGTCGAGCGACGTCGCGAGCTTCCCGACCGGTTCCCCGTGCTCATCGGTGAACCCGACACGCTCGGCTACGGCGAACTGCAGGACATCATCGCGTGCGCTCTGTACGGCACCGATTGGCGAACGTTCCGCGTGCCGGCGCTGCTTGCCAAGGTTGGCGCCTGGGCGCGCGGAAAAGAACCCGCTCGGCGAGGATCCCTTCATCCGTTCGTGGATGATCGACCGAGCGTCGGACCACTACGACCTCGACATCACCTCAGCGCAGGAGCATCTGGGCTGGGAGCCCGAGCACCGCGTCGCCGACGTCGTCCCGGTGATGGTCGAACGATTGGAACACGACCGGGCGGGCTGGTACCAACGCAACGATCTCACCCCGCCTCGGCGTCTGCTGCCGTGACCGAGGCGTCCACCACCCCGCTGTCGGCCGCGGTATCCGACGACTCGGACGTGCCGCCCGGTTGGTCGGTGAACCCGTCGTCCTGGCGTCAACGGATCCCGATCATCGTGCTCGCCGTGCTGGGCGGTATCGCGGCGACCTGGTTGGCGCTCTACCAGCAGGGCGTCGTCGACACCATTTGGGAGCCGTTCTTCGGCAGTGGCACGACCGACATCGTGCGCGACTCGAGCTTCTCCCAGGCGTTCGAGCGGTTCCCGATCGGCGACGCAGCGCTCGGAGCGCTCGGCTATCTCGCCGACGCGGTCACCGGTGCGATCGGCGGCACCAGACGTTGGCGCAAGATGCCGTGGATCGTGATCATCTTCGGGGCGTTCGTCGGGCCGTTCGGAGCGATCAGCGTGATGCTCACCATCTTCCAGCCGGTGCTCTACGGCAGCTTCTGCACCCTGTGCCTGTTCTCCGGCGTGGTGTCGTTGGCGATGATCGGCCCAGGCGTCGACGAGGTGCTCGCGAGCCTGCAGCACCTCCGGCGAGAACACCGCAGCGGCTCGTCGGTGTGGCGAGCGTTCTGGGGGCTCGACTCGTGATCGCCCGTCTGACAGCCGTCGCCGCCGGCATCTGGCTGATGTTCGCACCCACCGTGCTCGCCTACGACGGCGTCGCAGCGGACAACGACCGCATCTTCGGACCGATCGGTGCTGCGTTGGCGTTCATCGCGATCTGGGAGGTCGTGCGTCCGTTGCGATGGGGCACGCTGCCGGTCGGGATCTGGCTCGTCGCCGCTCCAGTTCTCCTGCGGTACGACGACCTCGGTGCGATCGTGTCCAGCATCGTCGCCGGGCTCCTGATGGCGGTGTCCACATTCTTCGGTGCGAGGGTGGGCGCCTCGTTCGGTGGGGGATGGAGGTCGGTCTTTCCATCCGCGTGGCAGCAGCCGGTGCCTCCACAGAACTAGGTTCGCGGTCGCGTGTCACAGGGGGTGGCACCGGGAGGGGGAAGACATGAGCATTCCGAAGGCGCCGGCCGAGATCACTCCGGCCTGGTTCCACGAGCACTTGGGCTGGAACGTCACCGATGTACAAGTCCATGAGATCGGCGCCGGAATCGGCGTGAGCAGCGCGGTGTACCGGGCCCACCTCACCGGTGTGGATGTTCCCGAGACGGTGGTGGTCAAGCTGACCGCCATCGACCCCAACGCGGCGTTCACCAGCACGGTGCTGCGGATGTACATCCGCGAGGCGAAGTTCTTCAACGAGCTCGCCGACGACATGCCGGTTCGCGTGCCCGCCGGCCACTACGGCGATGTGTCAGACGATGGCGCCGACTTCGTGGTGGTCATGGAGGACCTTGCCGGAAACCGCATGCTCGATCAGACCGGGCATCTCGACGATGCCGACGCCGAAGCGTGCATCGACAACCTCGCCGTGTGGCACGCCAACTGGTGGAACCGTACCGACGGAATGTGCGAGTCGGGGCTGGCCCTCGCGCTCATCGACCCGATCTATCCGGCGTTGCTGCCCGGGCTCTTCGACGAGGGCTGGACGAAGTTGAACGCATCTGATGGTTGCGTCCCACCGGAGTCGTTGCAGCCGGTCGGGCCGAAATGGGGCGGCGCGGTGGAAGGATTGCTCCAGCAGCTGAGTGAGGGACCGATGACGCTGCTGCACGGCGACTATCGCACCGACAACATGATGTTCGCCCCCGACGGCACCGTGATCTTGATGGACTTCCAGCTCACCAGCGTCGGCTCTGCCGCGTACGACGTGGCGTACTTCATCGGCTCGTGCATGGATGTCGACGCCGCCCGCGAGCGCGAGTTGTACGACCGTTGGACCAGCGGCCTCATCGCCGCCGGCGTGCCCGAGTCGGATCTCACCGACATGTGGGACAAGTACCGAATTGCGTCGCTCTTCTGCCTCGTGTATCCCGCGGTGGCATCGCGGGGGATGGACCTCGACGTGCCGCGCGAGCGCGATCTCGCGAACGTCATGATGTCGCGCCAGGCGCGAGCCGCGGTCGATCTCGACTGGATGTCGCTGCTCGACTGAGATCATCCCGGGCGGAGGTGTCCCGGAGCGCGAAATCGGGCCCGGTGAGGTGCCCTCCCGTTGGCGGGGAAAGGCTTGGATCAGTCAACGGAACCGCTTGCTCGGTCTCGTTCCTGGATCCCTGTTTGGCACCTCAACGGACCCAAGTCATGGTCGCGCCACGAACCCGAAAAGGCAAGAGGCACTTGGTCCGATCTCGTGAACTCGTGCGGGAACAGTTCCCGCACGAGAACACGAGAACGAGTCGCAGTTCGGTGTCAGACGACGATGTTGACCATGCGACCGGGGACGACGATCACCTTCTTCGGGGTGGCCCCATCGACGATTGCGGCAATCTTCTCGTCGGCGAGGGCCGTGGCCTCGATCGTGGCGGCATCGGCATCGGCAGCAACCTCGATGCGCCCGCGAACCTTGCCGTTCACCTGCACGGGCACTTCGATGGTGTCATCGACGAGCAGGGCGGGGTCGGCTTCGGGGAACGCGACGTAGGTGATCGTGCCGTCGTGGCCGAGCGTGCGCCACAGTTCTTCGGCGAGGTGGGGCACGAGCGGCGACAACATGGTCACCATCGGCTCGGCCACCTCGCGCGGGGTCGTGTCGAGCTTGGTGACGGCGTTGTTCAACTCGATCAGCTTGGCGATCGCGGTGTTGAAACGAAGGGCATCCATCTCGGTGCGCACCGTGTCGATCGTGCGGTGCAACAGCTTGCGGGTGTCGTCGTCCGCTGGAGCGTCGACCACGGTGCACTCGCCGGTGGACTCGTCGACCATGTTGCGCCAGAAGCGCTGGAGGAACCGGTACATGCCGACCACGTCGCGGGTCTCCCACGGGCGTGACGCGTCGAGCGGCCCGGTGGCCATCTCGTACAGACGCAACGTGTCGGCGCCGTACTGCTCGTACATGTCATCGGGCGACACGGCGTTCTTCAGGCTCTTGCCCATCTTGCCCCACTCGCGGGTGACCGGCTTGCCCTCGTAGGTGAAGCCGACCTTGTCGTCGCCCTCGATCTTCGTGGCATCGACGTAGATCTCGCGTTCGTCCTTGTACGCCGCGGCCTGCACATAGCCCTGGTTGAACAGCCGGGCGTACGGCTCCTTCGAACTGACGTGGCCGAGGTCGTAGAGCACCTTGTGCCAGAACCGCGAATAGAGCAGGTGCAGCACGGCATGCTCGACGCCGCCGACATACAGGTCGACACCGCCTGGATGGTCGGGGCGGAGGTCGGTGCGCGGCCCCATCCAGTACTCCTCGACCTCACGGTCGACGAAACGCTGTTCGTTGGTGGGGTCGAGGTAGCGCATCTCGTACCAGCACGAGCCGGCCCACTGCGGCATCACGTTGGTGTCGCGGCGGTACACCTGGGGGCCGTCGCCCAGGTCGAGTTCGACCTCCACCCAGTCGTCCAATCGGTCGAGGGGGCTCTCGGGGTTGGAGAACTCGTCGTCGGAGTCGAACGTGCGCGGCGAGAACGACTCGGTCTCGGGCAGCAGCACCGGCAGCATGTCGTCCGGCAGCGTGTGCGGATGGCCGTCGACGTCGTAGACGACGGGGAACGGCTCGCCCCAGTAGCGCTGGCGGCTGAACAGCCAGTCGCGCAGCTTGTAGTTGATGGTGGCGGTTCCGGCGTCGTGTGCTTCGAGCCAGGCGTTCATTCGTTCGATGCCGTCGGCCTTGTTGTCGACGCCGTTCAGGTCGAGTTCGTCGTTGGCCGACTGTACGTACGGCGCGTCGCCGACGAAGGCCATGGGCCACTGCGAGGTGTCGAGCGTCGGCTCGATGTCGTGTCCGGTGAACCACGAGACCGGCGGCTCCTGGATCGCCACGATCGGCAGCTCGAACTTGCGGGCGAACTCGAAGTCTCGTTGGTCGCCGCACGGCACCGCCATGATGGCGCCGGTGCCGTAGCCCATCAGGACGTAGTCGGCGATCCAGACGGGAATCTGGTCGCCGTTGACCGGGTTCGTGGCGTACGAGCCGGTGAAGACGCCGGTCTTCGCGCGGGACTCGTCCTGACGCTCGAAGTCCTTCTTCTTGCCCGCCTGCACGCGGTACTCGGCGACCGCGTCGGCCTGATCGGGTGCGGTGAGGGTGTCGACGAACGGATGCTCGGGCGAGAGCACCATGAACGAGGCGCCGAACAGCGTGTCCGGGCGTGTCGTGAACACCGTGATGTCGCCCGCGGGAGACGGGAAGTGCACTTCTGCCCCGTGGCTGCGGCCGATCCAGTTGCGCTGCATCGTCTTGATCGCATCGGTCCAGTCGAGGAGCTCGAGGTCGTCGATCAGGCGGTCGGCGTAGGTGGTGATGCGCATCATCCACTGACGCATGCTGCGCTTGAACACGGGGAAGTTGCCGCGGTCGCTGCGTCCATCGGCGGTGACCTCCTCGTTCGCGACGACCGTGCCGAGCCCTGGGCACCAGTTGACCGGGGCCTCGCTGACGTACGCGAGCCGGCGGTCGTCGACGATGTCGGCGCGCTCGCCCGTCGTCAGCTCCATCCAGGGGCGACCGTCGGGAGTCGGTCGGCTGCCCGACTCGAACTGGGCGATCAGTTCGGAAATCGGTCGGGCGCGGTCCTGCTCGTGGTCGTACCAGGCGTTGAAGACCTGGCTGAAGATCCACTGGGTCCAGCGGTAGAACTCGGGGTCGGTGGTCGACACGCTGCGGCGCGGGTCGTGGGCCAGACCGAGACGGCGCAACTGACGGCGGTAGGTGGCGACGTTCTCGGCGGTCGTGATGGCCGGATGCTGGCCGGTCTCGACGGCGAACTGCTCGGCCGGGAGGCCGAACGCGTCGAAGCCCATGGCGTGGAGCACGTTGTGGCCGGTCATCCGCTTGAAGCGGGCGAACACGTCGGTGCCGATGAACCCCAGTGGATGCCCGACATGGAGCCCGGACCCCGACGGGTAGGGGAACATGTCGAGCACGAACAGCTTCTCGCCGCGCTCGGCGGCGAGGTCAGCGTCGGCGAGCGGGCCGGCGGTGTTCGGGGTCTCGTAGGTGTGGTGGTCGTCCCACCAGTCCTGCCAGCGAAGCTCGATGTCCTGCGCGAGTTCCGCCGAGTACCGGTGCGGTGGCGTGTCGGAGGCCGTGGTCGGGGGAGTGGTCGTGTCGCTCATACCGGCGGTCCAGCCTACGCACCAGCTCAGCGTCGTTCCGGGGCCATTCTCCGATGAGTTCGACCCGCGTCGCTGCGCTGAGAACCAACCGAGGTGAACTGACTACGTTCTCGTCGATGAGCAGCGTCGAGATCCAGGGCAGCGTGGCGGATGGATTCGGTGCAGTCGCCGATGCCTTCGAGAAGAACTTCGTCGATCACGGCGAACTCGGCGCTGCGTTCTCGCTGTACGTCGACGGAGAGATCAAGGCCGATCTGTGGGCTGGTGTCGCCGACAAGGGGAGTGGGCGCGGCGTGGACCGAGGACACCCTGCAGCTGGTGTTCTCGACCACCAAGGGGGCGGCCGCGATCTGCGTCGCCCGCCTCGTCGAAGCTGGGCTGATCTCCTATGACGATGCGGTTGCGACGTACTGGCCGGAGTTCGCTGCTCAGGGCAAGGGCGAGGTCACGATCGCACAGATGATGAGTCACCAGGCCGGTCTGCCCTATGTCGACGCCGAGCTCGGATTCGATGATGCGATGGCGGTGACGCCGATGGTCGAAGCGTTGGCCGCGCAGGCGCCGGTCTGGGATCCGGGGACGGCGCACGGTTACCACGCGGTCACCTACGGTTGGTTGGCGGGCGAACTCGTGCGACGAGTCGACGGCCGCTCACTCGGCACCTACTTCGCCGAGGAGGTCGCCGGGCCACTCGGGCTCGAGTTCTGGATCGGCCTTCCCGACTCGGAGGAGTCGCGGGTGTCACGTCTCGAGGCGACTCCGCCGCCGGAGGATCCCAACGTCGCAGCACTGATGGAGCAGTTCATGGGGCCGGGCACCATCGCGTGGAAGGCATTGACCGTCAACGGAGCGTTGACGACGGGCGGTGATGAGAACACGTTCAACACCCGGGCGGTCCATGCCACCGAGATGCCGGCGGCAAATGGGATCACGACGGCGCGCAGCCTCGCTCGGATGTACGCCGCCACCGTCGGGCCGGTCGACGGCGTTCGGCTCATCGACGACGCCACGGTCGGTCGCGCGTCGGCCGAGGCGGTCAACGGCCCGGACGCGGTCTTGGTGTTCCCGAGCCAATTCGGGATGGGATTCATGCTGCACGGGACGTTGACGCCGATGCTCGGCCCGGCGTCGTTCGGTCACGCAGGTGCCGGTGGCTCGTTGGGCTACGCCGATCCCGAGGCGAAGGTCGGCTACGGCTACGTGATGAACCAGATGGCCAGCGGCATCGCCGGCGACCCTCGCACGATCAACCTCACCAGCGCCGTTCGCGCCAGCCTCTGACCCGGCGCGCAATCTGCGCCCCACCAGTCCCGGAAGCCGGGCCGCAGCGCGCGCCGATCGCGTGATCTGCGTCGCTCGGTGAGGTCAACGCGGCGCGATTCGCTATGGTCGTTGGAACGCATCAACGAGGTCGCAGGCATCCGCCCGCGCCCGTCTCCGCGATTCTGGCCTCCCAAGACGGCCCCGAGAGGAAGACATCCGAGCACCGACATCGCAGCACCCATGGAATCTGTTGGCGCCCGCACGAGACGGGATCGCCGTCCCATGAGCGATGTCCTCGAAACGCTCTCCGCTCCGACTGCACCCGCGCCGGAGGGGGTGCGGCCGCACCGCCGCTTCTCGGCCCGCGCCATCGCGATCACGCTGTTCCTCCTCCTGCTCGGTTGGTGGCTCTTCATCGCCGACACCGCCGCGAACAACGATGTGATCGAGGGATTCGATGTGTTGTTCACCGGCATCGGCGAACTGCCGGCGCTCGTCTTCAATCCCGACGCGTACTCCAGCTGGTGGACGTGGATGTCCGACGCCGAAGGCTGGTCGCCGATCCTCGAGCGGGTGGTCGAACACGTCCAGCTCGTGGCGTTGTCGATGCTGTTCGCGATCGTCATCTCGGTCGTGCTCGGCGTGCTCGTCCACCGGGTCCGAGCGCTGCGGGGCCTGATCCTCGGCATCGCCTCGATCATGCTCACGATTCCGTCGCTGGCGCTGTTCGCGATCTTCATCTCGATCCCGAGCATCGGTATCGGCGACCGTGGCCCGATCATCGCACTCGCGATGTATTCCATCCTGCCGATCCTGCGCAACACCATCATCGGCCTCGAAGACGTCGACCGGGCGGTCATCGAGTCGGCCAAGGGCATGGGGCTCAACGCCAGCCAGCGGCTCCTCAGGATCGAGTTGCCGCTCGCCTGGCCGATCATCCTCACCGGCATCCGGGTCGCCACGCTGCTCAACATCGGTATCGCCGCGATCGCCCCGCTCGTCGGCGGCACCGGTCTCGGCCGCTACATCAACGACGGCCTGCAGCGGTTCCCCGACGTCACCTCGGTCGAGCGCATGTGGACCGGTGTGGTCTTCACCATCGCCCTGGCGCTCGTTGCCGATCTCTTCTTCACCCTCCTGCGTCGATTCACGACGTCGAAAGGACTGCGCTCATGAGCGTCACGGACAACACCAGCAGCTACTCGCCCCAGGCCACCGCAGCGCTGAACGACGACGCGCCGCCGCCGATGATCCACCTCCAGGGTGTCGGCAAGGTCTACCCAGGTTCGGACATTCCGGCCGTCGCGGACCTCGACCTCAGCATCCCGAAGGGCGAGATCCTCGTGCTGGTCGGCCCGTCGGGCTGCGGCAAGAGCACGACATTGCGCCTCATCAACCGGATGATCGAGCCGACCTCGGGTCGCATCATCTTCGATGGCGAGGATGTCACGACGGTCAACGCCGATCAGCTGCGTCGCCAGATCGGCTACGTCATTCAGCAGATCGGCCTCTTCCCGCATCAGACGATCGCTCAGAACATCGCCACGGTGCCGAAGCTGCTCGGCTGGGACAAGGCCAAGACCGCTGCTCGTGTCGACGAACTGCTCGAGATCACCGGGCTCGACCCGAATCAGTACCGCGATCGGTATCCGAAGGAACTCTCCGGCGGCCAGGCCCAGCGCGTGGGCGTTGCGCGTGCGCTCGGTGGCGACCCCGACGTGCTGCTGATGGATGAGCCGTTCGGCGCGATCGATCCGATCACGCGTGACCGCCTGCAGAACGAATTCCTGCGCCTGCAGGGAGAACTGAAGAAGACGATCGTGTTCGTCACCCACGACATCGACGAAGCGATCAAGATGGGTGACCGCATCGCCATCCTCGGCGAGCAGTCGGTGATCCGCCAGTTCGACACGCCCGAGCGCATCCTCGCCTATCCGGTCGACGATTTCGTCAGCGACTTCATCGGATCGGGCTCGACGCTCAAGGGCCTCAACTTCGAGCGCGGTACGCGACCTGCAACTCTCGGAGGACTGGCCGATCGTCAGCGTCGACACCGATCGTGATGACGCCCGGCGCCTGTACGACGCGTCGCCCGAGAAGTGGATGCTGGTGCTCGACGGCGAGCAGCGCCCGATCCGTTGGGTCAACGATCATCACCTGGCCGACACTGCAACGCCGCTGTCGCAAGCCGGTGCCGCGGTGGTGGCGATCGTCGAGCCCAATGCCACGCTGCATGACGCCCTCGAAGAGATGCTGTTGTCGAACGCCGGTCAGGCGGTTGTCGTCGACGGCAAGGGGCGCTGCCAGGGAATCCTCGACATCGAGGTGCTCGCCGATGTGCTCAAGCGCCTGCGTGGCCAGGCCAAGAAGCACTACGAGCGGCTGGCGGTGCAGGAAGCTGAGCTCAGCGGCTCCAACGGAACCAACGGATCGGTGGCGGGCCACTGATGACCTCCCAGTTGCACGACGTGCCGACCGAGGTCGCAGCAGTCGATGAGATCCATGCTGCGGAGGGACTCGAGGAGTTGCCGATCACGCCCGGCTACCAGCTGCCGCCCGGGGTTCGGTTGATCAAGACGAATGCCGGGCTGTTCATCACCCCGATCATCGTGATCGTCGGAGCGATCCTGCTCTACTCCTACGTCCAGAGTGCCGACAAGATCTTCCAGGACGAGCGGGCGCTCGACTGGGATGCCAACCTGCGGCCCCAGCTCGAACAGCACCTGTCACTCACCCTGTGGTCGACGGTGTTCACCGTCGTGATGGCGGTGCCGCTCGGCATCCTGCTCACCCGTCCCAAGTACAAGCGCGCCGGAGCGCCGATCCTCGCCGTGGCCACCTCGGGTCAGGCCATCCCCGCCTTCGGGCTGCTGGTGCTCGCGTTCGCCTGGCTCGGACGGGGACCGTGGACCACCATCTGGGCGCTGTCGCTGTTCACCCTGCTGCCGGTGCTTCGCAATACGATGGTCGGCCTCGAACAGGTCGACAAGAACGTCATCGAAGCCGGCCGAGGCATGGGCCTCACCAAGCGACAGGCGCTTCGACAGATCGAGCTCCCCTTGGCCGTCCCCGTGATCCTCGCCGGTGTGCGCACCGCGCTGGTGATCACCGTGGGAATGGCCGCACTCGCCTACCTGATCGGTGGGGGAGGGCTGGGGACCACCATCAGCGCCGGGTTGAAGCTCAGCCGAGACCTGGTGCTGATCACTGGTGCGGTCATGACCGCACTCGTTGCGTTGTCGGTCGATTGGATCGCCGCGCTGATCGAGAAGACGCTCCGGCCAAGCGGCTTGTGACTCGTGTCCATGCGAGCGCTGCTTCGGCGCGTCTCCGATCGAACACCCAACACCCGAACACCGAACACTCGTGAACACCAACAAGGAGAAACACTGATGAGAATCAAGCGTCAATCAATGCGGTTCGCCGCCGGCCTCGCCGCCGTTGCCCTCGTCGCGGGAGCGTGCGGGAGCGACGACGACAGCAGCGACAGCGGTGACGATGGTTCCGCTACCACCGACGCATCCGACAGCACCGAAGCCGGCGGCGACGACGGTGGCGACATGGCCAGCGCCGAATGTGAGACGGCCACGGACGAGGACAACTCGGTTGCGTCGCTGACCGAACTCGACTTCAGCGGTCTCGACATCAACGTCGGCTCGAAGGACTTCGTCGAGCAGTTCGTGCTCGGGCAACTCGCCATCGTGGGTCTCGAAGCAGGTGGCGCCACGGTCACCGACTCGACCAACCTCGGCGGCACCGTCGTCAACCGCGACGCGTTGCTCTCCAACGGGATCGACACGTACTTCGAGTACAACGGCACCGGCTGGACCGTGCACCTCGCGCAGGAAGACCCGAGCTTCGATCCGGTGGAACTGACGAACAGTGTCTGCGCGATGGACCTCGCCGAGAACGACATCCGTTGGCTCGGCGTGTCACCGTTCAACAACACGTACGGTTTCGCCACCGCTGGTGACTCGCCGGCAGCCGGCGGCGACCTGCAGGCCATGATGGAGTACGTCAACGACAACCCTGATGCCACCGTGTGCATGGAGACCGAGTTCCCGAACCGTCCCGACGGCCTCGTGCTGCTCGAGGAAGCCACTGGCCTCACCATCCCCGCTGACCAGCAGGAGATTCTGGAGACCGGCGTGATCTACGACGAGACCGCCAGTGGCAACTGCACCTTCGGCGAGATCTTCACCACCGACGGCCGCATCCCGGCGTTGGGCCTCGACGTCGTCGAGGACCCGGGTGTCATGATCCTCTACAACGTCTCGATGACGATGCCCGACAGCGTGTACCAGCAGGCCCCCGATGCCTTCGAGGCGCTCGCCGACACGATCCTCGCGGGTCTCGACAACGACACGATTGCCGAGTTGCAGCGTCAGGTCTCCGCCGACGGCGAAGACCCCCGCGACGTTGCGGTGGCATACCTCACCGAGCAGGGACTCCTCTGAGTCCCGTACGAGACGTGTCACGCACATCTCGTACGCACTGAACATCCTGACGACGGGACGGCCGCTCGTGCAGCCGTCCCGTCGTCGCGTCCGAGGTGTCGGACGAGCGAGGTGGCCTACGGTGGACGGAATGGCCCTCGAGATCGTCTGCCCGAGCTGCGGCACCGATGACGACCTCCGCGGTACGCCGCTCGACGACGGCCAGATCCGACTGACCTGCGCAGCGTGCAAGGTCGAGTGGACGCGTGACCCGCGCCCGCGGTGCCCGAAGTGTGGCAGCGACGATCTCTACCATCGCCCCCAGGTGATCCTCGAGAAGTCCCGTGGGAGCCAGATGTCGATCCAGGGCATCCACGTCGAGTACGGCTGCCACGTGTGCGATCCGGTCGAGGTGAAGGTGCGAGGTGGACGCACCACCCATCTCCCCGAGCGCCTCGAGGGCAGCCAGCAATGACGAGCGTTCACCCTGGTCGCGTCGGGTGGAGCTACTAGCGTGGTCGGGATGAGCGACACCACATCGCTGTCGACCATCGAACGGTTGGAGACGGCGGCAGATTCAGGCACCGGCGTCACCTTCGTCGGATCGTCGATGACCACCGAGTCGGGGCCGGTCAGTGTGAGCTGGCGGGAGCTCCACGACGATGCCCGCGCCGTCGGCGCCGCCCTGCAGGCCCGCGGTTTGGTTCCCGGCGATCACGTTGCGATCCTCGGACCCACGAGCCGCGAGCTGATGACGATCATCCGTGGCTGTTGGATGGCCGGTGTCGCGTCGATGGTGCTGCCCCTCCCCATGAGGATGGGTTCGCTCGACGTGTTCATCGACAGCACGCGGGGTCGGATCCGCCACGGTGACGCCAAACTCGTACTGATCGACGACCTGCTCGCCGACTTCTACGTCGCGGCGGAGGGCGACCCGCCGATCCTGCCGATGAAGGCGGTGATGCCCGGTGCTGCGAACGTCCCGTCCGGTGACGCGCTCGAGATCCCACGGCACGATCCCGAGCGCCTCGTGATCCTGCAGTACACCAGCGGTTCCACCAGCGAGCCCAAGGGTGTGATGATCCCCGACCGGGTGCTCAGCGCGAACATCGACGCGGTCGCGGAGGCCGCCGAGCTGACGGCGTCGGACGTCATGGTGTCGTGGCTGCCGCTGTACCACGACATGGGCCTGGTCGGGTTTCTCGCGTTGCCGATGACCAAGGGCGTCGACCTCGTGCAGGCGGCGCCACAGGACTTCCTGGCGCACCCGGGCAACTGGATGCAGTGGCTCTCCGACTACCGGGCCACGGCGACGGCGGGGCCGAACTTCTCGTGGGTGCTCGCCACCCGCGCGCTCAAACGGATGAAGGACCTCGACCTGTCGCCGCTCACCGTGGCGCTGTCGGGCGCGGAACCGGTCGACCCGAACGCGGTCGAGGCGTTCGTGGCCGAGGCCTCTCGCTTCGGCTTCACACCGGGTGGTGTCTTCCCGGCATTCGGGATGGCCGAGGTGGCGATCGGCGGATCGTTCCCGCCCCGCGGTCGCGGATTGCGCACCGACACCGTCGATCGCATCGTGCTCGAAACGCAGCGGGTGGCCAAGCCGGTCGAGATCACCGACCCCGACGAGCTCAGTCTCACCGCGCGGCGGCTGCCGCTGCTCGGCTCGGCGTTGCCAGGGCTCGAGATGAAGGTCGTCGACCCCGAGACCTACGAGGAGCTCCCCGAACGCCATGTCGGTGAGCTGCTGTTGCGCGGCACCTCGGTGACGCCCGGCTACTACAAGCGCCCCGATGCGACCTCCGCAATGTTCCGTGACGGTTGGCTGTGCACCGGCGATCTCGCCTACCTCCTCGACGGTGAACTGGTGCTCTGTGGGCGGATCAAGGACGTGATCATCGTCGGCGGCCGCAACGTGTTCCCCGAGGACATCGAGCGTGCGGTCGGCCCGCTCGAGGGCGTACGGGCCGGCAACGTCATCGCATTCGGCATGGAGGGCTACAAGGGCAAGGAGAGCGTCGTGGTGGTGGCCGAGGTGCGCGTCAGCGACACCTCCGGTGGCCTCGACGAGATCCGCGAACGGATCCACCACCGCACGTTGGAAGTGTGCGGCCTCCCGCCGCGCGATGTGATGCTCGTCAGCCCGGGCACGCTGCCCAAGACGTCGAGCGGCAAGCTGCAGCGAGCCAAGTGTCGCGACGAGTATCTCAACGAGGAACTCGCCCTCGTCGACTGACCTGCGTCGAGGGTCGGGCCCGGACTCAGTTCGCGATCAGTGGGGCGAGGGTCTGTCCGAGGAGCTCCACTCTGCCTTCGACGTGGCCGTTGGCCGGCATGTTGATCGTGAAGCCGTCGACACCGGGCTGGAGCTGGGCGGCGAACTGCTCGCCCACCCGGTCAGGGTTGCCCCAGATGAAGTTGCCGAGCCAGACATCGCGCTCGTCCTCGGGCATCGACGCGAGGTCGATGCCTCGCCGCTGGAAGTAGGCGGCGAGGTCGGCCATGGCTTCTTCGTTGGTGGGGGCGATGCACGCGGTCTTCTGCCACGACACGGTGATCTCCGACCGGTTGCGTCCGAGGCGTTCGCAGTGCTCGGCCAGCGCATCGAGCTTGCGCTGCAGGTCGGCCGGCGCGCAGATGAGGTTCGACTCGTCCGCGTACTGCGCGACCATCCGCAGCGTCTTCTTCTCGCCGCCGCCACCGATCATCACGGGAATGCGAGCGACCGCGGGAGGCTGGTTGATCGCCTCCTTGACCGAATAGCGCTGGCCGTCGAGCGTCGGTCGCTCGCCGCGCAGCATCGGGATGATGATCTGCAGGGCCTCCTCGAGCTTCTCGAACCGGTCGGTGAACGTGCCGAATTCGATGCCGAACGAGTCGTGTTCGAGCTCGAACCAGCCGGCGCCGATGCCCAACTGGGCGCGACCCTCCGACACGACATCGAGGGTCGTCACGGTCTTGGCCAGCACCGCAGGGTTGCGGTACGTGTTGCCGGTGACCAGCGCGCTCGAGGCGGACGGTCTTCGTCTCGCGGGCGAGCGCCGACAGCAGCGAGTAACACTCGAGCATGAACTGATCCGGATCGCCGAGCATCGGGAGTTGGTAGAAGTGGTCCATCACCAGCACCGTGTCGAAGCCGGAGGTGTCGGCTTCCTTCGCCTGGTAGGCAACAGCGTCGAAGAGATCGGCGGGGCCGACGCCGGGATACGTGAAGTTGGGGATCTGGTAGCCGAGACGGGTCATGGGCCGATCTGAACACGCGTGGCAGACAGAGTCAAACTGCGGTCGAACACGAGGCTGCTCCGCTGACGTCGTAGGCTCGCGGGCAGTATGAGTCAGGGCTGGGAGTCGAGGCAGCAGCGCACGCGAGCCGAGATCCTGCACGCGGTCGGTGAGATCATCGCTGCCGACGGACTCGACGGGTTGACCATGCGCAAACTCGCCGATCGGGCCGGCGTGGCCGTGGCAACGCTGTACAACCAGTTCACCGATCGCGACGGCGTGCTGGTGGCGTTCGTCAGCAGCGGCCTCGACCAGTTGGAGTTCGAGCTCGACGAACAGCCGGCGGCGGATCCGATCGATGCCACTCGTGTGTTGTTCGCCGCGCTCGACGAAACCATCGATGCCCGAAAGCATGTCTGGCGGCCGGTCCTGGCCACGTTGCGTTCCGTGCCGAACTCGCCGCGGATGGGAAGCGTCGGTGAGCGCATCGTGGCGGCGATCGAGACCGATCTCGCCAAGGCGCAGGCGGCCGGGATGCTCGTCGTCGACTGCAACGTCGACCGGCTGGCGTGGCACGTGTTCGTGTCGTGGATGCGGGGGCTCGAGCGATGGGCACAGGGCACCATCGACTGGGACCTGTACCGCTCGAGCACACAGACCGCCATCGAGGTGGCGCTCGCGGCCGTCCTCGTCGAACCGATGCGCTCCGACGCATTGCGCCGAGCGGGCGTGCTCTGATCGATGCGGGTCGTCGCCTCCGACCGCCATCGCGGCCACTCGCCGCTCGCCGAGATCGAATCGTCGGGGCTGCAGCCGCCGTTCGAACATCCGGGGCGGGCCGATGCGATTCACGAGGTGCTCGACGGTGACGACCGCTTCACGCTGGCTGAGCCCGACGACTGGGGGACCGCCCCGATCGTTGCCGTGCACGACCCGGGTCTCGTCGACTTCCTCGGCCGGGCGTGGGCCGACTACCAGGTGCGTCATCCCGGCACACACGACGTGGTGCCCGACGTGTTCGCCATGCCGGGTCTCCTCGATGGCGTCGGAACGTTTCCCGAGCGGTCCCTCGTCGACCACGAACTCGGTCGCTGGTGCTTCGAGACCACCACGCCGGTCACCGAGGGCACCTTCGATGCCGCTCGATCGGCGGTCGACATCGCGTTGAGTGCGGCGAAGGCCGTCCTGGACGGCGAATCAGCGGTGTACGGACTCTGCCGCCCACCTGGCCACCATGCGCCGACGGCGCTGTACGGGGGCTACTGCTTCTTCAACAACGCCGCCATCGCAGCGCACTACGTCGCCTCGTCGACCGGATCGAAGGTCACCGTGCTCGACGTCGACTATCACCACGGCAACGGCACCCAACAGATCTTCTACCGGCGCGACGACGTCCAGTACGTGTCGCTCCACGGCGATCCGGCTCGCGCCTATCCGTACCTCTCGGGCTTCGCCGACGAGACGGGTGCCGGTCGGGGAGTTGGAGCAAATCTGAACCTGCCACTGGCCGCCGGCACCGACGATGATGCGTTCCTCGCTGCGCTCGTGTCGGCGTGCGACGCCATTGATGCGTTCGGTCCGGACATCGTGATCGTGTCACTCGGCGTCGACACGTTCCACAACGACCCGATCTCTGATCTGGCGGTGAGCACCGAGGGCTTCCGCGCACAGGGCGAGCTGGTTGCCCAGCTCGCCCTGCCAACGGTGATCGTGCAGGAGGGCGGCTACGACATCGACGCCATCGGCGACAACGTGCGTGCCTTTCTCCTGGGTGTGTCAACTGGGGTCTGACCCCAGTTGACACGGGTCAGAGGAGACCCTTGGCCTCGAGCCATTCGGTGGCGACCTCGTCGGACTCGCGGAACTCGATGTCGGTCTCGGTGTTCCAGGCGAGCAGATCGTCGGTGGTGATCATCGCGCTGAGCTCGTTGATGTCGGCGGCCAACTGGTCGCCGTAGGCCGAGAGCACCTCGGTGGAGATGATCGGTGCGATGTTCTGCGCCGGGAAGAGGCCCTGGTCGTCGTCGAGCACTTTGAAGCCCTGTTCGACGATCTGCGGGGCGGTCGTGTTCCAGATGACGGCATCGACCTCGTCGTTCGCCAGCGCCTCTCCGAGGAGTGGGCCGAACTCGAGGGTGACGAAGTCGGCGAAGGTGATGCCGTAGATGTCGGGATCCTCCAGGCCGATCAGGCACTGGGGTCGCTCCGGACACTGGGCGGACGCACCCAGTACGTAGTCGAGACCGGCGACATCGGAGATCGTCGACGCTTCGGAGTCGCCGCGCACGACGAAGGCATCCCCGTCGACGGCGGGGGAGTAGTCGAGCAGGGTGGCACCGATGGCGTCGATCGGGTCGGTGATGGTGGCGACGATCTCATCGGCGTCGGCCGTGGCCGCTGCGTCGGGCGCCAAGGCTGCCTGTGTACCACCGATGTAGTCGATGATCAGGTTGAAGTCACCGTTCTCGAGACCGTCGAGCGCCTCGGTTCGAAAGCCGGCCGGGGTGAGGATCTCCACCGGATAGCCCTTGGCCTCCAGGAACTGTCCGTAGACCTCGGCAATCGTGATCGCCTCGCTGAAGTCCTGACCGCGCACCTGGATCGTCGGGCCGTCAGCCATCTCGTCGGTGGACGTCGGCTCGGTGTCCTCGGTGGTGGCATCCGTGGACGTCGGCTCGGTGTCCTCGGTGGTGGCATCCGTGGATGTTGGCTCGGTGTCAGCGGATGAGGAGTCGTCGTCGCTCCCACAGGCAGCGGCGACGAGGCCGAGGACTGCGAGCGGCGCCAACAGCCGTACGACCCGGCGTCGTGTCGAGGGGGTGGTCATGGTGATCTGTCTCCTTGTTGTCGAGCGAGTCGGCGAATGCCGTTCGGCAGCACGAGTCTTTCCAGCGCCACGAATATCAACCCTGTGAGGGCGGCGAGCCCACCGATGAGGACGATCCCACCGATGACGAGCGTGTTGTTGTTCTGCCCGAACCCATCACGAACATAGCGTCCCAGGCCGTCACCACCGAGGAATGCCCGGATCGGCTCGGTCGCGACGACCTGGATCGCAGCGACGCGCACGCCGGCGAAGATCAGCGACGAGGCCAACGCGAGCTCGACCTTTGCGAGGATCGACGGCTCGCTGTAGCCGAGCGCTCGTGCGGCATCGACCGGCCCGTCTGGGAGCTGTCGGATCGCCGTGTAGGTGTTGAGATAGATCGGCACGAGTGCGAGGAGCAGCAAGGCGATGAAGATCGGCCACGGCTCGAATCCCCACCCTCGTTCCAACGACCACGGCACCAACAGCGCAGCGATCGCAAAGGTGGGCACGGCGCGACTGATGCTGACCAGCCACGTGCTCGACACCTCCGCTCGGCGCAGGTGGGCGAGGACGGCAGCGAGCGGTATCGAGACGGCGGCTGCCACAAGGGTGACGATGGCGCACAGAATGACGGTGTCGAGCAGCGATGCCAGGATCCCGTTGTCGCCGGTCCAGGTGTCGGCATCGAGGAACCATTCGAAGAAGCCGATGTTGCGGGGCACGGCGGTCTGCGACGGACGCACGACGAACGACAGCGCGGTCACGGAGCCGCCGCCTTCCGGCGTCGTTGCCACGGTGCCAGCCACAGCCCGATGACGAGGATGACGGCGTCGAGCACCAACGCGAGGATGATCGACAAGGACGCACCCACGGTCATCGGTGTCCAGAAGGCTCGGCGGAGCCCGCTGAAGATCAGACGTCCGAGACCGCCCTGCCCGATGATCGCCGCCACCGTGACGAGACCGACGGTCGACACCGCAGCGATGCGAATCCCGGTGACGATGTACGGAACGGCGAGCGGCAGGTCGACGGTCCAGACTCGCCGCGCTCTGCTCATCCCCATGCCGTCGGCGGCGTCACGCACCGATGGCGGGACCGCCTGGAAGCCGGCGACGATGTTGGTCACCAGGATCAACAACGTGTAGCCGGCCAACGGCACCACGGCAGTCCACCGCGACAGGTTGCCCCAGACCGGAGCGAGCAACGCGAACAGCGCGACGCTGGGAAGGGTGTAGATCAGGCTGGTCGTCGCCGTGATCGGTGTCATCGCCCACCGGTGTCGGAGCGCGATCGCTGCAAGCACCGACGACACGACCAGACCGAGCCCCATCGCCATCATCGTCAAGGTGAGGTGCTCGACGACGGCTGCGGAGATCTGGTCCGATTCCTCGACGACCCATTCCCACCGGATGATGGGATTGGTCGCCTCGGCGACCAGGGCGGACGGTGATGAACCGAGACTCATACCGTCCCGTCTGCGGCTTGGATGTCGGCGCTGGAGAGCGCTCGCCGGATGTCCTCGAGGGTGACCACACCGCCGAAGCGGCCGCCGTCGTTGATCACCGCGACCGATGAGTTCGACGACATGATCAGCTCCATCGCCGCCCGGAGCGTGCTCGACGGTTCGATCTGAGCGATCGGGTCGAAGCGTTCGACGTCGGCCAGCGCCGTGCCGTCGGCACGCGCGGCGCGCACGTCGGCCACTTTGGCCCAGCCGGCGAAGCGTCCGTCGACCGTGACGCCCAGCCAGTCACTTCCTTCGAGTGCGATGGCGTGCTCGGCGTCGTCGTAAGAGGCGTCAGCGGCGACGACGGGGCCCTGGTGGAAGCGGAGGGCGGAGACCGCGTTCAAGGCGAGCCGTCGCAAGCCCCGATCCTCACCGACGAAGCTCTTGACGAAGTCGCTCGCTGGAGCCCGCAGCAGTTCATCGGGGGTCGCCAACTGTTCGATGACGCCACCGACGTTCATCAAGGCGATCCGATCGGCGACCCTGAGCGCCTCGTCGACATCATGTGTGACGAGCACGATCGTCTTGCTCACCTTGTTCTGCAGGTCGAGGAGCTCGTCCTGGAGTCGACCTCGCACGATCGGGTCCACCGCACCGAACGGCTCGTCCATCAGCAGCACCGGCGGATCGGCCGCCAATGCTCGGGCCACACCGACACGCTGTTGTTGGCCGCCGGACAATTCGTCGGGATAGCGGTCGAGCAGTTCGTGATCGAGGCCGACCAGTGTGGTCAGCTCCTCGACGCGGGCGGCACTGCGAGCCTTGTCCCAACCCAACATCGTCGGGACGGTGGCAATGTTGCTTGCGATCGAACGGTGCGGGAACAAGCCCACCTGCTGGATGACGTAGCCGATGCCGCGTCGGAGTTCCTGGGCGGACTGGCTCATCACGTCGACGCCGTTGATCTCGATCGTTCCGGCAGTTGGCTCGATCAGACGGTTGATCATTCGAAGCGTGGTGGTCTTTCCGCATCCCGAGGGACCGAGCAGCGCCATGATGGTGCCGCGCTCGATGTCGAGCGAGAGGTTGTCGACGGCTGCGCCGGACGCTCCGTCGAACTCCTTGGTGACGCCGGTGAGGCGAATCGCGACCTCGGAAGTCGACGCCGAGTCAACCATCGGCGATCAACCACTCGGCGCCGTCCGGTGTGTCGCGCACCTCGATGCCGGCCGCCGTGAGCCCATCGCGAATCGCGTCGGACACGGCGAAGGCCTTTTCGGACCGCGCAACGACGCGGGCGGCCAGCGCGGCCTCGACCACCGGGCCGACCACCTCGCGGACATCGCGCACGCCCGCCGTGGCCGCTGCACCGAGACGAACGATCATCGAGCGGAGCGCTGCGCGGGCCCGGTCGACGTCGTCGGACTGGAGCGTGTCGCGTGACCAGTCGACGATCGCCGACTCGAGGTCGAGGATCGCGGCAACTGCGCCATCGGCGTCGCGGGCGTCGAGTGCTGCGCCGAAGGCCGCCTCGTGGAGCTTCGCTGCGGCAGCGAGGGAGTCAGGGATGGACTGACCTCCCGCTGCTCCTTGTCCTGTGCCGCTGTCACTTTGGCCAGAGGTCGGACCGGGGTCCGACTCCGGTGCGTCGGCACCGGTGAGATGGCTCGGACCGGGGTCCGACTCCGGTGCGTCGGCACCGGTGAGACGGCTGGCGCCGTCGGGGCCCGCACGGAGGGTGTCGATGGGAACGGTCTGGCCGGATTCGATGCGGACGGACTCGCCGTTGCGGCGCAGGGTGACCGCGCCCTTGCCGACGATCTCGGCGGTGTCGGCATCGAGGTCCATCACCACACCGGTGTGCTCGTCGATGCCGAGGACGAAACATCCCGCAGGCAGCGACGGCTCGAGCATCGCCAAGCGTCGCTCGCCCAGGTAGCAGAAGCGCGTGTCGTGATTGCCGCCCTCGGCGTTGTCGTAATGCGGGATCACTGCGACGTCGAGACCCACGTCGGCGAGCACGTTCAGGCCGTCGAGCCAATACGGGTCGACACCGACCTTGTAGATCTCATAGACCGGTACGGTGACCCTTCCGAGGGTCAGTGCCGCTGCCGAGGAGAACACGACCGCACCTCCCGTACGCAGCTTTTCGGCGAGCGCGTCGGGAACCGCAGTGTCCTTCCACTGATCGAGTGCGAACGACGGGCTGCCGGGCCCGGCGAAGATCCAGTCGGCCGACCGCACCTTGGACACGCCGCGCTCGACGGCGACCGTGTCGCCCGTATCGGTACGAGTGAGGCCGGCCGCCTCGACTCGACGGCCGATCGCGTCGCGGAAGTACTCGATCGCCTTCGATGCGAGAATCGGTGCGTTCTCCTGGAACCCGAACGGCGTGTCCAGCAGGACGGCGTCGGCATCGGGGCCGAGGCGTTCGAAGATTGCTCGGTGGGGAGCGTTCATCGTCGGAGCGGTTTCGCCCGAGCCCATGATGGCGAGGATGCGTGGATTCGTCATGCGGTCACCGTGTTCACGGGGCCTCCGAGGGCGTCGTGGTGGGAGAGGGGAAGAAGGTCGGGTCGGTGGCGGCTCGGTGGAGCAGGTCACCGACCGCGTCGGGTTGTTGGGCGTGGACGTCGTGATGGGCCGGACTGAACCACACCGCCCGTCCCTGTGGCAGTGCGGCGAGCGCCTGATCGACCGCGTCGTGCTTCGAGGCGCTCCAGGCGACATCGCCCGTGTCGGCACCGATCAGCAGCGTGGGTACGTGCAGGTCCGGGTACCGGCTCGATGGCTGGTGCTCCCACAAGCCGCGCAGCACGGTGAGGTGGCGCTCGAAGGTGAGCCACGGAGCGATCGTGCCGTCGTCGCGCACCTCGAAATTGGCGAGGGTGCCCTGCCGTCCGGTCTCGGGCCAGTCGGCGGCCGATGTTTCGAGCCAGCGGGTGATGTCGGCCAACGGTGTGCCGGCGAGCCGTGGGGGAGCGAGTGCGGTCGCCGCGTCGTTCCAGTCGGGGAACCTGCCGGCGAGATCGATGAAGCCGCCGTCGACGCAGGCGATCATCGACACCGAGTCGGGGTGGGCCCAGGCGAGTTCGAGCACGACATTGCCGCCCCACGACTGACCGGCGACGGCCGGGCGATCCCAGCCGAGCACGTCGATGAACATGCGGAGATCGTCGGCGACGGTCGCCATGTCGTAGCCGTCGTCCGGTTTCGACGAGCGGCCGTGACCACGCTGATCAACGGCGACGACCGGGTGTCCACGCCGTGCCAGGTGCTGGGCCACGCCGTCCCACAGCCGGGCGTTCGACGCGAGGCCGTGCACGAGGAGGAACGAGACCGGCTCGCTGCTCGACGGTGCCGAAGTCGGTGGATCCCAGTGCACGGCATGGAGGTCGACGCCCGATGCCAACGGGTGCCACTCGTGGCGGGGCTCGATGCCCGCCACCTCGCCGGTCACCGGCTTGCGCTCGCGATCCGCTCGATCAGGGTGAGCAGTTCGAGTGTCGAGGTCATGGGTCGTGGCCAGGGTGTGTCGCCGCGGACGGCCCGGGCGAATGCATCGACCATACCGAGGTACGGATCGGACGCGGTCACCGAGGTGGTCGACACCCGGCCGTCGGATCCGGCCAGGAGGAATCGGTCGGCGCGCTCGCCGCCGGTGTGGGCATCTGCGTCGATGATCAGCGACGCACGATCGCCGACGATCTCGATGCGCTGTTCCTCGGCGTCGACGAACGAACAGCGGATGCGCGCCTCGCGCCCGTCGTTCCACGACAGGGTCGCCTCGGTGCGAGCGTCGACCCCGGTCGTGTGCCACAGCGCCGTCGCGTCGATCGCCTCCGGGTTCGCACCCCACAGCTCGACGATCGGGCCGAGGCAGTAGATGCCGACATCCAGCAGGGCACCACCACCCTGATCGGGCGACCAGCGGTAGTTGTCGCCCGCCTCGGCGCTCATGGTGAACGTGAACGACGTGTCGACGTCGAGGACCGAACCCAGCACACCGTCGCGGACGGCGGCCATCGCTGCGATCCATCGTGCATCGAACGGCGTCATCCAGGCTTCTGCGAGCAGCACGCCGGCGGCGTCGCATGCCGCGGCCATCGCTGCAGCGTCGGCCACCGTCGGGGCGATCGGCTTCTCGCAGAGTACGTGCTTGCCGCGGTCGGCCGCCCGCTCGACCCACTCGCGATGCATCCCGTTCGGCAGTGGGATGTAGACCGCATCGACGTCGGGATGATCGAGCACGTCGTCGTAGGTTCCGGCGCCCAGGTGACTCCAGGGTTCGGGCACGGGGCCGCCGAGCGACGCGACCGCGACCAGCTCGGCCAGGTCGGAGGTGTCGATCGCCGGCATCACCGCATTCGTCGCCACCATCGACCGCGCGCCGAGGACCCCGAGGCGGATGGGGGCGGGCTGATCGACCATCACCCGATCTCGACGAGTTCGCCGCCGTTCTTGCCCGACCGGTGGCCGGCCTCGAGCACGGCAACGACGTCACGGGATTCCTCGGGGCGGACGGCGAGCGGCTCGCCGAGGAGCAGGTGGTCAGCGAGGTTGCGGTGGAAGCCCCAGCCTGGGCTGGGCGCGGGTGCCGCCGTGGTCTCCCGCACGCCGAGCGTTCCGTCATAGGTGGCGACGGTGAGGTCGACAGGCGCTTCGGCATGATGCGACACCTCGGACACGTGGCCGCGGCCGGGGACGATGTGGTCGTTGACCACAGGTTGGTAGTGCCCCTCGATCGTGCCCTTCGTCCCCTCGATGTGGAACTTGGGGCGGCGGATCGCGCACACGTCGCTCTGGCGGAAGGTGGCCTCCCGGCCATCGGCCCACTGCATCCACAGGCTGAGCTGGTCGGCATTGGTCGTGTCGTGCCAGACGCGGGTGTGCGCGCTGCACAGCACCCGAGTGGGCGATGAACCGTAGAGCTGCAGGATCCAGTCGACGTGGTGCGAGCCCCAGTCGTAGATCGCCCCGCCAGAGATCGATTCCTCGGAGTGCCAGGCGCGACACGGATGCTCGAAGCCGCCGACGAAGGTTTCGGTGTTGAACACGTCGCCGATGTCGCCGCTGTCGATCAGGTGGCGTACGGCGAGCCAGTCGCGGTCCCATCGCCGGCTCTGGTGCACGGTGACGACCCGGTCGTGTTCGGCCGCGGTGGCGATGATGGCGTCGGCGTCCTCGCGGCGCAGGCACATCGGCTTCTCGATGACGACGTGCTTGCCGGCTCGAAGGAGTTGCAGCGCGAGTTCGGCGTGGAGCACCGGTGGGGTGGCGATGATCGCAATGTCGACCGCCGGGTCGCCGGCGAGCGCCTCGGCGGAGCCGTGCGCGACGAGATCGGGGAAATCGGCGCGGGCAGCGACGAGGCGGTCGCTGACGGAGTCGGCAGCGGCAACCAGCGCCAGGCCATCGGTTTCCGTCGCCGCGAGGCCGTGCAAATACCCCATTGCCCCGAATGGTCCGTAGCCGACGACGCCCACACCGAAGTCGGTGGCGCGAGCGGGCGTGGCTGGTTTGAGCAGCCGGGACACGAAGGGCCCGAGCGTCGAGTGCCGGCGCAGCGCGTCGAGGTCGGAGATGCCCGTGGTGACGATCCGGCCGGCGCCGACGCTTCGAACGGCAATGGTGGGGTGGTGGACGAACCGGACACTGGTCGTGGCCGCGATGGCGACGCCGCCGTCGATGGGCGCCAACGTCCGCAGTTGTGACGTGATCGGGACTTCACCATCGAGCCGCGCAGAGGCAGCGTCATCGGTGAGCGTGACGAACCATTCGGTGCGGGGCAGATCCTCTGCCACGGCGACGCCCGCAAGCGCTGACGCAATGTCGTCACCGGGTTCGATGGCGAGCAGTACGCAGCCGCCTGCCTCGGCCGACTGCTCGAGTTCGTCGGCGCGGTCGGCGTCGACTCGTCCGCGTGACGATCAGGGTGTCGCTCCAGCGATCCACGGCCATTCGGGCGACCCTACTCACGGGCTCGACTCGCCGCGTCGTGGTGCTCGAAATGCCTGGTCAACAGCATTTTCGAGCACGACTGTACTTGCGAACAGGTCGCAACTACAGTCCATCGCCATGACCTCGACACCCTCCACACGGCGCCTGGTGGCAGGCGCCGCTGCCCTGGCACTGATCGCCGCTGCATGCGGCAGCGATGACACCTCCACCGACGACGGCGCTGGTGACACGAGCGACGCGGTCGAGTCCGCATCCGACTTCCAGGTCGTGACCACGGTGGCGCCGATCACCTCCATCGCGGCGAACGTCATCGGCGACTGCGCCGACATCATCGGCATCGTGCCAGAAGGAACGAACTCGCACACGTTCGAGCCGCCGCCCTCGGCGGCCGAGCTGATGTCCACCGCTGACGTGGTGTTCATCAACGGACTCCAGCTCGAGGAGCCAACGAAAGCACTCGCCGAGGCCAACGTCGGTGACGGCGTGCAGGTCATCGAACTGGGCGATCTCACGATCGAACCGGACCAGTTCAAGTACGACTTCTCGTTCCCCGAAGACGGCGGCAAGCCGAACCCGCACCTGTGGACCGACCCCACGCTGGTCAAGGTGTATGCCGAGATCATCCGTGACACCATGGTGGCCGAGGTTCCCGAGTGCACCGACCAGCTCAACGCCAACTACGACCAGTTCGTGATCCTCGTCGACGAGTTCGACACGGCGATCCGTGAGGCGTTCGACACGATCCCCGAGGATCAGCGCAAGCTCGTGACCTATCACGATGCGTACGCGTACTTCGCCGACACCTACGGCTGGAACGTGATCGGCGCCGTCCAACCGGCGGACTTCGGTGATCCGACACCCGCCGACGTGGTGAACCTGATCGAGCAGATCGAGGCCGAGCAGGTGCCCGCCATCTTCGGCTCCGAAGTGTTCCCGTCGCCGATCCTCGAACAGATCGCCGAGGAGACGGGCGCGGTGTACGTCGACGACCTGCGTGACGACGATCTTCCCGACGCTCCGGGCGACACCGACCACTCGTGGCTCGGGTTGATGAAGTTCAACTTCATCACGATGACCGAAGCGCTCGGTGGCGACGCCAGCGCACTGAGCGACTTCGAGGTCCGCAACGTGGCCCGCGACAACGCGGAGTACCCGCAGTGACCAGCAGATGAGCCTCCTGTGATGAGCGGCCCGGACCTGGCCGGCGGCCTGATCGTCGTCAGCGATCTCACGGTCAACTACGGCGGCGGCGCGCCCGTGCTGATCGACGTCGACCTCACGATCGAACCGGGCGATCTGGTCGGCATCGTCGGTCCATCGGGGTCGGGCAAATCCACGTTGCTCAAAGCGATGCTCGGCACCGTCGATCCGGTGTCAGGAAGCGTCCGGCGAGCACCGGGGTTGGCGGTCGGCCTGGTTCCCCAGGTCGAGACGATCGACTGGAACTTCCCGGTGACCGTCGCCGAGTGCGTCGGCATGGCCAGGGCGCGCGGGCTCCGAATGCCCTGGATGACGCGAGGAGAACGGGCGGAGATCTCCGAGGTGCTCGACCGACTGGGCATGCAGAATCTGGGCGGCCGACACATCCGCGAGCTCTCCGGCGGCCAACAACAGCGGGTGTTCCTCGCGCGGGCACTGTTCACCAACGCGCAGGTGATCTTCCTCGACGAACCGACCTCCGGCCTCGACGTGCGGACCCGGCACGACGTGCTGCACCTCCTCGACGAGCTGAACTCCGACGGGCTCACGATCGTGCTGACCACGCATGACCTGAACGGCATCGCGGCACACCTGCCCACCGTGGTGTGTCTCAACCGGTCGGTCATCGGTGCCGGTCGCCCCGACGAGGTACTCGTGCCAGACGTCCTCGAACGGACCTACGGCTCGCCGATGGAGGTGCTCGAGCACGGCGGTATGCGCGTCGTGGTCGACGCCCCGATCGATGGCAACGTCACGCCGCTTCGCCGCCGGACTGCCGGTGGCGGGGGAGCATCAGCATGAGTTGGGACGAGTTGCTCCGACCGTTCGAGTTCGAGTTCTTCCGCAACGGGATCTACGTGGCCACGATCGCCGGCGCGCTCTGTGGCGTCGTCGGCTGCTACGTCGTGCTCCGGAACATGAGCTACATCGGCCATGGCCTGTCGCACTCGATCTTCGGTGGCTACGCCGTCGCCGGCCTGGCCGGTGTCAATCTCTTCCTCGGTGCCGGCATCTGGGGTGTGGTGACGGCGTTGGCGGTCGGCGGGATCGTTCGACGGCGCCCGATCGGCTCCGATGCTGCGATTGGGGTGGTCACGACTGCGTCGTTCGCGCTCGGACTCGCGTTGGTGCAGCTGTACGGATCTCCGGGTCGCAACGCGGACGCGTTGCTGTTCGGCAACGTGCTCGGCGTGACCACCTCCGACGTCTGGCTGATCGTCGGGGTGGCCTTGGCAACCGCGGCGGTCGTGTTCTTCTTCTACCGCCCGCTCCTCTTCACGACGTTCGACACGCAGGTGGCAGCAGCGACCGGCGTCCGGACCGCCTGGATCGACGCGCTGTTGATGATCGTGCTGTCGGCCACGGTGTTGGCAACGATGAACGTGATGGGCGTGACGCTGATCGCGGCGACGCTCGTGGTGCCGGCAGTGGTGGCCCGGATGCTCACCGACAGCTTCGGCAAGATGCTGGCGCTGTCCGGCGTGATCGGTGCGGTGAGCGGGTTCGTCGGCATGAACGCCAGCTATCACCTCGACGTCGCGTCGGGTCCCACCATCGTGTTGACGTCGGCGTGCTTCTTCATCATCGCCTACGTCGCCGGCGGCAGTCTCCGCCGCCGAGCCGGCGCCGTCGGCCACGCCCACTGACCCCCGCCCGCGCCGTCTCAGGGTGCTGTGAGCGATCTGCGCACATATCGCGTGTATCGCTCACAACGTCGACGTCAGTTCAGGGTGCTGTGAGCGATCTGCGCACATACCGCGTGTATCGCTCACAACGTCGACGTCAGTTCAGGGTGCGGTGAGCGATCTGCGCACATATCGCGTGTATCGCTCACAACGGGCGGGACAGGTGGGTCAGGCGGCTCGGAGGGCGGCCATCACGCTGGCCCAGCGATCGGGGTCGCTCGCATACGGGGCGTAGAAGCTGATCCGCTGGATCACGTCGCCGTAGCGTCGCGACAGTTCCGGGGCGATGTCCTCCGGGGTTCCCACGACGGCGAACGTGTTGAGGATCTCGTCGTCGATGAGCGTGCCCATCTTCGCCCATTCGCCCTGCTTGGAGAGTGTGTTCAGTTCATCTTGGAGGCCACCCCAACCGTGGATCTCGAGCACGTTGCGGTACGCGGGTGTCGAGCCGTAGAACGCGATCTGCTGGCGGGTGCCGGTTGCTGCGGCCTCGAGTTGCTCGTCGTCGTTGCCGGTGACGACGAACGACGGACCGACGATCTCGAAGCCGTCCATCGTCTTGCCTGCCTTCGCCCGGCCGCGCTCGAGCGCCGGGATCGTCACCTCACGCAGGTACTTCTCCGTGGTGAAGCCATGGCACAGGAAGCCGTCGCAGACTTCGCCGGCCACTTCGGTCATCAGCTCACCGACGCCGGCCAGGAACACCTTGGGTGGCCCGAAACCGTCGAGGTCGGATGCCGGTGGTGTGAAGAACGGTGTCATCAGCGTGTGGGTGTAGAACTCGCCGCGGAAGTCGAGCTTCTCGCCGGTCAGCCACGTGTTCCAGATCGCCCGCATCGCGAGCACCATCTCCCGCATCCGGGCGGCGGGGTGGCTCCACTCCATCGAGAACCGCTTGGTGATGTGCGGCTTGATCTGGCTTCCCAGGCCAAGAATGAATCGGCCCTGCGAATACGCCTGCAGGTCCCACGCCGTGTTCGCCAGCGTCATCGGGCTGCGAGCGAACGCGACGGCAATCGAGGTGCCGATCTCGAGACGTTCGGTGTGCTCGGCCGCCAGCAGCAGTGGCAGGAAGGGGTCGTGCGACGTCTCCGCGGTCCACGCTCCCGAGTAGCCCGCGGCCTCGACCTCTTGCGCCTTCTGCGCAACGGTCCGCAGATCCATTCCGATGTTGCCGTCGACTTTCATGGACGTCGACCGTACTCGTCGTTCGGTTCCGGATTCCTGCCCGAACGTGGAGGAGAAGGGTCAGTCCTGGTCGCGAAGGAAGGCTTGGATCTCGTCAGCGAGTTCGTCGCCCGAGCGCATCTCCATCGCCGGACCCGGCGTCGCCTCGCCATCGATCGACGCGTCGTAGAGTTCTTCGAGCTGTCGCAGCATGCCGAGGTGCTCGGCGTTGCCGTCGATGCTCGCATCGATGCGCTCGCGTTGATGACCGACGGCCGCTCGCAGGTCGGTGGCGGCGACCTCGATGCCGGTCACCTCGGTGAGCCCGTCGAGGAGTGCGACCGACGCCGCCGGATACGGCATCGCGACGACGTAGTGCGGCACCTGCACCCAGATGCCGAGCGTGGGGATGCGGCGTGCGTGGAGCGCGTGTTCGAGTGCGGCGGCCACGCCTGCGGGCACGTCGACCGAGCTGCGCGCGAACGTGACGTTGGCGAGCACTTCGGTGGATGGTGACGAGCACGACAGCCGCGGCGTGCGTGTGTGGGGCGCTGCGAACGGATACGCGCCGAACGCCACCATCTTGGTGACCCCGAGCTCGACGGAGATGTCGCTCACGGCCCGGGCGAATCGGTGCCACGCCATGTCGGGCTCGGGTCCGGTCAGCACCAGCACGTCGCGCCCCGAACTCGATCGACCGGCGCGCAGCTCGATCGTGGACCAGACGAGATCGGTGTTGACGCCGTCGCGAAGTTCCATCACCGGCCGGCGAGCGTGGAAGTCCACGAACGTATCGTCGTCGAAGCGGAGGATCGGGCTCGTCTCGCACTCCCTCGACAACGCATCGGCCGCTGCGGCGGCGGCACCGGCGGCATCGATCCAGCCAGTGAGCATCACCACGAGAAGTGGCTCGTGGAGCATCGGCTCGTCGACGAGCCATTCGAACGCGCCCTGCGGGTCGATCACGCCAGCGCGTCCAGATACGTCTCGGCGGATGCAGCGGCGTGTTCGACTTGCAGCTTGAACGGGGCCAGTTCTTCCGGCGGGCGGTCGCCGAGCGCACCGCCCAGGTATCGCGAGTAGACCCCTTCGATGATGCAGGCCAGCTTCCAGAATGCGAAGGCGACGTAGAAGTCGAGTTGCGAGATGTCTCGACCCGACACCTCGGCGTAGCGCTCGGCGAGTTGACGGCGATCCCAGAATCCCGGCGCCGAGGTCGACGTGCCGCTCCATGCGCCGGCGCTGTCGTTCGGCCCGTTCCAGTACACCTGCAGCAGGCCGACATCCGCGAGCGGATCACCGAGGGTGCAGATCTCCCAGTCGAGCACGGCGATGACGTTTCCGTCGTTGTCGACCATCGAGTTGTCGAGGCGGTAGTCGCCGTGCACGATCGTCGCCGGACCTTGATCGGGGATGCGTGCCAGCAGGCCCTCGTACACGCGGTCGACGGCGGAGAGCTCGCGGGTCTTGCCCTGGTTCCACTGCCCGTACCAACGCTTGAGCTGACGCTCGATGTAGCCCTCGTGCCGCCCGAGTTCCTGGAGCCCGACGGCTTCGAGGTCGACGTCGTGGATGGCGGCCATGGTGTCGACGATCGACCGGCTTGCCGTGCCTCGAGCCTCCTCGGAGAGAGTGCGCTCCGCGGTTTCGCGGTCGCGTAGTACGTGACCGTCGACGAAGCGCATCACATAGAACGGTGCGCCGTTCACGGCGAGGTCGTCGCAGAACCCCTCGACCGGGGGAACGGGAACAGCGGTTCCCTGCAGCGCCGAGAGGATTCGGTGTTCACGACCCATGTCGTGCGCGCTGGCGAGGACGTGGCCGAGGGGCGGGCGACGGAGCACCAGCTGTGGTCCACTGGCACCCGTGACGCGGAACGTCAGGTTCGAGTGGCCGCCGGCGATCACATCGAAGCGGAACGGTCCGACCGCACTCTCGACGTTCTCCTCCAACCACGTCGTGACGGGCTCGATGTCGATTCCGGGAATGTCGCTCATGTCTTCACGCGTCCAGTCATGTGCGAACCGAGGGTAGTCAGGCCCTCGCTCCCGATCGCCATCATGCCGGGCCGATAGCGTTGAGGGCATGGCAGCCATCGACGTCACCGACGCCACGTTCCAGACCGAAGTCATCGACAAGTCTCAGGAGGTGGCCGTCGTCGTCGACCTGTGGGCGCCGTGGTGTGGGCCATGCAAGACCCTCGGTCCGATCATCGAGAAGGTGATCGACGCCACCGACGGCAAGGTCGTGCTGGCAAAGGTCAACGTCGACGAGAACCCCGGCATTGCGCAGGCCTTCCAGGCCCAGTCGATCCCCGCGGTGTACGCGCTGAAGGACGGTGCGGTCGTCGACGGATTCGTCGGTGCGTATCCGGAACACGAGGTACAACGCTTCGTCGACACGCTGCAGCCCAGCGAGGAGCAGGTGGCGGTCAAGGAACTGATCGAGGCGGGCGACGAGGCCAGTTTGCGGATCGCGCTGTCGATGGAGCCGGCGAACGAGGATGCGATCGTTGCGCTCGCGGAACTGCTGATCGCCGACGGCAACAATGACGAAGCGCTGGCCCTGCTCGGCCGAATTCCCGAATCGGATCGCACCCGTCACGTGGCGGCGCTTGCCCGGGTGGGCGACGCGCCGCAGGACGACTACGACGAGCAACTCACCGGTCTGCTCGACCAGGTCAAGACCGACGACGAGGCCCGGCAGAAGTACGTCGATCTGCTCGAGCTGATGGGGCCCGACGATCCACGCACCGCCGACTACCGCCGTCAGCTCACGGCGCGCTTGTACTGACCTGGTCGCCGCTCCGCGCGGCGAAGAACTCGGCCAACTGGGTCTGGAACACCTCGACCACCTCGGAGTAGCAGTGCGCAGGCGTGTCCCGGCATCGTCCGGTGAGAGCTCGGCCGGCAGTTGCGGCTCGACTCGCAGGAACTGCTGGGCGGCCGCCAGGACCACGAAGGAGTCGGCGAGCGCTCGGTCGTCGGCCTCGCCCAATCGCGCTGCCATCTCGTCGAGTGCCTCACGGTGCGAGTCGGCCCTGACCCGCAACGCGTCGAGGTCCCAGAGTTCCGCGACCAGTTGCTGCTCGTCGCCGACGACCACCGGCCCGCGTGTGACGAGCACGTCGGGCTGATCGGTGGCCACGTCGATGTTTGCCGGCCGCAACCACAGATCGGGGCGCAACTCGCCCAGCCGGGCGCCATTGGCTCGGGCTCTGAAGGCGCGACGTTCGGCCATCGTGCGACGATCGGACAACACCGCGACCGTCCACCACGCACCATCCCAGTCGCTCGAAGGGTGATGGCGACCGGTGTCCTGCTGCGCCTGCCGCTCGATGAGACGGGCGGAGAGCCGGTAGGTCCCGTCGTCGTTGACGAGGTCGCCCGCGGCAACCATTCGTGAGAGTGCGGTGCGAACGGTTCCGCCGGGGAGGTCGAACAACGACGTGAAGTCGAGAATGCGGCCGACTGGCATTCGTGGAGGGTGCGAGCCGAGCAGCACCGACAGCACGATCGAGCGCGGAGTCAGCGGGTTCAGGGGCGACGATGGACCCGACTCGGCAATACTCGCATTGTTCGACACGAACATCGAGTGTAACATCCAAGCATGGCTACGACCGTTGAGTCACCGTCCCCTGCCGCGCCAGGCGGTGCTGCTCGTTCCGGGTTCGATGGTGCCCGACCCGACGGTGCTGCCCGACGTCTTGCCGACCGATCGCCTGAACGAACGGGCCAAGCCGAGGAGGCCGCTGCGGGACGAACTCCGTCACTTCTCGAATGCTCGCAATGCGGTGACGGTGCTCGGCGCATTGCTGCAGTCGTTCGGCGTGGTGATCGCAGCGGCGTGGATCAACACCTGGTGGTCGTACCTGCTGGCGTTTGCGCTGATGGCACGCGGCCACGTGTGTCTGAACATCCTCGCCCATGAAGCGGCCCACCGGCTGCTGTTCACGAATCGCCGGATGAACGACCTGGTCGGGCGGTGGCTGCTGGCCTATCCGACGTATCAAGCGATGCTTGCGTATCGCCGAGTCCACTTCGCCCACCACCGCGACGAGATGGGTCCGGACGAGCCCGATCTTGCGCTGTACGCCGGGTACCCGATCCCGCGTGATTCGTGGCGGCGCAAGTTGCGGCGCGATGCAACCGGCAACAGCGCCTACAAGAACTTCCGTGGCATCTGGTTCTCGCTGCGCCACGGCCGCGTCGAGGCTCGGTACATCGTGGCCATCCACGTCGCGATGCTCGGCGCTTCGATCCTGTTCATGCGACCGCTCGCGTACGTCGTGTGGATCCTGTCGTGGTCGACACTGTGGAAGGTGTCGAACAGGCTCCGCTCGATCGCCGAGCACGGCGGCATGGTTCGCTCGAAGGACCGGCGTCTCACCACCCACGTGATTCGCCAGGGTCGGCTCGCTCGGTACTGGATGGTGCCGTACAACACGGGTTGGCATCTCGCCCATCACGTCGACATGGGCGTGCCGTGGCGCAACCTGCCCCGACTCCACGACGAACTCGTGCGGTCCGGGTGGGTCACCGAGGCGATCGAGTACCCGACCTATCGCGCCTTCTGGCGCGCCGCCTCCTCCGGCTCGCCGCGCTGAGCCCCCATGCCGATGAGCGAACCCCCCGGTTCCCGGGGTGTGGCTCATCGCTCGGGGTTGGGGTCGGTGCCGATGAGCGAACCCCCCGGATCCTGGGGTGTGGCTCATCGCTCGGGGTTGGGGTCGGTGCCGATGAGCGAACCCTCCAGATCCCGGGGTTTGGCTCATCGCTGTCGAGGTGATGTCGGCGGTCGGTGGTGCGGGCGGGAGGCGTGGGTAGCGTTGCGTTCACCGACTCCCTCCTGGTGATGCCGCGCGTCACGCGCCCGCTGGTCGAGGAGGTCGATGGTGGAAGCCCTGGAGAGGCCGGTGCCACCCCGGTCGCCGGCCGAGCGCGCCCGAGCGTGGGTCGAATGGTTCGGGATCGGACGGCTCGTTGCCGCGTCCATGGCAACGCTCATCGTGTGTGCCGGTGCCGTCTGGCTGGTCCGCACCCCGCCGCCGGCAACCGAGGCGTCTCTGCCTCGCGCCAGCACCACCGTGCCATCGAGCGCGGCGACCACAAGCCCGCCGATCGACCCGGTGAGCACCGCGGTCGTACTGGTCCACGTCGCGGGCGCCGTTGTCGAACCCGGCGTCTACGAACTGGCTGGTGGCGCTCGCGTCCGTGATGCGATCGTCGCCGCCGGCGGGCCGACCGAGGCCGCCGACTGGAATGCGCTGAACCTCGCATCAGCGGTGGCCGATGGCGTCAAGGTCTACGTGCCGGCAGTGGGCGAGGAGGTGCCGCCGTCGCTCACCGCGCCGTCGGCTCCGGCCACCGGGACCCTGCCAGCGGGACCGATCGACGTCAATGTCGCCACGGCGGCCGAACTCGAGACATTGCCCGGTGTCGGACCCGCAACGGCAACCGCGATCATTGCGGAGCGCGAGCGCAACGGTCCCTTCCTCGATGTCGACGACCTCGACCGGGTACCCGGCATCGGTCCGGCGAAGCTCGAAGCGCTGCGCGGCCTGGTTGCGACATGAGCGCCGTGCGCTCGCTCGGGGTCAGATCAGCGAATCGGAGATCGACGCCGCAGCCACCACCAGAGCGATCGCTGCACCCGCCCAGACGCCGCCGCACATCCATGCGTAGTGGCGCCAGAAATCGGGCCACGTCGCCATCGGGTTGCGGGTGGCGCGCCGTGCGGCCAGGAAGCCGATCAGGATCCACAACAGGCCCGAGGCAGCGACCGCCAGTGGGTACAGCCCTCGGTCTCCGAACGGAGCCCCGGCCGCCAGCAACGCCGGCGCAGCGAACACGCCGCCGATCAGGCCGACGGCGCCACTCCAGGCCGTGTCGAACAGGTGCAGGGAGAAGTAGGCGATTCCGCCAACGATCATCGGAACGATCAGTGCAGCGAGCGGCCCCAGCGTGCGCAAACGCGCCCGGTACCAACGGGGACCCTCGATGACGGGCGGGCCGGAGGGGCCTACCGTCGGTGACGGGCGAGCGCCGGGCGGAATGGGGGTGAACGAGGTCACGAACCCACGAGGATATGGCACGGACGGTCGCCCGTGGTGGCGAGCCGGTTCGCTCGTGACCACGGTCACCGATGGCGGCGTCGTTGCGCTCGCCGTGGTGGTCGTTCTCGCCGTGCGCACCGGGTCCGTCGCGATCGCCGTCGCGCTGGGGATCGTCGTCGGCGGGACGCTCGCAATCACGGCGCGCTCGTTGGTCGTGGCAATCGTCGTCATGGTGCTCGCCGCTGGTGGGGCCGTGCGGTCGCAACACGAATGGTCGGGGCTCGCACCCGATGCGCTGGGCCCGTACGACGGGTGGGTTCGCCTCATCGACGACCCTCAGCCGTACGCATCGAGCACCCGCGTCATCATCGAGGTCGACGGTGAGCGGTTCGAACTGTGGTCCCGCGGACGGGCGCAGCAGCAACGGGTGCGGTCGTGGCGCGGTGGCGAGTGGGTGATGGTCAGCGGCGACCGCCGCGCCATCGAGCCGGAACGTGCGCATCGGGTCGCGTGGCAGCACGTCGTCGGCGAGTTCGAACTGGACTGGGCGAGCGACGTCCATGCCGGCGGACCGGTGGCCCGAGCGTCGAATCGGGTGCGAGCCACGATCGAGCGGGCTGCCGCAGTGCTTCCGGATCCCGACGGCGCGCTCTATCGAGGGCTCGTGATCGGCGACGACCGAGATCAACCTCGCGACATGATCGACCGGTTCCGAGCGAGCGGTCTGTCGCACCTGACCGCGGTGAGCGGACAGAATGTGGCGTTCGTGCTGGCGGCGTGCGGCCCGCTGCTGGTGAGACTGCGACCGTTGCCTCGGTGGGCACTGACCGTGGCGGTGATCGCCTGGTTCGCGGCGCTCACTCGCTTCGAGCCATCGATCCTCCGCGCTGGAGTGATGGCGGGACTGTCGGCCACGGCGTATGCGACCGGGCGAGAGCGCAGCCCGGTGCGGATCTTGGCGCTGGCGGTCGTCGGGCTCGTGTTGGTCGATCCGCTGCTCGCCTGGTCGATCGGGTTCTGGCTGTCGGTCGGCGCAACGGCAGGTGTGTGCACGGTCGGGCCGTGGTTGGCGCAGCGTCTGGCGATGTTCGGGCCGTTGGCGTTGCCACTCGGTATCACGCTGGGAGCTCAGCTCGGGGTCGTGATTCCCAGTGTGTTGGTGTTCGGCCGCCTGCCGCTGGTGAGCGTGGTCGCCAATCTGTTGGCGGTCCCGGTCGCCGGATTCGTGATGTTGTACGGCTTGCCGGCTGGGCTCGTCGCTGGTTCCATTCCGGCGTTGGCACCGCTCGCGATGCTGCCTGCTCGGATCGGTACCCGATGGGTCGACACGGTCGCTCGACTCGGCGCCCGCTTCGAACCGGACCCGCCGTGGTCGTGGTTCGGTTGGGGGGTGACTCTGGTGGCCATCGGCGTCCTGGTTTGCCGCCGGCCTCCCGAGACGCGATAAGAATCGGGGTCTCCATGGTGACCCATCTCCTCAGCGGCAACGACGAGTCGGTGCTGCGGTCCGCAGTGCACGAACTGGTCGACGAGCTCGTCGGCGACGGCGACCGGGCGATGATGGTCGACGAGTTCGACGACGACGAGTACGAACTCCGACTGGTCGTTGATGCGGCGCAGACGCCGTCGTTTCTCACCGACAAGCGGGTCGTGGTCGCCCGCGGCGTCGACCGCTTCACCGCCGACGAATTGGCGCCGCTCATCGCCTACCTCTCCAATCCGCTCGACACCTCTGATCTGGTCGTCGTCATCAACAGCGGGAGCGTCCCCAAGAAGCTCGGCGACGCAGTCAAGGCGGTCGGCACGGTCACGAACACCTCGCCACCGTCGCGGGCCAAGGACCGCCAAGCCTGGATTGCCGATCACATCGCTGAGGCGGGTCTGCGGATCAAGCCGGACGCAGCAGCCCAGCTCGGCGCCTGGTTGGGTGAGGACGCCGGGCGCCTCGACGGCATCCTCGCCACCCTGACCAGCACGTATGGCGGCGATCACGTCCTGACGTTCGCCGAGATCGAGCCGTTCCTCGGCGAAGCCGGGGGAGTGCCGCCGTGGGACTTCACCGACGCCATCGACGCCGGCGACACCACGAAGGCGTTGACGTTGCTGGGTCGGATGATGCACGCGGGTGAGCGTCACCCCTTGCAGATCATGGCGATCATGCACAGCCACTACGCCAACATCGCAAAGCTCGACGGGGTCGCGGCGCGATCCGAACAGGACGCGATGGCGGCCACAGGGATCAAGTCGCCGTATCCCGCCAAGAAGGCGCTCGCCAACTATCGGCGGCTCGGACCGGCTTCGACTCGACGTGCGGTCGAGTTGCTGGCGCAGGCCGACCTCGACCTGCGCGGAGCGAAAGACCTCGAACCCGAATTGGTGATGGAAGTCCTCGTCGCTCGCCTCTCCAAACTCCGCCGCTGACGCCAGGCCCCGGAACGCGAACGAGCGCTGCGACTCGGCGCAGCGCTCGTTCGACACGTTCGGTTGTCGACCGCCGCAGCGGTCGGAGAAGATCAGCCGGCGGCGTTGACCTTCTTCATCAGGCGGCTCTTCTTGCGAGCGGCTGCGTTCTTGTGGATCATGCCCTTCGAGGCGGCCGAATCGATGCGCTTGACAGCGGCTTTGACGGCGTCGTCGTTCTCGTCGGTGCCGATCGTGGCTTCGGCGCGCTTGGTGCGGGTCTTCATCTCCGCCTTCACCGCCTTGTTGCGCTCGTGGCGCTTCTCGTTGGTGATGTTGCGCTTCTTCTGGCTCTTGATGTTGGCCATTGCCGTGGAAACCTTGCTCTCGTCGAATGCTGTGCGTCGATTGGTGCGCAGCCGGACCTGGTGCCCGCGCTGAACAGCCCTGGGACTCTATCGGGAGGCCATCCTGAGCGGCAACGTGCCCAGATAGCGTTGGGTCGGACATGGATCTGTCCCGCATCCGCAACTTCTCGATCATCGCGCACATCGACCACGGCAAGTCGACGCTGTCCGATCGCATCCTCGAGATCACCGGAGCGGTCGACGCTCGTGACATGCGTTCGCAGTATCTCGATTCGATGGACCTCGAACGCGAGCGGGGCATCACGATCAAGGCCCAGAACGTGCGCGTCGACTGGAAGGGCCACACGTTCCACCTGATCGACACACCCGGCCACGTCGACTTCGGGTACGAGGTCAGCCGCAGCCTTGCTGCGTGCGAGGGCGTGGTGTTGGTGGTCGACGCCGCCCAGGGAATCGAGGCCCAGACGCTGGCCAACTGTTATCTGGCGCTCGAACACGACCTCGAGATCGTGGCGGCGCTGAACAAGATCGATCTGCCGGCGGCCGACCCCGACCGGTACGCGGGCGAGATCGAGACGATTCTCGGCATCCCGGCCGACGAGATCATCCGGATGTCGGCCAAGACCGGCGAGGGCGTGCCCGACCTGCTCGATGCCGTGATCGAGCAGATCCCGGCACCGACGGGCGATGCCAACGCACCGTTGCAGGGCTTGATCTTCGACTCGCAGTTCGATCAGTACCGGGGTGTCGTCTCGAGCATCCGGGTGATGCAGGGCACGATGACCTCGGGTTCCAAGCTCACGTTCATGCAGGCGGGCGCCAATCACGAGGCCATCGAGATCGGCACCCGCAATCCGGTTCCGACGCCCGTCGACGAACTCGGTCCGGGCGAGGTCGGCTACCTGATCGCCGGCATCAAGGACGTCGCCGACGCGCGGTCCGGTGAAACCGTCACCTCGGCATCCGGTGGGTCGACCGACGTGCTTCCCGGCTATCGCGACCCCAAGCCGATGGTGTTCTCGGGGTTGTTCCCGATCGACGGCGACGACTTCGAGAACCTGCGCGAGTCCCTCGAGAAGCTGAAGCTCAACGATGCGTCGATCACCTACACGCCGGAGTCGTCGGGCGCGCTGGGGTTCGGCTTCCGGTGCGGCTTTCTCGGACTGCTGCACATGGAGATCGTGAAGGAGCGTCTCGAGCGCGAGTTCGGCCTCGCCCTGATCGCCACGGCCCCCAGCGTCGAATATCGCCTCACTCGCACCGACGGCACCACCCAAGCGGTCGACAATCCAGCGGACATGCCCGAAGCGCAGAAGATCGCCTCGATCGAAGAGCCGTTCTTCAAACTGTCGATCATCACGCCGACCGAGTACACCGGCACGTTGATGGACCTGTGCCAGACACGCCGTGGTGAGATGAAGAAGATGGAGTACCTGTCGCCGGAACGGGTCGAACTCGTCTACGAGGTCCCGCTCGCCGAGGTGGTCGTCGACTTCTTCGACCAGATGAAGTCCCGCACGAAGGGCTACGCCAGCCTCGACTACGAGCTGTCCGGCTACCGCCAGTCGCATCTCGTGAAGGTCGACCTGTTGCTCAATGGGCTGCCCGCGGACGCGTTCTCGATGATCGTGCACCGAGACACCGCGTACCAGTACGGCGCGAGGATGTGCGAGAAGCTCAAGGAGCTGATCCCTCGCCAGATGTTCGACGTGCCGATCCAAGCTGCGATCGGCGGCAAGGTGATCGCCCGCGAGACCGTGAAGGCGCGTCGCAAGGATGTGCTCGCCGAAGTGCTACGGCGGCGACATCACCCGCAAGCGCAAGCTGCTCGAAAAGCAGAAAGAGGGCAAGAAGAAGATGAAGTCGATCGGTCGGGTCGAGGTGCCCGGCGACGTCTTCATCAACGCCCTCAAGCTCGACGACTGACGGCGGCCGGGGACGGACCCGACCGTCCGCCCGGGTCACTCGGTGCTGAAGAAGTCCGCTGGCAGGTCGGGGCAGTTCTCTGATGCGAACTCCTCGACCGCCGTGCTCGCCCCGTCGATGTCGCCGGCAAGGGCGAGGAAGTCGGTCATCTCGTCCTCCGACGCCGACTCGGCGTCGAACGACTGCACCTGCTCGAAGGCGTCGACCAACTGGTTCATCTCGTCGGAGATGTCGCTCGGAGCGGCAGCGGCCACGGCCTGCAACGCTGCCAGGTCCTGCTCCTCGGTCGTCTCCACGTCGGCGTCGGCGAGCTTGCTGATCTCCTCGCAGAAGGCCTCGGTGCTGCCTCCGCCACCGCCGTCGTCGCTGCCACACGCAGCGAGTACCAGTGTCGCGGCGGCGCCAAGCGCGATCGAGCATCGAATCGGTCGTGGTGTTCGTGGGCGCATCAAAGGGTTCCTCTCCCGGTCGTCGGCCAGGGCCAGACTGTCATACGAGACGGTTCGCTCGAAGCGTTCGGTCGTGCGCCCGCCCGATCCAACGGCAACGATGGACGGTTGATGTCGTCCACGTTCCGCTCGCTGAAGTACTACAACGCGCGGCTGTTCTTCTCGGGGCTCGCCGTGTCGAACGTCGGAACGTGGTTGCAGATGACGGCGATGTCGCTGCTCGTGTACCGCCTGACCGGCGAGGCGACGGCTGTCGGTATCACGCTGGCGCTCCAGATGCTTCCGATGCTCCTGCTCGGCGCCTGGGCCGGGGTGATCGCCGACGGACGTGATCGCCGGACGATGGCGATCGTCACGCAGAGCGCCTTGGCTGCGCAAGCGCTGATGCTCGGCGCCATCGACTTCGCCGGCTGGGCCAACCTGCCGATGGTCTACGTGTTGTCGCTGCTCCTCGGTGTCGTCAACGCGTTCGACAATCCGGCGCGGCGCGGTCTGGTGACCGAACTGGTCCCGACGATCGACATTCCCAATGCGACGTCGCTGAACACGGCGGTGATGACCGGCTCTCGCATCTTCGGCCCCGCCCTCGCGGGCGTGCTCGTCGCCACGATCGGCACGGCGTGGTGCTTCATGCTCAACGGCGTCACGTTCTTCGCGATCATCTTCTCGCTGGTGGCGATTCGCCGCGACGAGATGTTCCCGACCGCGCGGCGCCCGAAGGGCGGCAAGCCGATCCGGGAGGCGCTGAGTTTCGTCGGCGGGCACCGCGACCTGCTGATCATCTATTCGCTGCTCGTGATCGTCTCGATGGTGGCGTTCAACCAGGCAACGGTGTTCCCGAAGCTGGCCGATGTCCGCTGGGGTGACGAGAACGCCTACGGATTCCTCCTTGCGGTGATGTCGTTCGGTTCGCTGACCGGATCGCTGCTGACGGCTCGACAGCACGTGGTCACCATGCGATGGTTCTTCGGCGCGATCGTGGTGATGGCGCTCGCCGGGTTCGGGCTGGCCTGGGCGCCGACGCTCCTCGTCGCGTACCTGTGGTGCGTGCCCTTCGGGATCGGCGGCGCGGCATTCGTCACCGGTGCCAATGCGATCACCCAGCAGGAATGTCCGCCCGACATGCGCAGTCGTCTCTTGGCGTTGCAGGCGGTGGCGTTCCTCGGCTCGACGCCGATCGGCGGGCCGATCACCGGGCTGATCGCCGACAACATCTCCGCGGAGTGGGCGTTGGCGTACAGCAGCGTGATCAGCCTCGTCTGCGTGGCGATCGCCGGCGTGTACTGGCGGGCCGGGGCCCGCGCCGACGCACCCGAACTGACCCCGACGGGCTGACACCATGGTCGCGGCATTCGGCATGATGATCAGGTGGGTCGTGCAGAACGGATCCTGATCACGGCGGGTCTCGTCGGCGCGCTCGTTGCGCCGGTCGTGCTCGACCGGGATGGGTTTCCATTGTCGACGTATCCGATGTACTCGCGCGCTCGAGGTGAGGTCGTGACGTTCGCAACCGCTCAGGCAGTCGACGAGGACGGCGCCGTGTCCACCTTGACGCTCGCGGTCATCGGCGACAGCGACGACCCGTTGATCGTCGCCGGCGAGCTGCGCGATGCCATCGGCGACGGCCGGGCTCAGCGGCGGTGCGATGAGATCGCTGAACGAGCGCGAGATTGGAGCGGCCTACGACCGACCAGCGTCTCGATCGAAGTGGTGACCGAGCGTCACGACGTGGTGGCGCAGGTGGAAGGTGATTCGAGCCTGCTCGACCGGACCGTCCATGCCTCGTGCGAGGTGCCGTGGTGACGGAGGTGCTCGATGCCCCGACGAGCCGATCGCTGCCGATCATCGACGCGGTCGCCCCGCCGGAGCGACTCGCCATGCTGCGGATGCTGGTCGGGACGTTTGCGGTCGTGTATCTGCTCGTGCGCCTCCCCGTGTTCCTCCAGTTGGGCGATCGTCGCACCGGGTTCGACGGTGTGGGCCTGGCAGCGCTGCTCGACGGCCCCGTCTCGGGCGTCGTCATCGACGCGGTGGTTGCCGTGACCGCCTTCGCCGGGGTGGGCTTCGTCATCGGTTGGCGCTTCCGAATCGTCGGGCCGCTGTTCGCGCTCGGCATGCTGGCGCTCGGGTCGTACCGGGGGTCGTGGGGGCAGCTGCTGCACTTCGAGAACCTGATGGTGCTGTACCTGGTGATCGTGGCGCTGTCGCCGTCGGCCGATGTGTGGTCGCTCGACGCTCGGCGACGGGGTCGCATCGCTCGCGGCATCGACGGCGAGTCGACCAGGTATGGATGGCCGATCGCCCTTGCCTCGCTGGTGCTGGTGATCACCTACGTGATCACCGGAGTGGCCAAGCTGCGTTACGGCGGTCTCGAGTGGGTCGTCGGCGACACGTTGCGCAACCACGTCGCCTACGCCGCAGCGCGGCTCGACCTCCTGGGTGGCTCGCCGTCGCCGGTCGCCGGGTGGGGAGTTCGCCTCGACTGGATGTGGCCGTTCGCGGCAGCTGCCACGGTCGTGATCGAACTGGCGGCCCCCGTCGCGCTGCTCGGCGGCCGCGTCCGGACCGCCTGGGTGATCGCTGCATGGCTGATGCACGTCGGGATCCTGGCGTTCATGCTGATCGGGTTCCCGATGCCGCTGTTCCTGGTCGCGTTCGCTCCGCTGTACCGGATCGAGCGGCTCTGGACGGATCGTCCGTCGTGGGCCCGGCGAGCTTCCGCTCAGGCCGCAGCTGCCGCTGCCTGAGCGGCCTTGGCCACGGTCTGGCCCCACGCCGTGGCGCGGTCGGCCTCGCCGCTCTCGAGGTGATTCGACTTGTCGACGAAAAGCTTCCGCCGTCGACCACGAGTCGGAAATTGTGTGCGCGGAGCCGCTTCGCGATGCCCTTCGATGCCTGTCCAGTGAGCAGGGCTGATGCTCGGACTCGGGTGTCGAAGGCCGCCGCGAGATGGTCGGAGCCCGCGGTGTCGGCGAGACCATCGAACCAGTCGCGGAGGCCGGCGCCGTAGGCGTGGGGATCGAGTTCGAGGTGATCGTCCTTTGCCGCCATGTCCTCGGCGCCGGAGCGGCTGCGGCTGCTCGACATGCCGTGGACGTGTGTCGGACCGCCGACGACGACGAGCCCTGCACCGGTCGTCAGCGCGGGCGTTGCCTCGTCCACGGAGACGACCATCGTCTCGAACAACGGCTCGATCCCTTCAGCGATGTGCTGGGCGATGGTGTGGGTGTTGCCGAACATCGATTCGTAGACGACCAGTGCGCGCATGGCGACCTCCTTCGGCCCGGCCAACCCGGGCTCCGAACCGATCATGTGCACGCCGACGTGCAGCATGCACGGGCCCTTCGTCACCGGCGGTGGAATCGTCTCAGGTCGTGGCAGAACACGCAGGGCGGACAGGGACGTTTCGGTTCGCTGGCCCGCCGCGTTCAGAACATCGTGGTCGGTTGGACGTAGTCGAGCTCGAGCAGCTCGCTCGGTAGTCCGGCGAACAGTTCGCGAATCGGCTCCATGTCGGTCGGCACGGAGAAGCCGGGAAGCCAGTTGTCGTGGTGGCAGAGCGTCGTGGTGGTGGGCTGCAGCGCCTCGACCTGGATCCGGAGGAAGTCGAGCAGCGAGCCCTGGATCGGTTCGCCGTCGATGTTGCCCCGGCCTGCCGCCGCGAGGATGGCGACGTCTGGTCGGAGTCCGTCGAGGATGCCGGTCCAATGTCCCGACGTGTCCTGGTACAGCAGCGTGCCGTCGGGTGTCGTGAAGTGAAACAGCAGTGCACCGCCATCGCCTCGCTGGCTGTGAGAACCCATCGAGGCGAGCAGGTGGGAGGTCGACGCTTCGGACAGCGCGGTGCCGAGGTACTCGGTCAGGCCCTGCATGCGCTCGCGCTGCTCGTGCCACGTCACACCCACGTCGCCGAGGCACACCTCGTCGGGCTGGCCCATCGAGCCATGCGACCACACGCAGCTGTGCTGGCTGGGGTACACCGCCACGGTGACATCGTCCGACAGCGCGATCGTCTCGCCGCCGGCGACGCAGATCATCCGCTCGGGTGCCACGCCCGCCTCGGTCATCACCCTGATCGTTTCGTAGCTGCCGATGAGCGTGGCGTCGGTCTGCGACATGATCCGTTCGGCGCCGTAGAGGTGGTCGAAGTGCGAGTGACCGATCACGATCCAGTCGCATTCGCTGATGTCCTCTGTTCGAACGCCGGGACCGGCGGCGTCTGCAGCGCGGTCGATGTACGCATCGAGCATCACGGTCAACCCGCAGGTGCGCAGCCGAAACGTCGCGCAACCGAACCATTCCAAACTCGTCATCGTCGACCTCCCGGAGGCGACCATACTGAGGGAATGTCAGCCACCACGAGGACGACCGACGAACTCGACGAACTCGTCGAACACATCGCTTCGGCGCCCTCCGAGGTCGGCACGGTCGAACTCGTCGTGGCTCGCCCGGCCAAAGGGGAGCGGCTGGTGCTCGACGGCGGCGAGCTGCGACCGGGCATCGGTCTCGTCGGTGACAACTACCTCGAACGGGGCAGCTCGAAGCCGGGCGGCGGTCCCGCCGATCCGCTGGCCGAACTCAACCTGATGTCGGCGCGAGCGTTGGAGGCGGTCGCAGGGGCCGATCGCGAGCGGTGGCCGCTCGCCGGTGACCAGCTGATCGTCGATTTCGATCTGTCCGCTGCGAACTGCCCGGCCGGCACTCGGCTCGCGGCCGGCACCGCGGTCATCGAAGTGACGACGAAGCCGCACACCGGGTGCGCCAAGTTCGCCGACCGATACGGAATCGACGCTGCTCGATGGATCAACTCCCGCAAGGACATCCGCCTCCGTGGCATCTGCGCCGTCGTCGTGGTGCCGGGCACGGTGTCGCCTGGCGACACGATCGCAAAGGCCTGACCACCAGATCCACCGGAGTGGTTCGATTGGCGACGACGGATTGACGGCCTCTCGATCAGGTTGGTCGCCCGGATCGCGGGTACAACGTGCTGCGTGGCTCGACGATCGATCATGTGGTTTCGGCGCGATCTGCGCCTCGCCGACAATCCGGCGTTGCTCGCGGCCGGTGCCGACGGGAGCGAGGTCGTTCCGGTGTTCGTGGTCGACCCGACGTTCGCCTCGTCTGGTGCGCCGAGGTTGGCGTATCTCCACGATGCACTGCGATCGTTGGATGCCTCGATTCGTGAACGCAACGACGCCGGGATGGTGATCCGCCACGGCGATCCGGTCGACGTGATCCCGGCGCTGGCCGCCGAGGTCGACGCCGACACCGTGTTCGTGGCTCGCGACTACTCGCCGTACGGTCGTCGGCGGGACGGCGACGTGAAGGAAGCTCTCGGGCGTGACGGCCGACACCTGAAGGGTGTCGGGTCGCCCTACGCCGTCGCGCCGGGGAGTGTGACCAAGGACGACGGCACGCCGTATGCGGTGTTCACGCCGTTCTCGAAGGTCTGGCGCCGCGTCGGATGGGACCTCCCGCTCGACGCTCCCGCCGATGACATCCGTTGGGTTCGTTCGGGCGGCGTCGAGTCCGAACCGCTCGGCGATCGACCCGATCCCGGAATCGAACTCCCGCCGGCGGGGGAGGAGGCGGCTCACGACCTGTGGGCAGGGTTCCTCCCCGATGGCGTCGACGACTACCCAGCTCGACGGAACCTTCCGGGTGTTGCCGGAACGAGCCAGCTGTCGCCCGCACTCAAGTGGGGCACGATCCACCCTCGGCAACTTCTCGCCGATCTCGATGCCTCTGGTGCCGGCCCGAAGGGGCACACCGTGTTCTCCAGCGAGTTGGCGTGGCGAGAGTTCTACGCCGACGTGCTGTTCCAACAGCCGCGCACGGCCTGGGAGAACCTGAGTCCCAAGATGGATCCGATGCCGGTCGACACCGACGCAGCGGCCCGGATGCGCTTCGACCGTTGGACGGCGGGGGAGACCGGGTTCGGGATCGTCGACGCCGGGATGAAGCAGCTCGCAGCAACCGGCTGGATGCACAACCGGGTACGGATGATCGTGGCCAGCTTCCTGGTGAAGGACCTGCATCTGCCGTGGCAGTGGGGTGCCCGGTGGTTCATGCAGCACCTGATCGATGGCGATCTCGCGTCGAACAATCACGGGTGGCAGTGGACCGCCGGCACGGGCACGGATGCGGCTCCCTACTTCCGCGTGTTCAACCCGCATCTCCAGCAAGAACGCTACGACCCCGATGGCGAGTATGTCGCCCGTTGGGTGACCGACCCCGTCGAGCCGATGCTCGACCACAAGGTCGAGCGCGACGAAGCCCTCCGGCGCCTGAAGAGCCTCGCCCCGTAGCCCGCGATGAGCGGGGCGGTTGGCAGTCGGTAGACTCGAGTGCCAGATGTTGGACGACCGCAAGACCGCCATCTTGAGTGCCGTGGTGCAGGAGTACATCGCCACGGCTCAGCCCGTCGGGTCCGGCCACATCGCCGAGGCCCCGACGGTTCAGGTCTCGTCGGCGACGGTGCGCAACGAGATGGCCCACCTCGAGCACGAGGGGTACCTGGTGCAGCCGCACACCTCGGCCGGACGAATCCCCACCGACAAGGGGTATCGCTACTTCGTCGACCACCTCACGCGCCCGGGCCGCCTCGACAAGGCGACCACCCGCCAGGTCGGCGAGTTCTTCTCCGCCGCGCACGGCCGGCTCGAAGAGATGCTCCACCAGACCTCCAATCTGCTGGCGATGCTCACCAACAACGCCGGCGTGGTGGTGGGGCCCCGGGCGGAGGCGGTGCCGGTTCGCCGTGTCCAGTTCGTGTCGCTCTCGACGACCGCCGCCACCGTGATCGTCGTCTTCGCCAACGGAACGGTCGAGAACAGCGCGGTCGAGTTGAGAGACGGAGACGACGACCTCAAGCTGTCGGCAGCGGGAGCCCATCTGTCCGCGGCGTTGGAGGGTTCGGTGCTCGGCTCGGTCACCTCGGTGACCGTCACCGGCGATGCCGTCGTCGACCGGCTGTGCGCTGACGCACTCGACGCATTGCACGCAACGTCCAGTCCTGAGCAGGTCTTCACAGGTGGAGCGGCTGCCGTCGCCAATGCCTTCGACGCGGTCGAGGTGGTTCGGTCGGTGCTCGCCACCCTCGAGCAACAGTTCGTCGTCGTCACCTTGGTCAGCGACATCGTGAACCGTGGCATGTCGGTCGCGATCGGTGTGGAGCACGGCGTCGAGCCGTTGGCGGCGTGTTCCGTCGTCGTGGCTCCTGTGGTCGTCGACGGTGAACATCTCGGCTCGGTCGGCGTGCTCGGACCGACCCGGATGAACTACCCGCAAGCGCTCGCCACGGTCGAGGTGGTCAGCAAACAACTCGGCCATCGCATCGAAGAAGGCTGAGTTCAGGTGCCCAACTCACGGCATGATGGGATGTCCCATGGCTGATTACTACGAACTCCTCGGCGTGCCGCGCACCGCATCGGCCGACGAGATCAAGAAGGCATACCGCCAGCGCGCCCGCGAATTCCATCCCGACGCGAACCCCGACGATGCCGGGGCGGCCGAGCAGTTCAAGAAGGTTGCACAGGCCTATCAGGTGCTCTCCGACGACCAACAACGCGCCCGCTACGACCGCTACGGCGAAGCGGGCGTCGGGGGTGCCGGTGGCGGGCAGTCCGCTGAGGATCTCTTCGGTGGCGGGCTCGGTGACATCTTCGAGACGTTCTTCGGTGGCGGCGGCAGCCCGTTCGGTGGTGGGCGGACGCGAGGCCCGTCCGGGCCGCCGCGCGGTCAGGACATCGAAGTGATCGCCGACATCACGTTCGAGCAGGCGGTGTTCGGCGACGAGATCGACGTCTCGCTCAAGCTCCCCACGAGGTGCGACGACTGCGACGGCTCCGGAGCCGGCGAGGGCACCAGACCGGTCACCTGCAGCGATTGCGGAGGCAGCGGTCAGGTTCAGCGGGTTCGTCAGAGTCTGCTCGGCCAGATGGTCACCGCCAGCCCGTGCAGCCGTTGCGGTGGACTCGGCCAGATCGTGACGACGCCATGCAGTACCTGCCGCGGTGAGGGCCGTGTCACCTCCGACAAGAGCTACCAGGTCGACGTGCCGGCCGGGGTCGACTCGGGTTCCACGCTGCGGCTCACCGGTCGCGGTGCGGTCGGACCACGCGGCGGGGGTGCGGGTGATCTGTACGTGCACCTTCGGGTTGCCCCGCACGAGCGGTTCGTGCGCGACGACCACGATCTGGTCACTGAGGTGCCGGTGTCGATCGCCCAGGCTGCGCTCGGCACTCAGATCGACCTGGAGACACTCGACGGCAACGAGCACCTGATCGTGCCTCCGGGAACGCAGCCGGGTCGGGAATTCGTGCTGCGCCAACGTGGCGTGCCGCATCTCCGGGGCCGCGGTCGAGGCGACCTCCGGGCGCGGGTCCGAGTCGACATTCCGACCAAGCTCAGCGACGACGAGGTCGATCTGCTCACGCGCTACGCCGAGGGGCGTGGTGAGGTCGTCGGGAACGGCAAGGAAGGCCTGTTCTCGCGCATCAAGTCGGCGTTCTCCTGACGAGAGGCCGCTGATGGTGGATCTCGATCGATCAGCGCTGCGTTCGACGAGCACGCACGTGCTCGTCGACGCCGCCCTGCTCGGTGAGGCCGGAGCGATCGCGCTCGACGACGACACCGAACATCACTTGCGCAAGGTGTTGCGTCTTCGCGACGGCGAGTCGGTCAGCGTCACCGATGGCGAAGGTCGATGGTGTCTGGCCGCTGTCGTGCGAGACGGGGACCATGTCCGCCTCGATGCGACAACCCAGGTCGTCAGCGAGCCGGCACCGGCCCGAGCGGTGACGATCGCTGCTGCCATCCCGAAGGGTGACCGGCTCGACTGGATGGTGCAGAAGGTCACCGAGTTGGGCATCGACCGGCTCGTGTTGCTCGATGCCGACCGATCGGTCGCGCGGTGGAAGCCGGATCGTGTCGATCACCAGCTTGCTCGACTGCAACGCATCGCCGACGAAGCGCTGCGTCAGAGCCGACGAGTGATTCGCCTCACGATCGAGCCGCCTCGGCCCGCTGCCGCCGTGCTGGGTGACTTCGTCGTCGCCGAACCCGGTGGTCGCTCGCTGACCGCAGGCGACACGGCGGTGGCCGTCGGCCCAGAGGGTGGATGGAGTGACGCCGAGCTGGCGGTCGCCCAGGATTGCATCGACCTTGGACCGACAATCCTGCGCACAGAGACCGCAGCGGTGGCAGTATCCACACTCTGCGTGACATTCGAACGCTGACCGTCTATGCTGGCCGAGTTACCCAAGGGTAACGACCGGATCGGCCGGCGGGCGCCACCGACGAATCGAACAGCAAGGCGGGAACTGACATGACCATGATCGACGACGACGCTCCTTCGGCTTACAGCCAGCAGGTGGGAGAGCGACTCCGCGTGATCCGCAAGCAGAAGCGGCTGTCACTGCAAGAGGTCGAGGCCCAGTCCAATCAGGAGTTCAAGGCGTCGGTGCTGGGCGCGTACGAGCGGGGCGAGCGGGCGCTGTCGGTGCCGCGACTCGACCGTCTCTCGCAGTTCTACGCCGTCCCGGTCGAGCAGTTGTTGCCGCGGGAGGTCACGGGGAGCCAGGCAGCAGCCGCGCTCGCCTCGCCCACGAACAAGAAGCTGGCGATCGACGTCGCCAAGCTCGTCCAGCTCAAGGGCTCGCCGTTCGAGATGCTCGCTCGGTACCTGCGGCTGATCCAGGTGCAACGCCAGGACTTCAACGGCCGGGTGATCACCGTGCGTGGAGACGACACGCGCTCGATCGCGGCGATGCTCGATGTGCCGGTCGATCAGGTCGGCGAGCGTCTCGCCGCGCTCGATCTGCTCTTCGTCCCAGCCGGCTGACCCACCGTGCGGTGAGTTTGGGCGCGGACGGGGTGCGCTGAGTCTCATCGCAGCCGGTTGGTTGGTGGTGCGATGAGTTTCGTCGCGGACGGGGTGCGCTGAGTCTCATCGCAGACGGTTGACTGGGTGGATGGCCGGGTCGGACTTCGGGGCGTACATCCACATCCCGTTCTGCGCGTCGAAGTGCGAGTACTGCGCGTTCGCGACATGGACCGACCGCGGACATCTCATCGCTGCGTATCTCGATGCGCTTCGAACCGAGATCGAGCGGGCGGTTGTCGATGGCATGCCGATCGCCGACACGATCTTCGTCGGCGGCGGCACGCCGACGCTCGTGCCACCCGACGACCTCGGCGAGTTGATCCGTGCGATCCCGGTGGCGGCCGACGCCGAGATCACCGTCGAGTGCAATCCCGACGACGTGACCGTCGAGATGCTCACGACGTACCGCACCGCCGGCGTCAATCGGGTGAGCCTGGGCGTGCAGTCGATGTCGGCCCACGTGCTCGCAGCGCTCGGCCGAACCCACGATCAGCGCAACGTCGATCGTGCTGTCGATGCCATCAAGTCGGCAGGGATGCCGTCGTTCAATCTCGACCTGATCTATGGGGCGGCGGGCGAGTCGGTCGACGACTGGCGTCGAACGGTCGAGGCAGCCCTGGCGTTCGATCCCCCGCACATCTCGGCCTACGGCCTCACTGTCGAAGCGGGCACCCCGCTGGCGGATCAGCCGGATCGTCACCCCGACGACGATGACCAGGCCGACAAGTACGAACTGGTCGATGATCTCCTGAGCGCTGCCGGGCTGGCCAACTACGAGGTGTCGAACTGGGCGCAGCCCGGCCACGAGTCGCGTCACAACTTCCTGTACTGGAACCAGGCTGACTATCGGGGCTTCGGCTGCGCAGCCCACTCCCACCACGCAGGTCGGCGTTGGTGGAACCTGCGCACCCCTGATCGCTACATCGACGCGATCGCTCGAGGGGTCTCGGTCGAGGCGTCGTCGGAGACGCTCGACGCCGACACCCGCCGATTCGAGGCACTTCAACTCGCGTTGCGCACCCGCGACGGCGTGCCGAGCGATGCGTTCTCGCCCGAGACGCTCGCGCTGCTCGAGAGCATGGTGACCGCGCATCCGACCGATCGGGGTCGGGTCGTGCTCACCCGGGCCGGCAGGTTGATGGCCAACGACATCTCGATGCGTTTCCGCTGACGAAGCGGTGTCTCGCGAGTCCGACGCTCGACTCGCTGTCGACACGTCCAGCTGATCCGTGGGCAACAGCCGCGGGACGTGGCCCGCGGATATGCGCAAGGTCTCTACACTTCGCTCAGGTTCTCGGATCCCACGCCGATGAGTGATGGAGACGACCGCCGAGAAAGTGACCGATTCATGCCCGCCGCCACCACCTTCCAACGCACACCGCTGGTGATCACCGCCGGCGATTTGGTCGCGGGTCCCGTTCACGCCATGTTCCGCGACGGCGATCGAGAGTCGCTCCTGCACAGCTACCTGGTCCTCGTTCGCCAGCTGCGCGGGCAACAGCGTGAACCGTCCATCACCCTACGCAGTGACGACATCTGCGCGATTGCCGACCATTTGGGCGTCAGCGAGCAGCGTGTGCTCGAGGACCTCCTCGACCGGATGGGGGCCACACGAGCACAGCGCAAGGCGCTGCTCGCGATGTTCGCGCTGGGTGCGTTGTCGATCGTCGCCACCGGATCCATCGCCATCGATCTCGCGCCGGCAGGGGCCTTCGCGCAGGGCTCGAGCGACGTCGCGCCGATGATCGAGATCGTCGAGGTCGACACCTCGTCGCCAGCGGCAGTATCGGTCGTAGATGTCGCACTCACCGACGCCGCGCCGGCGGTGACCGCTGAGACCGGGTCGCACGAACTGCTCCCTGAGCCCGAACTCGCCGTCGCCATCGGTCGAGCGGAATGGGAGCTCATGGTGTCGGTGCAACAGCTGGTACACGCGCTGTCGACGCCGTCGCTGGGTGACCCCGGCGTCGCCCCTGTCGAGGCCGTCGCGCTTGCCGAGGGTGTCGGTGTTGCCGATGACGGGTCGGTGGTGGCGGTTGCCGAGCCTCCGGTCCCGATGCCGGAGGGTGTCGGCATTGCCGATGATGGTTCGGTGGTTGCGGTTGCTGAGCCTCCGGTGCTGATGCCCGAGGGTGTCGGTGTTGCCGATGATGGTTCGCTGGTGGCGGTTGCTCCGCCTCCGGTGCCCTGACCGGCCTCGGACGCTCAGCCCGGCCGATGCACGGACGGGAACAGATCGGGGAAGACCCGGGCAACCTTGCCAGTGAGGTAGTCGCCGTACGTCCCTTGCCATGCGGTGACGTCGGCGCCATCCCACCGTCCCGACTCTGGAAGCGGCGACGTGTCGAGCGGCAGCGTCGGCACCGTCGCATCCCAGGACGGGTCGAAGAAGTAGGGAAAGGACAGCCGGCTTTCGCCCGATGTGTTGCGAACCCGGTGCGGTGTGGATCGATATCTCCCGCCCGTGAGGCGTTCGAGCATGTCGCCGAGGTTGCACACGATGACGCCCGGGACCGGTTCGACGTCGATCCACTCGCCATCGACGGCGCGCACCTGCAGGCCGCCGAGCGCATCCTGCGCAAGCAATGTGAGGAGCCCGTAGTCGGTGTGCTCTCCGACGCCCCACTCGTCATTGGTTGCGTCACCATCGCTCGGCGGGTAGTGGAAGATCCGGAACAGGATGGTCGGGTCGCGGGTGAGGTGCTCTTCGAACCAGTCGGCCGGAAGCCCGAGGCCGAGTGCGATGCCGCGCATCACGGCGTCGGCTGCTGGTCGTACCGACTCGAGCCAGTCGAGGACGGCGAGGCGAAACGGATCCGAGTCGCCGGGGAACTGATTCGGACCGTGCAACGGCGTCCTGGCGATCACACGTGGATCGTCGGGGGAGTGTTCGGTGCCGAAGTAGATGCCCTCCTTGCGATCGGGAATTCCGGAGGTGAGTTCGCCGCCGACCGGAAACCATCCTCGCCAGGCCGAGCCAGCTCGTTCCATGGCGATCTCGGCCTTCTCTCGCTCCGCACGGGCGAAGAAGTCGTGCGCCGCCCGCTCGAGTCGGTCCTGGAGGTCGTTGCCAACGCCGTGACCGACGATCCCGAAGAAGCCGACCGTTCGACATGCGGCGTCGATCAGCGATGCAACGTGACCGACCTCATCCGCAGCGGCAGTCGCGTCGAGCAAGGGTGCCACATCGATCACCGGCAACGATGCGGGGGAGTGTGGTGCGGCGCTCACGACTTGGTAACGTACCGCTCTGCTACGGGCGCGTAGCTCAGTTGGTTAGAGCGCTACCATGACACGGTAGAGGTCCCGGGTTCGAGTCCCGTCGTGCCCACCCCGTAAGCCCTGGTGAGGAGTGATCCGACCGGGGCTTCGTCGCGTCTGGGTCGATTGTCGGTGCCGGTCCGGGCCGACAACAGGCGGTTTCGTCAACAGGCGGTTTCGTCGACTCGGGTGAACGCTCGCAGCGTTCGAGATGGTTCACCGTGACTTCGTTCGCGGTTCAACGCGACGCCGTGCTCGCGACGGGCGGTGTTCACCCTGGTGGGCGACAGTGGGTCGCGTTCCCCCTTCCCCGAAAGGCACTCACCCATGACCGATACCTCCGCCACCTTCGAAGACGTCCTCCAGTCCGCTCTCAGCCGCCGCAAGGTCCTCGTCGGCGGATTTGCCACCGCCGCCGCGACGTTCTTTGCGCCGCAGCTCTCGACCACGGCTGCGGCCAAGGAGGGCCGCGGAAACTCTGCACTTGCAGGCAAACCGTCCGGGGTTGTGGGCGGCGTGAAGGAGTTCACCAGCATCGGGATCTCCACCGTCGACGACGTCGTTGTGCCGGACGGTTACATCGCAGAACCGCTCTTCAGTTGGGGCGACCGGATCGCCGGCTCCGGCGGCAGGTTCGCGGGCGCCGACATCACCCTCGCTGAACAGCTCGCCGCCGCTGGCCAGAGCCATGACGGCATGCACTACTTCCCGCTCGCGAGCCGCGGGCCGAACCAGCGGGGTCTGCTCGTCCTCAACCACGAGATCACCGAGTCCGAGTTCCTGTTCGAAGACGGCACCTCCGACTGGACCGCCGAGAAGTCGGCCCTGGCGATGGCCGCACAGGGCTGTTCGGTCATCGAGATCAAGCGAACCGGCAACAAGTGGAAAGTCAAGCCTTCGGGCTACGCCCGTCGCATCACCACCATGACGCCGATGGAACTCACGGGTCCGGCTGCGGGCGACGCACTGCTCACGACCAGCGCCGATCCCACGGGCACTGCGGTCTTGGGGACGGCCAACAACTGCGCCAACGGCAAAACCCCGTGGGACACCTACCTCACCTGCGAGGAGAACTTCAACGCCTACTTCGGCACGACGACGACCGGAGCGAGCCCCAACGCCCTCCAGAACCGGTACGGCGTGGGCGTCGCTGGTTTCGGGCCCCCGCTGTACGTCAGCGAGAGTCGCTTCGACATCGTCGAGGAGCCCAACGAGTCCAACCGGTTCGGCTGGGTCGTCGAGATCGACCCGTTCGAACCGACCTCGACCCCGAAGAAGCGCACAGCACTCGGCCGGATCAAGCATGAGAACGCCGAGCTCGTCGAGTGCTCCGACGGCCGTGTAGTGGTGTACATGGGCGACGACGAGCGCGGTGAGCGGATCTACAAGTTCGTCAGCGCCAACCGTTGGCAAGACGATCCCGACACCGTGCTCGACAGCGGCACGCTCTATGTCGCAGTCTTCAGCGACGATCTGACCCCTGGTGACGCGAAGGGCGTTGGTTCGTGGGTCGCTCTGACTCCCGAGACGACCGGATTCGCAACGATGGCCGAGATCCTCGTCGACACCCGAGGCGCAGCCAACGCCGTCGGAGGCACGCGAATGGACCGTCCCGAGTGGATGGCCGCCGACCCGAGGAACCCGGGCACCGTGTACTGCACACTCACCAACAACAGCCGGCGCGGCTCGCAGTTCCCGATCGACGAAGCCAACCCTCGCGTCGGCAACCCGTTCGGGCACATCATCCGCTGGGACGAGACCGGTGGCGACCCGACGGCCACGTCGTTCACGTGGGACATCTTCATCTTCGCCGGTGATCCCGCCACGGCCGGCGCGCCGGGCAACCCGACGCCGGTGACACCGGGAATCCCCGCGTTCGGTGCACCTGATGGGCTCTGGTTCGACGGTGCCGGCTCGCTGTGGATCCAGACCGACGGAACACAACCCGTCGCCTGCAACAACCAGATGCTGTGTGCCGACACCACGACCGGAGAGGTCAAGCGATTCCTGGTCGGGCCCGTCGGTTGCGAGGTGACCGGCATCACCCAGACCCCCGACGGCACTGCGGCGTTCGTCAACATCCAACATCCGGGTGAAGGTGGCGGCAGTGACTGGCCAGACAAAGTCGGCGGCCTGCCGCGGTCGAGCACCATCGTTGTCCGGCGTCTCGACGGTGGCCCGGTCGTCGGTCCGTACGCCTGAGGGCCGAGCGCCCGCTACGTCGAACTGATGAGCCAAACCACCGCATGTGGTGGATTCGCTCATCAGAGCATTCCGAGGTCCGGGTTCGAGTCCCGTTGTGCCCACCAAGAAACCCTGGTGAGGAGCAATCCGACCGGGCGTTCGTCGCGTCCTGGCCCAAGTGGTCAAGGGGAGAGGTGGTCGGCGAGATGGCGCAGCGCGATCGGGTAGCGGTACTCGATCGCGCTGTGGGTGGCATCGAACAGCTCGAAGAACGTTGGTTCGACATCGATCGCAGCGAGGGCGTCGACGAAGGCTTGCGCTCCGAGGTCCAGGTAGTAGTCGTCGCGTGTGCCAGCGTCGACGTAGATCGCTGACAGGGATCGCATCGTGTCCACATGTTCCGCGACCATGCGCACGGGGTCCCAGGCGAGCCATCGGTCCCAGATGTCCTCGTCGAGAGCGCCGGTGCGGACGTCGAACGGGAGCCGCACGGTGCCGTCGTCGTCGGTGGACCAACACGCGGCCATGCACCACGTGTTGATCAGGGTCGCGTCAGCCGGCTTGCTCATGGCGGGACGACTGCGGAGGTCGGTCCAGAAGGCCGGATAGGAGCCGTCGTAGGCGCGTAGGGCGCGCGCCGTGTCGCGGAAGTCGGGTTGGAAGCACACCTCGAAGAGTGCGTCACCGGCGTGGGTGGCGAGCCCGCCGAAGAGGTCAGGACGCAGCATCGGTGTGATCATCGCTCCGTAGCCGCCGCTGGACTTGCCGGTGATTCCTCGATGGTGCGCAGACGGGAGGGTTCGGTATCGGGCATCGATCCAGGGCACGATCTCGTCGCAGAGGTAGCTGTGATATCGGCCGGTGCCGGGCGAGTCGACGAACTGGCTCCCGCCCAGGCTGGTCCAGCAGTCGACCATCACGACGATGCAGGGCGGTACCTCCGGGTCGGAGAACGTCTGGTCGATCAGCTCGACGACGTTGGGGCGAAACGGTGTTCGGTTGCGCCACATGTCGATCTGACCGGTCATGCCCATGATGAGATACAACGACGGATAGTGCTCGTCGGTCCCGTCGTAGCCAGGGGGGAGGTAGACCCAGATCGGTCGTCGTGCCGGGTCACCCAACGGATTGTCGATCAGCAGCTTGCTGTCGATCCACGACTCGTCGACTCGTCCCTCGAGTTCTCGTGCCCAGGGTTCCATGGGGCGAAGCTACACGTGGGTCACGGTTCCGCCCGCCGGTACCGATGACAGTACCCTTGGTTCCCGAGTGCCACGACCACGACACGGTAGGCAGATTGGCCTGCGAACTCGGCAACGGTTGGACACGCCGGGATGATGACGCTTCTCTGGGTGGCGGCGATGGCAGCCGGGACGGCGGCGATCGTGTGGGGCGCAGAGCGGTTCGCGGAGCACTTGGCTGACGCATCGAAACGGCTCGGTGTCACGGCGTTCGCGCTGGCGGTACTGCTCGCCGGGGCCGAGCCCGAAGAACTCGCCACCGTGGTCACCGCGTCGGCCCGCGACGTCGATGGGGTGGCGTTCGGCGACGTGATCGGAGCGAACGCTGCGATCGTCACCGTGGCGCTGGGGGTCGGAGCGTGGATGGTGACCATCCCGTTCGGTCGGCAGGTGCGCCGGTATGCGATCGGTGGCCTCGCTGCGGGACTCCTCGCGGCTGGGCTGATGTGGGATGGCGAAGTCGGACGGGTCGAGGGGACCGTGCTCGTTGCGTCCTACCTTGCGTTCGTCGGTGCGATCTGGATCAGCGAGCGCCGGCCTCCTGCGCTGGGTGAGGCGGGCGAATTGGACGAGGAACTCGACGAGGGTGGGCGCGTCGGCGTCGACCTCGTGTGGGTTGTCGCGGGATTGGCGGCGCTCACGGTGGGATCGATCGTGCTCGTCGAGGGTGTCCGACAGATCACCGACATCGAACAGACCCAGACTCGACTCGGGCTGACCGTGGTCGGGTTCGCTACCGCGTTCGAGTTGGTCGTACTCGCGTGGTCGGCGAGCCGTCACGACGTCACTGAAGCCGTCATCGCCGGAGTCGTCGGCTCGTACGCCTACAACATGTCGATGAGCCTCGGCGCTGGTGCACTCGTCGCACCGATCTCGATCGACGACAGACGCGCTCCTCCACGCACCCCTCATCGCGATGTTGGCACTGATGGCCCTGGCGATCCTGCTCGCACTTCGCCACGACCAACTCGATCGTCGCGACGCCGTCGTGTTGTTCGCCGGCTACCCGGCATTCATCCTGGTCACGTTGCTCTGACCGACACCGGCAGGGCTGCAGGTCACGGCCGGAGACCGAATCTGGTTCATCGAGCGGAGATGGCGCTGTCTTCTGGCCGGATGCAGCCAGCCACGTTACCCTTACCCTCATGGAGAATGTAAAGAAACGACGGCGAGGTGCGTCCAAGATCAGCTCCAAGAATCAGATCACGATTCCCGCTGAGGCACTCCGCAATGCCGGACTCGAAGTTGGCGACCGCGTGGTGGCTCACGCAGACGGTGCGGGACGTGTCATCCTCGAGCGTGAGCACGACGTCATCGCCGAGTTCGCTGGGGTGCTTACCGGCGCATTCCGCTCCAGTGAGTTGGACGAACTTCGTTCCGAATGGGACTGACGCATCTCGACGCCGGAGTGATCATCGCGTTCCTCGACGGCGCGGACGCCCACCACGACGCTGCGCGATCGGCGCTCTCCGATGCACTCGACGATGCCGAGCGGCTCTCGATCGCGGCGTCGGCGCTCGCTGAGTGCCTCGTCGGTCCCGCTCGACGCAACACGAAGGCAGTCGAACTCCTCCGTACTGCCATCGATCGGCTCCCAGTGTCTGTCGTGCATCTCGACGAGGAGATCGCCACGCAGGCAGCGGTGCTTCGCGCCCGCCACCGCTCGCTGAAGTTGCCAGATGCCCTGGTGATCGCCACCGCCGAACACTTCAGCGCCGAACGTCTCATCACGACTGACCGTCAGTGGCCGACCGCGAAGGTCATGAAGCTCACCGTGTCGATCGAGCAAATCTGATCACACTGAGCTGCTGCCACCGGTACCGACCGAGGCTCGAATGTTCCTCCGCCCGGTCCTCACGCGGCGAGGACCGCCGATCGGGCGGCGGTCACGATGCCGAGCGTGTCGAGGCCCGGAAGCCGCCCGACGCGGTTGTCGATCCGCTGGGCCATCGACGCTCCATCGTCGCCACCGAAGAGGTGAGCGATCAGGTAGTCGGTTTCGACGGCGGGCATCACGCCGGCGCCGACGGGCCGCCACCGGTAGCGCAGCGCCAGACGAGTCAGGCGACGAGCCATGGGCGACACGATGAGCCGGCGCGAGGCCTGACTGACGTAGAAGTCGATGTGACGGCCTTCCTGCCTGGCGATGCGCCCGAGCAGCTCGGCGAGAACGGGGTGCCCCGAACGCTTCGCCAGCTGGACGTACCCAGCCTGGGTCGTCCACTCGTTCACCGCGCCCCAGACCAGTGCGACGGCCACGACGTGGTCGGTGACCGCGGAGGCGAGCATCATCGAGAGGGTCGCGATGCGTTCCCGGCCGACGCGGCGCCTCGTCGCGGCGACTCGTTCGCGGCCATGCATCTCGCCGTGTCGTGCGAGCACCTTGGCGATCGCCGCTCCGTGCCAGTACTCCTCGAAGCTCCACATCGCCAGGAAGGCGGTGATCTCCGGATCGTCGTGGGCGGAGGTCACCAGGAGGTCTCGGAGGTAGCAGGTCGTGTGGAACTCGACGTCGTGCATGTAGCGCAGACAGCGGAGGGTGTTGTCATCGAGCGGCCGGCTGAGGAAGGCGTCGTAGTCGATGTCGCTGTCGTCGAGCGGGGCGACGAGCTCCAGGTAGCGATCGATGTCGAAGTTCATGACCCTTGTTCGTCCGCGACAGCGCAGCGGATCACGGCCGGCAAACGGAGTGCGAAGATGTGGACGATGGGTTGGGAGGCGCTTCAGCAGTGGGGTGACGACGTCGCTCGCATCGAACGGCTCGCAGGCGGAGTGGCCAACGACGTGTGGAGCGTGAACGTCGACGGCCAGTTGGCAGTGGCTCGTCTCGGTGCGAGGAGCGACGCCGATCTGGCCTGGGAAGGCGAACTCCTCCAATACCTCGATCGCGAGGGTCTTGCGGTGCCGCTCCCGATCCCGACGACGTCGGGTCGGCTGTTCGCAGGCGGTCTGATGGTGATGACCTATGTGGAAGGTGGACCGCCCGAGACGGAGGACGACTGGCGTCGTGTTGCCGAGACGCTGCGTCAGCTCCATCGCGTGACGAAGGGATGGCGGCAGCGGCCGGGGTGGCGGTCGTCGACCGACCTCCTGCACGACGAGACCGGAACGAAGATCGACCTGAGCGCGATGCCGCCCGACGGCGTTGCCCGCTGCAGGGCAGCGTGGGCGCGTCTCGCCGGACGCGAGACGTGCGTCGTGCACGGAGACCCCAACGCGGCAACGTTCGCATGACTGCGAGTGGGGTCGCGTTGATCGACTGGGATGAGGCGCATGTCGACGTTCCCGATCTCGACCTGGTGCTGCCGAACAATGCCGCTGGCCTCGACGACATCGCGTACGACGTCGCTGCGCAAGCGTCGGCCGCATGGGAAGCCGCAGTCTGTTGGGACGACGACTACGCAGTCAACCGGCTCAGCGAAGTCCGAACCGTCTGATCCGCGACGGCGATCAGTTGACCGCACTCATGCTGGTGTGGGCCGTGATTCTCGAGCGGTGGAAGCAACCGCTGCACCGAGATCCGCGCGCCGAAGATGGCCGTCGCGAAACTCGCTTGATCGACACCCCGGTGGTGCGCCATCGTGTCCATCCACACGAAAGGAGGTGCCCATGTCGATGTTCGACACCAATGTGAAGATTGCCGGCCAGGCGCCTCGCGCCGTGTGCCCGCTCGCTACCTGACGGTTGCGAGACCTCCCTGCGCCGGCGGCGCTCCCGATCTACGGATCCTCGCGTCGTCGCGCGCTCCCACCAACGTCCCGACACGGGACAGAAAGGACATCGAACGATGTTCCATGCACTTCACCCTGACCTGCAGCGCGCCGAGATCCGTGAGCGACATGCACGGATCCGCGCCGACTTCGAGCGATCGCGGAACTTCCGCCTCGCTCGCGGCCGGCACCGGTTTCGCTCCAGACAACGACACCCCTGAGTGCCGTCGAACCTGCGTAGCGGATGGCGTCCGAGACGCCGTCCGCTACGCGTCGGGACGGAACACTGGGCTTCACGGGTCCACGGGGTTCGTGCCGTGGACGAGCCAGGCGTCGGCCCACCAGAACTCGGCGACCGGTGTCTTCGTGACGGAGCGGAAGCCGGCGCGGCGGAGACCTTCGGCCCACGCTTCGACGGGTTGCTCGTACGTGTGGCGGGGCTGGTCCGGCGCGAACTGTCCGACCAGTACCGGCATCAGGAACCCCGAGATCACGGTGGGGTCGGCCTCGTACTCGGCGACTCCGGACTCGTACGCATCGGCCGCATAGATCGCATGGTCGCGTGAGTGATCAGCGAAGTGAGGCACATCGAACTCGACGACGGCGATCGATCCGGTGCGCAATGCCAGTGTCGACAGCGCATCGTTGCGTTCCTGGGGTCGCAGGTTGTGGAGGGCGAACGTGGACTGGACGGCGTCCCACCGGCGATCCGGCTCGCTGGCGAGAAGATCTTGGACCGTGGCAGATCGGCTTTCGACGTCGACCAGCTGTCCGATGCGGTCGATGGCGGACTCCAGCATCGTCGCCGAGGGTTCGAGCAGATACAGCTGCCGACACGAGGCGGGCACCGTTGCAGCGGTGATGCGTCCGTCGCCACATCCGATGTCCAGCATCGTCGCCGGCTCTCGACGCCGGTTGAGTTCCGACAGTGCGTCGATGGTCGCTGCGTACAGCCCGACGTTCGACCCACCCGAGATGAACCGCTCGAACGCATCGGGGTCGACGTACACCTCCCCACTGACCGGCTGAGCGAGAGCGGCGCCGAGATGGGTCGCGAGTCGCGACGAGTCGGCCACAGCATCGCACGACGACATCGCTGCTCGGCGGTCGCCAGCAGCGATGCTCAAGAGGGCATCGGCGACGCTCACGAGCCGAACCGAGAGGCAGACACCGCCAACACGGTCAGCACCTTACGGGATGACTCGTGGACGACGAGGCGGCTGCCGAGCGATCACGGGGCGATGGTGAGTTGTCTGATGAGGCCGTCGTCGAGGCGAAACTCGTAGTTCAGATCCACCTGGCCGCCCGGGAAGTCGCCCTCGAGGTGGTTGGTGACGGACCAATGGTCGTGTGCGATCTCCTCGGCGGAAACCAGGGTGCGGGTGAATGTGTACTCGGACGCGGCCGTGCGCAGGAATGACTCGACAGCGGCGATGCCGTCATAGCTGTGGCCGTCATCGACCACCGTTGCGTCATGGGTGAACTGTTCCAACGCCGCCGAGATGTCTCCGCGATCGTGGGCGGCCTGGTACGCGGCAATGGCCTGTGGGAGGTCCGCACCGTCGGACGAGATCGTGGTCATGGCTGCTCCTTCGTCATGTCACCGACCTCGGACGAACGCTCCGTCCCGTCCTCGTCGCCCTCGCCGCATGGCGCAACGCCCAACTCGCGCCCGAGGAGCGCAGCATGATCCTCGTCGACGCCGAGACCGGGCTCGAAGCGGACCCGATCGTCGTCGACCGCAACACCGCACGACCCGTCGACGGACCCGACTTCGTGTTCACCGCCGGTCCCGCCGCCAGCGCTGCATTCACGGACCGCTACTCAGCGAGCGGCGCTCGGCGATCTCGGCCAGTTCCGAGTAGGAGATCTCGCCCATGAACAAGGAGCGGACCGCCCGTCCGAACGGACGACGCGGCCACCGCTCGTCGTCGACGAGCCGCACCTCGCTGGTGACGGTGCCGTCGAGGCCGAACTCGTAGGTCCGGTAGCCCGGCGGCAGCCAGGTGCCGGCCAGAAGATCGAAGTTGTTCTTGAGCGACGGCGCGACGAACACCGGGCGCCCGGCGAACTCGTAGACCGACGGAACGTGGGTGTGGCCGCCACCGAAGCCTCGGATCTTCGGGCGATCGGCGACCACCGCTTCCCACTCGGCGGTGTAGGCCGGGTCATTGGTGAGCGGCACGTCCGCGTCGGGCGGATGGTGCAGCCAGACGAACACGTGGTCGGCGTGATGGCCGGCAGTTGCAGTGCGCAACCACGCCGATTCGTCGTCGCCGAGCGAGCCGTTTCCGTGCAGACGCTCCTCGCCCGGCGGGTCGAGCAGTCGGCCGGTGTGGTCGGTGCCCATGGCACCTGCATTGGAGTCGGCGTAGACGAACGACCATGGCCCGTGTTGGGTCACTCGAGGGACGAAGAGGTCCGGCGCGTGGAACGCGGCACGGAACGGGGAGTCGAAGTCATGGTTTCCCGGACACGCGAACACCGGGCACGGCAGCCGGGAAAACGCCGCGGCGGCGATCTCGTACTGCTCCGCACGCCCATGGTCGGCGATGTCGCCGGTGACCACGACGAGATCCAACTCGCGACCGCGCAGGTCGTCGAGCACGGCGTCGAACGCTTCGGACGTGTCGTAGCCGTGGCCCCCTTCGGGATCGATCCCACGCTCCAAGAAGTGGGTGTCCGACAGTTGCGCCACTCGCAGAACGTCCGCCATCGGATGCAGTATCGCGCACGGCTGCCCCACCACACTCGGCTGGGTTTACCTGATGTGCGACCTGGGTCGTTGCGAGCGGGTCAGGGCACGCTCGTGGTCGGGTTGTGGCGCCCGCATGTGCGTGGGGTGGCGTGGGTCGGCCGGCGATCGCACCGGTGGGTCCCCGAAGGGTCTGAGACCGTCGCGGCGATGCGTGGCCCGCTCCCACTATCGGGTGTTCAGTTGTGCACCCAATCTGCGGATAGCGACGAGGGATGCTGGGTTGGCCAGCGTCTCCGCCCATCGCACTTCGCGCAGGTTGATGGCGTCGGCCGTTGCCACCTCGCTGAGCTTCCCGTTCTTCGTTCGTGGCAGATCAGCGACCTGCTCGATGACCGCTGGTACGTGCCGGGGCGAGCATCGTTCACGCAACATCGTTCGTATTTCATTCCGTTGACGATCGTCCAAGATGAGCGAGTCGCTGAGTTCCACGAGTAGGACCACCTGACCGGTCGATTCGAGCTTGTGTTCGATCGCCACAGCGCCTCGGACCCATTCGAGGTTCTCGAGTTGGGTGTAGATCTCCGATGTGCCGATTCGAACGCCGTTGGCGTTGAGCGTCGTATCCGACCGGCCGTGCACGATGTACCCGTCGTGCCGGGTCGCGGCGACGAAGTCGGCCTGATGCCAACACCCTGGAAACCGTTCGTAGTACGCAGCGTGGAGCCTTGACATGTCGTCGTCGCCGATAGAAACGAATTGGCATAGAGGGAAACGGCGTGCGCGACACCAGCTCTTCCGTGACTCCGTTGTCGACTTCAGCGCCAGATCCGTTCACGATCGCGATGTCGCATCCAAAGGCTGGCGCTTGGATCTCACCTCCCCAGACAGGAGTCGTCGGGTCGCCGCTGAGCAGGCCGGCACACAGATCGGTACCGCCTGACTTCGACTAGTACGTGCACATCGGGTCCCCATGATGCGGCGAACTCGGCGTTCGCTGGAGCATAGCGGGGCACCGGTCACTGCGACCGTGCGAACGGCAGAGAGCCCGGAGTTCGTCGGGTCGATGTCGGCTCGCCTCAGCGCCTCGAGGTAGGACGGTGACGGTTCCGAAGTACGTCACCGCCTCGCGGTCAGCCATCGTCAAGAGCTGGGTTGGTTCGGGTGCAAGCGGAGAACCGCTGAACAGTACGACACATGCGCCAGCACCAAGTCCAGACACCAGCCAGTTCCACATCATCCAGCTCGGGGTCGTGTAGTAGAAGACCCTGTCGCCGCGTCGGATGTCGCAGTGGAGGAGCATCTCGCTGAGGTGCTTGAGGACTACCCCTCCGGCGCGATGAACGATGCACTTCGGTTTGCCGGTCGTGCCCGACGAGTACAAGATCCAGCCGGGGGCGTTGAAGGCCACGGGCTGGGTAACGAGCGCGGCCGTTGCGTCGGAAACAGCGTCGATGAACGGCACCGAAGTGATGTGTCGCTCGCTGGCCGGTGACGCGAATCGATCGGGGTCTGTGGTTCCGGTTGTGATGATCAGTTCGATCGAGTCGATTGTCGCCACCACCTCATCGAGGCGTTGGTGAATGTCGAATTCCTTGCCGGCGAATCGGTACTGGCCGACCACGAGCAGGGCTTTGGGTCGCACCTGCGAGAGGCGATCGATGACTGCGGCGGCGCCGAACTCGGCCGAAGTGGTGGTGTAGACAGCCCCGCACGCAGCGGCGGCCAACATCATCGTGAGTGTCGGCTCGCTCGTCGTCGACAATCCGGCCACAATGTCGCCTTGTCGAATTCCGTGGTCCCGGAGCGTCGCTGCGAGGGCGGCGACACGTTGACGGAGTTCCGCTCGTGTCAACCGGGCGGTGGTTCCCGATTCGTCGCACTCGATCACCACGATCTCTGATGGCTCGCCGGCCAGAAATGTCGCGGCAATGTCGACAACGCCGAGGGGGAAGAACTCGGTGAGAGCGAACGTCTCGGCGCGCACATCTACCGAGCCGGGTTCGCCGACCATCTCAGAGAACCGCCAGAGTTGTCGCCAGAACATCCCCGGGTTTTCGATGGAGAACCGATGGAGATCGTGAGAATCAACGAGGTCGAGGTCGAGCCGTTCGCGGAGGTCGTTGCGGAATTGCTCGACGATGCTCGATCGGACGCGATCTGGAGAAGGAACCCAGATGGGTTGTTGGTCAACCGGCCGGGTCACCAGCGTGTCCGGTCGGTCAACCGGAGGCCGTCATTTTGGCTCGATCGGCGTCGTAGGTTTGCTTCGACAGTGCCTGAGCAGTAGCCGTCAACTCCACATATTTGTCGCCGCCCTCCATCAAGAGTTCGTAGGAGGTTTTGGGGGCGGTGAGTTGATTCTTGAAGTGCGGCATCACCCGCTCAGCGAAGAGTTCGTAGGAACGCTTCTGTTGTGGCCAAGGTGCGAAATCGGCCACGAGAAAGAGATAGGCGCCGAACCCGCCCGAATGCTCGATCAGCCGCTCGATCTGGGCGATGGCCATCTCCGGTGTTCCAATCACGCCACCCCCCGACTCGTTCATGGTAGCCACAATCTCGTCATCAGTCGATCGATTCGTCGTGATCGGAAGGCACGACGTGGGAGATGTAGTCCATCACCCATTTCAGCCCGAATCGAGTGTCCTCCACCGCCTGCTCGACCGTTTCGGCGATGTACATCGGACCCATCATTCGCCATTTCGTCCGGTCGACCGTCTTGCCGGCGTCGGCGGCTGCGGCCTCGGCGACGTCCCAATGCGAGTCGAGGACGTCGAACCCGGCGGGAGTGGTGGCGGCGAGCGACAGCATTCCAGCGCCGTACTTGCCAGCCAGTTTCGGACCTGACGGCGAGATCGAGGACGCAACGACGATGTCGAAGAGCGGGTCGCTGTACGGCGCCAGCTGCAGCACGGCGTCCTGACAGTTGAACCAGCCGGCATCATGCGTGACCGTTTCACCACGGAACAGCCCGCATCATGACCTCGAACGACTCTTCCATCATTGGACGCTGCTTGGTCGTGTCGAGCCCGAGCATCATCGCGTCGGACGTCAGTTGGCCCGGTCCTACGCCACACATGAACCGCCCCTCGGTGAGGTGGTCGAGCATCACCAGTCGGTCAGCGAGGATGAACGGATGGTGGTAGGGAAGCGAATTCACCCCGGTGCCGAGCTTGATGCGTCTTGTCCGCTGCGAGGCCGCCGCGATGAACACTTCAGGTGAGGCAATAGTCTCGGAGCCAGCGGAATGATGCTCGCCGCACCAGATTTCGTCGTAGCCGAGTCGGTCGAGGTGTTCGGCGAGTTCGAGGTTTCGGTGAAGGTTCAGGGTCGGGTTTGTTCCGATGAGGTGCATCGGAGGAAGAAAGATCCCAAAGCGCATAGGCCAGTCCTGCATGTGATGCGGTTCCCCTCGTGTGGTGGACGCCAATTCGCGTCCGGCAAGTGAACAGTATTAGTAAACGTTCGCGTGGTGTGTCAACCCGCGTGTTCAGTTTGGCTTGACATCGTGGGCTCGGTCTCCATACTCTCCCTGGCGATGGACGCAGGAGGAGACCGCCGACACTTGTCGTGCATGGGGTGTCGAAGCGATTCGGTGGAGTCGAAGCGCTCACCGACGTGGGCTTCAGCGTCGACGCAGGCGAGATCGTGGCGCTCGTCGGCGACAACGGCGCCGGCAAGAGCACGCTGCTCAAGACACTCGCAGGCATTCACCAGCCGGATGCGGGGTCCATCAAGGTTCGCGGGGAGGAGAAGCGCTTTGTCAACCCAGCAGGGGCGTCGTCGGCTGGCATCGCTACCGTCTACCAGGACTTGGCGCTCTGTGACAATCTGGACGTCATCCGCAACATGTACCTCGGACGGGAGTTGCGGCGCCCCGACCTCCCTGGGGCGCCGCTGGACCTGCCGAAGATGGAACACGCCACGGCCGAAGTACTGGGGAGTCTCGATGTCAAGATCCCGTCGCTTCGGGCGCCCGTCGCACGTCTCTCGGGCGGCCAGCGCCAAGGCGTTGCGATCGGGCGGGCGATGCTGTGGGACCCGTCGGTGCTGCTGCTGGACGAGCCAACCGCTGCTCTTGGTGTCCAGCAACGCCATCAAGTACTCGAATTGATGACCCGGTTGCGAGACAACCAACGTGCCGTGATCGTTGTGTCTCATGACCTGCGAGATGTGCAGGCGATAGCCGACCGGGTGGTGGTCCTCCGACTGGGCCGTGTGGTCGCCGAGATGGAGAAAGGCACCTTTCAGCCGGATGACCTGGTCGCGGCAATAACAGGCTCACGGGAGTCGGTCATCGATCATGGATGAGATCTCCGAGATGAGCAGCGACCGTACGCGGGCAGCGTCAGCTCGGATCGCCTTGATCTCGCTTGCTGCGAACTTCCGGTCGTTGACCGTGGGCCTCACGTTGGTGCTCATCTGGGGTTTCTTTTGGCTCAGAGACACAATGACCTCTTCCTGTCCGCACGCAACCTGTCGAACCTGACTCTGCAAATCACGGTCACCGGTCTTGTTGCGCTCGGCCTCGTCTTCGTGCTGCTCATCGGAGAGATCGATCTCTCGATCGCCGCGCTGTCCGGCGTTGCGGCGGCGTTGATCGCCGCCCTGGTCCAGCAGAACGGCATTAATACGGCCATTGCGATCGTGATCGGGCTGTTGTTCGCCGCCGGCTTCCAGATGGCCCAGAGCGTGATCGTCGTGCTCGAGCCGCCATCGTTCATCGTCACCCTTGGGGCTTCATTGTTCCTCAACGGACTGCTGCTGCGGCTGCTGCCCTCGACAGGACAGTTCAACCTGTCGGGTACAGCCATCGGTGACTTCGCGTCGAACTACGTCCCAACAGCGTGGGCCGCTGCGGCCGCTGCAGCGTTGCTGGGCACCCTCACCCTCGCCCGGTGGTCGACGTGGCAGCGCCAACGCAGCCGCGGCCTCGATGCGTCGGTCTTGTCGTTGGTCGTGCCGTTGCTGATCACCGCAGCGGGGACTGTCGCGACGCTGATGGTATTTGCGAGCTACCACGGCGTGCCTGTCGTGTTCGCGGTCTTCTTCGCGTTGGTGCTCGTGTCGTCGTACGCCTTGACTCAGACCAGGTTTGGCACGTCGGTGTACGCCGTTGGCGGAAATCGAGAAGCTGCGAGGCGAGCAGGCATCAAGGTCACCGTGGTGATCGTCACCGTCTTTGGTGTCGCTGGCCTGCTCTCCACGCTTGCGGGGCTGATTGCGGCATCGCGGGTTTTGGGCGTGTCGAACCAGTCAGGGTCGGGTTCTTTGCTCCTCGAAGCAATCGCCGCCGCCGTGATTGGTGGCGTGAGCCTCACGGGAGGCAAGGGCAACGCGTGGGCTGCGCTGCTTGGAGCTCTCGTCATCGGCAGCATCTCGAACGGCATGGATCTGCTGGACTATTCCACTGCCGCAAAGATGATGGTGCAGGGCTCGTTGCTGGTGGCTGCAGTGCTGATCGACGTGGTCATCAACAGGGGATCGCTTCGGCCGTCCAGAAGTTCCTGACGAGGCGCTGCCGAGATTCCGCAGGAAGCAGGATTGCAGGGCCCACGGGCTGAACGTACTGCTGCTATCGCCCAACGGTGCCGTGCACCACGGACACGACGGCGCACACGGGCACCTCGCCCTCATTTCGGAACTGGTGCGGCAGGTTGCAATCGAATGAGAACGAGTCGTTCGGCCCCAGCGCGGTACTCGTCGAAGACGAGTCGCACCGTGAGGACACCGGACATGACGTACCAGTATTCGGTTCCCGCATGGGTGAGCAACTGGTCGCCTTCGGATGAGGTGGCGCCCGGCGGATAGGTCACGAGAATGAAGTCCACCTCGGCGTCGGACTTCACCGTCAGGCGTTCCCACGTGACCCCTGAGCTCAGTTCGATGATCGGACGATTTGTGCCCAGTTGCACGACAGCCCCTCGCCCCCCCGACCCGTTTGGTGCCGACCCTGAGGGTGGGTGCCGATCGTCTCCGCTCGGTGCGCCAGCTGACGCACGCTCAGAGATCGGTTCGGCGACGCTGTCGCCGACGTGCAGCACTTCGTCGATGCTCAGGCCAAGCTCGTTGACCACCGCCATCAGCGTGGCGACTGACGGCTGGACCTTGCCGTTCTCGATCTGCGAGATGAGGCTTGGTGACACTCCCAGGCGCCGAGCGAGCTCGCGTTGGCTCAAGCGGTGGGCCTGCCGACCCTTTGCGAGCCGTGCCCCCAATTGGTCGAGTCCGATCATCGCCTCGATCGCTCTGTCTCGGAGGGCTGCCCCTGTCGATGTTGGTGCGGTTTCATTGCTCGTGCCTCACTGCGGGCTCAGTATTGTCGCTGCGGCGAACCCCGCGGTGATCCTACTGGATTGATCAGCCTCACTGTGTCCGTCGCCGGTTCAGTGAACATTGACACTGAACGTAGGGCCGAATACTGTACAGCAGGTGTGAAGACACCTGGCGACCGGTCAGGTCCTATCGAGGGGGAATTGTATGAACCGAAATCGAACGACGGTGCGCCGTCGCGCCGGCCGGGCCACAGCGCTCTGTGTCGCCCTAGCGTTCGTCGCTGCGGCTTGCGGGTCAGATGACGCGGGGTCCTCGTCAGATGATCCGTCTGATTCGACTGAGGCATCCGGTGACACGGTTGCCGAGACGACCGACGAGCGCGACGACCGACAGTTCGGCGCTCGAGGGGTCCGTGTTCTACTTGATGCCGAACGCAACCACGCCCCGCTACGTGAACTCGGACGCTCCTGCAATCGAGGCTGCACTTGCCGAGTTTGCGCCGAACATGACTCTCGAGCTCCTGAACGCCGAGGGTGATCCACAGACCCAGGTACAGCAGGCTGAGACGGCGATCAGCCGTGGGGCCAAGGCCATCATTCTCACCTCTGCCGATCCGAACTTGTCTGCCGGAGTACTGGAGAAGGCGGCGGAGGCAGGCGTTCCGGTGATTGCGTACGAGCATGAAGCGCTGAATGGCCCGCTCGACTACTTCGTGGTGTTCAGCCCGTATTCCGCCGGGAAGCAGCAGGCGGAGTTCGTTGCATCGCAGATCGATGACGGCACCCTGACGGCCCCAGTACGGCTTGCCCGCCTATACGGCAACGCGGGAGACAACTACAACGAGGAGATGCTTCGCGGCCAGAACGAAATCCTTCAACCGCTCATCGATGACGGAAGCATCGAGGTGGTCTGTGAGACAACGTGCCTCAGTGGGACCCGGCTGAGGCGCAAGTACTGATGGAGCAGTGTCTCACGAAGACACAAAATGACGTCGATGCCGTCCTCGGCTTCTACGACGGCATCGCGGCTGGCGCAATCGCGGCCATGGATCCCCAGGGCCTTGCCGGCGTGGTGCCGGTCTACGGTGGCCAGAATCCCGAGTTGTCAGGCTTGCAGTACATGCTGACGGGCTATTTGGTCGACAATATCGCCAAGCCGTTCAGCGTCGAGGCCGAAGCCGCAGTGCAACTCGTCATCGCCGCAGTGACGGGCGAGGATCCGCCAGAGGGCCTGATCAACGAGACGTTCGACAACGGTTTCGGAGAGATTCCGACGGCGTCGCTGTCGGTCACCCAGTTCTTTGTCGATGACATTCAAGAGGTCGTGGTCGACGGCGGAATCTTTACCTGGGAGGAGATCTGTACCGGCCCGGCAGTCGGCACACCGACATGCGACGAGAAGGTCGGTGGGTGATCGGTCCCGATTCACACTGTGAACGCTGAGGTCTCTACACCGGGGCCGGCAGTGGGGGAGGTCGGCAGAGCGGACCTCCCCCACTCAGCGTTCCAGGGTCGTCCCGCCGATTTCCCGACCGTCGACGTTCGGCGCGAACCGGCGCCGTGAATACAGTCGCGCTATGACGAAACACCGCGAACCAAACAGCGAGTTCGACGGCAAGGTGGCCCTGATCACAGGTGCGGGATCCGGTATTGGGAAAGCGATGGCGGCGCTGTTTGCGGCTGCGGGTGCATCCGTGGCTGCATTGGACATCGACGCGAGCCGAGCCGAAGCCACTGCCGAACTGATACGCCGCTCGGGCGGCAAAGCGACTGCGGTTTGCTGCGATGTCTCGAAAGCGGCGTCGGTCGAAGAGGCCGTTGGCGCGGCGACCGATCAACTCGGTTCGGTGTCGATCGCGTGTTGCAACGCCGGCATTCTCGATGACTACGCCCCGGTCCTGGAGACCTCCGAGGCGCTCTGGGACAGTGTTCTCGGGGTCAACCTCAAAGGCGTGTTTCTCACGGCGAAGGCGGTTCTCCCCCAGATGCTTGCGCTGGGAGGAGGCGTCATCATCAGCACGGCGTCAATCTCAGGCTTCGTCGCAGGTGGAGGAGGCGCCGCTTACACCGCCTCGAAGCATGGCGTCATCGGTCTCAGCCGTCAGATCAGCCTGGACTACGGCTCTCGGGGGATCCGCTCGAACGCAATCTGTCCGGGCCCCGTCGAGACAGCCATGACGAGGGACCTCATCGCCGCAGAGCGAGCGCCTGTCATGGAAGCAGTGCAATCCGCTCCAGCCGGCCGGTTCGCTCAGCCTGAGGAAGTGGCGCGGCTCGCATTGTTTCTCGCCAGCGAGGACTCCGCATTCATGCACGGTGCCGCAGTTGTCATCGACGGCGGCTGGACCATTCGTTGACAGCATCGCTGAGTGGCCACCGCATTCCCCACCTCGCCTCTCCCTGAAAGGAACCTGATGAACGAACGATCCGAGGAACCTACCAAGCGTGTTGCGGTCATCACTGGTGCAGCGAGTGGGATTGGTCGGGCCGTCGCGCTCGCTCTTGCCTCGCGTGGTGCCACCGTTGTCTGTGCGGACATCTCGGGTGGGCGTGAGGACACCTCGTCGACGATTCGAGAAGCAGGGGGATCGTCCTTCGCCTACGAACTCGACGTCACATCTGCTCGTTCGTGGTCAGCCCTTATCGACCGACTTCGTGCGTCGGAGGGACGCGTTGACATCCTTGGAAATGTGGCCGGGGTGCTCTCTGGTGGACCGGACACGGCCATCGAACTGTCGGAGGATGATTGGGACCGGTTGATGGCCGTGAATCTCAAGGGTTGTTGGCTGGGCATGCGGTCCACCATCCCGCTCATGATCGAGGGTGGGGGTGGCCGAATCGTGTCGATGTCGTCGTTGGCCGCCTACAAGGGGCAACCGAATCTGCTTGCCTATAGCACGTCGAAGGGTGGACTGATTGCGATGACACAGCAAGCGGCGGTCGAGTACGCATCGTCAGATGTTCTCATCAACGCCATCGCGCCCGGGGTGATCGAGACGCCGATTCTCGGTGACATGACCAGTGAGATGAAGAGTGTCTACGCGGACGCACATCTCATCAAGCGTCTCGGGAAAGCCGAGGAAGTAGCTGAACTCTTCTGCTACCTCGTGCGTCCCGACACCTCCATGATCACCGGTCAGACGTTCCGCATCGACGGCGGCGCCAGCATCTCGTGAACCCGACGTCCATTTTTTGGGGTGGCGGGCGGCATCGCAGGCGTCATGCTGTGGGTCGGCTCGTTCATCAGGTAGCTCATCACTCGATCAACCAGAGTGTCGGCAAGCGTTATAGGTCTGATGTAGTACTGCGATCGCCAGCGATTGCGTCACGGTCGGCCCGACGCCTCGAGGTACAGCCTCGGAACCGTGTGATGAGTTTCGGCGCACCCTGTGAGCGCTGAGACTCATCGGTGAGGTTCGGCCGCTGGCGGCTTCCACCTCGCACCCGACGCGGCCGACGCAGCCGACGGCCAAGGGGAGGAGGCTGCAGCTGACTAGCCTTTGGCGATGATGGCTCGATGGTCGACCGCAGCGGCGATCGTGGCCGGGGCCGCTCTCTTCGGTTTCGTCGGCTGGATCGTCGGTCTCAAGGGACTCGCCAACCGCGCCGAATCCATGTGCTACGCCGACACCGACAATCACCCCGGCCACGGAGCGTTTCGGATGCGCAGTGAGCTCTGGGTGCCGTCGTTCGAATGCCGCCTGTCGGGAAACTCTGTCGATCAGATCGTGGTGCAGCACCGGGTCGAGGCGATCGCCGCATTCGGCTGGGTGGTGGTGGTCCCCGTCGTCTACGCAATCGTCGTGTTGGCAGTCACGTTCCGCTGGGCACGCCAGACGCGCCCGCTGGCTTGATGTTGTCGCTGCAAGTGCGGCGCTGACCGACATCACGCTGACGGGGACGCTCCGGTGCTGGCGTTTGACGTCGGGTTCATCAGTCAGTCGGCTACGACCTGAGCGTCACCGAGGGCTTCGCGGGTTTGCTGGCGCATCTCGCAGCCGGTGTCGTCGGACTCGCGCTCTGGGGTGCGATGACGCTCGATCCGGTACTGGAGGGCGCGTCCGACGGGCTGCTGGTCACCCTGTCGGCCCTCGATCGCGAACGTGGGCGTCATCGCCGAACTGGCGGGTGTGATCTGGGTCGTGGTCGCCTCCGTGTTGCTGATCAGCACCGCCGCCGACTGAGCGCCGGCACTCGCTGGGCGGTCGGCTCTCACGCGTAGCAGCTCCGTGATCGTCCGATGAGTTTCGGCGCAGCCCGTGTGCGTCGAGACTCATCGAGGGCGGCCTGACGCTTGCGTCGACGACCCCGAGCGGGCAACCTTTGCTGCGACTCAAGCGACTCAAGCGACTCAACGAGGAGTACGTGGACATGTTTCAGCGAATCGAGACTCCGGACGGCGTCCTTGCGCTCCGTGCCATCGGCAAGGTTGAACGATCCGACTACGAGACCGTGTTGGAGCCAGCAGTCGAAGCCATGATCGCCGACAAGGGTGAGGTGCGTTTCGTCTTCGTGCTCGGAGACGAATTCGACGGCTACACGGCGGGAGCGACGTGGGAAGACGCAAAGCTCGGGATCGGCCACGCGTCGAAATGGAAGCGAATCGCGGTGGTCACCAACCACGATTCCCTACGCCACACGGTCGGAATGTTCGGCTGGATGGTCCATGGAGAAGTGAAGACGTTCAGCGTCGAGGACGAGTCGACGGCGATCGACTGGGCGGCCGGATAGCTGAGCCCTCGGCGTGCGCCCCACACTGCCCCGAGGGTTCCCTCGAGACGTCGTGACGCGCCGTGCTCTCGAGCGAGCCCGTCGGTGCGCTGCCATTCAGTCTGGGTCTCGGTCGCCTCGGTAGAGCGGAATCATGAAGCTGATGTTGGCGAGCAGGAAGGCTCCAGCCCCCGCCGCGGCGAGCCAGCTGCCAGCACGGATCGCCGACCAGGCGAACAGCAGCGCGGACACGACGAACAGCCACCATCCGAGTTTCAGGTGTTGCGTGGTCGACATCGGCCGTCGAAGGTACCGGCTGATCACGGCGGCCCCGACGTGGCGTCCCCCGGTGAGGCTCTTCGGGCATCGAGAGTCTGGCGTCAGGAAACCGGCCGGCCGAGCGACTCGATACCGGGCCACAGCAAGCGGGTGAGGTCGGCGGCGAGCGTGTCGAGTTCGCAGTAGTCGTCGTCGAGCCACATCACGGTGACGATCTGGAACGCGCCCAGGATCGAGTACGCCCACGTTCGGGTGCCGACCGGGTCGGTCGCAAGCGCAGGCGACGTGGCGAACAACGCAATCATCAACTGCGCCGAACGATCGACGAGGCGGCGCACCTGGTCGGTCGGCTGCCCGCCTGCATTGACGAAGAGAAAGAGTGGTCGATTGCTGTCGACCGCGGCGAGATAGCCCCGCACCGCCGCCTCGAACTGTGCGCGAGGTTCGGTGTGACCCTCGAGTGCGGCGGTGATCTCGGTCGTGATCTGATCGATCATCCACTCGGACAGCGCGACCACCAGGGCGGCGCGGTCACCGATCGTCCGGTACAGAATCGGCTTGCTCACGGTCGCTTCAGCTGCGATGTCTTCCATCGTCACGTCCGGGCCGTACGCGCCGATCGCTCGGAGCGCGGCGGCAAGCAGTTCGTCGCGGTCGGCGAGCAGTTGTCCGCCTCGTGGGCGCCCGGGACGGCGACGTTGGCTGGGCTCGACAGCGTCGGTCATGGCCGTATGTTACTACCGGTAAATTTGTGTTACGTTGCCGAGATGTCGACCGAGCAGCTGACCGCATCGAACCCGACCCACCTGCCCTGGCACCTGCGCGACAACTGGGCGCCGGTCCTCGACGAGATCACCGACACGGAGTTGCGCGTCGAGGGCACGATCCCGCCCGAGCTGATCGGCACCTACGTGCGCACCGGCCCGAATCCGTCGACCGGCACCTCGAAGCACTGGTTCTTCGGCGACGGCATGCTGCACGGCATCCGCCTCGCCAACGGCCGCGCCGAGTGGTACCGCAATCGCTTCGTCCAGACACCCAACATCACGGACCCGCTCGACGATCCGATGTCGGGGATGGGCGACCGCACCCGTGGCACCGGGAACACCCATGTCGTGGCCCACAACGGGGAGCTGCTGTGCCTCGAAGAGGGCCACTGGCCGTGGCGGGCAGACACCGAGCTCAACACGCTCGGCGTGCAGAACTACGGCGGCGCCCTCACCACCACGATGACCGCGCACCCCAAGGTGTGCCCGATCACCGGCGAGTTGATTGCGTTCAGTTACCTCAACTACGACCAGCCCCACCTCCAGTACATCCGGGTGAGTCCGCACGGTGAATTGGTGCAGCTCGAAGGCATCGAGATCCCGAACGTCGTGATGATGCACGACTTCAACGTCACCAGAAACCATGTCGTGTTCATGGACCTGCCCGTGGTCTTCGACCTCGCCGAGCTGGACACCGGCCTGCCGTTCAAGTTCAACCGCGACGCCGGCGCCCGTCTCGGTGTGATGCCGCGCAACGGAACCAATGCCGACGTCCGCTGGTTCGACATCGACCCGTGCTTCGTCTTCCACCCGGTCAACGCCCACGAGGAGGGCAACACGATCGTGCTGCACGTGTCGCGCCAGCCCGAGGCATTCGGATCCAGCAACGACGACTACGCCGAGGTCGGCCGTCTCTGGCGTTGGGTGATCGACCTCGACGCCGGCACGGTCACCGAAACCCAGATCGATGATCGCCCCGGCGACTTCGGGCGCATCGACGACCGGATGATCGGCCTCGATGCGCGCTACGGCTACCTGATGGCGATGGCCGGCGAGGGCAACGCCGAAGAGCCCGTCTACGGCTCGGCGTTGTGGAAGTACGACCTCCGGACCGGCGCGTGCGTCGAGCATCAGCTCGGCGATGGTGTGCGCGGCGCCGAGCCCGTGTTCGCCCCGGCGTCACCCGACGCCGGAGAAGACGAGGGTTGGATCATCAGCCTGTCGCACGACACCAACTCTGATGAGTCGCGCCTGCTGATCATCGACGCACAGAACTTCTCGGCTCCGCCGGTGGCCACGGTTCACCTGCCTCGCCGCGTCCCATACGGTGCGCACGGGAGCTGGGTTCCCGACGCCGCCATGGCCTAGCGGACGCCATCGCACACGAACGACATCGAGCCGAACACATTTCCTGGGGGGAACATGAAGCACCAACGACACACCGCTGCGCTCGCCGGCTTGGCCGCAGTCGCGCTCGTACTCGCATCGTGCGGCAGCAGCGACTCGTCGACCGACGCTCCGTCGACGAGCGACGGTTCGCAGACATCGACGACGGAACCGGATGCGACGATGCCGGAGACGACGGACGAGCCGGCGACCGAGACGACGGCGACCGACACGCTCGGGACCGATTCGGCCGGAACGAGCGCGACGAGCGAGGAGTTCGCATCGCTGGGACCGCCCACGGGCGACCCGATCGTGATCGGGATGGTCAACACCGAAGGCACGCCCGGACTCGACTTTCCGGAGATGCGCACCGACACCGACCTGGCGGTCGACTATCTCAACCAGCACGGTGGCATGGGTGGACGGCCGATCGAACTCGAACACTGTGCCGCCGCCGGATCTCCGGAGACATCGCAGGCTTGCGCCCAGGAACTCATCGGTCAGGACGTGGAGTTCGTGATGCTCGGCCTCGACGTCTTCCCGGGCTACGACACGTTCGCCGCGACCGGCACCCCCGTGTTCGGTGCCCTGCCCGTGCTCGCGGCGGACTACTCCGCCGATGCACTGTTCCTCACTGGCGGAAACGCCACGACGATGGCCGCCATCGTGGCGCTCGCAGTCGAGAAGTACGAGGCTGAATCGGTGGGGATCATCAGCGCCGACAGCGTTGCCGGCAACAGTTCGGAGGCAGCGCTCACCGCATCGCTCGACAAGGCAGGTGTGGCCTACAACTCCATCAAGGGCGGCGACGACGAGACCGATGCCGGCTTCCAAGGACTGCTGCGGGAGGCGAACAGCGAGAGCCCCGACGTACTGGTGTCGCTCTACTCCGACTCTGGCTGTATCGGTGCGATGCGCGCCCGGGTCTCGCTGGGCGTCGACACGCCAATGATCTCCACCGCCATCTGCGGCAGCGCTGAGGTGATCGACGTGGTCGGCGACGACGCCGTGGGTTGGAGCTTCGTCGGCGTCGGTGGTCCGACGGATCGGCCCGACGACGCCGTGCTCGCCGAGTTGATCGAACCCGTCTACGGCGCCGCCGAGTCGACGTCACTGGGACTCGGAGCACTCGGTATCAACCAGGTGATGACGCTGGCCCGCGTGGCCAACAACCTCGCCGCCGACGGCGACGCCGTCACCGGCGCTGCGATCTTCGAGCGTCTGGCCACGGCGACCGACGAGATCGACTTCCTCAATGGCAACCCGCTCGCCTGCGGGATCTCGGCGTCGTATCCGAGCGTGTGCAGCTTCTACTTCCCGATCGGTGAGTACCTCGCCGGCGGGGAGATCGTGACAGTCCCCGGCTTCGAGGCAGTGTCCGTTGTCGACTATCTCCCCTGATCGACGTCAGCGACTCGCCGGATCGACGAGCGGACGTCGGCGCCGGTGAGCGACTACCTCTTCTACTTGTTGCTCGGCGCGAGCGCCGGCGCCATCATCGCGATGTTCGCGCTGGGGCTGCTGATCACCCACCAGGGCGCCGGCGTGGTCAACTTCGCCTACGGCGCGATGGCGACCTGGGCCGGCTACGTCTACGCCGACCTCCGACGAGGCGCGTATCCGTTCCCGATTCCCGGCCTCCCCGAGCGCTACGACTTCGGCGACGACGTGGGCATCTGGGTGGCGATGCCCCTCGCGCTGCTCACCGCAGCCGTCCTCGGTCTGGCGGTGTACGCGCTCGTGTTCCGGCCGCTCGCTCACGCACCGGCACTCGCCAACGTGGTGGCGAGCATCGGGCTGCTCGTGGTGTTCATTGCGCTCATCGATCAGCGCTTCCCCGACAACGCCGGCTTGCGGGTGGAGGCAATCCTGCCGCGCGAACCCGTCACGATCATGGCCGACGTCACCGTCCCCAGAGACGGTCTCTGGCTCGCGGCGATCGCCATTGCGATCGCCGGCTTCGCCTGGGCCGTCTCCCGGTTCACGAGGTTCGGCCTCATCACTCGGGCAGCCGCCGAGAACGAGAAGGGGGCGGTCCTGCTCGGCTACTCGCCGGTGTTCCTCGCCGCCATGAGCTTCGTCGGGGCGTCGGTCCTCGGTGGCCTGGTGGTGATTCTCGCCTCGCCGATGATCCAACTGTCGTCGACGGTCTTCACCTTCTCGTTCCTGATCCCTGCACTCGGGGCGGCGATGATCGGGCGATTCCGTTCGGTGTGGCCAACCGTGATCGCCGGCCTCCTGATCGGCGGCGTGCAGTCGACCTTCACGCTGCTCCAGAGCGATCTCAGCTGGTTCCCCCAGTACGGGGCCCGCGAGGGACTGCCGTTCGTGGTGATCATCGTGGCGCTGGTCGTGTTCGGCGAGCGCCTGCCCGATCGGGCATCGGTATCGACATGGCGACTTCCCGCGGTGCCCGAAGCGAAGGTCACCTGGGTGACGGTGAGCGTTCCGATCGTGGTCGCGGTCACCGCCCTACTGGTGCTCGGCCCGCTGTGGCGCGGAGCGATCATGACGTCGGTGATCGCCATGGTGCTCGCACTGTCCCTGGTGGTCCTCACTGGATTCGGCGGCCAGACCTCGCTGGCTCAGATGGCCTTTGCCGGCGTGGCCGCGTTCTCGCTGTCGAAACTGGCGATGAATTGGAACATCCCGTTCCCGATCGCGCCGCTCATGGCCGCGTCGATCGCCACCGTGTTCGGGGTGATCGTGGGACTTCCCGCGCTGCGCGTCCGCGGGACCAACATGGCGATCGTGACCTTTGCCGGTGGGGTGGCGATCACCGAATTCGTCTTCAAGAACCCCAAGTACGTCGGTGATCCGTCGACGGGAGGGGCGCCGGTACCGAACCCGGACCTCGCTGGTTGGGACCTCGGCCTCATCCTCGGCGACCAGGTGTCCCGACCGATCTTCGGGATCTTGCTGGTCCTCGTGGCCGCACTCCTCGCCATCGGCGTGGCGAACCTTCGTCGCAGTGCGTCTGGCCGACGGATGCTGGCCACGCGATCGAACGAACGAGCTGCGAGCGCAGCCGGGATCGACGTCGCTCGGGTGAAGCTGCAGGCCTTCGCGGTGTCGTCGTTCATCGCTGGCATCGGCGGATGCCTGATCGCCTACCGGTTCGGCAACGTGTCCGATGCCTCGTTCGGCACGATCGCATCGCTGACGGCTCTGGCCGTTGCCTACCTCGGTGGCATCACGTGTGTCAGCGGAGCGGTGACCGCTGGTGCGCTCACCGCCTCGGGCGCGGTCTTCTATGCGGCGTCCCAGGTCACCGGCAGGCTGGGCCAGTGGGAGACGCTGATCGGCGGCGTGCTGTTGATCGCGATGGCCGTCGCCAATCCGCAGGGCATCGCCGGCGGCATTCGCAGTCGTCGCCATGCCCGTGTCGCAGTACGTGATGCAACCCGGCAGCCCAGCGTCGAGCAGGTGCCGGTCGGGGCGGTGGGTGAGTGATGGCGCTGCTGGAGGCCCGTGCTCTCACGGTCAGCTACGGAGGCATCCGGGCGAACGACGGCATCGATCTGGATTGTGAAGCGGGCAAGGTCGTGGGCCTGATCGGCCCGAACGGCGCCGGCAAGACCACCTTCATCGACGCGATCACCGGGTTCGCGCCGGTCACCGGCGGGAGCGTCACGTTCGACGGACGCGACCTCGCGACTGCGTCGCCCAGTGCGAGAGCGCGCCTCGGACTCACGCGGACGTTTCAATCACTCGAGCTGTTCGAAGACCTGACTGTTCGTGACAACATGTTGGCGTCGGCCGAGCGTTCGACCTGGTGGTCGTTCTTCGGCGATGTGGTGTGGCCCGCACGGCGTCGCGGCGACGTCGCTGACCGGGTCGACTGGGCGCTCGACACGGTGGGCATGCGCAGCGCGGTCGACGCGATGCCCGGTCAGCTCAGCCATGGACAGCGCAAGTTGATCGCCATGGCTCGCGCGCTTGCTGCTCGCCCGAAACTGGTGCTGCTCGACGAGCCGGCGGCCGGCTTGGACCCGACCGAGAGTCGAGCGCTCGGAGCGCTGATGCGAGCGGTGCTCGACGAGGGAATCTCGCTGTTCATCATCGACCACGACATGGGACTGATGCTCACGGTCTGCGATGACCTGTACGTGCTCGATTTCGGCAAGATCATCGCGCACGGCACCCCCGAGGTGATTCGTGACGACCCCGCCGTGATCGCCGCCTATCTCGGCGCACCCGCACCTCCCGACCAGCCACCCACCGATCCGGGCGAGCGCGACCAGTGAGCCCCTCCGGTTCGACCGACGCCCCGGTCATCGACGTGCGCGGGCTGCACGCCGGCTACGGCGGCATTGCGGTGGTGCACGACCTCACGCTGAGCGTCGGCGCCGGCGAGGTCGTCGTGCTGCTCGGGCCGAACGGCGCCGGCAAGACCACGACGCTCCTGACCCTGTCGGGGCTGCTGGCGCCGATCGGCGGCACGGCCGAGGTGCTCGGTGCCCCCGTCGACGGAGTCGCGCCGCACATGATCGCTCGCCGCGGCCTGGCCCACGTGCCTGAGGACCGCTCGCTGTTCTTCGACCTCACCGTCGACGAGAACCTTCGCCTCGGCCTCACGGGTCGACGTGCGGCGCGACGTGCGGCACGCGACCGGGCGATGGACCTGTTGCCGGCGCTCCGGCCGCTCGGCTCGCGCAAGGCCGGTCTCCTGTCGGGCGGTGAGCAGCAGATGTTGGCGCTGGGCAGAGCGCTCGTGTCGGAGCCGAAGTGTCTGCTGGTCGACGAGATGAGCCTCGGGCTCGCGCCGATCATCGTGGAACGGCTGTTGCCCATCGTTCGAGACATCGCCGATCAAACCGGCTGCGGCGTGCTGGTGGTCGAGCAGCACATCCAGATGGCGCTCGGCATCGCCGATCGCGGGTACGTCCTCAGCAACGGTCATGTCTCACTCGAAGGCGCAGCGTCGGTCCTGGCATCGAACCACGACCTCGTCGTGGAGAGTTACCTCGGCGCGCACGCAGAACCCGACGAGTCGTGACCGAACCGCGTACGGTCGTGGTGTGAAGATCTGGCGACTGCAGGAACTCGGCGAGCCATCAGAACAGCTCCGGCTGGTCGACGAGGAGGCCCCGATCGCTGGCCCCGGGGAGGTCCTGATCGACGTGGAAGCGGTCGGGCTGGCGTTCCCCGACGTGCTGCAATGCCGAGGCAAGTACCAGGTGAAGACCGGCCCCGGTCACACCCCCGGCGGTGAATCGTCGGGCCGGATCGCGGCCGTGGGCGACGGCGTCGACGGGGTGGAGGTCGGCCGACGTGTGGTTTTTCTCGGCAGCGGTGGCCTCGCCGAACAGGTGACGCACCCCGCAGCAGCGGTGTTCGAGGTGCCTGATGGTGTCTCGGCCGAGACTGCGGCGGCCATCCCCATCAACTACTGCACGACGCTCTACGCGCTTCACGACCGCGGGCATCTGCAGGCGGGGGAGACCCTGCTGGTCACCGGCGCGGCCGGTGGCACGGGAACCGCTGCAATCCAGCTGGGCAAGGCCGCAGGGGCGACCGTGATCGCCGTCGCCGGAGGCGCCGAGAAGACCGAGCTCGCCCGCGACGTCGGCGCCGACGTCGTCATCGACCACCGCGAGCACCCCGACTGGGTCGACGCCGTTCGCGACGCCTCGGGCGGCGGTGTCGACGTTGCGTACGACCCCGTCGGCGGCGACACCTTTCATCAGGTGCGCCGGTGCATGGGATGGGACGGTCGCCTGCTCGTGATCGGCTTCGTCGCCGGCATTCCCGAAGTGGCCACCAACCACGCGCTGTTGAAGAGCTACTCCATCGTGGGCGTTCACTGGGGCGCATCGCTCGCCCGTTTCCCCGACTCGCTGCGCACGCAGATGACGACCCTGCTCGACATGGCTGCCGCCGGTACCGTCGATCCGCCGCTGTATCCGCCCTACGCATTCGAGGATGCCGCCACCGCCTTGCAGGACCTTGCCGATCGCAAGACCTACGGCAAAGTCGTCGTCACTCGCTGACGGGCGACTCCCTCGCGAGCCACTGCGGTCGCTCGCGGATCGCGACGAGAACGGAACGATGATCGAGGTGCAGTGTCGTAGGGTGAGCATCTCGTGATCGTTGTGACCCGCCCGAGATCTCCGTGGCCGATGACCACCGACGCGCCGGTGTTCGCGTGAACGGCCAGGGCACGTATGTGGTCGGTCTCGACAACGGCGGCACGGCGAACAAGTTCACGGTCATGGATCGTGCCGGCAACTTCCTCATCGACAGCTTGGTCGAGTTGCCGAGTCGTGTCACCGAAGGTCCCACAGCGGCGATCGGTGCGTTGCGCGAGGCCTTCGAGGCGGCGATCGAGTTGGCCGACATCGACCGAACACAGGTGTTCGGGATCGGCTTCGACACGCCGGGCCCGGCGACCGCTGACGGGGTGATCTCGTCGCGTGGGGGGACCAACTTCGCTCACGACGGCTGGAAGGGGTACGACTTCCGTTCCGCGCTCGAGGCCGACCTCGGCCTGCCGGTCGTCTACAGCAACGATGCCAATGCCGCGGCGCTGTATGCCCACCACGAGCACTTCGGGGCGGTCGGCGGCGAGCGATCGTCGGTCTCGGCGATTGTCGGCACCGGCCTCGGTGGTGGCGTGGTCGAGAGTGGACGAATCGTCAAAGGAGCAGCCGGAATGGCTGGCGAGCTGGGACACGTCCACATCCCGATGGACGGTCTGCTCGACGACGACCAACCGACACCGAGATGCAACTGCGGTTTCGTCGGTGATGCCGAGAGTCTTGCGTCGTTGACCGGCATTCGGAACAACCTCCTGCCCTACTGGTTGACGCGCTACCCAGATCACGAGCTGGCGGGCGTCGAGCTGCTCGAGGCCGCCAAGCAGGTGCGCGGCTTCGGTGTGCGCGGCGACGAGATGGCGCTCCACATCTTCGAGCAACAAGCGATGGCGCTCGGCCGTCTCTTCACCATCGCCGCGAACTTCACCGACCCCGACGTGTACCTGCTCGGCGGGGGAGTGGTCGAGGCCGAAGCGTCATTTCGCGACTGGTTTCTCGGACGGGTCGAAGAACACACGCTGTTGCGCGACGAGCAGCGCGAGGTGGCTTCATTCGCGCTCGTGACCGATCTCGACATGGCCGGTGCACGCGGATCGGCGATCGCCGCCCTCGCGGTGCTCGGCCACCGCTGACACTCGGATCGAGTGGTCAGAAACGGCCACCGTCGACCAGGAAGTTCTGGGCCGTGCACGCCGCCCCGTCGTCGGCAGCGAGGAAGAGCACCATCTGGGCGAATTCGACCGGCGTGATACGCCGCTTGATTGCCTGATCGCTCATCGTCTGCGCCTCTGCCTCGGGTGTCCACCACTTCGTGAGTTGCCGCTCGGTCGGAACCCAGCCCGGCATGACGGTGTTGACCCGCACGCCGTCGACACCGAACGTGCGAGCCATCGTGCGGGTGATGCCCTCGACTGCTGACTTGGCGATGGCGTACCCAGGGAACATGTCCTCCTGCATCAGATAGCTGCTCGAGCCGATGTTGATGATCGAGCCCTGCCCGGCCTCGATCATCTGGGGCGCGAGCGCCTGGATGGCGAAGAAGTAGTGACGCAGGTTCGTGTTGATCCGATTGTCGAAGAACTCGGGTGTCACGTCGCGCCAGTCGTGTCGATCGTCGTTGGCGGCGTTGTTGACGAGCACCTCGACGGTGCCGAGCTTCTCGACCGCGGATGTGCATGCACGCTGGAGTGCCGGGATGTCGAGCAGGTCGACCTCGGAGAACTCCGGAGCGTGCGCGACGCCCCGCTCGACGCAGCGACGCACCGTGGCGACCGAGTCGTCGACGTTCTTGTCGACGAAGAACACCTTGGAGCCCTGCAGGGCGAATTCCTCGACGAGTGCACTGCCGATCCCCGCAGCCCCTCCCGTGATGAACACGCCGCGATCGGCGAGCGATGGATAGGTGGCGTACTGGGTCATGCTGTCTCCTCGGTCTCGTGGCCAGCCTCCCACCAGGACCGCAGGCGACTGGCGTACTCAGCGTTGACCGTACGCGGTGGCATGGAGCGGTGGAGAATGGCCGTCACCTGCTCGACCGAACTGAACGCCTGGGCGTCAGCGTTCTCCGGCGTGAGTCCCCCGAGGTGGGGCGTGGCGATGACGCCCGGCCGCTGTGCCAGCTCGGGCGACGGGCGTTGATCCTGGCCGCGTCCGACATCCATTGCCAGGCCGCCCAGATGACCGGAGTCGAGCGCTGCGGCGACGGCGGCTTCGTCGAGGAGCTCGCCACGCGAAATGTTCACGAGCATCGCGCCGGGACGCATCGTGCGCAGTGCCTCCCCGTCGATCATGTTCGCCGTCGACGAGTTCGCCGGGGCGAGTGGCAGCACGAAGTCCGATCGTCCGAGCAGCTCGCTCAGCTCGCACTGTTCGAAACCATCGCCGGTGGAGTCGACGGCGGGGTCGGACACGAGCACCCGCATTCCCAGGCATCGCAGGACGTCTGCGAGGTAGGAGCCGATCGCCCCGTATCCGATGATCCCTGCGGTACGACCCCTCAGCTGGACCCCGGGGCGCTGCGCTGGGCTGAGGCCGGAGCGGAAGTCGATTGTCGAGTCGGTCACATTCCGCGCGAGGTCGAGCATCAGCGCGACCGCCAACTCGGCGGTCGACGGGATGAAACTCTTGTCGGCATGTCCGACGAGCACGCCTGCAGCACTCGCCGCCGAGACGTCGATCGTGCTGATGTCGACGGCGCAGCGCAGGAACGCGAGGAGACCGGGAAGACTCGAGAACAACGCAGCGTCACCCGGCGTCGAACGGTGGGCGATGATCACGTCACATCCGGCGGCGGCGGCAACCAGTTCCGACGTGTCGAGATCGCGATCGAGCGGGTTCAGCACGACTTCTGCGATCGCCCGCAGCTCCGGCAGCGCCCGACCGTAGTAGGCGTCGAGGTCTTCTGGTTGGTGAGTCAGCAACACCGTCAGCACACCGCCGACGCTAGACCCAGGTGCGCCGCCCGCGCCTGCGAACAAAGACATCCGACCTCGTTCTCAGGGTTCAGGCGGGTGTGTCACCCACCGAGGATGGCGAAGGTGCCTGCGGCGGTTGCGACGAGGCGCTCATCGCCGCCCACCACTCGGGCGTCGAGATGGACGACGTTGCGCCCGCGCTTGACGACGGTTGCGGTTGCCGTCAGCACTCCGGTCACCGCCGGTCTGATGAACCTCAGTGAGACCTCGATGCTGGCGCAGTACCGACCGGGCTCATCGATGACGCTCATCGTCGATTTCCCCATCGCCGTGTCGACCAGGGCGAACAGCACCGCTCCGTGGGCGACACCGTTGGGGTTGAGATGAGCAGCGGAGATGTCGACGGTGGCGATCCCGACTCCCGGCTCATCTCCGGTCAGCTCCATCCCGAGGAACTGCCTGAGCGGGAAGTCGCCGAAGTCTGCAGTCGGCTCGTCGCTCGACCGGCCACGCTCGTTCGGGTCGGTCTCGTCACCCATGGTCCGGAGGCTATGACACCGACGGTGCCCAGGGTGTGGTCAGCGTTGGCGGCGGGTTCGGGCCCACGGGCGTTCCGGGTCGTCGGCGACCAGCGTGAGCCCGAGCAGGATGCCGAGCGAGATGCCGACCATCGACGTGACCGTGGTGACCAGGGCGCCGGTGCCTGCCGTGCCGCCGTCGCCGAGCAGCCGGCTGACGCCCTCGAGTCCGAGTGCGCCGGGCACGAGGATCCAGAATCCCGGGAGGAATGTCACCAGCGGCGCCGGTCCCGACGGTTGACGGGCAGCGAGCACGGCGACCGGGGTCATGGCGACCGCTCCGAAGAACGCAGACAGCGCACTGCCGAAGAAGAGTCCGCCGACCACTTGACCGGAGTATGCGACGTAGAGCACCAGCAGGATCCAGATCCTCGCCGACGGGCGCGCGCCGTGAAACAGCGCCACGCCGAGGCCGAACACTGCGACGCCGATCCACGGTGCGAGCGTCGCCAACAGGCCGCTGGAATCACCGCGCAGGTCGCCGGCTGGCACACCGACGAGTTGACCGCCTGCGACGATGCCGAGTGCAAGGAGCACCAGTTGGAGCGCGCCCGAAGCGAGACGAGATGCGCCGGAGACGATCTGCCCTGTTGCGAGTTCCAGCACGGCGATCGTCAACAACGCGCCGGGCAGGAACGTGATCAGCGGAGCAACGAGGAGCGGGAACGTCACGAGACCGTCCACGATCCTGGCCGTGGCGAACACCGAGATCGACACCGCGGTTGCCGAGATCAGCGGTACGAACGGTTGATACGACGCGTGCAGCCGTCGTGTCGACAGCCGAAATGCCCCGATCACCAGGCCGAGCACACCGGCGATCAGGATCTCGCGCCATCCCGCACGCAGGATGGCGGCGAGGCCGATGGTCGAGCAGACGTAGCCGAGTAGCGCCACGCCCGACCGATGAGGTGGCACCGAGGTGCGGATCTCGGCCAGGCGGCGTCGACCCTCGACCGCATCGATGCTGCCGTCCTCGGCATCGGCGACGAGTGTGAGCACGTCATCGATCTGGTCCAATCGGAGCTGACCCTGGCCGGCAGTGCTCACCTCCGTCTTGACATCGCCGCCGTCGGGAAGCGACACGATGAGTGCGGTCGGCAGCACGAACACGCCGACATCATGGATCCCGTTGACGCCAGCGACGGTCCGCAAGGTCGACTCCACGTGGTTGACAGCGTCACCGGCGTCGACCAGCGACTCGCCGAGTTCGAGGAGGAAGTCGAGCGTCTCGGTGTCGGTGGTTGATGGGCTGCGGCGCGGCGGCGTGACATCCCGGCCCACTGGGCCGACGGGCTCGTTCGGAGCCTGGTCGCGCGTCGAAGGGGCTCGGCCGCGTCCGGTGGGGCGGCGAGCCAGCACCAACGAGGCCACGCCGACCACCAGGAGCACCAGCACGGCCAGCACGATCGACCCGACTGCGATCTCCGAGCTACGCACCTGCGGAGGCAGGGCAGGTGCTGGGATGGCCTCGTCGGGCTGTTCGACGTCGAGCTCCGGCGTCATGTCCTCGGGAACTGTCGTCGCTGGCGTCGTGGTACTGGTCGTGCCGACGTCAGTCGTGTCCGTGGCGTCCGTGCCAACCGGGACGACATCGGCGAGCGAGACAGGCGGCACGCTGCCGTTCGGCGCCGAGGCAACGACAGCACTCGACGGTGTCGTCAACGCCACCAACCCGGCTGCCACACCGGTCACCGCCAGCGCGCACGCGACAACGACGGGTCCGATGCGAGCCATGAAGCCGACCGTAGTGGCGCTGCGTTCGCTATCGAACGCGCCGACGGGTCCCGATCGAACGTCAGTCGAGGCGGCGGAGTTCGGAGTTGCGCACGTAGGTCGTCGTCACGACAGCGAAGCCGATCGCCGCGGCCAAGCTGATTGCATTTCCGGTGCCGATCCGCGAGGCGAGGATGCCGATGGCGAGCGCACCGAATGGCATCAGCCCGACGTTCACCAGTGTGTACAGCCCCATCACTCGACCCATCAGGGCCGGCGGCGTGTTCGCCTGGACCAGGCCCTGGTTCATGTTGATGAAGAATCCGCCGGCCAATCCCATCAAGAACGCCAGCACCAGCACCTGTCCGAATGTCGTCGTGCGGCCGGTCAAGAACGTGATCACCGTTCCGCAGATCATCGCCCGCTGGAAGATGGCGCCCTTGTTCTTCATGTCGCCCTTGCGCATCACCACGAACGACGTGATCGCAATCCCGAGCCCCATCAGCGCCAACGGGAGTGCCGCCTGGCCGGCGTCCTGCCCCAACTCGTCCTTCACGTGGGCTTGGATGGTCACCAGGATCGACGGGTTGATCGTCAGACTGGCCGTGAGCAAGAGCCCGAACAGTGTCTTGAGGTGGGGGTCGTCGAGCACGTGGCGAAGTGCCGTGCGCGTCTCGTCGACCACGGACCGGCGCTCGCGGACCTCCTCGTGCGGTGGTACTTCGAGGCGCAACAGGAACAGGACACCGATGAACATCAGGATCGCCTGGAACCAGAATGCGCCTTCGAACCCGAATTGATCCCCGGCCACCTTGGCGAGCACGGGCCCGAGGATCATCGAGAGGGTGATCGCAATGGCATTCAACGCGATTGCGCCGAAGAGCTGCTCTTTGGCGACCAGTGCCGGGATCATCGCCGACCGAACCGGCGAGCCGATCGCGGCGGCGGAGCCGGCGAGCAGTGTTGCCAGGATCACCCAGCTGAGATTGATGGCACCGAGGCCGACGACGATGGCCGTTCCCGCCATTACGGCGCCACCCGCGAGTTGGGTGACGATCAGCATCTTTCGGCGGTCCCAGCGGTCGGCCCAGGCGCCCGCCTGCAGGACCAGGAATGCGGCAGGGAGGCCGAGTGTGAACACGACGAGACCCTGCACGCTCTCGCTTCGAAGCAGCCCGTCGAGCACCAACCAACCGAACACGAAACGCTGGGCATTGGCGACGAGGAAGAACGCGACGTTGTTGAGCCACAGGTACCGGTACGCGCGTACGGTCAGCGGATTGGCCGGGCGCACGGCCGTGCCGGTTGGCCTCTCCGCAGTCGTCATCGGGCGAGCATTGCACCTCGATCTCGCTGCGAACGGGCCGGACGACCCCACGTGGCGTGGGTCAGTCGGGCGTCGCGATGTCGACCACGACCGCTGCATGATCGCTCGGCCAGACCGACTCGCCGTCGACGTCGACGGGGCCGCCACCGGCGAGATGTGCTGCGACCGGGTTGCCGACCGGCTTGGGGCGCGGCCACGACACGAGCAGGTAGTCGATGCGCCGATTCGGCCAGGCACTGTCGGCGGCGTTCGGATTCTCGCGCCGCCACGTCACACCTGGTCCATCGCCGACCTGTTCCCAGGCGTCGGAGAACACGATCCCGCTGACGCCGGGTTCGCGACCGGTCAGCATGCGCACTTCGTTGCTGTCGGGAACGGCGTTGAGATCGGCGCCGACGATCACCGGCAGATCGGAGGTCGGCTCGCCGCGCCATGTCGCAGCGAGCTCGAGCAGTCGGCGGCACTGCGCCTGACGACCAGCGGAGTCGTCGAACCGATGATCGAGGTGTGTCGACGCAATTGGCCACGCACCCCACGGCGTCGCCACCGATGCGGCGACAATCCTTCGGTGTCCGGGTGACCCGTCGGCGCGGGGGAGAGCTTCGTCGTGGAGGAGGCTGCTCGGCCATCGTGAGAGCACGGCGTTGGTGAATCCGACATCCTGGCGTCCGATCGGCGTACTGCTCACGGCGTGATGGCCGAACTCGTCGGCGAGGATGTCGGCCATCCCCGGCTCGCCGGACTTGGCCCACACCTCCTGCAGGCACAGCACGTCGGGGTTCACCGCGCGGATCGTGTCGACAATGGCGCGTCGACGCTGCTTCCAGTCGCCGAACCGCCACCAGAGATTCCACGTCATCACGCGCAGCGTCATGACGACATCTTGGTGGCCTGCGACTCCGCCGGAACTGCTCAGCCGTAGATCGGCGGCAGGCGGTCGGCCCACGGCGCCGCGATTTCGAGTTGCGCTGCCAACCTGATCAACAGCGCCTCGTCGTCGATCGGGCCGACGAACTGCACGCCGATCGGGAGTCCATGCTCGCTCCAGTGCAGGGGCAGTGACATCGCCGGCTGCCCGCTCACGTTGAACTGGGCGGTGAACTGCAGGATGCTCGTGAGCCGCTCGGTGCCGAGTTCGGGGTCGCTCAACCAGCCGATCGGCGGGGGTGGAACGGCGATCACGGGAGTGACCAGCACGTCGAAGTCGTCCCACCAGGCGTGGAGGCGTCGCGACCAGGCGTGCACCCAGTTGACCGATGCGATGTAGTCGGCGGCCGGAACCGCACCGCCGATCGATCCCATGATCCAGTTGCTGGCCTCGACGTCGTCCTCGACGATCGGTCGACCGATCGCCGCGCCCATGTTCGCGAAGTCGACCGCGGTCGCAACGGCGACGATGGTCACGAAGTGCCGGGAGAACTCGTCGTTGAAGAATTCGTCCGGCTGAGCGACCTCGACATCGTGGCCGAGGGACTCGAGCAGTGCGCCGGCAGCTTCGACCGCGGCCACACACTCGGGGTCCGGTTGGACGCCGGGATGCGCTGGGGCCAGCCCGATACGGAGCGTGCCCGGTTCGACACCGACCTCGTCGGCGAACGGCCGCGTCGGCGGCGCGGCGATGTACGGATCACCGGTGCGACGCCCGGCCATCACGTCGAGCATGCCTGCGGTGTCGCGCACGGACCGCGAGACCACGCCGTCGGTGGTTGCGCCGGCCCAGCCTTCGCCGACCTTCGGACCCTGTGAGATCCGACCCCGGCTCGGCTTGAGGCCGACGAGCCCGCACTCGCTGGCCGGCACCCGTATCGAACCGCCGCCGTCGCTTGCATGGGCCATCGCCACCATGCCGGCCGCGACCGCGGCGGCCGATCCACCCGAGGAACCGCCGGTGGAGTGGTCGAGATTCCACGGGTTCCGGCTGGGCCCGAATGCTTCGGGTTCGGTGGTGATCGTGCCGCCCAACTCGGGTGTGTTGGTGCGTCCGAGTGTGACGAAACCGGCGCTCAGCATCGACTCGTAGAGATACGAGTCGCTGCTCGCTCGGACATCGGCGTCCTTGAGTGCGCGGTTGCCCATGGTGTGCGGCTCGCCCGCCATCTCGCACCCGAGGTCCTTCACGAGGAACGGCACCCCGCGAAACGGCCCATCGGGAAGTTCACCGCGGGCTTCGGCGCGGGCGGCCTCGAAGCGTTCGTGGATCACTGCGTTGATCGCCGGGTCGAGTCGTTCGACTCGGCTGATCGCGTCGTCGACGAGTTCCGATGGCGACGCGTCGCCGGAGCGAACCAGCGCGGCGAGTTCAGTGGCGTCGGGGAGTGGTGTGGTCATGGGTTGCTCAGTCGGTGTGGACGATCAGGACCGAACGGTTGGCGTGGTGGGCGCACCGGCTCGACACGCTGCCGAGGAGGAATCGGCGGGCGCCCTGCATGCCGCGGCTTCCGATGACCAGCAGGTCGGCGTCGAGGTCATCGCACAGCGTCAACAGTGCGTCGGCGGGGTCTCCCGACAGTTGATGCGTGGTGGCCGAGACGCCGGCCGCTGCGGCGATCTCGGCAGCCGCCTCGAGCGCGGCCCGGGTCGCCTGATCGGTTGCGGTGTTCCATTCAGCGGTGGCCACCATCATGTCCGGAGCGACCATCATCGGCACCGATGGGGTCGCCATCGCGACGTGCAGCGCAGCGCCGGTGGAAGCTGCCAGCGATGCTGCGTGCTGCACCGCTTGTCCCGCGGTGGCGGAACCGTCGGTTCCCACCACGATCGTGTCGTACATCTCGCCCCCAGGTTGCGCTGTCGAATTTCCCGTCGGCACCGTAGCAATCAGCGGCACCGGCCGACGACGCCGTCAACGACAGGGCGCGTCCCGACGATCAGCGGGCGTGATCGCCGAAACGGTACTCGTGGGTGAGCTGATCGAGCCGCTGTCGCAGGTCCGGGTCGAGGGGAGCGTCGAGGGCCGCCACCGATGCTGCCAGTTGGTCCGGTCGCGACGCCCCGATGATCGGTGACGTGATCACCGGATTGGCAAGCACCCAGCGGATCGCCAGGGTGGTCATCGGGATGCCGGCGTCCTCCGCGATCTGTTGGAAGTGGGCGACCGTGTCGAACATGGCGTCCTGCCAGTAGCGCTCCTGGTAGCGCGCCCCGGCGTGCCCCAGCGTGAAGCGGGTTCCTTCGGTCGGTGCCCCTGGGCGATGTTTGCCGGTGAGCAGGCCGCCGGCAAGCGGGTTGTAGGGGATCACCGCGATGCGTTCCTCGGCGCACAGTGGGAACAGCTCTCGCTCATTCTCTCGGAACAACAGGTTGTAGCGAGGTTGGACGCTCTCGAATCGGGTGATGCCCAGCACCTCGCTGCGCCCGACCGATCGGGCGAGCTGGTAGGCAAGCGTGTTGGAGCAGCCGACGTAGCGGACCTTGCCCGAGCGCACGAGGTCGTCCATCGCCTGCAACGTCTCATCGATCGGGGTGACGGGATCCCACGAGTGCACCTGGTACAGGTCGATGTGGTCGGTGCGCAACCGCCGCAGCGATGCATCGACCGCGCGGATGATGTTCTGGCGGCTGCTGCCGGCGTCCCACGGCATGGGCCCGGTGGGGAAGTAGCACTTCGTCGCCACGACGAATCGGTCGCGCTTGCCCTGCATCCACGATCCCATCAACTCTTCGGTGCGGCCGAAGAGCTCCGGTGGCGCTCCGTTCGGGTACACGTCAGCGGTGTCGAAGAACGTGATGCCCGCCTCGGCAGCGGCGTCCATGATTCCGAATGACGTGTCGTCGTCGCTCTGGTAACCGAAGGTCATCGTGCCGAGGCAGAGACGCGACACCCGCAGGCCAGTTCTTCCGAATTGAACGTGCTCCATCACGGCAACGTAGATGACGGTCGGTCCGTGATGCCGATTGGCCCGGCCGCCCCGGATCAGTCGATCAGGATGTCGCGTAGCGACTGTGCCACGAGGGCCGCGCCGGCCGCGCTGTTGATCACGGTGTAGTGATTGAGCCCGGGTGCATCGACCCAGTGGTGTTGCGGATACCTGGCCTGCACGTCGTCGGTGATGAACGGGGGAGGGCCGCCGAGGATCCCGAACTCGGCACGAATGATCGTGGTGGGTTGCCGGCGCCGATCGAGGAGCGTGCGCACCAGCGGGTCGGCGAGCAGGTCGTGGCCGTCGGTGCGGACAGCGGCCTCGTCGACGGCGGTGCGGAACCCGCCGTCGACGTCGATCAGGTCTGCGAGCAGATTGCGTTCCAGGTCGGGGCTGATGCCGTCGCCGAACGCTGGGTGGCCCGCCCACATCGCGTGGTATGACACGCGATCTGGCCAGACGGTACGGATCCGCTCGATGTCGGGACCGAGCAGGCGTTCGAGTGCAGCCCCGATGTCGCCGTCGGCGGGCGCGGCCACCGGCGTGCCGCCGTCGACGAGCACGATGTCACGAACGAGCTCGGGCCGTTGCTCCGCAACCATCTCGACGACGAAGGCGCCCATCGAGTGCCCGACCAGGGTCAACGGTCCACCGAGCTGTTCGATGATCGTTGCTATGTCGGCGGCGTGTTGTTCGATGCCGTAGGGCGGCGGCGCGTCGTAGCTGCGGCCCCGACCGCGCAGGTCGACCGCAACGAGATCCGCGGCTCCGGCAAGGTGGTGCGCAAGTGGATCCCATGCCCAGGCGTTCGAAGCAATGCCATGCACCGCGACGACGGTGGGGGCGCCGATCAGACCCGTCCAGCGAAGTGCGCCGATCGTGGCGCCGGAAACGGCCAGATCGATGAACTCAGCGCGGTCGGCCATTGCGCACCCGATCAACACTCAGCGTGGTGACGGAGCACGCTGCGTCGAACCTCATGGTCGGGAGCGTACAACCGATCCGGAGGGCGCCGGGCATGCCGGAGCGAGGTTCAGCGAGGTTCGCGGGGCAGGCCGAGCACGCGCTCGCCCAGGATGTTGCGCATGATGTTGGACGTGCCGCCCATGATCGTGTAGCCGGGGGCGTACACGAGGCCGCGCGTGACGTCGTCCCAGAGCATCGCGTCGGCGCCGAACGTGGCCGCCACGAACTCGGCCACTCGGATTTCGTGCTCGGTGCAGAAGCACTTGGTCGCGGCAGAGAATCCGGCCGGCGCCTGACGGAGGACCTCACGGGTCACCAGGATCCGACCGATGCGGTAGCCGGTCTCGATCGCCGCGATCTCCTGGCGCACGCGTGGGTCACTCCGGTCGGCTCGTTCGAGTGCGAGTTCGTACAGCGCTTGGTTCGAGACGAGACGGTCGATGCCGCCGCGCTCGTGTTCGAGTTGTGCCATCGTCTGCTTGAAGGCGTTGCCCTCGACCCCGACCAAGTTGACGACGGGAACTCTCACGTCGGTGAACCACACCTCGCAGAAGTGACGATTGGTCGTCATGTCGGTGATCGGACGCACCTCGATGCCAGGCGTGTCCATCGGCACGATCACCTCGCTGATGCCCTTGTGGGGCGGACCGTCGGCATCGGTGCGACAGATCAGGTAGCAGTAGTCGGCGAGTTCACCGAAGCTGGTCCAGATCTTCTGGCCGTTGATCACGAAGTCGTCGCCATCGCGCACGGCGCTCGTCGAGAGCGACGCCAGGTCGGACCCGGAGTTCGGCTCGGACATGCCGATGCACCAGGTGGTTTCGCCCGACAGGATCCCCGGGAGGAACTCGGCCTGCTGGTCAGCGGTGCCGTAGTGGATCAGCGTCGGGCCCATCTGACGGTCGGCGAACCACATCGCGGCGATCGGGGCGCCGGCGGCGATCAGTTCCTCGCCGACGATCAGCCGGTTGATCGCCGGCTGGCCGCCACCGCCGAACTCCGTCGGCCAGGTCATCCCGATCCAGCCCTGTGCCGCCATCTCCGTCGCGAACTCCTTGGAGAAGCCATTGATCCACGAGTCGTTGTGGCGACCGTGCCGCTCGACCGCCTCGACGGCGACCTTGCGGGCGCGTGCTCGGAGGTCGGTCTGCTCAGGGGTCCAGGCGAAGTCCATCGGAGCCGAGGTTAGGTGGTTGTAGCGAGCGGCGAGATGTCGACCGTGCGAGGTCGACGTGCGCTCGCGCCCACTGTGGAGCGGTCGGGTCACCGATGTAAGGTGTGTAGACAAGTTGTAGACAAGTCGAGCAAACGAACAGGTGCCCCATGACCGAGACCACGTCCACCATCATCTACACCTTCACCGACGAGGCGCCGGCGCTGGCCACGTACTCGTTCCTGCCGATCGTCGAGGCATTCGCCGGCGCGGCAGGTGTCAGCGTGGAGACTCGCGACATTTCGCTGGCGGGACGCATCATCGCCACGTTCCCTGAGTCGCTCACCGCCGAGCAGCGAACCGGCGATGCGCTCGCTGAGCTCGGCGACCTGGCCCTGACGCCGGAGGCCAACATCATCAAGCTCCCCAACATCTCCGCGTCCGTGCCGCAGATGAAGGCGGCGATCGCCGAGCTGCAAGCCCAGGGATACGCCGTTCCGAACTACCCCGACGAGCCGTCGACGCCCGACGAGGTCGACGTGCGTGCGCGCTACGGCAGCGTGATGGGCTCGGCGGTCAACCCGGTGCTCCGCCAGGGCAACTCCGATCGCCGGGCGCCCAAAGCCGTCAAGGACTACGCCAAGTCGCACCCGCATTCGATGGGGGCCTGGTCTGCCGACTCCAAGACGCACGTCGCCACCATGGGCGCACACGACTTCTTCGCCAACGAACAGTCGCACACGGTGAGCGCCGATGGAGCGGTGCGGATCGAGCACGTCGCCACCGACGGCACCACGACCGTGTTGAAGGCGTCGATTCCGGTGATCGCCGGAGAGGTGATCGATTCGACCGCGATGGATGTGGCCGCGTTGCGTTCGTTCCTCGCCGAGCAGATGAGTGACGCCAAGGCTCAGGGCGTGCTGTTCTCGATCCATCTCAAGGCCACGATGATGAAGGTGTCCGACCCGATCATCTTCGGTCATGCCGTCGAGGTGTTCTTCGCCGACGTGTTCGCGAAGCACGGTGAGGCGATCGCGGCAGCGGGCGGCGATCCGCGCAACGGCTGGGCGAGCGTGCTGAGCGCTGTCGAATCGCTGCCGGCCGACCAGCGGGCGGTCGTCGAGGCCGACATCGCCGCGGCCTACGCGAACGGCCCTGCCCTCGCCATGGTCGACTCCGACAAGGGCATCAGCAATCTGCACGTGCCGAGCGACGTGATCGTCGACGCGTCGATGCCGGCAATGATCCGCACGTCAGGTCAGATGTGGAACGCCGCCGGTGAGCAGCAGGATGCCAAGGCCGTCATCCCCGACAGCAGCTACGCCGGCGTGTACCAGACCGTCATCGAGGACTGCATCGCCAACGGCGCGTTCGACCCGTCGACCATGGGCAGCGTGCCGAACGTCGGGCTCATGGCGCAGAAGGCCGAGGAGTACGGCAGCCACGACAAGACCTTCGAGGCGCCGAGCGCCGGCACCATCAGTGTCGTCGACGCCACGTCAGGCGACGCAGTGATGGAGCAGGCCGTGCAGCCCGGCGACATCTTCCGGATGTGTCAGGTGAAGGACGAGCCGATCCGCGACTGGGTCCGCCTCGCCGTCGACCGGGCGCGTGCCAGCGGTGCCCCTGCGGTGTTCTGGCTCGACTCGAACCGTGCGCACGACGCCCAGCTGATCGACAAGGTCAACGAGTACCTCGGCGACCACGACCTCTCGGGGCTCGAGATCGAGATCATGGCGCCGGCCGCCGCGACGCAGTTCTCGATCGACCGCGCGCGGGAGGGTCTCGACACGATCTCGGTCACCGGCAACGTGTTGCGCGACTACCTGACCGACCTGTTCCCCATCCTCGAGTTGGGCACCAGCGCCAAGATGTTGTCGATCGTGCCGTTGCTGAACGGTGGTGGGCTGTTCGAGACGGGCGCCGGTGGTTCGGCCCCCAAGCACGTCCAACAGCTCGTGAAGGAGAACTACCTGCGTTGGGATTCGCTCGGCGAGTTCCTGGCGCTCGCCGTCTCGTTCGAACATCTCGGGAAGGTGACCGGCAACGCTCGGGCGCAGATCCTCGCCGACACGCTCGACGCCGCGACCGGTCAGCTGCTCGAGAACGGCAAGTCGCCCGCTCGACGTCTCGGCCAGATCGACAACCGCGGTAGCCACTTCTACCTCGCGCTGTACTGGGCGCAGGCACTCGCCGGTCAGACCGATGACGCCGAGCTGGCGGCACGATTCGCGCCGATCGCCGCTGAGCTGTCGGCCAACGAGCAGACGATCGTCGATGAGCTCCTCGCGGTGCAGGGCCAGCCCGCCGACATCGGTGGCTACTACGCCCCCGACGCGGCGAAGGCCACCGAGGTCATGCGACCCAGCCCGACCTTCAACGCCGCCATCGACGCCATCTGACCACGTGTGTCAACTGGGGTCAGACCCCAGTTGACACACCGGCGCCGATCAGCGGTTGACGATCTGGACGTAGTCGCGCTCGTCGGGGCCGGCGTACCACTGGCGCGGACGAGAGATCTTCTGCTCGGGGTCGTTGAGGAGTTCCTGCCAGTGCGCCAGCCAGCCCGACATGCGCGGGATCGCGAACAGCACGGTGAACATCTCCACGGGGAACCCCATCGCCTGGTAGATGAGGCCCGAGTAGAAGTCGACGTTCGGGTACAGCTTGCGATCGATGAAGTAGGAGTCGGACAGCGCCGCCTCCTCGAGCTTGAGCGCGATGTCGAGCAGCGGGTTCTTGCCCGTCACCTCGAACACGTCGTAGGCGGCCTTCTTGATGATGGTCGCTCGAGGGTCGTAGTTCTTGTACACCCGATGGCCGAAGCCCATCAGACGGCCTTCGCCGGCCTTGACCGATTCGATGAACGCCGGAACATTCTCGGTCGAGCCGATCTCGGTGAGCATGCGCACGACCGCCTCGTTCGCTCCGCCGTGCAACGGCCCGTACAGCGCCGCAGCGGCACCGGCCGCCGACGAGTACGGGTCGGCGTGGCTCGAGCCGATCACACGCATCGCCGTGGTGCCACAGTTCTGCTCGTGGTCGGCGTGCAGGATGAAGAGCACTTCCATCGCCCGTTCGAGCACCGGATCGACCTCGTAGTCGCCGATCTTCCACATCATGTTCAGGAAGTTCGCCGGGTACGACAAGTCGTTGCTCGGAGCGTTGAACGGCAGCCCGACGGAGAACCGGTAGCACATCGCCGCGATCGTGGGGGCCTTGGCGATCAGGCGCAGGATCTGACGATCACGCTGCGCAGGATCGTCGATGTCCTTCGCCCCCTCGTAGAACGTGCCGAGCGCTGCGAGCGCTGAGGTGAACATGCCCATCGGATGCGCGTTGTAGTGGAATCCGTCGACGAACCGCTTGCGCATGTTCTCGTGGATGAACGTGTGGTGCGTGACGTCATGGACCCACACATCGAGCTGTTCCTTGTTGGGCAGATCACCGTTCAACAGCAGATAGGCGACTTCGAGATAGCTCGACTGCTCGGCGAGCTGTTCGATCGGGTAGCCGCCGTAGCGCAGGATGCCGGCGTCACCGTCGAGGTAGGTGATCGACGACTTGCATGACGCGGTCGACAGATAGGCCGGGTCGTAGCAGTACAGCGACGAGTCGAGCTCGCGCAACGCTGATGAGGGAAACACCCCGCCTTCGATCGGAACGGTGACGGTCTTACCGGTGCGGTCGTCGGTGATGGTGATGGTGTCGGGCACGTGGCTTCCTCTCGTGGCGCGAACTGCAGGGGTGATGTGGCCAGAGGTTCCTCCCCGGCCCGGACGGCACGTTAGTGCCGAATGGTCGCCTGCCCCTCAACGGGTGGCCAGGGCCCGAGTTGCCATCGGCCGACGTCGGGGCGGCGATCTACGAGCTCCGTCAGAGCGGGCTGTTGCCGTGCTTGCGTCCGCTCAAGGACTCGCGCTTGTCCTGCAGTACCTCCAGCGCAGCGGCGATCTCGATTCGTGTCTCGGCGGGGTCGATCACAGCATCGACCAATCCGCGTTCGGCGGCGACGTAGGGATTGAGCAGGCGCTCGGCGTAGTCGTTCTCGAACTCCGCACGCTCCTCCGGTGTCGCTCGGCGCTGGAGGATCGCAGCAGCTTGGCCGGCGCCCATCACGGCGAGTTCGGCCCACGGCCAGGCGAGACACAGGTCGTTGCCCATCGTCTTGGAATCCATCACGATGTAGGCACCGCCGTAGCTCTTGCGCAGGATGACACAGATCCGTGGCACCGTTGCCCTGGCGTAGGCGTAGACGAGTTGTGCTCCGTGGCGGATCATCCCGCGCCACTCGAGATCCTTGCCGGGGTAGAAGCCCGGCGTGTCGACGAGCGTGACGATCGGCAGATTGAACGCGTCGCAGAGGGCGACGAACCGGGCCGCCTTCTGCGAGGCCGGGATGTCGAGTGTGCCGGCCAAGATCATCGGCTGGTTGGCCACGATCCCCACGGGGCGGCCGCCGATCGTGGCGAAGGCAGTCACCACGTTCGCAGCCCAACGCTCGCGCAGCTCGAGCATCGAGTCCTCGTCGACGATGGCGGCCGCGACCTTGCGCACGTCGTAGCTTCCCGTGGAGGTGGCCGGAATCAGTTCGCCGGCCTCGGGGCAGCGTCGATCGACAGGGTCGTCGGTGACGTCCACCGGCGCTTCGGCATCGACGTGGTCGGGCAGGTACGACAGGAGCTCGCCGACCCGCTCGACCGCGGCGGCCCGGTCGGCGACCACGGCGGTCGCAACACCGGTGTATCTCGCGTGGTGAGCAGCGCCGCCGAGCTCGTCGACGCCGATGGCGACGCCGGTGAATTCCTCGACCATGGTCGGACCGTTGACGAACGCGTAGCTGCTCTCGGTCATCACGGTGAAGTCGGCGATGCCCAGCAGCAGAGCGGGTCCGGAGACTGCGGGGCCGGACACGATCACCGCGGTCGGGACGACGCCCGAACAGGCCGTCAATGCGGCAGCGACTCGGCCCCAGGCGTGCAGGGCCGGCACCCCTTCGTTGATGTCCGCCCCCGATGTTGCCAGCACGAGCACCAACGGAAGGTGTTGCGAGCGCGCTGCATCTGCGGCGGTGACGAATTGTTCCGAGCTGGTGCTCGTCAGGCGAGTTGGCTCGTCGTCGGTGTCGAACTCGGCCCACACCACCTGACGGCCGTCGAGGTCGCGGATCGTGACGCGCACGTCGCTCGGCGTGAGGCTGCTGAGCCCGAGGTGGGTCGAGGCGACGCCATTCATCGAGTCGGACAGTAACGCGATGTGTCGCTGTTCAACGGTTGGCGGGAATGGCGGCGGTGTCGATGTGGATTCCGTGCTGCGCGGCACCATCGGTTGCCGTGACGGACCGCAGCGTCTCGAGCACCGCCATCGTCGGGGCGCTGGACGCTGGTCGTCGGCGACGAGCGAACGCGACGACACGTCGTGGGAGTTCCGGCACGTCGATGCGATGGAACGTCCCCTCCAACCAGTCGGGCACCGCCGTTGCCGGCACGATCGCCGCGCCGAAGCCGGAAAACGCGAGTGACGCGAGCAATCGCACACCGTCGACTTCCGCCTGTGCGCGCAGGGTGACGTCGGCATTGGCCGCGGCCCGCTCGAGTACCCGGCGCAGCGCCGCGCCGGGCGGCGGGAGCAGCAACGGGACGTCGTCGAGGTCGGCGAGCGGGATGACGTCGCGGTCGGCCAGGGGGTGGCCGTGCGGCGCGAGCAGCAGCAGATCCTCGGCGAACAGTGGCTCGATGACCAGTTCGGGATCGTCGACCGGGAGGTGCACGATCGCCCCGTTGAGTTGTCCGGTGAGCACGTTGGGAACGAGTGACGACGTCGCGCCTTCCTGCACGATGGCGCGCACGTTCGGGTGCCGTGCGCTGAGTTCGCCGAGGAACCGGGGAATCAGCCAACGCGCCGTGGTGCCGATGACGCCGATGCGGGTCTGGCCGGTCACCTCGGCGTTTCGGCTCGACATGTCGGCGGCGATGTCGTCGAGTTCGTTGAGGATGCGACGTGCACGCTCGACCACACGGGCACCGTCGTCGGTCAGACCGCCTTGGGCCCGGTCGACGAGGGTGACACCCAGTTCCTTCTCGAGGCGCGCAATGTGGCTCGACACATTCGACTGCACGGTGTAGAGCGCTCGTGCCGCAGCGGAAAAGGTGCCGTGATCGGCGATCGCCACGAGGGTGGAGAGCTGGCGGACGTCCATCTCTCGGAACGATACCCAGTATCTGATTGTTCTACTTGCACGATCGCATGTTCACGTGCATACTTTCACAAGTAAGTCGCAGTGCGAACACCCCCCATGTTCCACTCGATGGAAAGTCCACCAACCGGTTCCCCCACCGGAGGACTTTCCTGGTTGAGAGACCCGGATCCCCCATCCGGGTCTTTCCCATTTTTCGGACTCCGATGAGCATCGTACGGGGCGTCGCGTAGTCTCGGCTCGTGACTTCATCGGGTGCGGCCTTCTTCGACCTGGACCGGACACTGCTGTCCGGCGCTTCGGGCGAGGTGTTCGCCGGCGCCATGCGAATGGCTGGGCTGACGGGGCCGAACCCCGTGCCAGGCGAGCGCTTGCTGTTCGGGCTCTTCAACGCGATCGGCGAGACCCTGCCGTCGATGGTGCTGGCGCGCCAAGGTGTGGCGCTCGCTGCCGGCCGGTCTCGCTCGGCGGTGGCAGCGGCCGCCGAGAGCGTTGCCGACGACCTGTGTGCGATGGTGCAACCGTTCGCCGAGACCGCATTCGCCGCCCATCGAGAGGCGGGACGGCCGATCGTGCTCGCGACCACGACGCCCTACGACCTCGTGAAGCCGTTCGCCGACCGTCTCGGTCTCGACGACGTGGTCGCAACGCGCTACGCCGTCGGCGCCGATGGCAACTACGACGGCACACTCGATGGCCCCTTCGTGTGGTCGGCAGGCAAGCTGGCGGCCATCACGGAGTGGGCCGACCGCCACGACATCGATCTGGCCGAGAGCTATGCCTACTCCGACAGCGTGTACGACACGCCGATGCTCGCCGCGGTCGGCCACCCGATCGTGGTCAATCCGGATCCTCGCATGGTGCTCGTCGCCGCTGCCAGGCGATGGCCGACGCTCAACCTCGATGTGTCGCCGGGGGTGCTCAAGATCCCGGTGATCGGCCTCGAACTCCAGCGGTTGGCGCTGCGATTCGCGCGTCCGTCGGCGTATCCGTACGCACGCTTCGACATCTCCGGCATCGAGCACATTCCTGCCAGTGGCGCGGCCATTCTCGTCGGGAACCATCGCAGCTACTTCGATGTGGTCGCGATGTCGCTGACGATCGCCGAGTCGCGGCGACCCGCTCGCTTCCTGGGCAAGAAGGAGGTGTTCGACGCGCCGATCGTCGGCCCGATCGCTGCGGCGATGGGCGGCATCCGTGTCGACCGGGGGACCGGCTCCGACGAGCCACTCGCCGCTGCTGCCGCGGCGCTCGACGGCGGCGAGATGGTGACGATGATGCCGGAGGGCACGATTCCACGTGGGCCGGCGTTCTTCCGCAAGCCAACCGGCCGCTGGGGTGCGGCCCGGTTGGCGCAGATGACGGGGGCGCCCGTGATCCCCGTGGGCCTGTGGGGGACCGAGCAGGTGTGGCCGCGTTCGAGTCGGTTCCCGAACGTGCTCAACGTGACCGATCCACCGACCATCCGGATCCGCGTCGGTGAACCGGTTCGCCAGGTCGGTCGGTCGCTCGACGCCGACACGAAGCGCATCATGGCCGCAATCGTCGCGCTGCTGCCCGCCGACGCCTATCGGAAGCGGACGCCGACTCCGGAGGAGTTGGCAGCGACCTACCCGCCTGGCTACTCGGGCGATCCCGAGCGCGAGTCGCAGCGTCGGCCCGGCACCGACTGAGTCGATCTCACCCTCGGGGGCTTCCGCATGGCGTGTGACGGCGCCCACAGCGGGTCGAAAGATTTACCACTCAATTGTCATCCGGTTCTCGTGTGGCGTCGTACACCTGGTACTCCGCTTCGTTGCGGCGTGAACAGACCACCTCCACTCAGAACCGAACGACAAGGAATATTCTCATGCGCAAGTCATCCACCCGCCTCGCCGCCGTTGCCGCCATCACCGGTCTCGTCGTGTTGTCCGCCTGCGGCAGCGACTCGAACGACTCAACCCCGGAAGAAGAAGTTCAGACCGAGGTCACCGACGCCGTCGCCGACGAAGAGAGCGCCACGTCCGAGGTTGCTGCAGCAGCCGGCAACATCGTCGAGACCGCGATCAACGCCGGCTCGTTCGGCACGCTCGTCGCTGCGGTGCAGGCAGCCGATCTCGTCGACACGCTGTCGAGCCCCGGGCCGTTCACCGTGCTCGCCCCGACCGACGATGCGTTCGCGGCACTGCCCGACGGCCTCGTCGATTGCCTCCTCCTCGAGGAGAACGTCGACGCACTGAGCGCCATCCTCACGTACCACGTGATCTCGGGCGCTGTGACGTCGGGTGACCTCGCCGACGGCGACGTCCCGACCGTCCAGGGCGAGAACGTCACGGTGGACCTGACCGACGGCGTGATGTTCAACAACGCCACGGTGATCCAGGCCGACGTGACCGCCAGCAACGGTGTGGTTCACGCCATCGACGCCGTGCTCGTTCCGCCGACCATCGACGTCGCGGCGTTCCTCGAGACCTGCCCCGCCTGATCACTCGATGAACAACTGACCGAGGCGACTCGGTCACCACATTCCCCTTCGGATGAGGGACCGGTCCATTGGACCGGTCCCTCATTCGTGTACGGTGCCGTTGGTGGACAATGCCGCGACGTGCGAACTCTGTGAGGCGACGCCGTTCACCGAGTGGTTTCACAGCGATGAGCTGTGTTGGATCGCCGAGTGCGACTCGTGCGGCGTCCCGATGGTGGTGTGGCGCCAACACGACCCGTCGCCGCCGCCCGAGATCCGCCAAGCCCTCCACGACCGGCTCAACGCCGTGATGGAGGCCCGAGACGTCGGTCCATTCTGGATCGACGACAGGTTGCGGTCGATCCCCGACCACTATCACGCCCACGCACGACGACGACCCGACTGGACCCGCTGATGTCGATTTCCGAGCCCCCTGCCCTGCCCCGTCCCGAAGAACTGCTTCCACACCGAGCGCCGTTCCTGTTCGTCGACGAGCTGTTGTCGATCGTGCCGGGCGAATCGGCTTCGGGGGTGTGGCGTCTGACCGGCGAGGAGTTCTTCTTCGCCGGCCACTTCCCCGGTCGGCCCACGCTTCCGGGCGTGTTGATGTGTGAAGCGATTGCCCAGGTCGGTGCCGCAGCGGTGCTGGCCGACCCCAAGTTCGCCGGAAAGCTTCCGCTCTTCGGTGGGCTCGACGGGGCGAGATTCCGCCGCCAAGTGGTGCCCGGCGACGAGCTCGTGCTCGAAGTCGAACTGGGTCGCATGTCGGCACGGGCCGGCAAGGGATCCGGCCGCGCGCTGGTTGGCGGCGAGGTCGCCTGCCAATGCGACCTCCTCTTCGTCCTCGCCGACAACTAGATGCGACAACACGGGTCTGACCCGTGTTGTCGCACTCAGGTCGGGGGAGCGATGATGACGCTGCCGTTGTGGCCGCCGAAGCCGAAGTTGTTCGACATGACCGGACCCGGCGTCCAGGGGCGTGCCTCGCCGACGACCAGGTCGATCGACATCTCGGGGTCGACGTCGGTGGTGTTCGCCGTCGGCGGGATCAGTTCGTGACGGATCGAGAGCAGCGACGCCGCAGCCTCGAGCGCGCCGGCCGCTCCCAATGCGTGGCCGGTGACACCCTTGGTCGACACGACCGGAACACCATTCGCCCCGAAGACCTCCGTGATCGCTGCCGCTTCCGCCGCATCGTTCAGGGGCGTCGAGGTGCCGTGGGCATTCATCTGCTTGATCGCCGACGCATCGAGGCCCGCATGATCGAGCGCGAGCCGCATGCACGCAATCGCTCCCACGCCACCCGGCGACGGCGCCGTGATGTGGTGGGCGTCGGCGTTGCTCGCCATACCGACGATCTCACCCAGAATGGTCGCACCCCGAGCTTCGGCGTGTGTCCACTCCTCGAGGATCAGCACCGCCGCGCCTTCACCCATCACGAACCCGTCGCGTGCGGTGTCGAACGGACGGCTGACGCCTGAGCTCGACAGTGCGGTCATGTTGCTGAAGCCGGCGAGCGCGGTGACCGTTGCGGCCGACTCTGCACCACCGGTGGCGACCGCATCGGCGATGCCCCACTCGATCAGGCGAGCGGCATACCCGATTGCATGGGTACCGGCGGCGCAGGCGGTGCAGATCGTCTCGAGGGGGCCCCGGAGCCCGTAGCGCATCGAGATGGCGGCCCCGGACGCGTTGACCATCATCATCGGGACGAGGAACGGAGAGACGCGCCGTTCGCCCTTCTCGGCGCGGACGATCACCTGATCTTCGAGGGTGTGGAGGCCTCCGACGCCCGTCGCGAAGATGGTGCCGAATCTCGAGGGATCGACACCGATCGCGTCGGTTCCGCCGGCCATCTCGAACGCCTCGCCTGCTGCGGCGAGCGTGAACTGCTCGACACGGTCAGCGCGACGTGCATGCTTTGGCGACTCGAACCACGGGCTGGGATCCCAGTCGTCGATCTCGGTTGCGACGCCTCCGGTGGTTCCCGGGCCGAGCAGACCTGACCAGAAGTCGTCGACACCGATGCCGGCTGGCGCGACGACCCCGAGGCCGGTGACGGCGACCCGACGGCCGCCGCGGGTCACAGCTTCGCGACGACGATGTCGTAGGCCTGCTGGACCGTCTCGACACCTTCGAGTTCTTCCTCGGGCACCGAGACGTCGAATTCCTCCTCGAGGGCCATCACCAGCTCGACGAGGTCGAGGCTGTCGGCGTCGAGGTCGTCGCCGAAGTTGGCCTCGGGAACAACGGCGCTCTCCTCGACGGACAGCACTTCCACGGCGCACTTTCGGAAGCGGGCAAACAGTTCTTGGTCCACGGTGTTCTCCTTGTCGGGTGTCCAATGTCGATCAGTGTTGCAGTGTGGCACACCATGCCTGGTGAACCGATGATGTGGATCGCCGTCAGTGTCCCATGCCGAGACCGCCGTCGACGGGAATGACGGCGCCGGTGATGTAGGCGGCGTCGTCCGAGGCCAGGAACGCCACCACCCCGGCGATCTCGCCAGGATCGGCAACGCGCTGGAGCGGCACCATCGAGGTGAGCTCGGCCAGGCGATCGTCGCTCAATGCGGCAGTCATGTCCGTGGCGACCGGGCCGGGCGCCACCACGTTGACGGTGATCGAACGCGAGCCGAGTTCCCGGGCGACCGAGCGGGCAAAGCCGACGAGGCCCGCTTTCGACGCCGCATAGTTCGCCTGGCCGGCCGAGCCGAGCAACCCGACCACCGATGACACGAGCACGATGCGGCCGCGTCGTGCCTTCAGCATCGCCCGACTGGCTCGCTTCACGACACGGTAGGCAGCGGTGAGGTTGGCGTCGATCACCGAGGCGAAGTCGTCCTCGGACATTCGCAGCAGCAAGCCATCCCGCGTGATGCCGGCGTTCGACACCAGCACCTCGACGGGTCCGCCGAAATGCTCTTCGACGGCGGTGAAGGCGGCATCGACGTCGTCGTTCGACGTGACATCGCAGCGCACGCCGAAGAAACCGTCCGGAGGCGGCGACGAGTTGTAGGTGACAGCGACCCGGTCGCCCAACGCAGCGAACCGCTCGGCGCAGGCGAGGCCGATCCCGCGGGCACCACCGGTGATCAGGACGATCCGACTCATGAGGCGTCTCCGTCCGGGACAGGACGAATCGGCGCGCTCCATCTGACCACCGCGCTGGCGGCGGTCATCCCAGCTCCGAATCCGACGAACAACACGAGGTCACCTTCGCGCACCCGACCGAGATCCAACGCGCTTGCCAGGGCGAGGGGGATCGAGGCGGCGGAGGTGTTGCCGGTGTGGTCGAGCACGATCGAGGCGCGGTCGAGCCCGATGCCGAGCCGTTCGCACGACGCTGAGATGATTCGGATGTTGGCCTGGTGGGGGACGACCAGGGCGAGATCGTCGGCGGTGACGCCGGCGGCCTCCATCGACGTCGTCGCCGACTCGACCATGATCCGCACGGCGCGCCTGAAGACCTCACGGCCCTCCATCTGGAGCTTGCCACCCACCTCGGCGTAGAGCGCCTCCTCGGCGCTGCCGTCGGCGGACAGGTGCCAGCCGAGTAGTTGTCCGGCACCGTCGACGGCCTCGAGCACGGCTGCGCCCGAGCCGTCGGCGAACAAGATGGCGGTGTTGCGGTCATCCCAGTCGGTGATCCTGGCGAGGGTGTCGGTCCCGATGACGAGGACCTTCTCGGCGCCCAGCGCGATCAGCCCGTGGGCGCTGACCAGCCCGTACACCCAGCCCGAACAGGCAGCGTTGAGGTCGTAGGCGCCGCATGAGAGCCCGAGCAGGTGCTGCACGGTCGACGAGGTGCCGGGCACGGCCCGGTCGGGTGTGGTGGTCGCCAGCACGAGGGCGTCGATGTCGCCTGGTTCGAGCCCGGCGCGTTCGATCGCTCGACGTCCGGCCTCGACCGACAGGCCAGCGGTGGTGCCGCCCACTCGTCGCTCGCTGATCCCGGTCCGTTCGACGATCCAGTCGTGGTTGGTGTCGAGCGTGCGCTCGAGGTCGTGATTGGTCACGACCGTCTCGGGCAGGGCGGTGCCCCATCCCGTGATGGCCGCACCGCGGACGCCCGCAGGAACCTTTGGCATCGTCAGACCTGTCCGATCACAGTTCGGCCGATCACTGGTCGGTTCGCAACCAGACGATCGGCTGACGGTTGGTGACGCGTTCGGTGTCGAGCGCGATGAAACTCTGCAGGACGCCGGCGAAGGGTGAGCGCACCTCGACGTCGCTGACGTGGCCGACGACGGTGCCGACGGCGATCGTCGAGCCCTCGTGGAGTCCCGCGATCGGGGTGAAGATGCCCGCCGCTGGGCTCACGACGAGCCGTTCGACCGCGAAGAGATGTTCTCCTTCTTGCTGGGGCGGACCCGACGGCGTGCCGGCGCCGACCCACTCGAGCAGCTTGTCGAGATCCTCCGGCGTCGCGACCGAGATGGTGCGGCTGTTCGCGACGGTGCGCTTCGCCATGCCGGTCAACACCGCGCCGGGGCCCAACTCGGCGAAGTCGGTGACGCCGGCATCGGCGAGCGCCAACAACGAATGCTTCCATCGCACAGGGCTCGACAACTGCGCGGAGAGCAGGCTCGCCCAATCGGCAGCATCGTGGTGGGGGAGCGCGTCGACGTTCGAGACGACGGGAACGTCGCTGTCGCGAGGGTCGGCGTCTGCGAGGGCCGACCGCAGGCGTTCACGCGCTGCGGTCATGAACGGGGTGTGGAATGCGCCGGCCACCTGCAACGGCATGACCTTCTTCGCTCCGAGGTCCTTGGCGTGGGTCGTTGCTGCTTCGACGCCGTCGGGCGACCCGGCGATGACGACCTGGCCGGGGGCGTTGTAGTTGGCCACCCAGACATCGGCATCGGCACGTCGACAGGCCACGTCGACCTGATCGTCGTCGAGGCCCAGGACGGCGGCCATCGTGCCGGGTTGTGCGAGCCCGGCGTCGTGCATTGCGGCACCGCGCTCGCACACGAGGCGGATGCCGTCGTCGAAGCCGAGGGCGCCGGTTGCGGTGAGCGCGGTGTATTCGCCGAGGCTGTGGCCGGCGCAGTAGCTCGGGGCGATACCGAGACGCTCGACGGCGTCGAGCACCATCAGGCTCGACACGAACGTGGTCAACTGGGCGTTGCGGGTGTCCTTGAGTTCGACGGCGTCGGCATCGCAGAGCAGGGCCCCGACGTCACGGCCGGCGATGACGCTGGCCTCGTCGACCAACTCCCAACTCTCGTGATCGCGCCAGGGAAGCCCCATGCCGGGTCGTTGCGACCCCTGGCCCGGGAAGGTGAAAGCGAGCATTGTCGGCAGGCTAGACCGCTCGTTGCGAGCAGGAGAGCTACCGAGCGGTAAGCCCGCTAGTCTCGCCGTCGCGTACGGCCCCGGTAGCCCAATTGGCAGAGGCAACGGTCTCAAACACCGTCAAGTGTCGGTTCGAGTCCGACCCGGGGCACGTCGATTCGCAGATCTGAACCATCAGAGTGCTGGCGGTTCCGGAAATGTACCGTGGTGACCCATGGGCAACTGGCTCGTCGAACGTCGGCTGTCGCAAGTGGCGACACGGTTGAAGTCGTTGCGCGCCGAGTTGGCCGTGATCGACGAGCAGATGATCTCGCTCGGTGACGACGCCGACGACCAGGAGATCCGGGCGTTGGTGGCCGAGACAGCGGGGGCCTCGTTCGAGGCGCGTGACGCCCGTCGTCACGTCGATGCCCACGCCAAGCACCGCGCCAAGGTGGCCGACGAGATCGCCACGCTCGAACGCCGTCAGGACGAACTGCTCGACCGGATGTGAGGTCGGCCGCCGGTGCTGGCAAGCTCGGGCGATGGACCCCGTGATCGCACGCAAGACCTGGCGCACCCTCGAGCCGATCCACGGTGCGATCTACTTCGCATCGGAGGCACGCGGGGAGTACCGCGGCGATCGGCCTCGACGACCGGATGGCCGGCTACTTCGCGTCACGGTCGGCCCCGATGGGCGCGGTTGCCGCCGAGGTCGTCATGGCGACGTTCTTCAACTTCGACCCCGACCTGGTCCGTCGGAGCATGGACGGTGTCTGGGAGCGGGTGTCCCCGTCCGAGGTGATCGCCGCGCGCTTGCGTGGCGCCGATCGGATGATCCGGGCCCATGCGGGTGCATTCGTCGAGTCCGTCGAGATCACCGAAGCGGCCGAGCTCGCCCGGTCGGTAGCGCTCGCTGCGTGCGATCGTCCGGAGGGACGTCCGCTGTTCGCCGGGCACGCCTCGCTCGCGTGGCCGGACGAGCCGCATCTCGTGCTGTGGCACGCGCAATCGTTGTTGCGCGAGTTCCGAGGTGATGGACACATCGTGGCACTGACCGTCGAGGGGCTCGACGGCTGCGAAGCGCTCGTGACCCATGCAGCCGCCGGGGATGTGTCAGCCGACATCCTTCGTGCGACACGGCAACGCACCGGCGACGACTGGCTGGCCGCGGAGGAGCGGCTTCGTCAACGAGGCTGGCTCGATCCCGATCTGGCGTTCACTGAGCTGGGTCGCGAGCGACGCGACTGGATCGAAGCCCGCACGGACGAACTCGCTGCGGCCCCGTACGACGCCATCGGTGCCGAGGGGTGCGCACGGTTGCGAGAGCTCTGCCGCCCGATCAGCACCGCGATGATGGGAGCGTTCGGGTGAGTTCGTTCGAGGTCCGACCAATCGGCTGGGTGGCCTCATCTCGGATCGGTCGTGACGACGACGACTGGGGCGACGTGGCGTCGGTGATCCGGCTCGACGCCGAGCGGTTCGACGCCGACGCGCTCGCCGGGTTGGACGCCTTCTCGCATGTCGATGTGATCTTCGTCTTCGACCGGTTCGACGAGGCGAGGGTCACCGTCGGCAGCCGTCACCCTCGCGGGAACGAGGCCTGGCCGAAGGTGGGGATCTTCGCGCAACGGGCGAGCTCCCGCCCGAACCGACTGGGCCTGACCACCTGTGAGGTCGTCGGCGTCGACGGACTCGAGCTCTCGGTACGCGGACTCGACGCGATCGACGCCACGCCCGTGCTCGACATCAAGCCGCACATCAAGGAATTCCAGTCCCGCACACCCATCGTTCAACCCGACTGGATCACCGAGCTGATGGCTGGCTACTGGTGACCGAGTCGTGGTCGCAGGAGCGGATCGGTTCCGGCACCTGCTAGATAAGAGCCATGCCATTGCGTGTCGTGATCGCCGAGGACGAGGCCATCATCCGCATGGACCTACGTGAGACCCTGGAAGAGGAGGGCTACGAGGTCATCGGGGAGACTGGCCGGGGCGACCAGGCAATCGAGCTGGTACGTGGCCTCCAGCCGGATCTGGCCATTCTCGACATCAAGATGCCGGGCATGGACGGCCTGGAGGCGGCCAAGATCATCAACGGCGAGAAGATCTGTGGCGTGCTGATGCTCACCGCATTCAGCCAACGTGAGGTGGTCGAGCAGGCCCGCGACGCCGGTGCGCTCGCGTTCCTGGTCAAGCCGTTCCAGAAGAGTGACCTCATCCCCGCCATCGAGGTCGCCATGGGCCGGTTTCGCGAGCTGCGATCGCTCACCGGCGAGATCGATGCGCTCGGTGAGCAACTCGAGTCCCGCAAGGTGATCGATCGGGCCAAGGGCGTCCTGATGGACGAGTTGGCGATGAGTGAGACCGATGCGTTCGCGTTCATTCAGCGCACGGCGATGAGCGAGCGCACGCGGATGCGTGACGTCGCCGACCGGATCCTCGACGGCTCGCTGCGCCCCGGCGCCGACTGAGGCCCGACCGATGGGCACCTACCTCGTCGTCGACGGCAACTCGCTGACCTATCGAGCGTTCTTTGCGCTGCCGACCGACATGGCGACCGCCAGCGGCCAGGTCACCAACGCCGTGTTCGGGTTCACGTCGATGCTGATCAATGTGCTCAAGGACCATGCCCCTGATGGCGTGCTCGTCGCATTCGACCGGCCCGAGCCGACGTTCCGCCACGACGCCGAACCGCTGTACAAGGCGCAGCGCGAGGCGGCCCCCGACATCCTGCGCCAGCAGATGGGGCTGGTTCGAGAAGTGCTCGACGCTGTCGGAATCCAGGCGGTCGACCTGTCCGGCTGGGAGGCCGACGACATCATCGCCACGGTCACCGATCGTCTCGTCGACGCGGGCCACCAGGTCATCATCGTCACCGGCGACCGCGACAGCTACCAGCTCGTTCGCGACCCCGACGTCAAGGTGCTCTACAACAAGCGTGGCGTCAGCGACTACGCGTTCTACGACGAGGCCGGCATCGAGGAGCGCACCGGCGTCGTACCGTCGCTGTACGTGCAGTACGCCGCGCTGCGCGGTGACAACAGCGACAACCTGCCGGGTGTCCCGGGGGTCGGGGAGAAGACCGCCGCCAAGCTGATCAACACCTACGGCGGCCTCGACGGGATCTTCGAACATGTCGACGAGCAGACGCCGAAGCTGCGGTCGAACCTCGCCGAACACGAGGAGCGGGCCCGCAAGAACCTCGAGCTGATGCAGCTGCGCCACGACGCCCCGATCGACGACTTCGACATCGACGACCTGGGCGTCACGCCGAACGCCGACGAACTCAAGCGCCTGTTCGACTTCCTGGAATTCCGCACGCTCGCCGGCCGTCTCGACGAGGCCCTCTCGACGATGGGCGCGTCGGTCGACCTCGGTCCGGTCGAGGAACGTGCCGAGATCGTGGCCGAGGTGACCACGGCGTCGTCGGCCGCCGATGCTGCGTCGGCCATCTCGTCGCTGGAGGCGCTCGACGTGGCTGCGACCTGGGCGGGCGAGCCGGGCAGGAGCCCGCTCGCCGGGATCGCCGTGGTCGTCGACGCGTCCGTGGCCGAGGTGCTGTGGATCCCGTCCGACGTGCTCGGCGACGACAGCGTTCGGGCGGCACTCGGAGCGCACGCCAACCTGCGTGGCCACAACGTCAAGCCGTTGATGCGGTCGCTGCTCGAGTTCGACGTCGAGGTGCGAGGACTCACCCTCGACACGGCGATCGCGGCCTACCTGATCGACCCGGCCGAGGCCCGCTACACGCTGCCGGACCTCATCGAGAAGTACACGGCGTTCGCCCGGCCGTCCGATGATGCTGCCGGCAGCGGTCAACTCGACCTCGACGGCACATCGCTCGGCGATGCCGAGCTCGCCGGTCGTGATGCGCTCGCGGTCAACGCACTCGCCGAGCCGATCGTGGCGAGCATGCAAGCCCAGGGGATGGCCGAGCTCTACCGCACGATCGAGAACCCGCTCGTGCTGGTGCTCGCCAAGATGGAGCACGTCGGTGTGGGCGTCGACGTCGACGAGTTGCGAGCGCTCGGCAAGCGACTCTCCGATGAGGTCCTCACGCTGCAGGGGCAGCTCCGCGAGGTGGCCGGCCGCGAGGACCTCAACCTCAACTCGCCGAAGCAGCTGCGAGAGATCCTCTATGACGAGCGAGGCCTCGCTCCAGGCAAGAAGACGAAGACCGGCTACTCCACCGACGCCGCCACGTTGGAGAAGATCAAGGACCAGTGGCCCGAGTTCCTCGGACCCTTGATGCGCTACCGCGAGGTCGAGAAGCTTCGATCGACCTACGGCGAGGGATTGCTCGCAGAGGTCGCCGACGATGGCCGGATCCACGCCACGTTCAACCAGACGGTCGCTCGCACGGGCCGGCTGTCGTCGGATCAGCCGAATCTGCACAACATCCCGGTGCGCACCGACGAAGGCCGTCAGTTCCGCAAGGCATTCGTGCCCGCGCCCGACACCACCTTGCTCGTCGCCGACTACAACCAGATCGAGCTGCGCTGCATCGCCCACCTCGCACAGGACCCGGGCCTGATCGGAGCGTTCACGAGCGGCGAGGACATTCACAACGCAACGGCTGCCCGCGTGTTCGGAGTCGACCCGTCGAGCGTCACCGTCGAACAGCGATCGAAGGCCAAGATGGTGTCGTACGGGCTCGCGTACGGCATGGAGGCCTATGGGCTCGGCCAACGGCTGAACATTCCGACCGATGAAGCCGCCGTCATCCTCGACGCGTACTTCGTGGCGTTCCCGAACGTGAAGGCCTACATGGACCGCACGGTGACCGAGGCTCGCGAACGGGGCTACACCGAGACGCTGTTCGGTCGCCGCCGCCCGATCCCCGAGCTGATGAACTCCAACTTCCGGGTCCGGCAGGCCGGCGAGCGCCAGGCGATGAACGCCGGCATCCAGGGTCTGGCTGCCGACATCTTCAAGGTGGCGTTGGTCCACATCGACGAGGCGCTGGTGGCCGGTGAATACGACAGCCGAGTCGTGTTGCAGGTCCACGACGAAGTGATCGTCGAGGTGCCTGACGACGAGCACGATGTCGTCGGCGATCTGGTGATCGGGCTGATGCACGACGCTGCCGACCTCGACGTGCCGCTCGAGGTGAACGTGTCCTGGGGTGAGACCTGGGCGTCAGCGAAAGGATGACCGGATGATCCTCGATCCCGACTCGATCATCGACTCGATCGATCAGCTGGCCGAGCTGTACCGAGCGCCGAACAGGCTCGTGGCGACCAAGAAGACGGCAGTGCTCGACGATGCGAGTCGCGGCATCATCGAGCAGTCGCCGTTCGTGCTGGTTGCCACGTCCGGCGACGATGGCAGTCTCGACGTGTCGCCCAGGGGAGGGCCTCCCGGTTTCGTGCGCGTGCTCGACGAGCGCCACGTGGCGATTCCGGATCTCAACGGCAACAACCTGATCGACAGCCTCCGAGGTGTCGTCGCAACCGGGCGGGCCGGCCTGCTCGTGCTCGTTCCCGGCAAGGACGAGACGCTGCGCCTCAACGGTGCGGCCTGGGTGACCACCGACTCGAACGTGCTCGACGGCTGGATCGACGAACTCCGGCGCCCGACCACCGCGATCGTGATCCGGACCGACGAGGTGTTCATGCACTGTGCCAAGGCGTTCCGACGAGGCCGAGTGTGGGATCCGGCCAGCTGGGACGAACTCGCCGATGCTCCGGACGGACTCGACGTGCTGAATGCCCAAGGCCTCGTCGCCGCGAACGACGCCGCGACCCGTGATCATCTCGAACAGAGCTACGCCGCCGACCTGGCTCGCGATGCCCCCGAGACGTGACTGAACGCGATCATTGGTTCGAAGACCTCGCCGACCACCTCGGCTCGGCCTACGACCGGTATGCGCACACGAAGGGCACGGTGCAGGAGGTCGATCACATCGTCGAGGTGCTCGGCTTGCAGGCGGGCGAGCGGGTGCTCGACGTCGGGTGCGGCACCGGCCGACACGCCCACGAACTGGCCCGTCGCGGCATCGATGTCCATGGCGTGGACATCAGCCGGCGCTTCATCGACCTCGCCCGTGCCGCACCCACCCCGAGCGATGAGCGAAACCCCGGCATGCGGGGCGTTGGCTCATCGCTGGCGACGTTCGAGCGCGTAGATGCCCGATCGATGGCGTTCGAAGCCGAGTTCGACGCCGTGATCTGCCTGTGCCAGGGCGCGTTCGGCATGATGACGGCGGAGGGTGACGACGACGCCGTGGTTGCAGGGATGGCTCGCGCGCTCCGACCGGCCGGCCGTCTCGCGCTGAGCGCGTTCAATGCCTACTTCGCCGTGAAGTACCACGACGGCGCCGACTTCGACGCCGCGACGGGCGTGTCGCACGAAGTCACCGAAATCCGATCGGAACACGGCGTGGTGCGCTCGGTCGACCTCTGGACCGGCTGCTACACACCTCGTGAGCTGCGGTTGTTGCTCGGCCGTCACGGTTTCTCCGTCGACTCGATCGCCAGCGTCGAACCCGGTGCGTACGGCTCGGATCCGGCCACCACCGAATCTCCCGAATTCCTCGTCGTCGGCCGACGGACCTGAAACGCCCCCTCGAGCCGATTCCCCTCCCGAAATGGCGCGCCAGCGTTGCGCTCAGCGCAACGCTGGCGGGATTTTCGGGGAAGTTGGCGGGTCCGGCGGGGAAGTCGATGGGGATCGGCGGTGGTAGCGTGGTCGGCTGCGTCGCATCCGTGGCGCGCCAGTCCATCTACTCACATCCGTTTCGAAAGCAGTTCGTCCCTTGTCCGACACCGCAACCACCTCCGAGTCTCCCACCAACCAGATGGGAACCTTCGACGAAGAGGGCACCTACACCCCCCGCGAGATCACCTCCGATGATCTCGGCATGTCGTTCGCCGATGCGATCGACGGCACCATGGTCACCGTCGAGGACGGCCAGCTCGTTCACGGCACCGTGGTCAAGATCGACAAGGACGAAGTACTGCTCGACATCGGGTACAAGTCGGAGGGCGTGATCCTCTCGCGAGAGCTGAGCATCCGCAACGACGTCGACCCGTCCGAGGTCGTGTCGCTCGGCGAGCAGGTCGAAGCACTCGTCCTCACCAAGGAGGACAAGGAAGGTCGCCTGCTGCTGTCGAAGAAGCGGGCGCAGTACGAGCGCGCGTGGGGCGACATCGAAGCCAAGAAGGAAGCCGACGAAGTCGTTTCCGGTCCGGTCATCGAGGTCGTCAAGGGCGGCCTGATCGTCGACATCGGTCTTCGTGGCTTCCTGCCTGCGTCCCTCGTCGAGCTCCGCCGTGTCCGTGACCTCGCGCCGTACATCGGCGAGACGGTGCACTGCAAGATCATCGAACTCGACAAGAACCGCAACAACGTGGTGCTGTCACGTCGCGCCTATCTGGAAGAGAACCAGAAAGAGACCCGCGACCAGTTCCTCAACAACCTCAAGGTCGGCGAAGTCCGCGAAGGCACGATCTCGTCGGTGGTCAGCTTCGGTGCGTTCGTCGATCTCGGCGGCATGGACGGGCTCATCCACGTCAGCGAGCTGTCGTGGAAGCACGTCGACCACCCGGGCTCGGTCGTCACGGTCGGTGATCCGGTCAAGGTGCAGGTCCTCGACGTCGACTTCAGCCGCGAGCGCATCAGCCTCTCGCTGAAGGCCACCCAGCAGGATCCGTGGCAGGAGTTCGCCGAGGGCCACCAGGTCGAACAGCTCGTCTACGGCCGGGTCACCAAGCTCGTCCAGTTCGGCGCGTTCGTCCAGGTCGGCGAGGGTATCGAGGGTCTCGTCCACATCTCGGAGATGTCGGCGCACCACGTCGACAGCCCGGAGCAGGTCGTCACCCCCGGTGAGGAGCTGTGGGTGAAGATCATCGATCTCGACCTCGCCCGTCGCCGTATCTCGTTGTCGATCAAGCAGGCCGCCGAAGGTGGCGAGCTCGCTGCCGAGTACCGCGAGCACTTCGAAGTCGACTCCGCCGGCAACTGGGTGCAGGGTGAAACCTCCGCCGAGGCCGAGGCCGCCTGGTCCGAGTACTACGGCGAAGGTGGCGAAGGCGCCGCCGAGGCCGCAGCCACCGATGCGCCGCCAGCTGCTGACGCACCGGCCGACGAGGCATCCGTCGAGGAGGCCCCCGCCCAGGAGGCCCCCGCCGAGGAGGCGCCCGCCGCCGAAGCAGCTGCTGAGGACGCACCGGTCGGCGAGGCCGCCGAGGCCCCGGCTGTGGAGGAAGAACCCGCCGAGTGATCCTGGTCGGTCTGACCGGAGGTATTGGCGCGGGCAAGTCAACGGTGTCGACGATGCTCGCCGAACGCGGCGCGGCCATCGTCGACGCCGATCGCATCGCTCGTGAACTCCAGTCTCCGGGCAGCCCGGTGCTCGACCAGATGGCCGAGCGGTTCGGCTCGCACATCATCTCGGCCGACGGCTCGCTCGACCGCGCAGCCGTTGCCAAGATCGTCTTCAACGACGAGACAGCGCTGAAGGATCTCAACGGCATCGTGCACCCGGCGATGCAGTCGGAGATCCAACGCCAGATCGATGAACAACGCGAGACCGACCGGGTCGTCGTTCTCGACTTCCCGCTCCTCGGCGAGAACCCCCGCCCCGGCCTGGCGGCGACGATCGTCGTCGACATTCCCGTCGACGTCGCGGTGCAACGTCTCGTCGAACAGCGCGGCATGGACGAAGACGATGCCCGGGCCCGGATCAACAGTCAGTTGAGTCGGGAAGAGCGGTTGGCGTCAGCGACCCACGTCGTCGACAACGGTGGCGATCGTGACTCGCTGATCGCCCAGGTCGACCTGCTGTGGGAGCAACTGCTGATGCTCCCGCCGTTCACCGACACCGCCGACACCGCCGACATCGGCGACTGAGCGCGGGACTCTCGGGGCGCTGCCACGCGGCGGGCCCCGCCAAGCCCCAACCGCACCTGCAACCCAACCGCATCCCCGAACCGCAACTCGACGGTGGCGTCACGGGAGCATGGACAGCGTCATGTCGACCACGGGGACGTCAGGGGCCGGCGTCGACTGGTACCGAGCGAGATGTTCACCGCCGAGATCATCGAACGCGGCGCTCACGAGCTCCCAGTACGACAGGCGAATGCCGGCCCGCCGTCCGTCACGCGCCGCTTCGTACCGTTCGATGGCGCTGGGTCGGGGCACGTAGGTCACCACGGGTCCGGCTGGTGGGCGATCATCGAGGCGGATCACATCGGTCACATCGGTGCGCTCGTAGTCGCGCTCGCGCCAGTCGAGGTGGGCGAGTTCCTCCGCGGTGACCCGCACGATCACGCCGTTGCACGTCTCGGTGTCGGCCTCGACGAGACCGAGCGACACCACGAGGCCCTGCTCGACGCGAACTCCCTCGTGCTCCCAATCGCCGCGCAGGTGCAGGGAGCCGTAATTCCAACGACGGCCGTAGCCGTCGAGATGGGCGATGGCGATGTCGTCGGCGATGACGGAACGGCCGATGGTGGTGGCCATCGACGCCGGCGACACCAGCGACCCGTAGCCGAAGACCCAGGTGTCGCCGGCCATCAAGGCGCGGCGCCCCGCGGCCCGGCGAAGTACCGATCGACGGTGGCGGCGAGCAGGCGCACACCGATGGCGATCGCCCGTTCGTCGACGTCGAAGTGGCCGGCATGCAGATCGAGAGTCGGCCCGTTCGGTGCTCGCACGCCGAGTCGTACGTAGGTGCCGGGCAGCGCCCGCGTGAACCAGGCGAAGTCGTCGCCGCCCCAGCTCTGCTGCACTGGCTCGACCACCCCGGCGCCGAATGCCGTGGTGGCCGCTTCGCCGACGATGCCGGTGATCTCGTCGTCGTTGACAACCGGCGGCACGCCGTGGGTGTAGTCGAGATCCAGCGCGGCGCCGCTGCCCTCGATCAACGCAACGAGTTCGTGCTGGAAGATTCCAGGGAGCTCGTCCCACACCGGCAGCGACGGCGTGCGGATCGACGCCTTGAGCGTGCAGTGGGTGGGGATCACGTTGGCAGCATCGCCCACGTGGTATCGCGCCGAACACGAGCTTGACGAGGGGGCCAGGGTCCGCTCCATCGGGATCGAAGTGAGCGATCCGCGCGGCCACCCGGCCGGGAAGCTCGGCCACCACACGAGCGGCAAGCGTGACGAGATCGACGGTGAGTTCCGGGCGGGCAGTGTGGCCGCCCGGTCCCGACAGTGTGATCACCACCATGTCGGCCGCCGACGAGATCGCGCCGGATTTGAGTCCGATCGTGCCGACGTCGAGCTTGGGCTCGCAGTGCAGACCGACGATCGCGGCAACGCCATCCAGTCCGTCGTCGGTGATGACGTCGAGTGCTCCTCCGGGTACACGTTCCTCTGCCGGCTGGAAGATGAACCGGACCGGGCCGGACAGCTCGTCGCGATGATGAGCGAAGTAGAGCGCCGTACCGAGCGCGATGGTGGTGTGCACGTCGTGGCCGCACACGTGAGAGACGCCCGGCACCTGGCTGCGGTAGGCGACGTCCTTCTCGTCGGCCATCGCGAGGGCGTCGAGGTCGGCACGTACGGCGAGTCCGCCGTGGAACGCACGGTCGGGGCCGGCTGGCGGCCCCGCTGGCACGATGTCACAGATCAATCCGGTGCCCACGGCGAGCCGGCGCGGGCGGAGGCCGGCGAGCTCGAGTCGTTCGTACACCACGTCGGTGGTCGCCAGTTCCTGACCGCTCAGTTCGGGGTGAGCGTGCAGATTGCGCCGCAGGGCGATGAGGCCGTCGGCGTGTTCGTCGAGCCACTGATCGATGGCGTGCCGTCCGATGCCGCCGAGCCCGGCCGCCGCCTCGGTCATCGTGGTGCGTCGGCGCCGGTGATCGCGTCGGCAGCGAGTTCGTACGCGAGGTGGTGGACCACGTCGGCGAGCGTACCGCCGGCCCCGACGACCAGCCGCTGACGCTGTGCCCCCGACCCGACGTCGAGGAGCGTCCGGAGGTCCGCCAGTTGGTCGAGGTTGCCGAGATCGCTGGCGACGGGATGCAGTTCGTCGAGCAGATCGGTGACGAGGGACCGTACGGACCGTCGCTCGGGATGACCGCTGTCGGGATGTTCGACGATCAGGTCGGCATCGATGCCGTAGCGCGAGGCGAGCCAACGGTTCTCGCGGATGGTCCACTCACGCGGGGGCGGAGGCAGCGTGCCGTCGTCGATCCGCCGGTTCGTCCACTCGACGAGCGTCTGCGCGAGCGCCGCGAGCGCGATCGTCTCGCGCACGGTCGGGGTGGCGTCGCACATCCGGAACTCGACCGTGCCGAAGTTCGGGTGCGGTCGGATGTCCCACCAGACCTCCCTGATCGACGAGATGCACCCTGACTCGAGCAGCGTCGACATGAACGCCTCGAAGTCCGTCCAGTCGGCCAGCGGGGGCGGCAGCCCGGCCGTGGGGAGCCCCTCGAAGACCTTCGTTCGCGCCGACGCCAGTCCGGAGTCCTCGGACTCGAAGTAGGGGCTCGACGACGACAATGCGAGGAACAGCGGATGATGGCGCATCAATTCGCCGATGATGCGGATCGCCCTGCCCCCGTCGGGGACGCCGACGTGCACGTGCATACCGCAGATCAACATGCGTCGTGCGGGCCATTGCAGATCCTCGATGAGATCGCGGTAGCGCTGGTGAGGGCTGACGAGCTGGTCGCGGGCCAATCCGAACGGATGGGTGCCCGCACTGACGATCGTGAGTCCGCGACGTGCGGCGCACGCGCGCAGTTCGGCGATCGTGACCCGCAGATCGTCTCCCACCTCAGCGGCGTTCTCGCAGACGCCGGTGATGATCTCCACGGTGCTCTGGAACAGTTCGTGTTTCGCCTTGGGATGCATGCCGTCCGGGTGATGGGCGCCCATCTCGGCCAGGATCTCGTTCGCCGCCGAGGTGAGTTCGCCAGTGACCTCGTCGACGAGATACAGCTCCATCTCGACCCCGACGGTCGGCCGGGCATTGTGCGTGAAGTCGATGGTCACGTCATGTCACCGCACCGTCAAACCCACCCGGCCGCGGGTCAGCGATACTTCTCGAGGGCCTCGGCGACCTGTTCGGGCGTCGTGGTGGGCGGGAACCGCTCGACGACGTTGCCGTCCTTGTCGACGAGGAACTTCTCGAAATTCCAGGTGATCTCGGCGGAGTCGCCGTCGCCCGGTTGAGCCTGCTTGAGCCACTTGTACAGCGGTGCGGCACCGTCGCCGTTGACCTCGATCTTGTGGAACATCGGGAACGTGACGTCGAACTTCGAGGTGACGAACTCGAGGATCTCCTCGTCGGAGCCGGGTTCCTGGGCTCCGAACTGGTTGCACGGGAATCCGAGCACGGTGACGTCGTCGTTGTCTTCATGGAGCGTACGCAGACCTGCGTACTGAGGCGTGAGGCCTCAAGCGCTGGCGACGTTGACGATCAGGCAGATCTGGTCCTCGAACCGGTCGAACGACACCTGGTCGCCGGTGATCGAGGTCATCTCGAAGTCGTGGAATGTTGACATCTGCGCCACCCTACTTGGTGAGCTCACGTCAGCTCAGCGCTGACGCCGTACTGTTGGGCGACGGCGACCGCACCTCGATGGCTCGTCGCCGTGCGGCTGATCGCGTCGAGGAAGTCCTTGCTGCGGATGACGGCCAGCTCCGACGGCTCTGACGTCGTGACCGTCGCGGTGCGCACGTCGCTGTGGAGGAGAGCGACTTCTCCGAACGACGCTGGCGCCGACAAGCGGCCGATCACTTCGGAGTCCACCCGCACCTGCGCAGATCCGCGCACCAGCACGAAGAACTGGTCACCAGGCTCGCCCTGGGTCACCACGTCGTGTCCAGCGGGCACGGAGCGCCGTTCCAGCACCCGCGCAAGTCGATCCAGGGTCGGCTGAGGCAGTACGGCAAGGAACGACACCGAGCGCAGGCACGACACGAGCTCGGGGTCCGTCCGAGGCAGTGAGCGTTCCGTGGATCGCAGTCTGAGAGCCCCGCCCACGAGGACGATCGCCCCGGCGACGCCGACGGCGAGCAGCACCCCCGTGAGATCGCTCGTGTCGATGAGTTGCCCGGTGACCGCAGCGCCGACCGCCGCGGCGATCATGGTGGTGGAGTCGAGCGCCCCGTAGACCCTGCTGGTCATCGTCTCGGAGCACGATCGCTGCAGGAGTGTCTGGGCGCCGATCTCGATGAGGCCGCTACCGGCGCCGAGCAGTACCGCCAGCGCCAAGACCGCAACGACCACGGACGTCTCGCCGACCACGAACAGGGGTGCCGTCAGGAGCACGGCTCCGAGGATGATGAGTCGGCTCAGCTGCCAGTCGGAGCGACGGCTGGCCAGCGCAGCGGCGCCCAGCGTGCCCGTGGCGAACGCCACCGTGATGAGCGCCACCGTGCTGCCGCCGCGTCCGAGCTGGTCGAACGCGATGCTGACGAAGATCAGGTCGAGCGCCCCGATCAACATCTCGGCGAACCCGATGTAGGCAACGATGCGCCGCGGGGCGGGCGTCGTCGACGCGTACGCCACGCCGCGCCCGGCGTCGCGGAGCACGGTCCTGATCGAGGGGTGCGATGGCAAGCGGTCATCGGGAGGGAGGCGGAGCACGGCGAGCAGTGCCATGGAGGCGCAGCCGACGGCGAGCCCGACGAAGACCGCTTCCGGTTCGGCGACGGCGAGGACGAGCGCCGTCAGCAGAGGCCCGGCCAGGCTTCCCGCCGCTCTGGCGAGCGAACGTCTGATGTTCCACGAGGTCAGCTCGGTCGGCGTTCGCGCATGGTGGACCAGCAAGCTGGCGATGGTGGCCGGTCCGGCGATCGTCGACAGGGTGAACACCGCGGCGAGCCCGTACACCGTGATGAGGGGAGCATCGACGAGGAGCGCTGCAGCGATGCCCGTTGCTGCCGCCGCTTCGATGGCGAATGAGGCCGCGAGCACGCGATGTCTGGGGAACCGATCGCCTGCGGCAGCGACGATCGGCGCCATGATCGCCGCAGGAACGAGTTGGATCGTCACCGCCAGTCCCGCCGCCGAGGGCCCTCCCTTGTCGAACGCCACCACGAGCACGGTGATCCACGCCGAGAACTCGGCCACTGCCTGCACGAACATGCTGCGGTACAGCCAGCGTGCGCCGGGGAGGCCTCCGGGCTCGGTTGTGTCCATCCAGATGTTCCCCACGACGTGCTCGGTGATCGGCGACCCGTTGCGATGGTAGGGCGAGTCGTCGCCAGTGGCCACGCCTGGCGATGGTGGTCGATAACATCTGTCCACCCATGTCCGCCGACCGAAAACGAAGTTGACGCCGTGCCGACCGCTCTTGGGCTGCTCGGTGTGGTTGCGCTGATCGCGGCCAACGGGTACTTCGTCGCCGTCGAGTTCGCGTTCGTCGCTGCTCGACGTAGCCGATTTCTGGAGCAGGCGGCCGAGGGCGACCGCAAGTCCAAACGCGCGATCGACGTCCACAAACGTCTCAGCTTCATGCTGTCGGGGGCCCAGCTCGGTATCACGGTCACGACACTGCTGTTGGGCTTCATCGCCGAGCCGGCCCTCGCTTCGGTGATCGAACCGGCGCTCACGGCGGTGGGCGTTCCCGAATCGGCGACATTCGGCATCTCCCTGACGCTCGCGTTGATCCTGGCGACGATGGCGCAAATGGTCTTCGGCGAACTCGCGCCGAAGAACTTGGCGATCGCGAAGCCCGAGCCCGTCGGGCGTGCGTTGGCGCCGTCGATGTGGTTGTTCCTGCGGATCGCGGGTCCCATCGTGCGGCTGTTCGACGGTGCGGCGAACCGCTTGCTGCGACTGGTCGGCGTCGAGCCGGTCGAGGAACTCCGCGGGGCGGTCTCGACCGAGGAACTCGATCTGATCGTCGACTCATCGGCCGAGAGCGGCCACCTCACCGAGGGCCAGGCAGCGCTCCTCGAACGAGCGATCGACTTCGGGGAACTCGAAGCCTCCGATGCGATGGTGCCGTGGAATCGGGTCGTGACCATCGATGTCGATGCCACAGCGGCAGACCTACGCGACCTGATGGCATCCACGCACTCTCGGTTCCCGGTGGTCGACGTCGACGGCCAGGTGCAGGGGATCGTCCACGCCAAGGACCTGCTCGGCGTTGGTCGTTCCGACTACGACACCACCTCGGTGTCGCAGTTGTTCCACGAGATCCTGGCGGTACCCGAGGCCGCAGGTCTCAACGTGGTCTTGGCGGAACTGCGGTCGCGCTCCACGGAGATGGCGATCGTCATCGACGAGTACGGCGGCCCGGCGGGCGTGGTCACGCTCGAGGACGTCGTCGAGGAACTGGTCGGCGAGATCGAGGACGAATACGACCCGAGCGCCCCCGGTGACCACGTCGAAACCGAGCCGGGTGTCTGGTCGGTGGCTGCCTCCTCGCGTCCTGACGAGATCGAGCGGATCACCGGCCTCGATCTTCCCGATGGCGAGTACGACACGGTCGCTGGTCTCGTGCTCGACCGCCTCGAGCGGATCCCGGAAGTGGGCGACGCCTTCACGGTCGACGGCATCAGGGTCGAAGTCCTCGACGTCGACGGTTTCGCGATCGAACGCGTCGAGTTGCGGGTCGACCCAGAGGCGCTCCGCTCGCTCGGAAGCGACGAGGACGACGAAGCACACCGCAACGGTGGCCACAAGGGCGATTCGTGATGTTGGCTGCGGAGGCCGCCACGTCTGGCATCGAAGTGAACTGGGCGGGCATCGGTGTCGCCGTGCTCCTGCTCGCCCTCAACGGGTTCTTCGTTGCTGCGGAATTCGCCTTGCTCGCCTCTCGACGGTCGCGTATCGAGCAGCTGGCCGCGGAGGGCGATCGGCGAGCGCGACACGCGCTCGCCGGCCTGCGCGAGTTGACGCTGATGCTCGCCGGTGCGCAGCTCGGCATCACGATGTGTTCGCTCGGTCTCGGTGCCGTCGCGGAGCCCGCCGTGGCGGGCGTGATCGAAGGGGTACTGGGCGAAGCCTTCACGTTGTCGGACACGACGCGGCACATCATCGCGTTCTCGATCGCGTTGTCGATCGTGGTGTTCCTGCACATGGTGGTGGCCGAGATGGCACCGAAGTCGTGGGCGATCGCCCACCCCGAACGATCGGCGCTGTTGCTCGCTCGGCCGTTCCGGCTGTTCGTCAGTGTGTTCCGGCCATTGATTCGTTTCCTCAACGGACTCGCCAACCTCACCGTGAAGGCGGTCGGTGTCGCTCCGCAGGACGAACGGGCGATGGCTCACTCGCCGAGCGACCTGCTGTTGTTGATCGAAGAGTCCGCCGGCCACGGTGGCATCGCCGCCGAGGAGCACGAACTGCTCGCCCGGTCGCTCGAGTTGTCCGGTCTGACCGCCGCCGACGCCATGACCGTGCGCCGTGACATCGTGGCCGTCGGCGCCGAGGCGACCGCTGACCTCGTCGCGGCGGAAGCGCACCGGACCGGTCGCACCCGTGTCGTCGTCCACGAGGGCGACCTGGACCACGTCCGTGGATTCGTGCACGCCAAGGACGTGCTGCGTCTCGCCAACGGCACCTGGACATCCACCCGGGCCGGCACGTTGACGCGTCCCATCATGGTGACACCCGAACATCACGGACTCGAGGACCTCCTGCTCGAGATGCGCACGCGTCGCCAGCACATCTCGCTCGTCGTCGACGAACACGGCATGGTGCTCGGACTCGTCACGCTCGAGGACGTCATCGAGGAACTGATCGGTGACTTCGACGACGAATCCGATCGCCCACTCGGCGACGCCGAACACCTCGCGGATGGCAGTTGGAGGATCCCGGGCACGATGCGCGTCGACCTGTTCGAGGAGTGCACCGGTGTCGCGCTCCCGGAGGGAGACTGGCAGACGGTTGCCGGTTACGTCATCGACGCGCTCGACGAGATCCCGAAGCAGGGCGAGCGCGTCGCCACCGAACTCGGCGAGTTCGAAGTGGTCGAGATGGACGGGTACGCGATCGAGACCCTGCACGTTCGTCTGAGCGGTGCAGGACTGATCGCTGCGGACTGAGCACATGGCCTATCCCAGCCGCCTGTTGAACGACGACGAAACGGTCAGCGTGGATCTCCACCCACACTGGTGGTTCCTTGCCGGTCCGGTCCTGGCGATCACGGCAGCGATCGGGGCCGCGATCGTCACGTTGATCGCAACCGAGCCGACATCGACGGTGCGCACGGTCGCCGGCTGGTCGGCGCTCGCCGCGATCGCGCTCAGCGCACTGTGGCTCGTCAGTCGGTACGGGCGCTGGCTGACCACACACTTCGTGATCACCAATCGGCGCGTGATCTTCCGCACGGGCCTGCTCACCAAGCGCGGTATCGAGATTCCGATCGGCCGAGTGAACACCGTCCACTTCCATCAGGGCATCATCGAACGCCTCGTCGGTACCGGCGACCTGTTGATCGAGTCGGGCGGCGAGTCCGGGCAGCAACGGTTCACCGACATCCGTCAGCCCGATCGTGTGCAGCGGGTGATCCACGCCGAGATGGAGGCTCGCGAGCGGCCCGGGCGGGGGACCGACGGAGTCGTCGACATCGCCGACCAGCTCGAGAAGCTCGAGTCGATGCTGCTGCGGGGCACCTTGACACCCGAGGAGTTCGATCGTCAGAAGCGGCGGTTGCTCGGCTCGTGAACGCCCGTGTGGTCAGCCTCGTGCCGTCGAGCACCGAGACGCTGCTCGCCCTCGGCGCCGAGGTGGTTGCGTGTACGCGCTTCTGCGAGCAGCCCGACCTGCGCCACGTCGGCGGCACGAAGAACCCTGACGTCGCAGCGATCGTCGCACTGGCTCCGGACCTCGTCGTGCTCGACCGGGAGGAGAACCGGATCGAGGACCACGACGCCCTCGTTGCAGCTGGGCTCGCAGTGTTCGTCAGCGACGTGCGCTCGATCGATGCCGGTCTGCGCGTCGTTGCCGAACTGGCCGACGCAGTCGGGGTCGCGCCGCCGGCGACGGAACCGATTCCCTCGGTCGATCCGCCGATCCATGCGCTGGCATTCGTTCCGATCTGGCGTCGACCGTGGATGTCGGTCAGCGCGTCGACCTACGGCGGCTCGGTGCTGCGGCGGCTGGGTGTCGACTTGGTGACCGCCGACGCCGATGTCGCGTACCCGGCAGTCGACCTCGACGATGTCGCTGCACGCGCTCCTCATCTCGTCCTCGTGCCAACCGAGCCGTACGACTTCAGCAGCTCCAACCTCGACGAACTCGCCGCGGCGCTGCCGTCCGCGGAGATCCTGCGGATCGACGGTCAGGATCTGTTCTGGTGGGGCATCCGTACTCCCCGTGCTGTCGCTCGGCTTGCCGTGACCCTCGACCGGAGCTGAGGCCCGGGCGATGAGCGAACCGCCCGGATACCGGGCGATCGCTCATCGCTGGGATCAGGCGCGGTGGGCGCCCCGTGATGCGTGCACGGTCCAGCCGGAGGTGACCGAGCCGGGCTCACACAGCGCCACCACGCAGCCACCGAAGCCGCCGCCGGTCATGCGCGCTCCGAAGACGCCGGGCGTGTTCATCGATCGCTCGACAGCAGCGTCCATCGCCGGTGTGGACGTCTCGAAGTCGACGCGCAGGCTCTCGTGGCCGGCGTGCATCAACCGTCCGGCCCACGCGTAGTCGCCGTCGCCGATCGCCGAGGCGAAGGCGCGGACCCGCTCGTTCTCGGTCACCACGTGGCGCGCTCGTCGCCAGGCGATGTCGTCGAGATGGTGGCGGGCACGCCCGATGTCATCGAGCGTGGCGTCACGCAGTGGGCCGATGACGGACTCGGCCCGGTCGCACTCCGCCACTCGATCGGCGTAGGCGGACCCCGCCAACGTCCGGTGAGCGATGAACTCGACGACGATGTCGACATCGGTCGGGATCGGAACCTGGGTGATGTCGAGGGTGTGGCAATCGATCATCGTGGCGTGGCCGTCGGTCGCGGCGGCGATGCACAGTTGGTCCATGATGCCGGTCGGCACGCCCGTGGCGGCGTGTTCGGCCCGTTGAGCGGTGAGTGCGAGGTCGGTGGGGGTGCCGTCGAATCCGAGGGCCAGCCCGACGGCGCATTCGAGTGCTGCGCTCGACGACAGACCTGCGCCGGCGGGGATGTCGGATCGGATCGAGCCCGTGAGGCCCGTCACCGTGCCCAGTTCACCCGCCATCGCTGCGACATAGCGACCCCATGTCGGGCTGATGGTGCTCGGAGCGCTCGTCATCGGGAGCGCCAGGTCGATGGCTTCCAGCTCGACGTCGGAGTCGAGAACGATTCGGTCCCCGCCGGCGACGAAGTCGATCGTGGTCCCGCGATCGATGGCCATCGGGAAGACCAGACCACCGGTGTAGTCGGTGTGTTCGCCGATCAGGTTCACTCGTCCCGGCGCGTGGATTCGTCGGGTCTGACCCGTCGGCGTTGGCACGACGCAACCGTAGTACCGCCCTCCGTTTGTCCTCCGGCCGAATCGCTCTGCAACACTCGGCCCAATGCCACGTGCAGCGCTCCCGACCGGAATCGAGTTGGAATACGTCACGACCGGAGATCCGGCGAACCCGCCGCTGCTCGCCGTGAACGGCTACACGTCTCAGCTCATCTCGTGGCCGCGCGGGTACGTCGAGCAGCTCGTTGCGCAGGGCCTGTTCGTGATCCAGTTCGACAATCGTGATGTCGGTCTGTCGACGAAGTTCGACGGCCAGGAGGTGTCGCCCGGCACGGTGCTGTCGGCGATCTTGAACGGCGACTCCGTGCCATCGGTGCCGTACACGCTGTCGGACATGGCGGCTGACGGCATCGGCCTGCTCGACCATCTGGGGATCGAACGAGCCCACATCGTCGGCAACTCCATGGGCGGCATGATCGTGCAGACGATGGCAATCGAGCACCCCGACCGAATCGCCAGCGTCACGTCGGTGATGAGCAGCACCGGCGATCCACGGGTCGGTCGGCCGACGCCAGAGGCGCGAGACGCCCTGCTCGCGCCGTCACCGCCGGATCGCGACGACGTGATCGCCGCCTCGTTGAACTCGCGCATCTGGGCGTCGAAGCGGTACTGCGACACGGACTGGCTCCAAGCGGTGGCGGCGGCCCAGTACGACCGGTGCTTCTACCCGGAGGGAGCGACCCGCCAGCTCGCGGCCATCTACGCATCCGGCGACCGCAGCGATGCGCTGGCGACACTCGAGGTGCCGCTCCTCGCCATCCACGGGCGTGACGACACGCTGATCACGCCCGAAGGCGGCGAGCGCACGGCGGAACTCGTCCCCGGGGCCGCCTACCTGCTGTTGTCCGACATGGGCCACGACCACCCGGCACCACTCTGGCCGGTGCTCGCGGAAGCCATCGGCGGCCACGTTCGTACCAACCCGATCACCCAACCATCAACCGACCGGAGCTGACCCCATGGCTGGACCACTCAACGGCTACAAGATCATCGAGATCGCCGGCATCGGCCCCGGCCCGTTCGCAGCGATGCTGCTCGCAGACATGGGCGCCGAGGTGATTCGCGTCGAACGCGCCGGCGCGGTCCGCGGACCTGTGCCGGATGGGCCGCACTTCGACGTGCTCCTGCGCGGTCGCAAGAACGTGGCGATCGACCTCAAACACCCCGACGGCGTGGAGGCACTGCTGACGCTCGTCGACTCCGCTGACGCCCTCATCGAAGGGTTCCGACCCGGCGTGATGGAACGACTCGGTGTCGGACCGGAGGTCTGCCTCGAGCGCAACCCGAAGCTGGTGTTCGGACGGATGACGGGCTGGGGCCAGGACGGCCCGTACGCCCAGGCAGCAGGCCACGACATCAACTACATCGCACTCGCCGGAGCGCTCGCGCACTTCGGTCGTGCGGGCGAGGCGCCGCTGCCGCCGCTCAACATGGTCGGAGACTTCGGTGGCGGTGGCATGTTCCTCGCCTACGGCGTCGTCTGTGCGTTGCTGGAAGCGCAGCGCAGCGGAGCGGGCCAGGTCGTCGACACGGCGATGGTCGACGGCGCCGCCGTGCTGATGTCGATGTTCTGGGCGTTCAAGTCGATCGGGATGCACGACGAGAACGCTCGCGGTACGAACCTGCTCGACACGGGTGCCCACTTCTACGACGTGTATCGCTGCAGCGACGGCGAGTACATCTCGCTCGGCTCGATCGAGCCACAGTTCTACGCCGAACTGATGCGGCTCACCGGTTTGGAAGGCGACGAGCAGTTCGCCAAGCAGATGGACAAGGCCGAGTGGCCGGCACTGAAGAGCAGACTCACCGAGTTGTTCGCCCAGAAGAGCCGGGACGAGTGGTGCGAGATCATGGAGATGACCGACGTGTGCTTTGCCCCGGTGCTCACCATGAGCGAGGCAGCTGAGCACCCGCACAACGTCGAACGCCGAACGTTCATCGATGTCGCCGGCACCATGCAACCGGCTCCCGCCCCGAGGTTCAGTCGCACGCAGGCCGAGGTGGCGAGCCCGCCGGCACACGCAGGAGCCCACACGCGAGAGGTGTTCGAGGCCTGGGGCATCGACGCTGCGACCATCGACTCGTGGGCAGAAGCCGGAGCGATTCGCCAAGCCGGCTGATTGGATGCCGCACATGGCCACCCTCGTCTGCTTCCACGCTCACCCTGATGACGAAGTCATCAGCACCGGCGGCACCATCGCCCGGGCTGCAGCCGCGGGCCACCGAGTGGTGCTCGTCGTCGCCACCAACGGCGACCACGGCGAGGTGCCCGACGATCTCGGACCGGGCGAGACGTTGGTCGATCGGCGACGAGCCGAGACGGAGGCGTCGGCTCGGGTGCTCGGCATCTCGCGCGTCGTCTGGCTCGGCTACACCGATTCGGGGATGACCGGCTGGGAGCAGAACAGCGACCCGAACAGCTTCCACCTCGCCGACGCCGACCAGGCCGGGGCCCGGCTCGCCGACGTGCTCCGTGAGGAGTCTGCCGACGTCCTCACGATCTACGACTGGCACGGCAACTACGGTCACCCGGATCACATCGCAGTCCATCGGGTCGGTCTCGTCGCCTCGCGCCTCGTGCCCGAGGTGCGGGTCCTCGAAGCGACGATGAACCGCGATGCGTTCGTGCGCATGATCGAAGCGGCTCGCGAGGCCGGAGCGCAATTGGGCAGCGCCGACGGCGAGCAGGACGAGTTCGATCCCACCGGTCCCGCCGACGACGGCAATCCGATGGGGACCCCAGAGGCCGAGCTCACGTTGTCGGTCGACGTCTCGGCACACCTGGGCACCAAGCGAGACGCGATGCGCTGCCATGGCAGCCAGATCGAGGACACCTCGTTCTTCCTGCAGATGCCGGACGACGTGTTCGCCCAATCGTTCGGCGTGGAATGGTTCATCGAGCACGACGCCCAACCGCCGGTGCGTTCCGGCTGGATCTTCCCCGCCGAGTGACGATGATGACGAACACTCCCGACAACGCGCCACCTGATCCGACCGAGTTGCTCCGGAGTCCGGCCTACGTCGGGCTGCTGCTGTTCGGGGCGATCGTCGGCGTGCCGGTGGCGGTGGTGGCGTACTTCTTCTTGAAGGCCGTCGCCGAGGTGCAGCAGTTCGTCTTCACGACGTTGCCGGAGGACCTCGGATTCGACAGCCAACCGGCGTGGTGGCCGATTCTGCCGCTCGTGCTCGCCGGCCTGCTGGTGGCGCTCACGATCAGGTTCCTGCCTGGTGAGGCCGGACACAAGCCGGCCGAAGGTTTCAAGACCGGTGGTCCGGTTGCGCCGATCGAATTGCCAGGCATCTTCCTGGCGTCGTTCACGACGCTGAGTCTCGGAGTGGTCCTCGGGCCGGAGGCCCCACTGATTGCGATCGGCAGCGGGCTGGGCGTGCTGGCGGTGCGACTGATCAAGCGGGATGCGCCGCAGATGGCGGCGATGGTGGTCGGCGGAGCGGGGAGCTTCGCGGCGATCGCCTCACTGCTCGGTTCGCCACTGGCGGGGGCGTTCCTCCTGATGGAGGCTGCTGGGCTCGGTGGAGCGATGATCGGCGTGGTGCTCGTGCCCGGGTTGTTGGCCGCTGGCGTCGGGTCGCTGATCTACGTCGGTCTCAACAGCTGGACGGGGTTCGGCACCTTCTCGCTGGCGATCAGCGACATCCCGCCGGTGGGGACGCCAACGGTGTCGCAGTTCCTCTGGGCGATCGCCATCGGTCTGCTCGGAGCACTTGTCGGCGTCGGAATCACTCGCGCGGCGATGTTCTTCCAACCGATCGTCGAGCGGCGCATGCTGGTGCTCATGCCCGTTGTGGGGCTGTTCATCGGGCTGGTGACGATGGTGTTCGTCCTCGTGACCGACCGAACATCCGCTGACGTGTTGTTCTCGGGGCAGGACCAGCTGGCACCGTTGATCGACAACGCAGCTGGTTGGACCGTCGGCGCGTTGGTGTTGCTGGTCGTCTGCAAGACGTTGGCCTACAGCGCTGCGCTGACGAGCTTCCGCGGGGGCCCGGTGTTCCCCGCGATGTTCATCGGCGCCGCGGGCGGCATGGCGTTGTCGCACCTGCCTGGACTCCCGATGATCGCCGGGGTTGCCATGGGGATCGGTGCGGTGACCGTCGCGATGTTGAATCTCCCGCTCGTCTCGGTGCTGCTCGTCATCTTGTTCCTCCAGGCCGATGGTCTCCAGCTGACACCGGTCGTGATCGTGGCGGTCACGGTGTCGTACGTCGCTCGCGCCCATCTCGTCTCGAGGCCGTCACCGTCGCCGGAACCCGCAGAGGTGGCGGCAGGCTGAACCTGGCTGACTCGCCGCGGATCGGGTCACGACGCTGCCTGACGGTGAGATCCGCCGATCGTGGGCCAGACTCGGACATGATGACGGTCATGATTCGGCGCACCTCAGCCTTGCTCGTCGTCGGCGGGCTGCTTCTCGCAGCCTGCGGCGGCTCAGACGACGACACTGCCTCGACCACCGAGTTCACGTTGTTGCCGCAGACCTCGTCGACGTCGACCACGACCACCACGAGCACAACCACCACGTCGACGACCACCACCTCGACCACGATCGCGCCCACCACCACCGTGGCGCCGAGCACCACGGTGGCCGATCCGGCCATTGCCGAACTGCTGCTGAGCGGCGATGGCATCGGCACGGCCGGCTTCGGCGCCGACCCGGACGGCGTGGTCGACTACATCAACTCGTATCTCGGCCCACCGAGCAACGACACCGGTTGGATCGACCCACTCACGATCGGGCTCTGCTCGGGCGACGAACTGCGACAGGTGTCGTGGGGGGTACTCACCTTGTTGTTCGGCGACGTGTCCGAGGTCGTCGAGGGCCGCCGTCACTTCTTCGGGTACGGCTACGGCGAACAGGGCGAGATCGGCAGCGCTCCGGTCGGCTTGCAGACGACTCGCGGCGTGATGATCGGCTCGCGTGTCGTCGACGTCCGAGCTGCCTACCCGGCCGCCACGATCAATCCCGAGGACGACTTCACCCCGCCGTTCTTCTTCGTCAATGACAGCCTGCGCGGCTTTCTCACCGGCGTCTCCGACGACGCCACGGTCACCGCCATTCTCGGCGGCGGCGACTGCGGCATCTGACGACCAGCCGCTGGCCTGAGCGATCCGTGGAGCTCTACGACGTCCATCGCCTCCTGGCGTGGTTCCTCGTGCTGTCGAACGCCGCGGTCGGGGTCTGGGCGCTCGCAGCGCACTCGGTCCCGGTGCTCCGGGTGCGTGCACTCTGGTGGGCGGTGATCGCGGCGCAACTGTCGGCATTCGCGATCGCGATCGTCGGTGTGGTGATGCTCGACCGGTACGGCCTCGAACTCGATCAGTTCCACGCGCTCTACGGCTTCAGCTGCATCGTGGCGGTCGGCATCCTGTACAGCTACCGCGGGAGTCCGTTCGTGAAGGACAAGGTCTATCTGCTGTACGGCTTCGGGAGCCTGTTCATCATGGGGTTGGGCATCCGGGCGATGTACCTCGGCACGCATTCGCCGTTCGCGCGCTGAGTCGGGGTCGATCGGTGCCTCAGGCGCCGACGCCCGACACGCCGATGCCGCGCGGCAGCTTTGCCGGATCCCACGACAGCTGTGCGAGGCCCTGCTGGCAGGCGAACCGATCGGTCATGCCGGCGACGTAGGCCACCGCCGCCCGGAGCGCCTCGGGGCCACCGGCGTCGACGTAGTCGGCGCGCTCGCCCAGTGCCGCTTCGATCGTCTGATGCGGGATCGCATGGGGCCGGTCGGCGTAGTGCTCGACGAGGGCGCGTAGCAGCGACACCACGGCGGTTGCCTGCTGCTGGCTGGCCGGGCGGAGATAGACGTGTTCGTAGTTGAACCGTCGGAATGCGGCGAGCGCCTCGGCGATGTCGGGTTCCATCCCGATACGGCCGGTCGCGACGGTTGCGGACACCATCGCCCGCACGAATGTGCCCAGCTGGCGGGATCGGTCGCGCCCGCACCGCTCGGCCACCACGGTCGGCAGCATGTCGGCGGTGACGATCCCGGCGGCGGCTGCATCCTCGAAGTCGTGGCAGACGTAGGCGATGCGGTCGGCCCACGAGACGACTTCACCCTCCGGGGTCTGCGGTGCGGGAAGGCTCCACGAGTGGTTGCGGATTCCGTCGAGGGTCTCGGCGCACAGGTTGAGCGGTTGCAGGGTGACGTCGGCGCCCCAGGGGGCGTGGTCGAAGCCTCCGTCGAGGTACGGCGACAGCGCATCCTCGCTGGCGTGGCCGCCCGGGCCGTGCCCGCAGTCGTGGCCGATCGCCATCGCCTCGACGAGGGGCACGTTCAGGCTGAGCGATTCGGCGACCGACCGCGCCACCTGGGCGACCTCCAGTGCGTGCGTCATCCGGGTGCGCTGATGGTCGTCGGGAAACACGAAGACCTGGGTCTTGCCGGCCAGGCGACGGAACGCAGAGTCGTGCAGGATGCGGTCGCGGTCACGCTCGAAACAGGTGCGGAACGGATCCGGTGCCTCGTCGACCGCCCGATGCCCGGCGCCGTGGGCCCGAGTGGCGTTGGTGGCCAGCGTCGCCGCCTCGTGGTCCTCGCGCGCCGCACGGGTGCGTACGGCGGCGTCGCCGACGGTGGCGTTCGAGTCGGCGTGGGCGACCACGACGTCGTCGCTGCCGTGCCCGGTCATCGTGGCGGCCCACCGTTCGGCGCGATCCTCGGCTGAATCCGGGTACGGGAGATCGGCCATGTGAAAACGATAGGAGATGGCGTCGCGTCGGGGGCGTTAGCCTCGAAGAAATGTCGCAGTTCGTCGACGAGTGCCAACTGAATGTGCGCGGAGGTGATGGCGGCGCGGGCTGCATCAGTTTCCGTCGGGAAGGTCCCGAGTCGATGGGCGGTCCCAACGGCGGTGACGGCGGCAACGGCGGCGACATCTGGTTGGTCGCCGACCACAACGTGTCGTCGCTGCTCGCCTTTCGTGATCACCCGCACCGGCGCGCCGACAACGGCGTGCACGGCAAGGGCAAGGACATGCACGGCCGACGTGGCGAGTCGCTCGAGATCGCCGTCCCGATGGGCACCGTCGTGTTCGACATGTACTCCGGCGACATGCTCGCCGAGCTCGTGAACCACGGCGACCGTTGGCTCTCGGCCGCTGGCGGCCGGGGCGGTCGAGGCAATGCCAAGTTCCTGTCGAACAAACGCCGGGCGCCGAGTTTTGCCGAGCAGGGCGAACACGGCGAGCAGCGTTGGCTCCGCCTCGAACTCCGGCTGATGGCCGATGTGGCGCTGGTCGGGTTCCCGAACGCCGGTAAGTCGACGTTCATCAGCGTGATCTCGGCAGCCAAGCCGAAGATTGCCGACTATCCGTTCACCACACTCGAGCCGAACCTGGGTGTGGTGCGAGTCGACGATGCCACCGAGTTCGTCGTCGCCGACATCCCCGGCCTCATCGAGGGCGCCAGTGAAGGCAAGGGCCTCGGCCACCGCTTCCTCCGTCACATCGAACGGGCGCGAGTGCTGTGCCTCCTGCTCGACCTCGCGCCCATGGACGGTGTGAGCCCCCAGGAACAGGAACGGATCCTGCTGCATGAGCTGGGCGCCTACCGACCCGACCTCCTGGAACGACCGCGGGTGGTGGTCGGCACCAAGGCCGACGTCGTGCAACGCGACGAACTCGCGGCACTGGGCTGGGACGGCCCGATCATGTCGGCGGTGACCGGCCAAGGCGTGTCGGACGTGGTCGGTCAGCTCGCGCGCGAGGTGCACGACGTCCGTCAGGCCACCGAATGGGAAGAGGGCGTCGTCGTGCTGCGGCCCGAGGCAAGTGGCGCTGCCGTCGAGCGGATCGGTGACGGTGAGTTCCGGCTGCTCGGCCGCGACGTCGAGCGAGTCGTGGCGCTCAACGATGTCACCACCCCCGAGGCGTTGTCGTACATCGACTATCGCCTCGAACGGCTCGGTGTGCCGAAGATGCTCTCCAAGGCTGGCGCGCGCGAGGGTGACGTGATCTGGATCGGCGAGTTCAGCTTCGAGTACTCGCCGGACCTCTGAAGGCTGCCATGCGTGTCGTAGCGAAGATCGGGACCGCATCGATCACCGACGACCGGGGCGCCATCGACGTCGCAGCGGTCGCCAAGCTGTCCGATGAGGTGGCTGCGCTCCGCAGCGACGGCCACGAGGTGATCGTGGTGTCGTCCGGTGCGGTCGCTGCCGGTGTCGCGGCGCTCGGCCTGTCGGCCCGGCCCACCGACATCCAGACCCTGCAAGCGATCTCTGCCGCGGGTCAGAGCCGGCTGGTCGAGGCGTACAACCACGAGCTCGCCCGCCACGGCCTGGTCGGTGCGCAGGTACTGCTCGACCCGCACGACTTCGTCGACCGCACGCAATACCTCCACGCTCGCAGCACGATCGAACGGCTGCTGGAGCTGGGCTGCGTTCCAGTGGTCAACGAGAACGACGCGATCGCCAACGACGAGTTGCGCTACGGCGACAACGACCGATTGGCGGCGCTGCTCGCGAACAGCACGAGTTCTGACGTCTTGGTGCTACTCACCGACATGGACGGGGTGTACACGGCCGACCCTCGGCGCGACCCGGCAGCGACCCTGATCCCGCTCGTGCGGGTCGGTGATCCGCTGCTCGCAGTTCGAGCCGAAGCGGGTGGCAGCGGCCGGGGGAGCGGTGGGATGGCATCGAAGCTCACCGCGGCGCGGATGGCATCGTGGTCGGGACTGCGCTGCGTGATCGCTCGCGCCTCGTGTCCCGACGTCCTCGCCGGTGCGGTGTCGGCCGAGCTGGTCGGCACGACCTTCGAGGCCCACGACCGATCGCTGTCCGCGCGGAAGCTCTGGATCGCGTTCGCCTCCGAGGTGGCGGGCACGGTCGAGGTCGACGCCGGCGCCGAGCGCGCACTGATCGACCGACCGAACAGCCTGCTGCCCGCCGGCGTGGTCGGTGTCCGGGGGGAATTCGTCGAAGGTGACACCGTCGACATCGTCGGCCCGGACGGGCGCGCGTTCGCTCGCGGATTGGCAGCCGTCGATGCCGGGGTCGCCCGGCGCGTCGTCGGTCTCCGCACGCCGGACCTCCCCATCGGCGTGAACCACGAAGTGGTCCACCGCGACGACCTCGTCGTCCTCCCCACCTGACCGCCCCGCCCCACCCCCCACCAAAAACCACGTTTGCGTTGCACTTCGGGTGACCCACCCCCACCAAAAACCACGTTTGCGTTGCACTTCGGGTGACCCATCCCACCGAAAACGCCACACAAACGTCGATGTCGGGCCTGGCGGGGGTGGAACTCAGCGGGGGAGTGGGAGGCGGCGGCGGACGGCGTCGAGCTCGGGGGCTCGGAGCAGCACCAGCACTCCGAGGTACACCGCCACGCCGGCCACCGTGCCGACGCCCAACCGCACGACCGCGTCAACGCCGGCGTTGCCGCCCACCTGTCGGCTGACCAGCCACACCGCTTCGGCCATGAGCACGGCAGCCAGCAGCATGCGGGCGATACTCGCCAGCAACGGTCGCACGGCGAACCCCGGCACCTTGTAGCTCAGGATCTGCATCGCCCACAGCGAGGAGATCATGTAGGCGAGCGCGAACGCGAGACCCAGGCCGAGCACGCCGTAGCGATCGACGAGCACGAACGCGAGCACGATGTTGATCGCGTTCTCCACCACGTTGACCTTGAACGGTGTCTTGGTGTCCTTGTGGGCGTAGAACCCGCGGAGGAGGAACATGTAGATCGAGAATGCACCGAGCCCGAGGGCCAGCCCGGCCAGTGCGCGCTGGGCCGCATCGGCGTCCTCGGCGGAGAACTCGCCGCGCTGCAGCAGCGCACCGATGATCGGCTGGCGCAACACGAAGATGCCCACACCGGCCGGGATCGTGAACAGCGCGGTCATCCGCAGGCCCAGCGACGCCTGATCGACGAATCCGGCGCGATCCCGTCGGGCCACCGATCGTGACATCTCGGGCTGGAACGTCGTGGCGATCGACACCGCGAGCAGGCCGTGCGGGAGCACGAAGAAGGTGAACGCGTTGATGTAGGCCGAGGCGTCGCTCGATCCTGGTTCGGCGAGGTTGCGCACGACGAGCAGCGCGATCTGGTTGGCGACCACGAAGCCGATCGTCCAGAACGAGAGCGACAAGAGCTTGCGAACTGCGGGGTGTTTGAAGTCGAAGTTGGGTCGGAACGCAAAGCCGGTGCGGACCATCGCGGGGAGCAGGACAATCGCCATCGAGGCGATACCCGCTGTGGCACCCAGGCCCAATGTCCACCGCAGGCGGTCGTCGCTCAGCACCTGCTCGAGCTGCCAATCGGCCGAACCCGGGTCGGGGAGTGACAGCAGGAACGCGATGATGACGAGGTTCGGCAGGATCGGGCTCCAGGCCGCTGCGAAGAACCGGCGCCGGCTGTTGAGGAACGCGTTGGCCAGCCCCGTGAGCCCGTAGAACAGGATCTGGATCAGGAAGATCCGCGCAAGCGTGGTGCCGACCGAGCGGTACAGATCGGGATCGACACCGTCGGCGACGTTCACCGAGTAGAGCCCGAAGATCAGCGGCGCTGCAAGCACGGCGACGGCGGTGAGCGCACCCATCAGGACGACCGACACGGTGAGCACGACGTTCGTCGCCTCGTCGTCGTCCTGCTCGACGAAGGTGGAGAAGAGTGGCACCAACGTGGCCGACAGCAGGCCGCCCAGCAGCAGGTCGTAGACGATGTTCGGTGTCTCGTTGGCGATCAGATACGCATCGCTCAGTGCGGTCTGGCCGAGCACGTAGCCGAGCACCACGATGCGCAGCAGCCCGGTCACCCGGGAGAGCGCCGTGCCGCTGGCAACGACGACGTTGCTCCGCAGCAGTCCACTCATCCGAGCGAACGCTAGTGCTCGTCAGGCCGCTGACCAGGTCAAACGAAACCAGCGTGTGTCAACTGGGGTCAGACCCCAGTTGACACACGCCAGACGACGAGGGGGTGGCGGTTGCGGCGTCGGCGCGGGCGGTCGGGGTCGGGGAGGGCGCGCAGTGCGTCGATCACCGGGACGACGACCCGCTGCCACGCCGTGTCGTCGACGTCGAAGAGCGAGGAGTAGATGCGGTTCTCGATGGCGTCTGCCTCGTCGGAGGGAACCGTCTCGAACTCGTCCCACGTGGTGAAGCCGTCGTGCACGAGTTCCAGACCGGGATGGTTGGATGCGACCACCGTGTGGTGGTCGAGGCGTGCCAGGCGGAGCGGGGCGAGGCCGTCGATGATCGAGGCGATCTCGTCGTCGGCGGCGTACAGGCTGCCGTTGGTGATCGTGGCAACGCTGCCACCGGGACGAACCACTCGGACTGCTTCCGCAAGGGTTGCTGCTGGATCGTGGACGAGGTGCAACACCCACACGAAGTAGGCGGAGTCGGCCGAGTCGTCGGCGAGCGGCAGCCGATCGATGTCTGCCATGGCAACGCACGGGCCGATGCGTTCGACGGCGCGGCGCATCATCGCGTCGCTGAGGTCCACCCCGACGACATCGATCCCATGGCGCTGCAACCCCTTGGCGACCACACCTGTGCCCACCCCGAGCTCGACGACCCTCGGCCCAACGATCCACCGGGCCAGGTCGTCGGCGAACTGAGTTCCGCGACGCTCGCCGCCCCGAGTCTCGTCATAGATGTCGGCGACACGATCGAACGAGGTTCCGGGCATGAGGGCCACGGTACGGCATCCCAATTGACCCGTGGGTCAAGGCGACGGGTAGCGTCGTGACCATGACGACCACGGATGCCGGCGTGCCCGGTAGCACCACCCCCCGTTTCGAGAGTGTGCAGTCGGTCCGCGACGCCCTGCGCGACGTGCACTACCTGGCTGATGAGGGCATCGCCGGTGTTGCCTACCTCGCCGACCGGCTGGCAAAGCCCATCCTGGTCGAGGGGCCAGCCGGGACGGGCAAGACGCAGCTGGCGAAGTCGATTGCCGAGATCACCGACGCGCGTCTCATCCGATTGCAGTGCTACGAGGGCCTCGACGAGAGCAAAGCGCTCTACGAGTGGAACTACAAGAAGCAGCTACTGCGCATTCAGACCGAGCGTGGTGAGCAGGGCGAGGACTGGACCGAGATCAAAGACGACATCTTCTCCGACGAGTTCCTCCTCACCCGCCCGCTGCTCGAGGCGATCACCGCAACCGATCCGGTGGTCCTGCTGATCGACGAGGTCGACCGTGTCGAGGTCGAGACCGAAGCGCTGCTGCTCGAGATCCTGTCCGACTACCAGGTGTCGATCCCGGAGCTCGGAACGATCACCGCCACTCAGATCCCGCTGGTGTTCCTCACGTCGAACAACACCCGCGAGCTCTCCGAGGCCCTCAAGCGTCGGTGCCTGTATCTGCATGTCGACTACCCGCAGCTCGAACGCGAGAAGGAGATCGTGCTCGCGAAGGTCCCCGACATCACCGAGCACCTCGCCGATCAGGTCGCCCGCATCGTCCGCTCGATCCGCCAGCTCGATCTGAAGAAGGCACCCAGCGTGTCGGAGACCCTCGACTGGGCCCGCACCTTGATGCTGCTCAACATCGACAACATCGACGAGCAGACTGCGAAGGACACCCTCAACGTGCTGCTCAAGTACCAGACCGACATCGCCAAGGCGGCCAAAGAGCTCTCCGTCGACGAGTGACGGACTGACGCCTGATGCTCGATCTACTCAACGGCTTCGTCGTCGAACTCCGCAACGCGGGGCTGCCCGTCAGTCTCACGGAGAACCTCGACGCCATGGAGGCGGTCCAGCACATCCCGATCGAGGATCGCGAAGCGTTCAAGTACGCGCTCGGCGCGACGTTGATCAAGAACCACGCCCACTGGCGCAGCTTCGAGACGGTGTTCGAGGTGTACTTCAGCCTCCGCGGTCCCGAGTACAAGCTGGTGCAGGGCGGCGACGACGACACCGACATCGACGAACTCTGGCGGGAGCTGCAGGAACAGCAACAGGAGGGCCAGGGTGGCGCCGGCGGGCTCGAGAGCCTGACGCCCGAAGAGATCGCCCAGATGTTGATGTCGGCGCTGATGAACGGCGACCAGGGGATGATGCGGGCGATGGCCAAGCAGTCCGTCCAGCGCTTCGCCGGTATGGAACCGGGACGTCCGGTCGGTGGCACGTACTACCTGTACCGCACGCTGCGGAACCTCGATCTCGACGGCATGCTCGACAAGATGATGGATCAGGCCCGCCAGGAAGCGGACGGCGATCTGACGTCACTCGAGGAACGCCTCGAGAAGGAAGAGTTCGAGGATCGCATCGAGAAGTTCAAGGGGGAGATCGAAGCCGAGATCCGTCGCCGTCTCGTCGCCGACCGCGGCGCCGAGGCGATGGCGAAGACGCTGCGCAAGCCGCTGCCCGAAGACGTCGAGTTCATGCACGCATCCCGCGACGAGATGCAGGCGCTCAAGAAGTCGCTCTACCCGCTGACTCGCAAGTTGGCCGCCCGGCTGGCTCGCAAGCGTCGGCACGGTCGCAAGGGTCCACTCGACTTCCGCAACACGGTGCGCCACTCGCTCAGCTACGGCGGTGTGCCGGCCGAGCCGAAGTTCAAGTATCCCCGACCAGCGAAGCCGGAACTGATCGTGGTCGCCGACATCTCTGGCTCGGTCGCAGCGTTCGCTCGATTCACGCTGATGCTGGTGTACGCGATTCAGAACCAGTTCTCGAAGGTCCGCTCGTTCGTGTTCATCGATGGCATCGACGAGGTCACCGACTACTTCAAGGCCACCGAGGACATCACGGAGGCGATCCACCGGGTCAACACCGAGGCCGACGTGGTGTGGGTCGACGGACACTCCGACTACGGACATGCGTTCGAGGTGTTCTGGGAGCGCTACGGCAAGGACATCGGCCCGAAGTCGACCGTGCTGTTGCTCGGTGATGCGCGCAACAACTACCACGCCAGCCAGGCGTGGGTGGTGAAGGAGATCGCCCAGAAGGCTCGCCACGTGTATTGGCTGAACCCCGAGCCGCGCAGCTACTGGAACACCGGCGACTCGATCGTCGGTGAGTACGGCACCCACACCGATGGTGTCTACGAGTGCCGCAACCTGCGCCAGCTCGAGGCATTCGTCGAGAAGCTCGCCTGACCGAGACCGACATGGCGCGGCGACGTGACGCTGAGCGCCACGATCGGGGACGACTTCGGTGGCATTCGTAGGATCGATCCGGTGAGCCCGCTCGACACGCTGTTGGAGGAGCTCTCCGGTCACGACGAGGTGCTCGCTCTCGGCCCAGGCCACTCGGTTGTCGCGGCCGAGCTGCGCAGCCGGGGTGCCGCGGTCGACGCCGTCAGCGGCGATTGGCCGAGCATCCAGTTGACCCGCCGCTACTCGTTGGTGATCGTCGAACCGATCGACTGCTCGGAGGATGTCGCGGCGATCGTCCACTGCGCTGCCCAGCACGTGTCACCTGGTGGCGACATCGTCCTGCTGACCGGAGACGAGGACGATGCAGCTGATCGATTCGATCTGCGTGAAGTCGGCCGGTTCGTCGTCGACGGCTCAGAAATCGTTCGATTTCGGCGTCCCGACCGTGTCACCATCCACGACCGGGTGTTCGCCGCTCGGACTCGGATCGCCCGCGTGACGCCGCATCAGCTCGCCGAACGCCTTCGTCGCGATGGCGCTCCAACCGTCGTCGATACCCGCACGGCCACCGATCGGGGCCGGTTCGGAGTCATCGCGGGGTCGATCCACGTACCGCGCACGCTCGTCGAGTGGCACCTCGACCCTGCCAACGGCTACCGCCACGCAGACGTGTCCTCGTTCGATCAGCCACTCGTGCTGGTCTGCAACGGTGGCTACAGCTCATCGCTCGCCGCAGACAGCCTGCTCGATCTGGGCTTCACCGACGTCGGCGACCTCGTCGGCGGTCTGCGGGCCTGGGTCAACGCCGGGCTCGAGGTGGTCGAACCCGACCACTCGCATCTCGACATCTGACAGGTGACTGATGGCCGTCAGGTCAGCTCGTTGTAGGGGTTCGACGGCGTGGTCGACGGACTCGCCGAGCGCGACCGCGCGCCATGGCCAGCCACTCGCGCGGCAGGTTCGAGAACGTGGAGAGGGCGAAGTCGTCGGCCGCCTGGCGAATGATCTCGGCGTGCGACGGGTAGGGATGCACGGTGCCGAAGAGCTTGCGCAGGCCGATGCCGTGGTCGATGGCGATCGTGAACATGCCGATCAGGTCGCTCGCCCCGGGCCCGACGATCGCCGCCCGCAGAATTCGACCGGTGAAGCGTTCGACATCCACCACGAGGCGGCCGAGGGCGATGTCGTCGGTGTAGCCACGGTCGATGTCGGCGTGGTCGACGACGATGCGCCGCCGTGATCCCTCGGGGATGTCCCCGAGTTCGTCGAGCGACAACCCGACGGAGGCCACCTCGGGCTGCCCGTAGGTGGCATTCGGGATCGCCCCGAGGCTGCCGACCTTCGGGAGCTGCGGGAGGGCGATCGCCCGCACGATGCGGCGCCCGATTGCCCCTGCGCCATGGGTGGTGGAGGTGTTGCCGGTGACGTCACCGACCGCCCAGATCCCGTCGACCGAGGTGCGACCCCAGCCGTCGGCCACGATGCCCGAACGGTTGGCGTCGACGCCGGCTCGTTCGAGCGCCAGCCCGTCGAGTCGAGGACGTCGGCCGGCGGCCATCAGCACTCGGCCGACACCGTCGACCGTGTTGCCGTCTGCCAGGTGGGCGATGGCGCCGTCGATCCGCTCGATGGTTGTGCCGAGGTGCAGTGACACGCCCTGTGATCGCAGCGACTGCTCGACCACCTCGGTGATCAGCGGATCCTCAGTGGAGAGGAGTCGATCCTGGAGCTCGACGATGTCAACCGTTGTCCCAAGTGCTGCGAAGGCTGTCGCCATCTCGATGGCGATCGGGCCTCCACCGACGATCAGCAGGCTCGCCGGGGGCGCGTTGAGTTCGAACAGCTCCTCGTTGGTGACGACCCGGTCGGCGTCGAGGCCGTCGATGTCGATCGTGACGGGCCGCGAGCCGCCAGCGATCACGACGTGTTCGGCGCGCACGAAGACCGTCGCGTCGCCGCCGTCGACGCGAACGACGTGTGGGTCTCGGGAATCCGTGAGCGAGGCCCATCCGCGTACGAGATGGATCCGTTCGTCGTCGGCCATCTCCTCGTCCTCCCGGCGCGCCAGGTCGTCACGCTTCGCTCGGGTCCACCCGAGTGGATCGTCGATCCCGAGGCGGGCTGCGTGGAGCAGCGACTTCGACGGGATACATCCGACGTTGGTGCAGTCGCCGCCGACCAGGTCACCTTCGATGAGCACGACGTCGTGGCCGAAGCCGGCCAGACCGATGGCGAGCGTGAGGCCACCGGATCCGGCACCGATCACCGCGGCCCGATAGGTGCGAGTGGCATCGTGTCCGATCATGTGAGCGACCCGTCGGCGGTGATCGGGTGTGTAGGTGACGCCGTCGCGGTCTGTTGGCGGCGGCGAAGCCAGCGCGCACTCGCCAGGCTCACCCCGAAGATGGTCAGACTCGCGACGAGTGTGATGGGCTCGATGCCTCCGATGCCGTCGTCGACACGGTCGATCGATGCACCGAGGAGCACGAACGACACCGTACCCGGCAGTGATCCCAGCGCTGTCGCCATGAGGAAGGGAAGCCAGTGGAGGCGGAGGATCCCGGAGACGTAGTTGACGAGGTCGTAGGGCAGGAACAGCAGGCGCATGATCAGCACGGATTCGAAGCTGTTCTCTCGCATCCGATTCGACCATCGTCGAACGAACGTGGTGGTCTCGTCGTCGGTTCGCTCGTCGCTCGTTCCCGGTGCCCGCCCGAGCAGGCGGCCAACGCCGTACGCGATCATCGCCGAGGCGTTGGCGGCGACCACCACCACCATCACGCCCACGATCGGCCCGAACAGGATGCCGCCGACGATGGTGAGGATCGATGCCGGAAACAGCACGATCGGCCGCGCCAGGTAGACCAGGACGTAGGCAAGGATCCCCCACCACGATTCACCGACGATGTCGATGAACCGTTGTGCGGTCTCGGTGGTCGAGAGCCCGCTCGATGACTGAGAGATCTGCCACGAGACGATCGCCGCCAGCCAGATCCCGGCGACCACCGCTCGCTGGATCCAGACCGTGTTCGCCGACCGACGGCGCCGATCGTCCTCGATCGCCGCGGTGGTCATGGGAGCACCGTCCGCGACCACCACAGGCGTTCGACGATCGTCACGGCAACGGCTGCCGACATGACCGCCAAGGTGGCGACCGCACCGCCGGACCAGGCGAGCGCGACCGTGAAGAACACGATCGTCTCGGTTCCCTCGACGAGCCCGCGTGGCATGATCGTGCTGGTCGATGCGCCCGTCGCGATCGCTCCGGCGGCCCGCTTCTCGAGCAGGGCGGCCAGGTACGTCCAGGACACCGCATTGACGTAGAACGTGGCGAGCAACACCGCCACCGTGATCCAGGCGGCGCGTGTGTCGATGCCGGCGGCGACTCCGATGGGGATCACCGCGTACCCGATGGTGTCCGAGACGATGTCGATCAGCCCGCCGCGGTCGGTCGCCGTGCCCTGATGGCGGGCGACCGAGCCGTCGAGGCCGTCGGCGAGTCGGCTCAGGAGCCAGAGTGCGACAGCGACGACGGCCAACTGCTGCCATGCCGCGACCGATGCGCCGATCGCGGCGGCCAGCGCCAGCGCCGACAGGGCCACGGGCGGGACGTTGGCGAGGGGTCCGGCCGTCAGCGGCGCGAGGAGGCGGTCCTTCGCTGGTCGCAATTGGCCGTCGAGCATGATGACATCGAAACCGCCATCTCCGGTCGGACGTTCCCGAACGCGACCGTGTTTCGTGTTTGGTCACTCGTTGCCGGGCCGCTGGTGAAAACCGAAATGGCGCGCCAGCGTTGCGCTCAGCGCAACGCTGGCGGAACTTTTCGGTCGGTTGGCCGCTGCTCGGTGACCGCTGCTCGGTCAGGAGCGTTGGTAGTTGGGCGCTTCCTTGGTGATCGTCACGTCGTGGGGATGGCTCTCCTCACGACCGGCGGTGGTGACGCGCATCAGACGGGCGCCGCGGAGCGCGTCGAGCGTCGCCGCACCGGCGTAGCCCATGCCCGAGCGGAGACCACCCACGAGCTGATAGGACACCTCGCCGAGGGGGCCGGCATAGGGGACTCGCCCTTCGATGCCTTCGGGGACGAGCTTGTTCGATCCGGCACCCACCGCCGTCCTGGCGCCGTCGGACTGACCGGTCGCGTAGCGATCCTGGCTGTCTCCGGTCATCGCGCCCATCGAACCCATGCCGCGGTAGCTCTTGTAGCGGCGTCCCTCGAAGAGCTCCATCTCGCCCGGGCTCTCTTCGGTGCCGGCCAACAGCGAGCCGAGCATCACGGTGGATGCGCCGGCGACGATGGCCTTGACGATGTCGCCGGAGAACGTGATGCCACCGTCGGCGATCACTGGCACGCCGAGCTCCCGTGCTCGCTTCGCCGTGAACCAGATGGCCGAGAGCTGTGGCATGCCGGCACCCGACACCACCCGCGTGGTGCAGATCGAGCCTGCTCCGACTCCGACCTTGACGGCGTCTGCGCCGGCACCGGCGAGCGCTTCGACGCCTTCCTCGGTGACGACGTTTCCGGCGGTGACGGCGAGGTCGGGCCACGACCCCTTGATCCGCTGGATCGCCTTGACCACATTGGCCGAGTGGCCGTGCGCAGTGTCGATCGACACGGCGTCGACGCCCATGGCGACCAGCGCCTCGACCCGATCCTCGAGGTCGGCTCCGACGCCCACGGCAGCTGCGCAACGCAACCGCCCGCGCAAGTCGCGTGATGCGTTCGGGAAGTCGAGCCGTTTCTGGATGTCCTTGACCGTGATCAACCCGGCGAGGCGGCCGTCGGCGTCGACGAGCGGCAGCTTCTCGATGCGGTGCTGCTGCAGGATCGCCTTGGCCTGGTCGAGCGATGTACCGACCTCGGCGGTGACCAGGCCGTCGGCGGTCATGAATTCCGTGATGGGACGTTCGAAGTCTGACCCCTCGCAGAACCGGATGTCGCGGTTGGTGAGGATGCCGACGAGTCGGCCGTCGGGGTCGGTGATCGGCACGCCGGAGAACTTGAACTTGGCCATCAGGTCTTCGGCGTCCTGGAGGAGTGCCGTGGGGGGCAGGGTGACCGGGTCGGTGATCATCCCCGATTGCGAGCGCTTGACCTTCTGGACCTCGGCGGCCTGGTCGGTGATCGACATGTTGCGGTGGATCACGCCGATTCCCCCGTGGCGGGCCATGGCGACGGCCATGCGTCCCTCGGTGACCTTGTCCATCGCCGCCGACACGAGCGGGACGGCCAGTTCGATGTCGCGAGCGAACTGCGCACTCGTGTCGACCGCGTCGGGCAGCGTCTCGGAGTAGCCGGGAACGACGACGACGTCGTCGAACGTCAGGGCCTCGAAACGGTCGAAGAAGTCATCGTTGGGGTTCGTGCGGGTCATGCGGAGACCTCCGTGGTGGCGGGTGCGGCGGAACAGAGTTCGCCGAGTGTGTCGACGAGCAACTGGTGCTCGGTGTGATGAACAAGGGCGGCAAAGGCGTCGAAGCCCGCGTCGAGGTCGATGGGGACCGTTGCGGTACCGAGCACTGGCCCGTCGTCGACGCCCTCGTCGGGGACGAGGTGGACCATCACGCCGGTCTGCGTGCGCGTGCCGGACACTGCTTCGTCCCACGCTCGTTCGATGGCGGCCGTGCCCGGCAGGTCGCCGGGCAGTGCCGGATGCAGATTGACCACGCGGTGCGGGAACCACCCGAGGAAGCTCATCGTGAGGATGCGCATCCAGCCGGCGAGCACGACGAGATCGGGGTCGAATCCGGCAACGACGTCGGCGAGGCGGGAGTCGTAGTCGGAGCGGTCCTCGCCGGGGTGGACCCCGACATGCACCGCGGGAACGCCGGCGGCGTCGGCGCGCTGCAAGGCGAATACGTCGGGCTTGTTCGAGACGACAGCAACGACGTCAGCGCGAAGTTGCTCATCGGCGCAGGCATCGATGATGGCCTGCAGGTTCGACCCGGATCCGGACACCAACACCACCAGTCGCTTGCGACGGGGGGCAGTGGTTCCCATGGGTCGAACCTACCGATCGGCCCGCCCGCGCCCCCGCCACGTGAACGAAAAGTCACATCTCCTCGACGCTGTGAGCGATGTGCGCGGAGTATGCGTGGATCGCTCACAGCGTGCCGGGCTGAAACGGGTGTTGTGAGCGATACACGCGGTATGTGCGTGGATCGCTCACAGCGCGCCGGGCTGAAACGGGTGTTGTGAGCGATGCGCGGTATGTGCGTGGATCGCTCACAGCGCGCCGCTCGGTGGGGGCGGAGGGAGGTCAGCGCAGGTGGACGTGGCCGGAGCCGGCGACGAGTTCGCCGATGATCCACGTGGGCTCGTCGATCGTGTTCTGGACAGCGGCTGCGTCGTCGGGTGCGCAGACGATCACCATGCCGATGCCCATGTTCAAGGTGCGGTACAGCTCGTCGGTCGACATCTGTGGGGTCAGCTCTCGGGCGAGGCGGAACAGCGGCGGGACCGGCCAGGATCCGAGTTCGATGTGGGCGTCGACATCGGCAGGCAGCACCCGCGGCAGGTTCTCGGGCAGGCCGCCACCGGTGATGTGGGCGAGCGCCTTCACGCTGCCCGAATCGAGCGCCGGCCGCAGCACGTCGAGGTACGAACGGTGTGGTTCCAGCAGCGTCTCGCCGAGGGGGCGATCGAAGCCGCCGGGCACGACGTCCATCGGGATCCAGTCGAACACCTTGCGCAGCAGCGAGTACCCATTGGTGTGCGGGCCGCTCGAGGCGACCCCGATCAGCACGTCGCCTGCCGCCACGTCGGGACGCGGGAGCAGCTCGGACCGCTCGGCGACCCCGACCAGCGTGCCGGCGATGTCGAAGGCGCCAGGCAGGTACACGCCGGGCATCTCGGCGGTTTCGCCACCCAGCAGCGCACAGCCGGCGGCGCGGCAGGCATCGGCCATGCCCCGCACCACCTCGGCGACCATGTCGGCGTCGAGCACGGACGCGGCGATGTAGTCGAGGAAGAACAGTGGGCGAGCCGACTGGACGAGCACGTCGTCGATGCAGTGGTTGACGATGTCCATCCCGACGCCACGGACCATGCCGAGACGGGCCGCCAACTCGACCTTCGTGCCGACGCCGTCGGTGGACGCGACGAGGACGGGGTCGTCGAGATCGGTGATCGCCTTCGCCGAGAAGACGCCACCGAACGATCCGACGCCCTTGAGCACACCGTTGTCGTGGGTCGCCTCGACGGCGGCCTTCATCTCGCTGACCGCCCGAGTCCCTTCGTCGATGTCGACGCCGGCTGCGGCGTACGACGTCAGTTCGGCTCCGAGCGCTCGCCACCCGATGTCGCGGCGCACCTGCATGCCCTCGAAGTGGATCCGGTCGACGTGGTCGTACGCCGCCGCCCGTGCCTCGGCGAGGTCGAATCCCACCCCGGTGATCGCCAGCACCCTGCCGCCGGCAACTCGACCATCGGCATCGACGCCGGCATCGAAGCGCAACGTCGTGGTGCCGTCGACACCGATCGTGCCGCTCACCACCTCGTCGGTGATCACTGCACCGGGCACGGGTGAACCGGGATAGCCGGCCGCCGCAGCGACCACCGTGAGCGCTGCCTGCGAGCGGACGATGACCGGCAGCTGATCCAGGGAGCCGTGCGTCGCGAGGAGCGCGAGTTCGGCGATGTCGGTCTCGACGAGTGGGAGCACCGTCTGGGCTTCGGGATCGCCGAGGCGAACGTTGTACTCGATCAGGCGCGGGCCGTCGGCGGTGAGCATCAGCCCGGCAAAGATCACACCGACGTACGGGGTTCCAGCAGCGGCGAAGTGGTCGAGGACGGGCTGGACGAACTCGGCGACCAAGCGGTCGGCGTCATACGGGACCGGAGCCGGGGCGTAGGCGCCCATGCCGCCCGTGTTCGGACCGGTGTCTCCCTCGCCCAGTCGCTTGTGGTCCTGCGCCAGCGGCAGCGCGACTGCACGGACGCCGTCGCAGAGTGCGAGCAGCGAGCACTCCGGGCCCCGCAGCCGCTCCTCGAGCAGGAACGGGCCGTTCGTCGCGCTGATTGCGTCGATGGTGGCGGCCTCACCCTCTGGGACCGACGACGCCCTTGCCGGCCGCGAGGCCGTCGAGCTTGACGACGACGGGACGGTCGAGTTCGCGCCACCAGGCGATGGCGGCGTCGGCGTCGCTCGAACGAGGCGAATCGTGGCCCGGGCACGCCGAGCGACGTCGCCAGTTCGCGGGCGTAGGTCTTCGACGACTCGAGGCGGGCGAGCTCCGCGGTCGGTCCGAAGCACGGGATGCCCCGCCGGGCGCACTCGTCGGCGACGCCGGCGACCAGCGCGGCTTCGGGGCCGGGGAACACCAGGTCGGTGTCGTCGATGGACGCCGAACCCAGGTCGTCAGCCAGTCGAACGTCGTGCCCGTGGTGACGACAGGCCCACGCGATCGCCTGCTCGCGTCCGCCGCCTCCGATCACCAGCACCCGCATCAGGCCGACACTCCGATCGGTCGGTGACGGGGATTCATGCGAGGACGCCCTCGAACGCCAGCTTGGCCTGGGCGTCGCCGACGTGGATCGGATACCTGCCGGTGAAACAGCCGTTGCAGTACCCGTCGTCGTCGCCGCTCTCGCGCTCGGCGACCGCGAGCATCATCCCATCGAGTGACAAGAACGCAAGGCTGTCGGCACCGATGTGTTCGCGCATCTCCTCGATCGTCATGCGCCCGGCGATCAGGTCGCCGTCGTGGCCCATGTCGACTCCGAAATGGCAGGCGTGGGTGATCGGCGGACAGGTGATCCGCACGTGCACTTCGGTGGCGCCGGCGTCTCGTACGAGCTTCACGAGCGGGCCGGCGGTGGTGCCGCGCACCAGCGAATCGTCGATCATCACGACGCGCTTGCCCTCGAGGTTCTCCCGCAGGGCGTTGAACTTCAACGCGACGCCGCGTTCGCGTATGTCCTGCGTCGGCTCGATGAACGTCCGGCCGATGTACCGGTTCTTGATCAGCCCGTCGTTGAACGGGATACCGCTCTCGTTCGAGTAGCCGATCGCCGCTGGGATCGAGGAGTCGGGCACGGGGATGACGACGTCGGCGTCAGCGGGTGCCTCCTGCGGCGAGCTGCAACCCGAGCCGCTGACGGACGTGGTGGACGTTGTGTCCGTCCCACACCGAATCGGGCCGGGAGAAGTACACGAACTCGAACGTGCAGCGGGCGCTGCGTGGCTGTGGTGCCAACACCTGCGAGCGGTGCAGTTCGGCGCCACGCAAGGTGACCATCTCGCCGGGCTTGACCTCGTCGATGTCGACACAGCCGAGCGTCGACAGCGCGCACGTCTCGGACGCGACTGCGTGGCCCCCGTGCGGAAGCCGACCGACGGAGAGCGGCCGGAACCCCCACGGGTCGCGCACCGCGATCACGTGGTCGGCGGCGAGCAGCACCAACGAGAACGCGCCCTTCCAGGCCGGCAGCGTCCGTTCGATTCGTTCCTCCCAGGTCTGACCGCCGGCGGCGGCGAGCATCAGCGTCATCACCTCGGAGTCGCTGGTGGCGGTGAGGCCGAAGCCCCGGTTCAGGAGCTCGTCGCGTAGCGCCGGAGCATTGACCAGGTTGCCGTTGTGGGCGAGCGCGAGCGGGCCGTGCATCGTTTCGACGAGGAACGGCTGGATGTTGCGCTCGGCGTTCGAGCCGGTGGTCGAGTACCTCGTGTGTCCGATTGCGTGGTAGCCGGTGAGCGGGGCAAGCGCTTCCGGTGTGAACACGTTGGCGACGAGGCCGGCCTCTTTGTGGACCCTGGCCCGCTTGCCGTCGCTGACCGCGATCCCGGCGGCCTCCTGGCCCCGATGCTGGAGGGCGAACAACCCGAAGAACGCGAGCTGCGCGACGCCTTCGCCGTGTGGCGTCGACACACCGAGCACGCCGCACTCGTCCTTCGGCGTGTCGTCGTCGATGTCGGCACCCGATCCGGCCGTGGCGGGTTCGTGAACCGGTGTGCAAGCGATCGGAATGCCCATGTCAGTCGATGTCCAGTCCCGCCAAAGCGGTGTTGATCCGTGGTTCCAGAGGGTACGTGCCCGGGACGAACGCCACGCCCGTGAGGCGCTCGAAGGCGTCGATGTAGCGGCGAGATGTTGCGGCCCAGACGTCTGCGGGCAGTTCCGGCACGGGCCCGTCGCCGGTGTACCCGGCGGCGGCGAGTGCTCGGCGAACGACCTCTTTGTCGAGGCTCTCCGGTTCGTCACCGGCGGCGAGTCGCTCGTCGTAGGTGGCTTCGACCCACCAGCGCGAGGAGTCCGGGGTGAGTACCTCATCGATCAGCAGCAGTTCGCCGTCACCGTCGACACCGAACTCGAACTTGGTGTCGGCCAGGATCAACCCGGCATGGAGACCGCGTTCGGCTCCCCGCCGGAACAACTCGAGGGCGGCGGCTTCGACACGGCTCCAGAGTTCGGCGGCAACATGGCCGTCGGCGACGACAGCGGCCGACGAGAGCGGCTCGTCGTGCGCGCCGTCGGCTCCCTTGGTGGTCGGGGTCACGATCGGCTCGGCCAACGGCGTGTTCTTGCGGAGTCCGTCAGCGAACCGGTGGCCGTAGATGGTGCGTTCACCGGCGGCGTACCGGGTCCACAGGGCGGTGTCGGTCACCCCGGTGATGTAGCCGCGAACGATCACCTCGACCGTCAACGGCGTCGCCGCGGTCGCGATCAGCACGTTGGGATCTGGCGTGGAGCGTGCGTGGTTGGCCACGATGTCACGGGTGTGCTCGAACCACCACCACGACAGCTGGTTGAGCACCTGGCCCTTGTAGGGCACGCCAGCGATGATCCGGTCGAATGCCGACAGGCGGTCGGTGGTGACGAACAGGCGCTGATCACCGGGCAGTGCGTAGGACACGCGCACCTTGCCGACACGGGGATCGCGGAGCGGCAGCTCGATGTCGAGCAGCGGTTCGGGGAGTGGATCCGGAAGACGCGCTGGTGCGGTGGTCGACATCGGACTAGAGGCCCCTCGCATGGTGGACGCCGTTCTCGAACAGCCGCAGCCCGAGGTGGGCATCGCCGCCGCCGCCCCGGGCGTGTCGCGGGTGTTGGCGCCGCACGATGTGGTTCTCGGGGTGCGGCATCAGCCCCAGCACGACGCCGGACGGGTCGCACACGCCAGCGATGTCGGCGACCGAACCATTGGGATTCGTGCTGCGGTACCGAAGCGCCACCTGCCCGGCCGCGGCCAGACCGACCGGGTCCGGGTGGACGTACCGTCCCTCACCGTGCGCGATCGGGCAGTGGATCGGGTCGTCGATGCCCTGGGTCCAGACCGACACGCTGGAGGGCACCGGGTCGAGCACCACCCAGCGGCAGTCGAAGCGCCCCTGCGCGTTGTGACCGAGCGCTCCCGGAAGCAGACCCGCAGCGGTGAGCACCTGGAAACCGTTGCAGATCCCGATCACGGGCCGCCCGTTCGCGATGAACGCACGGAGCGCGTCGCCGACGCCCAGCGCCAAGTCGAGCGCGAGCATCCGGCCGGCACCGAGCGAGTCGGCGTAGCTGAATCCGCCGGCGATCACGGCGAGGCTGGCGTCGTCGAGCAGGGTGGGTCGAGCAACGAGTTCGGATGCCAACACGATCCGGGCCTCGGCGCCGGCGCGCTCGAGTGCGTCGCGCACGTCGTGGTCGCGGTTGGTTCCTGGGCCCGCGACGACGATCGCCCTCATCCTGCTCATCGTGCGTCCGAACTGTTGAACGCGTTGACGAGATCGCCGACCGCAATGGGCTCGACGCCGCGGATCGACAGCAGCGCGTCGTCGGTGACGACGCCGAGTCGGGCCGCCGAGCGGTCCATGATCTTCATGAATGCATCGACGCTGCGCGGGCGCACTTCGACGATGAGGCGCCCAGAGGATTCGCTGAACAAGGCGGTCACCAGGTCGTCGTGGGGGAGTGCGTCGACTCGTGCGCCGAGACGTCCGGCGATGCACATCTCCGCCACCGCGACCGCCAGGCCGCCTTCGCTGAGGTCATGGCAGGCCACCACCAGGCCGGCGCGCATGGCTGCGTGCAAGTGGCGATAGGTCTCGGGAGCATCCGGGTCCGGGGCGGGAGCCACACCGGCGTTGCGGGGGGCGCCCCGGACGAGGTCGAGGTGCGACCCCGCGAACTCGGTGCCGGTCTGGCCGATCAGGATCAAGACGTTCCCGGCCTCGGCCAGGTCGGGAGTCACGCACTGATCGACATCGGGGACGTGAGCGACGGCGGTGATCACCAGTGTCGGAGGAACTGCATGGCGTTCGCCGTCGCTGCCGACGTATTCGTTGTTCAACGAGTCCTTGCCCGACACGAACGGGGCGCCGTACATCCTCGCCGCGGCGCAGCATCCGTCGACGGCCGCGACCAGCTCACCGAGGGTCGAGGGCCGTCGGGGGTCGCCCCACGAGAAGTTGTCGAGCAGCGCCACGCGATCGGGATCGGCGCCGACCGCGACGACGTTGCGGATGGCCTCGTCGATCGCGGCGAACGCCATCGCCTCGGGGTCGTGCAGTCCGTACCACGGATTGACGCCGATGCCGATCGCAATGCCCTCCTGGTCGCCCGGATCCGCCAGCACGACGCCGTCGGCCGGTCCGTCTGCTGATGCACCGACCAGCGGGCGAACGACGGTGGCACCGAGGATCTCGTGGTCGTACCGGTGGATCGTGTCGGCCTTCGAGGCGATGTTCGGGTGGGCGAGCAGCGCGAGCAGGGTGGCTGCCGGGTCGTCGACGGTGCGCCCACTGTGGTCGCTGCGGTTCGGCGTGGGCAGTTCGGCGGGCATTCGACGTTGCGGCCGTCCATCGTGGAGGAACTCCGTGCCGATGTCGACGACGACGTGACCCTGGTGGCGCACGATCAGCTGCCCGTCTCCCGTGAAGACGCCGACATCCGCGAGCTGCACGCCGACGCGGTCGCATCGTGCGTGCACGGCGTCGAGCTGGTCGGGCGGCACGGCGATGACCATGCGCTCCTGCGCTTCGGAGAGCCAGACCTCCCAGGGGTCGAGCCCGGGATACTTGCGAGGGACCAGGTCGAGGTCGACGTCGGCGCCGACACCCTCGGCCATCTCGCCGATCGCCGATGACAGTCCACCGGCGCCGCAGTCGGTGATCGCCGAGTAGAGGTCTTCCGCGCCGATCAACGCGTCGATCAGCAGCTTTTCGACGATCGGGTCGCCGATCTGCACGCTGGCACCGGCGACCTCCCCGGTGGTGGCGTCCATCGTCGCCGAGGAGAAGGTGGCGCCACGGATGCCATCGCGTCCGGTTGCGCCGCCCAGCACCACGATGCGATCACCAGGGAACGGTCCGTCATGGAGCGCTCGGCTCGGCGCGGTGCCGATGCATCCGGCGAACACCAACGGATTCGTGGTGTAGGCGGGGTCGTACAACACCGCGCCGGCCACCGTGGGGAGCCCGATCTTGTTGCCATAGTCCGCGACCCCGTCGATCACTCCCTCCCGGATCCGGCGAGGGTGGAGCGCGCCGTCGGGCAGGTCGGCCAACGCCAGGTCGGCGGGACCGAAGCACAAGATGTCGGTCACCGCGATCGGACGGTGGGCGATGCCGAGTACGTCGCGAATCACGCCGCCCACACCGGTGTTCGCGCCACCGAACGGCTCGACGGCCGACGGGTGGTTGTGGGTCTCGGCCTTGAGGGCGATCGTGGTCCCCTCGGTGAACTCGATGACCCCAGCGTTTCCGACGAACGACGAACGGACGAACGGTGCGTCGATCGAGTCGGTGCAGGCGCGGAGCTGGGCGAGCAGTGGCGTCACCTCCGCCGGACCGTCCGGGCCGCCCGTGGTGTCGATGATCGCCCGGAACGTCTTGTGGGCGCAGTGCTCGCTCCACGTCTGCGCCAGCGTTTCGATCTCGACGTCGGTGATGTCGCGACCGAGGCGTTCGAACTCGTCGCGGATCACCCGGAGTTCCTCGAGGTCGAGATACAGCGAGCGGTCGACGTTCAACGCCAGGAGCGCTTCGTCGTCGAGGCCTCTGATCACGATCAGTTCTGCGTCGGCATGTCCCGGAGCTTCGTCGAGCACGGGTGGCTCGACCAGTCCGTGGCCCCACCGCTCGATCACCGGGTTGGCAACCACCCTGCGGACAACTTCGTCGGCCAGGCCGGTCTCGACCTCGTCGGCGAACTCGATACGGCGCGCCGTGGCTGCGCTCGTCAGCTCGATGCCGAGCTGGTCGGCGGCGTGGAGCACTGCGTCGGCGGCGGTGTCGGTCACCCCTGGAAGGAGGGTGACCTCGATGCCGTCCGACTCGGGCGGATCCCACGACGCGGTCTGCAGGAGTGGGTCGGCGAGGGCGGCAGTCAGGCGGTCTCGCTGGTCGCCGCCGAGCTCGCCGGCGACATGGATCACGTCGGCGACGCACACCGCGCCGGCCAGCTCGATGCCCAGGTGTGAGGCAGCGGAGGCGATCGAGGTGCCGCGAGGGTCCGGATCGATGGATCGGATGGTCAGTCGATGCCGGTCGGCCACTGCGGTGACCCTACGGATCGCGCAGGGCGGGGCCCGGGGGATTGTACAAAATGTCTCGTCGCGGGACGGTGAACCGAGGGGCTGACCCCGTCGTTCCGCGTCTGATCAGATGCCGAGGCGGAAGAGGGCCTGGGCCGTCAAGGGCTGCACGGCGTCCGGAGTCGGAAAGAGCGGCTCCCACGCATCGGGGGAGACAGATGTCACGGTGATCGTCTCGCCGCCGAGTTCGGCCGGCATCACCGACTTGCGGACGAGGCCGGTGTCATCGATCCAGATCTCCATCGTCAGGCCAGCGACACCGTCGAGGCCGGGCTGCACGGTGATCCCGGCAGCGAGCGCCGCCGGGGGTGGAGGCGAGCCATCGGCGGTCGGGGTCGTCGCGGCCGCTTGAGCCTGCATCAGCCGCGCTGCGTCGGCCGATACGACGAGACGACGTGCCGGAACCGTGCCGACCGATGACTCGGTTGCCTCGTCGACGGTCGTGAACGGACGGATCGAGGGGGCGAGCAATTCGTCGAGGGTGCGCACCCATCGGCCGCGCCCGAGCGAGAAGTCGATCGGGAAGTCGCCGCGGGGCATCGTGTACCAGGTGGGGTCGTCGATGCGCCGGATGAAGGCCTGGTCCCACAGCGTCAGAATCTCGAGGTCAGGGCTGCCGACGCGGGGGACCACGACATGGGACACCCCCGATTCGAAGTCGGCGGTCACCTCGTAGTTCTGGGTGCCACCGAACGGATCGGGCTCGCTGACTGTGAACGTGGCAGTGCGAACGGCGATCGGCGTCGCCGTCGGCATCGGGTACACCAGCGGAGCGCCCGTCTCGTCGACCGCGTCGTCGCCCGAGGCGCGTTCCATCAGGTCGGGGCCGTAGGTGACGCCGGCGTATCCCAGGCCGCCGAGTACGGCGAGGACGATGAGCCAACTCACGGCTCGGCGAATACCACTGCGTCCGGACGGTCGCTTGCTCGGCGCCGGCGCGGGCGTGGAGAACATTGCCGTCGAGAAGGGGCTGGCGTCAGCGGTCGGCGGGCGGGGGGCCGGCACGGTCACGGTCGGCAGCATCGGGCCGGCTTGGCTGATCTGACCCGGCCACGGCGCCGCCTGGGTCGGCGACGCGGGCGGCGGAGGTGGAAAACCTGCCGGCCTCGTCATCGTGTCGGTCGTCTCGTCCATACCAAGACTGATATCGGGCGCGAGGGGCACGACCTTGAGCCATCTGTCCTACGATCCGACCGTGCGGCCACCTGATCGCCTCAGCGGCACGACCTGGGTCGTCGTCGGTGCAGGATCCGCCGGGTGTGTGCTCGCCGGACGTCTGTCGGAGGGCGCGGAGCGCGTCGTGACCCTGATCGAGGCCGGCCCGGACCTGGACCGTGCCGACCTGGACGGCCCGATCGGGGGAGGGGACTTCCTCGCTGCGCTCGACGTGCCCGATCGGACCTTTCCATCGCTCGTGGCGACCAGGACCCGTGGTGGCGACTCGCTGGCGTACATTCGCGGCCGCGGGGTGGGCGGCTCGTCGTCGGTCAACGCCATGGTCGCCCTGCGCGGCGACCCGGAGCTGTATCGGTCGTGGGGATGGAACGACGTCGACGCGGCGTGGGCCTCCGTCGTGCTTCCCGACGAGGTGGTACCCCGTGCCGAACTCGGCGTCGTCGATCGTGCGTTGTTGGCGGCGGCTCCAGACGCAGAGCGCGCACGACTGACCCGTCGACATGGCCGTCGGGTCACGTCGGCCGAGGCATCGCTGTGGCCAGCGCTCGAGCGCGAGAACCTCACCGTGCGTGCGGACTCACCCGTCGACCGGGTCGTGTTCGATGGCCGTCGCGCGATCGGGGTGCGGCTCGCCGACGGCACCGTCGTGGACGCCGATCAGGTGGTGCTCGCCGCCGGCGCGATCCACTCGCCGGCCATCCTGCTGCGATCCGGCGTCGACACGCCCGGTGTCGGGGCGGGGCTCCAGGACCATCCGTCGGCGTCATTGACGCTGCAGCTGCGCGACGGCGTCGAGGCTGCCCCCGGGAGTCTGGCGATCGGCGCGCTCCTCCAGCGCGGGCCCCTGCAGTTCCTACCGATGAACCATCTCGGGCCGGACGCGCCGGGTCTGGGCCTGTTGATGGCGGCGTTGATGCGGCCGAGGGGGAGAGCGGGCTCGGTTCGGCTGAGGTCGAAGGATCCGCTGGTGGACCCGATGGTCGATTTCGCACTGCTCGACGATCCGGCCGACGCCGCCAGGCTGGTCGCCGGGGTGCGCATCGCGCTCGGGCTGCTCGCGACACCGGCCTTCGATGAGATCGTCGAGCAGGTGTACGTCGACGCATTCGGCACGACCGCGTCAGCGTTGCGTGACGACGACGAGATCGAGCGGTGGGTGCGCGGGGCTGTCGGCGACTACGTCCACGCGTCGAGCAGTTGTGCCATGGGGACGGTGGTCGATGACGCCGGACGTCTGATCGGCTACGACGGCCTCCACGTGTGCGATGCGTCGGTGTTCCCGTCGATCCCCGACGTGAACACGCACCTGCCGACCACCATGCTCGCTGAACGTCTCAGCGCCCGCTGGCTCGGGTCGCAGCCGAGTCGCTGACGGCCCCGTCAGCGGCGGGTCGTGTCAAGATGATCCCATGTCGACCACTGCTGGTTTCACGCACGGACTCCACGTCCTCGACGATGGTTGCTTTGCCTACCTGCAGCCGGATGGCGGCTGGGGTTGGAGCAACGCTGGGCTGATCGTCGGCGACGGACAGTCGTTGCTGGTCGACACGCTCTTCGACCTCGATCTCACCGCAGCGATGCTCGATGCGATGGCCCCCGCCACGGCTGCGGCGCCGGTGGACACCGTGGTGAACACGCACGCGAACGGCGATCACTGCTACGGCAATGCCGAGGTCACCCGCCGGCGGCCCGATGTCGACATCGTTGCGTCGTCGGCCACGGCAGAGGAGATGGCCGACGTGCCCCCGTCGATGCTGGCTGCGTTGAACCAGGCGCCGGGGGAGGTCGGCGAATTGTTCCGGTCGTTCTTCGGCGAGTTCCAATTCGACGGCATCGAGCTGGTGCCGCCGACGCGCACCTTCGACGGCCGACTGGACCTCGAGGTCGGTGGACGGCGGGTGGAACTGTTCGAGGTCGGCCCGGCGCACACTGCGGGCGACACGATCGTGCACGTACCCGACGCACGCACCGTGTACACCGGCGACATCTTGTTCATCGGCGGCACGCCGATCGTGTGGGCCGGCCCGTTGTCGAACTGGATCGCCGCCTGCGACCTGATGCTGGGTCTCGACCCCGAGACGGTGGTTCCTGGTCACGGCCCGCTCACGGACGCTGCGGGCATCGTTGCGGTTCGTGACTACCTGTCGTTCGTCGACGATGCAGCGACGCAGCGCCACTCGTCAGGGATGGACGCCTTCGACGCCGCACGTGACATCGGTCGTGAACTCGGCCTGGATGAACGCTTCGGTGAGTGGGGTGAGTTCGGGCGCATCGCCGTCAACGTCGAGACGGTGTATCGCTCGCTCGACCCTGATCATGTGACCCCCGACGTCATCGAGCAGTTCCGACGCATGGCCGAACTCGAACGGCAGTGAACGCGACACACACGAGCGGCGCCCTGGCCGGCGAGGCGCTCGTCGGCGCGGTCATCATCGGTGACGGTCCGGCGGGGAGCGCCCTGGCTCGGGCGTGCCGCCTCCGAGGCGTCGAGGCGGTCCTGGTGGGCGACGATGCCCCATGGGTCGCCACGTACAGCACGTGGATCGACGACCTCGACGATCCCTCGGTCGCCGAGGTCGTCGATGTGCATTCGGTCGTCGCATCGGTGAGCTCGGAGGTGTGGGCGTACGGCGCGCGGCCGCACCGCCTCGGCCGCGCCTACGCCACGTTCGACAACGAGCTGCTGCAGGCCGCGCTGCGAGCCGACGTCGAGCACCGAGTCGCCCGAGTGGCCGAGGTCTGCCCCGTCGATGTGGGGAGTGCCGACGGGCACCGAGTGGTGTTGGACGACGGAGACGTCCTCCGAGCGCAGGTCGTCATCGACGCGACGGGCTGGCCGGCGAGGTTCGCCCGTCGGGGCGGAGAGCAGGCTCCGGCCTGGCAGACGGCGCTCGGGGTCGTCCTCGCGGCGCCGCCCGCCGGCGAGCTCGGGCATCCGACGTTCATGGACTTCCGACAGGTTGCGGGTCCCGACGGCTCGCCGTCCAGTGTCGGTCCCCACGGTGTGACCACCTTCTGCTATTCGCTGCCGATGCACGACGGTTGGCTCATCGAGGAAACGGTGCTCGCAGCCAGGCCGGCGATCGAACCGATTGCGCTGCTGCCGCGGCTGGCGGCGCGGCTCGGACGCCATCCCGACAGCGTGTTGGCTGACGCGGTCCGGACCGAATACGTACGGATCCCGCTCGGCGGATCCCGTCCGGGTTCCGAGCAGCCGATCGTCGCGTTCGGAGCCGCTGCCGGGTACGTGCATGCGGCGACCGGGTTCTCGGTCGCCGCGTCGATTCGAGCGACGCCCCGCGTGGCAGCGGCGATCGCCGCTGCGCTGACGGGCGTGACCGATGTCGTCAGCTCCGCTCCGATTGCTGAGGCCGTGTGGCCGGCTGGAATGCGGCGAACCCGCGTGTTGCACGACTACGGACTCGAGGTGCTGCTCGATCTCGATGACGACGAGGTGCGTGCGTTCTTCGACTCGTTCTTCGAGCTCCCGGTCGACGACTGGGCCGCCTATCTCCGGGTGGACACACCACCGCGCGAGATCAGCGCGGTGATGGCGCGTCTGTTCCGGTCGTCGAGCTGGCAGCTACGACGTCATCTGGCCGGCCGGAATCCAGCGGCGTTGGCTCGGCTGTTGCGGCCATGAGCGCATCGCTGCGGTGCGACCGGATCGAACGTCGAACCGCAAGTACCCAACCGATCAACACGCACGTCGCGAAGATGAACCACTGGGCGGCGTACGACAGGTGTGGGCCCTCGTCGAGCGTCGGCGCCGGTACCGGCGTCGGATCGCCCGGGCCGATCGTCGGGTTGGCGTCGATCAGGTCGAGATAGATCGGCGGGACGTCGCCGGGGAGCTGTGCCGAGAGCTGGCCGAGGTCGATGCGGCGAACTTCGGTGACCGGCTCGCCGGTATCGGTGGCGTCGGTCAGCTCACCTCGCTGGCGTTCTGTCGGGACCCGGACCCTGGCCAGCATCTCGATCTGGCCCGAGGGTGGTGGCGGCGCCTCGGCGCCGAGGAGCACGAATCCACGATTCACGACCACGGTGAGCTGACCGCCGGTGGTGTCGTCGGTGACGAGCGCACTGAGCACGTTGTCGCCTGCGAGTCCTTCCTGCGATCGGTTGAACCAGATGATCTGTTCGGCAAGGTAGGTGCCCGACACGAGGGCTTGGCGCCATTCGACCGCAGCTGGGTCGTCGCCTGCCTCGTCGAGCAACTGGTCGAGAGGGACCGGCGGCTGATCGATCTGTTCGGAGACGAGGTCGTTGAAGGCCCGGCGTGCGTCGAGGCGATCGAGCTGCCAGAACGCCAGCCAGATCATCAACAGCATCGAACCGAACACCAGCAGGTGGAACGCGATCCACTTCGGACGGAACAGGAAGGAGAAGTTCGATCCGGACATCTCGAGCACGACGGTAGCGGTCGGCGAGCACTACCGTGCCGCGTGATGCGCGCAGAAGAGGTCACCTCCGCCTGGCTCTCGTCGGTGCTCGGCGGCGACGTCGGACCGATCACCTCGCAGCGAATCGGCGACGGCCACATCGGGGTGAACGTACGGATCGAGATGCCCGACGCCGAAGCCAGTCTCCCTCGATCGGTCGTGGTGAAATTGCCTGCCACCGACGAGACCAGTTTGACGACGGCGGCAATGCTGCGTCACTACGAACGCGAGACGCGCTTCTACACCGAGCTCGCCTCCACCGTCGACATGCGCGTGCCGGCGTGCCGGTATGGCGACTGGACGGCAGCGACGAATGCCTTCGTGCTCGTTCTCGAGGACATGGCGCCGGCGACGCAAGGTGATCAGCTCACCGGGTGCAGCCTCGACCAGGCGCGCGACGCCGTGCGCGAGCTCGCCAAGCTGCACGGTCCGCGCTGGGACGACCCGACGCTCGACGAGATCGACTGGATCGAGCACGACACGGGCGGCGCCGACGCCGGCGCCGGCCTGGCGGTGATGTGGCAGATGTTCTTTCCCGGCTGGGCCGGCACCTATCGGTCGCATCTGAGCGCTGACGAGTTCGAACTGGCCGAGCAGTTCGGAGCGATGATCGGAGCCTGGCGTGGAGGCCGTACCGGCCCGAAGGCGATCACGCACGGCGATTACCGCCTCGACAACATGCTGTTCGCCACGCCCGATGGTGGTCCGCCGGTGACCGTGGTCGACTGGCAGACGCCGGCCCACGGCAGCCCGATCACCGACCTGTCGTACTTCATCGGAGCGGGACTGCTCCCGGCGGATCGCCGTGCGCACGAGCGAGAACTCGTCTCGGTCTATCTCGAAGCGCTTTCCGCGTACGAGATCTCACTCGACGAGGCGTGGGTCTGGGAGCAGTACCGTCGCGACGCGTTCGCGGGGCTGACCGTGGCAGCGATGGCATCGCAGATCGTGACCCTGAACGACCGGAGTGAGGCCATGTTCGGGGCGATGGCGCAGCGTCACCTCCGACAAGCGCTCGATCTGGACTCGCTCAGTCTCATCTGATCCCAGCGTGCGACACTGGCCCGGTGACGACGCGCCCCGCCGGTACCTGGCCATCGCCGATCACTGCCCGCTCGTTGGCGGCCGGTTCGGTCTCGATCAGTGAAGTGATCCCTGACGGGAACGACGTCTGGTGGATCGAGTCTCGGTCCGACAACGGCGGCCGGTCCACGATCGTGCGGTGGCGAAACGGCTCGACGTACGAGGTCACGCCGCCCGAGTCCAATGTGCGCACCAGCGTCCACGAATACGGCGGAGGGGCGTGGTGGGCCGAGGACGGCGTTGCCTACTACACCGAGTTCGTCGACCAGCGGCTGCGGAAGGTGGAGCCGGGCAACACCCCGGTGCTGCTGAGTCCCGAGCCGACGGCTCCTCGTGCGCTGCGATACGCCGATGGACGCCCGACCCCGGATGGCGCCTGGTACATCTGCGTTCACGAGCGTCACGGCGACGGTGAGCCCGTCAACGAGATCGTGGCGGTCGCCACCGACGGATCGATGCGCGTCGAGGTGATCGCCTCGGGCGCTGACTTCTACGCCGCGCCCCGTGTGTCGCCAGACGGTCGCTCGATCGTCTGGGTCCAGTGGATGCACCCGAACATGCCGTGGGATGTGACCGAGTTGTGGATCGCCGAACTCGAGGGTGCCACGGCGAGCAGTCCCCGCAAGCTCGTCGGCAACGGCGACGAGGCGCTTCAGGAGCCACTCTGGTGGCGCGACGGGACGCTCGTCGTCGTCACCGATCGTGATGAGTGGTGGAATCTGTACCGCGTCGACCTGTCCACCGGTGACCTGTCACCGGAGGCCGTCGGGCCGTTCGAGATCGTCGAGCCGCACTGGGTGTTCGGCGCGGCGCGCCACGCCGAAGGCGCCCATGTGCTCGGCGATCGCAGCGGTGACCGACTCAGTCTCGACGGCGACCTCCCCTATACATCGATCGGGTCGCTGCGGCGAGCGGGCGACGCCTACACGTTCGTCGCGAGTTCGTACACCGAGAGCAATGAGGTCGTCCGACTCTCCGGCGGCGTCGTCGACATCCTGCGCCCCGGGAGCGGCACCGGAGTCGACCCAGCGTTTCTCCCCGAACCGGAACTCGTGTCCTTTCCCACCAGTGACGACGACGTTGCGCACGGGGTCTACTACGCCCCAGCCCATCCCGACGCCGTGTTGCCCGAGGGCGAACGCCCGCCGCTGATGGTGTTCGTCCACGGCGGCCCGACCGGATCCGCACAGCGACGCTTCGTTCCCGGACGAGGGCACCGGTTCTGGACCAGCCGCGGCGTTGCGGTGATCGACGTCGACTACCGGGGCAGCACCCGATACGGCCGCACCTACCGCCGCAAGTTGCTCGGGAACTGGTGCGTGTCGGACGTCGACGACGCCGCCGCAGCCGCCCGCTACCTGGCCGAGCGGGGCGACGTCGACGTCGATCGACTAGTGATCGAGGGCGGCAGCTCGGGCGGAACGATCGTCCTGCTCGCTCTCGCGAACCACGACGTGTTCGCCGCCGGCACCGATCTGTTCGGTGTCACCGACATGTCGGCGCTGATCAGCGACGACCACAAGTTCGAATCGCAGTACACGTTCGGGCTGATCGGACCGTGGCCCGAGGCGGCCGACGAGTACGCCCGACGCTCGCCGATCAACTTCCCCGAGCGGCTGTCGAAGCCACTGCTCGTCCTGCAGGGAACCGACGACACGATCGTGCCACCGGCCCACTCGGAGAAGATCGTGGAGGCACTTCGCGAACGGGGTCTCCCGGTTGCGTACCAGACCTTCGAGGGGGAGGGGCACGGATTCAGGTCGGCCGACTCGATCGTTCGGTGGTTCGAGTCCGACCTCTACTTCTACGGCCGGATGCTGGGCTTCGAGCCCGCCGACGACGTCGCTGCGTTCCACATCGAGAACCTCGACTGACAGCGCTGCCGGTCGGTGGGCACCTGCCACACTGTTCGCATGGAACTGCCGGACTTCCACATCCCGCATGCCGAGAAGATCGAGTGGATGATCGAGACCAATGGGTGGGCGCTCGAACCGGTCGGTCCCGACGCAGACAACGATCCGCCGACACCCGGCTACGCCTACTCGATCGGATTGCCCGATGCGGTCGGGTTCCCCGACGTCGCCGTGTTCGGATTGACCCCGGCGGCCGCCAACGGGTTGATCACGCTCGTCGCCGACGCGTGCCGGGGAGGAACCGACATCCCGCTCGGCGTCGAGGTGGTCGGTCTGCTCGACAACGACCTCCGCTGCCTGTTCGCTCCCATCGACCTCGAACCGTGGGGTCCGTACTTCGCCACGGCAGCAGCGTGGTATCGAGGCGAGCAGTTCGAGATGCTGCAACTCATGTATCCGGACCGCAACGGCTTCATGCCGTACGAGGTCGGCTACGAACAACGTATGACGTTCGCCCAGCCGGTGATCGGTACCGTGTGAGGCCTGTATGGCCGCGTCGACTCCTCTCCCGGTGACCGGTGGGTGGCTGCCGGGTGACGAACCGGGCCACCGGCGTTTCTTCACGTTCGCCACCGATCGTCGGTTCGCACTCGACTGCGGTGTTGCGCTGTCGGACGTGGTCGTTGCCTACGAGACGTGGGGCCACCTCGATGCCGACGGCTCGAATGCGGTGCTGCTGTGTCACGCCTGGACGGGCGACAGCCATGCCGCCGGACCAGCGGGTCGTGGTCACCCGGCGCCGGGGTGGTGGGACGACACCGTCGGACCAGGCAAGCCGATCGACACCGACAAGTACTTCGTGGTGTGCGCCAACGTGCTCGGTGGGTGTCAGGGTTCGACCGGGCCGGCGTCGCCGCACCCGGTCGACGCCAAGCCGTACGGCTCCCGCTTTCCGGTGGTGACCATCCGCGACATGGTCCGGGCGCAGGCGCAGCTCAGCCAGTTCCTCGGTGTGTCTCGTTGGCTGTCGGTGATCGGTGGCTCGATGGGCGGGATGCAGGCGATCGAGTGGGCCGTGATGTATCCACGACGAGTCGGCTCGTTGGTCGCGGTCGCCACCTGCATGCAGGCCACCGCGCAGCAGATCGCATGGGGCGCCATCGGTCGGCGCGCCATCCGGCTCGATCCGAAGTGGCGCGGCGGCGACTACTACGACGCCGAACCAGGCGACGGACCGGCAGAAGGTCTGGAGATCGCCCGCATGGTTGCGCAGGTCACGTTCCGCAGCGACAACGTCTTCACCGACCGATTCGGGCGCGAACTCGCCGACAAGGCCGCCGTCGGGGACACCTTGGGGATGTGGCAACGTTTCGAGGTCGAGCGGTACTTGGAGTATCACGGGGTCAAGCTCGCCCGACGCTTCGACACCAACAGCTACCTCGCCATCGGCAAGGCGATGGACCTTCATGACGTCGCTCGTGGACGCGGTTCGCTCGAGCGGGCGATGCTGCGGGTGGCTGCTCCGACCCTGGCGGTCGGGATCTCGAGCGACATGCTCTACCCCGCCTACCAGCAACGGCAGATCCACGACGCTGTTGCCGCGAACGGCGTGGCGAGCGAGTACTTCGAGATCGACTCGCCACATGGCCATGATGCGTTCCTGATCAACAGCGACCAGCTGGCCGGCCCACTCGAACGATTCCTCGGCACCGCCTCGAAGTCGTTCTCGTCGACCGCCTGATCGTGCCTGAGGGCCTCGAAGCGGAGATCTGGCGTCGCGCCTGCGAGCCGCTCGTCGGTCGGACCATCGTGGATGCCGCCGTCGACGAACGGGTCGTCGCCGACGGTTTCTCGTCGATGGTGTCCGGCGCCACGATCGACGGGGTGCGTCGCCGCGGCAAGGTCGTACTGGTCGACACCGACCGCGCCACGATCGGGCTGCACTTCGGGATGACGGGTCGCCTGGTCGTGGACGGTGTGGCAGCGATCGCCGAACTCGCTTACGCATCGGGTCGGGACGACGCCGCCTGGGATCGCCTCGTACTCGTCACGGATCCGCCTGGCCGCGACGGGCCGCCCGCCCTGCGGTTCAACGACCCTCGGCGTCTCGGTCGTATCTCGCTCGATCCGGATCTCGGTCACCTCGGGGTGGAGTTCGATGCGGTGACGCCGACGCGTCTCGCGGCAGCGTTGGTTGGGCGACGTGGTGTCGTCAAGTCGGTGCTGCTCGACCAGACGGTGGTGGCCGGGCTGGGCAACTTGTGCGTCGACGAGGTGCTCTGGTGGTCCGACCTCGACCCCCGACGTTCGGTGGCTTCGCTGTCGAGTCGGGAGGTCGCGCGGGTGGCCACAATGATTCGTCGCCGACTGCCGATCATGCTGGCGAGGGGAGGGAGTACAGCTGGCGTGCTGTCGCCGGTCGTGCGTGCGACGTGTCCGCCGTGTGAGCGCGATGGCACGCCCCTCGAGCGGGTCAAGATCGGTGGTCGGACCACGGTGTGGTGCCCGCGACATCAGCGGTGATCCGTGCCGAACACCCACAGAGCTGGCACAATCGCAACGCCGTGTCCGTTGTAGCTCGTGGTCTTCCTGGCGTCTCGCCGTCCGTTTTCGCCGTCGTCGGCGCGACCGACCCGGATGCGACCCGCCTGGTGTACGCCATGGTGATCGGGCTGGTCGTGATCGGTGTCGTGCTGATCCTGCTCGCGGTCTGGATCATTCGCCAGACCCGTCCCGACCTCGAGGTGCTGGCACCGCTCGAGCGGATGGGTGATGGCGACTGGAAGAAGCGCGATCCCTCGACGCAACGCCGCATGCTCGACGAGGTGCGTCCGGAGGGCGCCCAGCCATTGACCACCGAGCCGATGCCGCCGCGGATCGACGCAGAGTTCGAACAGGCCGGGCGTCCGGTCTCCTCGTTCAGCGACCTCGGGCCCGGTGTCAACTCCGAACCTGATGATCCCACGCCGTTCGAACTCGGCCCGGTGATGGGAGCCGACGCTGAGCCGGCACTCGATACGGAGATCCCCGAATCGGACGTTGACGGCGCTGATGCCGGCACCGACGACGACGAGATCGCCGCCGCCGAGGTCGCGGGCGAATCCACCGGCGGCGCGAGCGATGCCACCGATGATGCTGGAGACGATGCCGCTGCGGACGAGGCCGACGACGTCGATGGCGAGGCAGACTCGGATGAGGCGTTGTCCGATCCAGGTGGGTGACTGCTAGATTGTCGCTCCACACGCGGACGTGGCTCAGTTGGTAGAGCGCAACCTTGCCAAGGTTGAGGTCGCCGGTTCGATCCCGGTCGTCCGCTCCAGAATGACGTGAATCCCCTGCTCAGGCGGGGGATTTCGTCTTTTTCTCGTCGTGGTCGCCGCCGTCTCGATGAGATGACGAGGGACACGTCCCGACGGCAGCGACGGGGCGGGTGCGGCGAGCACGCATTCGATGCACCGAGCGGTCATGATGGGCGGATGACCGCTCCGCAGGGCAATCCGCTCGGGTACGACCTCGAGGGGGTGTATCGCCTGGTCGGGATCGAACCACCGTCGTTGCGTCGTGCCGAGGTCGAGGCTCGTACCGGCGTCGACTCGGAGCGATCCGTGCGTTGGTGGCGGGCGATGGGTTTCCCCGAGGTGGCACCCGGCGACGTCGCATTCAGTACCGAGGACGTCGACATCGTGGGGCGCCTCGACACCATGATCGCGGCCGGAGCGATGAACGATGACGACGTCGCACGGCTCGCGCGCCTGATGGGAGCGTCGTTCTCGCGTCTCGTCGAAGCACAACTGGCAGTCATTCCGGCCCTGCTCGCCACGGTCGAGTCGCGGCAGATCGACCGATCGACAGCCCTCGACCGACGCGATGGTGACGTTGCATCCGAGGCAATCGACTTCGTCGAGAGCGCCATGAACTACGTCTGGCGACGGCACTTGCTCGCGGCCCTCGCTGAAAGCCTGTCGGTCGGAGAAGACGACGGGCTGCGGACCGTCGGCTTTGCCGATCTCTCGGGCTTCTCTCGGATCAGCAAGGAGGCGAGTGCAGAGGAGATCACCGAGATCGTCGAGATCTTCGAGGCGACGGCGTTCGATGTCGTCTCTGGCCATGCGGGTCGAGTCGTCAAGCTCATCGGTGACGAGGTGATGTTCGTTGCCGACAGCTTCGATGACGCCATTGAGATCTCGCTGGATCTCATCTCGCAGCTTCGACCCATCGAGGCCTTGCCGTCCGTGCATTGTGGTGTCGCCAGTGGGCCGACGGTCCTTGTCGGCGGCGATGTGTTCGGCCCGACCGTCAACCTCGCGAGCCGACTCACGGATCAGGCCCGTCCCGACAGTGTGGCGGTCACCAAGCGCGATGGACAGCATCTCCTCGACCGCGACGACCTCGACGTTCGGGCGCCCCATCGGTCAGTTGACCTGAAGGGTCTCGGCCGCATGCACATCCTCGCGGTTCGGCGACCGGCCAGCGACCCGGCGTAGGTCGACTCGCAGTCGGTCGTCCTGCCGCGCCGCCATCGCACCGGACGGGCTTGCGGGTTCGCCGGAGATCTGCGCGCCGCCGTCTGATCTTCACTGTCGGGAGGCCACCCTGGCCAGGGCGTCGGCTCACCGCGGCCGTGCAGGTGATTCGCCGAGAGTCCCTCGCCTGATTGCCAGAGCGCTGGCGATGATCCATGCATCGCTGACCGTCAAGCCGATGCGCTGGAACAGTCCGGTGGGGAGGCCGGTCGCGGTGAGCGAGAGCGCGATGGCCGACGTGAGGCCGGCAGCGAGACCGCATCGCGCGAGCCGTTCGTGGCCAAGCGCGAGGAGCGGTGCAACAGCGAGGAGGGGCGTGGCAGCAAGCGCGACGTAGCCGATGCCGGCGAAGGCGCCGTGAAGCCGGTCGAGCATGTCGGAACGGTCCAGAGGTGCAGCCGCGACCGCCAGCGTTGCCAATCCCGCCACGGTCGCAGTGATCCAGGCGCGCCCGGGGATGGTGGAGCGCAATGCCCAGGCGTACATCGGGAGCAAGACACCGAAAATCACGAAACCGGCGGTCATCAGCCAGCGAGCGTCAGAGCCGACCGCTGCCAGCCGGCTGATGGCATCATCGACCGACGAGTATGGCGCCTCGGTCATCGCAGCTCCGATGACCCACGCTCCGATGAATCCGATCGGACCAACGATCCCACCAAGCGCGGCGGCTCGGACGGGATCGCGCATCCCGACAACGTAGAGGGTGCCCGAAGGCAGACCCCGACATCCGGCGATGCGACCACGTACCTCGTGTGGCATCGTGCGGTGCCCCTTCACGATCCAGGTCGTCGACTGGACTTTGCTGCGGGTGGAGCAGCACCAGCTGATCGCGTTCATCCCGAAGCATGTCGTGCCGGCCGCTGTCCGACAGGGCGATGCCTCGACAGATCGTCGATCGTGCCAGGCTGATCGGCATGGACGACACCTCGACGAAGAACTCGCCAGTGCATGGCTCGGCGACGGTACGGATCGACGCCTCGCCCGATGCGGTGTTCTCGCTGCTGACGGACTTGGACGTCCTTCCGACGCTGAGTCCGGAGAATCAACGTTGCGAGTTGCTCGAGGGTTCGTCTGAGGTGGCCGTCGGTGCACGATTCCGCGGATACAACCGCGCCGGTGACTACGAGTGGCACGCAGACTGCGAAGTCACCGTGTTCGAACCTGGACGCCGGTTCACCTACGTGGTCCCACCCGACTTCGAACACGCCACCGAGTGGAGCTACTCGATCGAACCCGACGGCGACGGATGCCTCGTCACCGAGTCGTTCCATGCGCCGCTGCTCGCGCTTCCCGAGATCTACCCAGGCAGGATCGAAGGTCGACGCGACAACCTGGAAGCGGCGTGTCGCACCACGATGGCCAACCTCAGCAGCGCATTCGACGGCTGAACGTCCACCGCTGACGCTCCGACCGCCGAGCGGTCGCCCCGCTTCCTTACGATCGGCTCATGGCCGCCGCTGCACCTCGTCCCGAACCCGCCTCGCCGGAGTGGCTCGACATGGTGGTCGAGCCGATCGTCGATCCCGATGCGCCGATCGTGGACCCACACCATCACTTGTGGCCTGCGGGTAGCTGGATGCCGTACGTGCTGTCCGATCTCGAAGGCGATCTGGCGGCGGGGCACAACGTCGTCGACACCGTCTTCGTCGAATGCGGAGCCGCCTACGACCGAACGGTCGACGATGCGTTCGCACCGGTCGGCGAGACCGCCTACGTCACCGCCGAAGCCGAGCGGTCGGATCGTCAGGTGATGGGTGGCATCGTTGCCCACGCGGACCTGGGCGACAGTGCGAACCTCGACGCTGTGCTCGATGCCCACGACACCGCTGGTCGCGGCCGATTCCGCGGGATCCGCCATGCCGGCTCGCACGCGCTGCATCCCGAGATGCTGACGATTCCGGGGCGGGCGCCTGCCGGTCTGTACGCAGATGCGGCATTTCGGGTCGGCGTTGCCCGCCTGGGGGAGCGCGGGCTGACCTACGACACGTGGCACTACCACTATCAGAACCACGATTTCCTCGACCTGGCACGCAACACGCCCGGCACGACGCTCGTGCTCGATCATTTCGGCACGCCGCTCGGCGTCGGGCCCTACGCGTCGCAGCGTGAGCAGATCTTCGAGCAGTGGGCGGCCGACATCGCCGAGATCGCTCGCTGCGACAACGTGGTCGCCAAGATCGGTGGGCTGGCGATGCCCGACAACGGATTCGGTTGGCACACCGCCGACCGTCCACCGACGTCGGACGAGTTCATCGAGGCGCAGGGCCGCTACTACCTTCACGCGATCGAGCAGTTCGGCCCCGATCGGTGCATGTTCGAGTCGAATTTTCCGGTCGACCGACTCTCGTTGTCGTACCGAACGTTCTGGAATGCGGCGAAGAAGCTGATCGCCGACTTCTCACCTGACGAGCGCGACGCCATGCTCCGCGGCACCGCGGCTCGCGTCTACCGCCTCACGCCCTGACGTTGCGATGAGTTTCGGCGCGTACGGGGTGCGCTGAGACTCACCGTCGGGAGGTGTTGTGTGGTTGCGATGAGTTTCGGCGCGTACGGGGTGCGCTGAGACTCATCGTCGGGAGGTGTTGTGTGGTTGCGATGAGTTTCGGCGCGTACGGGGTGCGCTGACACTCATCGCAACGTCGGGGGACGGTGAGTGGAGGCGGGGGTCAGGTGTCGCTGGATTGCTCGGCGAGCATCGCCGCCATCACTTCGGCCACGAGCTCCGAACGCGGCGGGAGACCGGGCACCTGCTCCGGCAGGCTCGGGTCGAGTCCCTCTTCGATGTCGCGCCAGCGAGCGATCGCCAGCTCGAGGAACTCCCGCTGGGGGAAGACCCAGAACCGGTCCGACGTGACCGCCTGCAGCACGAGGTCGGCGACGGCTGCCGGTTGCATCCCTTCGTCGAGGGCCCGGGAGAGGTGCTTGCGGACGACGTCGCCGCCGGCGTCGCGTGCGGGGAGTTCGCCGAGTTCGTCGGGCCAATTGCGGTCGGATTCACCGATCCCGGTGCGGACCCAGCCTGGACACAGACAGCTGACGCCGACCGGGATCCCACCTTCGCGCAGCGACGTGAACAGGTCCTCCGTGATCGCCGTGACGGCATGCTTGCTGGCGTCGTAGGGCGGAGCGGTCATACCTGGGAAGACCCCGGCGATCGATGCGGTGTTCACGATGTGGCCGCCGCCGGACATCACGATGTGGGGGAGGAACGCCCGCACACCGTGCACCACGCCCCAGAAGTTGACGCCCATCACCCACTCCCACGTCTCGATCGGGCCGAGCCACGGATCACCGGCACCACCGACGCCGGCGTTGTTGCACACGACGTGCACCGCCCCGAATCGCTCCATCGTCGCGGCGGCCAGCGCGTCGACCGCCTCGGCTTTGCTCACGTCGGTGACGACGGTGATCGTGTCGACGCCGTGCGCGCCGACCTCCGCCGCGGCTGCATCGAGCGCCTCCTGGTCGATGTCGGCGAGCACCACCGAGCAACCTGCGGCAGCGAATGCGTTCGCCAATGCCAGGCCGATACCGCTCGCCGCGCCCGTGACGACGGCGACCTTGCCAGGTCCGAGTTCCATCTGTGCCCCCCTTGTGGGTCGTCGGTTGATGACCGCGGCGACCGTACCTGCTCACACGATCGTAGGATCGACCGAACGGGTGCCGACCACATGGCGTAGGCTTCCGGCCACCCATGGGAAAGGACCGCCGATGACCGAGAATTCCGTACTGACCCACCGCAACGTCGGGGTTCTGGCAGTGGAAGCGGTAGACGCTCCGGAGGTCGTCACGTCCGCGTGGATCGACGAACAGTTGGCCGAGACCTACGAGCGCACGGGTCTGAAACCGGGAACGCTCTCCGACCTCGCCGGCATCGAGGAGCGCCGCTGGTGGCCCGAAGGGTTCACGTTCGACCAAGCAGCTGCGATGGCGGGCCAGGCGGCACTCGACGCCTCCGGTATCGATCCCCAGCGGGTCGGCATGCTGATCTCCACGTCGGTGTGCAAGCACCACCTCGAGCCGTCTGTCGCCTGTGCGGTCCACCATCAACTGCAGCTCGCGCCCAGCTGTCTGAACTTCGACGTCGGTAATGCGTGCCTGGGCTTCATCAATGGCATGCAGATCGCTGCCGCGGCGATCGATGCGGGCTCGATCGACTACGCGCTCATCGTCGATGGCGAGGGAAGTCGCTACACCCAGCAGACGACGATCGCTCGGCTCCAGGAGCGGACCACCGAGGCCGCCGACGTCTTTGCCGAGTTCGCCTCGCTCACACTCGGATCGGGTGCCGCTGCTGCGGTTCTCTGCCGGCTCGACGAGCATCCCGACGCCCATCGACTGGTCGGGGGCGTGGCTCGCTCGGGAACCCAGCACCACGAACTCTGTGTCGGTGACCTGGATCGCATGACCACCGACACGCACGGTCTGCTGGTCGCGGGTCTCGATCTCGCCGAAGCAGCGTGGAAGCACTCCGGCCACGACTTCGACTGGGAAGTCGGCATGGACTGGTACATCGTGCACCAGGTGAGCCAGGTGCACACCCGGCTGATCACCGAGCGTCTCGGGATCGACCCCGAGCGCGCTCCCTTGACGTTCCCGAAGTACGGCAACGTCGGGCCGGCGGCGATCCCGCTCACGTTGGCCAAGTCGGCTGACCGGATCGCAGCGGGCGATCGCGTGCTCTGTATGGGCATCGGGTCGGGGCTCAACACGAGCTTCACCGAAATCGTCTGGTGACGGCCGAGCGAACCACGGTCGACGCAACGCCGGCGGTACCGGACGCCGACACGTGGCGTCGATGGGGGCTCGATCCGTCGTGGTCGCAGTTGATCGACGTCGCCAGCCACGAGGGCGGCACCCACCGGTGGCACGTCCTCGACAGCGGAGTACCCGACGGCGATACGACTGCTCCGGTCGTGGTGTGCGTGCACGGCAACCCCACGTGGGGATATGCGTGGGCGACCTTCCTGCGGCGCCTCCATCCCACGTATCGGGTCATCGCGGTCGACCAGCTGGGGATGGGATACAGCGAGCGCACGGGACCGCGTCGCTACGCCGAACGAGTTCGCGACCTCGACGACGTGATCGTGGGGCTGCACCTGGGTGGTGACGCCCCGCTCGTACTCGCCGCTCATGACTGGGGCGGAGCGATCGCCATGGGATGGGCGGTACAAGACCCCCGACAGATCGCAGGACTGATCCTGTGCAACACGGGCATTGCCGTGCCGGCGGGTCGATCGGCCCCAGGGATCATCCGTCTCGCCGCCTCGTCGCTGTTGCTCGACGTGGTCTGTCGGGGAACGCCGACGTTCGTCGAAGGCACCGTTCGGCTGTCGGGGCGACGGATCAGCAAGATCGACCGGGAGGCGTTCAGGGCCCCGTATCGCACCGCCCCCGCCCGTGCTGCAATCGCCGACTTCGTCGATGACATCCCGTTGCAGGAGGGGCATCCCTCCGAGTCGGCGATCGCCGAAGTGGCGGCCAGGCTCCATGCCGTGAAGGCGCCGGTACTGCTGGCTTGGGGCGCCCGCGACCCGGTGTTCAACGACGACTTCGCCGCTGACCTCGCCGCCCGCTTCCCGAACACGACGACGCATCGGTTCCCAGGCGCCAATCACCTCGTGATGGCGGAAGCAGACGTCGCCGCCGTCGCTGAGACCTGGCTGGCGGATCTGTTCGAGGGTCGACTCGTCGACGAGCCGGCATCACCGTCGGCCGTGGCGCCGTCGGCTGCCGACGCCACCGAGCCGCTGTGGGCAGCGCTCGACGCCCGTCGACGTGACGCCACGACCGCCTTCGTCGACCTGGCAACCGACGAGTCCGTCACCTTCGCCGACCTGGGCCACCGCGTCGACGCAGTCGCCAGTGAACTGCTCCGTCGGGGACTGCAGCCAGGCGACCACGTCGCAATGCTCACGCCACCCGGCGTCGACCTCGTCGCCGCCGTGTACGGCGTCTGGCGCGCCGGCGGCGTGACCGTGATCGCTGATCGCGGGCTCGGCCTCGGCGGGCTCGGTCGGGCTGTTCGCTCGACGCGGCCGCAGTTCGTGATCGGGCCTCGCACAGCCCGTCTGGCGGCCGCCGTGTTGCGGTGGACGCCGCGAGCCGTCCGCCTCGACGTCGGTGATCTCGTCGCCGGCGATGTCGGCGAGCTTCCGACGGAACCAGCAGCCGACGCTCCCGCCGCCGTGCTGTTCACCTCGGGTGCCACCGGGCCGGCCAAAGGCGTCCGGTACCTGCACGCCCAGTTGGGCGCCCAGCGCGATGCGTTGGCGGCCGCCTACTCGATCACGTCGGACGACCGACTCGTGGCGGCGTTCGCTCCGTTCGCGCTGTACGGGCCGGCACTCGGCATTCCGACCGCACTGCCCGACGTCGACGTCACCAAGCCTGGGCAGCTGACTGCCGATGCGCTCGACGCCGCCTGCCGACGAATCGGAGCGACGCTGGCGTTCGCCTCACCGGCTGCCCTGGCCAACGTGACATCGACCGCACGGTCCGACTCGTCCTACGACGGGCTCGCCGACCTGCGCGTCGTCTTCTCGGCGGGCGCGCCGGTGCCCTCCGAAACGCTGCGGTCGATGGCCGTGCTCGCTTCGGCGGCCACGTTGCACACGCCGTACGGCATGACCGAAGTGCTGCCCGTGGCCGACATCGAACTCGAGATGATCGAACAGGCCGAACTCGACGATCCTCATGGCGGCGTGTGCGTCGGCCGTCCAGTCGCCGGGGCCGAGGTCCGTATTGCTGCGCTCGACTTCGATGCCGACGAGGTCCCGCCGGAACTCGCCACGGGTTCGACCGGCGAGATCTTGATCAGGGCGCCGTGGGTGTCGGCCGGGTACCTCGGCCTGTGGGCAGTCGAGCGCGCCGCCCGGCCCGGTCCGGTCGGCGACTGGCACCGTTCCGGGGACGTCGGGCACGTCGACGCGAATGGCCGCCTGTGGGTCGAAGGCCGCGTCGTACACGTCATCCACTCGGCCAGAGGGCCGATCACGTCGGTGCCCGTCGAACGAGTCGTCGAGCGAACACTCGGGCTCCGTCGGGTCGCAGCGGTCGGTGTCGGCCCGATCGGCAGTCAACAGTTGGTGATCGTGATCGAGGACGCTGAGGCCAGCGAGGGTCCGGCTGACGCCGCAGGTCGCGTCCTCGGTGCGCGACGTGATCGAGGCGCCCGTGGCGTCGGTGTTGTCCGTTCGGCAACTGCCCGTCGACATCCGCCACAATGCCAAGATCGACCGGGTGGCAGTCGCATCGTGGGCCGCCGACGTTCTCTCGGGACGCCGCGCCCGGCGCATGCCTCTGGCCAGGTGATGTCATGAAGGTGCTGGTCACCGGCGGCTCCAGTCTCATCGGGGCCGGGGTGGCGGCGGCACTGGTCGCTCGTGGTGACGAGGTCGTCGTCCAGCAACGCGGCCGGTCAGCGCAGCTCGACTCGCTCGCCGTTCGACAGGAACTGGGCGACATCCGCGACGTCGACGCCGTACGTGTGGCCGCCGAGGGCTGCGACGCGATCGTGCACCTCGCCGCGAAGGTCGGAGTCGTGGGTGACTGGGAGGACTACCGATCGATCAACGTCGACGGCACGAGGAACGTGCTTGCTGCGGCCCGCAGGAGTGGCTGCGGCCGGGTGGTCCACGTGTCGTCGCCATCGGTGGCCCACGGTGGCGAACCGATCATCGGTGGCGGCGCGGACGCCCCGGTGCTCGGCCGTCGTCGAGCTTGGTATCCCGAATCGAAGGCGCTCGCGGAGATCGACGCGTTGACGGCGGCCGGTGACGACCTCGGCGTGGTCGCCATCCGGCCCCATCTCGTGTGGGGTCCCGGCGACACACAGCTCGTGGGGCGGATCGTCGAGCGAGCAGCTGCCGGTCGGCTCGCCCTGGTGGGCGGTGGACGGGCGCTGGTCGACACCACCTACATCGACAATGCGGTGGGTGCACTCGTCGCCGCACTCGACGCGGTCGAGCCGGGGTCGAGGTGCTCCGGGCAGGCCTATGTCGTGTCGAACGGTGAGCCCAGGATGATCCGTGAGCTGGTCGAGGGGATCTGCCGGGCCGCTGCCGTGCCGTTCGAGCCGAAGACGGTGTCGTTGCGCGTCGGCCGGTCGCTCGGCGCAGTGGTCGAACGGGTGTGGCCGCTCTTGCGCCGCACCGACGAGCCACCTCTGACGCAGTTCCTCGCCGAACAACTCGGCACCGCACACTGGTTCGATCCTCGGCCGGCCGAGCACGACCTCGGCTGGACGCCGACCATCTCGATCGACGAGGGGCTGGCGCTGCTCGCCACCTGGTACGCAGTCGATCGTCCCGTCGCTGCACCGTGAGCACGAGGGGCCGCTATCCTCGGCCACTCAACTGGCGACGTGGCCGAGTGGTTTAGGCAACGGCCTGCAAAGCCGTGTACATGAGTTCGATTCTCATCGTCGCCTCCAACCCCTGAGTGGGCAATGCCTGCTCAGGGGTTCTTCGCGCTCGGGGGTCGAGCGCCGTCGAGCGATGGCGCGCTGCCGCGTCGCTGTCGTGTGATCACGATCACCGCAACGAACAGGACGAGCGCGCCAAGCCCGACCAGAATTGGAACGACGCTGTTGCCGTCATCGTCCGACGACGTCGTGGTCGCCGGCGTGGCAGTCGTTTCGGTGAGCGCGCTCGGCGTCGGCTCCGCTGGGCTCGTCGTCACGGTGACCGCGCGCTCGGCGAACACCTGCGCCATGGCGTCGAACGCCGGCTTGGCGGCGTCGTTCGCATCGAACCAGAGTGCGCCTCCGAATGCTCCGCCCGTCTCGTCGGGTATCGGCGAGAAGCGGTCGCTGATACCCCACGTGACGAAGGTGTTGCAGCTCGGTGCGTCAGCGCATGCCGTCAGGGCCTGTGCGTACACGGTGGCCTGGAACTCGAGACTTGCGGCGTTGGTGGTCTCCGTGATGGGCAGCGGGACGTCGAACTCGGTCACGGCCCACAACAGGTCCAGGTCGTCGACCCAGCCGGTCAGTTCCGAGAAATCGGCGGGATCCGGCGAGAACAGGTGCGACTGGAAGCCGATGCCGTCGATCGGGGCCCCGTCGGCGAGCAGCGCCGAGATGGTGTCGCGCACGCCGACGCACTTCGGCACCGCATCACATGTCGCCCGTTCGGCGTTCGCTCCCGGCACGATCGAGACGCCGGACGCCACGGCATCCTGCGTCACGGCCAGGTCGTCGTAGAAGTCGTCGTAGAACAGTTCGGCGTCGGGATCGGCTGCTCGGGCGGCGTCGAAGGCGATGCGCAGGTAGTCGTCGCCGATCACCTGCTGCCAGATCGTCGGACGAAGGCTGCCGTCGGGCAAGAAGGCGTCGCCGACGACGTCCCACTGAGTGACCACACCCGGGTACGTGTCGCGGTAGTGCGCGACGACGGTGCTCACTTGGTCTCGCAGCACCTGACTGAGGCTGTCGGCCGTCCAGCTTCCGCCGTTCACCCAGCCGGGCAGCGTCCCGCCGATCAGCTCGTGACCGCGGACGGGCATGTCATTCGCAATGGCGAAGTCGACGATGGCGTCAGCGCGACTGAAATCGAAGGTTCCAGGTTCGGGCTGGGTCACCGCCATCGAGAGGTCGCCGCGGGTCGAGAGGAGGTTCACGTTGTCGGCGAGCAGTTGTCGATAGGCGTCGTCGTCCAGCGCATCGGCGTCGACAGCGGCACCGAATGCGATTCCAGCGTCGTCAGCCAGCGGGCGGAGCGACACGGGTTGGGCCGAGACGACGGTCGGCGTGACCGATCCCACAGCGGCGGTGAGCCCGGCGAGCAGGATGAACGTCATCCGGAGCAACAGTGCACGGGAGGAGGCAGGAGGCGGGATGAGCATCATGTGACGCCACGACGGTAGTTGCCTCACCTCACGGCGTCGGGGCAGGTGGCCGGCAATCGGGTGCCATCCGACACGCGGGGCCCGGTAGCCTCACCGGCAGGAATCACGCACCATATGGCATCGAGCACCTCATCAACGACTGTCGTCGTTCCCGGCACCCACGTGATGACCGCTCTCGTCGGCCCGCGTGATCAGAACCTGCGTCAGATCGAGCAGCGGTTCCCGTCCGCACGCATCAGCGTCCGCGGCAACGAGGTGCGCATCTCCGGAGACGAGGCAGGCGACGTCATCATCGTGTCGAACCTCTTCGAGGAACTGTCGACGCTGCTGCAGGCCGGTCAGCAGCTCGATGCCGTCACGCTCGATCGTGTGATGACGATGGTCGGTGCAAGTGAACGACCGAGCGAGATCCTCGGTCATCAGGTGCTCCGTGGGGCGAAGGGCCGACAGGTCAAGCCCAAGACGGCCGGCCAGAAGCGCTACATCGACACGATCGCCGAGAACGTCATCACCTTCGGGCTCGGCCCTGCGGGAACCGGCAAGTCGTGGCTCGCCGTTGCGATGGCCGTGCGGGCGTTGCAAGCCAAGGAGGTCCAGCGGATCATCCTCACTCGCCCGGCGGTCGAGGCCGGCGAACGTCTCGGTTTCCTCCCCGGCGACCTGATGGCGAAGATCGACCCGTACCTTCGCCCGCTCTACGACGCGCTCTACGACATGCTCGACCCCGACGCCGTGCAGCGGTTGCTCGAACGCCAGGTGGTCGAGGTGGCCCCGCTCGCGTTCATGCGGGGGCGCACGCTCAACAACAGCTTCATCATCCTCGACGAGGCCCAGAACGCCACGCCAGAGCAGATGAAGATGTTCCTGACCCGCATCGGTTTCGGCTCCCGCGTGGTCGTCACCGGTGACACCACGCAGGTCGACGTCCCGACCGGGAAGAGCGGCCTGGCCGGATTGGAGAAGACGCTCGTCGGCATCGACGGTCTGGCGTTCGTTCGGCTCTCGGGCTCCGATGTCGTGCGCCACCGGATCGTTGCCGACATCGTTGCCGCCTACGAGCAGCACGACGCTCGCACAGCGGACGGTTGAGTGACTCGTGATCGAAGCCCGGCTGCCGGCCTTCGGCGCACGATCGTGATCCCGACGCCCTCGAACGTCGTGGTCGCCGACGAACGCAGCGCCGCCGACTCACCCGAGGTCGCAATCGACCTCCAACGATGGCGCCGCCTGGCACTCGACGTACTCAGCGACCGCGAAGCCGACGGTGAGCTCACACTGACGTTCATCGATCGTGGCGACATCGCCGAACTCAACGCGGAGCACATGGGCACGTCGGGACCGACCGACGTGTTGTCGTTCCCGATGGACGACGAACCGCTCGATGGGGTGCCGACGCTGCTCGGCGACGTGGTGATCAGCCCGGCCGTCGCCGCTGATCAGTTCGCCGACCACGCCGGCACGATCGACGACGAATTGGCGCTGCTGGTGGTCCACGGCATCTTGCACGTACTCGGCCACGACCACGCGGAACCCGACGAGACAGTGGTGATGCGGGCCTGCGAACTCGATCTGCTCGAACGCTTCCACTGGCACGGCGCGGCGCCGGTCGGCTTTCGACAGATCCACGACTGAGACGCCACTCGGCGTGTCCGGCAGGGCTAGGTTGCGCAGGTGACCTGGCCGACCGGCCCGCCCCCGATGCCGCCCCAGGGCTGGTACGACGACACGGAACAACCCTGGACGTGGCGCTATTGGGATGGAGCAGCGTGGACCGATCATCGTGCGCCGATGTGGGTGCCGCCGGTTCGTGACCCGCTGTCGTTCTCTGCGTGGTTCGAACGTTCCGTCGCTGCCGTCAAGCTCGCGGTGCGACGCGTCGGACTGGTGCTCGCCTCGCTGTGGCTCGTGCTCGGCGTGCTGGGCTCGTGGTTCGTCGTGGCGGTGTTCGACAGCGACCGCGGCCAGGAACTCCGGCGCCTGCTCGAGTTCGACGAGACGCCGGTCGGTCCCAGCGGCTCGACCGTCACCGTCGAGTTGACGACGCGGGAAGCGGAGCGGGCCAGAGAGCTGTTGCAGGAGATGTTCTGGTCGGCGTTGCCGTGGCTGGTCGTGCTCGCTGTGGTCGTCATTGCGGCATCGGCATGGTCGGTCGCGCTGGTCGCCCGAGCGGTACAGCGTCGCATCGTCGATCAGGCTGTCACGACAGACGTCGACGACACATTGGGCACCATCGCCGTGGATGCGTTGCGACGCGTTCCGGCAGTGGTGGCCTCCGGGTTCGTGGTGTTCCTGGTGTTCATGGGGATCTGGCTGATCGGATCCGTGCCGGTCGTGCTCGTCGCAGTCGCCGGGGGCGGGACGGCAGCCATCGTGCTGACCGTCCTGTTCGTCGTGGTGCTGCTGGTGGTGGTGACGGCGTGGCTGTGGGGCCGGTTGACGCTTGCCTCCGCGATCGCCGGAGCGGGAGGCCACGGGCTCGGGTTGCGCCGGAGCTGGGAGCTGACGACGCACGGCCGGTTCTGGTTCGTGGTCTCGCGTCTCGTGGTCACCGGACTGCTCGCCGGCGCCGCAAGCGGTGTCGTCAACATCGTCACCACGTTCGGCCAGTTCCTGGGCTTCGTCGTGTTCGTCGTCGCCGTGGTCCTCCTTCAGGCGATCGCCGTCGCAGCGTCGATCATCGTGACGGTGTGCGGCTACTTGGTGACCGCCGACCAGGCCGATCACGGTGCGCCCGTGTCTGAGTCATCGACGTCGACGGCCCCACCTCAGTCCGCAAGTGGCTGGACGACCTCCAGGGGCGCCATCCATCTCGACCGAGAGTGACCACGGCCCCACCGGCGATCAGGGGCCACCGGTTCGTTCGGTGCGGTGGGGTCGGCGTAGCTTCGGCGGCCATGGAGATCTCACTGGACGGCAAGGTCGCGCTGGTCACCGGCGCATCGAAGGGCATCGGCAAGGCGATCGCGACATCGCTGGCGGCGTCCGGCGCGAAGGTGATGATCAACAGCCGCAAGCAGGATCAGCTCGAGGCCGCCCGCGCCGAGATGACCGGCGACGTGGAGATCTTCGCCGCGAACGCCGGCGATGCCGATTCGGGAGAGCGCGCCGTGAGCGCCACGATCGAGCGCTTCGGAGGGCTCGACATCCTCGTGAACAACGCTGCCACCAACCCGTACTACGGCCGGACGCTCGACGTCGACAAGGGCCGCTACGACAAGACGTTCCAGGTCAACCTCGAGGCGCCGCTGCTGTGGTGCAAGGCGGCATGGGAGCAGTCGTTCAAGGAGCAGCCGGGCACGATCATCAACATCGCCTCGGTCGGCGGACTGCGCACCGACGGCGGAGGACTGGGCATCTACAACCTCACGAAGGCGGCACTCATCCACATGACCCGACAGTTGGCCAGTGAACTCGGGCCGACTCGGGTGGTCGGTATCGCGCCCGGCCTCGTCGTCACCGACTTCGCGCAGGTCCTCGTGGACAACTTCGGTGAACAACTCGCCGCGCGCATGCCGTTGAAGCGCCTCGGCGATCCGCAGGACATCGCCAACCTCGCCACGTTCCTGGCCAGCGACCTGTCGAGCTGGATCACCGGCGAGACCTACGTCATCGACGGCGGCGCCGGCGTCTCCGCCGGCTGACCCACCCCACGCCCGACCCATCCGGCCCATCCGAAAAATTGCGCAGGCGTTGCGCTCAGCGCAACGCTGGCGCGCCATTTCGGGGTGGTGGGGGTGATTCCGCTCAGGGGTGGCGGCGGAGTTTGCCCAGTGAGGTGCGGGGGAGTGATTCGACGACGGTGAGACGCTTGGGTGCCATGAAGGCCGGGTGGCGGTGTTTGACGTGGGCTCGGATCGAATCCAGCGTGGGTGGGTCGCCGACCGGGACGATCACCGCCTCGACGACCTGACCCCATTCCGGATCGGTGATCCCACGCACCATGACGTCGGCAACACCGGGATGATCGGCCAGCGCGGCCTCGACCGCTTCGGGCCAGACGTTCTCACCTCCGGTGATGATCAGGTCGCCGCGTCGGCCGGCGACGTGCAGTCGGCCGTCGGGCAGCCACCCGCCGAGGTCGTTCGTGGCGAACCAGCCATCCGGGTCGATCGGTGTCGTACCGTCCCGGTAGCAGCGCAGCAGCATCGGCGCCCGGACTCTGATCTCGCCGTCGGGGGCGATGTCGATCTCCACACCATCGAGGGGCACGCCGTCGTAGACGACGCCGCTGCCGGTCTCGGTCATCCCGTAGGTGGTCACACAGTTGGCGGGGCGGTCGGCAGGCGGGCGGCTCCCGCCGAGCACGATCGTGCGGAAGCGGGCGGGGTCGATTCGCCCGAGTGCGGTCGCCACCAACGACACGAGGGTGGCACCCGACTGTTCGGCCGCGGCTGCATCGAAGCCAGGGAGCACCGTGAGCGTCGTGTCGGTCTGCAGTGCTCGGGTGACGACGGACAGGCCGCCCACGTGCGAGAGCGGCAGACATGCCAACCAGTGGTCGTCGGCGCGTACGCCGAGCCGGTCGCTGGTCGCAACAGCCGATGCCATGACAGCGTCGTGGGTCAGCACGACACCCTTCGGCGCGCCCGTCGATCCGCTCGTGGCGACGACGAGGGCATCGCCCGGTTCGACGTCGTCACCGACGCGCATCGCTGCGCACAGTTCGCGCTCTTCGCTGTGTCGGGGAGACGCTGGTCCACCGGGAATGCCGCGTGGCCGTCGTCCCAGACCCTGCGTAGTTCGTCGACGAACTCGGGCCCTCCCGGGAGATCGATCGCAACGAGGCGGTTCACGCAGTGATCGGGTCGATCGGGGTGATCGCGCCGACCAGCGACTCGATCTCGGCCGCCACGGTCAGACAACGGAGATCGGTGAATCGATCGCCCATGACCTGCACGCCGACCGGGAGACCGTCGACCACACCCGCCGGCGTGACCACCGCTGGCGTCCCCAGCACGTTCGACGGAACGACGGGCCGGATCGTGTCGGTCATCATGTCGACCGCCGTGTCCGGATCGAGATCTGCGCCGGGAGCGAATGCGCGAAGCGCCCAGGTGGGCGACAGCAGAATGGGATACTCCTGGTGAAATGCAGCCCACTGGCGCATCAGGCCGAACCGCTCGGCGTGCATGAGGTGCGTGTCGGGGACTCGTGTGGGCTCCGAAGATTCGTCGAACATCTCCAACAGCGAGAGCGCATCGGCGCCGAGCACCAGCGGGAGGAGATCTCGGATGGCCCGGATGTCGTCGATCATCAACATCCGCCAGAGATCGGCGGTGCGTTCGTAGCCAGGAGGTGTTGCATCGACGACGTCGTGGCCGGCGTCGGCCAAGAGGTCGGCGACCGACCGGATCGCGCCGGCGATGCCGGGGTCGGTCGTACCGCCAGGCGGATCGGTCATCACCGCGATACGCAGGCGCTCGCCCTCGTGGGCATCAGTGAGGACTGCCGAGACGCTGCGCGGATCGCGCCAATGCTGCCCGGCCAGGATCTCGAGTCCAGCGCGGACATCGGCGACGTGGCGTGCCATCGGCCCTTCCACGACCATCAGCTGCGACGAGAGGTCCATGTCCTCGGGTGGCACGACGGTCGCCATGGGGATCACGCCGACCGTCGGCTTGAGCGACGAGATGCCGCAGCAGTGCGCCGGGTTGCGCAGCGATCCTCCGATGTCGTTGCCGAGTCCGATCGGACTCATCCCCGACGCGATCGCTGATCCTTCGCCGCCACTCGAGCCACCGGCGGTGACATCCGGGTTCCAGGGGTTCCGGGTGAGGCCGTGGAGTTCGGAGTCGGTGTGTACCCGCAGCCCGAAGTCGGGGAGGTTCGTGCGGGCGAACGGAATCGCTCCGGCGGCTCGCATCCGCTCGACCGTCGGCGCGTCGATCGGTGCAACGGCCTCGGCGAGTGCGTTGACGCCCTGGGTCGTCGGTGTGCCGGCGACATCGATGTTCTCCTTCACGGTGCACGGCACGCCGTGTAGGCGACCGAGTTCGTCACCGGCGGCAACGGCGGCGTCCGCAGCGTCGGCGGCAGTTCGAGCCTCGTCGGCGAGCAGCCGCACGATGGCGTTCAGCGAGCCGTTGCACTGGTCGACCCGGGTGAGGTGAGCCTCGAGTACCTCGCGACTCGACACCTCCTTGTTCCGAATCCGAGCAGCGAGTTCGAGGGCGCCGAGTTGCCAGAGCTCTGTCATGCCCCCATCATGGCGCACACATGAATCGTTGGATCACCGGAGCGCGGCCCCGGACGTTGCCCGCCGCGGTGGTTCCCGTCGCCGTTGGTGCCGCCGCTGCAGTCGGCGAATCGACCGATGTCGTCTGGTGGCGTGTCGCTGCAGCGCTGCTCGTCAGCCTGATGCTCCAGGTCGGCGTGAACTACGCGAACGACTACAGCGACGGCGTCCGGGGCACCGACGACGTTCGCGTCGGCCCGACTCGGCTGGTCGCGAGCGGCCTCGCCAGCCCGTCAGCGGTCAAGCGGGCGGCAATGCTCTCGTTCGGCGTTGCCGCCGTCGCCGGTCTGGCGATTGCGCTGTCGACGTCACTGGTGCTCGTGCTCGTCGGTGCGGCCGCGATCGCTGCGGGTTGGTTCTACACCGGTGGCCCCAAGCCCTACGGATACCTGGGTTTGGGCGAGGTGTTCGTCTTCGTGTTCTTCGGCCTCGTCGCAACGGCGGGTACCACCTACGCCGCCATCGAGTCGATCACCGCACTGTCGCTGGTGATGGGCTCCGCTGTCGGTTCGCTGGCGTGTGCGTTGCTCGTGATCAACAACTTGCGTGACATCCCCACCGACCGTGATGTGGGCAAGAAGACGCTTGCCGTCCGCCTCGGCGACCAGCGCACCCGGTGGTTCTACGTGCTGCTGATCACCGCAGCGTTCCTGCTGTGCGCTGTCGGCGCGATGTGGCGGCTCCCGGTGTTGCTCGGCGTGCTCGCGGTACCGCTGGCGATCCGCCCGATCCGGTCGGTCCTCGGCGGAGCGTCCGGCAGTGCGTTGATTCCCGTGCTCGGCGAGACGGGCAAGCTTCAGCTCGCCTGGGGCCTGCTCGTCACGATCGGCCTCGCGCTGTAACCCCATCAAGCGATGAGCGAATGCTCCGGAATGCGGGGTTTGGCTCATCGCCCGCGTTGTCGTCGCGGCGGTGATGAGCGGACGCCCTGGATGGCGGGGTTTGGCTCATCGCTCTGAAGTGGCGATCCAGGCGGTGATGGCGTCGGCGGTCGCGTCGGGTTGCTCGAGGTGGACGCTGTGTCCTGCGCCCGGGACCACGACGAGTTCGGCGGCGGGAATGCCGGCGACGAGGCGCTGACCGAGTTCGGTGAATTTCGCGTCGTGTTCGCCGACGAGCACGAGGGTGGGGCACGTGATCTCGCCGAGGCGACCCCAGAGCGGTTGCTGGGTGCCCGTTCCGGTGGCCCGGAGGCTGGCTGCCAACCCTCGAGGAGTGTTGCGGAGGCGATCGGCTCGCAACGCCGTGGCCTCGGTGAGCCCTGCGAACATCGGATTGGCGAGCCACTCATCGATGAACGTGGCGACGCCGACCGCTTCGATGTGATCAGCGAGGCGATCGTCGGCGTGACGTCGCGCGGCGCGCTCGTCGGGATCCTCGAGTCCGGCCGTCGCCCCGATCAGCACCAGACGTTCGACGGTGTCCGGGTGCGAGAGCGCAGCGTGGAGGCAGGTGCGCCCGCCCATCGAATAGCCGACGTAGGTCCCGGCGCCCCCTGCATCGCAGAGTCGCTCGGCGCTGGCCCACAGGTCGCTGTCTGCCGGGGGAGTGGCGTCTCCGTGGCCTGGCAGGTCGACGGCCAGCGTCTCCCGACCAGGGAGGCGGCGTCGGAGCAGCCGTTCGAACGACGCCCACGACCGTGCGGTCTGCGTGAAGCCGTGGGCCAGCACGAACCGCGGCGACCCGTCGACGTTCTCGTTGGACATCAGGCCTGCTCGGCGACCGCCTGGTCGGCCATCTTGCGCAGCACCTGGGCGAACGTCTCGGGCTCCTGTGCGCCCGGAATCGCCCAACGACCGTTGACGACGTACGTCGGCACCGCGGTGATCCCGTTGTCGCCCGCCACGTCGAGTTCCGCCCGCACCTCGTCGGTGCCGCGCCCCGATGCCAAGAAGTCGGACACCTCGCCGCGGTCGAAGCCGACCTCGGCCGCGCAATCGGCGAGCACGTCGGGATCACCGATGTCGAGGCCGTCGTGGAAGTAGGCCTTGAGCAGACGTTCCTTGATCACGTCCTGCGCCACTGGCGAGCCCGGTTCGGCGGCGAGCCAGATCACCCGGTGGGCGAGCAGCGTGTTCGCCCGCAGCGCACGATCCATCCGGAAGTCGAGACCCACCTCGGCGGCCCGTTCGGAGACGTTGGCGATGATGGCGGCCGCCCGCTCGGGTCCGCCGAACTTCTTGGCATAGGCGTCGATCACGGGACTGGCTTGTCCGGGCGAGGCGGTCGGATCGAGCTGGTACGGGTGGTACGACACGTCGAAGTCGACCTCGAGCCCGGCCTCGACCAGCTCGGCTTCGACCTGGGCGAGCCCGGATGCGAACTTGCGCTTGCCGATGTAGCACCAGGGACACACCACGTCCGACCAGACCTCAACGGTCACCGTGGGTCGAGTCGTCTCCGGGTTCGAGATCGCCGTCATGTTCGACACGGTATGCGCCTATCGTCTGTCGGCAATGGTCGGCGCTGCAGATCCTCGCCCCGAAGACGTGCAGGCGACGTTCTGCGCAACCCTCGTCGACGAGTGGATCGCGCTCGGGGTGTGCCAGGCGGTGATCGCCCCAGGATCTCGGTCGACACCGATGGCGCTCGCGCTGACCGATCGCCCCGACATGCACGTGCACGTCGTGCACGACGAGCGGTCGGCGGCGTTCGTGGCGCTCGGCCTCGGCCTCGACGGCGCACCGGCACTGCTGCTCTGCACCAGCGGCACCGCGGCGGCGAACTTCTACCCAGCGGTGGTCGAAGCGGGGCTCTCCGAGGTTCCGATGATCGTGCTGACGGCCGATCGACCCGAGGAGCTGCGCGGCGTGGGCGCCCCGCAGACGATCGACCAGATCGATCTGTTCGGACGCCACGTCGTCTGGTCGTGAGACCCAGGGGTCCCCGATCAGGGTGAACGGTCGCTGTGGCGTGAGCTGGCGGTCGATGCGTGGACGCACGCCGGCCACGGTCCGGTGCAGGTGAACCTCGCATTCCGCGAACCGCTGCTCGGCGTCGCTGCCGACCTCCCCGAGCGATCCGACCCGCTGGTTCGCGAGATGGTCACGACCGGCGCTCGTCGGTCGGACCCGCTTCCCGACATGTCGGCGGTTCGCGGGTTGATCCTGGTCGGCGGACGCCACGGGGTCGAGCGCGACGAGGTGGCGGCGCTGTCGCAGCGAACCGGCTGGCCCGTGATCGCCGACCCGATCTCCGGGCTCCGCGACCTCCCAGCGTCGATCTCGACGGCCGATGCGCTCCTGCGCGACGAGCGCTTCGCCGCCGACCATCTCCCCGACGTCATCGTCAGGATCGGTCGGCCGGCAGCGTCGAAGGTCCTCGCCCAGTGGACCAAGCGGGCAACCGACGCGGGTGCGGTGCTCGTCCAGGTCGGTGGCCCCGGCGTGATCGATCCCGATCACAACGTTGCCGCGGTCGTCCCGATCGAGGCGTTGCTGCGAGCAGCCCAACCCGGAACCGAGGTCGGCCGCGACTGGAGCGGAACGTGGGAGGCGGCCGACCGAGTCGCAGACGCTGCCATCGTGGAGCTGCTCGGAGAGTTCGACGGGCTCACGGAACCGGGAGTCGCACGAATCCTCGCCGACACGATTGCTGCCGATGACGAACTGGTCGTCGCGTCGTCGATGCCGGTGCGCGACCTCGAGTGGTTCGGCGGACGTCTCGCACGCGCCCACGCCAACCGGGGCGCCAACGGCATCGACGGTGTGTTGGGTACTGCGCTGGGGCGTGCGCTCGTTGGTCGCACGACGTTCGTGCTCCTGGGCGACCTCGCGTTCGTCCACGACAGCAATGCGCTCACGGCGCTCGACCGTCGCGACGCCGATCTGCGCATCGTGGTCGTCGACAACGATGGTGGCGGCATCTTCTCGTTCCTCCCGCAGGCGACCGCCCTGTCCGAGGAGCGGTTCGAGCAACTCTTCGGCACACCCCTCGGCGTCGACGTCGTGGCACTCGCGACGTCCTACGGACTCGAGGCCCGAACGGTGCAGGCGGTCGACGAACTGGTCGATCAGCTCGCTCAACCGGGTCCGTGGGTGTGTTGCGTGCCGACCGATCGGCGCCACAACGTGGAGGTCCACCGCGAACTCCACGCCGCCGTCGAGCGCGGCGCTCGACGCACAGCGATGAGCGTGGCCACCGCATTGAGGGGTCTGGCTCATCGCTCGCGTGGGTCAGGGCCGGACGATGGCGCTCAACATGGCCTGGAATTTCGCCTGCGTCTCGGCGAGTTCGGCGTGGGGGTCGCTGTCGGCGACGATGCCGCCACCGGCGACGAGCCGGGCGGAGTGTCGATCGTCGGACAGCTCGGCACACCGGATGGCCACGGCCCAGGTGCCGTTGCCGTCGGCATCGACCCAACCGACCGCGCCGCCGTAGCGGCCCCGTTCGAAGCCCTCGACGCGTTGGATCAGCGCGATCGCCTCGTCTCGCGGGTGGCCGCCGAGCGCGGGCGTGGGCGACAGGGCCCGCACCAGCTCGATCACCGACGGGCCGGGCTGCGAGAGCATGCCCTCCATGCGCGTGCCGAGATGCTGCACGTTGGCGACGGTGACGATCGACGGTTCGGGCTCCCAGTCGAGATAGCTCGCCCATGGAAGCAACGTGTCGTGGACGACGTCGATCACCACGCGGTGCTCCACCTGGTTCTTCGTGCTGGCGATCAGGTCGGCGGCGATCCGGGCGTCGTTGTCGACGTCGCCAGTGCGCGGCGCCGTGCCGGCCAGGGGATGTGAGCGCACGACCGCGCCCTCGACCTCGACGAGCAGTTCCGGTGACGCGCCGATGAAGCCGTCGATCGAGTAGCGGTAGCTCGAACCGAACGACGCCCGCAGACGGCGCAACACTGCGTGTACATCGATCGGTTCGCTCGAGGTCACCACGATCGGTCGGGCGATCACGGCCTTGGTCAGCTCGCCGGCGCGGACAGCGTCGCGGGCGGTCGTGACCGCAGCGAGATAGGCATCGACGTCCACGATCGGCTCGATCGACCAGCTCGCGGCGGTCGCCGGCGACGCCGTCCTCCGTGTGAGCGCGTCGACCACGACGTCGTCATCGACATCGCCGACGGTCGTGACGCTCGCGAGACCGGCGGCATCCTTGCGGAACTGCACGCTGGGCACGACGAGCGAGGCGGCCGATCCGGGCACGAACGGCACGCAACCCAGCGCCACCGGGCCTGCTCCCGGCACGGTCGAGTCGTGGTCGAGGCTCGCCAGGAAACCGGCCGCCTCGTCGACCGGGACCGTCGCAGCGACTCCACGCCCAGCGATGCCGACCGCGTTGCGTACGAAGAGCACGCCGTCGCCACCGGCGACATCGTTGAGGTCGACCGGTGTGCCGACGTAGTCGGCCAGCGGCCGCGTGACGGCCTTCATCGCGAGCGGCTCAGGCCCTCGTGCCGACCATCAACTGGGTGAGGCCACCGGAGAGCTGCGCATGTGTTGCGTCGGGAAAGCCTGCCTCGGCCAGCGACGCCAGCATCTCCTCCGGCGTCGGCAGATACGCCACGCTCTTGGGAAGGTAGCGGTATGCCGCTCCGTCGGAGAGCAGCGCGCCGATCCGCGGGACGACTTTGCCGAAGTAGATGTTGTTGCCCCATCGGACGACGGCGTTGCTCGGCACACTCACGTCGAGGAGGGCGATTCGTCCACCGGGGCGCACGGCCCGACCGAGTTCGGCGAAGAACGTCGGCAGGTCGAGCAGGTTCCGCAGCGCGAAGCCACACGTGACACCGTCGACCGATGCGTCGGGGACCGGGAGCCGCAAGATGTCGGTCTGGACGCGAGGTACGCCCGACCGGTCGGCTGACAACATCCCGAAGCTGAGGTCCATCGAGATCGGTCGCACGCCGCCGGCGGCCAGGTCGATACAGAGATCGCCGGTGCCGCTCGCCAGATCGAGCACGACACTCCCGGCGGGGAGTGCGAGGTCGCGAACTGCCCGCTTGCGCCACCTGACGTCCAGACGGAACGAGATGATCCGGTTCAGTCGGTCGTACTTCGGGGCGATGGCATCGAACATCCCCTGGACGGCAGCGACCTTCTCCTCGCCTCGAGGGAGTTCATCGGTGTCCCACGAGGGGCGTGTCGTTGCGGGCTCGGTCACCCGGTTCAGGCTACGGGTTCGGCGGCGACCTGTTTGGCCCACCGATAGTCGGCCTTGCCGCTCGGCGACCGCACGATCTCGTCGACGTATCGAATCTCCTTCGGCAGCTTGTAGCGGGCGATGTGCTGTGCTGCTGCCGCCCGCAACGCCTCGTCGTCGACGTCGTGGCCCTCGCGGATCCGCACGATCGCGACCACCTCGTTGCCCCAGCGCTCGCTCGGGCGGCCCGCAACGATGCAGTCGTACACCCCGGGATGCGACTTGATGGCCGCCTCGACCTCCTCGGCGAAGATCTTCTCGCCGCCGGAGTTGATCGTGACCGAGTCTCGACCGTGCAGCTCCACGATGTCGCCTTCCAGAAGCCGCGCGGTCCCCGGGAATCGCGTACCGAACGCCGTCGACGACCGGATAGGTGCGCGCGGTCTTCTCCGGGTCGCCGAGGTAGCCGAGCGCGAGCCGACCGGACTTGGCGAGCCAACCGATCTCGGGATCGCCGGGATCGAGCACGCGATCGAGATCCGCCGAGAGCACGACGTTGCCGGGCGTGATCTCGAACGTGCCCGTGGTGGCGCCTCCACCGGTGGAGACCTGTGAGACCTGGCCGCCGGCCTCCGACGAGCCGAGACCGTCGACGATCATCAGTGTCGGCAGGTGCGCGAGGAACTCGTCCTTCAAGGGGGCCGAGAGCGGTGCGCCGCCGGAGAGTACGACCGTGAGCGAGGACAGGTCGTAGCCCGTGCCATTCGTCGGATTGTCGAGTTCGTCGAGCAGCGGTCGAGCGAACGCATCGCCCACGATGAGGAGGAAGTTGACCTGCTCGCGCTCGATCGTCGACCAGATGTCGACCGGTTCGAGCCGCTCGGGCACGGCCTGGACGAACACCGTGCCGCCACCGAGCCACGTGCGAAAACTCATCCAGTGGCCGGCACCGTGCATGAACGGGGGTGCGAGCAGGGCCTGGAGTCCGGTGTTGGCCTCGGTGACGAACTCCTCGACCGACGTCGCGGTCTTCGAGCCACCGAAGCACTCGACCATCGCGTCGCCGTTGCGCCACATCACGCCTTTGGGCATCCCGGTGGTGCCACCGGTGTAGAGCATGTAGAGGTCGTCGGGGCTCCACTCCACGTCGGGGCGCTCGGGGGATGCGGCGGCGAGTGCATCCTCGTACCAGACGGCGCCCGGAAGCAGTGGATGCCCCGACTCGTCGGGGACCTGGAGGATCACACGAAGTCTCGGGAGCTGATCGAGCACTTCAGCGAGCGTCGGCGTGAACGCCGAGTGGACCACCACGGCGCTCGCCTGCGAATCGTTCAACAGGTACAGCAACTCCTCTGCGACGTAGCGGTAGTTGACGTTGAGCGATGCCACCCGCGCCTTCAGCGCACCGAGCATGGACTCGAGGTACTCGTTTCCGTTGTGGAGGTAGATGGCCAGGTGGTCCTGCCCGCTCTCGTGCCCCGCGAGGTCGGCGCGTTCGGTGTGCACGCCGAGGCCCTGTCCGATCAGGTGATTCGCAAGCCGTCGCGTTCGTTCGGTGATCTCGGCCCACGACGACCGCTTGTCACGAAAGACGAGGCAGTCGGCCTCGGGTCGTGAAGCGGCGATCGCCTCGTGGACCTCGGCAAGACTGAACTCGGCCTGCGGTGAACGTTCCCCCATGTATCCCACCGGGGCAACGTACGACTCGGATCCATCGGTGCTCAAATCGCAGCGACGAGGTGCTCGGACGGCGACGGTGCGGCATCTGGTGCCCTGCGGCCAACCAGCTCCGTCGGCGCCGTGATCAATCGGCGAGGACGGCCCTCATGGTCGCAACGACCTGCTCAGCGGTCGCCCCCGGCGTGATCACCGCAGCGATGCCGGCAGCCAGGAGTGGTTCGACATCCTGCTTGGGCACGATGCCGCCGACGACGACGGGAATCTCGCTGCCGCGCGCTCGGACCTCGTCGACCACGAGCGGGGCGAGCGTCATGTGGGCGCCCGAGAGCATCGACAGTCCGATCGCATCGACATCCTCGTCGACCGCGGCGGCGGCCACCGTCTGAGGTGTCTGAAAGAGTCCGGTGTAGATCACCTCGTAGCCCGCATCGCGAAGAATCCGGGCGACCACTTTGATGCCGCGGTCGTGCCCGTCGAGACCGACCTTGGCAACGAGAATGCGTTCACTCATGGTGGTCTCAGTGCTCAGATGACGGGGACTTCGGTGTGGCGGCCGAAGACGTCGGCCATGGCGTTCATCATCTCGCCGAGGGTGGCGTAGGTCTGCGAGGCTTCGATGAGGGTGGGCATGAGGTTGATGTCGGGGTCGGCCGCCTCGGTGCGCAGCTTGGTGAGCACGGCGTCGACGGCGGTCTGGTCGCGGTTGTGGCGGATGGTGTCGAGTCGTTTGCGTTGTCTGGTTTCGTCTTCGTTGGAGATGCGCAGGATGTCGAGGTCGTCGTCGTCGTTGCCGTCGGTGAAGCCGGACACGCCGACGATGGTGCGTTCGCCGGCGTTGAATGCTCGTTCGAGTTCGTAGGCCGAGTCGGCGATGCGCCCTTGGAACCAGTTCTCGTCGATGCCCTTGATCACTCCATCGAGCAGTGATCCGTCGCCGAATTCGTCGAGTGTGGCGAAGATCTCTTCGGCTTGTCGTTCCATTTCGTCGGTGAGTTCTTCGACGAAGTACGAACCGCCGAGCGGGTCGGCGACGTGGGTGACGTTGGTTTCGTGGGCGATGACTTGCTGGGTACGCAGCGCGATGCGGGCGGCTTTCTCGGTGGGCAGCGCGAGCGCTTCATCCATCGAGTTCGTGTGCAGCGATTGGGTGCCGCCGAGCACGCCGGCGAGCGCTTCGATCGCGGTACGCACGATGTTGACCTCGGGTTGTTGCGCGGTGAGCGACACGCCGGCGGTCTGGGTGTGGAAACGCAGTTGCATCGACCGTTCGAGTTGGGCGCCGTAGCGTTCCTTCATCCAGCGCGCCCAGATCCGGCGGGCGGCACGCAGCTTGGCGATCTCTTCGAAGAAGTCGATGTGGGCGTTGAAGAAGAAACTCAACCGCGGGGCGAACGCATCGATCGGCAGACCCGCTTGGAGTGCGAGTTCGACGTAGGCGAACCCGTTCGCCAAGGTGAACGCGAGTTCCTCGGCGGCGGTCGAGCCGGCCTCGCGGATGTGGTAGCCGGAGATCGAGATCGAGTGCCAACGTGGCATCTCCGCAGCCGTGAACTGGATCGTGTCACGCACGAGTCGCATCGATTGGCGCGGCGGAAACACGAATTCCTTCTGCGCCTGATACTCCTTCAAGATGTCGTTCTGCAGGGTGCCGCCGAGGCGTGAGCGGTGCACGCCGGCCTTCTCGGCCTGGGCGACGAACATCGCGAAGATCGGTGCTGCTGGGCTGTTGATCGTCATCGAGGTGGTGATCCCACCGAGATCGATGCCCGCGTAGAGATCCTCCATGTCCGCGAGCGAATCGATCGCCACGCCGCAACGCCCGACTTCGCCGAGCGACATCGCATCATCGGAATCGAGACCGAGCAGCGTCGGCATGTCGAACGCCGTCGAGAGACCGTCACCACCGGACTTGATGATCTCCTTGAACCGCCAATTCGTGTCCTCGGCAGTGCCGAACCCGGCGAACATCCGCATCGTCCACAACCGCGACCGGTACATCGACGCATACGGGCCACGCGTGTACGGATACACACCCGGGAACTCTCCGTCATCAGGGCCGTACACCGGCTCCAACGGCACCCCCGACATCGTCGCGAACCGACCAGGCCGCAACGTCGAGTCGTCGAACGCGTCTCGCCAGATGGTTCGGTTGTCGGTCACGACTGGATGGTACCGAGCGCTGTGCAGGGGGAGCGAGCCGATGGCCGTTCGCCGTGTCTGGCCATCGCCGTTGCCGATTGCCCTCCGAGAACGTGCTGGGCCGAAGGGGCGTCAACCAGCGCCGTGTCATAGCCTGACCGTGTGGAACGACCGGCACCCGCGATCTCGGAATTGTTGGCAATCCCGGAGTTCGGCGCCTACCTGTTGTCAGCTCCGCTGTTGGCCACCGCACCTCGTGGCACTGGTCGACGAGTGCTCGTGCTCCCCGGTTTCACCGCCGGCGACGTGTCGACAGCACCGCTGCGGTTCGCGCTCCGGGCGCTCGGGCACCGCCCCGCCCCGTGGGGGCTCGGCGTCAACGTCGGTCCCGACGACGAGACCGTACGCCAACTGCTCCGTCGCCTCGATCAACTCGTACAGCAGAACCGTGGCCCGATCGACATCGTCGGCTGGAGCCTCGGCGGCATCATGGCTCGCCTGCTCGCGCTGCACCACCCCGACCGTGTTCGGCAGGCGATCTCACTCGGCAGCCCGATTCGTGTCGAGAATCCAGAGGCGAATCTCAGCGAGAGCGTGCGTCGTCTCTCGCAGCTCGCCGGACTCCAGCGGGGTCGACGCGGCCACGATCTGACCGTGATCCCGGTGCCGTCGACGGTGATCTACTCCCGGCAGGACGGCGTGGTCGCTCCTGCCTCGTGCTTGCAGCCGGTGGGTCCGACCTCGGAGAACATCGAGGTCCGCGGGGCCCACATCGGTCTCGGCCACAACCCATCTGCGATCTGGGCCGTCGCCGACCGGCTCGCGCAGCGAGATGGCGAGTGGGCGCCGTTCGTGCCGCCTTCGGCGATGGCGTGGGCATACCCCGATCCCGACCGTGATGTTGCCGGTGCGCCGAGCGCGGCGGGAACCTGACGCCGTGCCGACCTCACAGATCGCACGCGGCCACTCTCGGCTCCTTGCGATCGAGACGCCGACGGCGCTCGGTCACACCTCGACGTTGACCATCGTCGATGCAGCGAATGCGCCGCACCGTCTGAACGCGACGTTGTTGCGTCAAGAGGTCAGCGCCCGCCTGGACGACCATCCGATGCTGCGCCAGTCGCTCGTCGAAGTGCCGTTGAATCTCGATCGTCCGTGGTGGCGTGATCACCCGGGCTTCGACCTCAACTACCATCTGCGCCACATCGCCGTTCCCGATCCCGACGATCCGGACTCGCTCGCTGACCTCGTTGCCCGGATCCACAGCCGGCCGCTCGACCGTGATCGACCCCTCTGGGAGCTCTACCTGATCTCGGGTCTCGCCGACGGTCGTGCGGCCCTGCTGTTCAAGATGCACCTCGCCGCGCTCGCCGGCTCGACGGGCAACTCGCTGTGCGCCGGCTTGATCGGCGACTCGCCGGAACTGATCGGCAAGCCCGCTGACGACGCGCGCTCGTGGCTGCCGAAGCCGGGCCCCTCGTTGCACGACATCGGCGCCCGCGCCTGGATCAATGCGATGGTCGACCCGGTGCGCACGCTCACGACGGTGCCGCGCACGCTGAACTCGGTGCCGGGCATCCGCAGCATCATGAACCCGGCCCTGGCGCTGATGAACCAGCGCTCGCAGCGCTCGATCGTCATTGCCGAACAGTCGGGCATCACGCCGCGCACATCGTTCAACGGCCGTATCGGGCCGCACCGCCGGTGGGCGAGTGCCGAACTCGACTTGCGACGCATCGCGAAGGTGCGCTCCCGGTTCTCGGTGAGCACCGTCGACGTGCTCACCGCAGCCTGTGGCGGCGCGTTGCGGTGGTGGCTGCTGCAGCACGACGAACTCCCACGTGAGACGCTGAAGGCGCTCGTACCGTTGTCGGTCACCGATCCAGAGGCGATCGAAGGGATCGCCGGAGTGGTGGTCAGCCTGAGCACCAACCTGCATCGGATTCCCGAACGGCTGGCGGTCGTCCATGAACAGATCGGTGAAGCCGTCGAGCGCCACGGAGCGATGACCGCAGCGGAGATCCGCGGGGTCGGGGGCGGAACACCCTTGCTCGGCATCGTGGCGTCGAGACTCCTCGAGCGCAGCCCGTTGGCCGATCGCCTCATGCCGCCGTTCAACACCACGATCACGTCGGTCCCAGGGTCCGAGGACACGCAGTACGCGCTCGGAGCCGAGGTCACCGCGATCTACCCGGTACTCGGCGTGGTCGACGGGATGGGCCTGCACATCGGTGCAATCTCGGTCGGAGATCGCCTGTGTCTCAGCCTCGTGTCCGACCGCGAGCAGATTCCGGACCTCGCTGACCTTGCTGCTCGGATCGTCGAGGAATTCGAGCTCCTCGAGAAGGCGAAGCCCTAGCCGAGCGGCCGGCGCCACGGCGCGCGACCGGCCCGCACCTCATCGCCCCCGATGGGGATCAGTGGCTCGATTCGCGTGGAGCGCGAGCGACGGTGACGAGCGCTCCGCCACCGGCGAGCAGCAGCAGTGCCGCCACGGCGAGCCACGCAGTGTCGTCGGCACCGGTGGCCGGAAGATTCGACGTGGTTGCCACGGTGGTCGTCGGGGCGGGCGCCTGTGCAGGTGGGAAGCTCTGGACCTCGGTGGTCGTGGTCTCCGAACCGGGTGGCGCGACCTCGACGATCGTGGTCGTGGACTCCGGCGGGGCGACCTCGGCCTCGGTGGTCGGGGGCACCGTCGACTCGACGGGTTGCTGGGTGCAGTCGATCGTGATCAGCACACCGCCGCTCGAGATGCCGTCGGGCCCCATCCGCAGGCTCACGCTGACCGTATCTCCGAGGACGAGCGGGAGTGAGGCTCCCCGGACGCCGAAGGCCTCACTCTCGAAGTCGTCGACCTCGCCCGACGAGCCGCCGCTCGAGATGATCAGGTCGTTGTTCTCGTGCACCGACTCCTGGTTGTCGGCCTCGACCTCGACGAGACAGGCGGACCCCTGGAACTGCGCAGGCACTGGCGCGGACGCCACTGGGGTCACCGAGCCGGCCGGGGCCCGCAGCACGCTGTCGATCGGAATCGTGATGATGTCCTCGATCACGGTCTGAGCCTGGGCCGCGGAGGCGAATCCGAGGACCGCGACGGCGGAGACGACGATGGAGCTGTAGCGAAGGGAACCCATCGGGGCAACGTAACCACGTCGTCCATCAATTGCCACAACGCGTGGCGATTACCTGGAGACAACCACTCTGCGTGCTCAAATGTTCGCTCTTGGTGAGCGAATGTCGGACCGGGGCCGGTGCCGAGCGTCAGACGTAGTAGCGGAAGATCACCTCGGCGACACAGGAGGGCTTGGCGGCGCCTTCGACTTCGAACACGAATTCCTGGGTCACCTGTGCGCCACCGGCGATGTCCTCGACCGAGGTCAGGGTGACGCCGAGCCGCAACTTGGCGCCCACCGGCACCGGAGACGGGAAGCGGATCTTGCCAGCGCCATAGTTCACGCCCATCGCCACGCCGGACACGGCGAAGATCTGCGGGCTGAGCATCGGGCCGAGCGAGAGCGTCAGGTATCCGTGCGCGATCGGGCCGCCGAACGGACCGCTCTTGGCTCGTTCCGGATCGATGTGGATCCACTGGTGATCGCCGGTTGCGTCGGCGAAGGTGTTCACCTGCTCCTGGGTGATCTCGACGTAGGGCGAGTAGCCGAGGTGCTCGCCGACGAGGGTTTTGAGTTCATCGATGCCGTTGATCATGCGGGTCATGGCTCTGAGCTTGGCAAACTGGACGGATGCCCGACGAAACCGACGAGACACCCGACGGCGAGGCGGGCTTCAGGTCCGGCTTCGTCACCTTCGTCGGACGGCCCAACGTCGGCAAGTCGTCGCTCGTCAATGCCATCTGCGGTCGCAAGATCAGCATCGTGTCCGACAAGCCGCAGACCACACGGCACCGGATCATGGGGGTGTTGACACGCCCGGACTCGCAACTGGTGTTCGTCGACACGCCGGGGCTGCACAAGCCGGTGACGGCGCTCGGCGAACGGGTGAACGCCACGGCGCTCGACAGCGTGGGCGACGTCGACGTGACGTGCCTCGTCCTCGATGCGACGGCCCCGTTCGGAAAGGGCGACCGCTGGGTCGCTGATCGCATCGACATCGAACGCTCGGTCGTCATCGTCAACAAGACCGATCGGGCCAGCCCTCAGCAGGTACTGGCGATGCTCGGCGCGGCGGGTGCACTCGGTGCGCGCGCCTACTTCCCGGTGTCGGCGAAGTCGGGCGACGGCCTCGGCGTCCTGGTGGCCGACCTGACCGACCGGGTCCCTGTCGGCCCCAAGTACTTCCCCGATGACGAGGTCTCCGACCTGCCGGAGGAGCGGTGGGTGGCCGAGCTGGTGCGTGAGCAGTTGTTGGCCGTCACCCGGGACGAGTTGCCGTACTCGATCGCCACGCAGGTGGTCGAGTGGGAGTGGCCGAGGATCCGCGTCGACATCATCGTCGAACGTGACAGCCAGAAGGGGATGGTGATCGGCAAGGGCGGCCAGATCCTCAAACAGGCGGGCGAGCGAGCGCGTGCCCAGCTGCCCGAGGGCGTGTACCTCGAGCTGCGGGTGAAGGTCGACAAGGACTGGCAGCGCCGGCCCGAACGGGTGCAGCGCCTCGGCTACTGAGCGGCGCTGGGTTACGGATCGGCCACGGTTGCGCCGGGTGGGTCCGGCGCTGAGTCGGGTGTCGAGGGTTGCGTGGTCGATGCGACCGCCGGTGGTGGGCTGGCGAGCAAGATCACGTAGTCGTCGTAGGCGAGCGGTTCACCGACATCGGAGAGCAGGCTGTTGCCCTTCTTCACCGAGATCGGTTCACCATCGATGGTGAAGTTGACGAGTCCCACTCGGCTCAGGCTGCTGATCATCGTCATCACGATCTGACCGATCGCTTCGGTCTGCTGGGTGCTCGGGATGCGTTCGAACGTGTCCGCGTCGAGGTCGACGGTGAGCACCGCTCGGCTCTCGCTGGAGCTCACGATCAGGCCCTGCTGGATCAATGACTCCAGGGCGACGTCCGGTGGCGGTCCGGCCTCGAGGATGTCGGCGATCTGGTCGGCGGCGAACGGCGGCGGGAGGTCGACGACGACGGGCTGCAATCGCCCTCGCGTCGTCACGAAGTAGAACTCGGCTGGTTCGAGGCGCACGACCGTCGTGGTGGTCGCGATGGTGTCCGGCGTGATCGGCAGCGTGGTGGTCGTGGTCGTCGTGGTGGATGTGGTCGTCGAGGTCTCGTCGAGGTCGAACGGATCGTCCTCGGGCGTGATCACCTCGAACGTGTCGTCGGTCGTCGACACGCCGCACGATGCGACGACCGCGGCGAGAACGACGAGCGTGGCCACCGAACGCCACCGCCCGACGGTCATGTGCCGATCCCGACGGCAACGACCCGCTCCGGGAGTTCGACGACAAACCGTGCTCCGCCGCCGACTCGGTCCTGCACCCATGCGGTGCCACCCATCGCCGCCGTGTGCTCGGCGACGAGCGCGAGGCCGAGACCCGTGCCGATCCGGTGGCGCGCCGCGCTCCCGCGAGCGAATCGCTCGAAGATCCGCTCGCGTTCGCCCTGAGCGACACCGGGACCACCGTCTTCGACGGCCAGACGGAATCGGCCCGGTGCGGCCGCCGTCAGTTCGATTCGAAGGGCTCCACCACCATGGTTGCGTGCGTTCTCCAGCAAGTTTCCGAGAATACGTTCGAAACGGACCTTGTCGAGCGCGACCTCCGACGGAGCCCCTTTCACGGCAACGATCGGGACATCTGGCTCGCCGTATCGCGACGCAACACGCTGTGTCAGGTCGATGAGCGACACGTCTTCGATGTTGAGGTCAGTGGCGCCGGCGTCGAGACGGGCGAGTTCGAGGAGATCGATGACCATGCTGTCGAATCTCCGCACCTGGTCGACGACGACATCGAGGGCCTGCTGGGTTCGTTCGGGGATGTCGTCGCGACGACCGTCGAGGACCTCCACCGCGGCGGTGAGGGCGGTGATCGGCGATCGGAGTTCATGGCTGACGTCGGACGCGAAGCGAGCCTCGCGTTCGATGCGAGCCTGGACCGCGTCGGCCATGTCATTGAACGAACCGGCGAGTCGGTCGAGGTCAGGATCGGACTCGGTGGCGAGGCGCGTGTCGAGGCCTCCTGAGGCGATGTCGGCTGCGGCGTCGGCGACCTGACTGAGCGGACGGAGCAGGCGCCGGCTGGTGGCGAGTCCGAACAGCGTGGCGAGCACCACGGTTCCCAGGGCGCCCAGCAGCAGCGCCGTGAGGATGGCGGTCAGCGTGGACGAGGTGTCGGCGAGCGGGAAGGCCTCGAAGTAGCCGGTGTCGTACTCGGCGATGTAGGCGCCGACGGTGACGTAGTCGGATCCGTCGATGGTCGCGTTCTGGAGGGCGCTGGTGCCGTCGCGCACGCTGTCGACGAGGCGATCCGGAAAGTCGGTGATCGGATGGAGCACGCTCGTACTCGCCCGTGGTGCGGTCGGGTCGCTGGGGCTGAGCACTGCGAATCCGTCGTTGTTGGTGCGGAGTTCGTCGTCGAAGAACACGCCGATACCGCCGGGGTCGACCGTGAGCTGCTGGCGGACGAGGTCGGCGTTGGCGAGCGTCTGCTGGCGAGCTGCGTTCTGGTCCTCACCCACCAGGTTGTTGCGGGTGAGTCCGTAGGTGACGCCGATCAACACCACGCCGGCGAGCAGTGCGATGAACGCGAAGAACAGCGTGACACGTGTTCGCAAGCGGAGTGTTCGGGGCCGAGCCACCGGTGCAGTGTTGCAGGTCGGCTGGCGCATTTCACTCGCACCGTTCACCCGCTGCCGGTGGAATGCCAGGGGGAGGAAGGCATCCCACCGGGGCAGCGTGAACAGCCATCATGATGGGGCGCCTGTGTGACGGACTCTTGCGGGAAGTGTGCGATTTCGGTAACAAAGCGCACCATTGGTCGAGCACACGCGCAACACTGGCCCCGCTCATGGAATCACTGCTGTTCATCGAAGATGACGACGGAATCCGCTTGGCCTTGTCGATGGCGCTCGAGGACGAAGGCTACGACGTCCGCCAGGCGCCGAACGGCGAGGACGGCCTGACTGAGTTCCGACGCACGCCGCCCGACCTGGTCCTGCTCGATCTGCGATTGCCCGGCATGTCGGGGTTCGACGTCTGCCGCGCGCTGCGGGCCGAGAGCATCGTGCCGATCATCATGATCACGGCACAGACCGACACCCACGACATGGTGGCGGGCCTCGAAGCGGGTGCCGACGACTACGTGACCAAGCCGGTCGTGCCCAAGGAACTGGCGGCGCGGATCCGGGCCCTGCTTCGCCGGGTCCATCTGCAGGGCAAGGCAACCACGCCGATGGCCACGCGTTTCGGTGACGTCGAGATCCGTCGTGAGCAAGGCATCGTGTTGAAGGGCGGGAGTGAACTCAATCTCACCAAGACCGAGTTCCGGCTGATGTGCGAATTCGCCGACCACGCCGGCGCCGTGCTGTCGCGCGACCAACTGCTCGAGCGGGTCTGGGGCTATGAGTACCTCGGCGACTCACGTCTCGTCGATGCTCACGTGCGCCGCCTGCGGCTGAAGGTGGAGGATCACCCCGACGATCCCAAGCTGATCGTCACCGCCCGCGGCATCGGCTACCGCCTCATGGCGACCTGAGTGCACCGCAGAGCGATGAGCCAAACCCCGCCATGTGGAGGCCCCGCTCATCGGCGGAGGTTCACGTGTTCAGCGATGAGCCAAACCCCACCATGCGGAGGCTCCGCTCATCGCCGGAGGTTCACGTGTTCAGCGATGAGCCAATCCCCAACATGTGGAGGCCCCGCTCATCGCCGGAGGTTCACGTGTTCAGCGATGAGCCAATCCCCACCATGCGGGGGCTCCGCTCATCGGCAGCCTGGTGTCGTGGCGGTCTACTTGGCGTAGAGGGCGTCGATCTCGTCGGCAAATGTGGCGAGGATGCCGCGACGCTTGAGCTTCGAGGTCGGAGTGAGCAGCTCGGAGTCGGGAAGCCACTCCTCGCCGAGGATCTTGACCTTCTTCACCGCTTCAGCGTTGTTGAAGCCCGACATGACCTGCACGAGTCCGTCGTTGATCTCGGCGACGACGTCGGGGTTCTCGGCGAGCGCCGCCATGGTGGCGTCGGCGTCCGACAGGCCGCGTGACCTGGCCCATGCAGCCGCGGCGTCCGGATCGAGCACGACGAGCGCTGACATGAACGGTCGCTTCTCGCCGATGGCACACGCTTGGCCGACCAGCGGGATCATCTTGAGTTCGGCTTCGAGGTTCGCGGGACTGACGTTCTTGCCGCCGGCGGTGATGATCAGTTCCTTCTTGCGGTCGACGATCTTGAGATAGCCGTCCTCATCGAGCTCGCCGATGTCACCGGTATGCAGCCAGCCGTCGCTGTCGATCGTCTCGGCGGTCTGCTCAGGCTTGCCGAGATAGCCGACGAAGTTGTTGCCGCCGCGGCAGAGCACCTCGCCGTCCTCGGCGATCTTGATCTCGACGGCGGTGGCCGCCCGCCCGACACAGCCTGGCTTCGGGGCGTTCGCCCACGTGAGTACGGCGGTCGTCTCGGACATGCCGTAGCCCTCGGTGAGCGGGACGCCGATGGCACGGAACCAGGCGAGGATCTCCGCTGGAAGCGGGGCTGCTCCCGTGATGCAGATCTCGGTCTCGTCGAGTCCGATCAATCCGCGCACGGTCTGGAAGGCGACCTGATCGAGGAAGTTCCAGGTGTCGATCTCCTCCTGGGTGGCTGTGCCGTGTGTCATCTTCTCCACGATCGGCAGCGCTGCATCGACGGCATCGTTGAACGCCTTCGACTTCTCCGGGTCACCGGACAATGCGGCCTTGACGCCGGCGTACAGCTTCTCCCAGACGCGCGGGACGCCGATGAACACGTTCGGTCGAACCTCGCTCGTATATGCCGTGAGCTGGGACGTCTCGGGGCAGCAGGTCACCTGGGCGCCGAAATCGAGCAGGTAGTAGTGCCCGAGCAACCGCTCGAAGATGTGCGCCATCGGGAGATACGAGAGATGCTTCTTGCCCGCGAAGTCCTCGATGTCGGTCTGCTCGCGCATCGACTGGCCGACCGATTCGAGGGTCCACGCGATGTTGCTGTGCGACAACATCACGCCCTTGGGTGGGCCGGTGGTGCCCGAGGTGTAGATGATGGTGGCGATGTCGTCGAGGGTGGCGATCTCGGCGAGCTCGCGCAGGTCGGCTGCATCGGACGCAACGACGCCGCTGTACGGCACCACGGCGTTTCCGGCGGTCTCCGAGGGTTCGATCAGCACGATCTGCTCGAGTGTCGGGAGCGACTCGCGGACCTTCAGGAAGCGCTCGAGGAATCCGTCGTCCTCGATCACGGCGACCTTGGCCTTGCAGTCGTTGATCAGGTAGTCGATCTGCTCGGGCGCGGAGGAGTTGTAGATCGACACCGGCGTCGCTCCGAGGAACAGCGCGGCCAGGTCGAGGGCGTGGAACTCGGGCCGGTTGCGCATCATCAGTACCACGGTGTCGCCCTTGCCGACTCCCAGATCGGCGAGACCCGTGGCGAGACGGGCGGTGACGTCGGCGAGTTCGGCCAACGTCCAGCCGTGCCAGGCACCGTCGGCAGATTTCCAGCGAACCACCTCGACGTCGGCGTTTGCGTCGAGATTGGTGAGGAATCGCTTCCCGAGGTTCTGTCCAACGATTCGATCGTGCAGTTCTTGGCTCGTGGTCATGGTCACCATTGTCGCGCGTCGGACGACGAAGTGACACATGGCACGGCTGAAAGGCCAGTTCGGTCCAGGTCAGGCAGGCTGGAGGAATTGCACCACGGCGTCGGTGAAGATGTCGTTCTTGTCGCCGGCGATCATGTGCGCGGCGCCTGCAACGTCGACGTAGTCGGCGTGCGGCACCATCTGGAGGAACTCGGTGACCTCGGCGTCGGTCACGAGGTCGGACAGCTTTCCGCGCACCAGCAGCACCGGCAAGGTGAGTCGACGGGCGATCGTTTCGAGTTCGCCGTGGTGGGCATCGCGTGCGTGCTCGCTCTCGCCGCCGGTGCGCATGTTGATGAAGGCGGGATCCCAGTGCCAACGCCACCGGCCGTCCTCGCCGAGTCTGAGATTCTTCGACAGACCCGACAGATCGGTCGGGCGTGGCCGATGCGGCTGGTAGGCGGCGATGGCATCGGCGGCGTCGTCGAGCGTGGCGAACCCGTCGCTGGCATCCTTGCCCATGAACTCGAGGATGCGACTGACGCCCGCCGCCGCCGGTCGTGGTGTGATGTCGACGAGCACGAGCGCCGTGAACTCGGCAGGGGCCGCATCGACCGCATGCAGGCCCGTCATGCCTCCGAGCGAGGCGCCCACCCACGCGACCGGCTCACCGATCCACTCGGCGACCGCGAGCGCGTCGTCGCGGTAGGCGCTCATCGAGTAGTCGCCGTCCTGGTCCCACGCTGAATCGCCATGGCCGCGCAAGTCCATCGACACCACACGGTGACCGTGCGAGGCCAGCACCGCAGCGGTCCCGCCCCATGAGTGGCGCGTCTGGCCTCCACCGTGGGCGAGCACGACCGGCGGCCCGTCGCCTGGCCACTCGTCGGCGGCGATCTGCATCCCGTTCGCAACGCCGATCGTGACCGTCTGCTTCGCGGCGGTCATCCGGCGGACCGCGCCCAGCTCGGCAGGCGCTTCTCAGCGAACGCCGCCATGCCTTCGGCCGCGTCCGGGCCGTTGAACATCTCGTTCGACAGTGTCGCCATGGCATCGAACGCTGCGTCTCGCTCCATCGTGGACACGGTGTGCAGCAAGCGTTTCGTTGCCGCGACCGCACCAGGTGCGCCGCGCAGGATGCCCGCACAGAGATCGTCGACCGTGGACACCACGTCGTTGCTGACGTGGGTGATCAGGCCCATCTGCTTGGCAGACTCGGCATCGAACGCTTCGCCCGTGAGCATCGCGGCGGCAATTCGACTCGGCGCCACCCTCCGCAGGATGGGCACGGCGATGATCGCAGGTGCGACCCCGAGGCGAACTTCGGTGAGTGCGAACGTCGTCGAGTCGTGCACCACGACCAGATCGCACGCGGCCATCAGCCCGATGCCCCCAGCGCGAACCGCACCGTTGACCACGGCGATGGTGGGGCATGCGGCGTCCATCAGCCGCTCGAGTGCTTCGACGAACGGCGAGGAGTCAGCAGCGGCGCTTCCGCCAACGGCGCGCTCCTTGAGATCGGCGCCCGCGCAGAAGGCCGGGCCCCGGTGCGTGAGGACGATGGCCCTGGCGTCAGCGGCTTCCGCCTCGTCCAACGACAGATGGAGATCGGCGAGCAGCCGGCGTGACAGTGCGTTGCGGTTGGGCTGCGAGTCGAGTGTGACCGTGGCGATCTCATCCACCACGTCGCAGTCGACCACTCGGGTGTCGGATTCGGCGCCGGTCATGCGAGTCGACCGTAGCGATCGTCGGGTCATTGGTCACCAGTGCGCTGGGTCCAACGCCGCTGGCCGCGACGGGTGACTACAGTCGGAGGGGTGAACGACGACATGCTGAACAAGGTCCGTACCGGTCAGGGTTTCATCGCTGCGCTCGACCAGAGCGGTGGCAGTACCCCGAAGGCGCTCAGCCTGTACGGGGTCGAGGAGGATGCCTGGTCGAACGACGACGAGATGTTCGACCTGATGCACGCCATGCGGACGCGGATCGTGACCTCGCCAGCGTTCGGAGGTGACCGGGTGCTGGGTGCGATCCTCTTCGAGCAGACCATGGACCGCCAGATCGACGGTCTCGGTTCAGCCGAGTACCTGTGGTCGCAGAAGCACGTCGTGCCGTTCTTGAAGGTCGACAAGGGTCTGGCCGACGTCTCCGACGGCGCCCAGATCATGAAGCCGATTCCGGGCTTGGCGGAACTGTGCGAGCGCGCCGTCGGTCTCGGAGTCTTCGGCACCAAGATGCGCTCGGTCGTGCAACTCGCGAACAGCGCCGGCGTGAACGCGGTCGTCGACCAGCAGTTCGAGGTGGCCAAGGAGATCATCGCCGCCGGGCTCGTCCCGATCATCGAGCCCGAGGTCGACATCCACAGCGCGGAGAAGGAAGCAGCCGAGGGTCTGCTCCGAGATCGGATCGCCATGCGGCTCGACGAACTGACCGACGACCAGCCGGTGATGCTGAAGCTGTCGATCCCGACGGTCGACAACTTCTACGAGCCGCTGATCGCGCATCCCAAGGTGCTGCGAGTCGTGGCGCTGTCCGGCGGATACCCGCGCGATGAGGCCAACGAGCGACTGTCGCGCCAGCACGGCATGATCGCCAGTTTCTCCCGTGCGCTCACCGAGGGCCTCAGTGCCGGCCAGAGCGACGACGAGTTCAACGCCACGCTCGGCGCCACCATCGACGGCATCTTCGCCGCCTCGATCACCTGAGCGTGTCAACTGGGGTCTGACCCCAGTTGACACGGTTCATGCTCACTCGGCGGCGATGTCGCGGAGGAAATCTTCGACGTCAGCGCGAACCTTGGTGCGTTGCATCGGAGGGAGTGCCTTGATGATGTCCCATCGGTAGCGGGCCGTGCCCAGCCGTGGGTCCATGACGGCGACCACGCCTCGGTCGGTTGCCGAGCGAATCAGACGTCCGCACGCCTGCGCGAGCATCATCGATGCCCGCGGAATGTCGATCTCGGAGAAGGCCGTCGGGCCGAGCTGTTCACGCCGGGCGCTGAGCAGCGGGTCGTCCGGTCGGGGGAACGGAATGCGGTCGATCACGACGAGCGAGAGTGTCTGGCCCGGTACGTCAACCCCTTGGAACAGCCCGGCGGTGGCGAACAGGCACGTCTCGTCGCTGTCGGTGAATGCCTTGATGAGTGCCGGCTTCGGGAGGTCGCGCTGGGTCAGGATCGGCAGGTCGATGCGCTCACGCAGCGCCTCGGCGGCCTCGTCCATCGAACGCCAGCTCGTGAACAACGCCAACGTCCGGCCGCCCGCTGCGGTGATCAGTGCTTCCAACTCGTCGTGCACGGCCGCCCGGAAACCGTCGGAGTTCGGGTTCGGGAGATGCATGGCGCAGTACAGCATCGAGTGGTGCTCGTAGTCGAACGGGCTGCCGACATCGGCCACCTCGACGCTGTCGGGAGCGATGCCGACCCGTGCCGCGAGCGACGAGGGAATGGTGGCACTCGTGAGGATCGCGGTGCGTTGCGACCACACGCCTTCGGTCATCGCCGGGCCGACGTCGAGCGGAGCCACCTCCAGCCGGGGCGCATCGCGCGAGCCGGACACGAACGCCACGTATCCCTCACGTCCCTCGATGGCGATGTCGAGTTGCTCGATTGCCCGCCCTGTCATCGTCTGGGCGCGGAGTCTTCGCTGCTTCGCATCCTCGTTCTTGGTGTCGATGGCGACCAGCGTCTCGTTGGCCCGACCGAGGCGGAGGCGGGCGTCGGTGAGCACCTCCTGCACCGAGTCGGGCAGTGGTGTCGAGAGGCGGTTGCCGACGTGAGGGCCCAGCGCATCGCGCAGGCTCTCGGCGATCTCGGCGATCGAACCGATCAGCTTCGGATCGTCGAGGATGCGCCGCACGATGCCGGACAGCGCGGTGAAGCGGCCGGGAGCGATTTCGACGCCCACCGTGTCGCTCATGATGTCTTCGAGCACGTGCGCCTCGTCGAACACCACCACGTCGTGCTCGGGCAGGATCGCACCGCCGCTTGCAACGTTGAGCCCGTACAGGTGGGTGTTGACCACGATGACGTCAGCCGCTGCAGCCCGGCGACGAGCCTGTTCCGCGAAGCACGGATCACCCAACGGACAGCGATCGGCGCCCGGGCACTCGTCGCTGCCAACGCTGACCGCCCGCCAGGCGTTGTCGGACGGAGTCCAGTCGAGTTCAGCCATGTCGCCCGTCGTCGTCGTGCCCGACCACTCGGCGAGCCGCTTGATCTCCACTTTGGTCGTCAGCGCCATGGTCTCGAGTTCCAGCTGCCCCTGGTCGCCGCCACTCATCTCGCGCAGGCGCTGCAGGCACACGTAGTTCGAACGCCCCTTCAGCACCGCCCAGTCGAAGTCGCGCCCGAGGTGCTCGGCGAGGAAGGGCAGATCCTTCGTGGCGAGTTGGTCCTGGAGGGCCTTGGTGGCCGTGGCGACGACCACGCAGGCGTCGGCCTCGATCGCCGGCACCAGATAGGCCAACGTCTTCCCGGTGCCCGTCCCGGCCTGCACCACGAGGTGACGCTTCGACTCGATCGACGCCGCGACGAGTTCGGCCATCTGCTGTTGACCGACGCGCTCCTCGGCGTTGGCGAGCGCACCCGTGACCCGGGCGAGCGCCTCACTCATCGAGCGAGCGCCAACGCTGCGTCGAGTTCGTGTTCGTCGAAGTCGGGCCAGGGGGCTTCGGTGAAGTAGATCGCTGCGCCGGCGGCCTGCCACAGGAGGAAGTTCGAGACGCGCAGCTCACCGCTGGTGCGCACGAGGACGTCGACCGGCGGCAATTCGGGAAGGTAGAGGTGATCTTCGATCGTGTCGGGGGTGACACCGTCAGGGGTCTGTCGGGCCGCCTCGACCGCGGCGACGAGTTCTGAGCGTCCGCCGTAGTCGAACGCGATCGTCAGCACCATGCCGGTGTTGTCGGCGGTGTCGGCGATCGCCTTGCGGATCGCTCGCTGGACGTACCGCGGCGTCCGAGCCATGGGGGAGTCGAACGGTCGACCGATCCATTGGACACGCACGTTCAGCTCGTTGAGTTCGGCGACCCGGCCGAACAGCTTCTCGTGCAGACCCAGGATGTGGCGCACTTCCGGCCGTGGGCGCTGCCAGTTCTCGGTCGAGAAGCCGAACACGGTGAGCCAGCCGATGTTGCGCTTCACGGCGACCCGAACGAGGCGGGCGAGGTTCTCCTCGCCCTCGGTGTGCCCCTCGGTACGCGGAAGGCCTCGTCGACCGGCCCACCGCCCGTTTCCGTCCATGATGCACGCCACATGCAGCGCGGACGCGGCGCCGACGTGGGGATCGATGGATTCGGTTGGCACGAGGTTCCACGTTAGCCAGCCAGCGCTGGCGGGCCGCGGCGTGGAAGAATGGAGATGTGGGAGCGTCGTTCACGAGCACGAAACCGGGGTCGAGGACCTCGGCGGCTACGTCCACCGTTGCCGCGCGTGCTGGCGACCCGACACGGCAATTGCTCCGCCACATCATGGTCGTCGGCGGCACCCTGCGCGACTGGGACGAGCTCGGTGACGACCGATGGGACGACCGAGTGAACCGTCTGGGCGCCATCGCCGACCAGGCGGGTGCGTCGTTTCTCACCCTGCGTGCCTACGAGCCGGGAGCCGACCCTGTCGATCTGAAGTGGTGGCAGCGGGCCGTCGGCTCGTGCCATGTCATCGTCGACCCGTGTGGTGACGGGCGCCAACGTTTCGCCGAGGCGATGCAGCGGCTGCTCCCGGACGAACCGGTCAACGAGGCGACCGTGGCCGAGGCGCTGTACGCGCCCGCCGACTGCGAACCAGATTTGATCGTGGTGCTGGGCGAGTCGACCAGGTTGCCGCCGTCGCTGGTGTGGGAGTTGGCCTACGGCGAACTGGTCTTCCATCCCATGGCGTGGAACGAGCTGTCGCCTGATCATCTGCTGGAGGCCATTGCCGATTTCGCTCGTCGCCAGCGGCGCTTCGGCGGCCTCGACGGCGATGACGCCTGACCCCGTGGCCGACCGTCGTGAGTGAGCTCTACCGCGACACCGGGGTCGTGTTGCGCACCTACAAATTGCGCGAGTCCGACCGCATCGTGGTGTTCCACACCGCCGAGAACGGCAAGGTCCGTGCGGTCGCCAAAGGTGTGCGCAAGACGAAGTCGAAGTTCGGCGCCCGTCTCGAGCCGATGAGTCACGTACGGCTGCTGCTGTATCGGGGGCGCGAACTCGACATCGTGAGTCAGGCCGAGGCGGTCGAGCCGTTGTCGCCGATGCTGTCATCGCTCGACCGTGCGTCGCAGGGCCTCGCCGCCGTCGAGGCGGTCGATCAGCTGTCGCTGGAGCGCGAGCCGAATCCTCAGCTGTACCGGATGCTCGTCGGCGTGCTGCGCACCATCGCCACGACGCCCTCGCCGTTGAACGTCGCCAGCTTCTACTGGAAGCTGCTCGCCAACGAGGGCATGCGACCCGAACTCGACCGGTGTGTGCGATGCGGCGACACCGAACCCGCAGCCCAGTTCGTCGCCTTCGATCTGAACGAGGGTGGCGTGCTGTGCCGGTCATGTCGATCGGGTCAGTCGATCAGCCAGGGGGCGTTGGCGATCCTGCGCGAGATCCTCGGCGGTCAACTGGTCCAGGCGCTCGCACGCGACGAGTCGCCGATCACCCACGAGGTCTCGTCGCTGGCCACTCGCGCCCTCGAGTTCCACATCGAGCGCCGCCTCAAAGCCGTCGCCATGTTCGAGACCCACTGACCCACGTCCCGTTTGCGTTGCATTCCGGGTGACCCGGTCCACCCGGAATGCAACGCAAACGGATCGGATCGGATCCCCAGCCTGTTTGTGTTGCGTTGTCGGTGGGCCGGGTCACCGGAATTGCCACGCAAACGTGAAGTGGGGGGTGGGTAGCCTCGACGGCCTATGCCTGCCACCGACCTCGAACAGATCGTCAGCCTCTGCAAACGCCGTGGCTTCGTCTACCAGTCGGCCGAGATCTACGGCGGCTTCCGTTCGACCTACGACTACGGCCCGCTCGGGTCGCTGCTGCTGCGCAACGTCAAGGAGGCGTGGGTCCGTTCGATGGTGCAACAGCGCGACGACGTCGTGCTGATCGACGCCGCCATCTTGAGCCCGCCACAGGTGTGGCAGGCGTCGGGCCACCTCGCCAACTTCAGCGACCCGCTGGTCGACTGCACCAACTGCAAGCAGCGCTTCCGTCTCGACAAGCTCGACGACCCCGACGTCTGCCCGAACTGCGACGCCAAGCACAGCTTCACCGAGGCTCGCGAGTTCAACTTGATGTTCAAGACCCAGGCCGGCCCGGTCGAGGGCACCGGCGCGGACGCATACCTGCGCCCCGAGACCGCCCAGGGCATGTTCACCAACTTCGCCCAGGTGTTGCAGACGTCGCGCAAGAAGCCGCCGTTCGGGATCGCACAGGTCGGCAAGAGCTTCCGCAACGAGATCACCCCGCAGAACTGGATCTTCCGGACCCGAGAGTTCGAGCAGATGGAACTCGAGTTCTTCGTGCCGCCGGAGCGAGTCGGCGCAGTGGTACGAGTACTGGTGCGCGGCTCGCCTCGACTGGTACGTCGAGCACGGCATCCCGCCGGAGATGCTGCGCTTGCGCGCTCACGACGACGACGAGTTGTCGCACTATTCGAGTGGCACCTCCGACGTCGAGTTCACGTTCCCGTGGGGCTTCGACGAGTTGGAAGGCATCGCCCAGCGATCCGACTACGACCTCAAGCAACATGCCGAACACTCCGGCGAGCGGCTCGACTACTTCGATCCGCAGACCAACGAGCGCTACGTCCCGTACGTGATCGAGCCGGCCGCCGGTGCCACCCGCACGATGGCAGCGTTCCTGCTGGCCGCCTACGACGAGGACGAGGTCAACGGTGAGTCGCGCACCGTGCTGCGCCTCCACCCGCGTCTGGCTCCGTACAAGGTGGCGGTGCTTCCGCTGTCGAAGAAGGACACGCTCACGCCGCTCGCGCACGAGGTGCGCACGCTGCTCGCTGATCGCTACATGGTCGACTACGACGAGACGCAGAACATCGGCAAGCGCTACCGCCGCCAGGACGAGATCGGCACACCTCTCGCGGTCACGGTCGACTTCGACTCACTCGACGACAACGCGGTCACGGTCCGCGATCGTGACACCACCGAGCAGGTGCGGGTGCCGATCGAGGAGTTGCTCGCGACCGTTGGCGACCGGCTGGGCTTCTGACCCCGTCGGCAGATACTGTCGGCGGTCATGAGCCAAGTAGCCCTGATCGCCAAGTTCACCTGCATCGACGGAAAGCGTGACGAGCTGTACTCGGGTCTCGCTCCGATGATGGATCACGTCGGGTCAGAAGACGGCACCCTGCTGTACCAGCTCCTCGAAGACCCCAACGACGCCAACGTGGCGTACATGTACGAGCTGTACGCGGACGCTGACGCACTCCAGGCTCACAGCACGAGCGACGTGATGAAGCAGATCATGAACGCGTTCGGCGGGGTCCTCGCCGGTCGGCCGGAGCTGACGATGCTCACGCCGGTGAGCGGCAAGGGTCTCTGACTCCGATCAGAGTCTGACGGCCCCCATGGCTGCGACGTACCTCGACAAGATCCTCGCTCACCATCGGGAGACTGCGGCTGCCGATACACGGCCGTTCGAGCAACTGCTCGACCACGCTCGATCGATGGATCCTGCCCGTGGGTTCAGAGCGACCCTGGCCGGACGTGCCGAGCTGGGGGTGATCGCCGAGATCAAGCGACGCTCGCCCTCGAAGGGCGACCTCAACGCCGATCTCGACCCCGCTGAGATGGCGGCGACCTACGAACGCGGGGGAGCGGCGTGCCTCTCCGTGCTCACCGACGTCGAGTACTTCGGAGGCTCGATCGCCGACCTCCAGGCGGCCCGGGCCGCCTGTGCCATGCCCGTGATCCGCAAGGACTTCACCGTCAGCGAACGCGATGTGCTCGACGCACGGATCATGGGGGCGGATTGCGTGCTCCTGATCGCTGCGGGGCTCGAGCCCGCGGAGTTGGTCGCGTTCCACTCGCTTGCCGTCGAGGTCGGACTCGACGTGCTCGTCGAGATCCACGACGAACGTGAGCTCGAACATGCCCTCGCCGCCGATGCGAGGTTGATCGGGGTGAACCAACGTGACCTGGTCACTTTTCAGGTGGACCACGAACGCGCCGTTCGGATGGCCGGGGCGATTCCGGCGCATGCCGTCAAGGTCGCCGAGTCGGGCGTCCGTGGCCGCGACGATGCCAGGGCCCTGCGGTCGGCGGGCTATGACGCCGTGCTCGTCGGCGAGACGCTGGTGACCAACGACGACCCCGGGCTCGCAGTCTCGGAACTTCGCAGCTGAGTTCAGGCTGCTGGTTCGTCGAGGAATCGGCTGAGGATGCACAGATTCCCTGGCCGGCCCTCGCCGTCGACGACATGGCGCTGCAGGACCGCCTCCTGCACGAAACCCAGCGCGATGAACATGTCGACCACCTGCTCGAGTTGCTCGAGGACTTCGACATAGAGCTTGCTGAGGTCCATCTCGCGGGCCACCTCGACGGCGGCATGCGCAAGTTGGGTGGCGAGGCCCTTGCCGCGTGCCTCGGGGAGCACGACGAGGCGCAGTTCGCCGACTCGATGCATCCATCCCGCTTGCTGGTTGACGGTCATGATCGCGACCATCTCGTCACCGATGAACGCCCCGGTACGTCGGGCGGTCGATCGTCGGGTCCAACCGGCAACGGAGACCTGGCTGAGCAACGATCGGTCGATGAACGCTCGGTCGCCGTGTGGGATCTTCGCGGCGAAGGCTTCCGCCGCCAGGCGATGGTCTGCGGTCAGTGGCTTGATTTCGAAGTCGGACATGATCCCCCAATGTGTGCCCGGTCCGACCGGTCGATCAACCGGTCGGAGTGTTGAGCATCTCCCAGCGGGCGATGCCGTCTTCGATGCGCTGATTCAGCGTCTCGAGGATGGTCACCCGGGCCCACTTCTTGTTCTCGCCGGACACGACGTCCCATGGGGCCAGCTGATGATCGGTGCGTTCGAACATGTCGTCGGCAGCCTCGATGTAGCTATCCCACTTGTCGCGGTTGCGCCAATCCTCGTCGTTCAGCTTCCACTTGCGCAGCGGATCGTCGCTCCGGCTCTCGAAGCGCTTGAGCTGCTCGTCGGCGCTGATGTGGAGGTAGAACTTCACGAGGATCACGCCCTCGAGGACGAGGCTGCGCTCGAACTCGACGATCTCGTTGTAGGCCCGAGTCCACTGCTCGATCGTGGCGAACTTCTCGACGCGCTCCACGAGCAGCCGCCCGTACCAGCTGCGATCGAACACGCACATCCCACCGAGCCCCGGGATCTTCGTCCAGAAACGCCAGAGGAAATGATGGCGTTTCTCCCGATCGTCGGGCTTGGAGTAGGCGTAGACACTGAAATGGCGCGGGTCGAGGCGCTCGACGATTCGTCGGGTGGCGCCACCCTTGCCGCCGGCGTCGGCGCCCTCCATCACGACGAGAAGTCCGGGACCGACCCCGCCGTCGCCGATCTGGCCGCCGAGACTCAGTCGAAGTTCGACGAATCGCTCCTGTGCGGCGGCAAGACGTTTGTCGTACTCGTCGCTGCCGAGCTTCGCCGACAGATCGATGTCATCGAGTCGTCCCATGCAATCGCTGACGTTAGGCGCGTCCGGTCGGCTGCAATGAATCTCTCACCGGGCAACTCACGCCAGTGCCGTTCGTGTGGGGCGCACGTCCATCGCCCAGAGGTCCAGCTCGACCTTCGGCGGCCCCGTCATGGACTCGGCTCTGCCGCCCACTTGGTCAGGCACCCGACGTGGTCGGGATGCCGGCGAAGGGGTGCTCCTGTTGTTCCCGATCGAGGCGTCGCATCGCGATGAGCTTGTCGATCGCAACGAACAGCGGCGAGATGAGCGACAAGCCGATCACGAGGACCCACTGTGCGCCGGTGAGTGAGACCGTGTCGAGCATGCGCTGGAGTGCACGTGTCTCAACGGCGGCGAGGGTCAGTCCCCACCCGAGCATGACCCACCCCATGTAGGGGAACAGTGGGGCGGACCACGGCACCTGTCGTTCGCGTCGCATCACGAATCCCATGTTGACCGCGCTCAGGGCCACGACGGCGAACGCCATGGTCATCGACGTCGACGGATCGGTGGTGCTCGGTTCTCCGGGTCCCCACGACAGCAGCGCCAGTGCAGAACCGGCGATGATGAAGCCGCTGATCAACCAGCGGACGGTCTGGGCGCCCGTCGCGATCTTCGAGCCGGGGGTGCGCGGCGGTCGATCCATGACGCCGGGGTCCGGGACGTCGACGATGAAGCCGACGACGACGGTGGCGACCACGAAGAACTTCGCGAACAGCAACTGCATCGGGAAGAGCGCGACGCCTTCGTTGATGTTGAGGATCGTGGCGATCAGCATCAGCTGGAGCACCGACGACAGGATCGTGAGCTGCAGCTTCACGTACGACGAGATCCGTCGGTAGATGTCGCGACCGAGGTCGACGGCGTGGACGAGTGTGCCGAAGTTGTCGTCGGTGAGGATCAGCTTGCCGGCCTGTTTGGTGACCTCGGAGCCACTGCCCATCGCCACGCCGACGTCGGCCTGCTTGAGGGCGGCGGCGTCGTTGACGGCGTCGCCGGTCATGGCGACGACCTGACCGGCCTCCTGCATGAGGCGGGCGAGGCGCACCTTGTCCTCGGGTGCGACCCGGCCGAACACGTGGAGCTGCGGCAGCTGTGCCTTGACCTCGTCGTCGCTCAGCTTCTGCAGGTCGGCGCCGGTGATCACGCCTGGCCCGAGGCCCAACTGGTCGGCGATCGCCCGGGCCGTGACCGTGTGGTCACCGGTGATCATGCGCACGTCGATGCCGGCACCGTGCGCAACGCGGACCGCTTCGGCAGCAGAGGGTCGGAGCGGGTCGATGATACCGACGAGCGAGATCATGACCAGGTCGTGGACCTCGCTCATCGGGTCGGTGGCGGCGGCACGCATGGTGTCGTCGGAGAGCGCCCGGGCGGCGAAGGCGAGGACGCGCAAGCCCTTCTCGGACAGCTGCTGGTTGGCGTCGAGCAGTTCCTGGCGGACCTGCTCCATCGGGACGACGTCACCGTGCCACAGTGCCTGCGAACACCGGTCGATGACGACGTCGGGCGCCCCTTTCACGGTCATGAAGTGCGGCTCGGTCAGCAGGTTCAGGTGCATGTGCGCCGGCCGGTCGTGGAACGTGGCCATGAACTTGTACTCGGAGTCGAATGGCACGAGTGCAACTCGTGGCAAGGAGCGACGGGTCTCCTCCGCGTCGATGCCGATCTTGGCGGCGAGCACGACGAGCGCGGCTTCGGTGGGGTCACCGATGATCGACTCGTCGGCAGCGACCGTGGCATCGCTGCACAACGCCAGGCCGAGCGCGAGGCCGGTGAAGTCGGGCGTGGGTTCGCCGGCGGGGCCGAGGATCGAACCCGACGTGGCGTAGCCGCTGCCCTCGATCTTGTACCAGGAGCCGCCGGTCATCATCGTGACCGACGTCATCGCGTTCATGGTCAGCGTGCCGGTCTTGTCGCTGTTGATCACCGTCGTGCCGCCGAGGGTCTCGACGTCGTTGAGTGACTTGACCACCGCCTTCGACTCGGCCAGCCGCTGCGCACCCGAGGAGAGCATCAGCTGCACGAACGTCGGGAGGCCGGTGGGGATCGCCGAGATCGCCGTCGACACGCACAGCAGGATCAGCGTCTCGCTCTCCTGGTCGCGTGCGATGCCGACGATCGCGATGATCGCAACCGCACCCCAGGCGAGGAAGCCGAAGACCTTGGTCAGGTCGTCGAGTTCCTTCTGCAACGGCGACTTGGACCGCTTCGTCGCGGTGACCATGTTGGCGATCTGGCCCATCTGGGTCGACTGGCCGGTGGCGACGACGACGAGTTCGGCAGAACCGCGTGTCACCTGGGTGTTCTGGAACACCAGGTTGGTGCGATCGCCGAGCGGCTGCTCCTCGTCAGCGAGGGTGGTGCGGTCCTTGGCGATCGGCGCCGACTCGCCGGTGAGCGCAGCCTCCTGGACTTCGAGCGACGCCGAGGAGATGATGCGGGCATCAGCGGGGACCAGGTCGCCCGCTTCGACGAGCAGGATGTCGCCCGGCACGAGCCCGACCGAGTCGACCTCCGCGACGGTGCCATCGCGCCGTACCCGAGCCATCGGGACCTGCAGTTGGGCGAGTGCGTCGACGCTCGCCATCGCCTTGCGCTCCTGATTGGTGCCCATGATCACGTTGAACAGCACGAGCAGCATCACGATCGCGCCGGTCGCGATCTGGTCGATCGTGAAGCTGGCGATGCTGACGATCAGCAGCATGATGTTCATCGGGTTGGCGATCTGCGCCTTTGCCATCTGCCACGTCGTCGGGGGAGGTTCGGTGGCAACCTCGTTCTTGCCGTACTTCGCGACTCGACTGGTGACTTCGGCGGAGCTGAGCCCCGATGCCGCGTCGACGCCGAGCCGGGAGACAGCGTCCTCGACCGACAGCGAGTACCACCGGGTGCCGGCGGACGTTGGTTGTTGGGTCGGGTCTTCGGTCATGGTCATCGTGGTGTCCTCAATGATCCTCAGTAGCGCTCAGGAATGTTGCGCACGGGCAGCTCGGGCTCGACGTAGCCGCGAGCTGCTTGCCGTCGGGGCAGCTTGATCTCGGGCCGGTCGATGGTCTCGTACGGAATCTGCGACAGCAGATGCGAGATGAGGTTGAGGCGGCCCCGCTTCTTGTCATCGGTGTGAGCGATGAACCAGGGTGCCCACGACGTGTCGGTGGCGGCGAGCATGGCATCGCGAGCACGCGAGTAGTCGTACCAGCGGCTGTAGGACTTGAGGTCCATGTCGGAGAGCTTCCAGATCTTGCGCGGGTCGTCGATGCGGCTCCGGAGCCGTCGGGTCTGCTCGTCGGCGCTGACCTCGAGCCAGTACTTGATCAGATGGATGCCCGAATCGACCATCGCTTTCTCAACCATCGGTGTCATGTCGAGGAATCGTTCGGTCTGCTCGGGTGTGCAGAAGCCCATCACGGGCTCGACACCGGCGCGGTTGTACCAACTGCGGTCGAAGATCACGACCTCGCCGGCGGCAGGGAAGTGCGACATGTACCGCTGTAGGTACATCTGCGACTTCTCGCGTTCGGTCGGCGCTGGCAGTGCCGCCACGCGGAACGTACGAGGGCTCACCCGCTCGGTGATCCGCTTGATCGTGCCCCCCTTGCCGGCGGTGTCACGCCCCTCGAACACGATGCAGATCTTCGCGCCGGTCGCCTTCACCCACTCCTGCATCGCGACGAGTTCGCCGTGGAGCACCTCCAGTTCGGCCTCGTACTCCTTGCGCTTCATCTTGCCGCCCCGTTCCCGAGCTGCACCTCCATCGACACTGGCATCGACCGCTGCCGACTGGTGCTGCTTGTCCTTCTTCGCCTGCTTCTTCTTTCCCATGACCGGTATTCCTTTCGGAGGATTCGTTGACAGAGGTCGTGCCGGTCCTGGCAGCTACTCCATCGGGGAACTGATCATCATTCGATCGTCGACGGTTGCCTGCGTTGCGCTCAGGTGCTCCACCACCGACAGTCCGTCGTCACCAGCCCGCGACAGGACCCAGATCCCGCCCTTGCCGAACGGAATCGGATCGCCGAGGTCCTCGACGTTGTCGATGAACCCGACGAGTTCCTGCAACATGTCGCCGTGGGTGCACGCCACGCTGCCATCGGGAAGGCGCCGGAGGAGGCGCAGCATCGCCTCGATCGGGGCGCCTTCCGCCAACGTGTTGCTGATGCTGATGGGTCGGCGGTGCCGTGCGGCCAGTGGCTCGACCGTCTGCACACAGCGCACGTACGGACTCGAGAGGATGTCACCAACGGATGCGAACTGGGGGCGATCGGCCAGGATCTGGGCATGTGCACGTCCCGTGCTGCTCAGCGGGCGAACGTGGTCATCGGGGCTGTCGGTGCGTGCTCCGGCATCCGCGTGGCGCACGACGTAGATCCGGTCCCCGTCGGTCCGGTTCGTTCGTCTCATGCAGCCATTGTCCGACGACGGTTGTCCGGATCCTTCACCCACTTCGTGTGAACCTCGACCGTCTTGCTCGGCCGATGATGGGGATCGGGCGTCGGAGATCCACTGTTCCGACAGATCAAGGAGACCTGCCCCTCGGTGCTCGAGGGGCACGTGGCGCCGAGCGGCTTCGATCAGGAGGGCCACCTCCGCCGAGACCGCCGGTCGACGCGGACTAGCCTGCCCAACTGCCATGCGGACCGGGGTCGACGACGAAGACGTTCAGCAGTTTCTCGTCGATGTGAAGACCCGTGTGCCGCGTGTGCGCTCGGCGGTTCTTCGGCGGCTGCGCCTGACAAACCTGCTCTCCGAACACGCCGATCTCCCCCTGGTGGTCGTGTCGGCGCCGGTCGGATTCGGCAAGACGACGCTGCTGGTCGACTGGGCGAACCACGACGGTCGAGCCTTCGCGTGGGTGTCACTCGATCACACCGACGACGACCCCGTCACGCTGATGAGGTCGATCATCGCCGGAGTCGAACGGGTTCGGCCGCTCGATCCCTCCCTGATCCGCGAGTTGGCAGCACCCGGTGTCTCCGTGCTCGGGCGGGTGGTGCCCGGGCTCGCGGCATCGATCCGTACGACCGACGAGCCGCTCGTGGTGGTGTTGAACCACATCCATGAGATCGACTCGCGCGAGTGCCAGGACGCGCTCGGCCTGCTCCTCGATCTGCTACCGGCGCAGGTGCAGCTGGTCGTCTCGAGTCGTCGGGACGTGTGGCTCGCCGGCGGTCGGCGACGGATGCGTGGCGAGGTGCTCGAAATCGGCGCCGGGGATCTGGTCTTCGACGAGGCCGAGACGGCGGAGTTCCTCGCCCTCATCGGGGCTCACGTCTCGCCGGATCGGGTCGACCAGTTGCATTCATTGACGGAGGGCTGGCCTGCAGGTCTGGCCCTGCTCGCGCCGACTCGCACGAGCGATCCCGTGATGATTCGTCCTGCTGCTGCGACGGCTGCGCCGCTGGACCGCAACGTCGTCGAGTTCGTCCGATCCGAGGTCCTCGCCGGTCTGTCCCCGCAGACCGCACGCTTTCTGCACCAGACGGCGATCCTCGACGTGCTCTGCCCGGCGTTGTGCGACGCAGTCGTCGACTCGACGGAGTCCGCATCCATATTGGAGATGCTGATAGATGGCGGCTTGTTCGTGACGCCGCTCGATGGAGCGTCCGGATGGTCCCGCTACCACCCGCTGTTCAGAGGGGTGCTCATCGACGAGATCAGCCGGAGCGATCCGGACGAAGTCCGCCGACTCCACCTGCGCGCGGCGCGGTGGTGGGCGGCAGCCGGTTCGGCTGACCACACGATCCAACATGCTCGAGCAGGCGGAGATCTCACCATCGCTGCCGAGTTGCTGGCCGAACAGATCCCGGTCGCGTACAACCAGGGTCGGGCGAACGCAGTCAGGAAATGGCTGGACGAACTGGGCGACGAGATGGTCGAGGGCTACCCCGTGCTCGCCGAACTCGCTGGCTGGCTGGAAGCGTTGGCCGGGAATCCCGTCGAGGCGCTGCGGTGGGCCGATCGAGTCGAACACCTCGAACCCGGTACGGGCTCGCAGGACGAGTCGTTCGTCTCGGGCCGCGCCGCCCTCCGGGCGTTCCTCTGTGCACACGGCATCGAGCAGATGGAGGCCGACGCGAGATCGGTCGTGACCACCGAGCCGATGTGGGCGCTCTGGCGACCCGCGTCCCTCGGATTCCTCGCCGTCGCCCGATGGCTGCGCGGTGACGATGCCGAGGCGTTCGAGCTCTTCTCGGAGAGCATCGAGCTCTGCACCGCACTCGATGGCTTCGAAGACCCCGAGGCGCGGTACCTCGCCTACCGGGCTGTGCTCTCGATGGATCGTGACGACTGGGAGAGCGCCGAACGCGACCTCGAACTCGCCCGTTCGGTGATCGACGCGGCCCAGCTGACCGAGTACGCCGTCAACGCGATCGTCCAATCGGCTCGCGCCCGCTGGTTGCTGCACCGCAACGAGAGCAAGATCGCTCGGACAACGTTGCTGCAGGCGATGCGCTTGCGGACATCGATCAGCTGGGTCAATCCGTGGGGCGCCGTGTGGCTGCGCCTCGAGTTGGCCGATGCTCATCTCGTGCTCGCCGACCCCGAAGCAGCCAGACTCCTGCTGCAGGAGATCGACGGGGTCGTGTATCGACGACCGAAGCTCGGTCGCCTCGTCGCTCGCGTCGATGCGCTTCGTCAGACGCTGAGCAACTGGCCGACGGACCAGCACGGAACCGCGCTGTCGACTGCGGAACTCCGGCTGCTGCCGTACCTGCAGACTCATCTGTCGTTGAAGGAGATCGGCGATCGGCTCTACGTGTCGAGGAACACGGTGAGCAGCCAGACGAACTCGATCTACAGCAAACTGGCCGCGACGGGCCGGAGCGAAGCGGTCGACCGGGCGCGCGAACTCGGCCTACTCGCGCCAAGCGTCGTCGACCGGTAGCGCCGCTCCTCCGACCGCTGTGCACCAGTGATCGGATCACACAGGTTGGGTGACGATGGTTCCGCTCTGTGCGTCGAAGATGGCGTTGTCGGCCAGTCACCCAACGAAGGAGCGGGACATGGCAGTGGACAGATTCATGACGTACGTCGGCGTGTATTCCAGCGTCGAGGACGCGAAGGCCGACTTCGACGCGGTGCACGACCTCCACGCCGAGGACGGCCTCATCGACGCCTACGACGCTGTGGTCTTCGAGCGCACGGGGAGCGTCAACGTCAAGATCGTCAAGCAGCACGAGACGCCGACCCGTGTCGGTGGGGTGAGCGGCGGAACGCTCGGACTCGCGACCGGCCTGATCGTCGCGCTGTTCCCTGCGGCGGCAATCGGCGGTGGCCGTCTGGTCACCACATCCGGTGGCGGCGCGGCGCTCGGTGCACTCGCCGGGCATGCGGCTGCGGGGATGAGCCGCAAGGACCTCAGGGAGCTCGGCGAGCACCTCGATGCGGGCCGGGCCGGCCTCATCGTGGTCGCCGTGTCCGACATGGGTGCGAAGGTCGAGGCGGTGATGGCCAACGCCGACGAGTTCGAGGAGAGGCAGCTCCAGGCCGACACCGCCGAGATCCAGCTGGACGCGGAGGCAGCGAGCTGATGAGCGATGAGTCCTGAGCACACCCAGAGGGTCTCGACACCGCAATCGGCACCCAACTCGATCAAACGTTTCGTTCCGATCCTGGTCTGGCTGCCCCGGTACCAGCGATCGTGGCTCACCAAGGACGTGATCGCCGGGCTGTCGGTCTGGGCGCTCATGGTGCCCACATCGCTCGGCTACGCGTCCCTGAGCGGCGTGCCGGTGCAGAACGGGCTGTACGCCGCGGCGTTCGGGATGATCGCCTTCGCGTTCTTCACCACGTCGAAGCAGCTGGTACAGGGCCCGGGTTCGTCGACCGCCCCGGTGTTGGGTGCCGCCGTCGTGTCGATCGGAGCCGCGGGCTCGGACGACGCGGTCGCGATTGCGGCCGCCGTGGTGCTCGTCGCCGGGCTCCTGTTCGTGATCATGGCCGTGCTCAAGATGGGTTGGATCGCCGAATTCCTGTCGGCGGCCGTGCTGACCGGGTTCATCTTCGGCGTCGCCATCAACGTCGTGTCCGGTGAGCTGTTCAAGCTGTCGGGAACCGAGAAGTCCGGTTCGAACACCTGGCAGAAGCTCTGGGAGTGGGTGACGACGCTGTCCGACGCGAATCGATCCACGGTCGTGATCGGCGTTGCGGCCCTGGTGCTGTTGTTCGGTCTCAAGTTGCTGGTGCCGAAGGTACCGGCCGAGTTGGTCGCCGTGGTGCTGGGCATCGTGGTGACCGTCGTGTTCTCGCTGGGCGACCGCGGGGTCGAACTGATCGCAGAGGTCCCCAGAGGTTTCCCGAGCCCCTCGATTCCCGACCTGCAGCTCATCGTCGACAACTGGGAAACGGTGATCGGTGCGGCGGTGGGCTTGGTGCTCATCGGGTTCTCAGTGACGACCGCCGGCGTGCGTCAATACGCGACCAAGCACAACTATCGGATCGACGTCGACCAGGAGTTGCTCGCCCAGGGCATGTCGAACGTATCGTCGAGTGTCTTCCAGGGGATCTTCAACAACGGCAGCCTGTCCAAGAGCCCCGTCAACGACGGAGCGGGCGCTCGGTCGCAGGTGTCGAACCTCGCTCAGGGTGGCTTCGTCATCCTGACGCTGCTGTTCCTCGCGCCGATCTTCTCCAAGCTTCCCGAGGCGGTCCTCGGTGCCATCATCATCCAAGCCGTGACGCTGGGCATGATGAACGTCGGTGAGATGAAGCGGCTGCTCCTCGTGAAGCCCTACGAATTCGGAGCGGCACTCGCCGCCCTGCTCGGTGTGATGACGTTCGGCATCCTCCAGGGTGTCTTCATCGGTGTCGGGATCTCGATCGTCTGGCTCGTCGCGGTCTCGGCGCTGCCCTACATCCCCGAGCTGGGACGAAAGCCGGGGACCGATGCGTTCTACGACCTCGAACGGCACGACGACTGCGAGACGATCCCCGGGCTCAAGATCCTGCGGTTCGATGGCGGTCTGTTCTTCGTCAACGCCGATGCGTTGGCAGACCGCCTGCGCCAGATCCGTGTCGAGGAACCGGCCGGGCTCGATGGGGTGATCCTGAGCATGGAAGGCGTCAACTTCATCGACACCGAAGGCGCCGACGTGCTGATGGCGATCGCTCAGGCCGGCATCGAGCACGGCATCGACCTGCATCTCGCCCGTGTGAAGGCACAGGTGATCGACGTGCTCGAACGAGATGGCTTCTTCGAACTGGTTGAACGTGACCGAGTCCACGACAACATCGAGGCCGCGGTGGCGTTGCACACGGAACTGCACCCAACCGTTCGGATCGAGTGACGGCTTCGGTGACGAGGCCCGCGTGATGGTCAGGCGCGCGGTTCGGGGATCCCGACCCGGCGTGACTTGATCATTGCGACGACGGCGGATGTCGTCAGGTAGGCCGTCGCAACGGCGACGACGACGGGGGCGGCAGTGAGCGGGCCGAGTCCCACGGCGAGCACGGCGATGAACGTGATCCCGATCGGCGCCTTGATCGTCGCGCCGGGCACCGCTGCGAGCATGCATGCAACGGCGATCGCGTCGGGGATGTCGGGAAAGGTGAGGTGCACCATCACCCCGGCGGTTCCGCCGACGAAGAGCATCGGCAGGACGTTGCCGCCGATGAAGCCCGCCGAGAGGCTGACCGCCATCGCCAACATCTTGCCGACGAGCACAGCGACGAGCAGCCAGATGCTGATCGACGCCGACTCGTCGATCACCGTGGTCAGTTGATCGTTGCCCGCCCCGACGGTGAGCGGGAGGGCGAAGGCGATGAGCCCGACGAGCGCCCCGCCCACGAGTCCACGAGCCCACGCGTTCGGGAGTTTTCCGGCAAGTAGTTGGATCAGTTTCACGATGATGACGAACACGATCATGATCAGACTCGAGGCGATGCCGAGTCCGACGCCGACGAGCAGGTGCCAGCTGGCGAAGTCGTCGACCGGCACGGCGAAGCTGTTGAGGAACGTCGTGCCGACCACGCCGTAGAACACGGCGAAGGCCACCGCTGCGGCGATCAGCTGCGGCAGAATTCCCTGGATGTAGCGATCCTTGGGGGTCGGTGCGAGTTCGCTGACGATCAGGGTGCCGAGACCGGGCGAGGTGAACGCGCCACCCAGACCACCTGAGACCCCTGCCATCGTGGCGTCGAGCCTGGCCACCTCGCGGTCCGGCCACCTCCGGGAGGCGATCCAGGAGCCGAGACCGCCGCCCATCATGACCAGCGCGAACGACGGCCCCAGGCTCGCTCCGGCGACTGCGGACAGCGCCGCCAGGCCGACCCAGGACGTTGCGACTCGGTGGTCGACCTTGCCGGACTCGATCACCGCAACGCCGCCAGGGACGTCTTCAGGGATCTTCCACCACACACGCAGGCCGGCGGCCACCAGACCACCGGCCGCAGTGAACGGGATCCACCACCAGTCGCCGGACCACGCGTCGATCCGCGGATCGCCGAACACCCGGTCGGTCAGCTCACCCGTGATCCCTAGATACAGGAGCCCGAGCAGGCCGATGACGAGGCCCATCACTGCTGCGAGCACGAGCAGCTGCCGGTACCACGGGCGGTCGATGGGGAGTGCTGTCGTCATGGTGGGCCCTTGGGGTCTGGTTCGGACGTGGCGTCTCGGCCGCATGCTGGCGCCGTATGCGACCTGCTGAGCACCACTGTCGCGCCCGCCGGACGCTCGACGATCACCCAGAACGAGCGATTGGACGGATCAGCCCGCCCGCGGGCGTACTCAAAGTTCGTACTCCCAGGTCGTAGGCTCGCTACCGATGTTCGTCAAGATCTGTGGGATCACCAACGAAGACGATGCGTTGCTCTCCGTGGCGATGGGTGCCGATGCCGTGGGCTTCATCTTCGCCCCGTCCACGCGGCAGGTTGCTGCCCAGGTCGTCTACGACATCACGCGCCGCCTGCCGGCAGAAATCCTCACCGTCGGGGTGTTCCGCAACGAGCACCCGAAACTGGTCGTCGACACCGCGCACCGTGCCGGCGTCAAGGCGGTGCAGCTGTCGGGACGGGAAACACCCGACCAGACCGCCGAGGTGGCCAAGCGCTTCCGTTGGGTGATCAAGGCGTTCGGCGCCGACGATCCGAACCTGCCGCGAGCCGATCAGTACGGCACCGACATGATCATGCTCGACTCGCCCGAGCCCGGCTCGGGCAAGGTGTTCGACTGGGCGCTCGCCGGGGACGCGCCTGATTCGGTGAAGCTCATCCTCGCCGGGGGCCTCACCCCGGACAACGTCGGTGCGGCCATCACCGAGGTGCAGCCGTGGGGTGTCGACGTCGCCACCGGGGTCGAGCGGTCGCCGGGCAAGAAGGACGCCCTGGCCGTCAAACGATTCATCGAGAACGCCCGTGCCCACGCGTCCACCCCGTACATCGGCGCCGACGACCTCCCCTACGACTGGGACTTCGAATGACTGACATCCTGCCCGTGCCACCGTCGAGTCTGTCCGCGCCGCCCGACGCCACGGGGCGGTTCGGCGAGTTCGGCGGCCGCTTCGTGCCGGAGACGCTCGTGCCCGCCTGCCAGGAATTGGAAGCGGCTTTCAACGAGGCCTGGGTCGACCCCGCATTTCGTGCGGAACTCACCCGGGTGCACACCGAGTACTCGGGTCGACCGTCGATCCTCACCGAGTGTCACAACCTCGGCGAGCAGCTCGGCATCCGCCTCATCCTCAAGCGCGAGGACCTCAACCACACCGGCTCGCACAAGATCAACAACGTCATCGGGCAGACGCTGCTCGCCAAGCGGATGGGCAAAGAGCGCATCGTGGCCGACACCGGTGCCGGCCAGCACGGCGTCGCCAGCGCGACCGCCGCCGCGCTGATGGGGTTGGAGTGCACCGTGTTCATGGGTGCTGTCGATGTCGAACGGCAGGCGCTCAACGTGTTCCGCATGAAGCTGCTCGGTGCCGAGGTGTACTCGGTCGAGAGTGGCAGTCGCACGCTCAAGGACGCCGTGAACGAGGCCATGCGGCACTGGGTTGCCAACGTCACCGACACCCACTTCTGCCTGGGGTCGGTCGTCGGACCGCACCCGTATCCGTTCATGGTGCGCCAGTTCCAGTCGATCATCGGCGACGAGGCCAAGTCTCAGATCACTGCGATGACCGGAGCCATGCCCGATGTCGTCGTGGCGTGCGTCGGCGGCGGCTCGAACGCAATGGGCATCTTCAGTGGGTTCGTCGACGAGGCGGGGACTCGTCTCGTTGGAGTCGAGCCCGCCGGCGGCGCCGCGATCGGCCGTGGCACGCCCGGCGTCGTGCACGGGATGCGCAGCAACCTGATGCAGGACGAGGTCGGCCAGGTCGAGGAAGCTGTGTCGATCTCGGCCGGACTGGACTATCCGGGGGTCGGGCCAGAGCACTCGTATCTCGCATCGATCGGTCGGGCCGAGTATCCATCGGTCACGGACGAGGAAGTGATCGCCGGGTTCCAGTTGCTCTCGCGGACCGAGGGGATCATCCCGGCACTCGAGTGTGCGCACGCGGTTGCGTGGATCAGCCGCGAGGCGCCGAAGATGCAGGGCCAGACGGTGCTGATGAACCTGTCGGGCCGGGGCGACAAGGACGTCGCCCAGATGATGGACATCCTCGACGGGCGTCTCTGATGGGCGTGGAGAGCGAATTCCGCCGCGAAGCGCGACCAGGGCCGCAAGCTGCTCGTTCCGTACATCACGGGCGGCTACCCCGGATGGCAGGATGCGATTCGTGCATGCGCCGCGAACGGGGCCGATGCCGTCGAGATCGGGATCCCGTTCTCCGACCCGGTGATGGACGGCCCGGTGATCCAGCAGGCCTCGCAGTACGCGCTCGAGCAGGGTGTCACGCCGACGTCGATCCTCGACGACGTGCCGTTGCTCGACGTCGAGATCCCGCTCGCCGTGATGACGTACTACAACCTCGTGCACCACCCCGGCCCGACTCGGTTCGCCGCGCTGTTGCAACGGGCGGGTATCAGTGCGGCGATTCTTCCCGATCTGCCGCTCGAGGAGTCGGGCCCGTGGTGTGAGGCCGCCGACGCCGCCGGCATCGAGACGATCATGCTCGCTGCGCCCACCGCGCCCGACGACCGGTTGCCGCTGGTGGCTGCACGGTCACGGGGGTTCCTCTATTCGGTCGGGTTGCTCGGCGTGACGGGGGAGCGGGAGTCGCTCGCCGAGACCGCCACGGCGCTGGCCGCGCGTCTCAAGGCGATCACCGATGTTCCCGTCCTCGTGGGTGTCGGCGTGTCCAACGCCGAGCAGGCCTACCAGGCCACCCGCGTGGCCGACGGCGTGATCCAGGGTGCCAGCATGGTGCGCCGCCTGATGGACGGTGGCCCCGACGCGGTCGGCGAGTACGTCGCTGAGGTCCGCGCGGCGATCGACGCTGCGTAGCGACTACGAACCGAAGACGGGCCCATCGAAGCGGTCGACGGTGGCGAACGAGTCGACCGGATTCCGCTTGAGCTTGGTCGGCTGGTGCACCGGGTGTCCGAGGAAGATCGTGGTGACGAGTGCGTGGTGCTCGGGGAGACCGAGAGGCGGGGCGGCGGCGGGCTCGACCCGGCTGAGGAACGTGGTCATCACCCCGCCGAGACCATGGGCGCGAGCCGACAGCATCAGGTTCCAACAGAACGGGTAGATCGAGGCGCCGCCGGTCATCGGAGGTCGATCGAGTTCGGCATCCATCATCGCAAGCTTCGACAGGTCCGCGGCGACGGCGAGAACGACGGGAATCGTGTCGATGTTGGTCAGCAGGTCGTTCGGCTTGTTCGGGGAGATGTCGACGGGCCGTACGCCGTCGACGACGTTGAAGGGGTTGCCGCCCGCCGCGGTGATCTCCATGTACTCGTCCCACACGGGCTGCATCAACATCGCCAGTTCGCGGCGCAACATCAGATCCTCGACGACGGCGACGCGCCAGGGCTGACGGTTGCCGCCCGACGGCGCGAATCGAGCGTCGTCGAGCACGCTCGTGATCGTGGCGTGGTCGACAGGCTCGTCCGTGAAGGCCCGAACGGTGCCGTTGGTGCGGATGGCGTCGCGGATCTCCATGGCATCGCACGGTACCTGTGTCAACTGGGGTCTGACCCCAGTTGACACAGTCAGTTGGCGGCGGCGACCTTCTGGCGCACGATGTTGAGCGCCGAGCCGGCCTGGAACCATTCGACCTGTTCGGGGCTGAAGGTGTGGACCGCCTCGAAGTCGATCGTCGTGCCGTCCGGCTTCACGATCTGGCACTGTACGTTCTGGCCGGGAACCGGGGGCAGGCCGAGCACGTTGATGCGGTCGTCCTCCTCGATCAGGTCGTAGGTGTCGGGATCGGCGAACGTCAACGGCAGCAGTCCCTGCTTCTTCGCGTTGGTCTCGTGGATGCGGGCGAACGAACGAGCCAGGATCACCAGTCCGCCACGGAAGCGTGGCTCCATCGCAGCGTGCTCACGTGACGACCCCTCGCCGTAGTTGCGGTCGCCGATCGCCACCCAGTTGATGCCCGCTTCGTGATACCGCATGGCGATCTCCGGGTACGGCCGGGTCTCACCGTCGGTGAGGTCCTTGCCGGTGCCGGCCTCGCCGGTGAACGCGTTGACGGCGCCGGCAAAGAGGTTGCCCGAGATGTTCTCGAGGTGACCGCGGTACTTGAGCCACGGCCCGGCGGCCGAGATGTGGTCGGTGGTGCACTTGCCCTGCGCCTTCATCAGCACGGGCAGACCCTGGTAGTCGTTGCCGTCCCAGGCCAGGAACGGCGCGAGGAGCTGGAGTCGATCGCTGCTGGGCGAGACGGCGACGGACACGCCGGAGCCGTCGGCCGGGGGAGCGGTGTAGGTGTTCTCACCCGGGTCGTAGCCGGCGTCGGGGAGGATCTCGCCGACCGGTGCGTCGAGGGTGATCTCGGTGCCGTCGGGTGCGGTGATCGTGTCGACGGTCGGGTCGAAGTCGAGCTTGCCGGCGAGCGCGATCGCCAGCACGGTGTCGGGCGAGGTGACGAAGCTCAACGTCTTCGCCGAGCCGTCGTTGCGCTTCGGGAAGTTTCGGTTGAACGAATTGACGATCGTGTTCGGCTGACCCGTGATCGACTCGGGCCGTGACCACTGGCCGATGCAGGGCCCACAGGCATTCGCGAGCACGGTGGCGCCGATCGCTTCGAGGTCGGCGAGCAGGCCGTCTCGCTCGATCGTTGCTCGCACCTGCTCGGAGCCGGGGGTGATCAGCAGTTCGCACTTGGCGGTCAAGCCGGCGGCTGCGGCCTGACGGGCGATCGACGCCACACGCGTGATGTCCTCGTACGAACTGTTCGTGCACGAACCGATCAGGCAGGCCGACGGTTCGAGCGGCCACTCGTTCTCGCGGGCGGCCGCACCGACGCCGGCAGCGCCGACCTTGTGTGCGCGGTCGGGCGAGTGCGGTCCGTTGATCAGCGGCTTGAGGTCGTCGAGATCGATCTCGATCAACTGGTCGTAGACCGCGCCGTCGTCGGCGCGAAGGTCGGCTGCGACCTTGTCGGCAGCGTCCGCAATGGCCTCGCGGCCGGTGGCCTTCAGGTACATCGCCATGTTGTGGTCGTACGGGAAGTGCGAGGTGGTGGCACCGATCTCGGCGCCCATGTTGCAGATCGTCGCTTTGCCGGTCGCGGAGATGGAGTCGGCGCCGGGGCCGAAGTACTCGACGATCGCGCCGGTGCCGCCTTCGACCGTGAGCACGCGAGCCACTTCGAGGATGACGTCCTTCGGGCTCGACCAGCCGCTCAGCGTTCCGGTGAGCTTGACGCCGATGACCTTCGGCCAGCGGACGTTGAACGGGAACCCGGTCATCACGTCAACGGCATCTGCGCCGCCCACACCGATGGCGATCATGCCGAGCCCACCCGCGTTCGGGGTGTGGCTGTCGGTCCCGATCATCATGCCGCCCGGAAAGGCGTAGTTCTCCAACACGACCTGATGGATGATGCCCGAGCCGGGCCCCCAGAAGCCGATGCCGTACTTGGCCGAGACTGAACGGAGGAAGTCGTAGACCTCTTTGTTGGTGTCGACCGCCACGCCGAGGTCGATGTTGGCGCCGACCTTGGCCTGGATCAGGTGGTCGCAGTGCACCGTTGAGGGAACCGCCGCCTCGTCGAGGCCCGCCGTCATGAACTGCAGCAGTGCCATCTGCGCAGTGGCGTCTTGCATGGCGACACGGTCGGGGTGGAAGTCGTTGTAGGTGGCGCCGCGTTCGATCTCCTCGCCCGGGTCGGCGAGGTGGTTGATCAGGATCTTCTCGGTCAACGTGAGGGGTCGGCCCAGGCGTTCGCGGCCGGCGGTGACCCGTTCGGGGAGGCTCGAGTAGACGCTGTTGACGAGTTCGATGGGGGTGGTGGCGCCCAGTGCGCTGAGGTCCTGGCTGGCATCGGTCATGTAGACAACTATAATACAAGTTGCCGGTCGCGCAACCAGCTCGTCGGCACCGGGAGGAACCGTGCGACACATCCGCTATCAGGAGATCGCCGAGGAGCTGCGCGAACGGGCCCGCCGATCCCCAGCGGGCTCGGTGTTGCCGTCCGAGGCGGAAATGTCGATGGAGTTCGGCGCGTCGCGGGTGACGATCCGGCGCGCCCTCGAACTCGTCCGTGACGACGGATTGATCGCGGCCCGTCAGGGGTTCGGATGGTTCGTGGCAGCCGAACCCGTACCGCAGAGCCTCGAGTCGCTCGCCACGATCGAATCGCACCTCGAGGGTGTCGGCAAGCTGTCAGAACGCAAGATCGAGGAGTTCGCCTACGAGTCGGCGCCCGAGCGGGTCGAACGGATCCTCGGCGTCGATCAGGTGCTGCGAGTCAAGCGTGTCAACCTGGCCGACGGTGAGCCGTTTGCTGTCGTCACCGTCTGGTGCCCGGCCGAGTTGGGTGCTCACCTGTCCCGAAAGGACGTCGAGCGCCGCCCGTTCTACGAGCTGCTGGACGTGAAGCTGCGCGGCGCCACCCAGACGATCGGGGCCGACCTGGTCGACGAGGCTGACGCTCGCTTGCTCGGCGTTCCACTCGGTTCACCGGTGCTTCGGTGTCAGCGGATCACCACCGACGATTCCGGTCGGGCGGTCCTCGTGAGCGAGCACCTCTTTCCGGCGCACCGCACCGAGTTCGTCGTCGATCTCCCTCAGGCCGAGCCGTCGATGACACCGAGCGGACTTCGCATCGTCGAATGACCCCGCTGGTCGACGACTCGAACCGGATGGATGTCGCGTCCGACGGTGATCGACGTACGATCGGCGCCGTGGGAATGATCAACACGTTTCGTTCGGTGGTGCAGTTCGATCGCATCGCACTCGACCCCGTCGAACGACGGTTGAAGCAGTGCGTGTCGGTCGAGGACATGCGACGCGTGGCAAAACGTCGCCTGCCGCGGGGAGTCTTCGACTACATCGATGGCGGCGCCGAGGACGAGCGCGCGCTCGAACGCAACGTGGCCGCGTTTTCTCGGTATCAGTTCGAGCCGCGAGTACTGCAGGACGTGAGCAACCTCGACACATCGACCGACTTGTTCGGGCGCCGGCTGTCGCTGCCGCTGATCATCGCGCCGACCGGCTACACCAGGATCGCGGACTCGCAAGGCGAGTTGGCGGTGGCCCGGGCTGCGGAACGAGCGGGGATTCCGTACTCCCTGTCGACGATGGGAACCAGATCGATCGAAGAAGTCGCGTCCGTCAACGCCGCCGACAAGTGGTTCCAGATCTACACCTGGCGTGATCGGCCGCTCGTGGAGGAACTGGTGGGTCGGGCGAAGGCCGCTGGTTACTCGACGGTGTGGATGACCGTCGACACAGCGGTGCTGGGACGGCGCGAACGGGACGTCCGGCGAGGGTTCACCCTGCCGCCCAAGATCGGGCCGTGGACACTTGTCGACGGTGCGGTGCATCCAGGTTGGACCTGGGACTTCCTTCGCAACGAGCCCATCAGGTTCGCCAACGTCGTCGGCCACAGCGAGGTGGACGGCTCGACGCCGATCACCTTGGCCAAGAAGGTGGCGAACCACTTCGATCAATCGCTGTCCTGGAACGACATCGAGTGGTTGCGGTCGATCTGGGACGGCCCGATCGTGCTCAAGGGCATCCAGACGGTCGCCGACGCGAAGCAGGCGGTGGCGATGGGCGTGCAGGGGATCGGCTTGTCGAATCACGGCGGCCGACAGCTCGACGACGCCCCCACGCCACTCGACCTCGTCGAACCCGTTCGCCAGGAGTTGGGCGAGCACGCCACCATCATCTGCGACGGTGGCGTTCGCCGCGGCAGCGACATCGTCAAGGCGCTCGCGCTCGGCGCCGACGCCGTGACCGTCGGTCGTCCCTATCTGTACGCGCTCGGCGCGGCCGGCGAGCGTGGCGTCGATCAGTTGCTCACGTTCATGCGCGAAGGGATGGAGCGCACGATGGCGCTCACCGGCGTGCGAACGGTCGCCGAGATCGACCGCTCCCTGGTACGCCAACGCTCCTACTGATCCGCGACACTCCTCGGATGCAGCTCAACCTGACGGCCGACGAAGTCCTCACCACGACCCGTTCGGTCCGCAAACGACTCGATTTCGAACGTCCCGTCGACCGTGCGGTGGTCGAGGAGTGCCTCGAGATCGCGCTCCAGGCGCCGACCGGCTCCAACAGTCAGGGTTGGCAGTTCGTGATCGTCGAGGATGCAGCGAAGAAGCAAGCGCTCGCCGACATCTATGCCCGCAACTTCGCCAAGTACGCGTCGATGGCTCGATCGAACCAGTACGAGCCCGGCGACCTGCGCGACGAACAGCGCGATCGCGTCACCGAGTCGGCCACGTACCTCGCCGAGAACTTCCACCGGGCGCCGATGCTGTTGATCCCGTGCATCGAGGGTCGACTCGATGGGGTCCCGGCGTTTGCGGGAGCCTCACAGTGGGGGTCGATCCTGCCGGCGGTCTGGAGCTTCATGATGGCGTTGCGCGAGCGCGCGATGGGCTCGGCGTGGACCACGATCCACCTGATGGACGGCGGCGAGGCCGAAGCGGCGGAGCTGCTGGGCATCCCGCACGACCGTTACACGCAGGCGGGACTGTTCCCGATCGCGTACACGGTCGGCACCGACTTCCAGCTCGCCAAGCGCCTCCCGCTCGACACCGTGCTGCACTGGGACAACTGGTAGCCCGCGCCGCGGCGCCGGTCCGTTCGTCGGCGCCGTTGCCCGAGCGCGAGACTCTCGGCATGTCTGATCGCGTCCTCATCACCATCACCGACGGCGTTGCCGACGTCGTGTTCAACCGTGCCGACAAGCGCAATGCGCTCGACAACGCCATGTTCACCGCGATCGCGGAAGCCGGCGAACAGCTGAAGTCCGAGCCGGGGCTGCGCGCTGTCGTGCTGTCGGGCGATGGCGCCTCGTTTTGTGCAGGTCTCGACTTCTCGTCGTTCCAGGCGATGGCAGGCGGCGACGATGCATCGAGTGCGGCCACTCGCTCGGACGGCAATCCCGGTCAGATGGAAGCGGGCCGCATCACCCATCTCGGCCAGCAGGTGTGTTGGGTCTGGCAGGAACTCGGCGTTCCCGTGATCGCAGCGGTCCACGGGCATGCGCTCGGCGGCGGTCTGCAGATCGCACTCGGTGCCGACATCCGGATCGTTCATCCCGACACGAAGATGTCGGTGCGCGAGGTGTACTGGGGACTCGTGCCCGACATGACCGGCACGTTCATCCTGTCGAAGCTGGTGCGGCCGGACATCGCCAAGGAACTCACGTTCACCGCTCGCGTCTTCTCCGGTGCCGAGGCAGCCGAGATGGGACTCGTCACCAAGCTGAGCGAGAGCCCGAGGGACGATGCGATGGCGATGGCCCGCGAGATCGCCGGCATGAGCCCCGGCGCGGTCCGAGGCGCCAAGTCGCTGTTCAACCGACTCGCGAGCGATGGCGCCGGCGAACAGTTCGCCGAGGAGCGCCGCGTGATCGGCGCCCAGATCGGCACACCGAATCAGATCGAGGCGGTCATGGCCGGCTTCGAGAAGCGTCCGGCGGTCTACGCCGACGCCTGACCGCTGCCGCCGCACCATCTGTGCCCGCTGCGTCCCGGAAACCGGGACGGGAGGGGCGCAAATCGGGCGATGGGACCGAGCGGGCGCAGATCGGGGAACCGCGCGACGACCGGTCAGGCGGCCCAGAACTGACGAAGGCGGGTGACGAAGCGGTCGGGGTCGACCAGGTGCGGGTAGTGGCCGTGATCGGCCCAGTACTCCACGACGGAGCCGGCGATGCGCTCGTCGAGCCAGGCGGCGTAGCCGTCGCCGGGGTCGAGACCGAACAGCGCGAGATACGGAACGTCTCGGCCTTGGTAGCCGGCCAGCGCGGCATCGACGGCCGCTGCGATCTCTTCGACCGGTTCGGACAGCAGCAGCTCCCACGACCCGAGCACCACCTCGTGCTCGGCCCGGCGCAAGCCGTTCACGCGGACCTGCTCGTCGGCCGAGAGCAGGTCGCCCATCATCATCTCGAACATCGCGTCGACCACCAGCTGATAGCGCTCCGGATCACGCAGCATCTCCTCGGCCGGTGCGAGCTGGTCCTTGAAGGCGTCGAGTTGGAGCGACTGGTCGATGTCGACGACGCTCGCCACGTCGAGCATCGAACCAGCGGCGGTGACCGTGGCGCCGCCGAGGGAGTGACCGACGAGGTGGGGCCGCTCGACGCCGGCAGCTGCGATCACCGCAGCGACGTCGGTGGCCATGGATCCGAGGTCATAGGTGGCTGCGAGACCTGATTCGCCGTGGCCGCGTAGGTCGAGGGTGATCACCTCGTTGGTGGTGGCGAGGCGAGCGACGATCGGATCGAACGAGGCGGCTGATTCGGTGATGCCGTGCACGAGCACCACGGGTTCACCTGAGCCGGTGCGGCTCCAGGCAATCGAGGTGCCGTCGGGAGCCGTCGTGGTGTCGTCGTGGGACATACGGGGAGTCTGGTCCGCGCGATCACGAGCGAACGAACTTTCCGACGGCGGCTGTGGCCCCTATGATGTGGGTTCCCGCCTCGAGCCAGCGTCGTCTCGAGCACCCCGTGTGAGCAGGTCATCGTCGATCGCTCTCACCGGTCAACGATGACCGGATCCGTCACGGGGCCGTGCAATTTCGAGACACGCGGATGTGATGATGCAACAGCCCCCTGGCCAGATCGGCCTGTACGACCCCCGAAACGAACACGACTCGTGTGGTGTCTCGTTCGTGGCGCACCTCAAGGGTGTCCGTTCCAACGAACTGGTGCTCACCGGTCTCCAGGCACTCACCAACATGGAGCACCGTGGCGCCACCGGCGCCGAGCCGGACACCGGTGATGGTGCCGGCATCCTGCTCCAGGTACCCGATGCGTTCCTGCGAGCCGTCGTCGAGTTCGACCTGCCAGTTGCCGGGGCCTACGCGGTCGGTACGGCATTCCTGCCCGCCGACCCGGGGTCGTGCGAGAAGGCCGTTGCCGCGATCGAGGCGACGGTCGACGAGGTCGGACTGAAGGTGCTCGGCTGGCGTGACCTCCCGGTCGAGCCCGACTGCCTCGGCGTGACCGCCCGGGCGGCCATGCCGACGTTCAAGCAGCTGTTCGTGGCGGATCCCGGTGGTGCCACCGGCATCGAGCTCGACCGCAAGGCGTTCGTCGCTCGCAAGCGCAGCCGCCGTGAGTTGGAAGGTGACCTCGACGCCTACTTCGCATCGCTGTCGTCTCGCACCATCGTCTACAAGGGCATGCTGACGACGCCGCAGCTCAGCGAATTCTTCCCCGACCTGCTCGACCCGAGGGTCGAATCTGCGCTGCTGCTCGTGCACTCCCGCTTCTCGACCAACACCTTCCCGTCGTGGCCCTTGGCGCACCCGTACCGATTCGTGGCCCACAACGGTGAGATCAACACGGTCCAGGGCAACCAGAACTGGATGCGCGCCCGCGAGGCGATGTTGGCGAGCGATCTGCTTCCGGGGATCGACCAGGCGTTCCCGATCTGCACGCCCGGTTCGTCGGACACCGCACGGTTCGACGAGGTGCTCGAACTCCTTCACCTCGGTGGCTACCCCATTCATCATGCGATGCTGATGATGATTCCGGAAGCGTGGGAGAACCATGAGACGATGTCTCAGGAACAGCGCGACTTCTACCGGTTCCACGCCGCGATGATGGAGCCGTGGGACGGGCCCGCGAGCGTCGCGTTCACCGACGGCGAGATGATCGGCGCCGTCCTCGACCGCAACGGTCTGCGACCGAGCCGCTACTGGGTGACCGACGACGATCTCGTGGTGATGGCGTCCGAGGTCGGCGTGATCGACGTCGACCCGTCGAGGATCGTCGCCAAGGGCCGTCTGCAGCCCGGCAAGATGTTCCTGATCGACACCGGGCAGGGCCGAATCGTCAGCGACGAGGAGATCAAGTCAGAACTCGCTGCGCTCCATCCGTACGCCGACTGGTTGGCCGACGGGATGGTCTCGCTGCCCGATCTGCCCGAACGCGAACACGTCGTGTTCAGCCACGACAGTGTGTTGCGTCGTCAGCAGATGTTCGGCTACACCCACGAAGAGCTCAAGATCCTCATCACGCCGATGGCGGCGAGCGGGGGAGAGGCGCTCGGATCGATGGGCACCGACACCCCGCTGGCCGTGCTCTCCGAACGTCCGCGGTTGCTGTTCGACTACTTCAAGCAGCTGTTCGCGCAGGTGACCAACCCGCCACTGGATGCGATCCGGGAAGAGGTCGTCACCGCAGTGTCGTCGTCGGTCGGTCCCGAGGCGAACCTGCTGGATCCGGGGCCGGAGAGCTGTCGCCAGCTCGCGCTGCCGTTCCCGATCATCGACAACGACGAACTCGCCAAGATCATCCACATCAACGACGACGGCACCCGACCGGGCCTGCAGGCCAAGGTGCTCTCGGGGCTCTACCGCGTCTCGGACGGTGGTGCAGGACTGCGGACCGCGCTCGATCGGGTCTGCCAACAGGCCTCCGACGCCATCGATGGTGGCGCGCGCATCATCGTGCTGTCGGACCGCAATGCGGACACCGTCGACGCCCCGATCCCGTCGCTGCTGTTGACCGCCGCCGTACACCACCACCTCGTACGGACCAAGCAGCGCACGATGGCAGGCTTGATCGTCGAGGCCGGTGACGCGCGCGAAGTGCACCACATGGCACTGCTGATCGGGTACGGCGCCGGGGCGATCAACCCGTATCTGGCCTTCGAATCGATCGAGGACCTCATCGGCGAGGAGATGCACGGTCTCGGCGGGATGGACCCCGTGAAGGCGGTCAAGAACTACATCAAGGCCTGCGGCAAGGGTGTGTTGAAGATCATGTCGAAGATGGGTGTCTCGACCGTTGCCTCCTACACCGGCGCCCAGATCTTCGAAGCGATCGGCCTCGGCAAGACCGTGGTCGATGCGTACTTCACCGGCACGATCTCGCAGCTCGGCGGCATCGGGCTCGACGAAATCGCGGCCGAGGTCGCCGCTCGACATGCCATGGCCAACCCGACCCGTCCCGAAGAGCGAGCCCACCGCAAGCTCGAACTCGGCGGCGAGTACCAGTGGCGCCGTGAAGGCGAGCTGCATCTGTTCAACCCGGAGACCGTGTTCAAGCTCCAGCACTCCACGCGGGCGAAGCGGTACGACGTCTTCAAGGAGTACACGTCGAAGGTCGACGACCAGTCCGAGAAGCTGATGACGCTGCGTGGGCTCTTCGAGTTCGCCAGCGATCGCGCCGCCGTGCCGATCGATGAGGTCGAACCGATCGATGAGATCGTCAAGCGGTTCTCGACCGGCGCGATGAGCTACGGCTCGATCTCTGCCGAGGCGCACGAGACCCTGGCGGTCGCGATGAACCGCATCGGGGCGAAATCGAACACCGGTGAAGGCGGCGAAGACGTCGACCGTCTGTACGACCCGGAGCGACGATCGTCGATCAAGCAGGTGGCGTCGGGCAGGTTCGGTGTGACGTCGGAGTACCTCACCAACGCCGACGACATCCAGATCAAGATGGCCCAGGGCGCGAAGCCCGGCGAAGGCGGTCAGCTTCCCGCCCACAAGGTCTACCCCTGGATCGCGGCCACCCGGCACTCGACGCCCGGCGTCGGTCTGATCAGCCCGCCACCGCACCACGACATCTATTCGATCGAGGACCTGAAGCAACTGATCCACGACCTCAAGAACGCCAATCCGTCTGCCCGGGTGCATGTCAAGCTCGTCGCCGAAACCGGTGTCGGTACCGTTGCCGCCGGGGTGTCGAAGGCCAAAGCCGATGTCGTGCTGATCTCCGGCCACGACGGCGGCACGGGTGCCAGCCCGCTCACGTCGCTCAAGCACGCCGGTGGTCCGTGGGAGCTCGGCCTGGCCGAGACCCAGCAGACACTGCTGCTCAACGGCCTGCGAGACCGGATCGTGGTGCAGGCGGACGGTCAGATGAAGACCGGCCGTGACGTGGTGATCGCCGCGCTGCTCGGCGCCGAGGAATACGGTTTCGCCACGGCACCACTCGTCGTGTCGGGCTGCATCATGATGCGCGTCTGCCACCTCGACACCTGCCCGGTGGGCATCGCCACGCAGAACCCCGAGCTGCGGGCGCGCTACAGCGGAACGCCGGAGTTCGTCGAGACGTTCTTCGAGTACATCGCCACCGAGGTTCGTGAGCTGATGGCCGAGCTGGGGTTCCGCACCATGGACGAGATGATCGGCCACGTGACGGCGCTCGACGCACGCAAGGCGATCGAGCACTGGAAGGCGTCTGGGCTCGACATCAGTCCGATTCTGGCCGAGCCGCAGAACCCGTATGGCCAGACGTTGATCCAGAGCGCCGGTCAGGACCACGGGCTCGAGGAGGCACTCGACCAACAGTTGATCGAGTTGGCGCAACCGGCAATCGAGGACGCGCACCATGTGTCGATCGATCTGCCGGTGCGCAACGTCAACCGAACGGTCGGGACGTTGCTCGGTCACGAGGTGACCAAGAAGTGGAAGGGCGCCGGCCTGCCCGACGGCACCATCGAGATCACGCTGACGGGCTCGGCCGGCCAGAGCCTCGGTGCGTTCGTGCCCGCTGGCATCCAGATCCGCCTCGTGGGCGACGCCAACGACTACGTCGGCAAGGGCCTCTCCGGCGGACGCCTCATCGTGCATCCGCATCCGTTCTCGTCGTTCGTTGCCGAAGAACAGATCATCGCCGGCAACGTCATCGGCTACGGAGCCACCAGCGGTGAGATCTTCCTGCGCGGCATCGTGGGCGAACGCTTCTGCGTACGCAATTCCGGTGCGACCGCAGTGAGTGAAGGCGTCGGTGACCACGGATGTGAGTACATGACCGGTGGACGCGTCGTGGTGCTCGGGCCGACCGGGCGGAACTTCGGCGCCGGCATGTCGGGCGGAATCGCCTACGTGTACGACCCGGACGAAGTGTTCGCGAGCAAGGTGAACTACGAGATGGTCGAGTTGCAAGCACTCGACGCCGCCGACCGTGAGTTCCTGAACGCCACCATCCTTCGCCACCGTGACCTCACCGGATCAGCGGTCGCCGAACGCATCCTCGGCGACTGGGACCAGGCAGTGACGTCGTTCCGAAAGGTGATGCCGAAGGACTACCAGCGGGTGTTGTCCGTCATCGCCGACTCCGAGGCCGCCGGTCTCGACGAGGCAGCCACCGTCGACAAGATCATGGAAGCAGCGAGGGCCTGACATGGGCAAGCCAACTGGATTTCTGGAGTGGGACCGCGAGACGCCGCAACGGCGTCCCGTTCCCGTGCGTTTGCGCGACTGGAAGGAGGTGTACGAGGACTTCGACGAGGACGAACTCCAACATCAGGCCGGTCGATGCATGGACTGCGGCATCCCGTTCTGCAACAACGGCTGCCCACTCGGCAATCTGATCCCCGACTGGAACGACCTCGTCTACCGCGATCATTGGCAGGACGCGATCGAACGGCTGCACGCCACGAACAACTTCCCCGAGTTCACCGGGCGGCTGTGCCCGGCACCGTGCGAGTCGGCGTGTGTCCTCGGCATCAATCAGAACCCGGTCGCCATCAAGCAGGTCGAGGTCGAGATCATCGATCGCGCCTGGGACGAGGGCTGGGTGACCCCGCACGTTCCCGCGGTACGCACCGGAAAGCGTGTCGCCGTCATCGGCTCGGGGCCGGCCGGTCTCGCCGTTGCGCAGCAGCTCACCCGGGCGGGACACGAGGTCGTCGTGCTCGAACGCGCCGATCGCATCGGCGGTCTGCTTCGCTACGGCATCCCCGAGTTCAAGATGGAGAAACGGCACATCGATCGACGGATCGAGCAGATGGAGGCCGAGGGCACGGAGTTCCGCACCAACGCCGTCGTCGGCGAGAACGTCGACATCGAAGTGCTCCGGGCATCGCACGACGCCGTCGTGCTCGCCTGTGGAGCGACATCGTGGCGTGACTTGCCGATCCCCGGTCGCGAGCTCGCCGGCATTCACCAGGCCATGGAGTACCTGCCGTTCGCGAACCGGGTGCAGCTCGGTGACATCGAGCAGTCGCCGATCGATGTGAACGGCAAGCATGTCGTGATCATCGGCGGCGGCGACACCGGTGCCGACTGCCTGGGCACTGCCCATCGTCAGGGAGCGGCGTCGGTCACGCAGCTGGAGATCCTCCCGAAGCCACCGGAACACCGGGTTGCGGGCAACCCGTGGCCGCAGTTCGCGATGACCTACAAGGTGACCTCCGCTCACGAGGAGGGCGGCGAGCGCATGTTCAGCGTGAACACCGAACAGTTCCTCGACGACGGCAACGGCCGGGTTCGAGCACTTCGTCTGCACGAGGTCGAAATGGTCGACGGAGCGTTCGTGAAGGTGGAGGGCACCGATCACGAGATCGCTGCCGACTTCGTCTTCCTCGCGCTCGGCTTCGTCGGCCCCGAGAAGGGTTCGTGGCTGGAGTCCCTCGACGTCGGGTTCGACGCTCGGGGGAACGTGTCGCGAGATCACCGTTACATGACCAACCAGCACGGGCTGTTCGTCGCCGGAGACATGGGCCGCGGCCAGAGTCTGATCGTGTGGGCGATTGCCGAAGGGCGCGCGTGCGCGTCCGGCGTCGACGCCTATCTGATGGGCGAGAGCCGACTGCCGTCGCCGGTGAAGCCGACCGACCGACCGCTGATGTGACGACGGCGCGCCGAGCCCCGATGTGACGGTGGGCTCAGGGCCGCCGAGCTGACGACACGGGCGTGTCTCCAGGGCCTACGCTGTCTGACATGCAATCGACCTGTACCCCGACACGCACGCGCCGCCTGGGCGCGCTCGTCGGTCCTGCGCTGATCGGCGCGTTCGTGCTCGCCTCGTGCGGCGGCGGCGAGACCGGTGCAACCCAGTCGACGATCGACCTCAGCGCCGCCTCCACCGCATTCGTCGTGCGACCGCCGGCGACCACGGAGCCGCCCGCCGACACCCTGGCCGGCGATCCCGACGCAGTGGTCGAGGGCACGCAGGACTACGAGGTGCAGTCCGGTGACGCGTGGTACGTCCTGGTCACTCGATTCGGTGTCAGCCTCGACGACCTGCTCGCCGTGAACGAATGGACCGATCCGAACACGTTCCCGTTCCCCGGCACGATGATCCTGCTCCCGCCAGGAGCCAAGTCGGTCGCCGCGGCTGCTGCAGGATCGGCGGCCGCGTCGACCGACAGCGGTGACACGTCAGATGCCGCCTCAGAGGACACTCCAACCGAGACGATCCCCGATGCCGGCGACAACTGTGCGCCGGGCTCGTACACGATCGTCGAGGGTGACTACATCGGCAAGGTGGCGGGCAAGTTCGACGTCACGGTCGATGCGCTGAATGCCGCCAACGTCAACACGTCCGGCTACAGCTCGTTCTACGTCGGCCTCGAGATCGTGATCCCCGCCAAGTCCGACTGCTGACGTTTCGCGGTGCCTGACGTTGCGCGGTGCCTGGCACCGCGCAACCTGCTCACAACCCGTTTCGTGACGTTCCGCGGTGCCTGGCACCGCGCAACCTGCTCACTGGAAGACGAAGTTGGTCTCCTTGACCACGTCCATCGTCGCGCTGCTCGCAATGGAGTAGCGGTGACCAGGGAACAGGATCGTGCTGTCGGGAACCTCGGCGAGTCGGCGCAGACTCTCGATCATCTTCGCCGGGTCCGATCCGGGTAGGTCGGTTCGTCCGCAGCCCTCGAGAAAGAGCGTGTCGCCCGCAATCAGCCGGTCGTCGACGAAGAAGCACTGGCTGCCCGGGGTGTGCCCAGGGGTGTGCACCAGGGAGATGTCGATGGACCCGACCGTGAGCACATCGCCCGAATCGTGACCGACGAGATGGTCGGCGGTGACCTTGGTCGCCTTCGTGACCCATTCGACCTCATCGTGCTGGACGTGGATCGGACAGTCGACATGGTCGAGCAGCTCCGCGATCCCTTCGATCGAGTGCCCCATCATCGATCCGCCGACGTGATCCGGGTGGTAGTGCGTCGCCAGCGCGCCGGTGACGGTCATGCCGTCCGCTCCGACCAGATCGACGAGTTCCTTCACGGCGTAGGCGGGGTCGACCAAGACGCAGTCGCCGGTGTGGCGATCACCGATCGCGTAGACGAAGTTGACCATCTGACCTGCGAGCGGGTCACCGACGGCAAAATCGCGGCCCGACAGGAGCTGGCGGAAGTAGAGCGGAGACGTGGACACGTGCCTACGCTAACGCCGTGTCGTTGCAGCCCCAGGTACGAGCGCTCGCCGGTCTGACCGAGGGCCAGGAGATCCTGTTCGGGGGCGATCGCGTGTCCGTCGTGTCGGCCGAACTCGCCGAGCAGTTCTGCCCCGGCGATCGCATCATCGTGGTCCAGTCCACGGGGAAGCTGCTGCTGATTCCGGCGGCGGTCGGAGCACTCGTGGCCGACGCCGTGACCGACGCCACCAGGTCGTTCGCCGAGCTCGCAGCGGTGACCGACGAGCAGATCACCGAGTTCTTCGAGCGATTCGCAGCGGTGCTCGCCGACGACGAGCGCTTCGCACCGATCGCTGCAGCCAACGCCGCCGACGTCGAGGCAGCCGTCGCACGGGGTCGGTCCACGACCCGACTGCTGCTCGACGACCGGATGCGTGCCGACATGGTGAGTGGGCTGCGGGGTTGGCGCGACTCGCCGAGTCGACGCGACGGGGTCGTCGACCACATCGACCACGACGACTGGTCGGTCGAGGCCAGGCGCGCACCGCTCGGCGTCGTCGGGTTCGTGTTCGAGGGCCGCCCGAACGTGTTCGCGGACGCGTGTGGGGTGGTGCGCACCGGCAACACGGTCGTGTTCCGAATCGGCTCCGACGCACTGGCCACCGCCCGTGCGATCGTGGATCATGCGCTGGACCCGGCGTTGAGCGCAGCTGGACTGCCCGAGGGCACGGTTCGTCTGGTGGACTCGCCGACGCACGCCGCGGGTCACGCGTTGTTCGCTGATCGACGCCTGGCCCTTGCCGTCGCACGCGGGTCCGGTGGCGCCGTGGCCGAACTCGGTGCCGTCGCATCGCAGTCGGGTACCCCGGTGAGCCTCCACGGTACCGGCGGCGCCTGGTTGGTCGCCGGCCGTGCCGCAGCGCCGGAGACGCTTCGTCAGGCGACGCAGAACTCGCTCGATCGCAAGGTGTGCAACACCGTCAACGTGGTGGTCGTCCTACGCGAGCAGGCAGACGAGCTCGTGCCAGTGGTGCTCGACGCCCTCGATGCGGCCGCCGCTGCTCGCGACACGTTCGGGCGACTCCACGTGCTCGCAGGAAGCGAGCTCCACGTGCCGGCGGAGCGCTTCGAACGAATGGTCCCGATCATCAGGGCGTCCGGTGTCGGCGACGAGCCGTGGGCCACGACGATCGACGAACACCGCCTCGGCACCGAGTGGGAGTGGGAGCAGTCGCCCGAGATCACGCTGCTGGTCGTCGAGTCAGTGGATGAGGCGGTCGACCTGTGCAATCGCCACAGCCCCCGGTTCGTCGCCTCGATCGTGACCGAGGATCCGGGCGAGATCGATCGGTTCTACGCCGCCGTCGATGCACCGTTCGTCGGGAACGGCTTCACCCGATGGGTCGACGGGCAGTACGCACTGAACGCACCCGAACTCGGTCTGTCGAACTGGCAGTTCGGGCGGATGCTGGCGCGCGGTGCGATCCTCTCCGGCGACAGCGTGCACACGATCCGGTACCGGGCGTCGGTCACCGACCACGCCGTGCGTCGCTGAGGCGCGCCGAGCTCACTTCCAGACGCCGGTGACGTCCACCAACACGTGGGTGGTCGCCATGCCGACGACACAGATCGTGCCCTTGGAACTGAGCCGGACGTTGGCGCCGTTCGCGATGGGAGCAGGGCTCGAGAAGTTGACGTTCGAGACGTCCGTCGAGGTGCCGCAGGGCACCACCCGGAGCCAACCCGGGCTCCAAGCGCCGAGTGCCACCAGATTGATGGTGGCACCGGTGATGCCGGCGGGCACGCCGCGGGTTCCGGCGACCTTGATCTCGATCACCTTGCCGGCTTTGACCATCTGGCCCTGGGTCCAAGGGTTGAGCGTGGAGTTGAACGATCGCGTGTCTGCGAGTCGGATGGGGTCGATCGGCACGAAGTCGAGACCATTCGCTGCGCCGAACCAGCCTGTGACGTCGACGATGGCATCGGTGGTCATCATCGACTTCAGGCAGATCGTCCCATCGGCGGCGAGTGGAACGATGACCGAACTCGCGATCACGCCGGCGAAACGGGCGCTCACCGAGGACGTCGACGGTTCGCGCTGGTCGCAGGGATAGGCCCGGATCCACCCGTCGGATCGTGGTTGGACGGCTGTGAGGTTGATCGCGACTGCGGTGGCTCTGCCGGGCACGGGGCTCGTGCCCCCGGTCATCGACACCACCAAGCGCGAACCCGCCTTCAACGTCTTGGTCGTGCGGGTGTCGAGGAGTCGTTTCGGCTGGACGGGGTTGAACGTCTGGCTGCCGTCCGATGCCACATAGCCGTTGACATCGATCACGACGTGGGCAGTGGCGAGCGAGTACAGGCAGATGTCACCTCGATCGAGCGGAACGATCGCCTGATTCGACACGGTTTGGAGCCGTTCGTAGTTGAGCGTGGACACGGCGGGGACGCCACCGAGGCAGTTGAACGCCGTCAGGAATCCTCCGCCTCCCGGCTGGGTGATGGTGAAACTCGCGCTGACCGCTGTTGCGTCGGCCGGAATTCCGGGGGTCCCGGCGACCTTGACCCGTACCTGCTTGCCGGCGGTGAGGACACCCACCCGCTGGTTCAGGCGCGAGTCGGCGAATCGGAACGGCGTGACCGGCTGGAAGGGCGCGGCAGGGGCGAGCACCTTCGACGTCGCCGGCGGCGGGCCGGTGACCTCCAGTGGTGCCGATGGGTCGACGTTGAAGCTCCAGTTCGCCGTGCCACCGTTCGACACGACCGACACGGTGTAGGTGCCGGTGTTGAGTGGTGCGGCCGGAACGACCACCACGGCGTTGTCGCCACCGAGGATCTGGCTGGCCGTCCCGCTCGTGTTCGCCTTGTGCAGCACGCATGTCGGGATCGGCCCGGATGGACCGACGAGGGTCGCCGTTGCCGTCGTCACATTCGACGGCATCATGGCGATCAGTGGCAGACCGACGCTCTGCGAACCCCAACCGCAGAACGAGCGCGGGTCCGGTGACTCGGCAACGAAACGGGTGAGGCTCGTCGTCGCACCGTTACCAGGGAAGACGACCGGCGTGGCCGGCTTGGCAGCACCCCAGTTGTTGCCGCGCACGACGTCGAGTGTCGCCCCGGACTTCCAACGGGTGTTGGACGGGTTGGGCGGGCTCGCACACATCCCGAACGCCGCCTGCTGCAACGACGGCCGCAGGAGACCAATGGCGTGGAACGGTCCGGACATCCAGAGATCGATGTGGTTGCGCGCCGTCGCACCGGCACTGCTCGACACCGCCACGTTGCCGCTGTTGCCGGCCTGGTCGCCGTCCGATGTGTAGCCGGGTGACCCAGGCGTCTCGTCGTGGGCGATGCCGTTCAGCAGCATCCAGCACGAGTGGTTCGTGGCCCCGCTCGACCACGACGGGTTGTTCGCCACGGGAGCGAGGCCCGACTGGGCTCGGTAGACGTTGACGATGCCGAGCCAGTCGCTCGCGGCCGGGCCTGCAGCTGCAACCGGCGTGGCACTCGCAGCGAGGGTGAGCGTGGACACGATGGCCGCCAGGCAGACCACGATCGTGAGCCCTCGTCGTCCGGAACGACTCGAGACCGGTGTGCGTGCTGATGTGGCCGATGTCATGCAGAAGCGTCCAAACTGAGGGAAGGTGTTGGTCGCGGCGCCAACACTGATTCCCAGGTGCATCGGGCGATCCCGGTACCGTCTTGAACGACGTTGACGAAAACCTGATCAGACCTTGAGACATTCTTGAACCGAGATGAGCTGACGATGAGCGCTGCGCTTCCCCCGCCGATCCGAGGGACGGCCGTTGTCGGGAGCGTCATCGGGGCCGGATCGCCCGCCGCACCCCATCCCCCGACCGTTCCGGCGACGTTGCCGATGGCCGCAGCGTGGGGAGCCATCGGGGTCCTGACCGCGTCACTGATCGTGTCGAAGTACCTGCTCGACGCGGTGATCGACTTCGACTGGCCCGTGGCGGCCTACGTCGCGCTGCTCGCGCTCGTCGGCTACGGCCCACCGGTGTGGTGGTGCCGGTTTGCGAGCAACCGATGGGCGACCGGCGATCTCGGCACTGACATCGGCCTCACGCCGCGGTTCGCCGATCTCGGGTGGGGGCCAGTGATCTGGCTCGGCGCGATCGCTGCGCAAGTGGTGGTCGGTCTCGTCGTGGTGGCGCTCGGCGTGCCGTTGGTGAGCAACACCGAGGGCCTCGACGAGATCAGCGCCGATCGGACCTATGTGGTCTCGTTGGTGATCACGGCGGTGATCGCCGCGCCGATCGTCGAAGAGATGGTCTTTCGTGGGGTGGTGATGCGTGGGTTGCGCAGTCGGCTTCCCCTGGTGGCGGTGATCGTGGTGCAAGGCCTCCTGTTCGGCGTCGCGCACATCGACCCAGTGCGCGGCGCCGGCAACGTCGGACTCGTGATGGTGCTCTCAGGCGTCGGCATCGCCTTCGGCATCGGAGTGGCGTTGCTCGGTCGGATCGGCCCGTCGATCGTCGCCCACGCGATCTTCAACGGGGCGGTGCTCCTCCTGGTGCTCACCGGGGTCGCCGATCGCCTGCAGGACGATGTGTCGTCAGGGAGCGAACAGATCGGCGTTGTCGATCAGTCGGACGTCACCGAATCGGGCCGCGAGTGCGAGACGAACGCGTCCCTCGTGTCGGCGGTCGGGGTCGAACTGATCGATGGGTGCCAGCGTGGCGCTGTCGAACACCGCGATGTAGTCGAGCGAGGCCATCGGCTCGTCCTCGATCACGCGACTCGCCGCCGCGATCACCTCGCTCGCCGATGATCCTTCGGATCGAGCGGCCACGATTCCGGCGGAGATCGCCGTCGGCACGCAGACGGCAGCTCGGCGCTGTTCGTCATCGAGGCGTCGGTTGCGGCTCGACAACGCCAGTCCGTCGTGCTCGCGGACCGTTGGATGACCGATGACCTCGACACCGAGGTCGAGATCGGCGGCCAGCCGTCGCACGATGGTGAGCTGCTGGTAGTCCTTCTCTCCGAACACCGCGCGATCGGGCCGGGTCGCAGCGAACAGCTTGGTGACCACGGTGGCGACACCGTCGAAGTGGCCAGGGCGCGACGCACCCTCCATCGGGTCGGACAGTCCCGCGACCCGGACCCTCGTCGAGAAGTCAGGTGAGTACATCGCCGCGGCGGTGGGGACGTAGACCGCGTCGACCCCGGCGGCCTCGCACGCACGCAGATCGTCGTCGAGCGGGCGTGGATAGTGCTCGAAGTCACCCTGTTCGCCGAATTGGAGCGGATTGACGAAGATGGACACGACGACCTGGTCGGCGAGTTGGGCGGCCCTGCTGACGAGCTCGAAGTGACCATGGTGCAACGCGCCCATGGTGGGAACGAGCGCAATGGTGTGTCCGTCGGCCCGTGTCGCGTCCGACCAGACGCGCATGGCCCCCGGGTTGTCGAACGTGATGGCCACGGCTCCAACGCTAGTGGGACGAGCCGGTTCGACCGCGAGGACGCCGAACGGCAGACGGACAGACGTCGACGTAGGCCCGGGCATCGCCGATGGTGGTCGCGGCGAGCACGGCGTGTGTGCACGCTGCCGCGAACGAGTCGGCCGCAGCGCGCAGGATCAGGTTGAGCCCGCTCTGGCGCGAGCGAGTCGATCGCATCGCGGCCGGGAGGTCGCCGATGTGGTGGTCGCCCGTGGCGAGTCCGAAGATCGTGTCACCGTCGAACATCGAATGCGCGGGCCGGATCGCTCGGGCGAGTCCGTCGTGGGCGACGTCGGCCATCTTGGAGACCTCCGATTTCGTCAGCGCCGCCGACGTGGCGACGACACCGATGGTCGTGTTCAGGCTGGCACCTTGGCCGCTCAGGTGACGGAGGAGCCGTTGGCGATCCGTGCTGGTCACTTCGTGCAGCCCGAAGGCGTCGTGAGCCCACGGCAGTCCCGTCGACGGGTCGATCACGGTGCCGTTCGCGTTGACGACGGCAACGGCACCGACCTGAACGAACAACGGCGCGGCGTCCGGGTCGGCGTCCGAGCTTCCGGCCGGGTCGAGGTTGGGGATCGCCACCGTGGTGCTCGCCGTACCGACGCCGCCCTGGAGACCTCCGGCGCGGGCGCCGGTGCCGGCGCCGACCGACCCCCACGAACGTTGCCGGACGCGGGCCGCACCGATCGCCCGGCGTCCGAAGTCCGCAGTCGGGCGATGGTCGAACCGGCCAGCGCGAGCGAGATCGAAGATGACGGCCGCGGGGACGACCGGTACCACCCCCTGAAGGTCGGCGCCCGACCCCACCGGGAAGCCCAGCGACCGTTCCTCCAGCCATGCAACGACGCCGTCTGCCGCCGCCAGTCCGAACGCGCTGCCGCCGGTGAGGCACACCGCGTGGATCTGCTGCACGAGGTTCTCGGGGCGAAGTGCGTCGGTCTCGCGTGTACCTGGCCCACCGCCGCGCACGGACACCCCTGGGGTGGCCCCGTCGGGCACGTAGACGACGGTGGTGCCGGTCTGCCAACCACGTCCGGCTCGTTGGTACTGGCCAACTCGAAGACCAGGAACATCCGTGATCGAACCGACCGGGAGCACCGGGTCGGTGGCCGAACCGGCGAGATGCGCGTGGGGTGGCATCGGCCCACTGTAGGAACTGCGACCGAGCGCGGGCACTAGCGTCTCACGTCGTGCTCGAACGACCACCTCGAAGCGACCGGCCGGCCCAGCGGCTGCGCACCGGGCTCAAGCGGGCGGTCGGTGAGGGCGTGATCCGGACATGGGAGTTGGCGATCGAACTCGGCGCGATCGGGCCGGACACGCGGCGCGGCAAGCGTTTCGGCCGTTTCGGCGCTGGGAGCGTGATCTGTTTCCCGCCCAACGCCCTCTTCAACGAGCACTACATCCACATCGGTGATGGCACGATGTTCGGCCCGCAGATCACCCTCTCGGCGGGCATGGTGCCCGGTCAGCAGATGGTGAGCGACCCGGTGATCTCGGTCGGGGATCGGTGTCTGATCGGCAAGGGCAGCGGCATCGTCGGACACCTGCAGATCGTGATCGGCGACGACGTGTGGACGGGGCACCACGTGTACATCACCGACCAGAACCACGGCTACGGCGACCGTGACCTCCCCATCTCCAAGCAGGTGATGCCGGAGCGTCCGGTCTCGATCGGTGACGGCTCGTGGTTGGGCCACGGAACCGTCGTGTTGCCCGGGGCGACGATCGGTCGCCATGTGGTGATCGGCGCCAACAGCGTGGTGACGGGTCCCATCCCGGACTACAGCGTGGCTGCGGGTGTTCCGGCCAGGGTGATCAAGACGATCGGGCCGGGGTAGCGGATCAGATGACGGAGCCTCGTGGTGGGGCGCAGGTGGGCATCTCGTTGTCGAGCGTGAACTTCTCGATGCGCTCGGTGATCGGCACGCCTTCGACCGCGGTCTCGGTGAAGGGGACGTTCTGGCCCGAGCGGAGCTCGTCGGCGTAGCGATAGCGGTCCTCGAGGAGGATGCGGTACTCGGCTTCCCAGGCGGGGACGATCGCCTGGCCCTTCTCATCGGCGGGGGCGACGGCGACGATCTCATCGAGCATGCGCCCGAGCAGATCGGTCGATTCGTCGACGAGATCTCCGCGCGCCTGCAGGTCGGCCACCCGTTGGGCCTCGAGTCCCTGCAGCTCGACGTCGTAGTCGACGCAGATCGCCTCGGCCCGGGCCGCCCAGGCGGTGTCATCGACCTTGTTGACCGCTTCCTTCGACGCGAAGAACAGCGCCCAGATCCAGAACAGGATCAGGAACACGATCGCGCCCCACAACAGGACCCGGCGGACCGGGGAGCGACGCCAGCGGCCCGGTTGGCCGCCCGGGACGTAGCTCGGGGCAGTGGGGGCGTCGGTGCTCACAATGTCTCACGATATGACCGGCCCTGGCTGGTAGAAACGTGCCGTGCATGCCACCGAGACGACGACCGAGGAGATCGGCGCGCCCGACGAGCTGGGCGCGGTCGCTCGTACCCGTCGCAATGCAGCCTTCATTGCCGCGATGGTCAAGGTGCAGCCGAAACTCTTCGGCATCGCCGTCGCCGGTGCCGCAGTCTTTGCGCTGTTGACGGTGGCGTCGAGCTTTGCCATCGGGAAGGTCATCGACGACGTGATCCTGCCTCGTTTCGACGAGGGGAGTGTGGCGACGAGCACCGTGCTCGCCGGCCTCGGACTGGTGATCGGCATCGGTGTCGTCCGCTCGATCGCGATCGTCATCAGGCGCAGCTACGCGTCGATCACGATGTGGCGGGTGGCCCAGACGTTCACGAATCGTGTCGTTCGACGCTACGTGGTCCAGCCGGTGAGCTGGCACAACCGGCGTGCGGATGGTGACCTGGTGCAGCGCGCCGGTGTCGACGCCGAGGCCACCGTGGGCGTGCTCGCTCCGATTCCATTCGCGACCGGGACGCTGATCATGCTCGTGGTGTCCACGGTGTGGATGCTGATCATCGACGTTCCGCTCGGGTTGGTGGCCGTCGTGGTGTTTCCGATGTTGTTGGCGACGAACGTCGTGTACGAGAAGTCGGTGTCCGCACACTTCACGAGGGCACAGGATCAACTCGGCGAGTTCTCCGCTGGTGTCCATGAGAGTTTCGAAGGGGTGCAGCTCGTCAAGTCCTACGGCGCCGAGGACCGCGAGACCGAGCGCCTCGCAGGACTCGCTGACAGGGTTCGTGCGTCTCGGGTCCAGGCCATCCGGCTGCGCAGCTCGTTCGAGGCGCTGCTCGACGTGATCCCGTCGTTGACCAACATCCTGCTCGTGGTCGTCGGCGCGCTCCAGGTTCGGTCCGGCGACGTGACCATCGGCGAGTTCTCGAGCGTGATCTTCCTGTTCACCCTGCTCGTGTTCCCGCTTCGACTCATCGGCTACACGCTGTCGGAGCTGCCACGCTCGATGGCCGCATGGCAGCGCATCCGCGCGGTGCTCGACGAACCGGTCGAGCCCGACCCGACCGAACGCATCGGGCTCGCACCCGAGGGGATCGGTGTCGAGTTCGACGGCGTCACGTTCTCCCACGAGGGTGAGGGCCCGCCAACCGTGAGCGAGGTCGATCTGGCGGTGCGCCGCGGGAGCGTGACCGCACTGGTCGGCCCGACCGGCTCCGGCAAGTCGACGATCGCTCAGCTCGCCGCCGGCCTGATCGGCCCGGGGCAGGGTGAAGTGCGTCTGGCGCCCGGGGCTCGGGCGATCGTCTTCCAGGAGGCTTTCCTGTCGAGCGGGACGGTTCGCGACAACGTCGAATTCGGCACCAGTTTCACCGACGACGACATCTGGGATGCTCTCGAACAGGCGGCTGCCGCGGAGTTCGTTCGTCGTTTGCCCCAGCAGATCGACACGGTGGTGGGGGAACGGGGCGTGAGTCTGAGCGGCGGGCAACGGCAACGGCTGGCGTTGGCCCGCGCGCTCGTGCGTCAGCCGAGTCTGCTGGTGCTGGATGACACCACGTCGGCGCTGGACCCGACAACCGAGGCGGTGATCCTCGAGCGACTCCGTTCACGGCTGAGCGGATCGACCGTGCTGATGGTGGCGTCGCGTCCATCGACGATCGCGCTCGCCGACGACGTGGTGTTCGTGGCCGACGGGCGCGTCGCCGCGCACGGCACCCATGACGAGCTCCTGGCAACGACCCGCGCCTATCGGGAGCTGGTGGAGGCCTTCGAGTCCGACCGCGACGATGGCGAGAACAACGTGAGCCCAACCGATGTCGCTGACGTCATCTCGGGTGCGGTGGGATCATGAGCATCGACCCGACGTTGGCCGCCAAGGTCGGCACGCTGACCCCACCGAGCCAGGACTCGGCCGTCCGGACGATCGGTCGAGGTCTCGAGACCGCACCGATCCTGCGCCAAGGACTGGGCGTCACCTGGATGTTGGCGGCCATCGGCGCGGCGGGACGTGTCGCCGTGCCGATCCTGATCCAGCAGTCGATCGACCGAGGAATCGTCGATGGCGAGGTGAAGATGGACGTCATCGTCCCGATGGCGTTGATCGGCGCCCTCGCCGTGATCATCTCCGGCTGGGGATTCCGTCAGGCTGCGCTCCGCCTCGGCGAGCGCAGCGAACGCGCACTCCACGACCTACGTGTGCGGCTCATCGGTCACATCCACCAACTGAGCTTGGCCGACCACAACGACGAGCGCCGCGGTGGCCTCGTCGCCCGCGTCACCAGCGACATCGAGACGCTGGCGCGGTTCTTCCAGTGGGGTGGACTTGCCTGGCTGGTCGACGGCACGCTGATGGTGCTCGTCGCCGGGGTGATGCTCGCGTACGACTGGGTGCTCGCGTCGGTGGCGTTCGCCGTCGCGATTCCGCTGGTGTTCGTGTTGCGTGCGGTGCAATCGCGACTCCTGGTTGCCTACGACCGTGCCCGCTACAACAACGGCCAATCGCTCGGAGCGATCGCGGAGCTGGTGTCGGGTGGACCGACCGTGCGGGCCTACGGCGCCGGGGAGGTAATGGCCGAGCAGGTCGAGGAGTCCGTCGAAGTCACTGCGTCGTCGCAGATCCGAGCGGCACTGATCGGGGCGGTCCTCTTCCCGTCGGGCGAGGTCTTCTCTGCGTTCACCGTGTCGGCGGTCGTCGCGATCGGTGTGTGGCGCGGGCCCGAGAGCGGGTTGACCGCCGGTGCCCTGGTGGGGTTCGTGTTCCTCACCTACCGATTCCTCGAACCGATCGCGGAGTTCACCGAGTTGATCGACACCACGCAGATGGCCGTCGCCGGGTTGCGGCGCGTGTTGTCCGTGCTCGACATGCCGGTCGGCCCTCCACAGCCCGATGACCCGATCCCGCTGCCGCCGGGTCAACTCCAGATCGACATCCGCGAGGTGACGTTCGCGTATCGCAGCCGCAGCGATGAGACCGCGGACACCGCGGTGCTGAAGGACATCGACGTCTCGATTCCCGCCGGCCAGCAGGTGGCGATGGTCGGCGCAACCGGTTCGGGCAAGACCACGCTCGGACGTCTGATCGCCCGCTTCGCTGATCCGACGGTCGGGGAGATCGACCTGGGCGGTGTCCCGTTGCGGAAGGTCGACCGTTCGGAGCTGCGCTCGCGGCTGATCGTGGTGTCGCAGGAGCCGTTCCTGTTCGACGACACCGTTGCCGCGAACGTCGCCTTTGCCGATGAACACGCAGTCGCGCGAGACGTCGAACGGGTGGTCGACGATCTGGGCGTGCGCGACTGGGTCGACTCGTTGCCCAACGGGCTCGCGACGAGCGTCGGCGAACGCGGTGACCAACTGTCGGCCGGTGAACGTCAGTTGGTCGCGTTGCTGCGTGCCGGCCTCGCCGATCCCGACATCTTGATCCTCGACGAGGCGACGTCCTCGGTCGATGCGCTCACCGAGGTCCGCATCGCCCGGGCGCTCGAGCGGTTGGCCGCCTCGAGGACGACCATCGCCATCGCCCACCGCCTGTCCACTGCCGCTCGGGCGGACCGGGTGCTCGTGCTCGATGACGGGCGCCTGGTGCAGGACGGCCACCACGACGTTCTCGTCGCTCAGGCTGGTCCGTATCGAGCGCTCTACGACGCCTGGGTCTCAGCCACCACCGTGTGATCCACCCCCAGTGATGAGCGGCTGCCCCGGATACGGAGGTTTCGCTCATCGCGCCGATGATCGCGCGCCGGCGATGAGCGAATGCCCGCGATACGGAGGGTTCGCTCATCGCGTAGATGCTCGCGCCGGCGATGAGCGAATGCCTCGGGATGCGGAGGTTTGGCTCATCGCGTAGATGCTCGCGCGCTGGCGATGAGCGACATCCCCGGATACGGAGGGTTCGCTCATCGCGGTCGACGATCTTGCGTCAGTCGAGGGAGAGTCCGAAGGGGAGTGGTCCGGTGACTTCGAGGACGATGCAGTCGACCTCGTCCAGTTCGACTTGGCGTTCCGCCTCGAACGGGCTCGGTCGACCTGGCTCGACATCGTCGAGCACGATGCGGCTGGTGCGGTGCGGGTTGTCCGTGCCCGTTCGCACGAAGCCCACGAGCACCGAGAAGTCGGCGGTCTCGTCGCCGAGATTCGTGAGCGTTCCGGTGGCCGTCGCACGCGAGCCGGCGATCGCGCAGGACGTGATCTCGACCTCGTTGGGCCCCGGTTCGGCGTAGGCGTCGTACACGTCGAGCACGAGGAGGGTCAAGACCACACCGAGCGCCGCAGCGACCAGCGCACTGGCGCCGGTGATGAGGCCCACGACCGCACGACCTCTGCCGACGCCCGACGACCCGGCGCGGCGGACCCCGGCGATGCCGAACGCGAGGGCCAGTGCGGCAGCGATCACGCCGAGCACGACGACGAATGGCAGCCAGGCGATGGAGATGGCGATGATCCCCAGCACCATGGCCGCCGTCGCCGCCGAGTTCTTGCTCGAGTCGTCGGCCGAGGTCGAAGCGATCGCTCGGGAAGGTTGCATGCCGCTCGGGCCGAGTTCGAGGCCGAGCGGGTCGACGAAGCGACCGCCAGCCGTCGACACGTCCGCAGTCCAGGCTGCTCCGTTGTAGTAGCGCAGTTCGAAACGCCCCAGTGGGTCGGCGTACCAGCCCGGCTGCACTGCGCTGTCGTTCGCCACTGCTGCGCAAGCTACCGGCGCTGTCTGCCCGTACAGTCGTCGCCCATGGAGATCGTGCTGATCCGCCACGGAGAACCCGAGTGGGTGCGAGACGGCCTGGCGGTGGTCGACCCGCCGCTGACCGACCGAGGGCACCGGCAGGCGCAGCGCTTGGCGGACTGGTTGCGCAACGAGCGCTTCGACGAGGTCCTGGTGTCGCCGCTCGTACGGGCCCGACAGACCGCGGCGCCGCTGCTCGAGGTGCTCGCCGCCGATGAGGTGATCGATCCGTGGCTCGAGGAGATCCGCGACCCGATGTGGCACGGCAGCCCGGCGGAGAAGGCTGCCGAGGCCTATGCGGAGCTGAAGGGTCGGGCAGCCGAGGATCGCTGGCACGGCCTCGAAGGCGGCGAGTCCATACGTGACTTCGTGGCGCGCATCCGAGCCGGCGCCTCGTCGTTCCTCGCCGACCGGGGCGTCGTGCGGTCCGACACCGACCTGCCGGTGTGGCAGATCGCGGAGCCCGGCTCGCGTCTTGCGCTGGTTGCACATGCCGGCACGAACTCGGTGACCATCGGCCATCTGCTCGGGTTGGAACCCACCCCCTGGGAGTGGGACCGGTTCGTCCTCGGTCACTCGTCGGTGAGTCGGATCGAGGCGCTGCCGCTCGAGGACGGCTTCACGTTCTCGCTCACGAAGCTCAGCGATCTCGAGCACCTGGACCGCGACGAACGCACGCGCTGAGTCGGCTCGTGACTCGCTGCTGATCCGCGCGGGCGCAGGATCTACCGTCGTCGCGATGGCCGACGCACCCGATCCCGATCGACTCAAGTTCTATTCGTTCTCGGTGTTCACCCAGCTCAATGGAGCCGTGACCGCCGGCATGATCCATCTCGGCGACAAGTTGGGTCTGTTCAGTGCCCTCGCCTCGGCCGACGAGCCGATCACGACAGGCGAGCTGGCCGCGCGGACAGGGCTCGACGAGCGTTGGGTGCGCGAGTGGGCCTACAACCAGGCCGCCGCGAAGCTGATCGCGGTCGACACCGATGCCGCAGCGGGTGCCGAACGCTTCTGGCTCACGCCAGAAGCGACTGCCGTGTTGGCATCTCCCGACCATCCGGCGTTCGGCATGGGCATGTTCCACCGGTTCCCGCAGACGATGGCGGCGCTCGACGCGATGCCGGAGAGCTTCCAGACCGGGGTCGGCCACGACTACGACAGCCACGGACCAGAAGGCGCTGTCGGGATCGAACGCAGCTTCGAGCCGTGGAATCGTCACCACCTGATCCCCACCGTGCTGCCGGCGCTCGACGGGATCGTCGAACGGCTCGAAGCCGGCATCACCGTGGCCGACATCGGCTGCGGCGCCGGGGGAGCGGTGCTGCTGATGGCCGACGCCTTCCCGAAGAGCCAGTTCGTGGGTTACGACATCTCGAAGTACGCGCTGGAGCGCGCCGAGCACCGCCGCCGCGAGGAGGGGGCGAACAACGTCCGGTTCGTCGACCCACGCGACGAACCGCTGCCCGACGATCGCTCGGTCGACTTCATCACCACGTTCGACTGCATCCACGACATGACACATCCGCAAGAGATGATCGGAGCGATCGCTGACGCGCTCGCGCCCGACGGAACCTGGCTGCTCGTCGACATCAAGGGACGAGAGACGTTCGCCGAGAACGTCGAGAAGAACCCGATGGCGTCGTTGATGTACGGCATCAGTGTGCTGTCGTGCATGTCGTCGGCGCTGTCGGAGCCGGGGGGAGCCGGCCTCGGCACGCTCGGTCTGCCGGAGTCGAAAGCCAGGGAGATGGCGGCGAGTGCCGGCCTGAATCAGTTCCGCACGCTCGCGGTCGAGCATTCCGTCAACTCGTTTTACGAGGTGCGGCACTGAGTACGGTTCGACCATGAGCGACGAAACGGACCGCATCGACCTCGACGGCGTGAAGGCGTTCGCCGTCGGCCTCAGTCCATGGGCCCACATCGCCACGATCGGCGCCGACGGTCTGCCGGACGTGGTGCCGGTGCACCCGTGCTGGGAGGGTGACGTCTGTTGGATCATGGCCGGCACCGGGTCGGTCAAGGCGCGCAACATCGCCGCCAATCCCAATGTGGCCATGCACTGGCAGGTCACGGAGCAAGGTGATGGCGTCGAGGTGTGGGGGACCGCGGCGGTGTTCGACGACCTCGACACCAAGCGCCGCCTCTGGGACGGCGTGTTCGACTACGACCTCAACGCCTTCGCGCCGGGAGGACCCGAGAACTCGCCAGAGACCGGGTTCGTGGCGATCACGGTCGAGCGGGCCCTGGTGTTGAAGCAATACGGCATGGGCGGCGCACAGCGCTGGTCGGCCTGACGGGGCGGCCCCGGCGGTGGCTGACTCCAGCAGGCTGACCTCACTGTCGCGGTCGGTCGAGGGCGCGGTCGCCATCGTCACCGGCGCCGCGAGCGGCATGGGGCGTGCGACCGCACAGCTCTTCGCAGACGAAGGTGCCAGGGTGGTCGTGGCCGACCTCGGCGCCGACCGAGTCGCCACGGTCGTGGATGAGATCCATGCGGTCCACGGTGCCGATCGGGCGCTCGGTGTCGAGTGCGACGTCGCCGACCACGGCCAGCTGCGCTCGCTCGTCGATCAGGCGATCGACTGGGCCGGTCGTCTCGACATCGTCGTCAACAACGCCGGCGTCTCGCTGGTCACGTCTGCGTTCCAGGACGAAGCCGAGTTCGAGGACAACTGGGCGCGCACACTCGACGTCAACCTCACCGCCCATGTGCGCCTGGTCCGCCTGGCGCTGCCGCACCTCATCGAGTCAGGGAGGGGACGAGTGGTCAACATCGCGTCGACCGAGTCGATCGTGGCCACCGGTGGTCTCGCGGCCTACGCCGCGTCGAAAGCGGGCGTCACGGGGCTGACGCGCAGCCTTGCGGTCGAGCTCGGACGACACGGGGTCACGGTGAACTGCATCTGTCCTGGCCCGATCGACACGGGAATGACGGCCGCCATTCCCGACGACGCGAAGGCCACGTACGCGCGCCGTCGCGTTCCGCTGCGCCGCTACGGACTTCCCGAGGAGGTCGCGCACATGACGCTCAACCTCTGCCTGCCCGCATCGAGCTACGTCAACGGTGCCACGATCCCCGTCGACGGCGGCATGACCATTCGCCACACCTGATCGTCGCGCCCCGAGCGAGGAGCGATGAGCCAACGCCCCGTATGCCGTGCTCTCGCTCATCGCTCGGGAGTCACTGCTGCGGCCGATGAGCGAAGCCCCCGCATGAGGGGCTGTCGCTCATCGCTGGTGCGTGTGGGGATCGGGCCTAGGCTTGCCAGCCGTCGAAGAGGCCGGCGAGACCCGTGGGGTCGTGGCGTCCGATCGCGAGCTGCTCGAGAATCCCGATGCCTTCGTGTTCCCCCATGCCGCCGCTGGTGGTCGCCCGCACGATTGCTTGCACGTGCAGCCGATCGGGCGCGGTCGGGTTCTCGACCGGGAGGTCCCAGCGTTCACCGCCGACCTCCAACTCGCCCTTCCACACGCCGTGGCCCCACTCGGGATGCAGGTAACCGAGGCCGGCCATCTGGAACTCGAAGAGCGGTTCGAGTCGGATCGTGGTGGGTTGGCCGGCCCACGGTGTCAACGTCACCGAGAACGCTGCCGCCGTCCGGGTGCCAGGACGCCAGTCGATGTCGTAGTCGACTGAACGCATTGCCTCGGGCATCGGGGCGCTGTCGGGCCCGGCCACGGGTGCGATGAAACCGGTCTCGTGCCAGCGCTTGCCGTCGAAGAGCTCGTTCACATCGAAGTGCGTCGAGAACGTGTCGAAGTTGAGCGGCGCCCACAGCCAGAAGAACTGCGGATCGGCGACAGGTGCGCCTGTCGGGGCGCGTTCCCCGACGCTGCGAATGCCCCACGACCGATCGCGGGAGCCGAGCGTCTCGCCGGCCGCGAGATCGTGCAGCACGCCGTCGATCTCGATCCAACCCTCCCACCCGCCGAACTGCGTGAGGCGTGTGTAGTCGAACGTGACTCGGAGCCCGATCTGTTGGAAGAAGTGCGGTTCCTCGATGGGAGCCGATCTGCGCACGAAGGTCAGATCGGCGCGCAGGCCCTGCTCCGGAGCGTCGACGGTGACCCGAAGCGCGTTGAGTGGCTCGAGGACCTCGATCCGGATCGGGCCGACCTCGTTCGCGTCGGCTCGGTCGGCTGGCGCACGGCCCGACGCATGCACGCTGATCTGTCGTGCGGCCGGCGTGCCACCGTCGGCGACCACGCTGAACGAGGCGTCGACGACATGGCGGTTCGGGTACAGCCCCATCGCCGTGGCGAAGAAGAGACGGGTGTCTCTGGTGTAGCCGTTGAAGAAGTAGCGGTCGTAGTGGTTGATGTCGCTGGTGGCCGTCTGGGCGACCGGGCGGGAGGTCTGATGGATCGGAAAGTCGTCGAACGAACTCAGCACCCGGCCGACGCTAGCCATATCATCGAACAGGTATGGAACATGAGGGCTCCCCCCGCCCACGATTGACCATGTCGCTGCGGCGATTCCGGCAGATCGCGATCGTCACGGTGGCGGGCGTCTGCTTCCTGACGGTGGCCGGCGCCGTCGTTCGGCTCACCGGGAGTGGCCTCGGATGCGACGACTGGCCGAACTGCAACAACGAGCGCTTCATCGACGTCTCGAGCGGGCACGCGGCAATCGAACAGATCAACCGGCTCGTCAGCGGTCTCGTCGGCATCCCCACGCTGCTGATGGCGATCGGGGCGTTCCGGGTTCGGCCTGCACGGCGGGGTCTCAAGGTGCCCTCGGTCGCGGTGCTGTTGACCGTGCTCGCCAATGGCGTGGTCGGCGGCATCGCTGTGCGAGGCGACCTGCACCCCTTCCTCGTCCAGTCGCACTTCCTGCTGGCGATGGTCGCGATCGGCTTCGGGCTGGTGGCGATTCGTCGGGCACGTCCGGAGCCGGTGGTGGCTCGCACCTCCATCGGGGTCACCCCGCTGATCACCGGCCTGCTCCTGGGTCTCGGCACGATCGTGGCCTTGGCGCTGGCGACCGGCACCGTGGTGACCGGGGCCGGACCCCACGCGGGTGATGAGACGGCTCGCCGCTATGGCTTCGACATTTCGACCGTCGCCGAGATCCACAGTGTCACCGTCTGGATTGCGGTCGCCATCTTCTTGATCGTCGTCGTGGCATTGCGGCGCGATCGTGCACTGTTCGATCGGCTGTCTCATCACGTCTCAGCATGGATGTTCCTTGCGGTGATCCAGGGCGGTATCGGCTACGTCCAGTACTTCAACGACATTCCCGCCGTGCTCGTCGCAGCCCACGTCGCCGGCGCCACAGCGCTCTGGGTCGTGACGATCCAGTTCGTCCAATCGGCACTGGAACCACTGGGACTTCCGGAGCGAAGTGTTCATGCCGGCGAAACGAACGAGGCGCCGACGCACTTCATGGACTCGCCCCAACGCGCCTAAGCTCCGGCGACTATGCCAGACACCTCCGTTGCGCGTCGACGCATCATGACCCTCATCGGGCTCGTACTTGCGGCGGTTGGCCTGCTGGGTCTGCTGCCCGCAACGCCGGCGGTGGCCCAGACTGGTGAGTCGGTGGAGACCACCCTGCTCGCCAAGTCCGAGGACGGCGGCGATCGTGACCCGATCGAAGGCGTCGAGATCATCGTGTACGAGGCGGTCATCACTGACCGCGTGATCGACTCGACCGGAGCCGAGATCGGTCGGGGAACATCGGACGCAACGGGCTACGTGTCCGTGGCGCTCCCCGGACCCGGCCAGTACGCAGTCGAATTGAACGTCGACACCTTGCCCGAGAACGTCGAACTCGTTCGCGCTGACAAGCAGATCCTGCCCGTCGAGGCGCGAATCGGGCAGCCGACGAGAGTGCTGTTCAATCTCGCAGAGGGCGACGCCATCGGCGCTGCGAGAGACAAGACGAGTGATGGCTTGCTCACGCGAGGCGCACGTCTGCTGTTCGAGGGCGTCATTTTCGGGCTGATCATCGGGCTCTGTGCGATCGGTCTCTCGCTGATCTACGGAACGACCGGTCTGGTCAACTTCGCGCTGTCCGAACAGATCGTGTTCGGAGCGCTCGTCGCGTACTTCTTCAACTCGATCCTCGGCATCAACCTGATCGCCGCCGGCGCCATCGCGCTGATCTTCGGCGGGCTCGGCTCGGCGGCGAGCGATCTCGTGTTGTGGAGACCGCTGCGAAAACGAGGAACCGGGCTGACCGCGATGATGATCATCTCGATCGGACTCGCGCTCTTCCTGAGGTTCTTCTTCCTGTTCCTGTTCGGCGAGCGCTCGAGGCCATACGAGCAGTACGCCGTGCAGACCAAGATCCTGTTCTCCGTCGGGCCGGTCGATGTGCTCCCCAAGGAGTTGTTGATCATCGTGCTGGCAGTCCTCATGCTGGTCGGTACGGCGTTGGCGCTGCGGATGACCAAGCTCGGCAAGGCGATGCGCGCCGTCGCAGACAGCAACGACCTGGCAGCGTCGACCGGCATCGACGTCGACCGAACGGTCACCGCGGTGTGGTTCGTCGGTGGAGCACTCGTCACCGCCGGCGCGGTCTTCTTCGGCCTCAACAGCCAGATCAACTGGCTGATGGGTCAGCAGTTGTTGCTGCTGGTGTTCGCAGCGGTGACCCTCGGCGGTCTCGGTACGGACTTCGGTGCCATGGTCGGCGGGCTCGTGATCGGGGTGTTCACGTTCATGGCCACGCTCGTCGTGGCTCCCGAGTTGAAGAATGTCGGAGCGCTGGTCGTGATGGTCGGGATCCTGCTGGTGATGCCTCAGGGCATCTTCGGGCGCAAGCAGAGGATCGGTTAAGGCGATGGACTGGAATTCGATCATCTCGAACGCGTTCCGTTCGGGCATCTCGCAGCAGGCGATCATCTTCGCCCTCGCCGCGATCGGCCTCAACCTGCACTTCGGCTACACCGGGTTGCTCAACTTCGGCCAGGTCGCCTTCATGGCCGCGGGAGCGTACGGCGTGGGGATCACCACCAACACGCTCGGGGCGCCGCTGTGGGTCGGCATCATCGTCGGTCTGCTCGCCGGTGTCGTCTTGGGGCTCATCCTGGGTCTGCCGACGCTCAGGCTCAGAGCCGACTACCTCGCGATCGTCACGATCGCGGTGGGCGAGATCATCAGACTGATCGTGCGCGCCGCCACACTCAGCGACGTCACCGGTGGTTCCAACGGCATCAACGGGTTCGCCAACAGCTTTCAGAGCTGGAATCCGTTCAACAACAGTCAGACCTACGGTTTCCGTGTCTTCGGGCGCCTGAATCTCGAGTTCAGCGGCGCTGACCTGTGGGAACTCGTCGTCGGCTGGTCGTTGGTGCTGCTGTCGGTGTTCGTCGTGTGGCGCCTCGTGAAGTCGCCGTGGGGGCGCGTGCTGCGCTCGATCCGTGAGGACGAGGACGCTGCAACGGCCCTCGGCAAGGACGTGTTCCGCTTCAAGATGCAGTCGTTGATTCTCGGCGGATCGTTCGGCACGTTGGCGGGCATGTTCTACGCCATCCAACAGAACTCGGTGCAGCCCGACAACTACGCGACGCAGCAGACCTTCTTCGCCCTCACCGCGGCGATCCTCGGCGGTCTCGCAACGATCTGGGGGCCGGTCATCGGTGCCATGATGTTCTGGATCATCTTGTCGTTCACTGAGAACGTGTTGATCGAACTGATCGACAACGACATCATGCCGGACCAGATCATGGAGCGCTCGCAGGTCGGCCCGGTTCGTTTCATGCTCGTCGGACTGACCTTGATGCTCCTGATGATCTTCAGACCCCAGGGCATCTTCGGCGACAAGAGAGAGATTGCAATCGATGCCCGCAAGTGACGACACCACAGGCGCGGACGACGCCGTCGAATTCGGAAGCACGTCGGGTGGCGGCGGAGCCGCCGGGCTCCAACGCGACTGGAACAACCCGGCGACCGGGATGTTCGACGGCGTCGAACACGTTCCCGGCGCCCCCAAGCCAGACCCGATCCTCGTCGCCAAGGGTGTCAGCCGGTCGTTCGGGGGGCTGCGAGCGGTCGATGTCGAGCATGTCGAGGTGCAACGCGGTGCGATCACGGCGCTCATCGGCCCGAACGGTGCCGGCAAGACCACGTTCTTCAACCTGCTCACCAACTTCGACAGTCCCGACGAGGGCAGGGTCTTCTTCAACGGGAACGAGACGAGCGGAGAGCGCTCCCATCAGCTCGCCGCCAAAGGAATGGTGCGGACGTTCCAGCTGACGAAGGTTCTGGCAAAGATGACCGTGCTCGACAACATGATGCTCGCCGCGCAGGCGCAAACCGGCGAAGGGATGTGGCGGGGGCTGCTCAGCGGCTGGCGCGCCCAGGAGAAGCAGGTCGAGGCGAGATCGCTCGAGATCCTCGACGAATTCAACATGACCCACATGAAGGACGAGTATGCGGGTGCGCTGTCCGGCGGTCAGCGCAAGCTGCTCGAGATGGCACGTGCGATGATGGCGAATCCAACACTGATCATGCTCGATGAGCCGATGGCGGGCGTCAACCCGGCCCTCACGCAGTCGCTGCTGGGCCATGTGAAGCGGCTGAGGTCTGAGGGCATCACCGTGATGTTCGTCGAACACGACATGGACGTCGTGCAGGACATCTCGGACTGGGTCGTCGTCATGGCAGAAGGGATGATCATCGCCGAAGGGCCCCCTCGTTCGATCGGCGAGAACGCCGCAGTGGTCGATGCCTACCTCGGGTCGTCGCATGCTGCGCTGACCGAGGGGATCCGAGAAGTAGTGGATGGTGGGTCGAAGACTGCTGATCAAGCTGGGAGCGAGTCCGATGTCTGACCATCTGATCCACGTCGAGAACGTGATTGCCGGGTACGTGCCGGGCGTGAACATCCTCAATGGCGCTGAACTGATCCTGGGCGATGGCGAGCTCATCGGCATCATCGGCCCGAACGGCGCCGGCAAGTCGACGATGCTCAAGGCATTGTTCGGACTGATCAAGGTCACCGAGGGAACCGTGTGGTACCGCGGCGAGGATGTCACCGGGAAGAAGGCGAACGTTCTCGTGTCGCGGGGCATCGGGTACGTCCCGCAGATCAACAACGTCTTTCCGTCGCTGACCATCCGCGAGAACCTGGAGATGGGCGGCTATCTCCGCAAGTCGGGTGTCGCCGAGATGATCGACGAGGTGGTCGACATCTTCCCTCGACTCGGCGAACGTATCGATCAGCGTGCGGGCTCCTTGTCCGGTGGCGAGCGCCAGATGCTGGCGATGGGCAGAGCGTTGATGATGGAGCCGTCCGTCCTGCTGTTGGACGAGCCGAGTGCAGGCCTGTCGCCGGTGTTGCAGGATCAGGTCTTCGACCGCGTGAAGCGGGTCAACTCCACCGGGGTGTCGATCATCATGGTCGAACAGAACGCCGCGCGTTGCCTGCAGATCTGCGATCGTGGCTACGTCCTCGATCAGGGACGAAATGCCTACACCGGTACCGGCGAGGAGCTCTTGCGCGATCCGAAGGTGATCGAGCTCTACCTCGGCACGCTCGCCAAGGCGCGTTGACGACGTCAGCAGCCGGGACATGTCGGCCAGACGAGCTGTTTGGGTGATCGCGATCTCGAGCGTCTCGCTCGCGGCGTGCGGCTCGGACTCCGACGCCGGCGAGACGGAGTTCGCTCGAACAGTCTGCGGCGAGCTGCGAGGCTTCAACGATGAGCTGGTCGACATCGTCAACCGGTCCGTTGCGGGTATCGCATCGCTCCCAGCGGCCGAACGTGGACCCGCCATCGCCGAGGGACTGGAGCAGGCCGACATCGCCGTGATGGAGTGGGCCGATCGAATCACGACCTTGCAGCTCCCCGAGCTCGATGAGGCGGAGATCGTCCGTGATCAGCTCTCGTCGGGCGCCGCGCTCGGTGCTGTCGAACTCGACGATCAGCGCGCCGCGATTGCCGATCGCCCGGACCGGATCGACGACCGAGACGTACAGGGTGCGGTCGGGACGTGGTTCAACAGCATCGAGAAGGTGATGTCCGTGGTGGAGCCCGAGATCTTCAAGCTCCAGCGACGCGAGGTGAAGCAGGCATTCCTGGACGAGCCAGCGTGTCGCAATGTGATCCAGCAGTTCCGCAACGATTGAAAACGAGAATGGGGGGCCGCCCGAGAGCGGCCCCCCATCACCGGGTGTTCACTTCAGATCTGAGTGATCAGATCTTGGCGAAACGGAACTCGGTCGGGACGCCAGCCTCGACCATGTTGTCCGCATCGTAGGTGAGGATCTTGAAGCTCGCTTCGGTCGGCTCGCCTTCGGGGCCGAACGTCTGCGGGCCAGAAGGTCCGTCGTAGTCGATGTCGGTGCCGGCTTCGATGAGCGCCACGCAATCAGCGTAGGTGGTGCACTTCTCGCCGTCGCGGGTGACGCCGTTGATCTCGGCAGCAATCGCTGCAGGATCGTCGGTGCCGGCGATCTGCGCGGCCAGGGCCACGATGATCACCGCGTCGTAGGTCTCCGGTCCGTAGCTGAAGTCGATCAGTTCCGGGTCGACGGCCAGGAGCTGGTCCTGGAAGTCGCCGGTGATCTCAGCTGCGGGCAGGGTGCCTCGGATACCTTCCATCGACCCGGCGGGCAGCTGCTCGCCGAGTGCGTTGCCGACGTTGCCGTCGACCAGGTAGATCTTCTTGCCGTCGGCAGGCGTGAAGCCCGCTTCGAACAACGACGTGAGGATCTTCGAGGTCTCTTCGAAGCCGATGATGACGAGGGCTTCGGGGTCACCCGAAACGACCTGGTCGACTTCAGCCGAGAACTCAGCGGCCTGCGGGTCGTACGTGAACTGCTCCACGATTTCCCCGCCCTGGTCCGCGAACGGCTCGGTCGAGTACTTGAGGAGGCCTTCGCCGTACGGGTCCTGCAGCGCCATGAAGGTAGCCGTGGTGACGCCCTCTTCGATCATGAGATCGGCGAGCACGCGACCCTGCAACACGTCGGACGGGGCGGTACGGAAGTACAGGTCGTCGTCGGCGTACGTGGTGAAGTCCGGCGAGGTGTTGGCCGGGCTGAAGTGGATCTTGCAGTTCTCGACGAGCTTGTCGATGAACGTGAACGACACACCGGACGAGGCCGCACCGATGAACGCGTCGTTGCCCGCTGCGAGCTGACGGTCGACGGTCTGGTTGGCGATGTCCGTGGACGTGTCGCCGGAGTCGCCCTGGTCGAGGGTGACGTCGGCCCCGAGGGCGCCGCCGGCTGCATTGATGTCTTGGATGGCGAGTTCGGCGCCAGCGAACTCGGGCGGGCCGAGGAACGCCAGGTTCCCGGTCTCGGGCAGCACCGTGGCGATCGCGAGGACACCGTCGGAGTCACCGGCGCAACTCGGAGCGGCCTGGACGGTTTCGCCCTCGGTCGCACCATCGGTCGTCTCGGTGGCGTCGGTCGTCTCGGTGGCGTCGGTGGTCTCGGCTGCGTCGGTGGTCTCGGTTGCGTCGGTGCTTGCTGCACCGTCGCTGCTGTCGTCGTCGCTGCCACATGCAGCGGCAACGAGCGACAGTCCGACCAAGAGTGCTCCGACGCGCTTCACGCGTGAGGTTCTCATGTTGTGGTTTCTCCCCCTTGTTTGGATACGGGCGGGATTGCCCGTATTTCAAGGTGCGCGAATTGTACGCATCGTGCAGGGTGAATGCGAGGCACTACGTTTCGGCCCCGTGAACGATTCGACCGTTTTTGGTGGCACTTCCAGCGACGAAACCGAGGTGCTCTACCGCGTCGACGACCACGTCGCCACCCTCACGCTGAACGCCCCGGAGCGGATGAACACGATCTCGCCGACGATGCTGACCCAGATCAGCGAGCTCCTGCTGCGCGCGGACCACGATCCGGATGTTCGCTGCATCGTGTTGACCGGCTCCGGTCGGGCGTTCTGTGCCGGTCTCGATCTCCAGGCGCAGATGGCGGGCCCGAAGGGTGGTCTCGGCAACCTCGGCGGTGGTGAGGCCAGCTTCAGCGGCGAGTTCGATCTTCGAAGTGCACCACCGGTCGTACTACACAATCTCGACACACCCACGATCTGTGCATTGAACGGTGGGTCCGCCGGCTACGGCCTCGATCTTGCGTTGGGTTGCGACATCCGGATCGCAGTCGACACCGCGAAGCTCAACCCGGGCTTCGCCAAGCGCGGCATCCTGCCCGAGAGCGGCGGCACCTGGCTGCTCCCTCGCATGGTCGGGTACGCCAAGGCGGCCGAGATCGCCTTCACCGGTCGAACGCTCAGCGCTGCCGAGGCGCTCGATCTCGGGTTGGTCAACCACGTCGTGAGCGCCGATGAGTTCGCCGACCGTACGACGGCGCTCGCCGGCGAGATCGCTGCGAACGCCCCGCTCGCCGTGCGTGCGATCAAGCGGATGATGCGCGCCGCCGAGACGGAGACGTTCGAACAGAACGTGCACCATGTGTTCCTGCAGTTGCTTCCGCTGTTGCGTACGGGCGACTTCTCCGAAGGGGTTGCGGCCTTCATGGAGAAGCGCGACCCGGAGTTCCACGGCCGGTGAGGCCTGCGGAGCCGATCGGATTGCTGGAGGGACTCGCCACGACGCGAGCGATCCGCCGCTACACCGACGAGCCGATCCCCGACGACGACCTGGCCACGATCCTCTGGCATGCGGGTCGCGCCCCCTCGGGGTCGAACCGTCAACCGTTCCGGTTCCTCGTCCTGCGTGACGGACCCGGGGCAACGGCCGCCAAGCGGCTCCTCGGGGAGGCCTTCCGCGCCGGGTGGAACGCCAAGCGCGAGGCCGATGGGTATCGACCGTCGCGCTTCGCCGACTCGATGCAGCGGTACGTGGATCGATTCGAGACAACACCCGTCGTCGTGCTCGTCTGCCTCGACCGCTACCGGAACCCGTCGCCCTACGAGGGGGCATCGGTGTATCCCGCGTGCCAGAACCTGCTCCTGGCCGCCCGGGCGCTGGGCTACGGCGGGGCGCTCACCATGTGGCACCTGGGTGTCGAGGCGGAACTACGCGACTTGCTCGACATCCCTGATGGCGTCGCCTTGTCGGCCTGCATCACGCTGGGTGTCCCCGAAGGACACCACGGCCCGGTGAAGCGCAAACCGATCGGCGAGGTCGTGTTCGACGACACCTGGGGTCGGTCCGCCGACTGGATCCCGACCTGACCAACGCCCGTCAGGCGGGCAGGTCACGCGCCGATGAGCGAGAGCCCCGTATCCGGTGGCTTGGCTCATCGCCGGGAGTTCTGCTGGCACCGATGAGCCAGAGCCCCGTATCTGGTGGCTTGGCTCATCGCCGGGAGTTCTGCTGGCACCGATGAGCCGGAGCCCCGTATCCGGTGGCCTTCGCTCATCGCTGGGCCTGGGTCGAGCCGCCGACTGGATCTAGGCTGCCGCGGTGCCGTTCGTCGCCGGGGTCGATTCCTCCACCCAGTCCACCAAGGTCGAAATTCGCGACCTCGACACCGGTGAGATCGTCGCCTCGACGTCGTCGGGCCACCCATCCGTCACGCCACCGTGCAGCGAACAGGACCCGCATTCGTGGTGGCACGCCTTCGACCACGCCTGGCAGGCTGCCCTCGCGGACCTGCCGGGCGGTTCGAGCGTCGAGGCCATCAGCGTCGGCGGCCAGCAGCACGGCATGGTGGCCCTCGACGTCGACGACGCGCCGGTTCATCCGGCCAAACTCTGGAACGACACCGAATCCGCACCGGATGCCGGGTGGCTGATCTCGCAGCTGGGCGGCGCCGACGCCTGGGCTGATGCGGTGGGCAGCGTGCCGGTGGCGGCGTTCACCGCGACGAAGCTCTCGTGGTTGCACCGAACGCATCCCGATGCCTGGGCTCGCTTGGCGCGCGTCGTGCTGCCCCACGACTATCTCACGCACCGCCTGACCGGGGCCTACACGACCGACCGGGGCGACGCATCCGGAACCGGCTACTGGTCGCCCTCGACGGGGGAGTACCGCTGGGATCTGCTCGGGTTGATCGATGCCGATCGCAACTGGGCCGAGGTCGTTCCCGAGGTGCTCGGTCCGCTCGATGTCGCCGGCGATTGGAATGGCGTCGCCGTCGCCGTCGGCACCGGCGACAACATGGCGGCGGCGCTCGGACTCGGCCTCGCCCCCGGTGACGCCGCACTGTCGGTCGGTACCTCCGGGACAGCGTTCGCCGTCGCCGAGGCCGCCACGGCCGACCCGTCCGGCGCCGTTGCCGGGTTCGCCGACGCGACCGGGAGGTTCCTGCCGCTGGTGTGCACGTCGAACGCGGCCAAGGTGCTCGACGCCGTTGCCCGTCTCCTCGGCGTGGACCACGAGGAGTTCGATCAGCTCGCGCTCGCCGCCGTCGGCGACCCCGACGTCCCCGTGCTCCTGCCGTACTTCGATGGCGAACGGACTCCGAACCGCCCCGACGCCACCGGCTCGATCGGTGGGCTGCGCAGCGACGTGACCCGTGAGCAGTTCGCACTCGCCGCCGTCAACGGAGTGGCATGCGGTCTGCTCGACGCGCTCGATGCTCTGCGGGCGTTCGCTCCGGTGACGGGACGGGTGATGTTGACCGGGGGCGGCGCCCGATCGTCGGCACTCCAGGCAGTGCTGGGCGGACTGCTCGACGAACCGCTCGTGCTCAGCGCGGTCGACCAAGCAGTCGCAACCGGCGCAGCGGTGCAGGCCGCAGCGATCGCCGGTCGGGTCGACCACGCGACGGTGCAACAGCGTTGGGGACTCGGCTCCGGGCTCGTGGCGGCCGAACCCGTCGAGTCCGCCACGTTGCGCGCTCGCTACGCCGAGTTGCGCGACGCCGCTCGCTGACATCGATGAGCGAGTCCGATCCGTTCGCCACGCTCGGCCTCGGTCGCGACGCGACCGGTGACGACATCCGCGCGGCCAGACGGCGGCTCGCAAAGGCGCATCACCCGGACCGGGGCGGCAACCCCGCATCGATGCAGGCGATCAACGAAGCGGCCGATGCGGCGCTGCTCGCCGTCGAACTGCCCGACGTCGTCGCGCCGCCACATACCGGCCCACCCACTGGCCCGCCCACCGGCCCGCCCGGCGACGACGCGCCGGTGAACCGTACCCGCCGAGTGCCGGGGGCCGATGACGGCACATCGGGCATCGCTCGCGACGCGCCGTCGTTCACGGTCGAGGCATTGCCGGTCGAGACGTTCGAGGCGATGCTCGTCGTCGCCTCGTGGCTCGGCGAGGTACTCGACGACGATCCGCCGTACCGACTCGACACCTATCTCTACGAGCCGTTCGACTGCTGGTGCCGGCTCGAGGTCGTCCCGGACGCCGGCGCATCGACCGTGAGCCTGGCGGTCGCCGGTATCGACGGCGCCGTGACCCCAGACGTGATCAGCGTGCGCGATGCCTGGGTTGCCAATCTCAACGCTGTCGACTGGCCGTGAACTGCGCTCAACGCGGGCGTGGCGCTGCTGCCTTCGTCAGGCGGTCCCGGATCGCATGGCCGAGTCCGGTGGTGGGCGGGAGGACGGCGATGAGCGTCGTGACACCACGATCGTCGGCGTCACGGAGACGGGCGTAGAGCTCTCGGGCATACACGACGAGGTCGTCGGTGAGATCGAGAATCTCGGCACCGACGGTGCCGGCTCGCAGTGCCACCGCATCGTCGGCGGAGTCGACCAGGCGGACCGCGCAGCGGGGCGCATAGTGCGAGGTCAGCATCCCGCTCGCCCGGCTCGGCCCTGACGCGTCAGCGAGATCGCCGGCGAGCAGGCGGCGCACATCCTCGATCGGCACGGCGCCGGCTCTGAGGATCTGCGGGGGTGAGCTCGCGAAGTCGACGATGGTGCTCTCGACGCCGATCGGGCACGGGCCGCCGTCGAGGATCACGTCCCGACGCGGATCGAGGCGCTCGCCCAGATCTCGCAACACGTGCTCGGCGGTGGTCGGGCTCACCGCGCCGAATCTGTTGGCCGACGGAGCGGCCAGCCCGACACCGGTCCGCTCGAGCAGATCGAGGGCCACGGGGTGGGACGGAACCCGCAGGCCGACCGTGTCGAGTCCACCGGTGACGGCGTCGAGGACACCAGCTGCTCGAGGGACGATCACGGTCAGCGGGCCGGGCCATGCGGCTGCGGTGAGCGCTCGCGCCTGCGAGGAGGCGTCAGCGGCCCACTGGTCCAGTTCGTCCGCCGACGACAGGTGCACGATCAGCGGATGATCACCCGGACGTCCCTTCGCTTCGAAGATGCGAGTGACGGCGGCAGCGTTCCGTGCATCGGCCGCCAGTCCGTAGACGGTCTCGGTCGGAATCGCCACGAGGCCGCCGGCCCGGATCGCCGCGACGGCCCGATCGACGTCGGTGGTGACGAGGTCGCTGGGCGTCATCGCGTTGCGTCAGATGGCATCGAGGAATTCGAGCGCAGCATCGAAGAACCCGAACGACTCGGTGGTGGCGAAGTGGTCGACGTTGCGCAGCGTTTCGCAGCGGCCATTCGGAAACGCTGCGGCCAAACCGTCGCCGGGATGCACGAAGTCCTGGTCGCCCACGACCACGAGCACCGGACACGCCACCGAGGCGCATCCATCCGGCGTGATCTCGATGGACGGCGGGCGTTTCATGACGGCGGTGAGCGCGTCGATGTCGTTGCCTGGCTGACTGGCGTACTGCGTGAACAGCCGCACGGTGTTCTCGAGCGTCGAGGGGTCGCCGCCGCCCGCCACCGTTTCGAGACCGGCGACGATCGCCGCCGTGCCCGACTGGTCGCGGTCGAAGATGTTCTTGCCGACGCCCGCCAGCACGATCCGGTTGAAGCGGTGGGGCTGATCGATGGCGAGCCGGAGCAGCGTCATGGCGCCGAGGGAGAAACCGATGGCATCGACCGGGTGGTCGGGGAGTGCCTCCACGACCCGCTCGGTCAGATCGGCATACGCCTCCGGGTCGTGCGGCTTCGGCGCCGTGCCGTGGCCGAGGAGGTCGATGCCGATCACGTCCAACCCGGCGTCCTCCAACAGCGCGGTGAAGCCGCTGCGCTGCCACGTGGACTCGTACGACCCGCCCCAACCGTGTACGAGAACGACTGGTGGCGTCAGCGGAGAGGTCATGCAGCAGCAAGGCTAGGCCCTAGCCTGTGCTCGCTCGCCAAGCGAGTCGAGTCGTGGAGGCCACACGGGGCCGATCGGCACGAGGAGGAACCCATGCGCATGCTTCACCCCGAACCTGGCTTCGACCTGACCTACAGCGATGTGTTCATGGTGCCGAGCCTGTCGGACGTGCCGTCGAGGATGAGTGTCGATCTGCGAACCCCGGACGCGATCGGTACGACCATTCCGCTCGTGGTGTCGAACATGACCGCGGTCGCCGGCCGGCGCATGGCCGAGACGGTCGCCCGACGTGGTGGGATCGCGATCCTGCCGCAGGACATCCCCGTCGACGTCGTGGCTCGGGTGATCGACTACGTGAAGCGGTGCCACACCGTGTTCGAGACACCGATCACGCTCGCCTCTGATGCGACCATCGCCGACGCGTTGTCGTTGATCCACAAGCGGGCACACGGCGCGGTGGTCGTGGTCGACGACGGCGTTCCCGTCGGCGTGTTCACCGAGGGTGACGGCGACGGTTTCGACCGGTTCACGCAGCTCGAGCACGTGATGAGCTCGAGCCTGCACATCCTCAGCCCCGACATCGAGCCCGCTGACGCGTTCGACCACTTGGGCCGCAACCGCCTCCGCGTCGCGCCGGTCGTCGACGATGGCCGCCTGCTCGGTGTGATCACGCGTGAAGGTGCGCTGCGCTCGACGATCTACCAACCGGCGGTCGACGCCGACGGCCGGCTCATGGTCGGTGTGGCGGTCGGCATCAACGGTGACCCCGCATCACGGGCGAAGGCCTTGGTCGGCCACGGTGTCGATGTGCTCGTCATCGATACTGCCCACGGCCACCAGACCCGCACGCTTCGTGCGATCGAGTCGGTACGGGCGGTCCTGCCGGACGCCAAGATCGTGGCGGGCAACGTCGTCACCGCAGACGGCACCAGACAGCTGATCGAGGCCGGTGCCGATGTCGTGAAGGTCGGCGTCGGTCCCGGTGCGATGTGCACGACACGCATGATGACCGGGGTCGGCCGACCCCAGTTCTCCGCCGTCGTCGAGTGCGCCGACGAGGCTCGGCGCCTCGGCCGTCACATCTGGGCTGACGGCGGCGTTCGGTTCCCCCGTGACGTCGCCCTCGCCGTTGCCGGCGGTGCGGCCAGCGTGATGTTCGGGTCCTGGCTCGCGGGAACACACGAGTCGGCCGCTGACACGCTGCGGGATCCCGATGGCCGCTTGTACAAGGAGAGCTTCGGCATGGCCTCGAACCGAGCGGTGAAGAACCGCACGCAGAGCGATCACGGATTCGAACGAGCCCGCAAGGAGCTGTTCGAGGAGGGCATCAGCACGTCACGTATGTACCTCGACCCCGAGCGCCCGAGCGTCGAAGACATCATCGATCAGATCGTCGCCGGGCTCCGTTCCGCGTGCACGTATGCCGGCGCCGATTCGATCCCGGCGTTCCACGAACGGGCCGTGGTCGGCGTGCAGAGCACCGCCGGCTACGACGAAGGACGTCCGTTGGGCGTGTCGTGGTGAGCGTCGCTGCGACCGACGTCGAAGCAACCACGGTGATCGTGGCGATCGACGGACCCGCCGGCGCCGGTAAGAGCACCGTCGGACGAGCGGTGGCGGCTCGTCTCGGGCTGGAGTACCTCGACACCGGTGCGATGTATCGAGCGGTGACGTTTGCGGCGCTGCGACGAGGGATCGACCCGACGGACGAGGGTGACGTCGCTGCTCTGGCCGGTGCGGTCGAGATGAAGCTCGATGGCTCGTCGGTGATCGTCGATGGAGTGGACGCCACGTTGGAGATCCGCGGACAGCGAGGTGACGGCTGCGGTCAGCGCCGTGGCTGCGAACCGGAGCGTGCGCACCGAACTCGTCCGGCGGCAACGGTCGTGGGTGGCTGCCCACGGTGGCGGCGTCGTCGAGGGCCGTGACATCGGATCGGTCGTCTTCCCGGACGCCACACTGAAGCTGTTCGTCACCGCGTCGCCGCGGGTACGTGCCGAGCGACGCGTCGCCGAGATCGGCGGCGACGTGGCCGAGGTCGAAGCATCGATCATCGAACGCGACCGCAAGGACTCGACCCGGGCCGAGAGCCCGCTCACCGAGATGTCCGACGCGGTCGTGGTCGACACGACCGGTCTGTCGATCGACGAGGTCGTCGAGCGGATCCTGGATCTGATGCCGACATGACCAAACCGACGACCCGACTCGCGTCGCAGTCACGGGCGAGCATGATGACCTACCGCGTGTTCCGCTCACTCGTGTGTTGGCTCACGCAGGCCGTCACCCGTGTGCACATCGACGGCCGCCACCGTCTCCCGGCCACCGGCGCCTATGTGGTCGCTCCGGTGCACCGCAGTTACGTCGACACGCCGATCGTGGCCTGCATCACCACTCGCCGCATCCGGTTCATGGGGAAGCGGGAGATGTGGAAGTACCCCCGTCTCGGCTGGTTGTTCTCGGCGCTCGGTGCCTTCCCGGTCAATCGCGGGAGCGCGGACCGTGAGGCACTGTCGCGATGTATCGCCGTGCTCGGGGGCGGCGAGCCGCTCGTGTTGTTCCCCGAAGGTGAACGGAAAGACGGGCCCCGGATCCATCCGCTGTTCGACGGCGCAGCGTTTGTGGCGGCGCGCGCCGGCGTCCCCATCGTGCCGATCGGCATCGGTGGCTCGGCTCGAGTGATGCCTCGCCACGCCAAGATGATCCGGCCGAAGAAGGTGCACGTCGTCATCGGTGAGCCGTTCAGCGTCGAAGTCGGTGAATCCGGTCGTGCGTCGAGGCGGGCGATCTCCGAGGCGTCCGAGCGTCTCGCCGTCGAACTGCAGCATCTGTTCGATCTCGCCGAATCCCGCGTCGGCTGAGTCGCGCGCCTGGCGTCGCGGGTCGACCCCTCGGTGTCTCAGCCGGTGAGGAATGCCTGGAGGGCGGCGGTCAGGTGGCCCGGATCGTCGACGCCGCAGAGCTCGCGCGCCGAGTGCATCGAGAGTTGCGGGACGCCGACATCCACGGTGGCGATACCGAGACGGGTCGCCGTGATCGGACCGATCGTCGATCCGCACGGCATGTTGTTGCGCGACACGAACACCTGCCAGGGCACGCCGGCGCGCTCGCAGGCCCGCTGGAACTCCGCAGCGGTGTCGCTCGAGGTCGCGTAGCGCTGGTTCGAGTTGACCTTGATCGCCGGACCGGCGTTCACGATGGGTCGGTGGCCGGGCTCGTGCCGCTCGGGATAGTTGGGGTGGACCGCATGAGCATTGTCGGCCGAGACGCAACTGGAGCCGGCCAGCGACCGTGCGAGATCGTCCGCTGCGCCTCCACGGGCGGCCACGATCCGCGAGAGGACCGATTCCAGGAACGGTCCCGCGGCCCCCGAACTGCTCGACGAACCCACCTCCTCGTGGTCGGTGAGCACGGCAACCGCGATGTGGTCCAGCGGTGCTGCTGTGGAGAGCGCGGTGACAGCGGCCCAGCACGAGAGTTGATTGTCGAGCCGCCCGGACGCCAACAGCGAGTGATCCGCGCCGATCACGGCAGCACCCTGCACGTCGTAGAGGCAGAGTTCCCACCAGGCGGGCTCGCTCGCCGTCTCGCCAACCTCTCGGACCCACGAGGCGAACTCGCCGATCGACGGGGTGCCGACGCCCCAGACCGGGGTCAGGTGCTGCTGGGTGTCGAGCATGAGCCCATCGCTGTTGACGCCACGATCGAGGTGGACCGCCAGTTGTGGCACCCGCGCGATCGGCTCTGCCACGTTGAGCAGCGACACCGACCCGTCCGAACCGACCACCCGGCCGGCGATCCCGAGGTCGCGGTCGAGCCAACTGTTGTTCAAGATGCCGCCGTAGACCTCGACGGCGAGCTGCTTCCAGCCGTGCACGCCGGTGTCGGGTCGCGGCTTCACGCGCAGACACGGCGAATCGGTGTGGGCGCCGACGAGTCGGAACGGGACATGGGCGGGCGCCCCGGTCGGCAACCGCCACGCGATGAGTGCCCCTGACCGAACCACGTAGCCGGCGTCCGGGATGCCGCTCCAGGCATCGGTCTCCTCGAGCCGGACGAATCCGTCCAGTCGATCGATCGTCGACTCGACGGCGTGCCAGGGCGACGGGGAGGCGTCGAGGAAGTCGATCAGGTCGGCCACATCGCGGGTGGCATCAGTCGGTGTCGTGGTCATGGTCGGGGTCAGCCTCGCTGGAACAGGCCCATCGGAAGTCCGGTTCCGCGGAGATGGCTGGTCTCGTTGACCGTCACGATCGAGCGTTCGCCACTCGACGCCGCGGCCACTCGGTTGATCGAGGTGTAGTTCGGGTAGAAGAACCCGCGCGAGGATTCGTCGAGGCCCAGGATGTGTGAGAGATAGGCGTTGATGATTCCACCATGGCAGACGATGGCCACCTTGTCGCCGCGGTGGTCGTTGACGATCGTCTCGATGGCGTCGAGCATTCGTGCTCGGAAGTCCTCCTCGGATTCGTCGGACGCCCACTCGCCGGCCAACATCGCCTGCCACCGAGGATCGTTGGCCGCTTTGAGTTCCTCGACGGGGACGTACTCCGGGCTGTTCTGATCCCACTCGGCCACGCCGGGCGAGATCCGGATCTCCGTGCCGAGCGCTGCGGCCAGCGGCGCAGCGGTCTCCCGGGCGCGGGTCATCGGGCTCGCGTAGATGGCGTCGATCTGCTCGGATTCGAGATAGCGGGCGAGGTGGCCGGCTTGCTCGTGGCCCTCGGGCGCGAGCTCCGGATCCGCGATGCCCTCCGTGAGTTCGCGGCGAACAGGTAGGGCATGACGGATGATCAGCAGTTCCATTCTGAGATAGACAAGCAGATATGACTGGGCGAACGAAGATCGTGGCGACCATCGGGCCGGCGAGTGACTCGTCGGAAGTGATCGGTGAGCTGATCGATGCCGGCACGGATGTGATGCGGTTGAACCTCAGCCATGGTGCGCTCGACGGGCATCTCGAGGTGCTCGCCCGCATCCGCGAGGTCGCTGCCGAGCGGGGACGCCACGTCGCCGTGCTCGCCGACCTGCCGGGCCCGAAGATCAGGGCGGGTGCATTTCCGGACGGCGGCACTCGCCTCGTCGCAGGCGGGCACGTGCAGCTCGCCAGCGGCAACGGTCCGAGCGACGACCGCCGCATCAACGTGGCGTACCCGACGCTGCTGGAGGATCTCGTCGTCGGCGCCCGCGTGCAACTCGGTGACGGTGCGATCGCCATGCGAGTGCTGGCGATCGGAAACGAGTTCGCCACGGCGCAACTGGAGACCGGGGGAGAGGCCAACGGGCGACCCGGGGTTCACCTCTCCTCCGACAATCTGCGCCTTCCTTCGCCGACCGCCCACGACCTCGTGCTCGCCGAGGCGGTCGCAGCGGCCGGCGTCGAGTTCGTCGCCGTGTCCTTCGTGCGATCACCGGGCGACATCGAGCAGGTTCGTGGCATTGTCGGCGATCGTGCGCAGGTCGTCGCAAAGATGGAGACGCGAGCCTCGGTCGAGTTCCTGCACGAGATCGTCTCGGCGGCCGATGTGGTGATGGTCGCCCGTGGCGACCTCGGTATCGATTGCCCGATCGAGGATGTGCCGCACCTCCAGAAGCGGATCGTGCGGCACTGCGTCGAGGCCGGTGTACCGGTGATCACTGCGACGCAGATGCTCGAATCGATGATCACGGCACCATCGCCGACCCGAGCCGAGGTCAGCGACGTCGCCAATGCCGTGTTCGACGGCACTGACGCGGTCATGCTCTCTGGCGAGACGGCGATCGGTCACGACCCGGCTGCAGTTGTCCGCACCATGGCGTCGGTCGCCAAACGAGCCGAAGCCGAAGCGTCCTACCGGCAGTGGGCCGATCGTCTCGGGCGCGTGCAACACCTGGCGCACCACGAGGAGATGTCGAGCATCGACCCGATCACCGCGGCGCTGACCCATGCGGCGTCGCAGGCGGCGATGGATGCGGAGGTGTCGGCGATCCTGTGCTGCACCCGAAGCGGCCGAACGGCCCGGGCGATGGCCCGCTTCCGTCCGGCAGCCGTGATGGTCGGATTGTCGCCGCATCCGCAGGTCGTCCGTGCGATGTCACTGAGCTGGGGTGTCACGCCACTCGAGGTCGATCTGTACGGCTCCACCGACGAGATGGTGTGGTTTGCCGTCGAGACGGCGTTGCAGGCCGGACTCATCGAATCGGGCGACCGTGTCCTGGTACTCGCCGGTGCGCCCGACCCGAATCGTGAACGGCCCGCCGACGCTGCGACCGACGTGCTGCGCATCGTCAGCGTCGACTGATGGCGGCACGCGTCTGGTCGGAGGCCGCCGGCGATCCGGCATCGCCACTCCTCGTCGTGGTGCACGGGTCGATGGATCGCTCGGCCGGCGTCCTCCGTCTGAGCCGTCGTCTCGACACCGATCATCGGGTCGTCCGGTACGACCGTCGCGGCTACGGCCGTTCGGTCGACGTGGGGCCGCCGTGGACGGTCGAAGCGAACATCGACGATCTCGTGATGGTGTTGGAGGCTCCGTCGGAAACGTCGCGGCCGGCGGTGGTGTTCGGTCACAGTTTCGGTGGGGACGTCGCGCTCGGCGTCGCCGCGCGGCGACCAGAACTCGTTCGCGCCGTCGTGGTGTACGAGACGCCGCTGTCGTGGCTCGACTGGTGGCCGAGCAACTCTGCCGGCGCCGCTGCGATGGCCGCCGACGATCCCGGTGAAGCCGCTGAAGCGTTCATGCGACGACTCGTCGGTGACGCCGTCTGGGAGCGACTCCCGAGCTCGAAACAGGTCGAACGGCGCGCGGAAGGCGCCGCCATGGTCTCCGAGCTCGCCGACCTGCGCCGCCGAGCACCGTGGGACGGTGAGCAGATCCAGGCTCCCGTACTTGCGCTCTGCGGAGAACTGGGGCGTCCCCACCACCAGGCGGCGATGGCCGGCTTGAGCGAGATGATCCCCGGCTGCCGTTCGGCGATCATTCCCGGCGCGGGTCACGCCGGCCCGCACACGCATGCCGATGCGGTGGCTGGTGCCGTGACGTCGTTCCTGGCCTCGCTCAGCGACGACTCGGTGGCCGCCGTCGACTGAGGAGCAGCGATCCAACGGCGACGATCGCTGCCGACGCCGACAACGCGGCAGTACCTCCGATTCCGTGGATGCCATAGAGCCAGCCGCTGAGCACGGCACCGCTTGCGCGAGCGACCGTACCGACCGCGTTGCTCACGGCGAGGGTGGTCCCGCGGGCATCGGGCATCGACTCGCTGACCAACGACAGCGACACGACGAAGGCGAGTTCGAAGCCGAGCAGGAACACGATGAGCCCAGCGATGCCCAACCACAGATTGTCGTCGGCGCTGACCATGGTGAGGAGTCCCGCCAGCAGGCCAGCGAGTCCTCCGAGCGTGGTCCGGAGCTTCCCGAGGCGATCGGCGAAGGCGGCACTGCCCAGGCTGGCCACGAGTTCCGATGCGCCGAACACCATCGCGATCGCACCGATCCCGCCGGTGGACACGCCGAAGGCGTCGTCGAGCCAACTCCCCGAGATCACGAAGACCGCCAACCCGGCCATCGCCGTGGTGGCCGACCCGATCATCACGAGCCAGGCGCGTGCGGTGATCGGCGCCGTCGCCCGGCGCTCGACGCGCCCGGTGGAGATCGGGTCGATTCGTCCGATGTCGATTCGTTCGATGTCGATCGGTTCGATGTCGATCGGTTCGATGTCGACCTCGGACACGTACGGCGGCAGCGTCGCCGCCACCAGCAACGCAGCGGCGACGCTGGCGATGGCGATTGCCACGAACGGACCTCGCCACCCGAACACGTTGATCAGCACGGCGATGATCGGGGCCCCGGCCAGGAGCGCGATCGCCCACGAGGTTTCGTAGAGACCCAGCGCACGGGCGCGTCCGCCGTAGGCGACTCGATGACTGATCCATGCCTGGCCGGCCACGGTGAGGTTCGACACGCCGAGCACGAGGATGAAGAACGAGACCGCAAACGTCGCCAGGGTGCCCGCGAGTGCGAGCACGGCGGAGGCGCCGACCAGGCCGAGTGCCCCGATCATCACGGTGCGCTCTCGCCCGCGGTCGAGGTGACGGCCGACGAAGATCGTCGACAGACCGGCAGCTTCTCCCACGCCGAGCACGGTCGTGAGCTGGGTGGTGGTCGCTCCGAAGGCTCGCTCCAACGTCGGGAGGAACGGCGCGATCCACCGCAACGCCACGTTGGCCACGGTCTTTGCGGCGGTCAGGCGTGCGAGGGTCCGTCCGTCGACGCCGGCGCTGGTCTCGGCGACGTCGGTTGCGTCAGTCGCCATTCGTCGAGCTGTCGGGGCGAGGATCGGAAATGGTGACGGTGACGCCGAAGAACGAGCACTCGGTGTCGGTGATGACGGCATCCGTGCCGGCGAGTTCGAAATTGTCCTGCACCTTGTCTGCGCAATCCTGCAGTGACACCCGTTGCGTCCACACGGCGAACGCCAGCACGCCGAGCAGCGCGGCAACAGCCAGCTTCTGGACGATCGACTTCATGACCCAGAGCGACACGATCGCACCCACGGTGAGCGCCGTCGCCGCAACGATGGCGATCGTCTTGGCGTCATCGAGCGTCAGGCCGAGCATTTCGGCAACTGTAGGCCGACGGGCGAGCGGTCCCCTACGATCCGACAGCGTGAGCGACCAGCCGATCAACCTCTCGTCCGGGCTTCCGAGCACCGTCCTTCCTGCGAATGAACCCGGACTGGCGGATCGTCTCGCTCGCGCCATTGCGCAACCGGACGATCAGCGACGGGCAGCGGTGGCCGAGGTCGTGGCATCGGCCCCTCGGTCGCTCGATGGGTGGGCCGAACTCGGCGACCTCGGTCGCGATGCCATGGAGCGCTATGCCGCCTATCGGGTCGGTTATCACCGCGGCCTCGACACGTTGCGGGCCAACGGATGGCGTGGCAGCGGCTATGTCCGGTGGGCCGAACCGACGAACCGCGGGTTCCTTCGTTCGTTGCGAGGTCTCGGTGAGATCGCTGCCGAGATCGGAGAGACCGACGAGGCCGAGCGTTGCCGAACCTTCCTGCTCCAACTCGATCCGACGGGCATCCCCGCTGACTGACCGTCGATCTCCGCTGGTGGCGGCCGTGCCGCCGTTGGTCGGCGTGGTGCTGACGGGCGGCGCGAGCCGGCGCATGGGTCGAACCAAGGCGCTGATCGCGATCGATGGCGTCCCGATGGGCGCACGGGTCGCGAACGCGCTGCGCTCGGCAGGCTGCGCCAGCGTGCTCGGCTACGGCGGTGACCCCGACGAACTCGCCGCGCTCGGATTTCCGGTGCTGGCGGACCGCTACCCCGGATCGGGACCGCTCGGAGGGGTGCTCGGTGTGCTCGAACACATCGAATCCCACGAATCCCGGCCTGACGGCGTGTTCGTCATGGCCTGTGATCTGCCGGCAACGACCGGGATCGATCTCCTCGGCATGGTGGCCGCTGCACGGCTTCACCCCGATGTCGACGTCGTGGTCGCTCGGACGTCGGCACTCGAGCCGACGTGCGCGATCTGGAGACTCGCGGCGATCGAGCAGATCCGTCGGTGCTTCGACGAGGGCGAGCGTGCGCTCCACGTGGCAATCGGGCGCCTTGCATCGCTGGAGGTCGACGTCGATCCCGCCGCGCTCCGCAACATCAACACCCCCGACGAACTCGCTCGGTACTCTTGATGCCGTGACAGCTGTGGAGATTTCTGTTCAGGACCTTGCCGCACTCGGTACATCGGCACGCATCGTCGACGTCCGGGAGTCCGATGAGTGGGCGCAGGGGCACATCGGGCACGCCTCGCTGGTCCCACTCGGCACCGTGCCAGGCAACCTCGACATGTTCGACGGCGACCCCACCTACATCGTGTGTCGCTCGGGCGGCCGGTCGGGCCAGGCCTGCAACTTCCTGAGCGGCCAGGGCCACCACGTGGTGAACGTGACCGGTGGAATGATCGTGTGGGCGGCGGCGGGATTCGATGTCGTCACCGGCGCCGGGTCCGGTGCCACCGGTGGCTGAGGCCCGTGTCGCCTATCGGTGGATCGAGCGCCAGGCCGACTTCGACGAGCTCGTCGAGACGCTGATCGCCGAGCCGCGGTACGCGCTCGACACCGAATTCCACCGAGAACGCACGTACTTCCCCAAACTCGCACTGGTCCAGGTGGCTTGGCGCGGTGCAGAGGGTCAGGAACTCGCGCTGATCGATCCGCTCGCCGTCGACGTGACGTCGTTCGGAGCGCTGTTCGCATCCGACGCGCTGTGCGTGATTCACGCTGCGCAGCAGGACCTCGACGTGCTCACTCACTCGGTGGGGTCCGTCCCGGCGAAGATGTTCGACACGCAGTTGGCGGCAGGGTTCGTCGGCTACGGCACCCCGTCGCTGGTGTCGTTGCTGCAGGGTGAGATCGGGATCTCTCCGCCGAAGGGTGACCGGTTGACCGATTGGCTGCGTCGTCCGTTGACCGACAGCCAGTGCCAGTACGCCGCCGTCGACGTGGAGTATCTGCTCGACGTGCACCAGCGTCTGGTCGCGCAGCTCGCCGAGGCGGGGCGGCTGGCCTGGGCCGAGGACGCCTGCGAGGAACTGCGTACCCGACCCACCAGTGGCTCGGCGCCCGACGACGCGTGGCTCCGGCTGAAGGATGCGCGGTCGTTGCGGCCCAACGCTCGGGCGGTCGCGCAGAGTCTCGCTGCCTGGCGCGAACGCCGGGCGATGCGTACCGACGTGCCCGTCCGCCAGGTACTTCCGGATCTGGCGATCCTCGGCATCTCCCAGCGGGCTCCATCGTCGCTCAAAGAGCTGTCGCAGGCGCGCGGCGTCGACGATCGCCATTCGCGGGGTGGCATCGCCGATGAGATCCTCGCAGCGGTCGCCGACGCCAAGGGGTCGCCAGCGCCGTCGCCGCCGCCGTCGGCGGACGATCTCGACCGCAACATGCGCCCTGCTGTCACCCTGGTGTCGGCGTGGGTGGGGCAGCTCGCCCGCGACGAACGTCTCGACCCGACACTGCTGGCGACCCGTGCCGACATCGTGGCCTTCCTGCGTGGCGACGACGACGCTCGACTCGGAACCGGGTGGCGGAACAATCTGGTCGGTGAGGGCATCCGCCGGCTCGTCGGGGGCGAGGCAGGGCTCACGTTCGACCCCGAGGGACGCCTCCGACTGCATGCCGTCTCCGATTGAGCGGTCGTCGATCGGACATTTCGCAGCATTCAGAGAATTCCCTGGACGCGCCGCTACCCTGTGCCCGAATGTCAGCTTTCTAGAGTGTGGGAGCCCTGTCGTGAAGAAGGGTCGTCATCGCCGGTTCGAAGAGGCGAGAAAACTCAAGCAGTCGGGTCCAGGAGCCTTTGATCTTGGTTTCGGCGACCGCTCTGCCCCGGCGTCGGTGTCCGACGACGAGGACGAGGACGAATACGCCGCATTGGCGGAGAAGTACGGCGTCACCTTCGACGACGACGACGACCAGGACGACTGATCGTCACGCCCGGCGAACTGCCGGGTGGGGGAGCGGCACCCAATTCGGGCGCTCGAGCTGTGTGACCATCATGTCGTAGATGTGTTGGCCGACCAGTTCGACGATGTCGTTCCTGGCCGACACATACAGCGATTCGCTGCCGACGAACGCGTCCGGTTCCTCGGTGCACCACCAGCCGAACTCGTCGCCACCCTCGCCCCAGTCACGGCGTTTCCACTCCCGCAGGCGAGACGTCACGTGGCCGGACTCGTCGGTGGAGTGTTCGAGTCGGATCGGCACCTGCCAGCACACTGACGGCTTCCAGTCCATCGGGCGTTCGCCGGCCTCGACGGCGGCGATGTGGAGCGAACAACCGACGCCGCCCTCGAAGCCGACGCGGTTGAGGAAGATGCAGGCGTCGTCGACGAGCCGAGTGATGGTGGTCGGGTTGCCGTCGTCGTCGGGCTCACCATCGCGCAGGTAGCCCTTCTTCTTCATCTTGGCGTGGAACTGCATGTGGCGGGGCTCCAGCCGCTCCACGTACGGCTCGAGATGCTTGACGTCGTCGTCGTCGGCGAAGTGGGCGCCGAAGCTGCAACAGCCGAGCTGGAGCTCCGGTGCTGGTTCGTCGAGAATTCCCTTGCACCCACAGCCGTAGATGCAGGTGTAGTTCGACCGGAGATAGGTGGCGTCGAACACCCAGGTTCGGTGCTCGTCGGGGTCCTCGAAGCTGATCCACTCGTGCAGGTCGTCAGGGGGCGCATCGGCGCGTCGGCTACTCACTCGGGTGCAAGCTACCGGCGTCGATAGGCTCGCCCGGGATATGACCGCCTCGATGAACGCCGACCAGCTGCGCGACTCCTTCCGCGACTTCTTCGCCGCGAAGGACCACACCGTGGTGCCCTCGGCCAGTCTCATCCCACACGACCCGACGGTGCTGTTCAACGTCGCTGGCATGTTGCCGTTCAAGCCGTACTTCGTCGGCGACGAGCAGCCCCCATACCTCCGTGCGGTCAGTTCGCAGAAGTGCGCCCGTGCGGGTGGCAAGCACAACGATCTCGACGACGTCGGGCGCACCAAGCGCCACCTCGTGTTCTTCGAGATGCTGGGCAACTTCAGCTTCGGTGACTACTTCAAGGAGTCGGCGATCCCGTGGAGCTGGGACCTCGTCACGGGAGACCCGACGACCGGCGGCTGGGGCTTCGACGGAGACCAACTCTGGATCACCGTTCACGAGTCGGACGACGAGGCCGAGGCGATCTGGCACGAGATCGTCGGTGTGCCGATGGACCGCATCCAGCGGCTCGGCGACAAGGACAACTTCTGGCAGGCGGGTGACACGGGGCCGTGTGGTCCCTGCAGCGAGATCCACATCGACCGCGGGCCGGCATTCGGCCCCGACGGTGGACCCTTGGGCGACCCGGCGGGCGACCGGTTCATGGAGTTCTGGAACCTCGTGTTCATGCAGTTCGACCAGGCTCCCGACGGCAGCCGCACGCCGCTGCCCAAGCCGTCGATCGACACCGGGGCCGGCCTCGAACGGATCCTCGCGCTGGTCCAGGGCGTCGACTCGGTGTGGGAGACCGACCTGATGCAGCCGTTGATCGACGAGGCCTGCTCGATCACCGGCAAGTCCTATCGCGTCGGCGACTACGACGACCGCGACAGTTTCGCCATGCGGGTGCTCGCCGAACATGCCCGCTCCGGCGCCATGCTCGTCAACGACGGCGTCTTCCCCTCCAACGAGGCCCGCGGCTACGTTCTGCGCCGCATCATCCGCCGCGCCGTCCGCTACGCCTACCTGCTCGGGACCGAGTCGCTCGTGATGCCACGCCTCACCGAGGTGGCCATCGACGTGATGGGCAACGCGTACCCCGACGTCGTGAAGAACCGCGACTTCGTGGTCAGCGTGATGACGAAGGAGGAAGAGCGGTTCCGTCAGACGCTCAAGCATGGACTCGGCATCCTCGACAGCGAACTCGAATCGAACCCGACCGAATTGTCCGGCTCGACGGCGTTCCTGCTGCACGACACCTACGGCTTTCCGTTGGAGCTGACCCAGGAGATCACCGGCGAACGCAACGTCGAGGTCGACCTCGCCGGATTCAGCACCGAGATGGCAGCCCAGCGCGACCGGGCCAAGGCTGCGCAGAAGGGTGCCGGCGATGGTGTCGACCTCGATGCCTACCGTGACGTCGTCGAACAGTTCGGCGTCACCGAGTTCGTCGGGTACGCCGACGACACGGCCGAGAGCCGAGTACTTGCCGTCGTGCCCGTCCAGTCGTCCGACGACACCCAGGACGACGATCGAGGTGCGTTGGTCGACGTGTTCCTCGATCGCACCCCCTTCTACGCCGAGTCCGGCGGCCAGGTCGGCGACACCGGCACGATCGTGACCGAGACCGGCACGGCCCACGTGCTCGACACCACGTTTGCGCTGCCCAATCTCCGTCGGCACCGTGCCCGCATCGAGGGACAGGTCACGACGGGGCAGTCGGCAACCGCCTCGATCGACAACGAACGCCGTGCGGCGATCCGGCGCAACCACACCGCCACGCATCTGTTGCACCATGCACTCCGTCAGGTGCTGGGCGACCACGTCAAGCAGGCAGGTTCCATGGTCGGACCCGACCGGCTCCGGTTCGACTTCAGTCACTACGAGGCGGTCACCACCGATCAGATCGCCCAGATCGAACGGCTGGCGAACACCGAGACGCTCGACAACACCCCGACACGCATCTTCGAGACCACCAAGGACGAAGCCGAGGCGCTCGGCGCGATTGCCTTCTTCGGCGACAAGTACGGCGACATCGTGCGGGTGCTCGAAGCCGGGTCGTCGATCGAGCTGTGCGGTGGCACCCATGTTCGCGCCACCGGTGACATCGGCACGATCAAGGTGGTCAGCGAATCGTCGATCGGCTCCAATCTGCGCCGCATCGAAGCGGTCACCGGCGCCGCAAGCGTCGCGCTGCTGCAGCACGACGAACAGCTCATCGCCGACACCGCCCGGCTCGTCGGCTCGTCGGCCGATGATCTGCTGAGCGGCGTCCAGCGCAAGCTCGACGAAACCAAGGCGCTGCACGACGAGATCAAGGCGCTCCGGGCGCAACTTGCGATGGGACGCGCTGGCGAGCTGGCTGCGATTGCCCACGAGGGCGTCCTGGTCACACAGGTCGACGCTCTCAGCCCGGCAGACCTGCGGGAGTTGGCCATCGCCGTTCGCCAACATCCGGGCATACGCGTGGTCGTCCTGATCGGCGAGACCACGAGCGGTGGCGTCGGCCTCGTCGCGGCCGTCGACGCAGGCAGCGGTGGGAACGCTTCGTCGCTGATCAAGGACGCAGCCAAGGCGGTCGGCGGCGGCGGTGGCGGCAAGGGAGACATCGCCACTGCGGGCGGCAAGGACGTCGCCGGGATTCCGGCAGCGCTGCAGCTGGCAGCGCAGGCGGCTGCAGCGCTGGTCGCCGCGGCCCCGTGAGCCGCCCACCGGGCGTGCGGGCGCTCGGCATCGATCTCGGCTCCAAACGCATCGGGATCGCCGTCAGCGACATCTCGGGCACGATCGCCTCAGCGCTGACCACCGTGCACCGTTCGTCGTCTCGGCGCCATGATCACGCGGCGATCGCAAAGCTCGTGCGCGACGAGGAGGCAGAGCTGGTCGTCGTCGGGCTGCCGCTGTCGCTCGACGGCAGCACAGGCCCGGCCGCCCGGTCTGCCGAGACGGAGGCCAAGCAGCTGGCTAGCGTTGTCGGGGTGCCGGTCAAGATGTACGACGAGCGATTCACCACGGTGACCGCCGAACGCGGCATGCTCGAGGCCGGCCTCGATGCGCGGCAACGGCGCAAGGTCGTCGACAAGGTCGCCGCCGCGGTGATGCTGCAGGCCTGGCTCGATCACCGAGCCGGCACCTGGAACGATCAGGCGGACGCATGACGCAGCTCGACCCGTTGCTTCCCGAGGCGCAGGTCGACCCCGACTCGCGCCCCGCTGTCGACTGGTCCACCGACCCGTGGGACGCCACCGACCGGACCGGTTCGGTCGAACGACTGCGCGGTGACCGTCGACTGGTCAAGTGGGCCGTCTGGGGGTCGATGGCCGTTGCGGTCGTGGCGATCCTGATCGCTGGTGGCGTGGGCTGGTGGTACCTCGGAAAGATCAACCCGGAGGGTGCGGCCGGAGACGTCCAGAGCTTCACGGTGAACGAGGGCGATGATCTCGAGACGGTGGCGCAACGCCTTGCCGATGACGGCTTGATCTCCGACCCGGGAATCTTCGAGTGGTACGTGGAACGCGAGGGCGGCCTGGAACTGACGCCCGGCTACTACGAGATCCGACCCAGCGACCACATGGGCAACGTCCTCGGTCGGCTGCGAACGCCACCGGGTCAGACGTACACGAAGGTGACGTTCCCCGAAGGATTCACCCTCGACAAGATGGCCACGCGTCTCGCCACCTCCGTTGATCGGCTCGGCGCACCCGAGTTCCTCACCGCGGCGACCGACGGCTCGATCCGCACCGCCTGGCAGCCACTCACGGTCACATCACTCGAAGGTTTGCTGTTCCCCGATACGTACCAGGTGTCGAATGCAGAGAGCGAGGGCCAGGTCATCGAGCGGATGATTGCGCTGATGGAGCGCGTCGGCGATCAGGAGGACATCGTCAACAAGTCGGCGGCGCTCGGTCGGACGCCGTACGAGACGCTGATCATCGCGTCGATGATCGAGCGAGAGGCCCGGGTTCCGGAAGACCGAGCGAAGATCTCCCGGGTGATCCACAACCGGCTCTACTTCTCCGCGCTGAATCCGGAGACTCCGTTCCCACTGCAGATCGATGCGACCGTGTTGTACGGACGTGATCAGGCAGGCCTCGATCCGGAGCTGCCGTTCTCGGAACTCCGCACGATCGACACGCCCTACAACTCCTACCTGCGCGCCGGGCTGCCGCCAACACCCATCGCCGCACCGGGACGCGCCTCGATTCAGGCAGCGCTGAACCCGGCGCCGAACCCCTCGGCCGGCGACCCGATCTGCGCCGAACTCGCGAATCCGACGCAGTGCTTCTACTTCTATTACGTCCTCGCCGACGAGAACGGCGCGCACGTGTTCGCGTCCGAGTTGTGGCAGCACGAACGCAACGTGGAGTTGGCCCGCCAGGCCGGGCTCCTGTGACCGTCCGCCGGCTCGCGGCGCTGATCGGCTCGCCCGTCGAGCACAGCCTGTCTCCCGTGATCCACCAGGCAGCGTTCGACGCGGCCGGAGACGCGTGGAGCTATGTGGCCTTCGACGTCGCTGCCGGTGACGCCGCCGGAGCGATCGCGGCGATGCGCGTCCTCGGCATCGCCGGATTGTCGGTGACCATGCCCCACAAGCACGACGTCGCGGCAGCCGTCGACCGACTCGACCCAGCGGCGGCCGCCTTGGGCTCGGTCAACACCGTCAGCTGGGACGGCGATGTGCTGGTCGGATCGAGCACGGACGGAGCGGGATTCGTCGCCTCCCTCGCCGACGAAGGTGTCGACGTGGCCGGGGCAGCTGTAGCGGTGCTCGGTGCCGGAGGGGCTGCACGCTCGATCATCGATGCACTCGGTCGCGCCGGCGCGGGCTCGATCCACGTGATCAACCGCACGGAGGACCGCGCCGAGTCCGCCGCCGCGCTCGCCCCGATGGCGGTGGTCGGAACCCAGAACGACATCGCCGACGCGGAGCTGGTCGTCAATGCCTCCAGTGTGGGCATGGGCGTCGATCCGGCACTCGCTGCGGCTGAACACCTGCCGTGCGACGTCGAGCTGCTCAACGCCAGCCAGGTGGTGGTCGACCTCGTCTATCACCCGCTGGAGACCGCGTGGCTACGTGGTGCCGGGAAGGTCGGCGCCCGGACCGTGGACGGTCTCGGCATGCTGATCCACCAGGCGGCGCTCCAGCAGCATGCGTGGCTCGGGCGACCGGCCGATGTCGGCGCGATGCGCCGAGCGATCGAAGCCGAACTCGGCCACCCCCGGCCCGATGGCACCGGGCGATAGCCTCGTCCCGATGTTGCGGTATCTCACGGCGGGCGAATCCCACGGCCAGGCGCTGGTCGTCGTGATGGAGGGCCTTCCGGCGGGTCTCCCGATCACCGTCGACCAGATTCAGGCCGAGATGGGCCGCCGGCGCCTCGGCTACGGCCGCGGCCCGCGCCAACGCTTCGAAGCCGACGAGCTCACACTGATCGGCGGCGTTCGCCATGGCCGCACGCTCGGTTCGCCGGTGGCGATCGAGATCAAGAACAGCGAGTGGTTCCGAAGCGACAAGTGGCACGACGAGATGAGCCCGGCCCCCGGAGCGACCAAGACACCGCTCACCCAGGTGCGCCCCGGGCACGCCGACCTCGCCGGAATGCAGAAGTACGGCTTCACCGACGCCCGTGACGTGCTCGAACGTGCCAGCGCACGCGAGACGGCCGCTCGGGTCGCCGCCGGTGCGGTGGCCAAGGCCCTGTTGTCGTACATCGGCGTCGAGATCATTTCTCACGTCATCCAGATGGGGGCCGCTCGGGTGCCGGCGGGGGCGACCCGACCGACCCCTGACCAACTCGATCGGGTCGACGAGAACCAGGTCCGATGTTTCGACCTCGATGCCAGCGAGGCGATGATCACCGAGATCAAGGCCGCGGCCAAGGACGGCGACTCGCTCGGTGGAGTGGTCGAGGTGCTCGGCTTCGGCGTGCCCGTCGGGCTCGGCAGTCACGTGCATTGGGATCGCAAACTCGACTCGATGCTCGCCCAGGCGATCATGAGCATCCAGGCGGTCAAGGGCGTCGAGATCGGCGACGGCTTCGAAGTCGCAGGTCGCCGCGGCAGCGTGGCCCACGACCCGATCTCGTGGGACGCCGAGGCCGGCGAGTACCGCCGCGGGAGCACGCTGGCCGGTGGCACCGAGGGGGGCATCTCGACCGGAGAACTGCTGGTCGTTCGCGCGGCGATGAAGCCGTTGGCCACGCTCAACGTGCCGACGCTCGAAACGGTCGACACGGTCACCAAGGAGTCGACCGTGTCGTTCAAGGAGCGCACCGACGTCACGGCGGTGCCCGCGATGGGCGTGGTCGCCGAGACGATGGTGGCGCTGGTGCTGGCCGCCGAGGCGCAGCGCAAGTACGGCGGCGACTCCCTCGACGAGTTCGTCCGCAACGCCGAGGCGTTCGCGGCCACGCTGCCGTGACGCATCTGGTCCTCGTCGGCATGATGGGGGTGGGCAAGTCGACGGTGGGTCGACTGGTCGCAGCAGAACTGGACCGGCCGCTGTTCGACTCGGACGAGATGATCGAGGAGCGAACGGGACGCACGGTGCGCGAGATCTGGTCGGCCGACGGTGAGGCTGCCTTCCGGGCACTCGAGACCGACACGCTCATCGAGGCGCTCGCCGAACCCGAGGAGTCGGTGATCGCGGCGGCGGGTGGCGTGGTCCTCAACGACCGCAACCGTGCGGCGCTGCGAGGTGCTGATGCCCACGTGGTGTGGCTGCTCGCCGACGTCGACGTGCTGCTCGACCGGGTGCGCAATGGGATGCATCGGCCGCTGCTCGACGACGATCCCGAGGGAACGCTCCGACGGATGTACCACGACCGCGCCCCGCTCTACCAGGAGGTCGCCGATGCCATCGTGTCGGTCGATCACCGATCCGCTCACGACGTTGCCAAGGCGGTGCTGCGATGCTGCGCGTGACGGTGCCGCTCGACGACCGTTCGTACGACGTCCTCGTCGGGGAGGGAGCGATCAGCCAACTCGATGCCCTGCTGCCGGCGGCGGCCCGTCGGGTTGCTGTGGTCACCCAGGCGGGAATCCCGCTGACCGTTTCGCTGCCCGGCCGCGACGTTCAGACACAGGTGATCGGCACGGGCGAAGCGGCGAAGTCGCTCGCCACGATCGAAACGCTGACGCGGGGGTTCGCGCGGCAGGGGCTGACCCGACGTGACGTGATCGTCGGGGTGGGCGGCGGCATGGTCACCGACGTTGCGGGATACGCGGCGGCCTCGTGGCACCGTGGAACCCCCGTCGTGCACGTCTCGACCACGTTGCTCGGCATGATCGACGCAGCGATCGGGGGCAAGACGGGGGTCAATCTTCCGGAGGGCAAGAACCTGGTCGGGGCCTTCTGGCAGCCGTCGGGCGTGATCTGTGACCTCGATGCGCTGACGTCACTGCCCGAGCGCGAGACGCGGTGCGGCCTGGGGGAGATGTCGAAGTACCACTTCCTCACGGGCGACGATCTGTTGGCGCTGCCACTCGACGAACGCATCGCTCGGTGCGTGCAGATCAAGGCCGAGGTCGTCGCCTCCGACGAGCGTGAAGGCGGTCGCCGGGCCCTCCTCAACTACGGGCACACGCTCGCACATGCACTCGAGATCGCCACCGATCATCAGCTCGCCCACGGCGAAGCGGTCGCTGTCGGATTGATCTTCGCAGCCGAACTCGCGCTCGAACTGGGTCGGATCGACGACGGTCGCGTCGAGGAGCATCGCCGCATCGTGGCGGGGGAGTACGGCTTGCGGATCACCCCGCCGGAGCGGCTCGACGTCGATGTCCTGATGGGGCTGATGGCCCGCGACAAGAAGGCCCTCGACGGCCTGACCTTCGTGCTCGACGGCCCCGACGGCGTCGAGGTGGTCGAACCCGTCCCCGAGGCCGCCGTGCGTTCCACCCTCGAACGGTTCGTGTGAGCGATGGTGCCCGACACCGATCACTTCACGCCGATCGACCACGCGGCGCGGGTGGCCGTGATCCAGTCTCGACTCCCGCTGGTCAACGGCGGCGACACGCTGCTGTTCACGGACCTCGTCGACGTGCGCTGGCTCACCGGATTCACCGGCTCGAACGGGTGGGCGGTCGTCCGCCGTGACGAGGTCGTCCTCGGGACCGACGGCCGCTACGGCGAGCGGGCTCGGGCGGAGACGGCATCCGCCGGTGCGACGGTGTACGCCGAGACCACCCGGGCTGGGCTCCACGATCGACTGATCGCCGCGCTGGCCGGCGCGACGCGCGTCGCGCTCGACCCGTCGACGACCAGCCAGACAGCGTGGGCGTCGCTCGCCGCGGAGGTGAGCCTCGAGCCGACGGAGTCCCTGGTCGGCCTGCAGCGTCAGATCAAGGACGATGCCGAGATCGAGCGCATGCAGGCGGCCGCATCCGCCGCCGACACGGCGCTGGCCGAGGTCGAACCACTGCTCTTCGCAACGGTCGACTCGCCGGTGACCGAGGCGGACATCCGCAACGAGCTGGAGTACCGGATGCGACGTCACGGCGCCGACGACCGCAGCTACGAGACCATCGTGGCGTCGGGGCCCGATCACGCGGCCCGACCCCACCACGAGGCCACGCGACGCACCATCGTCGAGGGCGACACGGTGATCATCGATGTCGGGGCGCTCGTCGACGGGTACCACTCGGACATGACGCGTTCGTACGTGATCGGTGAACCCACCCCTCACCAGCGGGAGATCTACCAGTTCGTCGATGCGGCGCAACGGGCGGGGATCGATGCGCTGGCTCCCGGTGTCGCGGCGAAGGCCGTCGACAGCGCGTGTCGCGACCTGTTCGCGGAGGCGGGCTACGGCGACTGGTATCTCCACGGAACCGGGCACGGTGTCGGCCTGGTCATCCACGAGTCACCGTTCCATTCCCAGGCCTCCGACGAGAAGCTGGCCGCCGGGAACGTGGTGACGGTCGAGCCGGGGCTCTATCGTGTCGGCTTCGGTGGATTCCGGATCGAGGATCTCCTCGTCGTCACCGAAACCGGCTCGCGGCCGCTCACGCACACGGTGCCGCGACCATTTCCGGGCTGAACCCGGACACCGACCGACAAAGGACACGACCATGCCGCAGATCTCCGTGAACGACCTCAAGAACGGAATCACGCTCGAACTCGACAACGGACTGTTCCAGGTCATCGAGTTCCAGCACGTCAAGCCCGGCAAGGGTGGCGCGTTCGTCCGCACGAAGATTCGCAACGTGAGGTCGGGCGCGGTCATCGACAAGACGTTCAATGCGGGCATCAAGGTCGAACAGGCCATCGTCGACCGTCAGGACATGCAGTTCTTGTACAAGGACGGCGACGACTACGTGTTCATGAACACCACCACCTACGACCAGATGAACGTGCCGAATGCAGCGCTGGGTGATGCGTCCGACTACCTCACCGAGCAGATGGTGGCGCAGATCGCTCAGTACCAGGGTGAGATCATCGGTGTCGAGATCGCCGCATCGGTCGAGCTCACGATCGCCGAGACCGAACCCGGTGTCCAGGGCGATCGCGTGTCGGGGGCCCGCAAGCCGGCCACCTTGGAGACCGGCAAAGTGCTGCAGGTGCCGCTGTTCGTCGAGCCGGGCGACAAGGTCAAGGTCGACACCCGCACCGGCGACTACATCACCCGCGTCTGACGCAGGGTCACGACACATCATGGCTGCCATGCCGCGCCCAGACGACCGCTCCGATGCACGAGAGCGCGCCCTGTACCTGCTCTACGAGGCGTACTCGAAGGGGATCACGCCAGCCGACGCGTTGGCATTGCAGGTGCTCGAGCCCGACCAACTGACGGTGCTGTTGGTCACCGGTGTCGGCGAACACGTCGACCAGCTCGATGCGGCCATCGCCGCACGAGCCAAGGGGTGGACGCTCGCCCGTATGCCGGTGCTCGACCTGAACGTGTTGCGGCTCGGATCGTTCGAGCTCGCCCACCGGCCTGATGTGCCCGTCGCCGTGGCCATCGACGAGGCTGTCGAGCTGGCCAAACGATTCTCCACCGACGACAGCGGGAAGTTCGTCAACGGGGTGCTCTCCGCGCTGGTGGGCGACCTGCGGGCCTGACAGCGAAGCGAACGCTGCGGGATCTGCGTCCCGGTGGTCCCGGATTGCGGGACGGTGGCGGCCCAGATCGTGCGCTGTCGTCTGAAAGAGTAGGACGATGTCCGAGTCGACGATGATCGACGACGCGGCAGCGGAGCCGATCGAGCCCGTCGACGAGCACCCGGCTCGCTGGTGGTACCGGATCACGCCGCCGACCGCACCGCAGGTCTTCCTGGCCGGTGCCGTCGTGATCTGGACCTGGTACTTCTCGGTCAGGTCACTGAACATCCACCACTCGCTCGGCACCGCCACCTACGACTCGGCGCTCTACGACCAGGGGATGTGGCTGCTGTCGCAGTTCGATGCCCCGTTCGTCACGTTGATGGGGCGCAACATGTTCGGCGACCACACGTCGTTCGTGTTGCTGTTCCTGGTCCCGCTGTATTGGATCGCGCCGGGCGCCTGGATCATGTTCACCGCGCAGTCGGCGGCGATCGCTGCCGGCTCGATCCCGGTGTTCCTCTACGCACGACGGCGACTCGGTTCGGAGTGGTGGGCGCTGTTGGCCGCCGGGACGTACCTGCTGCATCCAGCGGTGGGCTGGACGAACCTCGAGAACTTCCATCCCGATGCGTTTCTCGGCGTGTTCGTCGGCGTTGCCATCTATGCGGCACTCGAGCGCAAGTGGCGTCTGTACGCGGTGTTCGTCGTGCTGTCGCTGCTGGTCAAGGAGGACGTCTCGCTGGTGATCATGCCGCTCGGGATCTGGGTGGCCATCCGACGTGATCGTCGTCTCGGATTGCTCACCGTGTTCGGCAGCCTCGCATTCATGGCGGTTGCCATGTTCGTGGTGATGCGGAGTCTCATCGGCGTGCCGACCCGGAACACGTGGCGGATCCCGTTCGGTGGCGTGCGCGGGTTGATCGACACCACGATCACCAATCCGACGCAGCTCGTCGATCACCTGCGCGGCGACGGTCGGCCCTGGTACCTCGTGCAGATGACCGCTCCGTTCGCCTGGCTGTTCGCCCGTCTGCCCGACGTTGCGCTGATCAGCGGGTTGGTCTTGTTCACCAACGTTCTGAGCACGTTCTGGTACCAGTACCAGGTCGACTACCACTACAGCCTGGTCGCCGTGCCGGCGCTGGCGATCGGCACGGTGTACGCGATCGGGGCGATGCGCGACCGCGTCGTGTGGGGCCACGGTCGTTGGTGGACGGTGCGAAGCCGTCCGCTGGTCCTCGGTGTCCTCGCAGCGGCATCGTTGGCGTCAGCGTCGCTGTGGGCGCCGATGCCGTGGGGGCGTACACCGTTGTACTACGGCAGGACCGACAACGTGTACGCAACGTCGGCGCGCGAGCTGTTCGAGTTGATCCCGGACGATGCCGTGGTCTCGGCGACCTACCGATTGACGCCGCACCTCGCGTACCGAGACGAGATCTACCAGTTCCCCGTGCCGTTCCGGGTGCTGCTGTACGGACCCGACATCGCGATGGAGGGCGAGCGCCTCGACGATCGTTCGGAGCGGGTCGACTTCGTCATGCTGCCAGCGCGTCTCGACCGCTCGCTCGTCGACGACTGGCTCGACGTCGAAGCGGCGTTCACGGAGATCGCCCGCAACAACGTCTGGGTCCTCTACGAGCGAGACCGCTCGATCGCGCTGCCCGGCTGACGACGACAGCACGGGTCAGACCCGTGTTGTCGTCAGCGGGGGCCCCGGATGAGCTGGCCAGGGAGTTCGCCGGTGAATTCGTCGTGGTCGACGATCTGCACGCCCGCAACGAACGTGGCGTCGTAGCCCTTGGCCTTCTGCACCAGGCGTCGAGCACCGGCAGGCAGGTCGTGCGCCATCCGTGCGGCGCCGAAGGTGAGGTGGTCGTAGTCGATCACGTTGATGTCGGCGCGCAGGCCGGGCACCAACGCGCCGCGGTCGCCGAGCCCGTACAGCTCGGCGGTCTCCTGGGTTTGGCGCCGGACGACGTGTTCGAGCGGGAGCTTGGGGCCGCGGGTGCGGTCGCGCGTCCAGTGGGTGAGCATGAACGTCGGCGTCCCGCCGTCGCACACGACACCGCAGTGAGCGCCCGCATCGGCCAGGCCCATTCGGGTCCCCGGGTGCTGGTGCACCTCGTAACTGAAGGAGAGATCGCCGTAGGCGTAGTTGAAGAACGGGGTGAGCACGATCCCGTTGCCGTCGCTCGACGCCAGCTGATCGATCATCAGGTCGGTCGCTCGTGTTCCGTCGCGTTCAGCGATCGCAGCAAGCGATTGGTCCAACGGCGGTTCGTAGTCGATGTCGCCGTCCTCGACCGCCCAGAAGTGGTCGAGTCGGTCGAGCACGAGCCGTTGGTACAGCTCGCCTCCCTCGGCCGGGGCGCTGGCGAACTCGTCGCGCAGCGCCGGGTCGGCGAGTGCTGCTGCCCGCTGGTCGAGTGGGAGTTGGGCGATCGCCGCGTAGGCGGGATGGAAGCCCAACGGATTGAAGCTGCCTTCCAGACACATGAGCAGTCCCACCACGCGACCGGCCACCTGGGCCACGATCGGAATCCCCTCGTCGGCGGCTTCGTCGAGGAGGGCGAGCACGTCCTTCCACAGATCGGGGGCATCGTCCGGCTGATTGAGGTTGACGCTGATCGTGCGGCCGGTTCGACGTGCGAGCTCTTTCATCCACGGCCATTCGTCGATGGGAAGGTGGGCGTGGTCGGGGGCGAACTGGAACACGCCGTGGCCGGCGCGAGCGAGCGCGTCGGCGATGCCGAACAGTTCATCCGGTTCGGCGTTGGTGCCAGGCACGAGCTCGCCCGACTTCGACCGATGGATCGGCGTCCGTGAGGTCGAGAAGCCCAAGGCTCCGGCCCGCAGACCGCGCTCGACGATGTCGGCCATGGCGGCGATGTCGTCGTGGGTCGGAGCTTCGTTCGCGGCACCACGGTCTCCCATCACGTACCCGCGAACCGGGCCGTGTGCGACCTGCGCGCCGATGTCGATCACGAACTGCCGCTTGTCGAGCGCGTCGAGATAGTCCTCGAACGACTCCCAGTCCCACGAGAGGCCTTCGGTGAGCGCGGTGCCGGGGATGTCCTCGACGCCCTCCATCAGCTCGATCAGCCACTCGTGACGATCGGGGGCCGCGGGTGCGAACCCGACGCCGCAGTTGCCCATCACGACCGTGGTCACGCCGTGCCAGGACGAGGGTGTCAGGTATGGATCCCATGAGGCCTGGCCGTCGTAATGGGTGTGGATGTCGACCCATCCAGGGGTCACCAATCGGCCTGCGGCGTCGACGACCCGGGTCGCCTCGCCGACCTCCACGCCCGACTCGGCGTCGACCACGTCGGTGATCACCCCGTCGTTCACGACGACGTCAGCGATGCGACCGGGTCGACCCGTGCCATCGACGACGAATCCCCCACGGATCACGAGATCATGCATGTGGCCGACAGTAGTTGCTGCTACGTTCGACCTCACCGTGAAGCGTGTCCCGTGAGGCTCGCACGGAGGAGACAACATGGCTGCTGACAACTCAGCCGCGAGCACCAAGCAGGTGCTCGGGCCCGATGACGTGCGACGCGCCGTCACCCGAATGGCCCACGAGATCATCGAACGAAATCGGGGTGTCGATGGGGTGGTCCTCGTCGGCGTCGCCCACGGCGGCATCTGGCTGGCCGAGAGCCTCGGCGTCGAAGTCGAACGGATCATCGCCGCCGGTGACGAGCCGAGCGGCCCGGTGCGGGTCGGTTCGGTCGACGCCAGCCTGTATCGCGACGACATCGGCCTGCGCCCGGTGAGTCCCGGGGCGGTCAGCGACCTGCCGGGCGACATCGACGGCGCCACCGTCGTACTCGTCGACGACGTCCTCTACACCGGCCGAACGGTCCGCGCGGCGATCGACGCCATCTCCGACTACGGACGGCCCAGAGCGGTGCAACTCGCGGTGCTCGTCGACCGGGGCCACCGGGAACTGCCGATTCGGCCCGATTTCATCGGCAAGAACCTGCCGACGAGTACCGACGAGCGCGTCACAGCGAGCTCCGATGGCGTGGTGATCTCATGACCCCGACTCGATCGCTGTTGACGGTCGAAGACCTCGGCGTCGACGGCATCATTCGTCTGCTCGATCTCGCCGACCACATGGCCGAGGTCAACCGCCGACCGAATCCGAAGGTTCCCGCACTACGCGGCAAGACGGTGTGCAGCGTCTTCTTCGAGGACTCGACCCGAACCCGCCTCAGCTTCGAGACCGCCGCCAAGCGACTGTCGGCCGACACGATGACCTTCGCCGTGTCGCAATCGAGCCTCAGCAAGGGTGAGAGCCTGCGCGACACCATCGAGACGATCGCTGCGATGGGCGTGGACGCCTTCGTCGTGCGGCATCGGTCGAGCGGTGCACCCCAGCTGATCGACGCCTGGACCACGGCGAGTGTGATCAACGCCGGCGATGGCTGGCACGCGCACCCCACGCAGGCATTGCTCGACGCCTACACCGTTCGCAGCGCGCTCGGCCGCAGCGGTGGGCTCGAGGGGCTCCGCATGGCCATCGTCGGCGACGTCAAGCACAGTCGGGTCGCCCGGAGCACCGTCGCGGCGATGCGCATGCTCGGAGTCCACGTCACCGTGGTGGCGCCGCGAACGCTCCTCCCGCCCGACGTCGGCGAGTCGTTCGCCGATGCGGTCACCGACTGCCTCGACGACGTCATTGCCGACCTCGACGTGCTCTATCTGCTGCGCATGCAGCAGGAACGCATGAACGAAGCGCTCGTGCCGAGCCTGCGCGAATACACGATGCGATTCGGTCTCACCGCGTCCCGCGCCGCTGCGTTGGCACCGCAGACGCTCATCATGCACCCCGGGCCGATGAACCGAGGCGTCGAGATCGCCGTCGATCCATCGGAGCTTCCCGGTGCGGTGATCACCCAGCAGGTCACCAACGGGATCGCGGTTCGGATGGCCGTGCTGTTCGACCTGCTCGGCTCCGGGAACGCTGCACCGACCACCGACCTCGTCTCGGAAGGAGGCTCGCTGTGAGCCTGTTGATCACCGGCGCCCGCGTCATCGACCCCAACGGAGAACGGCGGGTCGACGTGCGCCTCGACGGCGCCGTCGTCAGCGAGGTCGCCGAGCGTCTGGATCCCGTCGACGGCGACGAGGTGATCGACGCCGCCGACCAGGTGCTCGCCCCCGGTTTCGTGGACCTGCACGTCCATCTGCGCGAGCCGGGACGCGAGGAAGCGGAGACGATCGAGACCGGCAGTCGGGCTGCCGCCCTCGGCGGATTCACCGCCGTCGTTGCGATGCCGAACACCGATCCGACCCAGGACAGCGTCGAGGTGGTCGACTTCGTCCGGCGCCAGGGCGAACGCGCCGGGTTGTGCGACGTGCTGCCGTCGGGTTCGATCACCATCGGGCGTGCCGGCGAACAGCTGACACCCTTCGCCGAACTCGCCGGCGCGGGCGTCAAGCTCTTCACCGACGACGGCAACGGCGTGCAGGACCCGCTGTTGATGCGGCGTGCGCTCGAGTACGCCGATGGCCTCGGGATCACGTTGGCCCAGCACTGCGAGGTCGAACGACTGACTGCGGGTGCGGTGATGCACGAGGGGTCGTGCTGCAGCCGCCTCGGCCTGCCGGGCTGGCCGGCGATCGCCGAGGAACTGATGCTTCACCGCGACATCGAGTTGGTCCGCCTCACCGGGGTCGGGATGCACTTCTTGCACCTCTCGACCGCCAAGAGCGTCGAGTTGGTCCGAGCGGCCAAGGCAGACGGGCTGGCGATCACCGCGGAGGCGACGCCGCACCATTTCAGCCTCACCGATGAACGCCTCGAGACCTACGACGCGCTCTACAAGGTCAATCCACCGTTGCGTACACCGGACGATCTCGCCGCCATCCGCGCGGGACTCGCCGACGGCACGATCGACGCGATCGCCACCGATCATGCACCGCATGCGCCGGAGACCAAGGAGCAGCCGCTCGACCTGGCGCCGCCGGGCATGCTCGGCCTCGAGACCGCGCTCGGGGTGTCGCTCGCCAGCCTCGACATGGCGCTGTCCGACGTGATCGCCGCGCTGTCGTGGAAGCCGGCATCGATCGCCGGGGTCGGTGACCGCCACGGCCGACCCATCGAGCCAGGAGAACCCGCGAACCTCACGATCTTCGACCCGAACGAGGTCTGGGAGGTGGTGCCCGCCCGACTCTCCAGCAAGAGCCGGAACACCCCGTACGTCGGCATGCCCTTGCGGGGGCGCGTGCTCCACACGATCTTCGCGGGGGCTGTGGTCGTTCGCGACGGGGGAGCGCTACGGTGATGAATGAACATACGAGACAGCGAATGAACATGCAGAGGACGCTGCAGACGATCACGGAGAACGGGAGAGCGACGACATGACGGTGCGCGAGGGAGCCCTGGTGCTGGCTGACGGAAGCATCTTCGAAGGAGAGTTGATCGGCGCCGAGGCGTCGATCGCCACCGGTGAGGTGGTCTTCAACACGGTGCTCAGCGGGTACCAGGAAGTGATCACCGATCCGAGTTACGCCGGCCAGATCATCACGTTCACCACGCCGCACATCGGCAACTACGGCGTGAACGCCGCCGACTTCGAGTCGCGGGGCACGTTCTGTCGGGGCATCGTCGTCCGCGAGCTGTCACGGCGCCACAGCAATCAGCGAGCCGAGAGCGGCCTCGACGCCATGTTGCGCCAGCACGGTGTACCGGGCATCGCCGGTGTCGACACTCGGCGGCTCACTCGAATCCTCCGCGACACCGGGGCCATGCCCGGCGCATTCGGATCGGCCAGCGAGGCCGAGCTTCGCGTCGCCGCCGAGTCCGAGCCCGGTACCGACGGTGTCGATCTCGTGCGTCAGGTGACGATCAACGAGGGCTACACCGTCGATGCAGTCGATCCGGAGCGTCGCACTCGAATCGTGGCGATCGACTACGGGATGAAGCGCAACATCGCTGTGAACCTGTCACGATTCGGCGCGGTCGAGGTCGTTCCGGCGACGACGAGTGCCGAGGACATCATCGCCCGCGGCGCTGATGGCGTCTTTCTGAGCAATGGACCTGGCGACCCGGCGATGGCGCCGTACGCGGTCGACACGATTCGAGGACTGCTCGGCAATGTGCCGATCTTCGGGATCTGCCTCGGCCACCAACTCCTCGGCCGGGCGATCGGGGCCGGCACGATCAAGCTGCCCTTCGGTCACCACGGGGGCAACCACCCCGTGCGCAACATCGCCACCGGCAAGGTGGAGATCACCAGCCAGAACCACAACTTCGCGGTCGACCCGGACTCGATGGCCGGCAAGGCGACGATGACCCACGTCAACCTCAACGACGGCGTGTGCGAGGGTCTGCGTGTCGATGGTGAACTCGCCTTCAGCGTGCAGCACCACCCCGAAGCGAACCCCGGACCGCATGATTCGCACTACCTGTTCGAGGAGTTCGCCGAGATGATGAAACAGACACGCCCAGCAGGGAGGTCTCGCTGATGCCGAAGCGCACGGACATCCATTCCATCTTGATCATCGGCTCGGGCCCGATCGTGATCGGCCAGGCCTGCGAGTTCGACTATTCGGGCACCCAGGCCTGCCGAGTGCTGCGCGAAGAGGGCTACCGCGTCATCCTCGCCAACTCGAACCCGGCGACGATCATGACCGACCCGGATTTCGCCGACGCCACCTACGTCGAGCCACTCACCTGGGAGGTCGTCTCCGCGATCATCGATCGCGAGCAGCCCGACGCGGTGCTGCCGACGCTCGGTGGACAGACCGGTCTGAACATCGCCATGGAGCTCTTCGAACGCGGCCTGATCGGCGTCCCGGGCAAGCCGGAGATGATCGGCGCCAATGCCGAGGCGATCGCCACGGCGGAGGATCGCGAGATCTTCAAGCGGGCCATGCTCGGCATCGGTCTCGACTGTCTCCGCTCGGGTACGGCGCACACGATGGAGGAGGCCCGCGTCGTCGTCGACGACATCGGCCTGCCCGTGGTCATCCGGCCGGCCTACATCCTGGGCGGACGGGGCACCGGGATCGCCTTCACGGCCGAGGAGTTCGAGCGGATCGCCTCGAACGGTCTGACCGCCAGTCCGATCAGCGAGATCCTGATCGAGGAATCGGTGACCGGCTGGAAGGAGTACGAACTCGAGGTGATGCGTGACCATGCCGACAACTGCGTGATCATCTGCGGGATCGAGAACGTCGATCCGATGGGCGTGCACACCGGCGATTCGATCACCGTTGCACCCATCCAGACGCTGACCGACGTCGAGTACCAGCAGATGCGCAACTCCGCGCTCGCCTGCATCCGTCGCGTCGGCGTCGAGACCGGTGGATCGAACGTCCAGTTCGCGGTCGAGCCGTCCACCGGTCGCCAGGTCGTGATCGAGATGAACCCGCGGGTGTCGCGGTCCTCGGCGCTCGCGTCGAAGGCAACCGGGTTCCCGATCGCCAAGATCGCTGCTCGGCTCGCCGTCGGCTACACGCTCGACGAGATCCCCAACGACATCACCAAGGCGACCCCGGCGAGCTTCGAACCGGTGATCGATTACGTGGTCACCAAGATCCCGAGGTGGGCCTTCGAGAAGCTGCCGGGTGCATCCGGTGTGCTCGGCACGCAGATGCAGTCGGTCGGCGAGGTGATGGCAATCGGTCGGACATTCCCCGAGAGTCTGCAGAAGGCGCTGCGCTCGCTGGAACAAGGCCGGCTCGGGCTGGGTTTCGATCCGGCGGAAGCACAGCTCGACGACCTGTCCGACGATGAACTGCTCGCGCGGGCCGCGATCCCCACGGCAGATCGGATTCAGGAGGTCGGCGACATTGCTGCATCGCGGTGTGTCGATCGACGAGGTCCACGAGGCGACCCGCATCGACCCGTGGTTCCTCGACCAGATGTCGATGATCTCCGAGGAGGGCTCGGTACTCGCCGAGGCCGCCATCGACACCATGACCCGGCGATCGTGGCGGCGAGCGAAGCGCCTCGGCTTCTCCGACGGGCAGCTCGCTCACCTCTGGTCGGTGCCGGAGGACGACGTGCGCGCCGCACGGGAGGCGGCCGGCGTGCTCCCCACGTACAAGACGGTCGACACCTGCTCGGCCGAGTTCCAGGCTGAGACGCCGTACCACTACTCGACGTACGAGGACGAGAGCGAGGTGCGTCCCAGCGATGCACGCAAGGTGGTCATCCTCGGCTCGGGCCCCAACAGGATCGGCCAAGGCATCGAGTTCGACTACTGCTGTGTACACGCCTCGTTCGCGTTGCGCGACGCCGGCTTCGAGACGATCATGGTCAACTGCAATCCCGAGACGGTCTCGACCGACTACGACACGTCGAGTCGCCTGTACTTCGAGCCGTTGACCAAGGAAGACGTGCTCAACGTGATCTCGGTCGAGCAGCCGGAGGCCGTGATCGTGTCGCTCGGCGGACAGACCCCGCTGAAGCTGGCGGGGCTGATCCCGGCCGAACTCGTCGCCGGGACCTCGCCCGACTCGATCGACGCCGCAGAGGATCGTGAGCGTTGGAACACGATCTGCGACGAGCTGCGGATCCCGCAGCCGCCCGGCGGCACGGCTGTCGACCTCGAACAAGCGCTGTCGATCACCGACGAGATCGGCTTCCCCGTGCTGGTGCGGCCGAGCTATGTGCTCGGCGGTCGGGCGATGCAGATCGTCCACGACCGCAACCATCTCGCCCGCGCCATGGAGGAACTCGCCGGTTTCGGCAGCCTCGGCAAGGAAGGCGGGCTGTCGGCCGAGCGCCCGGTGCTGATCGACCGGTTCCTCGCAGACGCGACCGAGGTCGACGTGGACGCGATTCGTGACCACACCGGTGAGGTCCTGATCGGCGGTGTGATGGAACACGTCGAGGAAGCCGGCGTGCACTCGGGCGACTCGGCGTGCGCCTTGCCGCCGCCGACACTCCCGTCGTGGGTGGTCGAGGTGATCGAGTCGTACACCGCGTCGATCGCGAAGTACCTCGACGTGCGGGGCCTGATCAACGTCCAGTACGCGGTCGTGGGAACCACGGTCTACGTCATCGAGGCCAACCCCCGTGCCAGCCGCACCGTGCCGTTCGTCGCCAAGGCAACCGGGGTGTCGCTCGCCAAGGTGGCCACCAGGGTGATGCTCGGAGCCACGCTCTCCGAACTGCGTGCCGAGGGCGTGCTCCGTGAGCCCGTCGGCGGACACGTGGCGGTCAAGGAAGCCGTGATGCCGTTCAACCGGTTCCCGGAGGTGGATCCGGCGCTCGGGCCGGAGATGCGTTCGACCGGCGAGGTGATGGGCATCGACGACACGTTCGGCCTGGCGTTCTACAAGGCCGAGCTCGCCGCCGGCAATCCGCTCCCCACCACGGGCACCGTGTTCCTCTCGCTCGCCGATCCCGACAAGCCCGCCGGGTTGGTGGTCGCCCAGCGGTGCCGTGCGTTGGGGCTCGGAATCGCAGCGACGGAGGGGACGGCTGCCTATCTGGCGGCGTTCGACTCGCCGGTCGATCAGGTGGTGGCCAAGGTGCAGGAGATCGGCGACGACGGCGAACCGCTGGTCACCGCGGTCGACCTGATCGCCGATGGCAAGATCAGCTTCGTCGTGAACACGCCACGGGGTGCGCTCGGCAGAAGTGACGGTGAACAGATCCGCAAAGCCGCGAGTCTGCACGGCGTGAGCTGTGTCACCACCGTCGATGCGGCTCTCGCTGCCGTTCAAGGGCTGTCGGAGCGCGCGGGCGAGGTGCTCACGGTGAAGACGCTCCAGGAGTACCACTCGACCACCGGCACCGAACTGGCGGCGACGATCCCGTGATCGACACCAGCGTCACCGTCGGCAGCGTGGTCCTCGACGCTCCGGTGATGACGGCGTCGGGAACCGCCGGCTACGGCACCGAACTCGGCGCGTATCTCGATCTGGGATCGCTCGGGGCCGTGGTGACGAAGTCGCTCGCGCCCTACGAGTGGGCCGGCAACCCTGCGCCCCGGATCCATCCCACGTCCCAGGGGATGATGAACGCCGTGGGACTCCAGGGTCCGGGTGTGCAGTACTGGCTGGATCACGTCGTGGACGACCTGGTCGGCTCCGGCGCCACGATCGTGGTGAGCATCTGGGGCCGAAGTGTCGACGACTACGCCGAAGCAGCCGAACTCCTCGCCGCCGCGCCGCCCGCCGTCGTGGCCGTGGAAGTGAACCTCTCCTGCCCGAACCTCGAGGGCCGTGGCTCGATCTTCGCGCACGACGCCGCACTGTCCGCCGAGGTGATGTCGGTGACCGCCGGTTGTGGCCGGCCCCGTTGGGCGAAGTTGAGCGCGAACACCGATCGCATCATCGATGTCGCCGACGCCGTGATGGGCGCCGGCGCCGACGCGGTCACCTGTGTCAACACCCTCCTCGGCCTCGCCTACGACCGTCAGACGCTGTCACCGACGCTCGGTGCCGGCGGGGGAGGGTTGTCCGGGCGGGCGATCCATCCGGTCGCAGTGCGTGCCGTCCACGACGTGCACCGGGCGCTTCCGGAGGTGCCGATCGTCGGTGTCGGCGGAGTCGCCTCGGCATGGGATGCGGTGGAACTCCTCCTGGCCGGAGCATCGGCCGTCCAGGTCGGGACCGCATCGTTTGCCGACCCCGGCATTGCTGCTGTGATCCAGGACGAACTCATCGAGTGGGCGACCGAACGCGGATTGACCCGGCTCGCCGACATCGCTGCGATAGCTTGACCGCATGGCAACACCTCCACAGCTGACCCCCGAGCAGCGCACGGCGGCACTCGCCAAAGCAGCCGAGGCCCGAGCCGCTCGCGCCGAGATCAAGGCCCGCCTCAAGATGGGATCGATGTCGCTCGCCGACGCCTTGTCGTCCACCGACGTCAACGTCGGCAAGTTGAAGGTGGTGTCCATGCTCGAATCACTTCCCGGCGTCGGCAAGGTGAAGGCTCGACGGATCATGGAAGACATCGAGATCGCCGACAACCGTCGAGTGCAGGGCTTGGGAGCGCAGCAGAAGTCGAAGCTCCTCGAACTCCTCGGCTGAGCGGGCCAGTTCGTTGATCATCGTCGTCTCGGGACCCGGTGGGGTCGGCAAGGGAACGATCGTCGACGCGCTCGTCCGACGCGACGATCAACTCTGGCTCAGCCGGTCCTGGACCACGCGTGAGCGCCGTCCGTCAGAAGCGACCGATGCGTACGTGTTCACCGACCCGGCCACGTTCGAACGGCACGTCGCGGACGGCGGATTCATCGAGTGGACCGAATTCCTGGGCAACTACTACGGCAGCCCCTTGCCCGATCCGGGAAGCGATCAGGACGTGGTGCTCGAGATCGAAGTCGACGGCGCACAGCAGGTCAAGCGCATCTTCCCCGACGCATTGCTCCTCTTCGTCGTTCCGCCATCGCGTGACGAGCAGGAACGTCGGTTGCGTGGTCGGGGTGACCCCGGTGACAAGGTGCTCGCCCGGCTGAAGAAGGCCGAGGTCGAAGAACCCATCGGCCGAGCGCTCGCTGACCACATCGTGGTGAACGACGACCTCGACGAGACGATCGACGAGATGCTGCAGATCATCGAATCGGCTCGCACCCGGTAGGATGTCGGCCTTATGGCGCTCGACCACGACACGATGATCAATCCTCCCATCGAGCAGCTGCTCGACCGGGTCGACTCGAAGTTCACCCTGGTCACGCTGGCTGCGCGTCGGGCTCGGAACATCAACTCGTACTTCAACCAGCTCGGCGACGGCCTCGGACACATGATCCCGCCGCAGGTGTCCTCGGTGGCGCGTAAGCCGTTGTCGATCGGGTTCGAGGAGATCGCCCAGGAGAAGATCATCTGGACCGAGGCACCGGAGATTCCCGACGCAGCCGAGGCCGAGGCACAGGCGATCGCTGATGCGGCCGCTGACGAGTCCACCGACGCCTGATCCACGTTCGGGTCGTTGCTGACCCGAGGCGCACGAGCCAACGAAAACGATCCGGGAGGGACCTCGATGCTCGCAGGCAAGCGCATCGTCTTGGGGGTGACCGGTGGCATCGCCGCCTACAAGGCCGTCGAAGTGTGTCGACAGCTGGTCGATGCCGGTGCCCACGTGGTCCCGATCATGACGGCAGGCGCCGAGCACTTCATCGGGCGCACGACCCTGAGTGCGCTCGCGTCGGAACCCGTGCAGACCGAGCTGTGGGACAACCAGACCACTCCGATCCCGCACACCCGCATCGGTCAGGGCGCCGACCTGATCCTGGTGGCACCCGCGACGGCTCGTCTGCTCGCGGCGTACCGGATGGGGCTCTCGACCGACCTGCTGACCAACACGCTCCTGGCGACGCGTGCGCCGGTCATCGTGTGCCCGGCGATGCACACGGAGATGTGGGAGCACCCCAGCGTCATCGACAACATCGAGGTGCTGCGGTCGCGGGGCGTTCACATCGTCGAGCCGGAGTCCGGGCGGCTCGCAGGTGGAGACATGGGTGCCGGCCGCTTGGCCGCTCCTTCATCCATCGTCGCTGCTGCGTCTCGGGTACTCGGACCTCTCGACCTCGACGGCGTGTCGCTCGTGGTCTCCGCCGGCGGCACTCGCGAGCCGATCGACGCGGTCCGGGTGATCGCCAATCGGAGCTCGGGCAAACAGGGCTACGCCGTGGCCGCTGAGGCCGCCTCGCGTGGAGCCCGGGTCACCCTCGTGTCCACGGTCAGCCTGCCCACACCCGCCGGCTGCACCGTGGTCGACGTCGAGACCGCCGAGGAGATGCGCACGGCGATGACCGACGCAGCAGTCGACCACGAGATCGTCGTGATGAGTGCTGCCGTTGCCGACTTCCGGCCGGCGATGGCTGCGTCGGGCAAGCTGAAGAAGCGTGACGGCGCACCGCAGATCGTGCTCGAGCCCACGCCGGACATCCTGGCCGAGCTGGGTGCATCGAAGCGGTCCGGCCAGGTGCTCGTCGGATTCGCCGCCGAGACCGATGACCTGATCGCCAACGCGAGCGCCAAGTTGCACGCAAAGCATCTCGATCTGATCGTCGCGAACGACGTCGCAGCCCCGCAGGTTGGCTTCGCTCACGACACGAACGCGGTTACGCTGCTACGGCCCGACGCGGAGCCTGTCGAGATCGACCTCGCATCGAAGCGAGATGTCGCTCGGGCCGTCATCGACACCATTGTCTCCATCCGCTCAACACATCGACAGGACTTTGCATGAGCACGTACACGTTCACCTCCGAAAGCGTCACCGAAGGCCACCCGGACAAGATGGCCGACCAGGTCTCCGACGCCGTCCTCGACGCGATCCTCACCGAGGATCCTGATGGCCGTGTCGCGTGCGAGACGCTCTTGACCACCGGTCTGTGCGTCATCGCAGGTGAGATCACCACCTCCGCGTACGTCGACATCCCCAAGATCGCCCGCGAGACCATCAACGGCATCGGCTACGACAACGCCACCTACGGGTTCGACGGCAACACCTGCGGCGTCATCGTCTCGATCGACGAGCAGAGCCCCGACATCGCCCAAGGCGTCGACACCAGCGAAGAGGTCCGCGGCGGCAAGTCGGGTGAGGACATCCTCAACCTGCAGGGTGCCGGTGACCAGGGCATGATGTTCGGCTACGCCTGCAACGAGACCGACGACCTGATGCCGCTGCCGATCTGGACAGCGCATCGCCTGGCCGAGCGCCTCGCCGAGGTCCGCAAGTCGGGCCAGGTGCCGTACCTGCGCCCCGACGGCAAGACGCAGGTCACCTACGAGTACCACAACGGCTGGCCGGTCGCGCTCAAGGCCGTGCTGATCAGCACCCAGCACCAGGACGGCGTCGACCGTGACACGGTCATTCGCCCCGACCTGATCGATCAGGTGATCCGTCCGATCGTTCCCGAGCGCTTCGCCGACGACGACTTCGAGATCTACGTCAACCCGACCGGCCAGTTCGTTCGCGGTGGCCCATTCGCCGACGCCGGCCTCACCGGCCGCAAGATCATCGTCGACACCTACGGTGGCATGGGTCGCCACGGTGGCGGTGCGTTCTCCGGCAAGGACCCCAGCAAGGTCGATCGCTCGGCTGCATACGCCGGTCGTTGGGTTGCCAAGCACGTCGTCGCCTCCGGCGCTGCCGACCGCTGCGAAGTGCAGTTGGCCTACGCCATCGGCATGGCACAACCGATGAGCATTCTGGTCGAGACGTTCGGTACCTCACACGTCGATCCGGCCGCCATCGAAGCCGCCGTCCGCGCGACGTTCGATCTGCGACCGGGCGCCATCGTGCGCGACCTCGACCTCAAGCGCCCGATCTACAAGCGTTCGGCAGCGTACGGCCACTTCGGCCGCGAGGGCTTCCCGTGGGAAGAGCTCAGCCGACTCGACGACTTCAAGAGTGCCGTCGGCGTCTGATCGAACAGCGTGACGCGTGGAGTCAGACACCACGGTCACCGCGCGTATCGCCCGGGTCGTCCCTGACGTCACCGGGCTCGACAAGGAATTCGACTACGTGATTCCTGCCGACCTCGACGCGTTCGTCGAGGTCGGCACGATCGTGCGGGTCGAACTGCACGGACGCCGGATCGGTGGCTGGGTGCGTTCGATCGCCGAGACCAACTCTGAAACGAGCGCCGACGGTCGCGCCGTGGACGAGCTCAAACCGATCGCCAAGGTGACCGGCCGCGGACCGACATCCGAGATCTTCGAGCTGGCCGACTGGGCCGCTGTGCGGTGGGCCGCGCGTCGGATCCGTCCGTTCCTCGTGACCGCAGGACCCGACCGGGCGATTCGAGTGCTGCCGTCCGACCGGCGCACGGGGATGTCGCCGTCGCCCCAGTCTCCGGCCACCACGTCGCTGCTCGCTGCCGGAGGCGGTGTGCTGCGGCTTCCTCCTCGTTCGGATGTGATGCCCGCCGTGCTGTCGGTCGCGGCGTGCGGTCCCGCACTCGTCATCGTTCCCGAGCACTCGTCGGCGACACTGCTCGCGACCCGTCTTCGGCGCGCGGGGCTGTCGGTGGCCTCGATGCCGGGGGAGTGGGCCGCCGCTGCCGGTGGCGTCGACGTCGTGGTCGGCACCCGGTCGGCTGCGTGGGCTCCCTGTGCCGGGATCGCCGCGGCGATCGTGATCGACGAGCACGACGAGGCCCTGCAAGAGGAACGGTCGCCGACGTGGCACGCCCGAGACGTCGTCGTCGAGCGGTGCCGACGCGCTGGTGTGCCCGTCGTGCTCGTCTCGCCGGCCCCCACGCTGATCGCCGTGGAGGAGCACGCTGGACCCGGTGGCGTGGTGCACCCGTCGGCGTCTCGCGAGCAAGCGGGTTGGCCGAACGTGGTGGTGGTCGACCGTACCGACGAGGATCCGTGGAAGCGATCGCTCGTCACCTCTGCGCTGATCGAACGCATCCGGAATCCAGAACTGACAGTGGTGTGTGTGAGCAACACGACCGGCCGGGCCAGGGTGCTCGCGTGTCGCTCGTGCCGCTCGCTGCTGCGATGCGAGCAATGCGACGCTGCCGTCGGCCTGGACGACGATGGCCGGCTCGCGTGTCGCCGATGTGGGGGCGTGCGCCCGCCGGTGTGCCAGGAATGCGGAGCCAGCAAGTTCGCCAATCTGCGACCCGGCGTGACGCGCCTACGCGAAGAGCTCGAAGCGGCTGCGGCGCGTCCCGTCGTGAGTGTCACGGGCACCGATGACCTGGTCCCTCGAGCTGCGGACGTCTACATCGGCACCGAGGCAGTGCTCCATCGTGTCCGTTCGGCCGACGTGGTCGCGTTCCTCGAATTCGATTCGGAGATGTTGGCGCCACGGTTCCGCGCGTCCGAGCAGGCCCTCGCCTTGATCGTGCGGGCCGGCCGGGTGGCGCCCGAGGTGCTGATCCAGACGTTCTCACCCGATCACGACGTGCTCGCCGCCGCAGCGGCTGGGGATCCGGCACGAATCCTCGTCGGTGAGCGCCTCCGGCGCGAGCTGCTGGGTCTCCCACCGTTCGGAGCGTTGGCAGTCGTCTCTGGCGTCGGCGCCGCCGAGGTCGTCGCCCAGCTCCCCACCGACGTCCAGGTCGGCGGCGACGGCACAGATCGCTTCCTCGCCCGGGCGACCGAGTGGATGGTGCTCGGCGAGGCCCTCAACGCCGCCGAGCGCCCCGCTGGCACCCGCATTCGGGTCGAGGTCGACCCAGCTCGCATCTGACCAGCGAGCCGGGCCGCCCTCACCCCGAACGCTGATGCCACCGGGCCGCCATGCGCGTTCGCCGATGTCAGGATGCGGTGAGCTTCTCCCGGAGGTGATCGAGGACGGGGCTGTGCTCCGACTGGGGGCTGAAGAGCACCAGATTCGCGTCCTCGTCGACTCGCACGCTGTGTCCGGCAGGCCAGTGGAAGAGATCGCCCGTGGCGCACTCTTCGGTGGTGTCGTCGCTGTACGTCACGGTCACGACACCGTCGATCACGTAGCCCCAATGGGCGGACTGACACATGTCGCCGTGGAGTCCGACGAGCAATGGGGCCAGGTCGGCGCCCTTCGCCATCGTGAAGTACTCGGCGCCCATGACGCCGAACGCGGCGCCGAAGTCGGTCTGTTGCCGTGCGATCGCGCCAGGAGCGTCGATCTTGACCGGGACGTCGTTCTTGGTGATGTGCATGGTGGTCTCCTCATGATCCGTGGTCCGTCCCCCAATGGTGCGGACACCAGTCAGGCGTGACAATCGGTGTCACAATGAGACATGGCCACTGACGCACTCGCGGAGCGCGTCGAGGCCGCCCGGAGCGCCATCAGGGTCGGTGACTGGCAGCAGGCGCTCCAACTGCTGGACGTCGACGGAGCCGGCAACTCTGCCGACTGCCTCGAGATGCGTGCCGAGGCCTCCTACGGTGCGGGCGACTTCGAGGGGTGCGTGGGCTCATGGGAGGACCTGCATTCGCTGCTCGTGCAGCAAGGTGAACGAGTCGAGGCGGGTCGAGCCGCAGCGATGACCGCGATGTACCTCATGATGGATACCGGTCTCATGGCACCGGTTCGGGGATGGCTGCGGACCGCCGAGCGCCATCTCGAGGGAAGCGGCGACAACCCGGTACGGGCGATCATCGCGATGGTGCGAGCCTACGAACGCTTCATGTGCGGCTCGATGGCCGAGGCACGGGTCAACGCGCTCACATCGGTGGAGCTGGGGGAACGTTTCGGCGTCACACCCGCCGTGGTGATCGGGAGAACATGTCTCGCCCGACTGACGATCTTCGACGGTGACGTCGAGCTCGGCCTCGGACTGCTCGACGAGGTGGGGGCACTGCTCATGTCGGGCGCAGCCGACCCGCTCACGACCGGAATGATGTACTGCGAGATCATCTGCGCTGCGCAGGGTCTGATGATGACGGATCTCGCTGCGCAATGGACCGATGTCATGGAGCACTGGCGTCACGGTGCTGCGTTCGGTGGCATCAACGGACGATGCCGTGTCCATCGCGCCGAGCTGTTGCGGATCAGTGGGACCTGTGACCTCGCCGAAGCAGAGGCGATCGCCGCCTGCGATGAGCTTCGTCCGTGGATGCGCCGTGAATTCGGCTGGCCGCTGGTCGAGCTCGGCAACATCCGCCTGCGAGCAGGTGACCTCGACGGCGCCGAGGACGCGTACGCCGAAGCGAGCGCGCTCGCCTGGTCGCCGCAGCCGGGCCTCGCCCTCGTGCATCTGGCCCGAGGCGACGCAGACCAGGCAGCGGCGATGATCGCCCACGCGATCGAGCATCCGATCGACCTGCCATCAAAGGAACGTCCGCCGTTCGGGCCGCTGCGGCTGACGCCGCTCCTCGATGCTCAGGCGGAAATTGCCTACGTCCGAGGTGACCGCGCTGCGCTCGAGCGAGCAGCCGATGCGTTGGGCGAGACCGCGGCGCAGTACCCCTCGCCGATGCTGCGCGCCCAAGCGCTTCTCGCTCGCGCTCGCCTGTCGGTGCTCGACAACGAGCCGGAACGCGCCATCGGTGAGGCGATCCGCGCGGTCGCTGAGTTGAACGGCATCCGCGCGCCGTTCGAAGCGGCACTGGCGCGGTTGGTGGCCGCCGATGGGTACGTGCTGGCCGGGCGTCAGGACGAAGCGACCTTCGAGCGCCGAACCGCACGTGATGCGCTGGCGTCGTTCGGCGCGGAGGGGTGGGCCGAGCGCGTCGACCAACTCATCGAGTCGTCGCCGTCGTCCGTCGACTCGTCGTCGCCGACGCCGCACGGAGTGTTTCGCGCCGACGGGGACACGAGAACGATCGGGTGGGGCGCGTCATCGCTGGTGGTGCGGGACCTGAAGGGCTATCGCTACATCGAGCGGCTGCTCGCCGAACCAGGTCGCGAGTTCCACGCCGCCGACCTGGTGCGACTCGAAGCAGGGTCGGATACCCGGGCGCACAACGATCGAGGGATCCCGCTGCTCGACGACCGGGCCAAGGCCGCCTACCGGCGACGCCTCGAGGAGATCGACGACGACATCGCCCAGGCGCGCGCCGACAACGACATCGGACGCGCTGAGTTGGCCGAGCGGGATCGGGAGTATCTCATTGCCGAGTTGCAGCGTGCGACGGGATTGGGAGGTCGAGACCGAGTGGTGCTCGACGACGCCGAACGTGCCCGCGTGAGCGTCACCCGGTCGATCCGCTACTCACTCGCCCGGCTTGCTGAGTCGAGTCCAGCGGTCGCTCGACATTTCCAGCAACACGTCCACACCGGCACGTTCTGCCGCTACGAGGGAGATGCGATCCAACCGGTGGATTGGGCGGTGTGAGCATCCGACTGCGGGGCGGCTCAGCCCCCGCCGGTCAGCGCGTTGAACCGTCCCTCGTCGATGTTGCCGCCGGTGAGGACCACGGCGACCCGGCGTCCACGGAAGCGTGACGGGTCGCCGAGGATCGCGGCCAGGCCGGCCACGGCGCTGGGCTCGAAACGGCGATCGAACAGATCGAACGCCACGACCATCGCGTTGACCAGGTCGTCGTCGCTGACGGTGACGACGTCGCTCACCAACTCGCGGTTGATCGCGAAGGTGGCGACGCCCGGCGCCGTGACCCCCAGGCCGTCGGCAATCGTGTCCGGCTGCGCAATCCGAACGACATGTCCGGCTCGGAACGAACGCCGGGTGTCGTCGGCGGCATCCGGCTCGACGCCGATCATCTCGCAGCCAGGATCGAGCTGACGCATGGCAGAGGCGCAACCGGCCATCAGGCCGCCACCCGACATCGGGACCAAGAGCGTGTCGAGCGGCCCGAGCTGTTCGTGGAGTTCCAGGGCGGTGGTTCCCTGACCGCGCATCACCAGAGGATCCTCGAACGGGTGCACGAACGTGGCGCCCGTCTCTGCGGCCTGCTTCCGGGCTCCCGCTTCTCGGTCCGGTGTCGAACGATCGAAGGTGACGATGCGGGCACCGAACTGCTCGATCAGTGTCCGTTTCGCTGCAGCGACATCAGCCGGGACGTGGACGGTCGCGTCCATGTCGAGCAGCTGCGCGGCGCAGGCAACAGCGGCTCCGTGGTTCCCGGAGGACACGGCGACGACGCCCAGATGCCGTTCGTCGGCGGGGATGGCCGACAGACGGTGGAAGGCACCCCGGAACTTGAACGCGCCCGCCCGCTGGCGTGATTCGTCCTTGCCGAACACGGTCGCACCGACCGTCGCATCGAGTTCGTCGGATCGCACGATCGGGGTGACGACGGCCTCCCCGCTGATCGCCGCTGCCGCTCGGCGGATGTCGTCGAGTGGAATCACTGCGCGCCTCGCACGGTGAACAAGCGGAAGCCGGCCTTGGAACCCACGCGGACGCAGTCGTATCCGAGCTCGATCAACCACCGCTGCAGCGAGTCGGCTCCGAGGTGCTTCTGTACCACCAGTGACGCGCTCCCGCCGGTGTCGAGCCGTGCCAGCCAGAACTCGAGGAGGTCGTGCAGCGCAGCCTTGCCGACCCGGATCGGAGGGTTCGACCAGATCGTTGCGAACCGGATGTCGGGCGGCACGTCGTCGGGAGCGACGACCCGGATGTTGGTGAGTCCATTGCGTTCGGCGTTCCGGATGCAGAGCTCGCGAGCGCGTGCGTTCACGTCGATCGCCCAGATCGTGGCGTCGGGTGAGCGCCGACCCATGGTGAGCGCGATCGGGCCGGCGCCGCAGCCCAGATCCATGAGATGCCCTGACGACGCGATCGGCGGATCGGCGCGAAGCAGCATCGACGTGGCGGAGTCGAGGTGGCCACGGGAGAACACGCCGCGATCGGTTTCCATCACGAACGCGGTGTCGGGCAGTGTCACATCGACCATGACGGGCTCGGACGGCACGTCGGGCTGATCGTCGAAGTACTGGCCCGAAGTGGACTCGTCACGGTCTGCGGACACTCCCGTAGCCTGGCAGAGATGTCGTACACAATCCGCACATACGGAGATCCCGTGCTGAAGACCCAGGCGTCGCTCGTCGACGACGTCGACGGCAAGATCGTTCGGCTGGTCGACGCGATGTTCGACACGCTCGTCGACTCGGGCAACGGGATTGCGCTCGCGGCACCACAGATCGGGGTGCAGAAGCAGGTCGTCGTCTGGGACATCGACGAGAACCCGTTGGCGATCGTCAACCCGGAGGTCGTGGCGTCCGACGGCGAGTGGGTCTACGACGAAGGCTGTCTGTCGATCCCCGGTCTGTACGTCGAGATGCTGAGACCGAAGACCGTGCTGGTTCGCGGCGTCGACCTGAACGGCGAGATCATCGAGATCGAGGCCGACGAGCTCGAAGCCCGAATGTTCCAACATGAGATCGACCACCTCAATGGCGTGCTCATGTTCGACCGCCTCGAGGGCGATCAACGCAAGGAAGCCATCAAGGAGTACCGCCGGATCGAAGAGGAGGCGAGCCGTCAGGCCGCCAGGAATCCGATCAAGCGGCGCCTCGGCCTGGGCTGAGCGGATCGCGTGAAGCTCGTCTATCTCGGCACACCCGACATGGCGGTGCCGCCGCTGCGGGCACTCGTCGACGCGGGGCACGAGGTCGTGCTCGTGGTGACCCGTGTCGACAAGCGTCGCGGGCGGGGGAGCGAGTTGTCGGCGAGCCCGGTGAAGGCAGCGGCGCTCGAACTGGGGCTCGCGGTCTCACACTCCGTCGACGATGTGCTGGACGCGGTCCGCGAGCAGGGAGCGGAGCTGGGCGTCGTCGTCGCCTTCGGGCAGATCATCAAGCCGCACGTCCTCGCCGAGATCCCGATGGTCAACATCCACTTCTCACTGCTGCCCCGTTGGCGCGGGGCGGCGCCGGTGGAACGTGCGCTGCTGGCCGGCGATGCATCGACCGGCGTCTGCGTGATGGCGGTGGAGGAGGGCCTCGACACCGGTGGTGTGTACGCCCGACGGGACCTGCCGATCGGGCCCGAGACGACGGCGGTCGAGTTGCGAGCGCACTTGGTCGAGGTGGGGACAGCGCTGCTCGTCGAGACCCTGGCGCGACCACTCGACGAGTGGATCGGTGATCCCGAACCGCAGACGGGCGAGGTCACCCATGCCGCCAAGTTCGCCTCGGCCGACTTCGAGATCGACTGGTCGATGCCGGCAGCGGACGTGCATCGCCTGATCCGTGTCGGCGGAGCGTGGACGACATTCCGAGGCAAGCGCCTCAAGATCAATCAGGCGCGTCTCGTCGATGGTCAGGTGGTGCCGGTGGTGGTGCAGCCGGAGGGCAAGGCGGCGATGGCGTTCGACGACTGGCGAAACGGTGCACGACCGACGTCTGACGAACTGTTCGGTGACCGGTGAACGCCCCGTCTGCTCCCAGGGACGCTCCGGCGGCGAGGACCGCGCGGCGTGTCGCGCTGGATGCGTTGCGACGGATCGAGGCCGACGGCGCCTACGCGAATCTGGTGCTCGGACCGATGCTGGCGTCGTCGGGTCTCGGCGACATGGACCGACGATTCGTCACCGAACTCGTCTACGGCACCACCCGCATGCGGCGGGCCTGCGATGCCGTGGTCGACCGCTTCGTCACGTCGCCACCGGATGAGGCGACGCGGTCGGTGCTGCGCCTCGGCGCCTATCAACTGGTGTTCGCCGGCGTTGCGCCGCATGCAGCGGTGAGCGAAACGGTCGGACTCGCTCCCAAGCGCACCCGTGGGTTCGTCAACGCGGTGCTGCGCAAGGTGGCCCGGCTGTCGATTGGTGAGATGTCGTGGCCGTCCGATGGCGCACGACTGAGCTACCCCGACTGGATGGTGGAGCTGTTCGCCGCCGAACTGGGTCACGATGCTGTCCCGGCGCTGTTGCGCATGAATCAGGCGCCGTCGGTGACCGAGCGCGCCGACGGCTACGTGCAGGACGCGTCGTCGCAGTGGGTCGCCGCGGCGGTGGAGGCAGTGGCGGGGGAACGGGTGCTCGACGTGTGTGCCGCTCCGGGTGGCAAAGCAACGGCGGTCGCCTCCGATGGCGTCGTGGTCGTGGCCAACGATCAGCGGTTCGGCCGAGCTCGATTGGTCCAGGAGAACGTCCGCAAGCTCGACCTCGATCTCCCGGTGGTCGCCGGGGATGGTGTGACGCCTCCCTTCCGTCCGGCGTCGTTCCACGCCGTGTTGCTCGACGCTCCCTGCTCCGGGCTGGGTGCGCTGCGCCGCCGGGCTGACGCCCGATGGCGGATCCAGCCGGATGACATCACCGAATTGGCTGCGCTCCAGGCTCAGCTGCTGGTGTCGTCTGCTGCATTGGTCGCTCCAGGTGGTCGGCTCGTGTACAGCGTCTGCACGATCACCGCCGCTGAATCGGTCGACCACCTCACGCCCAGCGGCTTCGAGGTCGATCCGACGCCACCGCCGTCCGGTTCGTGGCGCCCGTTCGAGCAGGGTTGGCGCGTCCTTCCCCACGACGCCGACACCGATGGCATGGTGATGATTCGTTACCGTCGATCATCGTGAGCGACCAGGCCGAACCCCCGCTGGCGAAGGTGCTGACCGTCAGCGACGGCGTGGTGCACGGAACCCGGGACGATCTCAGCGGCCGGGCGCTGGTCGAGCACCTCACCGAGGCAGGGTTCGACGTCGTCGATCACCGGGTCACAGCCGACGGCGCCGATCTCGTGGCCAGCGTGCTGACCGAGATGTGCGACGGCTACGGCGGTCTGGTCGTGTCGACCGGCGGGACCGGATTCGCGCCCCGGGACCAGACCCCCGAGGGCACCCGCGCGGTCATCGAGCGTGAGGCCCCGGGCATTGCCGAGGCGATGCGGCTGTGCAATCCACTGGGTCGACTGTCGCGTGGGGTGGCGGGCATCCGTGGCCAGGCGATCATCGTGAACACCCCCGGCAGCACGAAGGGCTGCGTCGAACAACTCGACGCCGTCATCGACGTGCTGCCCCACGCCCTGCGCCTCCTGGCCGACACCGACACCTCTCACTGACGCACGCCGGGCCGGGCCAACGCCTCGCAGGGCCGGGCCAACCACGTTTGCGTTGCAGTCTGGGTGGGGCGGGTCACCGGAATCCTCACGCAAACGTCGATGCGCCGGGCCAACCACGTTTGTGTTGCAGTCCGGGTGGGGTGGGTCACCGGAATCCTCACGCAAACGTCGATGCGCCGGGCCAACCACGTTTGTGTTGCAGTCCGGGTGGGGTGGGTCACCGGAATCCTCACGCAAACGTCTGGGGATGGGGGAGGGAGGCGCCGGTAGCCTCGGCGATCATGCTGCGATTGGTCCTCCCGAAAGGTTCGCTCGAGAAGGCGACACTCGATCTGTTCGAGCAGGCGGACCTCCCGGTGCATCGGTCGTCCACGGTCGACTATCAGGCCACGATCGACGATCCCCGCATCGAGTCGGTCCGGATCCTGCGGCCCCAGGAGATTCCGATGTACGTGGCCGAAGGGCTCTTCGACGTCGGCATCACGGGTCGCGACTGGGTCGAGGAGACCGGCAGCGTCGTCGAGAGTCTCGGGGAACTGAAGTACTCCAAGGCCACCAGCAATCCGATCAAGCTGGTGGTTGCGGTCGCCGGCGACAGCCCGGCGACGAAGGTCGAAGATCTTCCTGCTGGTGTGCGCGTCCAATCCGAGTACCCCGAGCTCACCAAGCGGTTCTTCGCCGATCATGGCGTCGATGCCCAGGTGCGGCTCTCGTACGGGGCGACCGAGGCGAAGATCCCCGACATCGCCGACTGCGTGGTCGAGATCACCGAGACCGGGCGTGCCCTGCGGGCCGCCGGGCTCAAGGTGATCGACACGATCCTGCTGAGCTACACCGAGGTGGTGGCCAACCCCGCCTCGTTCAAGGACCCCGAGAAGGCCAAGGCGATGGAGCAGATCATGACCCTGCTCAACGGTGTGCTCGATGCTCGTGGCCGAGTGATGCTCAAACTCAACGTGACCGAGGAGCACCGTGCAGCCGTGCTCGCCGTGCTCCCGTCGATGAAGTCACCGACGATGTCGCCGCTCGCTGGCGGCGGCTACGCCGTCGAGTCGGTCGTCGAGAAGAAGATGATCAACCTGGTCATTCCGGCCCTGCGCGATGCGGGCGCGACCGATCTGGTCGAGATGCCGATCGCCAAGATCGTGCCGTGACCGAACTCGACCGGGGGACCGGCCGACGCGGCGTGGTGGCAGCGTTCGACGAACCGGCCGGCCTCGGCACCATCTCGGGCGCCGACGGCACCGACTACCCCTTCCACTGCATCGAGATCGCCGACGGATCGCGAACCATCGAACCCGGCACCGAGGTGAGCTTCGACCTGCTCGCGAAGCTCGGCCGCTGGGAGGCGGCGAATCTCCGTCGGTGACCACCGATCCGCGACTCGAACGTGAGCGGCGGATCCTCGATGTGCTGATGGCGCTCGGCGAGGGTGAAGTCACCACCTATGGCGATGTTGCCGAGGTGGCCGGTGCTCCGAAGCAGTCGAGGCTCGTCGGTCGGATCCTTGCGACGACCGATCTCGATGTGCCGTGGTGGCGCGTCGTCAACGCGAGCGGCCGGATCGTCAGCGGCCACCCCGATGAGCAGCGTGACCTGCTGCGTTCCGAAGGTGTCACCGTCGTCGACGGCCGTGTCCGCGATGCCCCGATCGGCCGATTCCGTCACTCCACCTGACCCGCCCCACCCGAACGAGCCCCACCCCAACCCCGAAAAATCGCGCCAGCGTTGCGCTCAGCGCAACGCTCACGCGCCATTTCGAGGATTGAGGGTCGGGCGCGCCGTCTCGGGGAGTTCTGGTCGGGGTCGGGGACTCAGTCGCTGGCGGGGTCCGACGCGGTGACTTGGCCCTTGATCTGGACGAAGGCGAGACGGATGTTGTTGAGCGCGTCCTGCATCGTGGCGTAGTCGTCACCCAGGCGTTCTCCCAGCCCATCGACCAGGCAGGCCACCGCATCGATGGCGAGGACGGACTGATGGAGGTCGGGTGGTGACGCCGAGAGATGGATGGCTGCCAGTTCGTACAGCCCCATGACGTGGTTGGTGATCACGACCTCAGCGGGCACCTCGGCGAGCCGGTCGCGGGCTTCCTGCATCGCCCGCTCCGCCTCGGCGAGGGTGTCTGCGGTCTCGGGGTCCTGGTCGTCATCCGGTTCGTCGGTGCCGAACTCGGCGTCGAAATCTCGGTCGAAGTCGGGGTCAGAGGTTTCGTCACTCACGTGCGCTACCCTACCGAGCACAATTGAGGCGAAGTGGGGGAGACCCCCACCCGGCCAGTTCTGCTGCGTCCGGGTCACAAGGCTGAGACCAGCCCCCGGTCGACGGGTCCGAACGGACTCCGTCGACCAGTGTCAGGTCGCTCCGCGTGCGGTTCGCGTCGAGCGCCAACATATTCAGACACTGGGGAGGCCCATTGCACAGGAGTGATCAGCCATAGCACCGCGACCAGAACAACGGGGCGACCAGCACCGCGTGAACGACCGCATCCGATCCCGTGAAGTCCGACTCATCGGACCGACCGGGGATCAACTCGGAATCAAGGCCGTTCCCGATGCGCTGAGAATGGCCCGAGGTCTCGAACTCGACTTGGTCGAAGTGGCCCCGAACGCCAACCCTCCGGTTTGCCGAATCATGGATTACGGCAAGTTCAAATACGAAGAGGGACAGAAGGCAAAGGAAGCGCGCAAGAAGTCGACCAACGTGTCGGTGAAAGAAGTGAAGTACCGGCCGAAAATCGGCAAGGGCGACTTCGACACCAAGACACGAAACGTGATCCGCTTCATCGACGAGGGTCACAAGGTCAAGATCACCTTGCAGTTCCGAGGTCGCGAGATGGCACACCCCGAGCTCGGGTCGAAGATTCTCGACGACGTGCTCGAAGCGGTGGGTCCAGCAGCGAAAGTCGACACGCAGGCTCGCCTCGAGGGGCGAAGCATGTCGATGACGTTGTCGCCAGACAAGCAGGCCCAAGAGGCGATCAAGAAGGCAGCGGTCGAAGCCGAGCGCCAAGCGAAAGCCGACGCAGAGGCTGCGGCTGAGGCGCCGGAGACGGCGACTGCCAGCGAACAATCAGAAGGAGCAACCGATGCCGAAAATGAAAACGTCGAAGACGGCAGCTAAGCGATTCAAGAAGACCGGCACCGGTCGTCTGCGTCACGAGCAGCAGAACAACCAGCACAAGTTCGAGTACAAGACGTCCTCGCGCAAGCACCGACTCGATCGCGATGCCGACGTGCATTCCAGCGACGAGAAGAAGATCAAGCGCCTCCTCGCAGAGCGCTGAGTAGAAATCCGGGGCTCGCCCCGATCGAACGTTCCGAGGAGGAATCGAAATGGCACGTGTGAAACGTGGCGTCGCATCGAAGAAGCGGCACAAGAAGGTACTGAAGCAGGCCAAGGGCTACTACGGCAACAAGAGCCGTTCGTTCCGGGCTGCCAACGAACAAGTGATGCGGTCGGGCAACTATGCCTTCCGCGACCGTCGCGCCCGCAAGGGTGAAATGCGGCGTCTGTGGATCCAGCGGATCAACGCCGGCACGCGTCAGCACGACATGAGCTACAGCCGGTTCATCGCCGGGCTCAACGCCGCTGGCATCGAGGTCGACCGAAAGATCCTGGCCGACCTCGCCGTGACCGACGCTGCCTCGTTCGAGGCATTGGTCGTGGCCGCGAAGGCCGCACTCGACTGATCAGCAACGGCCGGGGCACACATTCCGGCCACACTGGTGCGCAATGAGTGCACTGGCGTTCAACAGCAACAAGGTTCAAGAACTGCGACGCCTCCTGGGGCGTCGCAGTTCTCGTTACGAGGCCCGTCGCTTCGTCGTGGAAGGCCCGGTGCTCGTGGCCGAGGCGGTCGCCGCTGGTTGGGAGTGCGAGGCGCAGTTCGTCGCCGGCGAGGCCGACGGTGTGGTTGCTCCTGGCATCGAGGGGGCAGGCGACGTGTTCGAGCTCGCCCCTGGTGTGCTCGATCGTGTCGCGTCGACGGAGACCCCGCAGAACCCATTGGCCATCGTTCGGATGCGCGACCAGGGCTCCCTCGATGCATCGCTCGCCGCAGCAACATTCGTCGTGGTGCTGGACCGAGTGAGCGATCCCGGGAACCTCGGCACGGTGCTGCGGTCAGCGGAGGCGGCCGGTGCCGATCTCGTGGTCCTCACGCCGGGCAGCGTCGATCCGTTCAACCCCAAGGTGGTGCGGTCGTCGGCGGGTGCCATCTTCCACGTCCCGGTGGTGACAGCGACGATCGAGGACGTCGGGTCGGCCGGGGTGCGTCTGATCGGTACCACGAGCCACGGGTTCGCCGGTCGCACGGTGCAGACGTACACCGAGGCCGACCTCAGCGGTCGCATCGGCATCGTCATGGGCAACGAGGCCGCGGGCCTACCCGATGACTGGAGCGACACCGTCGGCCCCATCGAATCGTGGTTGACGATCCCGCACCAGGGCCGGAGCGAGTCGTTGAACGTCGCCATGGCGACGACGGTGATCGTCTTCGAGGCCGCCCGTCAGCGGGCAGCCGGCTGATCTCAGCGTTCGGTTCGGAGCACCACGAGGTACTGGCCGCCGCCCGGCTCGACATCGGCGGTGACCGCGAAGTCGGGTTCGAGGCGCGAGATGCGATCGACGATCCAGCCGGCGGCTGCGGTTGCGTCATCGAGCTCGAGACAGCGCCCGACGATCTCGCGACCGCCTTTGCGCTGCAGCCGGTCGACCGTCGTGAGGATCACGGCGGGATCGGCCACGAACAGGTGGGCCGGCCACTCGATGACGGGTTTCGTGCTTCCCTTGCCGGTGTTGCACGATCGGTGAGCGAGACGTTCCTGCCCGGTGCCGTGACCTCGTCCGGCTCCCTTGCCCTTCGCCTTGGCCTTGCGCTCGGTGGTCCGGCTGTCGATGCTGGGGCCACGCGGGTCGTTCACGGACCGGTCAGGGTCGACGACCTCATCGCACAACCAGCACCGCCAACCGTCTCGTTCGCCGACCTCCTCGAGACGCATCAGGACCAGGCGGACTCAGCGGTGGGCACCACCGGACTCTACCGAGCGTTGTGGCACGCGTTCCGTCTCCCGGCTGGCGTGCGAGGAATCAGATCGCGCCGACGGCGATCAGGACCGTGGTGACTGCGGCGATGCCGATGCGATACCACCCGAAGATCGACAAGGGTCTCGTCCGCAGGAACGACACCAGCCACCGGACGGCGATGACGGCGGTGATGAACGCAACGATGCCGCCGAGCAGCGGCGTCCGCCACCCGTATTCGTCGAGCAACGTCTGGCCGTCTTTGGCGAGGTCGTACAGCGTTGCCGCGCTCAGCGTGGCGAGCCCGAGGAGAAAGCTGAACTCGACCGCGGCGGCCATGCTGGCGCCGATCGCCAGTGCGGCAGCGATGGTGACCAAGCTGCGGCTCATGCCGGGCCACAGCGCCAGGATCTGCGCCGCGCCGATGATCGCTGCATGACGGACGGTGAACGAGGTCAGATCGAGATCGCCGGGGCGTGGGTTCCACCACACGAGGAAGATGCCGCCGGCCAGCCATGCCGCCACGACCGGCCAGGGGCCGAACAGTTCGCTCTTGATCGTGTCGCCGAGCAGTACGCCAATCACCGCGGCGGGGACGAATGCGACGATCAACCGGACCAGGAGCGTGCGTCCGCCGGCGTCACGCCCGATCACGCCGTCGGCAAGCTGGCCGAGCCGTCGCCAGTAGAGCACGACCACGGCGAGGATCGCTCCGATCTGGATGGCGATGGCGTACGTGTCCGCAGCCGCCTTGGCCTCGCCCTCGCCGAGGCCGAGCAGACGCTGGGTGACCAGGAGGTGGCCGGTGGACGACACGGGGAGGTATTCCGTGAAACCCTCCACCGCCCCGAGCACGATGGCCTTGATCGGCGTCAGCGGACCGCTCGTTCCCAACGACAGTGCGACGATCGTGGCCACAGCAACGATCGCGCCCGCCGCGAGGCCGAGGTTGCGATTTCGGTGTCGGGTGTCGGTGGTGGTGCTCGCTTCGACCGGCATCCTGCTGGACGGTAGCGGCCCGGGAGGTACGGTCGGTCGATGTCCACCGACATCGTTCCGATCCTCCGAGTCTCGGATGCTGCGGTGTCGGTCGCTTGGTATCGGCGGCTCGGATTCGAGCAGACGTTCGAGCATCGGTTCGAGCCGCACTTCCCGGCCTACGTCGGGGTGCGCCGTGACGGCGCCCAGATCCATCTGTCCGAGCACGCAGGCGATGCGAACCCGCACGGACTCGTGTATCTCTGGGTCGAGGACGTCGACGCCATCGCCGCCGAATTCGGAGTGGTCGTGTCCGAGGAGCCCTGGGGTCGTGAGACGTCCCTGGTCGACCCCGACGGCAATCGACTTCGCCTGGCCGAGCCTGACCGCGGCCCGAGCACCGACCATGTGCTCGGCGACGGCGCCACCGAGCAGCTGATCCAACTCGAGCGGCAGATGTGGCAGGAGGTCACTCGTGGAGACCGCGACTGGATGGCCGCGCACTTGACCGACTCGTTCACCGAATTCGGCTGGTCGGGTGCTCGCTACACCCGCGAGGACATCCTCGAAGCGAACATCGGCCCCATTCAGGCCCGAGTGGACGGATTCGTGGTCCGACCGCTCGGACGCGACGCGGCGTTGGTCACCTATCGCAGCGAGCAGGACCGGGGATCCGGTCACCGATCATCGGTGTGGGTCCGCTCGCTCGGCCGCTGGCAGCTCGATTTCCACCAGGGCACGCCAACCGACTGACCGGCCCCACGCAACTGTCACACCGTCACACGGTGCCGGGTCGAGTGTGACCCTCGGGTGATCGCCAGGCATCGGTCAACGCAGCTCGAACGGCGGGTAGCGGTCGGTCACGAGCAGGAAGGCATAGGCGTACACACGCAGGCTCCAGCGGCCGACGCCGACGACATAGTCGAACAATCCTCTCGGATAGCGGCCGGTGAAGATGATCGCGAACCAGGCGATCACGATGGCGATGACCGCACCGATGCCGAGGAAGAACAACGCGATGAAGTGTGGGATCGCGAGGAACCACTTGACGAGGGGGAGCCACCGATTCAGATCGTGCTCGACGTCGTCGGGGTAGTCGATGTCGAGGTGAACGCTCTGCTCGTCGACCGTCGATGGGTAGGTGTCGGTGAGCAATGCGAAGTACGCACCCACCCGGGCGCTGAAGCGGCTGAGCTCGAGGGCGAAGTCGAACCACCACCTGGGGTATCTGCGCCTGAACAGGATCATCAGCAGGGTCACTGCGAACAACGCACCGGTAATGCTCATTCCCGATGTCGTCACCCAGTCGCCATCAGCATTCTGAACGGTGGTCGTGCCGCTGCCGGTGAGGATGCCGATGACGATCGCGATCGGGATGATCACGATGAAGCGGAACGCCGTCGTGACCCGGTTGAGTTGCTCGGGGTAGTCGATCACCAGCCGTGCTGGATACGGCGCGGTGTCAGCGCCAGGCGAGCCGGGTCCTGCTGGCGGTGGCGGTGGCGTCGACGGGGGTGGGTCTGGCGGTGGTGGGCTCGACGGTGGTGGGGGCATCGACATCGGAGTGTCTCGCTTTCGACGTTGGGGGGTCCTCTCATCGTGCGCTCGCGCCGGAACGACCTCAAGGGCCGTTGGGCTGATTCGGGCTCAGCCGTTCGGCTGAGGCCCGCCACGGAGCACATCGATGGTCGCCGCCGACAACCTCACGCGGTAGCCTCGGCCCTGTGCAGCAGTTGCAGCGATTTTCGTGCCCCGGGTGAACCGGGGATGACGTTCCACACGTCGGCGATCACTCGCTCCTGTGCCGTCTCCTGAGTTCGTCCGGGGTCGATCCGTCCGAACGCAGCTCTTTCGAAAGGTCCCCGTGCTCAACGACATCACCGCCGCCCGCGATGCGGCACTCGACGACATCGCCGCCGTCACGACGCTCGACGACATCACGTCGTTGACGACCAGGCTCACCGGCAAGAAGGGCGACCTGGCCCAACTGAAGACCCGGCTCGGATCGCTCGAGACGATCGACGACAAGAAGGCTGCCGGCGCAGCGATCAACGAGGCATTGACCGTCGTCACCGACGCACTCACGGCCCGCCGCGAAGCGCTCGGTGCCGAGGAGATCGCACGACGGGTCGAGTCGGAGCGGCTGGATCTCACGGAGTACGTCGGCAAGCCGAGCCGCGGGCACCCGCATCTCGTCACCCAAGCGTGGGAGCGGCTGGAGGACGTGTTCATCGGGCTCGGCTTCCGAGTCGCCGAGGGACCCGAGGTCGAGACCGACTGGCACAATTTCGAAGCCCTGAACATGCCGATCGGCCATCCCGCCCGCGGCGAATGGGACACACTCTTCGTCGACCATGTCCCACCGGGTGGCGAGCCAGGCACCACCGTGTTGCGTACGCACACCTCTCCCGTGCAGATCCGCACGATGATGGAACAGGAACCGCCGATCTACATCGTCGCTCCTGGCCGTGTGTTCCGTCGCGACACTCCCGACGCCACCCACATGCCGGTGTTCCACCAGATCGAAGGATTGGTGATCGATCGAGACATCACGATGGCCGACCTCGCCGGCACGATCGAGGCGTTCACCAAGGCCTTCTTCGGCTCGGGCTTCTCGTCGCGTCTGCGGCCCAGTTACTTCCCCTTCACCGAGCCGTCGGCCGAGTTCGACATCCAACGCCCCGACGGCAGCTGGATCGAACTGGGCGGCTGCGGGATGGTCCATCCCAACGTGCTGGCTGCGGGCGGCCTCGACCCGGAGGAGTGGAGCGGGTTCGCATTCGGCTTCGGCATCGACCGCATGGCGATCATGCGTCATGGTGTCGCCGACATCCGAGAGATGTTCTCCGACGACATCCGATTCATGGAGCAGTTCTGATGAAGATCTTGATGTCATGGCTCAACGAGTACGGCGACTTCGGTGACCCGACGAGTGCTGACGACGTCCAGCGCGTCGCGGATGCCCTCACCTCGCTGGGGCTCGAAGTCGACTCGGTCACCACGGTCGGCCAGACCGTTCCCGGAGTGGTCACCGCTCGTGTGCTGCGTCTCGAACAACACCCGGACGCCGCGAAGGTGCAGCGCGTGTACGTCGACACCGGCCACGGCAACGAGCTCCACGTGTGGTGCGGCGCGTTCAACATGGCCGAGGGCGACATCGTCCCCTTGGCCACGCTGGGCACCACCATGCCGAACGGTATGACCATCGAGCGGCGGGGGATTCTCGGCATCGACTCCGAGGGGATGCTGTGCTCGGCGAGCGAACTCGGCCTCGGCGACGACCACTCCGGCATCCGCGTGCTTCCACCGGACGTGCCACTCGGTCGTCCGTACGGCGAGGCGCTCGGGCTCACGCTCGACGTGCTGATCGACGCCGACGTCACCCGCAATCGGCCCGACTGCTGGGGCTATGTCGGCATCGCTCGCGATCTCGCCGCGAAGATGCACGTCGAGTTCCGGCCGCCGACTGCGATGCTCGAGGTGACCGGAGACGAACGGGTTGCGAGCGTCGAGATCGTTGCCGGCGATCGTTGTGCCCGGTTCACCTCCACGGTGATCTCTGGGATCGAGGTGAAGCCGTCGGCTCCGTGGATGGCGCGTCGGCTCACCGCTGCCGGTATGCGTCCGATCAGCAACGTGGTCGACGTCAGCAACTACGTGATGCTGGAACTGAACCAGCCCAACCACGCGTACGACCTCGACACCCTCGGCGGCCGCGGATTCCGCATCCGCCTGGCCGCCGATGGCGAGCACCTCACGACGCTCGACGGTGAGGACCGCGTGTTCAGCGCCGACGACCTGTTCATCTGCGATGCGAACGACATCCCGATCGGCGTTGGTGGGGTCATGGGCGGCCTCGACACCGAGATCAGCGACTCGACGACAACGGTGGCGCTCGAGATGGCGTGGTTCGCTCTCGTCGGGATCGGTCAGACCGTCACCCGCACCAACCTTCGTTCGGAGGCCTCGCAGCGCTTCGAGCGCGGTGTCGATCCGTACGGCATGACGCTGGCGATCGCCCGGTTCGTCGAGCTGCTGTCGGAGACATGTCCCGACCTCGTGGTGCACGCGGGAGCGATCGATGCTCGCAGCGACCAGCTTCCGAACGAGCACCGCACGGTGCCGGTGCGCACCAGCGCCGTGAATCGTGTCCTCGGCACCGAGTTGAGCGCCGAGGATCTCCCTGGGCTGCTCGACCCGATCGGTTTCACCGTGTCCGGCGACGGCGCCACCCGTGAGGTCGTGCTGCCGACCTGGCGGCTCGACTCGACCGAGGAGATCGACGTGATCGAGGAGGTCGCACGCCACTACGGCTACGACCGGCTCGGCAAGAGCGTTCCGAAGTCGGTGGTGCACGGTGGACTCAGTGTGCGTCAGCATCGTCGCCGCCTCGCCCGCGAGGTGCTGCTCGGCCTGGGGATCTCGGAGGCGATGCCAAATCCGTTCCTTGCACCCGGCACGCTCGCGAAGGCCGGCCTGCCGGGCGATGCTCTCCGGATCACCAACCCGCTGGTCGCCGAGGAGAGTGTGTTGCGGACCTCCTTGCGACCGGGTCTGCTGCGATCGATCGCCTACAACGAGTCGCATCGCCGAACCGAGGTGGCACTGTTCGAGATCGGGCACGTGTATCCACCTGCCGAGGGTGAGCTTCCCGGCGAGTACGAAGCGCTCACCGTGGTGCTCGCCGGACGCGAGGCGCCGGCCGCACTGGCTGTGTGGCGAGAGTTGGCTGCTGCGCTCGGCACGGGCGCGCGGATCGACCAATCGAAGGTTCCGGCCGGGCTGCACGCGACTCGATCAGCGACGTTGCAGGCGGGCAAGGATCCCCTCGGCGCCGTTGGCGAGGTGGCGCCCGACGTGCTCGCCGACTTCGAGGTGACCGAGCGCGTCGCGATTCTCGAAGTGGATCTCGATCAGCTCCTCGATCGTGAACCGAAGCCGACGCAGTGGAAGCCGACGAGCCGGTACCCGTCGAGCGACCTCGACCTCTCGTTCGTCGTGCCCGACGACATCCCCGCCGAGAAGGTCGAGAAGGCCGTCCGGCAAGGCGCCGGGAGGCTCTTGGTCGACCTCGATCTGTTCGACGTGTACCGGGGTGAACGGGCCGCCGAGGGCACGCGTTCGTTGGCGTACCGGGTCCGGCTGCAGGCCGCTGATCGCAACCTCACCGACGCCGATGTCGCCGATGTCCGGCGCGGCGTCGAAGCCGCAGCCACGAAGCTCGGGGCGCAGCTCCGGAGCTGACATGCACCGATTCGATCAGAGCGAGTCGGCGAATCCTTTGATGTCTCGGATGGTGGCGTGCCACACGTCGGGCATCGCGTCGAGGAAGAGGCAGTCACCGGCGTGGCAGGTGCCGTTCACGGTCCGGCTGACGGCGCTCACCCCGGCATCGAGCAGCTTGCGGAAGTAGACGAGCCCCTCGTCTCGCAGCGGATCGAGCTGGTTGACCGAGATCACATGCGGGGGGAGCCCGACCAGGTCATCGTTGGCCGCATGCATGGGCCAGGCAAGGGGATTGGTGGCGTTGGTGCCCGCTGGGTCGTAGGTCCTCGCGAGGGCACCCATGTTCTCCACGTTCAAGAAGTAGTTGTCGTTCTCGAACAGCGACGTGAGCTCGGCCGGCGGATCGGCGTAGGCGCCCGAGATGTACGGGCACTGCGCATAGACGCCGTCGATCTCATCGATCCATCCGTCCTGCTTCGCCTTGAGTGCGCTGGCGATCGAGAGGTTGCCGCCGCCCGACTCGCCGGAGATGATCACCTTCGAGACACCGAGCACCTCGCGGTTCGCGATGACCCACCGTGTGGCGCTGGCGCAATCGTTGAGGCCGGCAGGGAACGGGTGCGGGCCCAACTTGCCGCCAGCGTTGCGGAACTCGACACCGACGACGACCATCCCCGTGGCCGCCAGGTCGTCGCGCCACCTGACATAGCTGTCGCCCGTTGCGCTGAGGATTGCCATCCCACCTCCGTGGGTGTGCACGACGCAGGGAATCGGCCCATCGGACTCGTCCGGACGGTGGATGAACAAGGTGATGTCGTTGCCATCGATGCCGGTGATCGTCTCGTCGTACGAGGACACACCGGCGGTGGGTGCGGTGTTCACGCAGAGGATTCCGCCGAGTGCCTCGAAGCCTGCCTCTGCGAGCATCGTGTAGTCCACGAGCTCAGCGATCGGCGTCGCGGCGGTGACGGGTGACGGTTCCGGTGCGACGTCGAGTCCGATCGGCGCCATGGCGGCCACCATCCGCGGATCGGCTCGGGGGTCGTCGCGGAGGTCCAGATTCGGTGTGCCGAGTCGTCCGGGCAGCGCAGGTGAAGTGGTCATGTCGGAGGGTTCCTTTCAGCGTGTTCGCCGAGCTTCGCGCCGGTGCCGTGAGCTGGACGACACGGGGCGCGCCCGCTGCGTTTGACACAACTGAGACACTGGAGACATGTCCGCCCCGGGAGAGACCGATCTCGATGCGATGCTGTCGACGCTCGCCGTGCAGCGCCGACCGGGTGTGTTCGCCTACATCGCTGTCGAGGTGCCGACCCCAGGACTCATCGCCGCTGCCCATGCGTTGGTGAAGGAGGGTCGCCTCACGACGATCGTGCTGCCGGTCGAAGCTGCTGAGCGTGCTGGCCAGTCGACGTCGGTCCTGTTCGCCTGGTTGACGTTGACCGTGCAGTCCAGTCTCGATGCGGTCGGCCTCACCGCCGCGGTCAGTTCCCGCCTCGCCGCGTTGGGCATCCCCTGCAACGTGCTCGCCGGCTACCACCACGATCATGTGTTGGTGCCGGTCGATCGCGCCGAAGACGCCATTGCGGTGCTCACCGCCTAGCTGCTCGGACGCAGATCCGGCGCTGGCCTCAGCGGTCCGACATCGGCGCCGAACTCCTGGGCGGCGAACGCCCAGAACGCAGCCGCCCGTCCCGCTGTCGCCGGTCCGATCGGTGTGGCGTCCGGATCGTAGAGGCAGCGGATGAAGCTCGCCCCGATCGTGACGGTGGCGCCGTCGATCTGACGGACGCCGGGCTCGGCCCCGTGGGTGAGCCCGCCCATCCAGGTGCCGCCACCTCGTCGAGCATCCGCCCGCTCGACCAACTCGACCTCGATGTCCGATGCCGCGCGACCGAGATCGTGGCCGGCGACGACGAGTTCGTTGACGAGCAGAATCGGCAACCCGCTTGCCCTCGCGATCGCGTTGATCCCCGCCCCGAAGCGCGGGTTCAGTTCGGTGGGCCAGAACCCGTCGGCAGCGACCACGCCGTCGACCGTGAAGGTGCCACGGAAGTCGAGCTCGTCGGCAAGGCCCGCCCCGGCCGCCCGAGCGACCGACCGCATGTGGTCGCGAACGTCGCGTGGCGGGTCCCAGTACGTGGCGCAGCCCGTGTAGACGAAGTCGTGGCCAGACCGCAGTGTCACCATCTCGACCGGTCGGAGCACGGCAACCCCGTCGGGCAGGACGATGCCGTGGATCGAGCAGGGGATCCCGTCCAGGAACGGCATGATCCGAACGCGCTCGGCGACCGATCGGAGTGCCGCCAGCGCCGCGTCACGAGATGCATCATCGGCCACCCAGTAGGTCTGGGAGGCGCCGCCGTGGAAGCCGTCACGAGCGTCGGCCGCCCACACGGTCCCGTCGCCCCGATCGATCGCCTCACACGCGCTCGCTGCCCGGTCGAGCGGCACGACGACCGAGGGTTGCCGAGCGATCCCGGAGCGGTCCCAGAACGCGTCCACGACCACCTTGTCCTCGAGTGCCACCCACTCGGGCCGGCGGTACGACACGAACGGTCGACCGGCGAGGTGGGTGTTGGCGTTGAGGAACGTCCCGAGGACGAGCGCCTCGCCGTCGGGATCGAACTCGTCGAGCGCTGAGATCACCGCCGGGGGTGGCTCCGCGAGGAATCGCTCATCGGCACGAATCTGTTCCATGATCGAGAGTCCCGTCGCGGTTTCGACGACCACGGTCGTGGCATCCGGTGGCTCGCCGGCGCCCCACGAGGTGGCAACGATGAGCAGATCAGCGACGCCGGCACCACGAAGCAGCCCGAGGTGCTCGGTCCACGCCGCAGCGTTTGCGCCGGCGAGGATCACGTGTCGGCCACCGAACACCGATCGCAGTGCCGGCATCCACCAATCGTCCATCGGGGAAGCGTAAACGTCGCGAATGAGGCGGACGAGTGGGTTTCCGGCCGCGGCTACGGTGCACCGGCAGATGATCGAGATCCTCACCTTCACACTTCGCCCCGGCGTCGACGACGAGTACTTCCTCGCTCTGGACGGTCGGGTACAAACCGAGTTCGCCTACCAGCAAGCCGGCCTCGCCCGTCGAACGACCGGTCGCAACGACGAAGGGCGCTGGCTCGTCCTCAGCGTGTGGTCGAGCGCCGATGCAGCCGCTGACGCCGTCGAGGCCTTCGAGTCATCCGCATTGGGCGCCGAGTTCACGTCGCTGATCGACCCTGACAGCATCAGGAGCGAGTGCTTCGCCGGTCTCGACTGATCGGCCGCTATTGCTGCACGAGTACGAGGGCGTTGCCCTCGGGGTCCTCGATCGAGGCGATCGTCGGCCCGCCAGGTATGTCGAATGGCTGCGAGACCACCGCGCCACCCAGTTCCGGAACCCGGGCGAGCGCCTCGGTGAGGTCACGCACCTGGATGTACAGCGCGAAGCCGGAGTGGTCGCTCTGTCGCATGTGGCCGGCCGGACCCGGTTCCGGGCCGCCGAGACCGCTGGGAATGTTCATGATCGGTCCGTCGCTGATCGGCCAGTTGAACAACTCGCCGTAGAAGGCTCGCTGTACCTCGGGATCCCGGGCCAGGATCTCCCAGTGAACGATCGGGCGGACCCAGTCGGGTGATTCGTCGGGCATCGATGCAACGCTAGGGCGCGGCGGGTTCGGCCGGATCACCGGGGCGGTCGATCCGGAGTATCTCGTGCATCGTTTGGTGTCGCGGACTGTCGGGCTCGAGGTCGCCCCGCGCGACCAGTTCGAAGCCGGCGCGGAGCAACGCCCGCCACGACCGCTCGTTTGCCGAGTTCACCGGCACCACGACGTGTGTGGCGACGGGATCTGATGTCCAGATCCGTGCGACGAACGCCTCGATCATCGCCGTGCCGACGCCGCGTCCCACACGATCGGCTCCGCCGACCAGGTAGTCGATCGACACGGCCCCGGCGCCGACCGGGTACACGTCGGCCATCTCCTCGACGTAGTCGGGATAGTCGGCGAAGTGGCAGTACTGCACCACCCCGACCGGTGATCCGTCGAGCAGTGCGATGTAGTCCTCGGCCGGCTCCTCGCCGTCAGCGGTCGGTCCGAAATCGCGGTCCAGCGCGTCGAGCGTGTGGTCGTGGTTCCACCACTCGTGGACGTGGGGCGCGGCGAGCCAGGTGGCGAGCAGATCGAAGTCGTCGCGGGTCAAGCGGCGGAACGTGAACATCGCGCGACAGTCCACCATGGACCGAACCGGGCATCAACCGTGCCGCAACCGGGTCAGTTCGAGCTGAGGTCGTCGGGTGCGTCTGCCAGCCAGGCCAGACGGCCGGGTTGGCGGCGCAGCACGGTGCGCCACAACTCGTCGGGGTCGTCGGAGAACACGTCGCCGGGTTCGGAGTCGAGCACGAGCCAGGCCCCTGCTTCGATCTCGCCCTCGAGTTGACCCGGGCCCCAGCCGGCATAGCCGCGAAAGACCCGGACACCCAGGATGTCAGCCGCAACGAGCGCGGGGTCGGCGGTGAGGTCGGCGGACGCAATCGTGCCGACGATCGGGGAGAGGTAGTCGGCGTGATCGTCCAGCACCTGCTTGGTCTCCGCGAGGGCGATCAGCGCTGACTCCTCGACCGGGCCGCCCGTGAACACCGATGACGGCACCGACTGGAGGTCGATCCACCGGTCGAGCGGTTCGTCGAGCGCTTCATGACTCGGCCGGTTGATGACCACGCCGATGGCGCCGTCGTCGTGATGCTCGAGCATGAAGATGACGGTGCGATCGAAGTTGGCGTCTTCCAGCGGCGGCGTCGCCACCAGGAGGCGTCCCTTGGTCGGCGGCGTCCCGGGAATCATCCCCTCCAGTCTGCCACTCTCCGTCGGCGATGAGTCTCGTCTCGACCCGTCCGCGTCGAACGCATCGGACCGGAGACGTGTTGGATGAGCATGCGTCATGCTGTATGGTCATGCAATGACCGCGGTTGGGATCGTCGGAGCGTCGGGCTACACGGGCGCTGAACTGTTGCGGATCGCCGCGCAACATCCCGACTTCGAGGTGGTCGTTGCGACCGGCGACTCGATGGCTGGACGCCGGGCGGCGGATCTCTACCCGTCGTTGCAGGTCGCCTATCCGGATCTCGTGTTCTCCGAGTTCGACGTCTCGGCAGTCGACGGGCTCGATCTCGTGTTCCTCGGGCTTCCACACGGCGCCTCGATGGAACTGGCGCCGTCGCTCGTGGGCTCGGTGGGTTGCGTCGTCGACCTCTCGGCGGCGTTCCGACTGCAGGACCCGGCGGCCTATCCGACGTTCTACGGGTTCGAGCACACGCAGCTCGACCTGCTGGAGCAGGCGGTGTTCGGCCTGCCGGAACTCCACCGTGACGACCTGGCTGGAGCGCGGTTGGTCGCCACTCCCGGCTGCCACGTGACGGCTGCGACGCTGGCGTTGCGTCCACTGGTCGAGGCCGGCCTCGTCGAAACAACCGGGATCGTGGTGAACACGCTGACCGGCATCACCGGGGCCGGACGTGCCCCCAGCGACACCAACGTGTTCACCAACATCGACTCGAACGCCGTGCCGTACGGCCTGCTCTCGCACCGGCACACACCCGAGATGGAACAGGAGATCGGCGCCCAGCTGATCTTCACGCCCCACCTCGTCCCGATGAGTCGCGGACTGCTCGCCACGTGCGCCGCCACCGGTGCAGGTGGTTGTTCCGATGCTGCGGTGATCGACGCGCTGCGTTCGTTCTACGCCGACGAGCCCTTCGTTGCCGTGCTCGACTCGCCGCCCGCCACCAAGTCGGTGCTCGGATCGAACGCTGCCCACGTCTCCGCGCGCTACGACGAGCGGACGAACACGGTGATCTCCATGTGTGCCATCGACAACCTGACCAAGGGCGCCTCGGGAGGAGCCGTGCAAGCCGCCAACGTGGCGCTCGGCCTCGACGAAACCGCCGGTCTCAGCACGATCGGACTCGCACCGTGACCGACTCCGACAGCACCGCGGCATCGCTCAAGGCGTCCGTTCTCGTCGAGGCGTTGCCGTACATCCGGCGGTTTGCCGGCAAGACGGTCGTGGTCAAGTACGGCGGCAATGCACTTGCCGGCACCTCCGACCACGATGCGCTTGCGCTGTTCGCCGAGGACATCGTGCTGATGCGTCTCGTGGGAATGCGCCCGATCGTGGTGCACGGCGGTGGTCCGCAGATCTCTGCGTTGATGGAGCGTCTGGGCAAGGAACCCGAGTTCGTCGACGGCTTGCGGGTCACCGACGCCGAGACCGTCGAGATCGCTCGCATGGTGCTGAAGGGGCAGGTCAACCCCCAGCTCGTGGCGGCGATCAACGTGCACGGACGTTTCGCCGTCGGGATCAGCGGCGTCGACGCAGGACTGATCCGGGCGACCGCCCGCGACGAGAAGCTCGGCTTCGTCGGCGACGTCACCGAGATCAATCCCGAGGTGATCCATGGGCTCATCGACGATGAGTTCATCCCCGTGATCGCCACGATCGGCAGCGACGAGACCGGACAGGCCTACAACATCAACGCCGACACCGTCGCCGGCGCGATCGCCGAGGCGATCGGTGCCGAGAAGCTCGTGTACCTCACCGACATCGAAGGGCTCCGCCGAGACGTGGCCGACGCAGCCAGCCTGATCCGCCAGGTCACCGCCGACGAGCTCGACGAGTTGGTGGCCGACGGCACGATCGCCGGCGGCATGATCCCCAAGGTCGCCAGCTGCACCCACGCCGTACGCAACGGCGTGCGCCGCGCGCACATCCTCGACGGCCGGATCGCCCATGTGCTCCTGCTCGAGATCTTCACCGACGCCGGCATCGGCACGATGGTCATGCACCACCGGGACACCGGCATCGACGCCCAGGAAGGGGCCCCCACATGAGTACCACCGTGTCGCACAAGTTCGATCACGCTCCGATGGCGAACTGTCCGTTCATGCCGGTGTTCGGTCCGCCGGCGCTCATGTTCGAACGCGGCAAGGGCACCGAGCTCTGGGATTCGGACGGCAAGCGGTACCTGGACTTCCTGGCCGGCATCGCCGTCGTCTCGCTCGGACACTCGAACCCGGTCATCGCCGAGGCGGTCGGCGATCAGTTGGAACGTCTCCTGCACGTGTCGAACTTCTTCGCCAACCCGGTGGCCACCGAAGCGGCCGTCAAGATCAACGAGCTCCTCCTCGAGGCCACCGGCCACCGTGGCCAGATCTTCTTCACGAACTCGGGCGCCGAGTCGAACGAGTGCGCCATCAAGCTCGCCCGGAAGCACGGAGGTCGGGGTCGTCACACGGTCGTCAGTGCGCTCGGCAGCTTCCACGGTCGCACGCTCGCCACGCTGGCGGCGACGGGACAGCCGGCCAAGCACGAACCGTTCGCTCCGATGCCCGACGGCTTTCGTCACGTTGCCTGGGGTGACCTCGACGCGATGCGCCAGGCCGTCGACGGCACGGTTGCTGCGGTGCTGATCGAGCCGATCCAGGGCGAAGGCGGGGTCCAGCCGGCGACGGCGGAGTACCTCCAGGGTATCCGGCAGTTGTGCGACGAGACGGGTGCGCTCATGATCGTCGACGAGATCCAGACCGGATTCGCACGCACCGGCGCCTGGTTCGGCTTCGAACACGCCGGCGTCAGTCCCGACGTCGTCACGCTCGCCAAAGCGATGGGCAATGGGATGCCGGTCGGTGCCTGCTGGGCCCGGGCCGACGTGGCCGCCGTGTTCGAGCCGGGCGACCACGGGAGCACCTACTCGGGCACGGCGATCGCCGCTGCCGCGGTGAATGCCGTGATCGACGAGATGCAGCGCATCGACGCACCAGCCATGGCAGAACGTCAGGGCAAACGGATCGTTGCCGGGCTTCGAGGCGTTCCCGGCGTGGCCGACGTGCGCGGACGTGGCCTCATGCTCGGAGTGGAACTCGCCGAGGGCATCGATGCCAAGGCCATCTACACCGACCTGCTCGGCCTCGGGCTGATCGTCAACGCGGTCACCCCGACGACACTGCGGCTCGTCCCGCCGATCACCGTCACCGACGACGAGATCGACGAGGCCGTGGCGATGATCGCCGCGTCGTTGGCCGCGGCGCTGGGCGAAGGGGAGGAAGCGCCATGACCTCCTCCACGCGGCATCTGCTCGACGTCACCGACTTCGCCGCCGACGAGGTACGGCAGATCCTGGCGCTCGCCGAGGCGCCGATCGACTCGCTCGGCCGCCCGCTTGCGGGCCGTGGTGCGGCGCTGAT
>CAVUJO010000002.1:0-259314 GCA_963741875.1 Ilumatobacteraceae bacterium | reverse complement strand
GATCGCCGAGATGGTGGGCCATCGGGCGTGCCGCCGACTTCGATTCCGGTTTGCCTCAATGAGCGTTGAGGCGCGCCGGGTCGCAGGGTCGGGCGGGATGCGGGATGATGGGAGGATGACCGATCCAGTGGCATCGGGGCCGCGACGATTCGCGGGCTGGTTCCCGGAGGTGGTGCTCGTCGCGGCGGCGCTTGCGATCGCTGCGAACTGGGTGTTGTTGATCGACGCCGATTTCCAGGGCGACCCGATCATGACCGGAGCTGACATCGTCGCCTGGTTCGCAGCGTTGGTCGTACGCAGGAAACGGCCGGATCTGCCGGCCTCACTCTGGTTTGCCCTGCTGTCGTTCCCCGAAGTGTCGTTGACCGAAGCCATCCTCGATCGGCTGACGCACACCGGTGCCGACGTCACGTCGATCGCATGGGCCAACTTCGCATCGATCGCAGCTGGGGCGTGGGGTGGGGTCGGCGTGTTCTACCTGGTTGCCCTGTACCCGGTCTGCCGCCCCGAGACGACCGCGGAGCGGCGCTTGGTCCCGGTCGTGTGGCTGTTGACGTTGCCGCCGCTGATCACTGCGTTCGCGACGACGAAGATTCCGTTCGAGTACTACGCCGACACGGTGGAGATGGAGAACCCGCTCCACGTCCTGCCGTTCACACTCCCACCGGAGTTGGCTGCGAGCTCAACGACGGCGCTCATCGGTTTGCTCATCGGTATTTCCCTGCTGATCAGTCGCTACCGACGCGTCAACCCGTCGACGCGGCGACAGATCCGCGTCCTGTGGTTCCCCCTGTCCCTGATCGCGATCGGACTCCTCACGGCCGTCGTCTTCCAGGAGAGAGCCCAAACGATGACGTGGGTCGTGATCCTGGCGGCGGTCTACTCGTTCAGCCCATCGCTGGCGGTCGGCATCCTCCAACCAGCGGGCCTGAACGTCGACGCCGTCGTCCGACGAGTGATCGTGTACGGGGCGCTCTGGCTGGCGCTCTCGCTCGGGTACGTGGGCGCGGGGACCCTCGTGGGAATCGCGGCGGGCACCTACCTGCCGATCGAGTGGTCAGTGGCGGTTGCGATCGTCGCTGCCATGTTGTTCCAACCGGCGCGGCACGGCTCGACGTGCTCGTCAACCGGTGGGTATTCGGCGAACGCACCGACCCGGGCAAGGTGATCGAGCGACTCGGCGAGGCACTGGCGATGACGTACGACGTCGACGCCTTGCTGTCCCGGATGGTGTCCGCATTGGAGCAAGGTCTCGGACTCACCTGGGCACGAGTCCGGCTCGCGAACACCGACCCTGACCTCGACGCCGCCGGTGAGGACGAGGCCGTCGTGTCGACACCGATCACACTCGATGACGAGTTGCTCGGTGTCGTCGAGTGCGGCCCCAAGACCCGCGGCATCTGGACCGACGCCGACCGCCGAGTCGTCGCGACGCTTCGCCGCCCAAGCTGCGTTGGCGGTCCACAACGTCAAGCTCACTGCGACCCTCACCGAACACGTCGCTCAACTCGCCGCATCCAGGACACGACTGGTGCGCGCGCAGGAGACCGAACGCCGCCGCATCGAACGCAACATCCACGACGGTGTCCAACAAGATCTCGCTGCGCTCATCGCCCTCGCTGGGCAACTTCGGAACGAGGCGCCGGACGACGTCGCCAACGACCTGACCGTCCTCCAACAGGGGTTGACCCGTGTCCTCGCCGAACTGCGCGATCTCGCCAAGGGCATTCACCCCAGTCTGCTCAGCGACCAAGGACTGCTCGTCGCCATCGAAGCGCTCGCGGCCCGCCACCCGACCCCGGTCGCGATCCGCGCCGACCCGACCCTGCGCGGTATGACGTTCGCGCCCGAGGCCGAAGGAGCGGTCTACTTCGCCGTTGCCGAAGCACTCGCCAACAGCCTCAAGCACTCCCGCGCCCAGAGCGTCGAGATCACCCTCGCCCGCCGGAACGGCTCACTGCACACGAACATCCGCGATGACGGAATCGGGTTCGAACCCCATCATGGTCCCAGGAACGGGAGCGGCCTCGCCGGCCTGCACGACCGGATTGCTGCGCTCGACGGACGACTCGACATCATCAGTTCGCCAGGACATGGCACCGACATCGTCGCCGAGGTCGCGATCAACGGGGCAGCGACATGACCAGTGTTCCGCTGAGGGTCGCGATCGCCGAGGATCACTACCTCGTCCGCGAGGGCATCCGACGGGCCCTCGAATCGACCAGCGGCATCCAAGTCATCGCTGCCGCAGGAACGGCCGACGAACTCCACCACGTCGCCACGCGCGAACGTCTCGACGTCATCGTCACCGACATCCGAATGCCTCCCAACCATCGAATGGAAGGCATCGACATCGCACTCCGGATCCGTCAAGAACAGCCCAACATCGGGGTCGTGGTGCTCTCCCAGCACAACGACCCCGACTACGCACTCGCCCTTTTCCGCGACGGCACACAAGGACTCGCATACCTCCTCAAACAGCGAGTCGGCGAACCGACTTCGCTCGCAGACGCCGTCCGGGCGGTCAGCGACGGCGGCTCGGTCGTCGACCCCGAAGTCGTCGAAGCCCTCGTCGAACGAACCGCCTCGTCGAAATCCCCGATCGCCACACTCACCGACCGCGAGCGCGACGTTCTGTCGCTCATGGCCGAAGGCAGAACGAACCACGGGATCGCGGATCAGCTGTGTTTGTCGACCTCGTCGGTCGAGAAGTACGTCAGCTCGATCTTCATCAAACTCGAACTCGGCGACGAACCCGAAGTCCACCGCAGAGTCGCCGCAGTACTCACCTACCTACAAGACCAGCGCAAGGCTCGACCGATCTAGCGTCAACTCGACCTGCTACCCACCGACAGGCCCGGAACGCGGTCCACAGCACGTTGGCTGACACCGATGGATACCGCGAGATCGGACACCGACTCGCTGCGATCCGATCGACCCACCCGGTCGCGGCACATATCGATCGACCGTTGCGGCTCCCGAGGTACCCGAAATAGGCACTTCCGATCGGCAACCCGCACCCGAGCGATAATCGCGGGCCCGAACGCCCCGCCTCGCGCTCGCGCTTCCGGCGAAGTGTGCGGCGTCCTGGCCCGATCGGCCCACCGCATAATCACTCGTCGATCGGAAGCGTCCGGTTGAGGACCTACACCTGAGACGGAACCACCGGACTCCAATCGAGGCATCAGCGACGGTGGATCGATCGTCAGACGTCCCGCTATCGGACACGTGCTGGCCCATCGAACTGGCCGTCATTCGCGACGGTCCGCTCTCGGTCACCGGTGGCATCGACATCACCGGCTCCAATGAGACACCCCACGAGAGGCGCAACCCGGACACACGGTACCGGGTGCGGCAGTCCGCTTCGAAGCCACCGTTCGACGGGTCGCACACCGCAGCCGGCTTCGTCGCTGGCCGACCCGGCGCATACGACGCCAGGAACTGCTCGGAACGACGACATGAGCGTATTCGCAACCGCCCGGCGTCGACGAGGCGACCCTCGAGTTCGACTACCCCGACGCCGTCGGTGCGATCATCAACCAACACGGCTTCAACCTGCTGTGGATCGGCACCGTCACACTCGTCTGCGCCTTCTTCATCTGGCGGCGATCCGTCATCGCCGTGTTCCTGGCAGCACTCGTCGGCGGCCTCGCCGACGTCGGCTACCTCGTCTTCCTCGACCTGGGCGGCTACGTCAACTTCGTGCCCGGAACACTCATGACGATCTTCTCGGCAACCGCCATTACCACCAGCTTCGTCGCCTACTTCACTGTGCATCGCAACGGACCGTTGGGACCCTGATCACCATCCGCAACGACGGCCGACCCCAGTCATCCGACGTTCCCCTACCGGATCGACGACGCAACGATCATCGTGTCGCTCACCGAGACACGAGCCAGGACCCGACGTGCTGGCCGAGGTGGAGAGCACCCGACTACTGACCCGGCGGTCTGATCAGCCCGGCATCCCGATGCGCTCGACCGTCTGGGGGTGCTTGATCGGGAGCTCGGCGCCAGCGATGGTCCAACGGGCCGTCTCGAACCCCCCAAGTGTTTCGCGGCGGGCGCGCATGATCGAGGAATGCGCGTCGGAGATGACGAACGCCCGGAGCGCTTCGTCGTCACGCCAGGCCGACGTCGTCCAGTAGACGTTGGAGCCGAGGTCGGCGCGGAGCGCGTACCAGAGCAGGCCCTCGTCGCGTTCGGCGACGAGGGCGTCGAGGTGTCGCTTGATGTGCCAGGTGTCGAAGAGGAACCCCGGGGCTTCTCGCCGACGGCGCAGCGGAAGACGGCTGGCGAACACCACAACCCGGTCGTCGGGGTCGATCCCACGGATGCCGCCGGTGAACGTCGGCACGGTCAGCTCGCTGCGGGCGGGGCTACGGAGCGGTCGCTCACCCAGTTCCCGTGGAACCCGAAGGGCACCCGCTGGGGCAGCGGCACCCGAGCGACGTAGTCGGTGCGTTCGAAGTCCTGTGCATCCATCACGACGAACTCTGCACTGCCGGCGGGGAGATCGTGCACGAACGTGACCAGCCAGCCGTCGTCTTCGTCGGTGCCGCCGTTGCGGGCGACAAACACCGGCTCGCCCGCCGCTCGTCCGGCGCCGTGGTCGAATGCATGCCGTTCGCCGGTGTGCAGATCATGTTTCAGCGTCGGCCAGCCCGATGTGAGGTCAGGGACGGGAGCCGCGCAGTATCCGTACCGGTACGGCTTGGTGGACAGCGACCCGCGATGGCGGGGGAATTCGTTCGGGCGCTCGTCGATGACGGTGATCGACGCCGTCCGCCGGGCGGGGTCGATCTCCCATCGTTCGAGACGTCCGATCGAGTCGCCGAACGGGCCGAGGATGTCGTTGTCGAACATCCGCTCGTAGTTGCAGAGATCGACGACGACGCGGCCGTCGGGGGTGTCGTAGGCGTTCATCGGGTGGAACGAATACCCCATCGGGACGTCGATCCAGACGATGTCGTCGACGCCCCCGTCGCGTGGCAGGAGCCCGACGCGATTGCCGTAGTCGGGATTCCAGCGGAACGGGAACCGGCCGGCGAACGCGAGGTCGAAGTCGACCGTCACCGGTTGGTCGAAGATCAGGGCGTACGTCGCCGTGAGCGCCATGTCGTGGATCATGGACATGCCCGGCAGCGGGATGTCGAGAGTTCGCGTGACGCGTCCGTCGGAGCCGACCACGACGTACTGGACGTGGTCCATCCACTGCGCCCATGCGTAGACCACCGCATGCATCTCACCGGTGTCGGGGTCGAACTTCGGGTGCGCAGTGAATGCGCCGGGCAAGGTGCCGTGGAAGTCGTTGCGCCCGATCGTCTCGAGCTCGTAGGAGAGTTCGACCGGGACGGCGCCGGCCTCGACCATCGCCCAGGTGGTACCGGCGAAGCCGCCGACGTTGGTGTTCGGGCCGTTCGCACTGTCGTTCCAGTTGCGTCCACCGATGTCGGGCTCGCCGCGCAGCGCGCTGATCGCCGTCGAGCCGACCCAGCGGTTGCGGTACCACTCGGCGCGCCCGTCGCGCAGGCGAATGCCGTGCACCATGCCGTCGCCGACGAACCAGTGATGGGTCGCCGGGTCGACCGTCGCAGCGGGGTTCGGGCCATTGCGCAGGTACCGGCCGCTCAGCTCGGCCGGCAGTTCGCCGACGACCGGCAGGTCGAAGGCGGTGACCTCCTCGGCGACGGGCGCGTAGTTGCCCTCGAGATAGGTGGTCGTCGTGGACTCGGTAGTGGACATGACGGGCTCCTCTGGGCACGTTCGGTGCCGTAACTTAGTTACAGCAGCTTTCGGTGTAACTTAGTTACATGGAGTCCGAGTCGTCAACCCCCGCCTTGGGAACCGGCATGCGGTCGACGTTGTTGGCGGCGGCGTTGACCGTGTTGCAACGCGACGGCGCAGCCTCGTTGACGGTCCGCAACATCACCGCCGAGGCCGGGTGTTCGACGACCGGCGTCTACACGTACTTCGGTGGCAAGCAGGGCCTCGTCGAGGCGATCTATCTCGACGGGTTCGAGTCGTTCGACCACGAGGTGGTCGGCCACTACATCTCGGGTGATCTGCTCGAATCCGGTCGCGCCTACCGCCGCTGGGCGCTCGCCAACCCGACGCACTACCTGGTGATGTTCGGGAGCGCCGTTCCCGACTTCGTGCCGAGCGCCGCCGCCATGGAACGTGCGCTGCGCTCGTTCGAGGCGTTGGTCGGTGCGGTCGAGCGCGCCGGCGCTCTCGACCCGGCGGCGAGTGCCTACCACCTCTTCGCCACGGTGCACGGGTACGTGATGCTCGAACTCATCGGCATCGCGCCGCTTGGGTCCGACGCGCTGGATCAGCTGTACGAGGTCGGGCTCGCACAGTGCACCGCCGTTGGCTTCGCAGCCGGCTGACCACCACCGCTCGGGTGTGGGTGTTCGGCCCTGTCGCCGTTCGCCCGGAAGCGCTCAGGCAGTGAGTTTCGGAAGCGTTTGTCAATCGGCTCACGTCGCAATGAGAAGATCGTGGATGTGGACGGCGAAGAGATCCTTCATGGTGGTGTCGCGAATGCCGGCGCGGTGGTCCGGTCAGGTGACTCCGTCCTGCGCCCCTCGAATCAGCACTCGGCCTCGATCCATACGTTCCTGACGCGCATCCGGGCACGCGGATTCCACGGCGCTTCTGAACCGGTGTCGATCGATCCCGACGGTCGCGAACGTCTGCGCTTCGTGCCGGGCGATGTTCCGCTCGCGCCGTACCCGTCATGGGCCCAGACCGACGAAGCGTTGGCGTCAGTCGCGGTGTTGATCCGAGGACTTCACGACGCTTCGATGGGGCTGTCTCTCGATGGCGCGTCGTGGAGCAACGAACTTGCCGACTCCGACAGTGGCCCGGGCCCGGTGATGTGCCACAACGATGTCTGCTTGGAGAACGTCGTGTTCCGAGACGGGCGCGCCGTCGCGCTCCTCGATTTCGACTTCGCCGCCCCGGGACGGCGAGCGTTCGATCTCGCAGCGTTCGCACGGATGTGCGTGCCGATCGATGACGACACCAACGCATCACGTTTGGGTTGGGCGTCGAACGACAAGCCGATGCGTCTACGCATCGTGTGCGACGTATACGGTTGTGACGAGGCAGGACGAGCCGACGTGCTCGCTTGTCTGTCCGAGTCGATCGCCCGTGGTGGCGAGTTCGTCCGACGACGGGTCGAAGCCGGCGAGGTCGCCTTCATCGAGATGTGGAACAACATGGGCGGCCAAGAGCGATTCGACCGCCGACGTCACTGGTGGTCCGACAACCACCAGAACTTCGCCGATGCACTTCGGTAGTCGGGCGGCGTGGTCGTGGAGGGTGCACACTGGGGACATGCGCTTCTGGGGGGTGGGTGGACTGATGCTGGTGTGCTTGGTGGGGTGCGGTTCGTCACCGGATGGCAGCAACACCGCTGTCCAATCCGTGGTGACGGCAGTCGACACCTCCACCACGTCGACGGGCCCACCGCCGTCGAGCGAACCGGTCGCAGTACCGATGAGCTACGACGTCGTGAACGATGCCATCCCCGTGATTCAGTTCGACAGTGAACCCACCGATGTGCCGGCTCCGTACTTCGGGTCGCAGAACGCGTCGGGTGGTGCAGCGGAGGCGTTGGACGGCTTCGTCCCGACCAGCGACGACCAAGAGTTCTGTTGGGCGGTCGAGGCGATCAATTCTCGACCACAACCACGTGACGACTTCCACCAGGTCGTGGTGGCCGACGGGTACTTTTCAGCGATTCGACCATTCGCGATCGCGGCCGTTGCGGGCGAACTCGACGTGCTGATCGGATTCACCAGCACGATCGTTCTGCAAGGGTCATACACCGAAGCCGACGAAGTCGACAACGGCCCGATCGCCACCGCGATCGAGTCGATCAACGCCATCGTCGACGAACGCTGTCTCGGCATCGCGCCGACGACTGATTGACGGATGCCGTCGAAGCGAGTCGTCGCTTGTTCCGGATCGGCGACGCGCCCTTCGATGACGTGACAACGGGCGGCCCCCCTTCGGCTGTCAGCGTTCTGGCGGCATCAAGAGCAGTAGCTTGACCGGCGTGCAGATGCTCCGCTGTCCCCGATGCCGCAGTGTCACCGTGCTCGAGACGCTCGACTGCGCCACCTGCGAGTTGGCGGTGGGCTTCCACCCGCCGACGCTCACCATGCGCGAGGCGACTCGAGAAGGCATCAGCATCGACGATCGAACCTGGTTTCCCTGCTCGAACCGAGACTGGCGCTGCAACTGGCTCGTCGCCGAAGACGCAGGAGCGGGTCGCTGCCTGTCGTGCCGACTGAACCGTCAGCGCCCCGACGCCTCGGACACGATCGCGCTGGAGAAGCTCGCTGATGCATCTCCGGCGATGCGCCGCCTCCTCGTGCAGCTGGCCGAACTGGGGCTGCCGGTCGACCCCTATTACGAACGCGAGGGCGGCCTGGCGTTCGATCTGCTGTCGTCATACTCCGGTCAGGGGCGAGTCACCATCGGCCATGCGAACGGCGTCATCACGATCGACTTGATCGAGACACTCGACGACTACCGCGAGGCCCTTCGGATCCGGCTGCGAGAGCCCTACCGCACGATGCTCGGACATTTCCGCCATGAGATCGGCCACTACTACCAGTGGATCCTGGTCGAACAGACCGACTGGATCGACGAGTGTCGGAGTCTCTTCGGCGACGAGCGGGCCTCGTACTCCGAGGCAATCGACCGGCACTACCGAGACGGTCCACCCGAGGGTTGGGAAACCTCGTACATCTCGGAGTACGCGACGATGCACCCGTGGGAGGACTTCGCCGAGTCCTTCGCCCACTACCTCCACATCACGGACTCGTTGACCACGGCGGCTGCGGGCGGTCTGGTGTTGCAGGCGAGCCGTGTCGACGGCCTCGTCGATGCCGACATCGCGCCACGGCGCTCGTATCACGGCGCGTCCACGAGCGAGATGCTTGCCGACTGGCAGTGGTTGTCGCTGTTGCTGAACCGCGTCAACCACGCCATGGGTCGAAGTGACCTGTACCCCTTCACGCTCACCGAACCGGTGCGCATCAAGCTTGATTTCGTTCACCGGGTGGTACAAGACGCCGCCCGCCACCGTGCCGGCCAACCGGTACTGGCCTGCCCACCGCTCGCACGTTCGTAGCGGTTACCCGAGCATGCCGACTCGAACACGCCATCGAGACCATGACGGTGATCCCTGCCAGCGCGAATGACGTCGCGCATTCACGGCGTGTGCAGCGCTTCGCGTCGGGGGTGCGAGGGCACGAGATGGGACCAGCTTTCTGCTGATTCCCCTGATCTCACATCTACGATTGCGCCATGAGGCGGAACGGGTTGGCGGCGAACGGTTGGCGTGCGGCAGGCGTTGTCCTGCTGCTCGGCGCAGTCACGTGGGGAGCGGTGGGATCATCGCCGGTGCGGGCGCTCGACCCCACGTTCGGATTGCCGACGCAGCCCGGCGTTGTTCGATCCGAGCGCGGGTCGTTGTACGGCCAGGACGACGCGATCGTCCCATTGGCCGACGGCTCATTGGTCGTCGCCACGGCATCCGAGATCGTCAAGCTCACGCCGACCGGTTCTCGCGACGGCACCTTCAACGCAGACAGCGCGCTTGGCGGCTGCTGGGCATCTGATCTCGCGGTTGACGCGTCGAACCGGATCCTCGTCGCGATCAGCTCCGGGTGCATTTCTGGACCTCCGAACGACGTCGTGGTCCGTCTGAGTGCGAACGGAACCCGCGACGAGGGCTTCGACGGACAGCTGATCGGCTCATTGCACGACACTCGTGTCGTGAGCGTCGACGGGGCGGTCGTGGTCGCCGGGGTGGGCGCCGACGGGGCATGCCTGTATCGATTCAGGCAGAGCGACGGCGAACTCGACACGACGTTCGGGTCAGCGGGCACCCCGGGTCGCTACTGCCTGGCCCTCTCGGGAGGCGACGGACGGGCTCGTGCGGTCGTTCGGCCTGGGGGTGGCTACACGTTCGTCGCCGCCGACTTCATCGACGCAACACTCGCTCAGCTCTCAGCATCGGGCACGCTCGAAGGCAGCACACACACGATCGGTCTCGGTTCCGCCTTCGCAAGCGTGTCAGACATCGTGGGGATGCCCGGCGACGGACTGCTGATCGTCGGCAAGGATGCCGACGACACACCAGGGCCGTTCCTGCAACGCGTGGACGCAGTGGGGACGCTGGTCCCCACGTTCAATCCGAGCGGAACGGAGCCGGGGCGCATGCCCCTCACCTCCGACAACCTCGAGTGGTCGATCACGGCGTTCGCCGAGGGTCGCTTCGTGCTCGCCGGCGCGGTGGCGGGGTCGGCGAGGGCCATCATGATCGACGAGCATGGCAACACCGACCGTGCCCTCGAACCGGCCGGGCCGGTTCCGGGAGCGATGACGGTGGGGCCCGCCGCTCCTGCCACGTTCAGCAGGTTCTCCGACATCGCCGTCTCGGCGGGTCGCGTCGTCGCCATCGGTGCCGAAGGTTCAGGTAGCTCCTTACAACCACAGAGCCATGCCACGGTGATCGCCCGCAGCAACCCCGTCGGGGCACGACAGATCGCCGATACGGCACTGTTCCGCCCGACACAACCGACGCGAATCCTCGACACGCGTCCCGGAGAAGAGCGGGTCGGTTACAGCGGCCCGAAGCCCACTCGCGGTGGCACGGTCGAACTCCAGATCGCCGGACGCGCTGGCATGCCTGGCAGCGGGATCGGCGCAGTCGCTCTGAATCTCACGGCAACCGAGGCAACGGCTCCTGGCTTCGTCAGCGTGTGGCCGAGCGGCAATGCCAGGCCGCTGGTGTCCAGCCTCAACCTCGAGCGTGCCGGCCAAACCCTCCCGAACCTCGTGATCGTACCGGTCGGCAGAAACGGCCGTGTCAGCATCTACACGTTGAGCGGAACGCACCTCGTCGCGGACGTGCTCGGCTGGTTCCCGGCCGCCGGAGCGCTGCACACGATCCAGCCCGAACGCATCCTCGACACGCGCCCCGGCGCCGAGAGGATCGGCTACGTCGGAAGCAAGCCGGCCAAGCAGTCGATCGTCGACGTGCAGGTGTCGGGACGCGCCGGTCTCCCCGGGACCGGAGTCGCGGTTGCAGTCCTCAATGTCACGATGACCCAGACCGACGCCCCCGGGTATGTGGCCCTGTGGCCGTCGGGGTCGAGCAAGCCGATGACCTCCAACGTGAATGCCAGCGCGGCCGGCCAGACGATCCAGAACTTCGTGATGGTGCCGGTCGGGGCGAACGGCAAGGTCAGCCTGTTCACGCTGTCGAGCACCCACCTGATCGTCGACCTCGTTGCCTGGCTGCCTCCCAATTCCGGCTTCGTCCCCGCCCCAGCGACGCCATCGCCACGAGTGTTGGACACGAGAGGTGTCACCGACACGATGCTTCCACCTGTTCCGAGCGGCGGATTCGTGACCGGGGGTGGTCCTGGCGTCCAACTCCTCAACGTGGTGGCAACCGAAACTCGAGGACCCGGCTACCTCACGATCTACCCGAGCGGCACGACGCGGCCGAGAGCCTCGAGCCTCAACGTCGAGCGCGCAGGGCAGACAATCGCCAACGCCGCCCTCGTCCGAAGCGGTTCCACGGGCTACACGGTGTACACGCTCTCCAGCGCGCACATCGTCATCGACTCGTACGGCAGCTTTCCTCTGCCGCGCTGATCTCGCACCCCACAGCTGGCCCCCGGGACGTGCGAGTCGGCCGGATCACGGGCGGTGGTTCCGGGTCGCACGGATTGACGGTGGAGAACAGCAACGGCGGAACCACGAGGTAGAAGACCGGGAGAGACAACCAGTGATCAGGTCGCCTCCTTGTCCTCGGATGACGTGGGCGAGTTGGGGAACGGTGCCGGTTGGACGATGGCGCGAACACTCGATGGGAGGCTCAGGTCGCCGCCGACGTGCGCGGTGCTGAACTGGCGTTCCGCACGTCCTCGGCCGACCATCGAACGCATCCAGCGCAACATCGTGGTCAATCGGTTGCCATAGCCACTCAGGAATGCGAGGTGGACGAAGAACCAGACGAACCATCCGGGAAAGCCACTCAGGCGCAGTCCTCGGACACTCGCGATTGCCCGGAACCGGCCAACTGCGGCGACGCTGCCGAGGTCACGGTACGTGAACGGTGCCGACGGTTTGCCGTCGAGGCCTCGTGCGATCGTGTTGGCGGCGTGCAGGCCGCCCTGCATGGCGACTTCCGCGACGCCCGGAAGGTGCTGATACGTCGCCATGTCGCCGATCGCGAAGACCTCGGGGTGCCCGGGCAGGCTGAGATCGTCGGTCACTTCGATCCGACCGGAACGGTCGAGTGCGGCGCCGCTCTGTTCGGCGAGCAGGTGGGTCAGCGGTGATGCCTGGACCCCGGCCGCCCACACCGTGGTGTGGGCCTCGACCCTGGACTGGGCGCCGTCCGGGCCCAGCACGTCGACCCCGTCGGCGTCGACACCGACGACCCGGGAGTGCATCTGCAACTCGACGCCGAGTGCTTCGAGTTCGCGCCTCGCGGCATGTGACAAGCGGTCGCCGAACGCCGCCAGCGGTTCGTCCCCGCCGTCGACGACAATCACGCGGACCGATGACGGCTCGATGCTGCGGAACTCGTTGCGAAGCGAACGGGTCGCCAGTTCACGCACCTGCCCCGCCAGTTCCACGCCGGTGGGGCCGCCGCCGACGATCACCACCGTCAGCCAGCGTCGTCGTTCGTCGGGGTCGGTCGTCAGCTCAGCCATCTCGAACGCACCGAAGAACCGACGGCGCAGTTCGAGTGCGTCGTCGATGGTCTTCATGCCGGGCGCGTGCCGCGCGAGCTCGTCGTGACCGAAGTACGACTGCCCGGCGCCTGCGGCGACGATGAGCGAGTCGTAGGGCAGCTCCAACGAGTCGACGCTTCCCGGCGCAACAGCGTGAACGACGCGACCGTCCAGGTCGAAGCCGGTCACCTCGGCGAGCAGCACCCTGGTGTTCTTGGCGCCGCGCAGGATGTGACGCAGCGGCATTGCGATCTGTCCCGCCGAGAGCATGCCGGTGGCGACCTGGTACAGCAGCGGTTGGAACAGATGGTGGTTGCGCCGGTCGACGAGGGTCACGTCGACGTCCATGTGAGCGAGCCGACGGGCGGCGAAGAGACCGCCGAACCCGCCGCCGACGACGACGACTCGGTGGCGGGGCTCGGAGTCGCGACTCCGCTCGGCACCCTCGTCGACTGTTGCGGAGCCTTCCACGGACGACACCGTACTGCTCCCTCAGGGTGCGGAATTCTCGAATGTGAACCTCCGATGAAGGGGCGTTCACTTGCGATTCGGGAGCGAATCGGCTAGCTTCACTTGCTCATCACAAGCGATGTGGCCCGAGGGCCGGATCGGTGCGACAGGAGGTCACATCATGAGGCGATTCGTCTTCCAGAACCTGGCGGTCGTCGGTTCGGCCATGTTCACCGGGGTGATGCTGACGATCGGCCTGGCGCTCGGCCGGTATTGGCTCGACCTGGAACCGCAGGAGTTCGCCGTGTGGTTCGAGGCCAACTTCATCCTGCTGCTGCCCTGTGTCGTGATCACGCTCGTGCCGGCATTCGTCGGCGTCGGCTGGTTGCTGAAGCAGGACTGGAACATGCCACGGATGCGTCGAGGTTGGCTGATCGCCCTCGCCGGAATCGGCGTGGCGTCGCTGATCACGGCGGTGTATCACCTTCCGGCGAACTTCCGGCTCTGGGGCCTGGACCAGACCGACGCCAAGGTCACCTCCGAACTCCGCTGGTGGCTGGTGATGCACGTGTTCCGCGTGCTTGCCGGGCTGGTCGGTGCCGTGGCTGCGCTGTGGACGGCGCTCGAATCGGCCCGAGCGCTGCCGCTCGCGAAGCAGCCCTCCGAGCCGATCAGCGGCCGGACCTGATTCGGACACCAGCGGACGAGAAGGCCACCTCGGTGGAACGCAGTGTCGACATCAACGCAACCACCGACGACGTCTGGCGCGTGCTCGCCGGATCTGGACGGGTGACTTCACCGCGACGACGCTCGATCGGTGAGCTCTCCCGACGACGTTCGGTCCGACGATGTCATGGAAGAGTCGCGGTTCGCGCCGACCGGGCGAGCGATCGGTACCAGTGGTAGCGAATCGTCAGTCAGTCGACGAGCCGGGAGCTCGCCTGCTCGGTGAACTGGGCGATCAGCGCATCGCGGTGTTCGGCGGCGCCAGCCTGCTCGGGCGGCACCTCCACATCGGTGTTGGCGATGCCCCAGACCATCAAGTCGACGAGCACGGGAATCAACTCGATTGCCGGACGACGTGGCACGTAGATCCAGCGGCGACCATCCTCCGGATCTCGCACCCGGGCGATGATGCCGGCATCTCGCAGGCGCTGCAGGCGCTCGGCGAGGGTGTTGGTGGCGATCGACTCGTCGGCGGCGAAGTCGGCGAAATGGATCCGCCCGCCGAACAGGAGATCGCGCAGCACCACGAGGGTCCATCGATCGCCCAGCACGTCGAGCGACGCGGCGACGGGACACGACGAACGCAGCTCGTGAGCAGGCGACATTGACATGTCGCCATCTTACTTGCGATTCCGGAGCGATCAAGATAGCTTCGCTTGCAACTCACAAGCGTTAGTCTGAAGGAGCACGAGTGGTACGGACGGGTTCACGAATCCTGGTCACCGGTGGGAGCTCCGGAATCGGCCGAGCGATGGCGAACGCCCTCGCAGCGAACGGCGCATCGGTGGTGATCACCGGTCGCAACGCGCAGCGGCTCGCGGAGGTCGCCGATACCAGCGAGCGCATCGAAGCGATCGTCTGCGACGTCACCAACGGCGACCAGATCGCTGAGTTGCAGCAGCAGATGAGCACGAGTGGCGGGATCGACATGTTGGTCAACTGCGCCGGCGTGATGCACTTCTTCGATGTCGCTTCGGGCTATCCGCTCCGGCGGCAGCTGCAGGAGATCGACATCGACGTGTCCGGCCCGGTCCGTCTGGTCGACGCCTTCCTGCCCCAACTGCTGGAGCGGCCATCAACGATCGTCAACGTCAGCTCGGGACTCGCGTGGGTTCCGTACGCTGCGGCGCCGGTGTACTCGGGTGCCAAAGCCTTCGTGCACGCCTGGACGGTGTCGCTGCGCGAGCAGTTGAAGGACACCTCGGTGCGCGTCGTCGAACTGCTGCCGCCGGTGACCGATACTCCACTCGCCGACGGGTTGAATCCCAGCTTCAAGCGGATGCCGCCGGACGAGCTCGTTGCCGCGTTCTTGAAGGGGCTCGAGCGCGGCGACGACGAGATCGCCCCGGGCCAATCCAGGCAACTGAAGTGGATGAGTCGCTTGGCACCAGGGTTCATTTTCGGTCAACTCAACAAGGAGGCAGCACGATGACGGCAACGGGACGAAGCGAGGACGTGGTCGTGGATCCGGCGACGTCGCCGGTGCGCGCAACGCTGATCGTTGCGACCATGTGTCTCGCTGTGGTGGTGATCGTCGGTGGCGTCGCCAGCTTGAACGTCGCGATCCCGACGATCGGCCAGGAGCTGCAGGCATCGCAGTCGGACCTCGCATGGATCATCGACGCCTATGCGATCGCGTTGGCGGCACTGTTGTTGCCCGCCGGTGCCCTCGGTGACCGGTTCGGGCGCAAGCGACTCATGCTGATCGGATTCGTCGGTCTGATCGGATCGCTGGTCTGGGCGTCGTCGACGACCGACATCAGCGCACTCATTGCCAGCCGCTTCATCGGCGGGGCCTTCTCAGCCATGATCTTCCCCGGCACACTCTCGACCATCACCAACGTGATCCCCTCCGAACGACGCTCCCAGGCGGTCGCCGCGTGGACGGTGAGCGCAGCGGTCGGTGGCACACTCGGCGCCCTCGTCGCCGGCGCGCTGATCGAGTCGTTCTGGTTCGGTTCGATCTTCGCCGGGACCGCCGCGCTGTGCGCCGTCATCGCACTGATGACGCTGCTGTTCGTGCCCGAGACATCCGATCCCCACGAGTCCAACCTCGACCCGGTCGGCAGCATCCTGTCGGTGATCGGCATCGGTGCACTGGTGTTCGGCATCATCGAAGGCCCCGTCAAGGGTTGGACATCCACCGAGACCCTCGGCGGCTTCGCCGCTGGTGTGATCTTCCTCGCCGCGTTCGTCGGATGGGAGTTGCGCACAGAGCGCCCGGTACTCGATGTGCGCCTCTTCGGGCTCCGAGGCTTCTCGACCGGCTCGGTGTCGATCTTCCTGCAGTTCTTTGCCGCCTTCGGCTTCTTCTACGTCGGCGCGCAGTTCCTCGCCTTCGTCTTCGGCTACAGCCCACTCACCATCGGCCTTGCCTTCCTCCCGATCGGCGTGAGCATTCCGCTCGGGGCGGCGGTTGCCACGCGACTGAGCCGAACCGTCAGCCGCGGGGTGGTTGGTGGCGTGGGACTCGTCGTGCTGGCTGCCGGTGCCGCGGGGTTCACGTTCCTGTCGGTGGAGTCCGCCTACTGGATGTTCGCACTTGCGCTGCTCGTGTTCGGCGCCGGCATGGGTCTCGCCGGGCCGCCCGCAACGGAGGCGATCGTCGAAGCGCTCCCGGCGGAGCGTCAGGGCGTCGCGTCAGCGATCAACGACGTGGCACGAGAGCTCGGCGGAGCGCTCGGCATCGCGCTGATCGGCTCGATGCTGACCGCCGGCTATCGCAGTGGAATCGACGACGCTGCAGCCGGCGTGCCTGCCGGCGTCAGCGACGTCATTCGCGAGGCCCCCGGCGTCGGGCTGGGGGTCGCGTCCCAAGCCGGAGCTGATGGTGCGGGCATCATCGACGTCGTGCAGTCCGCCGTCACCGACGGATTCGGCCTCGCCATGTGGGTCGCCGCCGGCGCCGCGATCGCCGGTGCCGTCTATGTGGCGCTGCGCACACCACCCGCCGGCGCCGAAGCGTCGGCGCTCGACGCTCCGACCACCGAGGCAACGCCGAGAGCGACATGAACACCGGCGACACCATGACGGCGGTGGGGTCATGCTCGCCGTCGTAGGAAGTGGCGAATACCTCGCCCCGATGGCCGCGATCGATCGACAGCTCATCGAGCTGTTCGGTGCTCCGCCTCGAGTGGTGTGCCTGCCGACCGCAGCGGGACGCGAAGGCGACGAGATGATCGACGACTGGATGTACCGCGGTGTCGAACACTTCGAGGGCCTTGGTGCCCAGGCAGAACCGGTGCGGGTCTGGGATCGCGCCAGCGCCAATGACCCGTCGCTCGCCGAACGCATTGCGTCGGCGGACCTCGTCTATCTCTCCGGCGGCAAGCCGAGCTACCTCCATGCCACCCTCGACGCCAGCCTGGCCTGGAAGGCCATCTCGGGGGTGGTTCAGCGAGGCGGGCTCCTCGCCGGGTGCAGCGCCGGTGCGATGGTGCAAGGCGAGCGGTTCGCTGGAGTGCCGCGGCCACATCATGGTTTCGGTTTGTGGCCTGGCGTTCACATCGTCCCCCACTTCGACGAGATCCCGTCGGCCATCGTCTCGACGATTCGACGGTTGGTCGGCAAGAACCTCACACTCGTCGGCGTCAACGCGAACACGGCCCTCGTGAACATCGACGGGAACTGTCGCGTCATCGGCGATCGCGTCACGGTGTGGACCGCGACGAGCAGGACCGACTACGGCCCGGGAGACCTCCCGGCCGACGCACTCAACCGATGACCAGTTCGGGCTGGCCGCAGTAGGCCGGGTCCGCGCATCGGCACGCGCGTTGAACATCGTCAGCCTCATCGAGAGACAGCCGAGCCCAGGCGTGTCGCCGTGTCGGATGTCGAAATTCGTGCGAGGGCGTACGGTCCCCCAACAGATTTGCGAGATCGGTGGTAGCGGTTTGGTGTCGCTCACGGGTTCAGAGGGGTAGAGACACGATGACCACAACTGCCCACGACTTCGATGCATTCTTCCGCGAGGCCGAGCCGCGTCTGCGACGCGCCTACGGCGGACGGCTCGCACCGCACCATGTCGGTGACGCTGTCGGAACGGCATTGGAGTTCGCCTGGAAGAACTGGGACCGGATCGCACTGATGGAGCATCCGGTGGCGTACCTGTTCCGTGTCGGGTTGTCGAAGTCTCGCGGCCGGAAGCAAGGCCGGCTTCCTGCATCGCCGCCACTCGAGATGGCACATGTCGAGCCGGCATTGATCTCCTCGATGCAGCAGCTGCCTCGTCGCCAGCGCGAAGTCGTCTGGCTGGTCGAGGCCTGCGAGTGGACGCCGACCGAGGTGGCCGAAGCACTCGGACTGTCGTTGTCGGCCGTCAGAACCCATCGCTCTCGAGGGCTTGAACGCCTTCGCCAACACCTGGGGGTGAACCCGCATGCATGACGTTCCCGAACAACTACGCGAGTGGTCGAAGACCCTTGCGAACGCTGTCGACCCCACCGAGATCGACAGGATCAAATCGCCCATGTCCTCCCCCCGCACCGTCGACAGCAACCGCCGTTGGCTCGCCGTAGCTGCGTCGGTCCTCGTGGTCGCGGTCGGCATCTTCGCCGTGGCAACGCTCGGCAGCGACGATGCCGACCGAATGAGCCCAGCCACAAACCCGCCGCGAACCGACGTCACGACCGCGACCGACCCGCCCACCACATCACCGACCAGTGATCCCGACGTCGCTCCGGTCACGTCGTCCGACACCCCGACGACCACCAACGCGCCGACAACCACCCCGACAACCACCACCAACCCCGAGGACCGATTGGCGGCGTGGCCGAGCGCCCCGGCGACACCGACCCCCGTCGACGACATTGCGCTGCTGCTCCCGATGGAACCGATCACACCGGCTGGATCGCCAGTGCGAGCAGAAGCCGACGGTGGCAGCGCCGCGCCGGCAACGTTCACACAGATCTTCGCCGATGCCGATCGCGACATCCTGCTCACCCTGCAGACGCAGCCCAACGGCATCGAGTCGACCCCTCCCGAGTTGCGCCAACCCGTGCCGATCGACGGCTGGGACGACGCGTTCGCCACCGAGGGAAGTCTGAGACTGGTGGCGTCGGATCCGAGCGGGTTCATCAGGCTCACCGGTACCGGACTCGACAACGAGGAGGCCGTCGCGATCATCGCATCGATGCAGCGACGCCCGAACGGCACCCCCGGCTGGGACCTCGGTCCTGGAAGCGAAGGTCTTGCGGAGGTCAACGGTGCATGGAACGACTCCGCAGGGCAGCGCTTCGTCACCTGGTTCGACGGCGATCGTGTCGTTGCCCAGATGCTGACGTCACCCGCCCACACGGACCTGATCGCCCAAGCGCTCAGCCCCACCTTCGAGAGCGTCGACGTGAACGGCGCAGCCGGCTGGCTCACCACGAACGGTGACCGACGCTCGATCGTCTGGTCGCCCGACGGAACCACCATCGTCGTGCTCGGAGTCGCTGACGACGGCATCGACCCGCTCACCATCGCCGCGAGCGTGAGCGAACTCGATGTCGTGGTCTACGAGTCGCGGACGACGACCGAGGTCCCCGCCGGCGTCGGCGACGGGTGCGATGGCAGCCTCTTCTGCTGATCGCTACCGCCGGTGACCAGGCTCGACGCGTCAGTCGAACATGATGACGCTGCGGGCGACGTTGCCGGTCTTCATGTCGTCGAAGCCCTCGTTGATGTCGTCGAGGGTGATCGTCTTCGACACCATCTCGTCGAGGTGGAGACGCCCATCGAGGTACATGTCGACGTAGCGAGGCATGTCGGTGCGGAACTGATTCGAGCCCATGTTCGATCCGGTGAGCGTCTTTTCGTACAGCAGCTCGGGGCCGTGGATTTCGATCTTCGTCCCGACCGGAATCATGCCGATCACGGTGGCCTGTCCTCCGTTGCGCAGCATCTCATAGGCCTGCTCGGCGGTCTGCTTGAGGCCCACCGCCTCGAACGAGTGGTGCACTCCCCCGCCGGTGATGTCCTTCACGGCGGCCACTGGGTCATCAGTCGAGGCGTTCACGAGGTGCGTCGCCCCGAGCTGCTGCGCCAGTTCGAGTTTCGACTCGGCCATGTCGACGGCGATCACCTTGTTCGCACCGGCAATTCGGGCGCCCTGGATGGCCGACAGCCCGATGCCGCCGCAGCCGATCACCACGACCGTCTCACCTGGGGCCACTCGAGCGGTGCGGAAGACGGCACCGAGCCCGGTGGTGACACCGCAACCGATCAGGGCAGCCTTGTCGAGCGGCATGTCCTTGTCGATCTTCACGAGTGCCTGTTCGTGCACGAGCATCTGCTCGGCGAACGACGACAGGTGCAGGTACTGGTTGACCGTCTCGCCGCCTGCTCGGCTCAGACGTGGCGGCTCGCCGGGCTGACGCACGAGCTCGGTGCCCTTGTTCTCGCACAGCGTCAGGTGCCCGTCGGTGCACTGCGAGCAATGCCCACAGAAGGCGGACAGGCACGTGATGACATGATCGCCCGGCTGCACGTAGTGCACCATCGAGCCAACCGCTTCGACCACACCGGCCGACTCGTGACCGAGCACGGCCGGGCACGGAAACGGGTACTTGCCCTCCATGAAGTGCAGGTCGCTGTGGCACAGCCCTGCAGCAGACGTGCGGATCAAGACCTCCCGCGGCCCCGGCTCGCCGATGTCGACATCTTCGATGTCGAGCTGTCCCGGTATCGAGTTGAGTACTGCTGCCTTCATGATCGACCCCCAGTCATCCGACGATGCGGTGACCGTAGCCGGTCACGACCGTGCCGGGCGTGTGGAGCATGCGCGTTCACGGGCTCGGAGCAGGCAGAATCTCGGCCGTGTCCGATGACCTGACCACCGACGTCGAGCAAGCCGACGACACCACGACGACTGCTGCCCCATTGGGCGATTCGATCCCTCGCCCATGGAGCGCCTCCGACCGGCGGGTGCCGCAGACCGTGGTGCGACCGCTGCGTCGCTTCGCCGCCACCGAGGCGGCGGGCGGGGTCGCAATGCTGGCGATGGCGATCGTGGCGTTGGTGTGGGCCAACTCGATGTTCGCCGACTCCTACGTCGAATTGTGGGAGACGGTCGTGTCGTTCCACGTCGGCGACCTCATCCACATCGACCTCGACCTGCGCGGCTGGGTGAACGACCTCGCAATGGCGGTCTTCTTCTTCGTTGTCGCTCTGGAGATCAAACGGGAGATGGTGCGCGGCGAGCTACGCGATCCGCGGGCGGCAGCCCTCCCGGCGCTCGCTGCCGTCGGCGGGATGATCGTTCCCGCAGCGATCTACGTGCTGTTCAACGCTGGCGGCGTTGGTTCCGACGGCTGGGGAATTCCAATGGCGACCGACATCGCATTCGCCGTCGGCGTGCTGTCACTCCTCGGGCGACGCGTGCCCTCCTCGCTCATCGTGTTCCTGCTCACACTCGCCATCGTCGACGACCTCGGAGCGATCGTCGTGATCGCGGTGTTCTACACCTCGAACCTGTCGTTCGGGTGGCTCGCAGTCGGCCTCGGCTGCATCCTCGGCGCTGTGCTGCTCAACCGGGCCGATGTCCGCGCCTTCGTGCCCTACTTCCTGCTGGCCGCGTTCTGCTGGCTGGCACTGCACGAGTCGGGGGTGCACGCCACGCTCGCCGGTGTCGCGTTCGGACTGATCACACCGAGCCATGCGTTCTTCCGTCCGCCGATGTTCGGCCCGCGGGCCCGCGATCTGGTCCAGCGCGTCGAGACGGCCAAAGCCGCCGAATCCCGCCCCGACAGTCACGACGACGAAGAGGCGCTGGAGGCCGACGCGCTCAACGAGTTGATCACGCTGTCAGCGGAGAGTCAGCCACCGTTGGACCGGCTCGAACATCGACTCCTGCCGTGGACCACGTTCGTCATCGTGCCGGTGTTCGCGCTCGCCAACGCGGGCGTGCGGGTCGGTTGGGACGATCTGACGAGGTCGTTCTCGGAGCCGGTGACGCTCGGGGTGATGCTGGGTCTCGTGGTCGGTAAACCGATCGGGATCATGTTGTTCTCGCTGCTGGCCGTCTGGTTCGGAATCGGCAAGCAGCCGACTGGAGCGTCGTGGCTGCAAGTCCTGGGGGTGGCGATGCTCGGCGGTGTTGGGTTCACCGTGGCGCTGTTCGTCACCGAACTCGCCTTCGAGCCGGGGATCCTCGCCAACCAAGCCAAGATCGGCATCCTCGCAGCGTCAGCGATTGCCGGGGTGTCCGGCTACCTGTTCCTCCGCGCCGTGGGCGCCCAGGCCGACCCCGACTGAGGGCGAAGTCAGCCGACGGCGAGCAGATCGACGACGAAGACGAGCGTCTCGTTGGGCCCGATCACACCGCCGGCGCCTGCGGCGCCGTATCCCATGTGGGGCGGGATGGTGAGTCGGCGGCGACCGCCGACCTTCATGCCCTGCACACCGTCGTCCCAGCCCTGAATCACCTGGCGGCGACCGAGGCCGAACTGGAACGGCTCCATCCGGTCCCATGACGCATCGAACTGCTCGCCGTTCGACCATGACACGCCGACGTAGTGAACCGTGACGTTCTGGCCGGCGACGGCTTCGTCACCGTCGCCGATCGTCTCGTCCTCGATCAGCAGCTTGGCGGGGGGAGTTCCGTCGGGAATCGTGACATCAGGCTTACGCATGGTCGCCGAGGCTATCGGTGCACGGTGAGGGTCACGGCGCCACGGTCATGCGCGTGGCGGCCCACGTCGAGGACATAGTCCCCGGACTCGGTGACCCACTGACCGTCGGCTCGCACGTCGAGCATCGACCAGTCGAGTTCGACCTCCACCGCACTGGTTCCGCCCGGCGGCACGAGCGCCCTCGCGAAACCGACCAGCCGTCGGACCGGCCGCTCCCACCGGCTGCGCTCGAGCCCGGCATGCACGAAGACCACGGCCGACAACGGCCGCTCGGTGGGGTTGCGCACCGCAGCGACCACCGTTGTCGGGTCGGTCGACTCGGCACCGATCACATCGACGGCGCCCCAGCCCAACCCCCAACCGAACGGGAACTGAGCGTCGTGACCCTCACGGTCGAGCTGCCACTGGCCGTGGAAGAGGTCGTAGGTGACCTCGGCGGCGTCACGGTCGAAGTCGGGAAGATGGGCCGCATCGACCGGTACGGCGAACGGGAGCCGTCCTGCCGGTTCGACTGCACCGGTCAGAACGTCGGACAGCGCGCTACCGCCCTCGACGCCCGAGTACCAGGTCAGCAACACGGCCGGGACCGTCGACGCCCACGGCATGACCACCGCCGATCCCCCGACCACGACCACGATCACCTTGTCGCTGACTGCGGCCACCGCCGCAATCAACGCCTCGTCGGCGTCGGACAACTGCAGCGACATCCTGTCGCCGCCGGGTGCCATCCGATCCGTCTGCTCGCCACTCGGCGCAGCGGGCGGGCGGATCGGGCCAGGAGGTGGCGTCCACTCGGCCCCGTTCCCGAGCTGCGGATGATCGATCGGCGGGAACATCGTTCGTCCCAGCGCGTCGGCACCAGCGGCCTCGATGCACTCTCCCTCATCGGCCTTGGTGTACCCGACGACCACGACGACCACGTCAGCGTCGACCGCGATCGAGACATCGTCGTCGGCGTGCACGACACGGTCGGTGCCGAACCGTGAGCGCAACCCGTCGAGCGGCGTGACGACGTGCGACGAGCGGACATCGCTCGACCCGCCGTCACCGAGGTTGCGCACCGCAGCGAGTCGGCCGAGCACCGCCATCCGACCGATCGAGGAGGCGTCGAGCGGCAGCAGCGAGCCCTCGTTGCGGAGCAGCACGGTGGCGGCCGATGCGGCCTCCCGAGCGAGTTGTCGGTGCTGGTCACATCCGACCACGGCGGGTGAGGGCTGCTGTTCGAACACCGATGCGAACCGCAGCAGTGTCGCCACGATCCGCACGACGGACCGATCGACGTCGGTCTCGGCGAGTTCGCCCCGCTCGAGCGCCTCGGCCAGCGCCAACGCGCGCTGCTGGCGGAACGGCATCTCGATGTCCAGCCCGGCCGTCAACGACCTCACTGGATCCCGCAGGCCGAAGATGAAGTCGGACGTGACGAAGCCGTCCCAGCCCCATTCGTCGCGCAGGATGTCGGTCAGGAGGTGTGCGTTCTGCCCGCACCACTCGCCGTTCACCGAGTTGTAGGCGCTCATCACCGACGCCACCCCTTCGGCCGCGACCCGTTCGAAGTGGGGCAGGTACACCTCGTGCAGGGCGCGTTCGCCGACGGTGACATCCACGGTGAATCGCGCGTTCTCCATCGAGTTGAGCGCGAAGTGCTTCATGCAGGCCAGCACGTGCCGCTGCAGACCACGGGTGAACGCGGACGCCATCACACCGACGTGATGGGGATCCTCACCGTAGGTCTCCTGAGCCCTCCCCCACGCCGGATGGCGCAGCAGGTTCATGCACACCGCGCCGGTGTACGTGGCGCCACTCGCTCGAAGTTCGGCGCCGATCACCTCGCCGATCCGTTCCTCCAGGCCGGGATCGAAGCTCGCGCCACGGGCCATGCTCACCGGGAACGCCGTGGCATCACCCACCACGCACCCTCGAGGTCCGTCTGCGAAGTCGATGCCAGGGATCCCGAGACGCTCGACGTGCGCCGCCGGCCAGGGATGGCGGTAGTAGCCGCCGGCGGTCATGTCGAACAGCCCGGGCCAGAACGGGGTGTCACCGTCGAGGCAGCCGAGCCGTTCGTCGATCGTCATCTGCGCCACGAGCTGTACGGCCTCGACGTGGTGATCACTTCCGGACTCGACCCGAGCGACGGCCTCTTCGAACGGGTTGGTCATGACGCGACCTTGCCACAGCGATCGACGGGGAACGGGCTCGGCTTGCGCCGGCTGGCAGAATGCCAGCATGCCCGGCGCCTTTCTCCACCCGTTCGCCAAGCCGACCCGCGAGCGGTTCACCACGATCGAACGAGGTGAGGGTGCGCTGTTGTGGGATGCCGACGGCAACGAGTACGTCGATGCGATGGCGAGCCTGTGGTACTGCCAGGTGGGCCACGGACGCGCCGAGATCGGCGATGCCGTCGCAGCCCAGATCTCTTCGATCGAGGCGTACTCGTGTTTCGACCCGTTCACCAACGCACCGGCCGACGCCCTCGCCGAGCGGATCGCCGCGCTCACGCCGATGCCGGATGCTCGTGTGTTCTTCGCCGGGTCGGGCTCCGAGGCGGTCGACTCCGCGATGAAGCTCGCACGCCTCGCGCACGTGCAGGCCGGACACCCCGAGCGCCGCGTGATCATCTCGCGCGAGCGGGGCTATCACGGCACGAACTACGGCGGCACGAGCGCCCAGGGCATCGCCCTCAATCGCGTGGGCTATGGCGAGCTGCTCGCCGACGTCGTCCAGGTACCGAGTGACGACATCGAGGCGCTCTCCGTCTTGATGACGGATCACGCCGACCGGCTCGCCGCCGTCATCACCGAGCCGGTGCAGGGGGCCGCCGGGGTGTTCCCACCGGTCGACGGGTATCTCGCCGAGACTCGGCGGTTGTGCGACCAACACGGCGCGCTGTTGATCTTCGATGAGGTGATCACCGGGTTCGGCCGGATGGGAACATGGTTCGCCGCAGAGCACTACGGCGTGACACCCGACCTCACCACGTTCGCGAAAGGCGTCACGTCGGGATACCAGCCCCTTGGTGGTGTGATCGTCGGACAACGGGTGCGTGAGGCGCTCGAAGCCGATCCCGACTTCATCCTGCGCCACGGCTACACCTATTCCGGCCACCCCGCCGCGTGCGCCGCAGCGTTGGCCAACATTGGGATCATCGAGCGCGAGGGCTTGCTCGAGGCGGTGGTGACGATGGGCGCCAGACTCGAATCGGGTCTGCGGGCGCTCGAGTCCGACGGTGCGTTCCACCATCTCCGCGGTGAGGTCGCGATCTTCGGCGCAGCCATGCGTCCCGACCAGAATGCCATGGCCGTTCGCGACCAGATGCTCGAGCTCGGCGTGATCACACGGGCGATCGGCACCGAAACCGTCACGTTCTGCCCGCCGTTCGTCACCACCGACGCGCAGGTCGATCGCATCGTCGACGCGCTCGCTACCGCAGTGAGGTGAGTGTGGTCGCGGCAACCGAACTTCGTGTTCTTCATGCCCGACCAGCTGCGCGGCTGACGCGTTGGGGTGTTTCGGCAGTCCGGTTGCGAAGACGCCCAACATCGACGCACTCGCCGAGCGCGGCGTGCGCTTCGACGACGCCTGGGCGCAACACCCGGTGTGCGGTCCGAGTCGCGTGTCGCTCCTGACCGGCTGGTATCCGCACGTGGCCGGGCACCGAACCCTCGACAACCTGATCGAGGATCACGAGCCGAACCTGTTCAAGACGCTCCGTTCCGCCGGGTACCGAGTCGCAATCGCCGGCGATCGCGGCGACGTGTTCGCACCGGGGGTCACCGAGGCGAGTTCTGACATGTGCGGGTTCCTCGATCCACCCGACCGTGCGGCGTCACTCGAACGTTGGACCTCACCGTTTCCGGAGGACCACCGTCTCCACCGCGCGATGTACTTCGGCGAGACCGGCACGGCCGACTCGGTCGACTTCGACGAAGCGACGGTGCGTACTGCCGAGCGTTGGCTGCGCGACGATGCCCCGAGCGACGAGCCGTGGGCGCTCTGGGTGCCGTTGATCTTTCCGCATCCGCCCTTCACGGTCGAGGAGCCATGGTTCTCGCTCCACGATCGCGCCGACATGCCCGCGCCGATCGCGCCCGACGACACCGAGGGCAAGCCGGGCTTCATGGAGGCGTACCGCGACATCTACGGCTGGGGCGATCTCACCGACGCCGACCTCCGCGAGATCGCAGCGACCTACCACGGCATGGTCAGCCGGGTCGACGACCAGTTGGGTCGCGTCGTCGCCACGGTCGACGAGATCGGCGCCACGGCTGACACCGTGGTCGTGTTCCTCTCCGACCACGGCGAGTATCTCGGCGATTTCGGCCTGGTCGAGAAATGGCCGTCAGGGCTCGATCCGTGCATCCTCCGCAATCCGTTGATCATGGCCGGCGCCGACCTGCCGGCTGGACGGATCGTCGATCGCCCCGTCGAACTCGTCGACATCCTGCCGACGGTGTTCGATCTCGCTGGAACCGAGGCGGAACACACCCACTTCGGCCGCAGCCTGCTGCCCGTCATCGCCGATCCTGCGGTGACCCACCGCGACTTCGCCTGCTCCGAGGGCGGGTTCCGGGCGAGTGATCGGCATCTCTTCGAGTCTGCCAGCTTCATCTACGAGGCCAAGTCGCGACTCCAACGAGAGCAACCCGAACTCGTCGGCACGGCGATGTCGCTGCGCACCCCGACCCACACCTACGTGCACCGGCGGTACGAGTCGGACGAGTTCTACGACCGGTTGGCCGACCCGCACGAGACCCGCAACCTGATCGGACGTGGCGACGACCTCCAACTCCAGCGGGAACTGCTCGGGCTGCTGCTCGGCTGGTTGGTCGACACCTCCGACGTGATCCCCTGGCAGGCGAACCCTCGCCGCCCGAAGATCGTGCACGGCACACGACCGACAACCTCGAACGAGGACTAGGTTCGGGTTCGTGGCAGGACTTCCCCGTTGGACACACCTGGCGCTGTCGGTGACCGACATCGACACGATGATCGAGTGGTACACGACCTACACGCCCCTGCAGCTGCTGGTGAAGCGCGAGGACGCCAACGGCTACGGCGCCTGGCTCGGCCACCCCGACGCACCCGACACCCCATTCATCTTGGTGTTCGCCCAGTTCTTTCCCGGTCACGAGCCCGACGAGAACGCCACGCCGACACCGCTCGGATCGTTCGCGCATCTCGGCTTCGAGGTTGCCGAGCGAAGCGACATCGACGACATCGCTGCCACCGCCGAGGCCGGTGGTTGGCTCGCCACTCCCCCGCTGCAACTACCTGCTCCCATCGGCTACATCTGCATGGTTCGCGATCCCGACGGCAACACCGTCGAGTTCTCCCATGACCAGGGCGTCTACGAGTTCGCCCAGGAGCACTTCACCCGCGACCCGTGACGGTTCAGGAAAGCAGGCGGATGAGGCTGCTGGTGTCCCACCGGTCGCCACCTCGTGCGACCACGTCCTTGTAGAACTGATCGACCAGGGCGGTCACCGGGAGTCGGGCCCCGTTGCGGTCGGCTTCGTCGAGGACGATGCCGAGATCCTTGCGCATCCATTCGACCGCGAATCCGAACTCGAATTCGTCAGCGGCCATCGTGCGCGCCCGGTTGTCCATCTGCCAGCTCTGCGCCGCGCCCTTTCCGATGACGTCGACGACCTGATCGACGTCGAGCCCGGCGTGCTGGGCGAAGTTGACGGCCTCGGCGAGACCCTGCAGCAGCCCGGCGATGCAGATCTGATTGACCATCTTGGTGAGTTGGCCGGCACCCGCGGGTCCGAGCTGCACACACGACTTCGCATAGGCGTCGATCGCAACCCGTGCCCGTTCGAACACCTCGGCGTCGTCGCAGCCACACATCACCGTGAGCTGACCACTCTCGGCGCCGGCCTGGCCGCCGGAGACCGGAGCGTCGACGAATCCGATGCCCTGCTCCGCGCAGGCGGCCGACAGTTCACGGGCCAGCCCGGCAGATGCCGTGGTGTGGTCGACCAGAATCGAGCCGGTCGCCATCGAGGCGAGCGCTCCGTTCGGTCCGAGTACGACTTCTCGGACGTCGTCGTCGTTGCCGACACACAGCGCCACGATGTCGGCACCAGTGGCGGCCTCGGCGGGCGTCGGAGCTGCCTGGTTGCCGTTGAGCGCCACCCAGGCCAGCGCTTTGGAGGCCGTGCGGTTGTAGACGACGACCTGGTTGCCCGCCTTCGCGAGGTGCCGCGCCATGGGGGCGCCCATGACGCCGAGACCGAGAAATGCAATCGTGCTCATGATCGCCGAGTCTGGCACGGCGGCGTGCGACACTCGACCAATGACGTCGGAATCACCAGGGCGAGGCGCCGGCACGGGTGCCGGCTGGTGCGTGCTGACGTGGAACGTTCACGGCTCGAAGCGTCCTGACGTCGAGGCGCTTGCTCGGGCCGTGCGCAGCGAATCGCCTGATGTCGTCGCGCTCCAGGAGATCCGACAACGGCAGGCTGCTGCGCTCGCCGCGACACTGCAGATGCGGTATTCGTGGGTGGTCAAGCACTACCCGTGGACGAGGCTGATGTGGTGGCGGGCCGAGGGGATGGCGGTGATGACCCCGCACCTGCTCGACGCGGTCGGCCACACCGAGGTGTCCGACGATCAACCGATGCGGAGCTGGCGGCGCCGGATCGCCCAGTGGGGGCTGGTCGGGCGCGCCGATCGCTCGATGCTGATGATCTACAACCTGCACCTCACGCCGCACGACGACGCCGACTCGCGACGTGCCGAAGCAGCCAGGGTCTGCGAGTTGGTGAAGCACATCGGCGACGATCTCCCAGCGATCGTCGCCGGCGACTTCAACGATGCCAACGACCCGTCGATCATCGACTCACTGCCCGGCGTGGAACACGTGACACCGGCGATGAGCAATCCGTCCGAGGCACCCACCCAGCGACTCGATCACGTCCTGTTGCCGCCGGACGCGACGACGGTGACGGTGTCAGTACCTCGCGGCGGCGCGGAGTGGGCGGCGATCAGCGATCACCTTCCCGTGACCGTGCGCTGCCACCTCCCGAGTGTGTCAACTGGGGTCTGACCCCAGTTGACACGGGGTCACTTCTTCTTCTTGGGCTCCGCCGGCGGCGCCTTGAGGACGCCCTTGGCGAGCGCGTCGTCGAGGTAGGCCTCGGCGTCTTCGGCCGACACCTTCAGCGCCGGCGAGATCTCGGAGATCAGGTTGACGCGAGCCCGCTCGTACATCGTCCGCTCGGCTGCTGACAGCGAGGCGTCCCGATTGCGGGCGGCCAGGTTCCGGACCACTTCGGCCACCTGGTACACGTCGCCACTCTTGAGCTTCTCCTGGTGGTTCTTGAACCGGCGGCTCCAGTTGGACGGCACGCGCGGGTCGGGCTTTGCCAACACCGCCACGAGATCCTCGAGCTCGTCGGCCGACACCGGCGGACGCACCCCGACCTCGTCGGTGCTGGAGATCGGCACCTTGAGGGTCATCTCGTTGATGACCGTCTTCAAGATGAGGTATTCCTGCTTCTCGCCGAAGAACTCCATCTTCTTGGTCCCTTGCACCACGCATGCGCCGTGCTGGGGATAGATGACGGTTTCGCCCTTCTTGAACTTCACGCAGAACCTCGCCTGGTCGGGGGTGGGGGCCGCGGTGACTCGGGTCAGCGCAGCGGCGGTCCAGGCTACAGCGCCCTCGGCACGATTCGAACGTGCGCGCTACGGATTAGAAGGCCGTTGCTCTATCCAACTGAGCTACGAGGGCTTTCCCGTCAACGCTAGCGGGCTGCCAGTTGCGAGCGGAGGAAGCCGAGGGAGGTGATCACGGCGAACTGGCGCATCTGCTCGCGCTGGCCGGGCAGCCGGACATGTCTGACCTCGTCGAAGCCGGGTCCGACCATGCCGACGTAGAGCGTGCCGACGGGCTGGCCGTCCTGCTCGTCGGGACCTGCGACCCCGGTGAGTGAGAGTCCGATGTCGGCACCGAGGCGTTCGCGCACACCGTGGGCCATCTGGCGAGCGGCCACCTCGCTGACCACCGGCCCCTCGCCCACCCCCAGCAGCTCCTGCTTGATCTCGGTCGCATAGCTGACGATCGCTCCTCGGAACGTCCGGCTCGCCCCTGGGATCGCCGTCAGCCGGGCGCCGACGAGACCGCCGGTGACCGATTCGGCGGTGGCCAGGGTCAGGCCGTTCGCCCGACAGAGGTCGAGCACGACCGATTCCATCGTGTCGTCGTTGGTGCCGAAGACGAGGTCGCCCAGCTCGGCTCGGACCACCTGTTCCCAGTGATCGAGCTGTTGGTCGCATTCGGTGCCGGTCGGCGTCTTGGCCGTCAGACGAACCTTCAGGCCCTCCCACCCGCTGGCGAGGAACGCCAGCGTCGGCGTGTCGGGCCCTTCGAGTTGCTCGATCACGTCGTCGAGACGCTCATTGAGGCCGCTCTCGCTCTCGCCCCACGTGCGCAGCACCCGGCTGCGGATGACCGAGTCCTCGCCGCTGCGGCGTCGCAGATCGGGCAGGATCGCCCGCTGCATCATGTCGTACATCTCGTGCGGCACTCCCGGCACGGCGTAGACGACCTTGTCGACACCGCCAACGGTGACCGGGCAGATCAGGCCCGGCGCCGTGCCGCGGGTCTGCGGGATGATCGCGGCGCCGACGGGCACCATCGCCTGACGAAGGTTGTTCTCCGACATCCGTCGACCTCGAGCTGCGAACATCTCGCGGATCACGTCGGCGACCGCATCATCGAGCACCAGGTCGACCCCCATCACCGCAGCAATCGCGTCACGAGTGAGATCGTCGTGGGTCGGCCCGAGACCCCCGCACATGATCACGGCGTCGGCGTGCTCGAGCAGTCGACGCAGCTGCGCCTCGATCCGACCGACATTGTCGCCGACCTTGACCTGCACCAGCGAGTCGATGCCGTTGGCCGCGAGCTCGCCACCGATCCACGCCGAGTTGGAATCGATGATCTGACCGAGCAACAGCTCGGTGCCGACCGCGAGCACGTCGCAGCGCAGCGCCACTCAGCCCACCTGATCGAGGCTCGGCGAAACGGGAGCGGCAGCCGACAGCTGGCGGGCCCGCCACAGGTACTGGCCGCCACTGATGAGGGCCAACGCGACGGCGAGCCAGAGGATGCTGTTCCAGAGCCAGGTGGCGTCGAGCGCCGTCGGTGGAAACAGCGCGAACGCCACAGCGAGCTGCTGCGCGACCGTTTTGTACTTCGCCAGCTTGGAGGCGGGCACGCTGATGCCTTTGCCTCCGACGAGCACGCGATAGACGCTGATGATCAGCTCGCGTGCCGCAATGATGATCACGGGCACGACCCAGAACACTCCCGTGCTGACGAGCGTGAACATCGCGCCGAGCACGAGCACCTTGTCGGCGAGCGGATCGAGGAAGGCCCCGGCCGAGGTCACGCCGTGCCGACGGGCGAGATAGCCGTCGATGAAGTCGCTGGAACAGAGCACGAACCACAACGTCACGGCGATCCACGAGCCCTGATCGTCGTTCGGGATCGCCCAGAACATCAGCGGCGAGAGCAGCAACCGCCCGACGGTGATCGCGTTCGCCCACGTCGCGAGCTTGTCGGGCGGCACCGTCATCCGGCCGCCTCGAGGGTGTCGGCGGTGACGCCCGCAGCGACGAGGTCGGGGCCGAGGGCGTCGACGATGTCGACCGAGACGAGTTCACCCGGGGTCAACGCCAGATCGACATGAACGATCCCGTCGATCTCCGGCGCCTCCCGGTGGCTTCGCGCCACGCCTGGCGTGTCGACCAACACCTCGATCGTCGAGCCGATCAGCGCATCGCGACGCGTCGCGGTGATGTCGTCCTGCATCTCTCGCAGTTCGGCCAGACGTTCATCCATCAGCGACGGGTCGACCGCACCGTCGAGATCGGCCGCGTACGTGCCGTCCTCTCGGCTGTACGAGAAGAAGCCGCACCAGTCGAGCTGGGCGTGCTCGACGAAATGCAGCAGCTGGTCGTGATCGGCCTCGGTCTCACCGGGATAGCCGACGATGAAGTTGCTCCGGAACGCGGCGTCGGGCTCGCGGTCGCGGATGTCGGCGATCCGATCGAGGAAACGCTGGCCGTCACCCCAGCGTCGCATCCGGCGCAGCAGCGGCTTGCTGACGTGCTGCAGCGACAGGTCGAAGTACGGCACGCCAGAGTCGCAGATCACATCGATCAGGTCGTCGCTGAGGTCGCTCGGATACAAGTACAGCAATCGGACCCGGTCGACCTCGTCGGCAACCGCCTTGACGAGCGGCACGATCGAGCCGGCCCCCAACTCGCCCGGCCGATCCTTGCCGTACGACGCAAGATCCTGCGCGACGAGCACGATCTCGCGAGCTTCGAGCTGGTCGACCTCGGCAAGGATCGCGGCGATGTCTCGGCTGCGCTGCGGACCTCGAAAGCTCGGGATCGCGCAGAACCCGCATGAGCGATCGCATCCCTCGGCGATCTTGACGTACGCCCACGGCACGGCCGACTTCGGTCGAGGCAGGTTCAGGAGATCGAACTCGGGAAGCGGCGTCGACGACACCGGAATCAGTTTGCGATTCGGAGTGGTGCCGTGCGGCACCTCCGTGCCATCGCGCAACGCCGGGGTGACATTGAACGCCTGCCCGAAGCCGGCGACCTGGTCGACCTCGGGGAGTTCGGCGGCGAGTTCGTCGCCGTAGCGTTCGGCCATGCACCCGGTGACGACCAGGCGAGAACCGTCGGCACGCTGTTCGTCGAGTGCCAGGATCGTGTCGATCGACTCGCGACGAGCGTCGTCGATGAAGGCACAGGTGTTGACCACCACGAGGTCGGCGAGGGCAGCGTCATCGGTTGGCTCCATGCCGTCCGCGAGGAGCGCGCCGACCAGCTTGTCGGAGTCGACGTCGTTCTTCGGGCAGCCGAGCGTCTCGATGTAGAAGCGCTGGGACACGGTCCTCCAGGCTACCTGGCTGTCTCGCTCACCAGCCCTCCGACGGCGCTTGCTGGGTCGACCGGAACTTGTCCATCAGGTGACGGCCCGCGGTGGTCGGCGGGTATCGAGGCGGTGTGGTGTCGTCGACGATGCACTCGACGACGGCGTCCCAGTTCGCGTTGTGGAAGAACGGGACCGACAAGCGACGGCCTTCGACCGGGACCACCCGGTGCATCGTCGAGCGCCAACGATCGTTGCTCCAACGCTGCATCAGGTCACCGAGATTCACGATCAGACCGCCGTCGACCGGTTCCACGTCGATCCAGCTGCCGTCGATCGACTCGACCTGCAACCCCGGTTCACCGTCGATCCACAGGATCGTGAGCGTGCCGTAGTCGGTGTGTGCACCAGCTCGGAGACCCGCTGCCTGTGCGCCTCCGACGTCGGGGTAGTGGGCGAGGCGCAACGCCGATCCGTGTCGGTCGATCTGACCGGCGAATGCGTCATCCGGGAGTCCGAGCGCCACGGCGAATGCCTCCATCAGCGTCGTCGACAGCGACGACATCGCCCGGTAGTAGGCCTCGACCGCTGGGCGGAGTTCCGGGAGTGCCGGCGGCCACGAGTTCGGCGCATGGACCGCACGCTCGTCCGGATCGTCCATCTCGTCGAGCGGACGGGGCGGTGGAGCGATCGGACCGACGTTGAACGTCTCCTTCAGGTCCGGTGGCGCCGAACCGCCGATCGAGCGGTTCAGCGCCTCGGCCTGCAGCGGGCTGTATCCGTAGGGCGTCCCGGGCCCGGGCATCGCCACGGCGAGCCGGTCGTCGAGCGGCAGGTCGAAGAACGCGAGCGCCGCGCAGTGCAGCTCGGCGATCAGTGCTGCATCGACGCCGTGACCGACCACCGTGAAGAAGCCGACCTCGCGACACGCCCGATCGATCGCATCACCAACGGCTGCGCGCTCGGCCGGTGATCCACCGACGAATCCCTCGAGGTCGACGACCGAGATCACTGATGCGCGAGTCGAAGCCCGGGTCGAGGCCACGGGAACGACACGAGCCGGCCGGTGCTCGAACACGTCACGTAGGCGGTACGGAGATCCTCGTCGCCGAAGCAGATGTTCGTGGTCATGATGTCGCCGGTGGCATAGTGCTCGACCTGGCTCCCGTCGGGTGAGATCGCGGTGATCCCGCCGTTGAAGAGCGTGGCGACGCACACCCAGCCCTCACCGTCGATCCCGAGCGAGTCGAGCAACTGATAGCCGGGCAGGCCGTACAGCACCCCTGGCTCCAGCGGGTTGGCCGGGGCCAGCTCGCCGGGTGAGGTGACCGAGCGATGGAACACGCGGCCCGTGTGCGTCTCGGCCCAGTACAGCGTGTCGGCATCGGGCGACAGGCCGATGCCGTTGGGAGCATCGGACGGGAACACCGCTTCGGTGATACCGGAGCCATCAGCGTGGGCGTAGTAGATGCCGGTGAGATCAGCAGAACGTGCCTGGGTGTCGCGGATGCCATGGTCGGTGAACCAGAAGCCACCGTGGCCATCCATCACCAGATCGTTCGGCCCACGAAGCGGCGTGCCGTCACACTCGGTGTACAGATCGGTGATCGTGCCGTCGTGCGCATCGACACGCTGGATCCGGCCGCCCAGGTACCGGTCGGGGTCGAAACCGCCGGGGAACATCATCCCGCCGAGGTCGACCGGCGTGAACGACCCACCGTTGTTGCACAGATAGATCGCGCCATCCGGGCCGACGGCTGCACCATTCGGACCGCCGGGGATGTCGGCGATCGTCTCCTTGCTGCCATCGGGCCGCACCCTGGTCAGTCGCGGACCGAACATCTCGACCAACACGATCGAACCGTCCGACATCCAGATCGGCCCTTCGGGGAACGCGAGGCCGCTCGCGACCTCGGTCAACTCCGGCGTGAACTCGGTGACGGTTGGTTGGTCCATGGCGTCATGTTGGCAGGGAGACACCCCGCACACCAGCATCTCGTGAACTCGTGACGGAACAGTTCCCGCACGGGTTCACGAGAACGGAGGAGGCGTCGGTCAGAGCTGGCCGTTCTGCTGGAGGAGTTCGAACTCCTCGACGGTCATCAGCACCGAACGGGCTTTCGAACCCTCGCTCGGCCCGACGACGCCACGCTGCTCGAGCAGGTCCATGATGCGACCCGCCCGGGCGAAGCCGACCTTGAGCTTGCGCTGCAACATCGACGTCGAACCGAGCTGACTGCGCACGATGAGCTCCATTGCCTGACGCATCATCGCGGTGTCCTCGTCCTCGTCACCAGCCGAGAACGCGTTCGCGTCGGAGGTGACGTCCAGACTGTCCATCGAGGCCATGCCGCCGGCGGACGATTCGCTCCTGCCTGGGCCGCCATCCGGTCGTGGCGGCACCAGCGACGACTGGCCCGGGGACCCTCCGTTCGCACCGGAGCCCTCGCCGCCCTCGCCACCGGATTCGACGTCGTTGGAATAGATCGGTTCCGGGGACTGCGCCCGCCAGTGGGCGACCACCTGGCGTACCTCGTCCTCGCTGACGAACGACCCCTGTACACGGTTGGCGACCGAGGAGTTGCCGGGCAGCAGCAGCATGTCGCCCTTGCCGACCAGCTTCTCCGCCCCCGGCTGATCGAGGATCACCCGACTGTCGGTGAGACTCGACACGGCGAACGCCATCCGCGCAGGGATGTTGGCCTTGATGACGCCGGTGATCACGTTGACCGACGGGCGCTGGGTGGCGACGATCAGGTGGATGCCGACTCCGCGGGCCTTCTGGGCAATGCGGGTGATCGACTCCTCGACGTCACGGGCGGCCACCATCATCAGGTCGTTCAGCTCGTCGACGACCACCACGATGTACGGCAGGTGCTCGTACTCGATCTCGCTGCCGAGCGGGGGTTGGATCTGCCCCTTGGCGAAGGCCTTGTTGTAGCCGGTGATGTCGCGGTAGCCGAGTTCGGACAGCACGTCGTAGCGCCGCTCCATCTCCTTGACCGCCCACCCCAGCGCGTTGGCCGCCTTCTTCGGGTTGGTGACCGGTTGGGTGAGCAGGTGCGGGAGCCGGGCGTACTGGCCCATCTCGACCTGCTTCGGGTCGATCAGGATGAGGCGCACGTTGTCGGGCGTGGTGCGCATGAGCAGCGAGGTGATGATGCAGTTGATACCGCTCGACTTGCCGGCTCCGGTGGCACCGGCAATCAACATGTGCGGGGTGGCAGCGAGGTCGAGGAACACCGCCTTGCCGGCGATGTCCTTGCCGATCGCCACGTCGAGCGGGTTGTCTGCCTTGGTCGCCTCGGGCGAAGCGAGCAGGTCGCCGAGTGCGACGAGCTGACGCTGGTGATTGGGGACTTCGACCCCGATCGCCGAGCGGCCGGGGATCGGCGCCAGGATCCGCACGTCGACCGCAGCCATCGCGTAGGCGATGTCCTTCTGCAGGCTGGTGACCCGGGCGACCTTGACGCCGGGGCCGAGTTCGAGTTCGTAGCGGGTCACCGTGGGGCCGACGGTCATGCCGAGCAGCGTGGTCTCGACGCCATGCGAGGCCAGCGACTCGTGCAGCATCTGCCCCGCGCCTCGACCGCCTTTCGGTCGATGGTCTGCTCGCCGGGCCGATCGAGGAAGGTCATGGGCGGCAGCACCCACTCGCCCACCTGCGCGCCGTCACCGACGGCAGCAGCGTTCGGCTGACTGCCGGTGTCGAACTTGGGCTTCCGGGTGCGGCGCGCCTTCGGTCGGGGCAGCTCGCCACCCAGATCGTCGCCCTCGGCGGCGAAGTCGTAGAGCCCCGGAGTCAACGCCGACGCCTCGCCGGCGACGGCGAGTTCGTCGACCGACCCAGAGCGTGCATCGGCGTCGGCCTCACGGTCGCTGTTGAGCGTGGAGATGTTGCTGATGCCGGACTTGGCGGCCCTTCCGACCGGTGCGCTCACGGCGGCGAGGAAGCCACCGGTGTGCTGGGCGAACGTCTTGACCGAGGTGCGGGTGACCAACAGGGCTCCGGCCGTGAACACCACGATCAGCACGACCGCGGCGCCGGCCGTGGCCAGGAGGGCTTCCAGTGGCGTCCCGACCAGGGCGCCGATCCACCCACCTGCATCGTCGATCCCGTCGGCTGCGTCGCTGAGGCGCTCGGACCCGCGAGCGACCTGCAGGAGGCCGAGCACGGACAACGACATCAACGACCAGCCGACGACCAGTTGGAACGGGCTGGCGGAACGGCCTTTGCGGAGGAACGACACACCGATCGCCACCAGCACGACGGGCACGGCATAGCGGCCGAGCCCGAACAGCCACCCGGCGAGCGTCTCGATTCCCTGACCCAACGGGCCGGCGAGGTTCGCGTACACCGCGAGCGCGAGCAGGACGGCCAGCCCGATCAGGCCGATCCCGATGAATTCGTGTTCACGGCCGCCGACGGCAACTCGGAGTTCGGCCTGGGCCTGGTCGCGCCGGGAGCCCGAACCCTCTGGCGGCGTGAGGTCATCGACGCTCCCCGCCTTCGAGCGTTTCGAGGCGCCCTTCGCCGAGGCGCCCTTCGCCGACTTCGACGACTTCGAGGGCGCGCTGGTCGAACGCTTCGACGTGGAACGCTTCTTGGACGGACCCCAGGTACTCATGGCAGAGCACACGGTACCAAGGGGGTGTCACGCTGGACGGCGACCCTCGTGGCCACGGCCATCACATCACGAGCACCAGCTTGCCCACGAAGTCGCGTGCGACGAAGCGGGCCTGAGCTTCGGCAATCTCGGCGAGCGGGAATGTCGCGGCGACGATCGGCTGGACGCTGCCGGTGTTGGCGATCCCGGCCAGCCGGCGGAAGTCGTCAGGGGTGTGCATCGTCGAGCCGATCAGCGTCCGCTGTTGGAGGTACAGGCGCCGTAGGTCCAGCGACACCACGGGCCCGGCGATCGCGCCGGCGATCACGAGCCGCCCCTTGTCGCTGAGGCGATCGACGAGGAGTCCGAAGTCGTCGCCGCCCACCACGTCGACGACCGCGTCGACAGCACCGAGGTCCTGGATCTCGTCGATACCGCGAACGGACACTTCGGCGACACCGAGCGATGCGATGAGCGCTCGATGGGCCTCACTCGTCCTCGCCACCACCTCACAGCCACGGTCGACGAGTAGCTGGATCGCGGCCATGCCCACCCCACCCGAGGACCCGGTGACGAGGACCCGTTCCCCAGCCGAGATACCAGCGCGGCCGATCATGCCCAGTGCCGTCCCAAACGCCGTCGGCAGACATGCGAGCTGCGGATCGGTCAACGGCGACGTGGTGACATCGTGGAGTTGATCGACCGAACACACGTGGTACTCGGCGAATCCTCCGTCGACCTCGCTGCCGACGATGTCGCACGGCAGGTCATCGACGTACCGCGCAGCGGGATCGACGATCACCCGCGTGTCGAGCCACGCCTCGTCGACTCCAGCGCCGACGGCACAGACCCGGCCGGCGATGTCGATGCCCTGGATCCGGGGGAAGTCGAGCGGCGCGCCCTTCCAGCCGACGACCGCGTCCGGGTCGGCAGCGGTTCCGTACGCACCCTCCCGCGACCAGATGTCGGTGTTGTTCAGCGCTGCGGCGGTCACCCGAACAAGTGCCTGACCCGCCCGCGGCGACGGGCACCGCCACTCCGCGCTGACCACGAGCTGCTCAGGGCCACCGTGGCCCAGCGTCACAGCCGCGGTCATCGTGGTCGGTGAACCCATCCTTGCACCCTGCCAGAAACGACGGTCCGCGCCTCGGCACCCGCACCCGTCCGTTCTCGTGAACTCGTGCGGGAACTGTTCCCGCACGGGTTCACGAGAATGGTCAGATGGGGTCGACTTCGAGGACGGTGCCGTCGGGGGCGACCGTGACGTCGAGGCGACCGCCCTCGGGCGACAACGTCGACACCACGTACCGCACGACACCCCCGTCGCCGCCTTCGATGCTGAGGGCCTCGATGGTCGACTCGGACAACTCCGCGGACACGGCGTCGAGGATCGACGCCTCGTCGAAATCGACGGCATCGGCCGTGAATGTGAAACCCGACGCGCCGGTCAGCGTCGGAGCGGGTGGCTGCAAATCGCCGTCGAGATACACGTAGGGCACCGCTGCCGTCGCGTCGTCGACCGCGACGAACAGGTTGATCACCTGCTGGTTCGCGGTGACCTCGAAGAACTCTTGACCGGCGCCGAGTTCGGCCTCGACCGCCTCGATCGCCGGTCCGATGTCGGAGACGAACGATTCGGAGCCGCCACCATCGTCATCTCCCCCGCATGCGGCGCCGACCGCCAGCAGCGCGCGACGACGAGCAACCGCCGAGCCAATCAGGCCTCCATGACGACCGGCACGATCATCGGCCGGCGTTTGGTGCGCTCGCTGACGAACTTGCCGGCGGCACGGCGGACATCGCGCTCGAGCGCCTCGACGTCGCGCATCCCCTTCCCGAGCGCCGCCTCGACGGCGTCGGCGACGGTGTCGCACGCTTCGTCCAAGAGGTCCTCGGCCTCGGGTGCGTACACCCAGCCGCGGGTGATGATCTCGGGCCCGACGAGTACTTTGCCGGTCTGGATGTCGACGGTGACGACCACCACGACCACACCCTCCTCGGCCAGCTTCTGCCGATCACGCAACACGCCCTGGCCGACGTCTCCGACGATGCCGTCGACGTACAGGTAGCCCGACGGCACTCGCCCGATCGGGCGAAGCTCCTTGGCGCTCAGTTCGAGCACGTCGCCGTCCTCGCAGAGCACGACGCGGTCGTGTGGCACGCCCATCAGCTCGCCGAGTTTGGCGTTCGCAACCATGTGGCGGTACTCGCCGTGGATCGGCACGTACCACTCCGGGTTGACGATCGAGAGGTAGGTCTTGATCTCGTCGGCCTGGGCGTGGCCGGTGGCGTGGACGTCCAGCACACCGGAGTGCACCACCTCGGCGCCCATGCGAATCAGCCCGTCGATGACGGCGTTGACGTTGCCCTCGTTGCCCGGAATCGCATGGCTCGACAACACCACGGTGTCGTGATCGCCGAGCTTGAGCCACTTGTTCTCACCGCGAGCCATCAGCCCGAGCGCCGACATCGGCTCGCCCTGCGACCCGGTGGAGATGATGCAGATCTGGCCGGGCTCGTACTTGTCGATCTCCTCGATGTCGATGATCGCCGACTCAGGAATGTCGAGCACCTTCAACTCGCGCCCGAGCCGGATGTTCTTCTTCATGCTCAACCCGAGCGTGGCGATCTTGCGACCATCAGCCATGGCAGCGGTTGCGATCTGCTGGATCCGATGGAGATGGCTGGCGAAGCTGGCGGTGACGATGCGACGGTCACGATGCGATGCAAAGAGCCCCGTGAGCACCGAACCGACGCTGGTCTCGCTCGGCGAGTACCCGGCTTCCTCGGCGTTGGTCGAGTCGGCCATCAACAGCCGGATGCCAGGATCCTTCGCCAACTGGCCGATGCGGGCCAGGTCGGTGCGGCGGGAATCGACCGGCGTGAGATCGATCTTGTAGTCGCCCGAGTGCAGCACCACACCCTGGGCGGTGTGCACGGCGATGGCGTGGGCGTGCGGCACCGAGTGGGTGACGGGAATGAACTCGACGACCAGCGAACCGATCTCGACCGTTTCGCCGTCGGCGACCTTGCGCATGTCGGTCTTCGGGAGCAGGCCCGCTTCCTCGATGCGGTTCCGGGCCAAGCCGAGGGTGAGCGCAGCGCCATAGATCGGCAGCGGATCGGTGCGCAGGTCACCGATGCCGTCGTGATCGCGCAGCAGGTACTGGATGGCGCCGACGTGGTCCTCGTGACCGTGGGTGAGCACCAGTGCCGAGATGCGCTCGGCGTTCTCGCGGAGATAGGTGAAGTCGGGCAGGATCAGATCGACACCGTGCATGTTGGCGTCGGGGAACATGAGCCCACAGTCGATGAGGATGATCGTGCGATCCGGGTCGTCGGCCTTGCCCTGCTCGATCGCCATGCAGTTGCGGCCGATCTCGCCCAGCCCACCGAGGAACACGATCCGAACCGGCACCTTCGAGTTCGGCGAGCCCGGTGAGTTGCGCTCAGCCACGGGCGGCCACCAGACGCTCGTAGACGCCGCGGGCGGCGTGTTCGAGTCCGTGGGGCGTCGGCCCCATCGGGGACCTGCATTCCCCGACAGCATGACCGAGCGTTCTCAACATTGCCTTCGACGGTACCGGGTTCGGCGTGTCCTCGCTGGTCTCGAACTCGTAGCTCTCGAGTTGACGTGCGTTGATGCGGCGGGCGGCGTCGACGTCGTTGCGTCCCCAGGCGTCGAACATCTCGACATGATCGGGTGCGCACCAGTGGGTCGCCACACCGATTGCGCCGATCGCGCCGACCGCCAGGAGCGGCAGGGTCATCGAGTCGTCACCCGAGTAGATCTCGAAGTGGTCAGGACAGTTCGCCCGGACAGCGGCAGTTGCGCCCGGATTTCCGGCAGCGTCCTTGAGCGCAACGATGTTGGGGACGTCGTTGGCGAGCCGCACGAGTGTGCTGCTCTCGATCTTGCGGCCGGTGCGCTTCGGGATGTCGTAGAGCACCACCGGCAGATCGGTGGACGACGCAATGGCCCGGAAGTGCATCTCGAGCCCGGCCTGCGACGGCCTGCTGTAGAAGGGGCAGACGCCGAGAATGCCGGCGACGCCGAGATGTCCGGCCTCTTCGGTGAGCCCGATGTCGTGACGGGTGTTCGAACCGGTCGTGCCGGCGATCACGGGGACGGTGACGGCGTTGACAACGGCTTCGAACATGGTGAGTTTCTCGTCGATCGACAGCGTCGCAGATTCACCGGTGGTGCCGGACACGACGAGGCCCTCGTTGCCCTGCTCGACGAGCCATTTGGCGAGCGAGACCGCCGCGTCGACGTCGAGTTCACCTTCCTCGTCGAACGGGGTGATCATTGCGGTGAGCACCCGGCCGAAGCGCGCCATCAGCGCCACCACCCGTGCAGGACGTCGGGTCGGGGGGTGGGCATCACGCGATTCACGGTCCGCAACCTATTCGATGCTCGTCGCTTCGTGCAGTTCGTTTCGTTCGGTCACCCGGACAGCCCCGCTGCGAACCATTCGCCGATGGGGAGATTGCGGAACACCGCGAAGCCGACGAGCAGGACCCCCACACCGAGCACGGTCCAGCGGCCGCGGACGAGGTCGACTCGACGTCGATCGTGCCAGACCGCCCACGTCCAGCCAGCCCAGGCCACCACCATGAAGACTGCCGCCACGGGGACGATGACGTTGTGATCGAACGCGGCGGCGAGATCGAGCCGAGTGAGCGCACCGAGCGCCCGAGTCGATCCGCAGCCGGGACAATCGAACCCGGTGAGTGCGTGAACGGGGCAGGCGACGGGCAACCGATCCGACGTACCGGGCCTGGTCGACCAACCGGCAATTCCGACCCACGCCGTCGCGGCGATCGGCGCACCGACGGTGCCGATGCGCGAGTTCACCCTCCCGAGCCGGCGACCAGGGCGACAGCGAAGAGCAGGTAGAGCACGACGACCACACCGCCGACCACCGCGGAGATCGTCGCCCACTTCTTCGCCGCCTCCGACGAGGCGACCGCTCCGGCGTAGTCGCCGCCGTTGAACTTCCCATCGACCTGCGCAGCGAACACGATGCTGACGACGCCGAACGGAAGACAGCAGAACAGCGTGCTGAGAATCGCCCACACGAGGTAGTTCGCCGGTTTGGGACCGACCGGCTGTTGCCACCCTTGGTTCCATCCACCCGGCGGGTAGCCGCCAGGGGGCTGCCCCCCGGGCGGCGGCGGGATCGAACTCGGGGGCGGAGGCGGGGGAATACTCGACATGGCGACGCTCCTGCGGGGTCGTGAGGCACTCGGTTCCAGGTCGACCGAGGTCGCTCGATCGCAACGCTAGATCGCCGCCGTTGCCGGGTCGGGGACCTGACCGGCGGGCACCGTGGTGTCCGGCCGCGATCGTCGCCGCGCCACATCGAGGCGCCACATCACGTACAGCGCCGCACCGAGCGCGATCGGGAGCACGTAGGTGAGCAGTCGGAACACGAGCACACCCGCAAGCGCCGACGGGGCGTCGACGCCGGCGGCAACGAGCGCCCCGGTCAATCCGGCCTCGACCACGCCGACGCCGCCGGGTACGGGGACGAACGAGCTGAGCAGCGTCACCACGAAGTACACACGGGCGAACTCCATGAGCCCCAGTTCGTCGCCCACGCCCAGGCCGCGCAGTGCGACGAGCAGGATGACAGCGCCGACCGACTGCGCGAGCGCCGTCGCGCCGAGCAGCCCGATCGGGCGACCCGCAACGGCGCGCAGCGACGAGCGCACTTCGAGCAGGCCGGCGCCGACGTCGTGGCCGGCAAGTCGCGGTGTCAGCGATGGCCACCGGCTGGACGCACGATCGGCGAGGTTCCGCAGGAGCGCCACCAGCCAGGCGGTGATCCGCTCGGACCGCAGTACGAGTGCCCAGAAGCACGCCGAACCGACGACCACCACGGCACACACGGCGAGCATGGCGAGGTCGGTGTTCGTCGGCGGCCGCTGGGTGATCTCCAGGAGCAGCACTCCGAACGGCAAGAGCCAGGTGACGAATGTGGTCGCCACCCCATAGGCGACCAGCATCGAGGTGAACGTGGTCGTCGGCACCGCCGCGTCACGGGCGATCGACCAGCGCAGACCGGTGGCCAAGGGCCCGCCGAGCGGCACCCCTTTGCTCGCAGCAGTGCCGACGTCGTGGATCGTGAGCGAGCGACCGAATGACGTGGTTCCGAGCAGACGGTGCACGATGCCCGCACGGCTCACCCGTTCGAGGACGCCGAGCCCGACCAACACCACCACGACACCGGCCGACAGCGTTCGCATCTCCCGGACGGCGTCGCCGATCGTGTTCCGTTGGAACCAGACGGCTCCGGCGAGGACGCCGCCGACGAGGACGACGAGCGTCACACGAGCGACATCGGTCGTCGATCGGTCGGCCACGAGCGGAACGTACGCCCGCATCGAAGGGCGTGCCCAGTCAAGCCAGGCAGTAGTTTCTCAAGCGCGTGAACAACAACCTGAAGGAGAACATCATGCGACGCTCCCCCGCCCTGCGCCGGGTCATTCCGGCCCTCGCCGTTGGTGCCCTCGTCCTTGCCGCCTGCGGCAGTGACGACGACAACAGCGCACCCGCCGACACCTCCGACACCGGCGACACCGGCGACGGTGCCGTCGACTGCGCGGCCACGATCGACGACGGTGTCCTCACCATCGCGACTGGCGAACCAGCCTTCTACCCGTGGGTGATCGATGACGCCCCCGAGACCGGCGAGGGGTTCGAGGCCGCCGTGGCGTACGCGGTCGCCGCTGAAATGGGCTACGAGGGCGATTCGGTCGTCTGGGTTCGCACCACGTTCGACGAGGCCATCCAGCCCGGCGCCAAGAACTTCGACATGAACCTGCAGCAGTACTCGATCAGCCCCGAGCGCGCCGAGAACATCGACTTCTCACTGCCGTATTTCACCAGCAACCAGGCGATCGTCGCGCTCGCAGGATCGCCGGCCGAGGGTGCAACGACGTTGGCCGAACTCAAAGACGTCAAGTTCGGCGCCCAGGTCGGAACGACGAGCCTGGCGTTCATCACCGACGTGATCCAGCCCAACCAGGAGCCGTTCGTCTACGACGACAACGTTGGCGCCAAGGCTGCGCTCGAGGCCAACCAGATCGACGCTGCCGTCTTCGACCTGCCGACGGCGCTGTTCGTGTCGGGCGTGGAGATCGAAAACAGCAGCGTGATCGGCCAGTTCCCGGCCGACGCCGGCGGCACCACCGACCAGTTCGGTTTCGTGCTCGAGAAGGACAGTGCCTTGACCTCGTGCGTCGACCAGGCGATCACGACGATCACCGACAACGGCGACCTCGACGCGATCACCCAGGAATGGCTGTCCGACTTCACCGAGGCCCCGGTGATCCCGATCGGGTGAGCCCCCGAACGACACCTGATCTCACCCACTTCTGATGTCCGACCGACCGACCCGGCGTGAGCGCTACGAGCGCGCTCGACGCCGGCGGTCGGTCGCCATCGCCACGGTCAGCACGGTCGTGGTCGTCGGGGCGCTGATCGTGTTGATCCCGTTGGCCCCGGGTTGGGAGCGCGTTCGCCAGGCGTTCTTCGACGGTGACGTGTTCATCGAGACCTTTCCCGGTCTGCTCGAAGCCTTCTGGCTCGACGTGCAGATCCTGCTCTGGTCGACCCCGTTCATCCTGATCGTCTCGCTGCTCGTGGCCCTCGCTCGGAACACCCGCAGCCCGGCGTTGTTCCCGCTGCGTGCGTTCGCCGTCGTCTACACCGACGTGCTGCGCGGCATCCCCGTGATCCTGCTCGTGTTCCTGATCGGGTTCGGCGTGCCGGCGCTTGGCCTGTCACGCGAGTGGGCGAACCCCTTGATCTGGGGCAGCGTCACACTCGTGCTGTCGTACTCGGCCTACACCGCCGAGATCATCCGGGCCGGTATCGACGCGGTCCACGAGAGCCAGCGCGCCGGGGCTCGCTCGCTCGGCATGACGAGTAGCCAGACGATGCGGTCGATCGTGCTCCCGCAGGCGTTTCGCAAGATCGTGCCGCCCCTGATGAACACCTTCGTCAGCCTCCAGAAGGACGTGGCGCTCGTGAGCCTCATCGGTCCGGTCGAAATCCTGCGCCAGGCCGGGATCGACAAGGCGACCTATGCGAACTTCACGCCCTACGTGGCGGCGTCGCTGATCTTCCTGGCGCTCACCATTCCTTGCACACGGCTTGCCGACTGGGCGCTCGCGCGCCAGCGCGCCCGCACCGGAGCGACGACGATCGCATGACCGACACTCCGTCGCCGTCGGACGCCCCGTTGTCGTCCACCACCCGGCCGAAGCTCTCGTTGCGGGGTGTGTGCAAGTCGTTCGGATCGACGGTCGTGCTCGACGGCATCGACCTCGACGTCGCGGAGGGCGATGTGATCACGCTGATCGGCGCATCGGGTTCCGGCAAGTCCACGTTGTTGCGCTGCGTCAATCTGCTCGAGCCCACCGACGACGGCCGGATCGTGCTCGACGGCGTCGACATCGCCGAACCGGGACTCGATCCCGACCCGATCCGGCGGCGCATCGGCATGGTGTTCCAGAGCTTCAACTTGTTCCCGCACATGAGCGTGATCGACAACGTGGCGATCGGCCCCCGCAAGGTGCTCGGAGCGGGCAAGTCCGAGGCACGTCGCGACGGGCTCGCCATGCTCACCCGGCTCGGGTTGGCCGAACGTGCCGACGCCTACCCGGACCAGCTCTCGGGCGGCCAGCAGCAACGGGTGGCGATCGCTCGTTCACTGGCGATGCACCCCGAAGTGATGCTGCTCGACGAGATCACCTCGGCGCTCGATCCCGAGCTGGTCGGCGAGGTGCTCGATGTGGTTCGCGGTCTCAAGGCCGATGGCATGACGATGTTGTTCGCCACCCACGAGATGGCGTTCGCTCGCGAAATCAGCGACCGGGTGTGCTTCCTCCATCAGGGCCGAATCCTCGAGGAGGGCCCGCCGTCGCAGATCTTCGAGTCGCCGACCGAACCGCGCACCCAGGCATTCCTGCAGCGGGTCATCGACGCCGGCCGCCTCTGACCTCCGAACACATCGCCGTCCGAGCGGACGTTCAGATCACGACTGCCAGACGCCGCTGACGTCGACCACGAAGTGGGCCGTCGCGAACGTGAACAAACAGATGTGTTGTTCGAAGAGTCCGACCGTGACGCCATTGGCCACGTTGCGATTCGTGCGGAAGTTCACGTTTGATGCCAACGGTGGGTCGTCCCCGTCCCGGCACGGCCACATCGTCATGAAACCGGCCGATGTCGACGACACCGACACGAGGTTCATCGACGCAGCACTCGCCGGACTCGGGATCCCGCCGAGGCCTGCGACGTCGAACTGAATGATCGACCCGGCGGGGAACCGATTGCCCCCGACGCGAGCGTCGCGGCTGTCGATCAGGCGAACCGGTGCCACTGCCTGGTACCTCAGCCCCGACGACGACATGAAACCGGTGATGTCGATCACGACGTCGACCGCAACGTTCGACTGCACGCAGATGGTGCCGGTCCTCGACAACTTGACGATCGCCGAATTGGCCCGGATCTCGCCCGCTCCGAAGTTCACGTTCGACACCGATGACGAGCCGCCCTGATCGCAGGGGTACACCCGAGCCCATCCTCCCGATGCGGAACTCACCGCGGTCAAGTTGATCACCGCGGCCGTCGCCGACGTGGGGACGCCGGTCGCACTCGACACGATACGGACGGTGCGCACACGCCCGGGCGTCACCTGGGCAGCCCCGCGAGTGTCGAGCAGACGTTTCGGGGTGAGGGTGCTGAGTCTGCCGGCGGCGCCCACAGCGAACGAGCCGTTGACGTCGATGATGATCTCCGTGCTCGCCGGGCTGAACAAGCAGATACCGCCTTGGCCGTCGAGCGGCACGATCGCCTGATTCGCGGTGGGCTCGCCGGCCACGAAGTTGAGCGTCGAGACCGTGGGCACCCGAGGTGAGCAGTTGTAGACGGTGAGGAAACCCGATCGATCCTGATCGGCCACCGTGAAGTTCGCAGACACGGCAGTGGCGTTCTCAGGGATTCCGGCGACGTCGGTCATCTGAATGCGTTGAACGACGCCGGCGCGGAGCAGCCGGGATCGCAGGCCCTCACGGCTGTCGGCAAACCGGAACGGCACGATGGGCGAGTACGAGGTCTTCGCCCCGACCGGGCTGGTCGACGTCCCCACGTAGGTCGGCAGCTGCGGTGGCGGCGGCGGCACCGTCGTCGGCGGTGGCGGCGGCAACGTCGTGGTGGTGGTGGTGGACGTCGTCGTCGTGGTCGTCGTGGTCGTGGTGTTGGCGTCGTCGTCGTGGTCGGCGGCGACGTGGTCGTGGTCGTCGGCACCGTCGTCGTGGTGGTGGTGGTGGTCGTCGCTTCCGTCGTCGGCGGCGGTGACGTCGTCGTGGTGGTCGTGGTCGTTGCTTCAGTCGTCGGCGGCGGCGACGTCGTCGTGGTCGTGGTGGTCGTTGCTTCAGTCGTCGGCGGCGGCGACTGTCGTGGTCGTCGTGGTCGTTGCTTCAGTCGTCGGCGGCGGGGACGTCGTCGTGGTCGTCGGCTTCAGTCGTCGTCGGCGGGGACGTCGTCGGCGGTCGTCGGCTTCAGTCGTCGGCGGCGGTGGCTCGTCGTCGTCGCCGGTGGCTTCAGTCGTCGGCGGCGGGGGCTCCGTCGTGGGCGCGTGGCGGCTCAGTCGTCGGCGGTGCTGCGTCGGTCGTGGTGGCACCGGGCTCGTCAGCGGCCGAATTGGTTCCCGGCGAGACGGACACGATCAGCCCGACGAACAGCAACACACTCGTCATCACCAGCGCGATCGGACCGCGCCGTACCTTCCTCGCCGAGTCGCTCATGGCTTCCCTCGTCCGTGATCACCGCGACCAGGATCATCCTTCGGGGGCTTCTTGCCGGCTTGGGCTGCCAAGGGCTCAGGCGTGGTCGTGGTGGGTGCCGTCGTCGTGACGGTCGGAGGTTGCGTCACCGGCGGCGTGGTCGGCGGAGGTGTGGTCGATGGTGCGGTCGGCCGTGGAATCGTCGTGACGGTGGGCGGCCGCGTGGTGGTGGGCGCGACCGTGACCGTCGGCCGAGGGGGCGGTGCCGTGGTGACCGTCGGAGGGGCGGGCGCCGTCGTCGTTGGCGGCGCAGGCGTCGGGCTCGAAGAACGACGTGGCGGCTCACTGGCCGTGTCGCCGACGGCGTCGGTCGCGAGTGGCACCCCGGGATTCGACGCAACGTCCAGCACGCTGTCGGTCGGCGGATCCGAGCTCACCACTGTCGTGTCGGCACTCGTTTCGTCGTCGGCGACTGAGTCGCTCGTGCCCGAGTCGTCCGGGCGGCTGCTGACCGATGCCTCGTCACGGGAAGGTCCGCGCTCATCCACCTGATCGTCGGACTCCAGCGAGACCGACGGTGGAAGGGTACGGACTCGGTCAGGAGTATCCGATCCTCCTTGCCATGGACCGACGAACAAGACGACTGCTCCGACCCAGATCATGATGGTCGCAGCGAGGAACGGCGCCTTCCAGATCCAGGAGTGCTCGCGCAGGGACAGTCGGAGGTCGTGGCGGTTCAACCAGCGAGACATCCTTCCCCTCCCTTCGGCGACGATCTCAGACCGAGTTCGCAGCGGCAAACCGGTGCGCCCAGCGTAATACCAGAGCACGAAGGTCCGGTCACGCGGCGACGCCCACCCTCTCTGTGAGCCCCAGGGATGCCCCCACACCCTGGGCGTGCCCGACGGAGTTCAGCGAGTTCAGGTCAGGGCATCAATGCCGACGCATGTTCGTCACGCAGCGTCTTCTTCGAGAACTTGCCGACACTGGTCTTCGGGACTTCGTCGATCCAGACCACGCCCTTGGGCATCTGCCACTTGGCGATCTTGCCCTCGAGGAAGCTCAGGACTTCGTCCTCCGTCAGCTGCTCGCCGGGGACAACCACGACGCACGCGAGCGGTGCCTCGCCCCAGCGTTCGTGGGCAACGCCGATCACCGCGGCTTCGGCGATCTTGGGGTGTGCCATCAGCTCGTTCTCGAGTTCGACCGAGCTGATCCACTCGCCGCCGGACTTGATGAGGTCCTTCGTGCGGTCGACCAGGCGAACCGAACCCCGCTCGTTCACCGTGGCAACGTCGCCCGTCTTGAGCCAACCGTCGTCGGTGAAGCTCTCGCCGGAGCGCTCGTCGTCGTAGTAGTCCGAGGCGATCCAGTTGCCGCGGCACTGCAGCTCACCGCTGCTCTCGCCGTCCCACGGGACCGGGCTGGTCGTGCCAGGCTCGACGACGCGACATTCCGCCCCGAACACGATGCGACCCACCTGGGTGCGCAACTCGGCCTGCTCGTCCTGCGGGAGCAGTTCCTGGTCGGCGTCGAGACGGCAGACTGCCGCGATCGGGCTGGTCTCGGTCATCCCCCACGCCTGGAAGATCGGGAGGCCGGTCTGCTCGCGGTAGGCCTCCGACAACGACTTCGGCACCGCGGAGCCGCCACATGGGATCGACCGCAGCGAGGAGGTGTCGCGGCCGGCGAGTTCGGGGAGCACCGCCATCCAGATCGTCGGCACGCCGGCAGCGACGGTGACCTTCTCGTTCACGATCAGATTGGCGATCGACGGACCGGAGAGGTCGGGCCCCGGCATCACGAGGTTCGCTCCTGTCGCGACGGCGGCGTGGGCCAGACCCCAGGCGTTCGCGTGGAACATCGGGACGACGGGGAGGATCACGTCGCTCTCGCGGGCGCCGAGGCTGTCGGCGGTCATGGCTCCCATCGTGTGCAAGAACGTCGAGCGATGCGTGTACACCACACCCTTGGGATTGCCGGTCGTGCCGCTGGTGTAACACATGCTCGCTGCCCTGTTCTCGTCGTCGACACCGAACTCGACGGGATCGGCGGCGGCGAGGAGCTCTTCGTAGTCCAGGAGTTCGTGGCCTGCGAGGTCCGACGGGATGTCGCCCTTGCCGTCGTCCATCATCACGAGATGCTTCAGGTTTTCGAAGGTGGGGAGCAGTGGAGCGAGCAGGCCGAGCAGCGAACGATCGACGAAGATCACCTCGTCGTCGGCGTGGTTCACGATGTAGGTGAGCTGCTCAGGGAACAAGCGGATGTTCAAGGTGTGCAGCACCCGCCCCGTGCAGGGTGCGGCGAAGTACAGCTCGAGGTGACGGGCGGTGTTCCACGCGAACGTGCCGACGCGTCCGTCGGCGGAGATCCCGAGGTTGTCGAGCACACCGCCGAGCTTGCGGGTCCGGGCCGCCCACTCGCCGTACGTGGTGCGTTCCAGACCGGCGCCGGTGGCCGTCACGATCCCCTTGTGCGGGAAGTACTTCTCGGCCCGCTCGAAGATGTGAGGAATCGAGAGTGGGACGTGTTGCATCAGGCCCTGCATGGACCGCGAACGTAGCGCACGGCGCCGACGGTCGATCCAGCCGGGGCGGTACCGTTGCGCCACATGACCGAGAGCGCGGCGATCGACGCGACCGAGCCGGCGCACGTCCGCCCGTCGTGGGCCCCGCTGACGCTCGTTGCGTTCGTCGTCCTGGTGATCGCCACGAACATCGCGAGCGCCGTCTGGGCACGTTGGGTCGACACCAATCCCGAGGGGTTGCTGGTGTTGTCGTCGCGCAACCGGTACCTGGCGTTGACATTGGCCGCCGGCGTTCCTGTCGGCACCTACGTGCTGATTGCCTTCGCCCGTATCGGGGCGGCATTCGTGGTGTGCCACATGATCGGGCGTGCGTACCACGACGATGCCATCGGGTGGTTCCAGAAGTACCTCGGGGTCAGCCAGGAGGCCGTCGGCTCCTTCAACCGGGGTTTTGCGAGAGCCGAGTGGGTGCTGATCCCGTTCTTCGCCGGCTCCAACATCGTGGCGGCGTTGAGCGGCGTACATCGCACTCCCCCGGCGCGTCTGGCGGTGCTGCTGTCGATCGGTATCGGCGCACGCCTCGCGTTGATGTGGTGGCTGGCTCGCACGTTCGAGGCACAGCTCGTCGAGTTCCTCGAGTGGTTGCAGCGGTACCAGTGGTGGGCCGTCGGCATCTCGATCGCCATCGTGGTGCTCGTCAACATCCGCAATCTTCGCGGCGCCTGAGCCGGGCATTCGCACGTTGTTGCTGCTACAACGACTCCATGGCTGAAATCACCCTCGGGGGCAACCCCGTCCACACGTCCGGAGATCTCCCGTCCGTTGGCGCCTCAGCGCCGGCATTCTCACTGGTCGGCGCCGACCTGAGCGAGTACGACGCTTCTGAATTCGCCGGGAAGAACGTGATCCTCAACATCTTCCCGAGTATCGACACGCCGACGTGCGCCACGAGCGTGCGTCAGTTCAACGAGCGCGCCGCCGGCATGGACGGGACCGTCGTGCTGTGCGTCTCGGCCGACCTCCCGTTCGCGATGGGTCGATTCTGCGGCGCCGAGGGCATCGAGAACGTCAAGGTCGGCTCGACGTTCCGTTCCGACTTCGGATCGGACTACGGCGTCACCCTCACCGACGGCAAGCTGCAGGGCGTCCTCGCCCGCGCGGTGGTGGTGATCGGGCCGGACGGCAACGTGAAGCACACCGAGCTCGTCCCGGAAATCGCGCAAGAACCCAACTACGACGCCGCCCTCGCCGCCCTGTAGCGACCACCTGTGTCAACTGGGGTCAGACCCCAGTTGACACAGGCCGTCACACGAAAACCAGTGCGACAGCACGCTCGACGACAGCTTGCAGACCAGGGTCCGCAGCGAGGCGTCGGCGTGCTCTGGAACGTGCCGACCGCAGCGCCCCGCCGCTCTCGATACCGAACGCTTCCATCAGGATGCCGTCGGCGAGGTCGGCAGCAGCATCCGACCATGCCAGAGCCGCAGCGCGCGCCCGAGCCCCGAGGCGAGCCCGATCATCGACGCCCTGTTGAGCAAGGACAAGTGTCAGTGCCTCCACCAGGGATTCCAAGTCCTCGACCGTCACGTCGGCAACCGAGCCAGCCGCAGGTTCCGCACGCACGAACTCGTCGAAAGCCTGACGATCGCCACCGAACTGCGACAGGACCTTCTCCGTCCGCATCCAAGGCAGAGAAGTCCGGTGACCGAGGTAGGTCCGGTGACTCGACCAGCGGTATGCATCGACACGGTTGACTCCCGGGAGATCGAGAGCGTTGCGGTGGATGTAGCGCGTGGCTGCCAGGAGATGCTCGTCGGTGGTGATCAGCCGAGAATGGAAACGGCCACGGAACAGCGGGCCGTCGCGCCCCAGCCGGTCGTTCACATGGCGGGTGTAGATGGAGCCCAGCCGTTGCATGGCTGGCGAGAGGTCGCCACACGGACAGTGGAGCAAGAGATGGTAGTGGTTGTCCATGAGGCAGTAGGCGTGAGTCTCCACACCGAACAGCTGATGGATCTCGGCGAGCCGATGGCCGAACTGGACACGATCGTTGTCGGCGAAGAACACCTCTGCTCGGTCGACGCCACGGTTCATCACGTGGTGCCAGCCGTCTTCGACGTCGGGTCGCTGCGGACGGGGCATGACCCCATCATGAACAAGGGGTGTGTCAACTGGGGTCTGACCCCAGTTGACACGTTCAGTCGAGGAAGGGGTCGAGGGAGCGGCTCAGGCCCGGCACGGCCGAAATCTTCTTACAGGCGAGGACCACGCCGGGCATGAAGCTGTCGCGGTCGTAGCTGTCCTGACGAATCGTCAGGGTCTGACCCTGAGCGCCCAGGATGACCTCCTGATGGGCGACCATGCCACGCATGCGTACGGAGTGGACCCTGATGCCTGCCGGGCCGTCGCCCCCGCGGGCGCCCTGGTACACCTCGTCGGTCGTCGGATCGTCGCCGAAGTCACGGCCACGCGCCTCGGCCATGCGTTCGGCGGTCTTCACCGCAGTGCCCGACGGGGCGTCGACCTTGCGGTCGTGATGCAGCTCGATGATCTCGCCGGTGTCGAAGAACGGTGCCGCCATCTCGGCGAAGCGCATCATCAGGACGGCCGAGATCGCGAAGTTCGGCGCGATCACACAGTTCGGACCGCGATCACCGCCGAACAGCGACTCGAAGCTGTCGAGGTCGCCGGCAGCAAACCCCGTCGTGCCGACGACGGCATGGATGCCGTGCTCGGCCAGCCAGGGCAGGGTGGCCCGGGCCGCATCGGCGACGGTGAAGTCCACGACCACATCGCAGGACGCTGCGGCGAAGGCGCCGAGCGACTCGCTCACCTGGATGCCCTCGATTGTCTCACCGGACCCGAACGGGTCGACGGCGGCAGCGAAAACGAGATCGGGGTCAGCGACCACCGCCGCACAAACGGTTCGACCCATTCGTCCGGCAGCGCCGCTGACCCCAATTCTCATGTGTTCAGTCTGGCCGATGCGCACGCATCGACCGCGATTACATCCGGGGTCTGCCCCCTGTTGCAATCAGCGGTGGCGACGACGGCCGCCGCCGCGACGGCCACCGTCATCGGCTGCCGGGCGCTCGGACTTCGGGCCGAGGTCACCGAGTTCGTCGGCGAGTTGGGCATCGAAGCTGTCCTCGAAGCTCACCTCGACGACATCGGTGGCCGTGGCGGCCGGTGCCGACTCCTCGCGAGGAGCCCGCTCGGAACGCTCACGACGCGGCGGACGATCTCCGCCGCCGTTCGAGGAGCTGCCCGAGCCGGAGCCTTCCTTGGCTGCCGGCGGATCGCCGGCAGGAGTCAGGCTGACCTTGCCCTTGTCGTCGATTTCCTCGACGCGGACCTCGATCTCCTGACCGAGCTCCAGCACGTCCTCGACAGCGTTGATGCGCTTGCCGCCGCCCAGCTTCGAGATGTGCACGAGACCATCGCGACCCGGGAGGATGTTGACGAATGCACCGAACTTGGTGATGTTCACCACTCGGCCCATGTACACCTTGTCGAGTTCGGCCTTCGGCGGGTCGACGATCGCGAGGATCGCGGCCTTGGCCTCTTCCATCCGCCACGCCTCGACGGCACCGATGGTGACGATGCCGCGGGCACCGTCGTCGTCGACGCCGATGTCGGCTCCGGTCTCCTGCTGGATGGTGTTGATGACCTTGCCCTTCGGGCCGATCACTTCACCGACCTTGTCGAGCGGGATGTAGATCGTCGAGATCTTCGGAGCGGTCTCGGCCACTTCGTCACGCGACTGCGAGATGCAGGCGTTCATGACCTCGAGGATCTCGAGGCGAGCAACACGGGCCTGCGCCAGCGCGGCGGTCAGCACGTCGGCGGGAATGCCGTCGATCTTGGTGTCGAGCTGCAGCGCCGTGATGGCGTCCTCGGTGCCGGCGACCTTGAAGTCCATGTCACCGAACGCATCCTCGGATCCGAGGATGTCGGTCAGCGTGATGTACTTGCCGTCTTCGTAGATCAGGCCCATGGCGATGCCCGACACGTGGCTGCGCACCGGCACGCCGGCGTCCATCAGCGAGAGGCTGGAGGAGCAGACCGACGCCATCGACGTGGAGCCGTTCGACGACATGACCTCGGAGACGAGGCGCAGCGTGTACGCGAAGTCTTCCTGGTTCGGGATGACCGGCAGCACGGCGCGAGCAGCGAGCGCTCCGTGGCCGATCTCGCGACGCTTGGGCGAACCGACGCGGCCGGTCTCACCATTCGCCCACGGCGGCATGTTGTAGTGGTGCAGGTACCGCTTGGTGTCGTTGGGCGACAACGAGTCGATCATCTGGTTCATGCGGGGCATTGCCATGGTCAGCACGTTCATGACCTGGGTCTCGCCACGCTGGAAGAGACCCGAACCGTGAGCGGTCGGCAGCACGCCGACTTCGGCGGAGATCGCACGCAGGTCGGCGACGCCGCGGCCGTCCATGCGGACGCCCTCGTTGACGACGCGAGCACGCATCAGCTTCTTGTTGAGCGAGCGGACGGCTTCCTTCACCATCTTCTCGCTGCCGGCGAACTCGCCGGGCGCGTCCTTCGAGCCACACAGCTCAGCCATGATCTCGGAGGTGACGGCGTCGGTCGCTTCGTTGCGCTCGGCCTTGTTGGCGATCGTGATGACCGGGGCCAGCTTCTCGCTGCCGGCCTTCTCGACGGCGGCGAAGATCTCGGGCGTGTAGTCGAGGACCGGAGTCCACTTCATCTGCTCGATCGGACCGTCGGTGGCGATCACCGAGGCGACGAGCTGACGCTGCAGCGCGATCGATTCCTTGATCCAGACCTTGCAGGCCTCGAGGCCGTCAGCGAGGACTTCCTCGGTGACCTTCTTGGCGCCGTCGTCGTAGTAGTAGAACGCGTTCTCGGAACCGCCGGCCTCGACCATCATCACGGCGACGTCGCCGTTGTCGAGTTCACGGCCGGCCACGACCAGCTCGAAGGTGCCGTTCTCGGCCTCTTCGTAGGTGGGGTGCGGGATCCACGAGCCGTCCTGGCTGTACGCCATGCGGATGGCGCCGATCGGCCCCTCGAACGGGATGCCGGAGATCATGAGCGCGGCCGAAGCGGCGTTGATCGACAGCACGTCGTGCGGGTTGACCTGGTCGGCACCGAGCACGGTGGTGACGATCTGCGTCTCGTTGCGGAAACCGTCGGGGAACGACGGGCGCAGCGGCCGGTCGGTCAGGCGGCAGGTGAGGATCGCGTCCTCGGTCGGACGGCCTTCACGACGGAAGAACGATCCGGGGATCTTGCCGGCCGCGTAGGCCCGCTCCTCGACGTCGACCGTCAGGGGGAAGAAGTCCATCCCCTCACGCACGCTCTTGGCGGCGTTGGCGGTGGTCAAGACCTTCGTCCCGGCGATCGATGCCACGACGGCACCCATCGACTGGGGGGCGAACTTGCCCGTTTCGAAGGTCAGTGTCTTGTCGGTCCCAGATACGGGTCCGGACACGGTGATGGGGTCAGCCACTAGGGCTCCTTTCGTGTGCACTCCCCCTCGGGAGTGCGCCTCTTGGAGCGACGGGCCGGTTCCCAGTTGGTCAACCCGACACGGCCACCGGCATCACGAGATGAGTGGGTTCGGATTCAGCAACCGGCAACCGAACTCGGTTCGCTCATGTTGCGGCACCGGACGTTCCGATGCCAAGCGCAGAGCTTACCGTGGCCAGCGGCCGATTGGGTGACAGCGCGCTCCCGGTGCCCGCACGCAACCGGGACCACGAGTGGCGTTCAGCGACGCAGGCCCTGGGCGGCGATGATCGTGCGGTAACGCTCGACGTCGATCCGCTTCACGTAGTCGAGCATCCGGCGGCGACGACCGACGAGCATCAGCAGCCCGCGGCGGCTGTGGTGGTCCTTCTTGTGGACCTTGAGGTGCTCGGTGAGGTGCGTGATGCGCTCGGTGAGCAGTGCGATCTGCACCTCGGGCGAGCCGGTGTCGGTCTCGTGGGTGCGGTACTTCTCGATGGTCGCCGTCGTGTTCGGGGTGGTGTCGGCAATGTCAGCCATGGTGTGTCGCCTTTTCCTTGGTGCTCGCGCCCTGACTGGACACGTGCGATGGAGGTCGCATCGAGTGCCGGATGGCCTCGTGTGCATCACATCCGCGCCGGAGATTCCAGCCCGAACGGACCTGGCAATGCTATGGCCCCGACTCGCCGTCCACAACGGCCACGAGGAACCAGCCCGACCGGCTGGCCGGGGGATTGCCCGCTCGCAAGTACGCTCGCTCGTCGTGCCACCTCGGATCGAAGCACGCGGCGTCTCGAAATCGTTCGGGTCACTCGACGCGCTCGCTCCGCTCGACCTCACCGTCGCCGAAGGCGAAACCGTGACGCTGCTCGGTCCGTCCGGGTGCGGCAAGACCACCCTGTTGCGCATGATCGCCGGGCTCGAGGCCCCATCGGCGGGCGAGATCGTCGTCAACGGCATGTCGCCGACCGAGGCCCGACGTCACAAGCAGATCGGGTTCATCCCGCAGTCACCAGCGCTGCTTCCCTGGCGAACGGTCGAGGCGAATGCTCGGCTGCTGCTCGACATCAATCGCCGGGCATCGCCGACCACACCCTCCGCGTCGGTCACCGATCTGCTCGACGAGGTGGGTCTGGGCGACTTCCGCGATGCCTATCCGCACGAGTTGTCCGGCGGAATGCAACAGCGAGTCGGGCTGGTGCGGGCCTTCGCGATCGATGCACCGATCCTGCTGATGGACGAGCCGTTCGCCGCACTCGACGAGATGACTCGCACCGACATGCGCCACCTCCTGGGTCGGCTGTGCGAGCCACTCGGTACGACCGTGCTGTTCGTCACCCACTCGATCGCCGAAGCGACGTTCCTGTCCGACCGCGTGGCGGTGATGTCGTCCCGGCCGGGACGGATCGTCGAGGACATCGCGATCGACCTCGCGCACCCGAGGGTCCCCGAGCTGGAGGACACCGAGCGGTTCTTCCACACCACCACCCGTCTGCGAGCGGCCTTGAGCACCGGAATGCACCGATGAGTCCGAGTGTGCGGCGCATCGTGGCCCCGCTCGTCGGCATCGTCACCTTCGGTCTGCTGTGGGAGGCGGCCGTCCGTGCCTTCGACATTCGACGGTTCGTGCTGCTGCCTCCGTCGACGATCATCAGCGAACTGGCCGCGGCTCCGAGCTTCTACTGGTCGAACATGCTGGTCACGGGTGAGCACATGATCATCGGACTGTCGATGTCGATGGCGGTGGCGATCGTCGTGGGTGCGCTGATGGCGTCGTCGAGGTTCATCGAGGAGGCGACGCAGCCCGTCTTGATCCTGATCCTGGTGACACCCTGGGTGGCGTACATCACGTCGGTTGTGCTGTGGCTCGACGGTGGTGCACCCACGATTCTCTTCATGGTGGCCTTCACGGCGTTCCCGGTGTTCACGTTCGGCGTGGTCGGAGGCATGAAGTCGGCGGACCCGGCGGCGCGCGAGTTGCTCGCCAGCGTCGACGCACGTCCGTGGGAGGTCTTGTGGCGACTCCGTCTGCCGGCGTCGCTCCCGTCGATCTTCACCACACTGCGATTTGCGCTCGGCCTCGGGCTGGCCGCTGCCTACTTCAGCGAGGGGTCGGCGCTCACGAGAGACGGCTTGGGTGCCATCGGCCGCACCGCCGCAGCGAGCAACCAGGCCGAGACCCTGTGGGCGACGATCGCGTCCGCTGCGCTGCTCGGCATCGCCGGGCTGGTCGTGATTTCGCTGCTCGAACGCAGCTTGCTCAAGTGGCACGCCTCGCAGCGCACGTGATCCCGCGAGCTCGTCCCCCGACCCCGACCGACCTGACTGCTTCCACGCGCGCCATGCGTGGCAACATGGCGCCACCCCTCATCCTTCGAAGAACTGGACCCCTGATGCGCCTTCGCACTTCCACCGCGCTCGTCCTCATCCCCGTCGCGCTGTTCGCCGCATGCGGCAGCGACGGCGACTCGACGAGCACCGACTCGACCGCCGACAGCACCACCGGCGGTGTCGAGACGACGCCGGACAACTCCTCCGGCGCGGGCGCCGAGGTCGTTGCCGGTGAAGCATTCCCCGCCGACCGTTGCGCCGCGAACGAGGCGGCGGGCACCGTGTCCTACCTCACCGGTTTCGACTTCGCCGCCACGGCGTCGATTGTGGACGTCATCGTGGCTGACGCCGCTGGCTACTACGACGACCTGTGCCTCGACGTCGAGATCACGCCCAGCTTCTCGACGGCCAACTATCCACTCGTCGCCGAGAACGACTTCCAGTTCGCCTCCGGTGGCTCCTTCAGTGAGGTCGTGGCATTCGCCGACGCCAACGATGCCGACTTCGCCGTGCTCGCCGTCGAAGGTCCGACGGCGATCGATTCGCTGATCGTGAAGCCGGGTGTGGCTGCCGAGCTCGGCGACCTCGCCGGTTCGACGATCGGGGTCAAGGGCAAGCTGCCTCCCAGCGTGGCAGCGATGCTCGCCACCGCGGGTCTCGTCGAGAACGACGACTACGAAACCGTGTTGCTCGACGGGTTCGATCCGACGGCCCACATCGCCATCGAGTCGATCGACGGGTTCCCGGGCTACAAGAGCAACGAACCGGGCGCGCTCGAGCGCGCCGGGATCGAGTTCGACCTCTTCGATCCCCTCGACTACGACATCCCCGGCTCGTTCGGGGTCATCTACGGCAACCAGCAATTCATCGACGAACACCCCACCGCCGCCGAGGATTTCATGCGCGCCACCATGCGTGGACTCGCTGACGCCATCGCCGATCCGGAAGCGGCTGCGACGACTGCGGTGGATCTCATCAACTCGGGTGGCAACCCCAACTTCTTGTCGTCGGAAGGCGAGGTGTTCCGTTGGGCCACCGACGCTGCGCTGATTTCCGAGCTCACTCCGGCCGGAACCGGATTCGGTGTCGCCAGCCTCGAGGCGCTCCAGAACGAGCTCGACACGTACGCAGAGGTCGGCCTGTTCGGTGATGCCGAGACGCCGTCGGCTGCCGACTATCTCCGTGACCTCCTCGATCGAATCTACGACGCCGATGCGACGGTGATCTGGCCCGCCAACTGACCGCGGTCAGGCGAGGAGATCGCGGGCGTTGGACACGTCGTGTCCGAGTTGCGCGATCAGCGCATCGACGCCATCGAATTTGCGTTCGCTGCGCAGGAAGTGCTCGAAGCGGACACGAGCGGTCTCGCCATAGAGATCGACGTCGACGTCGAGCAGGTGCGCCTCCAGCAACGACGCATCGGCATGCTCGTAGAACGTCGGACGTCGGCCGAGATTGATCGCGCAGCCACGAACATCTCCATTCGGACGTTCGTACACGCCGGCATAGACGCCGTCGGCGGGAAGACACATGCCCGAGGGCACCGCGACATTCGCGGTCGGAAAGCCGAGCAGCCGACCGCGCTGGTCGCCGGCGAACACCTGGCCGCTCACCTCGTAGGGGCGACCGAGCATCGCGTTGGCGCGCTTGATGTCGCCACCGGCGAGCGCACGCCGGATCGCCGTGCTGCTGATCGGCTCGTCGATGCCGTCGAGGCGCTGGAGCAGCTGGATCGGCTCGACATCGAAGTCGGCCTCGACGCCGACTTTGCGGAGCAGATCGACGTTGCCGTCGCGATGGCGCCCGAAGTGGAAGTCCTCGCCGACCACGACCACCCGAGTCCTCAGGCAGTTCACGAGGACCCGTTCGACGAACGACTCGGGGCTCTCAGCGGCCTGGTCGGTGTCGAACGGTACGACGACGACGGCGTCGATGCCCGTCGACTCGAGGAGTTCCATCTTCTGCTCGGCGCTGGTCAACAGCCGCGGTGCAGATTCGGGGCGCACCACGCTGGCAGGATGACGGTCGAAGGTGACCACGACCGACTTGGCGCCGACTTCGGCGGCACGGCGGCGAACCTGCTCGATGACGGCCCGATGCCCGAGGTGCACTCCGTCGTAGGCGCCGATCGTGATCACGGCACGCTCATCCGCCCAGGGGCAGTGCTGGAGGTCTGTCACGACGAGCACGGCCGCAACGCTATCGGCCGACACCGTGACACACCGGGTCGCCGAGGTTCGCTCCGATTCAGCGAGGGAGCACGACGGCCGGCTTGGCTTGACCCCGAAACGCTTCGTACACGGCCAGTAACTCGCCGGAGGTGTCGAACACCGCCCACGGTCCGTCACCGTCCCACGCATCGAGCACTCGCCCGTTGCCCACCAGCGCCGACACGTCGTCATCGACGGTCACTGCCGACATCGACCGCACTGCAGCAGCAACCGGGAGCAGCTCGCACTCGTCGGGTGGCCCGGACTCGGCGAGCGTGAACGCTCCGACGTACGTGCGCCGCAGGCGACGGAGGTGCGCTCCCCCACCGAGCAGCCGTCCCAGATCGTCAGCGAGGGTGCGGATGTAGGTGCCGGCGGAGCACTCGACCTCGATGGCCAGCACGCCGGGTTCCACCCAACTGGTGACATCGAAGCCGTGGATCGTCACCGGGCGAGGTGCGCGTTCGACCTCGATGCCCTCGCGGGCGAGTTCGTGGAGGCGCTTGCCGTCGATGCGGATCGCCGACACCATCGGGGGCACCTGTTCGATGTGACCGACCAGGTGCTCGCTCACCACGCGGCGAGCGTCATCGATCGTGACATCGGACATGTCGAAGCTCGCGAGCACATCGCCAGCCGAGTCGAGCGTCGAGGTCCGGCTTCCGAGCACCACCTCGCCCGTGTAGCCCTTTCGGGTCTTCTCCACGAAGCGGAGCAGCCGCGTGGCCTTGCCGACGGCCACCACCAGCACCCCGGTGGCGTCGGGGTCGAGGGTGCCGGCGTGGCCGACCTGGCGCTCGCCGAAACGCCGCCGCAGCATGCCGACGACATCGTGGCTGGTGACACCGGCCGGCTTGTCGACGACGGCGATCCCATGGGTGGTCGCCGGCTTGCGACGCGCCATCAGCTGGTGGTCGGATCCGGGCTGTCCGTCGGAGCAGGCGACGCTGACGACTCCCGTTCGAGCCGCGCCTGGTCAGACTTCAGGATCTCGTCGATGCGGGCGGCCGATCGGATCACCATGTCGGGTCGGAAGTCGAGGATCGGGGTCTTCTTCGCTCGGATCTGCCGGGCGATCGACGACTGCAGCCGGATCCGATGGTCGGCGAACGCTTCGAGGATCTCGGCGTCGCCCTCCTCGTCGGCGAGCGAGTCGAAGAACACGATCGCCCGGTTCAGCTCCGGGTCGACGTCGATGCCGGTCACGGTGACGAACGTGAGTCGCTCGTCGTCGATGCGCACCAGTTCGTCGGCGATGATCTCCTGCAACGTGGTGCTGACCCGCGCGCTCGCGCGAGTACTTCGGTGTGCTGCTGCGGCTGTTGCGCTTGCCTGCCATCGTGGCCTCCTGGGTCGGGGTTGCATCGGGTGCGACAACACGGGTCAGACCCGCGTTGTCGCACTCACGTGAAGTCGGGGGCGACCCGGTTGGATCGCTTGATTTCGGCCATGCCGGACATCGTGGCCAGCTTCTCGACGGCATCCCACAACTCGACGGCCTCGACGCCACGCGGGGCCTTGGAGATCACCGGACCGAAGAAGCTGGCCTCGTTGTCGGCGCCGGGATGGAACGTGAGGATCGGTGTGCCGACGTCCTTGCCGGTGCGGCTCAATGCCAGCTCGGTGTCGGCACGGATGTACTCGTCGTGTGACTCGTCGTCGGCGGCATCGACGTAGGACTCGTCGAACCCGTTGGCCGACAACAGCCCGCGGTACCAGTTCAACGTGTCACCTCGGGCCGCTTCGCGTTGGGCCTCGACGTGCAGCGCCGTTCCGATCGCGGTGTACCACCGACCGACGGCAGCCGGATCGTCGTCGCCGAGCCGGATGGCGTCAGCGATGCGCAGGCCCTGCTGACCGAGGTAGTGCCCAGCGCGGTACTGCGGGGTGTACCACTCCTGGCTGTTGTTCTCGTTGAGGATCCACAACGAGATGAAGCGCCAGTCGACGTCGTAGTTGCGTTGCTCGCTGACGTTGACCACCCATCTCGAGGTGATCCATGCCCACGGACAGACCGGATCGAAGAAGAAATCGAGGTCGTTGGCCATCAGTGCAACCTACCGGGACGTACCCGGCAGGCAGATCACGTGCGGGCGATCTCGACGTCTTCGTAGGTCTCGATGAGGTCGCCGGCCTTCAGATCCTGGAAGTCGGACAGGCCGATACCGCACTCGAAGCCCTCGCGGACTTCGCGGGCATCGTCCTTGAACCGCTTGAGCGACGTGATGTCGCCCTTCCAGATGATCGTGCCGTCACGAAGGAAGCGCACCTTCGAGCCGCGGGTGATGACGCCCGATCGGACGTAACAACCTGCGATTGCACCCAGCTTCGGCACCCGGAAGATCTCGCGGACCTCGGCTTCGCCGGTGACCTGCTCTTCGAACTCGGGCTCGAGCATGCCGATCACGGCTTGCTCGATGTCCTCGAGGAGCTTGTAGATGATCTCGTACGTGCGGATCTCGACTTCTTCTTGCTCGGCCAGCTTGCGGGCCTTGCCGTCGGGCCGGACGTTGAAGCCGATGATCGTCGCGTTCGTCGCGTTGGCCAGCGTGATGTCGTTCTCGGTGATCCCGCCGACGGCGCGATGGACGAAACTGACGTTCGACCTCGTCACGCTCGAGCCGTCGCAACGACTCGGTGACCGCTTCGAGCGAGCCCTGGACATCGGCCTTGAGGATCAGGTTGACCGACGCCTTCTCACCCGACTGGATCTGAGCGAAGATGTCTTCGAGCTTCGTGCCCGTCTTGACCCGGGCGTCCTCTCGGAGATGCTTCGCCTTCAGACGCAGCTCGCGGGCCTCGGCCACGGTCTTCGCGACCTTCTCGTCGGGAGCGGCCCGGAACTCGTCGCCGGCTTCGGGAACCAGCGAGAGACCCAGCACCTGCACCGGTGTGGACGGACCAGCGACCTTGACCTGTTCGCCCTTGTCGTTGATCATCGCTCGGACCTTGCCCCAGGCGGCGCCGGCCACGATGGGATCGCCGACCTTGAGCTCGCCCTTGTCGACGAGAATCGTCGCCACGGGTCCACGGCCCTTGTCGAGCTGGGCTTCGATGACGATGCCCTTCGCACGACCGGTGGGGTTCGCCGTGAGCTCTTCGAGCTCGGCGACGACCTGCAGTTGCTCGATCAGGTCATCGACGCCGAGCCCTTGCAGGGCCGACATCTCGACGACGATCGTGTCGCCGCCCCACGACTCGGGGACCAACTCGTACTCGGCGAGCTGGGTCAGCACGCGCTGCGGATCGGCGTTGTCCTTGTCGATCTTGTTGACGGCCACCACGATCGGAACGTCGGCAGCTCGGGCGTGGTTGATCGCCTCGATGGTCTGCGGCATGATCCCGTCGTCGGCGGCCACCATCAGCACCACGATGTCGGTCGCATCGGCACCGCGGGCACGCATCTGCGTGAAGGCGGCGTGACCGGGCGTATCGAGGAACGTGACGGAACCGTGCTCGTTCTCCACCTGGTAGGCGCCGATGTGCTGCGTGATGCCACCGGCCTCGCCGTCGACGACGTGAGCGCCGCGGATGTGGTCGAGCAGGGTGGTCTTGCCATGGTCGACGTGACCCATCACCGTGATGACCGGAGGGCGCGGCTCCTGCATCTCGTCGTCGTCGGAGTCGTCGAACAACTTCTGCAGTTCGACCTCCTCCTGCTGGCCCGGCTCGACGAGCAGGATCTCTGCACCGACCTCGAGCGCGAACAGCTCCATCTGCTCGTCGGCGAGCGTCATGGTCGCGGTGACCATCTCACCGTTGTTCAGCAGGAAGCGAACGACGTCGGCCGGTGTGCGGTTCAGCTTCGGAGCGAACTCCTGAGCCGACACACCGCGTTCGATGATGACGACACCGTCGGGGACGGGGGCATCGGACGACGTGTAGGTGGTGAACTGCGGCTGCAGATCGTCCTGGTCACGACGACGACGCCGACGACCGGTACGACGCGGCGGGCGCCGCTGACCACTGGGACGATTGCCGCCAGGACGGCCGGGACCGCCTCCACCAGGACCGCCACCGGGACCGCCGGGACGGCCACCAGGCCCACCGGCACCGCCACCGGGACGCGGCGTGAACCCGCCCGGGCGCGGACGGGCGCCACCGGGACCGCCACCTGGGCGTGCGCCGGCAGGGCGCGCCGATCCGGGCGGCGGCGGGATGACCTTGCCGCTCGGCGACAACGGACGACCGGGCGGCGGCGGGACTGCCTTGCCGCTCGGCGAGAGTGGACGCTCGGCCGGGGCCCCTTCGGGGCGCTCCGGGGCGGGTCGACGTGCTTCGGTCGGAGCCGCCGCCTGTTCGGGAGGGCGACCGCCCGGGGTCGGACGGCCGCTGGAGATCACGCGCGACGACGCGTCGGTCGACTCGGCTGGTGCGGGCGCTTCGGGCGGTGCTGCTTCGGCTGCAGGCGGTGCTGCTTCGGCCGGTGCTGCTTCGGGTGCGGGTGCGGCCTCGGTCGGCGCCACGTCGGCAACCGGCGCCGCCGTCTCGGCCGGCTGCTCGGGCTCGACCGCGGCAGGCGCCGTGGCCGGCTCCGTCTCGACCGTCGGGGCCGGCTCGGCTGCGGGCTCCGCAGACGTCGTCGCCTCGGGAGGCGCGGCGGCTGGCTCAGCTGTCGCGTCGGCCGGCGTCTCGGCCGCCACGGTGGACTCGGGCGCGACCGACTCGTCGGTCGGTGCGGCGGGCTCGTCGCCAGCCGACTCGACGGCGGGAGCGTCGGCGTCGTTCGTGTCAGCCGCCTGCTTCGCTGCGGCCTTCTTGGCCGGCTTGGGGGTCGTGTCGGCATCGTCCGCAGCAGACTTCTTGGCTGCTGCCTTCTTCTTTGCCGGGGCCTTCTTGGCCGCCTTGGGCTCTTCGGGCTGCTCGTCGCGGGTCAACCCGTCACGCTCGGCGCGACGGGTCACCATGTCGGCGTACGCCTCGGCGAGCGAGGACGACGGGCCCTTGGCGGCGACGCCGAGGACACCGCAGAGGTCCAGGACCTCGGCGTTCGTCATCCCGAGCTCTTTCGCGAGCTCGTGGATCCTGATCTTCTTCGCTGCCACGTTGTCGATTCAACCTTTCACAGTCGTCTTTGCCTCGCGGATGCTGGAATCAATGCGCATCCGGATGTTCGTCGCTGTCGGCCCCACGGCCGACGAGTTCTCTGATCGCCTGTTCATCGTCGGCGCCGACGTCGCGCCTCCACGCCCGAGCGAATGCCCGCCGCGACAACGCTGCGTCGAGACAAGCCGCCTCGACGAGATCTCCGTCCGCTGCCGCTCTGCACAACCACGCCCCGCGCCCATCGCTTGCGCCGTCGACGACGATGCCGGCATCCGACCTCGTGACACGCACGAGCGCAGACTGCTGGACGTCGCTGTCGACAGCCAACACAGCTGCGAACGGGTTCAGGTCGATCGGCAACACTCAGTCGTCGCCGCCGTTCTTGGTGGCGGACTCGTCGTCCGCGGCTGGTCGCGGACTCGTCGCTGTCGTCGACATTGTCAACGGCCGCATCGGTGTCCGCTTCGCTTGCTTCTCGCAGCGCTTCTGCCTCGTCGCTGGCGCTTCCGTTTTCAATGGCGGGTTCGTCGTCCGCTTCGCTTCCTCCTCGCGCCGCTGTCCGCCTCGTCGCTGGCGCTTCCCTCGGCGGCGGTGACCGCATCATCGGTCGTCGCTTCGGAATCGCCATCGGTCGCTGTCGCGTCGCTGGCGGCGGCGGCCTGCGCTTGCCAGTCGGACTCGCTGATGACGCTGCCGTCGGCTGCGTGCCATTCCATTTCGCCGGACTCTGCGTTGGCGCGCCACTCGCCGTCGGCGTACTCGACGTCGGCATCACGGCCACCGGCAGGAATGCCCTCGGCGAGCTGCGTCTCGGAACGGATGTCGACACGGACACCGGTGAGGCGTGCAGCAAGCCGAGCGTTCTGGCCCTCACGACCGATCGCCAGGCTGAGCTGGTGGTCGGGCACGATCACGTCGGCGGCGGTGCCGTCGTCGGAGATGTTGACCTGCGTCACCTTGGCCGGCGACAGCGCCTTCGCGACGAAGTCGGCGAGATCCTCGCTGAACGGCACGATGTCGATCTTCTCGCCGCGCATCTCGTTGACGACCATGCGCACACGGCCGCCACGGGCACCGACGCACGCGCCGACGGGATCGACGTTGTGGTCGTTCGACCAGACGGCGATCTTGGTGCGGTGGCCCGGTTCACGAGCACAGGCCTTGATCTCGACGATGCCGTCGGCGATCTCCGGCACTTCGAGCTCGAACAGACGCTTGATGAGGCCCGGGTGCGTACGCGACACCACGATCTGCGGGCCCTTCGGGGTCCGGCGGACTTCGACGATGTAGGCCTTCTGGCGGTCGCCCTGGGCGGGCCGCTCGAAGGGAACCTGCTCGGCTTGCGGCAGCAGGGCCTCGACACGGCCGAGGTCGAGCAGCGTGTAGCGGGCGTCGGTGCGCTGGATGATGCCGGTGACGATGTCGCCCTCGCGGTTCGCGTACTCCTCGAACTTGCGCTCGGATTCGACCTCGCGAATGCGCTGACTCATCACCTGGCGGAAGGTCTGCGCGGCGATGCGGCCGAGTTCTTCCTTCTTGGGGGTGTCGTCGCGCTCGTTGATCCAGTTGCCGTCCTCGTCGACGTCATAGGCGATGAACGAGAACTCCATCGATTCGGGATTGACCTCGACGACCACTTCGTCGGCGGCATCCGGGCGGCGCTTGTAGGCCGACGCCAGCGCGTCGACGAGAACGTGCAGCAGCGTGTCTTCGGAGATGCCCTTCTCCTGGGCCAGCATGCCGATGGCCTCGCTCATGTCGAGGTTGCTCATGACGGTTGCTTCTCCTTGTTCGAGGTGGTCCCCGGGGACGTGACGGACTGCTTCTTTGCGGACTTGCTCTTGCCGGACGGCTGTTTGCCCGGCTTGGGCTTCGGACCCCACTCGAAGACCGTGCGGGCCTTGTCGATGTCGGCGATCGGCACGGTGCGTTCGGTGCCGTCGTCGAGCAACAACGTGGCCGACCGGTCGTCGGCGGTTTCGAGCGCGCCCTGGATGCGTCGAGGGTCGGCCTGCGGATCGCGCAGGCGCAGGCTGACGGTCTTGCCGACCTCACGCTGGAAGTGAGCGGCGGTTCGCAGCTGACGTTCCAGACCGGGACTCGTGACCTCGAGGGTGTAATGGCCGGCGATCGGGTCCTCGTGGTCGAGCTCTCGAGAGATCAATCGCGTCGCCAGCGACAGCGAGTCGAGCGTGATGCCGCCGTCGGAGCCCGGCGGCGTGTCGAGCGTGATGCGCATCGTGGCGCCGCGACGCTCGATGTCGTACACGTCGAGTTGAAGGTCGGCAGCGATCGGTGCCACGAGAGCGTGAACACGATCGATCTCGGTCGATGCACTCATCCGAACTGCCTCCTTTCAACAAACAAGGCGTGGGGCTCAGCCCCACGCCTTTCGGTACCAAACCAAATGGAGCCGTAATCATAGCAGCGCCCTCACCGAAGGCGGCAGGGTGGCGATCAAGGTCGGGGGCTGCGCCAGGCTCGTCGCTGGCGCTTCCCTCGCCGGCCCCACGCACCGCTCCGTGCTCGGGTGGACGCGCTCGGTACAGTGCCGCCGTGCTCCGAATGTCGACCCTGTTCCTGCGGACCCTGCGTGACGATCCGGCTGACGCCGAGGTGGCGAGTCATCGACTGCTCGTTCGGGCGGGCTACATCCGGCGTGTGGCTCCGGGTGGATTCTCCTGGTTGCCGCTCGGCTGGCTCGTCTATCGCAATGTCGAGCGCATCGTTCGCGAGGAGATGGACGCGGCCGGATTCCAGGAGGTCCACTTTCCGTCCCTCCTCCCCCGCGAGCCGTACGAGGCGAGCGGACGCTGGACGGAGTACGGCGACAACCTGTTCCGCTTGCACGACCGCAAGGGCGCCGATTTCCTGCTCGCGCCCACCCACGAAGAGATGTTCACCCTCATGGTGAAGGACATCTGCGGGTCGTACAAGGACCTCCCGCTGTCGATCTACCAGATCCAGACCAAGTTTCGTGACGAGGCCCGTCCCCGGGCCGGCCTGCTGCGGGGCCGTGAGTTCGTGATGAAGGACTCGTACAGCTTCGACCTCGACGACGAGGGGCTGCAGGTGTCGTACGACACGCACCGTGCGGCGTACATCTCGCTGTTCGATCGGCTCGGGCTGCCGTATGTGATCGTGTCGGCGATGTCGGGCGCGATGGGCGGCTCGGCGTCGGAGGAGTTCCTGGCGCCGATGGACGTCGGCGAGGACACCTACATCCGGTGCACCTCTTGCGACTACGCCGCCAACGTCGAGGCGGTCGTCACCCCCACTCCCCCGCCGATTCCGTTCGACGGACTCCCCGCTGCGGTGGTCCACGACACCCCTGACACCCCGACGATCGCCACGCTGGTCGACTTCGTCAACGCCGACGCTGCGCTGCGCCACCCCGATCGCGACTGGACGGCTGCCGACACCTTGAAGAACGTCGTGGTGAAGCTGCGCCACCCCGACGGCACGATCGAGGCCCTGGCAATCGGGTTGCCCGGCGATCGCGAGGTCGACATGAAGCGCCTCGAGGCGCAGGTCTCCCCCGCCGAACCGGAACCGTTCGACGACGGCGACTTCGCCAAGAACCCGTCGCTGGCGAAGGGCTACATCGGCCCCGGCGTGCTCGGTGCGAACAACGCCTCGGGCATCCGGTACCTCGTCGACCCCCGAGTGGTCGACGGCACCGCGTGGATCACCGGTGCCGACTCGGTGGGCAACCACGTGATCAATCTCGTGGCCGGCCGCGATTTCACCCCTGATGGCACCATCGAGGCGGCGGAGATCCGCGACGGCGACGTCTGCCCCGCGTGCGGATCGGACGTCGAGATCGCGCGCGGCATCGAGATCGGCCACATCTTCCAGCTCGGCCGCAAGTACGCCGAGGCGTTGGAGCTCACCGTCCAGAACGAGCACGGCAAGCCGGTCACGCCGACCATGGGCTCCTACGGCGTCGGGGTCACCCGAGCGCTGGCGGCGATCGCCGAAGCGAACCACGACGACATCGGACTGGTCTGGCCGCGTGAGATCTCGCCGGCCGACGTCCATGTCGTGATCGCCGGCAAGGCGGACGGACCGCAGATTCCCGCCGGCGAACAGCTCGCGGCCGATCTCGAAGCAGCCGGTCTCCGGGTGCTCCTCGACGATCGGTACGGCCCGTCGCCCGGCGTCAAGTTCAAGGACGCCGAGCTGATCGGTGTGCCGACGATCGCCATCGTCGGCCGCGGCGTCGCCGACGAGGACCATCCGACGATCGAGGTCAAGGACCGCCGCTCCGGCAGCCGCGACGACGTCCCCCTCGCCGACGTCGTCGCTCACCTCATCGCCAGCTGCCGCCCCTGATCGGCGATCCCCGCTCGCCCACACTCACCGAAAAATCGCGCCAGCGTTGCGCTCAGCGCATTTTTTTTTTTTTTTTCTCCTTCCTTTCTTCGTCGTTGTCTGGTGTCGCGTCTCCGTGGTTGCTCGCCCGGTCGATGGTTGCTTCGGCTCGTGGTCGTGGTGACGGATGTCTGGCGCGGCGTGGTCGGGTGGGGCACGTTGCCCCGCGATCATGCTCGCCGGTGTGCTCGTCGACTGCGTGGCCGCATGACCGGGATGCCGTTGCGTCTCGATGAGATCTCATCGTGGCAGCCACACAAGGCACCATGGGGGTGCGGCACCGGTCCTCGCTGGCATGCTCACGCGCCATTTCGGATCGGGGCTCCCCACCACACCCGTTCTGGCGCGCCAGCGTTGCGCTCAGCGCAACGTACGCGCAATTTTTCGGGTTTGGGGGCCTGGGTCGGGGCGGGTCGGGCGCTGGTCAGGAGTGGCGGAGCAGGCCTTGGTCGATGACGACGCGCTCGGTGGAGGGGTCGTTCGGGTCGACTGCACTGGTGGTGAACAGCGTCTCGCCGCTGTCGCCCGCCCACATGGCGATCGTCAGGGTGTCGCCAGGGAGGACCGGCGCCGCGAATCGAGCTTCGATGTGCTGGAACTTGGTGGGATCGCCACCGCACACGGCGTGCAGCAGCGCACGTCCGGTGAAGCCGTAGCTGCACAGCCCGTGCAGGATCGGGCGGTCGAAGCCACCGATCGCCGCGAACGCCGGGTCGGTGTGCAATGGGTTGCGGTCGCCCGACAGGCGGTAGACGAACGCCTGGTCGATCGAGGTCGGGTACGACACGACATGGTCCGGCTCGCGCTCGGGCGGCACGTTCTTCGGTCCGGACGGACCTCGATCGCCGCCCCAGCCGCCTTCGCCCCGGATGAACGCCGACGACGTGTTGGTGTACAGCGCCTCGCCGTCCATCACCGCGCTCGACTCGGTGACGACGACCGCTGCCTTGCCCTTGTCGTACATCGCAACGAGCTCGCTCGTGATCGAGACCGTGCCCTCGACCGGAATCGGCCGATGGAGCGTGACCGCTTGCTGGCCGTGCACGAGCAGTGCCGGGTTGAAGGTGCCGATGTTGCCCATCGCTGAGCCCCGGCCCCAGCCGATCACGACGGGGAACGTGGGAAACACCAGCTGGTCGACGCCGTTGGTGTTCTCGGTGGTGAACGCCAACTCCTCGTGGCCGGCACCGATGCCGACCGCGTAGATGAGTGCGTCCTTCGAGGTCCAGCTGACCTCGACTGGTTCGCTCCTGGAACCGACGGCATCGGGATTGAGTGGCATGAGCGTCTCGCTTTCGTACGGGTTCGGTCGAAATGGGTGAGCGGGTGATCAGGAGTTCAACATCGTCTGCGGCCAGCCGCCGGGCTCACCGTTCATGCCCGAGTTGAGGCGGGCCGACGCAAGGAGATCGGCAACGACTGGCCCGATCTTGGTCGGGTCGTCGATCGGGGTGGTCGACGGACCGCGCACCCAGCCTTCGGCGACGGCGAGCGTCTGGCCGGACGCCTCGAACACCCGCCCGGTCACGTTGGCCGCCTCGTCCGAGCACAACCACGTGACGATCGGAGCGATCCAGTGGGGAGCCCGAGCTTCGCGCTCTTCTTCGGTCTCCGGTGCGGGACCGAGACCCTCGGTCATCCGGGTGAGCGCCACTGGTCCCACGGCGTTCACGGTCACGCCGTACCGGGCGACTTCGAGTGCGACGATGTTCGTGAACGCAGCGATGCCCGCCTTCGCCGCGCCGTAGTTGGCCTGGCCCGGGTTGCCGTAGATGCCGGACACCGACGTGGTGTTCACGATGCGACCACTGACCGGTTCGCCGGCCTTCGCGCGTTCACGCCAGTACGCAACCGCCCAGCGAGACGGCGCAAACGTGCCCTTGAGGTGCACATTGATGACCGAGTCCCACTCCTCCTCGGTCATGTTGGCGAGCACGCGATCGCGAAGGATGCCGGCGTTGTTGACGAGCGCATGCAGATCGCCGAAGGTCTCGACGGCGGTGTTGATCATCCGCTGTGCGCCTTCCCAGTCGGCAACATTGTCGCCGTTCGCGACGGCTTCGCCGCCCATGTCGATGATCTCGTTGACCACCTGCTGCGCCGGCGAGATGTCGCCGCCACTGCCGTCGACGTTGCCGCCCAGGTCGTTGACCACGACCTTGGCCCCCTGGCGGGCGAGGCTCAGTGCGTGCTCACGCCCGATCCCCCGACCGGCTCCGGTGACAATGGCAACTCGCCCCTCGCACAGACCACTCATCGACAGTTCCTTCCTGGTTCCGATTGCGTCGCCCACGCGGCGCCGACTCGTCCGGCATCGTAGAGTCAGCTCCGTGTGCGACTGCCAGCGGACGAGGCGCGGACTGCTCGGCGGAGCGCTCACCGGCGTGATCGGGGCGGCGGCAACGCTCGGGCTCGGCGCATGCGGACGGGCGACCGAACACCGCAGCGACGCCGTGTCGCAGCTGCCACCCGTCGAGTCACTGACCACGGTCGAGTTGGCCCCCGGCCTGCGGGTCCACCCGCGAAGCCAGTGGGGAGCCGATCTGGCGCCGAAGGGGCCGATCGCACCGGAGACGGTGAAGTTCCTGCTCGTGCACCACACGGCGTCGAGCAACAACGTGCCCGACCCTCGAGCGCTCATCCGTCAGACCTATGCATTCCACACCGGCCCCCAGAAGCGTTGGCCGGACATCTGCTACCACTTCATGATCGGACCCGACGGTTCGATCTGGGAGACGCGGGCCGGGTCGCTGGCGGGCCCGGTGGTTGCCGACGCCACCGGCGGCAACCAGGGCTACGCGCAGCTCGTGTGCTTGATCGGCGACTTCCAGTCGACGCCACCCACCGCTGCCGCGCAGGACTCGCTGATGCGGATGCTGATCCATCTCGCCGACCGCTACCGCATCGACACCGGTCCGTTCGCCACGACCACGTTCACATCACGCGGGTCGAACAAGTTCCGCACCGGCTCGGCAGTCACCACGTCCACGATCTCCGGACACCGGGACATGACCTACACCGCCTGCCCCGGAGACACCGGATACAGCCTGCTCGGCGAGTGGCGCCGACGCGTTCACGCCACCCGCCTCCAGCGAACCGATCCAGGCCCGACGAAGCGGGCCGTCCGCCTCGGCGTCCATCTGACCTGACCCACGCAGCGCACGTGCGGCGCCCGTAGCCTTGCGGCCGTGAACGCCCCGATCTCGACACTGCGCGAACACATCACCACCGAGGTCGTGATCGTCGGGCTCGGCCCCGCCGGGAGTGCGGCAGCGATCGAGCTGCGCCGTGCCGGTCGGTCGGTCGTCGCCATCGACAAGGCCGTGTTCCCGCGCGACAAGTGCTGCGGCGACGGACTGACCACCCTGGCGCTGCGCGAGCTCGAGCGGCTCGGCCTCGAACGCGACACGATCCCCGACTGGTTCGAAGTCGGCGGCGCGGCGATCCGCTCGCCGAGCGGTCGCGAGGTGTTCGTCCCGCTGCCGACGACGGGGAGCTACGCGGCCGTGGCGCCTCGGTTCCAACTCGACGATGCGTTGGTGCGCATCGCACGCGATCTGGGGACCGACGTCCGCGACGGTCACGGCTTCGAGCGGCTGGAGGAACACGACGATCACGTCACCGTCCTCGCCGATGGCCTGGAGATCGACGCCCGCTACGTCATCGCTGCCGATGGCATGTGGAGCCCGGTCCGCAAATCGGTCGGAGCGAACGAGGGTGGATACCTCGGCGAGTGGCACGGCTTTCGTCAGTACGCCAGGAATGTCACCGGCCCGGCGTCACAGCAGCTCTACGTCTGGTTCGAGCCCGACCTGGTGCCGGGCTACGCCTGGTCGTTCCCCCTCCCGGGGGGTCGCGTCAACATCGGGTTCGGCGTGCTTCGCGACGGGAGCCGTCGCATCCAGGACATGAAGCAGCTCTGGACCGAGCTGTTGGCTCGGCCGCACATCGTCGACGCGCTCGGCGAGGGTTTCGAGCTGGAGGACCGCCACACCGCCTGGCCCATCCCGGCTCGCGTCGACGAGGCGACACTGACGGCCGGACGGGTGTTGTTCACCGGTGACGCAGCGATGGCGACCGACGTGATGACCGGTGAAGGGATCGGCCAAGCGCTGCTCACCGGGCGCCTGGCCGCCGAGGCGATCATCGCCGCGGGTGCGCTGCAACCCGACGACGCAGCTGCGATGTATCGCGCCGACGTCGCGCACCACCTGTTCGCCGACCACAAGATGTCGAGGGCGCTCGGGTCGGTGCTGAACACCTCGTGGGGGGCGAGGGGCGCGATCCGCGTCGTCGCAGCGAGCGGCGAATGGGGTCGTCGAAACTTCGCACGGTGGATGTTCGAAGACGAGCCTCGCGCGGTGGTGCTCACCCCCGGCCGCTGGCACCGGCGCTTCCTCGATCGCCCCGGCGCCTACGTCGACTGATCACCGGATCGACTTCGTGTAGATGGCCTCGTAGGCGACCAGCTCGAAGCCGAGTGAGGTGTAGAGCTCGAACGCGCCACCCGGGTTGTTGGTGTCGACCCCCAGGGCCGCCTCGGCCATTCCGCGGTCGTTCAACTCCTGCAGACTCCACGCCAGCAGTGTTCCGGCGATACCGCGGTTGCGCCAGTTGCGATGGGTCGAGATGTACTCGGTGTACCCACGCTGGGTGCCCCTGGCGTCGTTCTCGTCGGTGTTGATGTAGCTCTTGACCTGTCCGACGACGGTGTCGCCCGCCCACGCAACCTTCCACAACGACGTGTCGCGATACGGATGGTCGATGAACTCTGCCCAGTCGGCCTCGACCTGCTCGCGGAAGTCCCATTCGTCGCGGAACGCCTCCCAATGGGCGTCGAAGATCGCTCGCAGGTCCTCCGGTTGCACCTCGCGCAACTCGACGCCGTCAGGCAAGGTCCGTTCGGGGATGTCACCGAGGTGCGGACGCACCAGCGCAGCGCCCCACTGCGTTGCGGTGTACCCGCGGCCTTCGAACCAGGCCGCCTCACCGGTCGGCTCCATGCCGGGTCCCGGGTGGACGGCGTAGCCCCGATACTGCGCCCGAGCGACGTCGCTCGCCCAGGGCGCCATGTGGGCTTCGTTTGCGTCCACGATCGCCGTCCAGAGCTCGTGCCCAACGTGCTCGGGCAACGCCGGCGCGAACACGATGCAGTCACGGATCCCGCTCCCGAGATCGTCGAAACTCGCCCTCGTGTAGGCGACCACGCGGCCGGCGGCCTCGACGAGCGCAATGTCGACATCGGGGTCGCAATCGTGGAGGTTGGCATAGGTGAGGTCGACCTGAGCGACGGTGGGCAGCTCGGTGTCGCCGTTCGCCACTCGCCAGGCTGCGAGTACCTCGACGATCGCCGGATGATCGCTCGGCCCGCGGTAGGGGCGAGCCACATAGGCCTCGGGAAGACGCAGACGTTCGGCGAGATGCACGAACCGGACGTTAGGCGCCCGCCTCTGGCGTGTGGCCCTGGGTTTCAGGCTCGGGGGTCGTTCGGTGGCGGCGCCCAGAAGTCGACATCGGCGACGCGACCGGTGATGCCGTCGATGTCGATGTCCTCGGGATCACCCGGCGCCTCGGAGACGATCACGATGTCGTCCTCTTTCGGCGGCCCCTCGTAGACGTCGCGCAACCCGATCATGGCGCTCGCGGCGGCCGCGCCGAGCAGGCCGCCCTTGCGCCGACCGGCTTCGATCATCGACAGACGTCGTGCGGCTGCGGCTTCCTCCGCCTCGATCCGTGCGACGTCGATGCTCGCCTCGAGCTCGTCGTCGAGGGCACGGTCACGATCAGGCTCGGGAACGGCGTCGACGTCGGACGAATCGGCCACCGACCCAGAATACGAGAAGTCGGTGAGAGATGCGTCGCCGTACCCGTCGACTGTCTGCGCGCCGCTACCGTCGTCTGGCAATGACCGACAGCGATCAGCCCATCGATCATCCCGACGCGCCGGTGACGGCCTCGAGCATCCCTGCCGCCCCCGCCGACGATCGTCAGACCGCCGAGACGTTCGAGACGATCTTCTTCGAACTCCGCAAGGTGATGGTCGGTCAGACCCGCCTGCTCGAACGGCTGCTGGTCGGCGTGCTGTGCCGAGGCCACTGTCTGCTCGAGTCGGTTCCCGGCTTGGCCAAGACCCTGGCTGCCGAGACGCTCGCCGACGTCGTCGGCGGCACGTTCTCGCGTATCCAGTTCACCCCCGACCTGTTGCCATCGGACATCACGGGCACCCGGATCTACCGCGGCAGCAGCGAATCGTTCGATGTCGAGTTCGGTCCCGTGTTCGTGAACTTCCTGCTCACCGACGAGATCAACCGAGCGCCGGCCAAGGTGCAGTCGGCCCTGCTCGAGGTGATGGCCGAACAACAGGTCACCATCGGCGGCATCACCCATGCGGTTCCGAACCCGTTCTTCGTCGTCGCCACCCAGAACCCGATCGAGTCCGAAGGCGTCTACCAACTGCCGGACGCCCAGCGTGACCGCTTCATGATGAAGATCGTCCTCGACTACCCGACACCTGACGAGGAACTCACGATCATCGACCGGATGAGCATCAGCGCACCGACACCGCAACAGGTGATCACCCTCGAGCAGCTGATCTCCCTGCAGCAACGCGCCGACACCGTGTTCGTCGACCGTTCGGTGTCGCAGTACGCCGTCGATCTGGTGCAGTGCACCCGCAACCCCGCCCGGTTCGGGCTGGGTGACCTGTCGACCGTGATCGGTCTGGGCGCCAGCCCGCGAGCGTCACTCAACTTGGTTCGCGGGGCGCGGGCACTTGCGTTGATGCGCGGTCGCTCGTACACGACTCCACAGGACGTGTTCGACCTCGCGCCCGAGATCCTGCGCCACCGCCTGTTGCTCACCTACGACGCACTCGCCCGCGACATCACCACCGACCACGTCGTGCAACGCATCCTGGCGACGGTGCCCGCCACCTGGGTGTCGCCCAAGCCGAACGACGCATTCGGCTCCGGCGCCCCGAGGGGCTGATCGTGACGACGCTTGGCCCGGCGAGCGTGTCGCCCTCGGCCGCTGCGGCAGCGAGTGGATTCGGCGGCCCAGCGACACAACCGCCGACGTCCGGCGACGGCTGGGCTGCCGGCCCGCCCACCGAGACCGTCGCGGAGCTCCTGCGCACGCTCGAGCTGACGATCGGGGGTCGGCTCGACGGCGTGCTCCACGGCCAGTACCAGGGTTTGACACCCGGCCACGGCTCCGAGCCCGGCGAATCGAGGCTCTACCAACCCGGCGACGACGTGCGTCGTATCGACTGGAACATCACGGCCCGCACCCGCGAAACCCATGTGCGTGAACAGATCGCCGACCGCGACCTCACCGCCTGGCTCGTCGTCGACGTGTCGGCGACGATGCAGTTCGGCACCGTCGCCAACGACAAGGCCCAGGTCGCCACGGCGGCAGCGGCGTGCATCGGGTTCCTCACCGCCCGCAACCAGAACCGTCTCGGCGCCGTCCTCGTCGCCGGGCCGTCGATCCACGTCGTCCCGCCACGGTCGGGCTCGAACCAGGTGCGCGCAGTGCTGTCGCTGCTCAGCGCCCCGCCGCAGTCGGAGGGTCTCGGCACCGCCGACCTCGCCGGAGCGATCGATCGAGTCGGCGCCATTGCCCACCGTCGAGGGTTCGTGGCCGTCATCAGCGATTTCCGCGGCGACGAGTGGCAGCCGTCGCTCGCCCGGCTCAGCCTGCGCCACGACCTGCTGGCGATCACGGTGCACGACCCGCGTGAGCACGACGTCCCGCCGATCGGACTGGTGGAGGTGGTCGACCCCGCCACCGGATCGACCCGCGAGGTACGAGTGACCGCCAAGGTGCAGGAACGCTTCGCTGCCGCCGCCCAGGACGAACGCGATCGGCGCGCCGACGCCCTCGGCCGGTCGCGAGCCGACGTGATCGAACTGTCGACCGACGGTGACTGGCTCGGCGCCATCGTCCAGCACACCCGACGCCGGCGGGTGCAGTCGGTACGCGGCGACGGGATCGGCCGATGAGCACCGACTTCCTCGACCCCGGACGCCTGTGGCTGCTGCTGCTCGTCGCTGCGCTGGCCGTGCTGTACGTCGTCGTACTGCGCTGGCGCCGAGCCGCCACGGTGCGGTTCACACAGGTCGACCTGCTCGACAAGGTCGCACCGAAGCGCCCCCGCTGGCGCCGTCACGTGGTGGCGGGGCTGCAGTTGCTGGGCTTGGCGTTCGCCGTGGTCGCGGTCGCCCGTCCCGTCGAGCGGACCACCGAGAACACCACCACCGAAGGTCGCATCCTGGTGCTGTTCGACGTGTCGCTGTCGATGATGGCCGATGACGTCCAACCGCGTCGTTTCGAGGCTGCCCAAGAGGCCGCACGTGACTTCGTCGATCTCGTCGACCCCGGTGTCGAAGTCGGACTCATCGGATTCTCCGGTGCGGTGAGCGTCGACGTCGACCCCACCCTCGATCGAGCGACGATGCTGCGCGGGATCGACAATCTGGAGTTGGCCGAGTCGACCGCGATCGGCGACGCGCTGTCCGCCGGAACGAAACTGCTCGTCAACGCTGCCGATCCGAACGACGACTCCGAACTGCCGCCAGGAGTGATGGTGCTCCTGAGCGACGGTGAGACCACCGTCGGCAGCCTCACCTCCGACGGCGCAGCCGAGGCCGCCGAGGCCGGTATCCCCGTCTACACGATCGCGTTCGGCACCGAGGACGGCTCGATCCAGGACCCGGAGACCGGCGAAGTCGTCCCGGTCCCCGTGCGCCCGGCCGACCTCGAGCTCGTCGCCGAGACCACTGGCGGTGAGGCGTTCGAGGCCAGAACCGGGGACGAGCTCGCCAGCGCCTACGACCAGATCGCCGAGTCGCTCGGCGAAACGATCGGCGACCCGATCGAGATCATCACCGAACTCACGTGGCGTTGGGCGTTGGCGGCGTTCCTCTGTCTCAGCCTTGCCTGGGCGCTCAGCCTCTGGTGGCTGCGCGGCATGGTCTGACGTCCCTCGTCCGAGGCTCCGACGCGCGCGCTGGACGTCCGCGGCGTCAGAGGAGCGACTTGAGCTGCTCGATGGTCTTGACCGAGTCGGCGCCGACGGCGTTGACCGACAGGTGGGTCACACCGGCCTCCTTGAAGGCCGCGATCCGCTCCTTGACGTAGCCGGCAGGGCCGACGAGGTTCGACTTCTCGAGCATCTCGCCGGGCACCGCTGCCGCGGCTTCGTCCTTCTTGCCGGACAGGTAGAGGTCCTGGATCTCGGCGGCTTCCTCGACGTAGCCGTAGCGCTGGCAGATCGTGTTGTAGAAGTTCTTGTCGCGGGCGCCCATCCCGCCGATGTAGAGCGCCGCGTTCGGGCGGGCGAAGTCGAGAATTCTCTTCTGCCGCGTCGCCGGTGAGCTCCTCGCCGATCGCCACCATGCCACCGGCGGAGATCTGGAGTCGCCCGAGATCGGGATCGCGCTCGGCCGTGCCCGCCTTGAGGTCGTCGCCCCACACGGACTGGAACTTGTCCGGATCGAAGAAGATCGGCAGCCAGCCGTCGGCGTACCTCGCCGTGTTCTTCACCGACTGGCCCATCAGGCTCGCCCAGAAGATCGGGATGTTCTCGCGAACCGGGTGATTGATCAGCTTGAGGGGCTTGCCGAGACCGGTTCCCTCGCCGTCCGGCAGGGGGATCGTCGTGGTCGGTCCGTCGTAGACCACCTTCTCGCGTCGCCAGGTCATGCGGCAGACGTTGATGTAGTCGCGAATGCGCGGCATCGGCTTCTCGTACGGAACGCCGTGGAAGCCTTCGATCACCTGCGGACCCGAGGCACCGAGCCCGAGGATGAACCGGCCGTTCGACACGTAGTCGAGCCCGGCGGCGGTCTGCGCCATGCAGGTGGCGGTTCGTGAGAACACGTTGAGGATCCCCGAACCGATCTCGATCGTGGAGGTCTTCGCCGCGAGGTAGCCCATCTGCGACACGGCGTCGAAGCTGTACGCCTCGGGCACCCAGACCACGTCGAGGCCGGCCTTCTCCAGTTCGACGACCTTGTCCACGTCTGCGTGGAAGTCGCCTGAGTAGCTGATTGACATCGAGAGCTTCATGGCGCCGAACGATATGTGCGCGGCCGTCAGCGGCTGCAGTCGGACGGGTTCGAGCGGCGCTGAGGCGCGTTCAGCGAGCGATGCCGGAGTTGAGGTTGCCGGTGCGGAACCCCTCGAGATCGACGGTCACGTAGCGGTAGCCCGCTGCGCGCACCGCCGACACGACCGCGTCCCGAGCTGCGATCAGGTTGGCCAGCTCGTCGAGTTCGACCTCGATGCGGGCGGTGTCGTCGTAGTGACGAACACGGACCTGCGCGAAACCGAGCCGATGGAGCGCCGCCTCGGCGCGGTCGACGCGACCGAGGATCTCGACGGACACCTCGGTGCCGTACGGGATGCGGCTCGCCAGGCATGCAGCCGCCGGCTTGTCCCAGGTTCGCAGTCCCAGTGCACTGGACGCCGCTCGAACATCAGCCTTGCTGAACCCAGCGGTGACCAGCGGGAACTCAGCGCCCGCCTCGGTGGCGGCGCGCTGGCCGGGTCGGTGATCACCGAGATCATCGAGGTTCACGCCGAGCACGACCGTGGCACGATCGGCTGCGGCGATCGGGCCGACGACGTCCATCAACTCGGCCTTGCAGTGGAAGCAGCGGTCGCTGTCGTTGAGCCGGTACGCGGCGCGTTCCATCTCGTCGGTCGCGACGGGCGTCCAGCGCAGCCCCCACTCGTCAGCGAGCGCCCGACAGTCGGCCTCCTCGTCGCCGGCGAGCGACGGCGACACCGCGGTCACCGCATGCGCATGTTCGGAACCAAGGACCCTGGTGGCTGCGGCGGCGAGGAACGCCGAGTCGGCGCCACCGCTGAACGCGACGGTCACGCGCTCGAGTCGCACCAGCTCGCGCTCGAGCGCCGACAGCTTCTCTGCCAGGATCGCGTCGACGACGGCAGCATCGACCGATTCAGCCAGAAGTTCCAGTCGCTGCGACATCGCTGCAGTATGACGCGACGACCGCTCAACCGTCCATGACGGCCACAGCCGCCAGTTCGGAACGGACCTGGGCCGCCATGGCGATCAGCTCTGCGACATAGACGTCGCGCGCGAGTTGGGCGAGCGGCTCCACATCGGGGTGGGTGCCGTCGGAGCGGATCTGGTCGTCGGCGGGACGAGCGGCTTCGGCAACGGCGAGCGTGTCGCTGTACGGGAACCGCGACACCTGGACGAATCGGCGGTCCCACTCGACGATCTGGGCATTGACGGCTGCGAGTCGGTCCGGCGAGGTCATCTCGGCGCCGGAGAACCGACCCTCTGCGATCGGCGGGAGGTCGGCGATCAGCACGGGGAGGTCGGGACCGACCACGCCGAGCAGGGCGGCGAGCTGCGCCTCTCGCGCTGCGCCGAACACCGGGTCGGTTGCGATCCGGCCGTCCGGGTCACCGGGGAAGCGATGCTCGAGCAAGTCCATCGGACCCGTCATCACGAACAGCACGTCGGGATCGAACGACTCGAGCAGTGGGGGCACCTTCACGCTCCAGGGCACGCATCCGCCGTCGGCCCACGATGCATCCGATCGACCGCGAGTGGCCTCCACGGCGGCGAACGGACACCCGTTCTTGCCGGCCCACAGCACTGCCAGTCGGCCATCGCTGCCATCGTGGAGCGCGCGTGCGAAATTCAACGACGTCGAGTCACCGATCACCAGCACGCGCGCCGCCTGATCGTCGACCGCGTCGCCGCGTTCGCGTGCGAGCCGGTCGGCTGCGACGCCCCGGACGGCATCGACCATCCGTGCAGCACCACCGACCACGGTGCTGGCCTGTGACCGTTCCACCCCGATGCGTGAGAAATGACGGAAGAAGGCGGTCGTCGGGTGCGCCGGCGTGTACCAGATCACGTCGGCACCCGAGGCAAGCGCGGCATCGATGGTCGCCAGGATCTCACCGATTGCGGCGTCGTCGGCAGCGCCGAGCGCGATCAGTTCGTTGTCGGTGACCGCGGCGACCTTCTTGGCGAGCGAATCGACGGCCTCGGCACCGTTGGTCACCATCACCACCAGGTCGATGGGCCCGTCCGCTGCGATCGAACCCCAGCGATCGAGGAGCCGCTCGCAGCCGGGCGTGACGGCGCTCGACAACGGGCAGTCGGGGCGTACGTCCTGGATCACGTCGAACTCGTCGCCGCGGTCGGCGTCGACGAGTGCGGAGACGGTCATCGGCTCGCTCCCCAACACGGCGACGCGGGCGGGCGGCGGGAGCGGCACCGTCGGCTCGACGACCGGTGACGAGTCGGCGGGAGCTGAACGCGCTGGCGTCCCGTCGAGCGCCGCTGACGCCGCAGCGGTCGGTACCGCCCCGAATTCGACGACCTCCTCGTCGCCGAGAGCGAGGAGTTGTTCGGTGTCGGTCAGCCTCGGCGCCGGCACCACCGCCACCGCGGCCACGATCACCACGGCGGCCGCGGCGAGCAGCGCCGGCACCATCGCCCGGTCGCGTCCGATCAGCCTGCCGCGACGGACCGGTTGCTCGATCAACGCGTAGGACCCGAATGTGAGCGCCGCCGTCACCGCGCAGCGCAGCACGAACAGCGACGGTCGATCGAGCCCGGTGCGCTGCTCGTCGAGCACGAGGAACACCGGCCAGTGGAACAGGTAGATGCCGTAGCTGACCCTCCCGATCGCGACCAGGGGCGCGGCCGACAGCAGGTTGGCCGGGAAGCGGCCGTGCATCACTGCCGCGATGAGCACCGCCGAGACGAGCGCCACACCGACGAGGCCGCCTCGATAGATCCACGATTGTTGGAGTGACGAGGCGGTGACGAGGAGCAGGAAGCCGGCCAACGCCAGCGACCCCGGCAGCCAGGTCGACCGGCCGTTGCCGACCTCGATGGTCGGCGGCGGGAGAGGCGACCCCGCTGACGGCGCCACGGCCGCGTGTGGCCGACGCAACAGCTGCGCGAGCGCTACACCGACGAGCAACTCCGCCGCCCTCGTGTGCGTGCCGTTGTACACGAGATCCCGATCCGACGTGAGCAAGGTGGCGGCGACCGACGCCACCAGCAGCGCACCCGTCGTTGCCGCGAGGGTCCCGCGCCCGCGTCGCAACGCGGCGAAGATCACGACGGGCAGCACGAGGTAGATCTGCTCCTCGATCGCCAGCGACCAGAAGTGCGCAACCGGACTGGGTTCGCCGAGGAACAGGTCCTGATAACTCGTGGACGAGAAGGCGAACCGCCAGTTGGCGACGTTGGCGACGGCAGCGAGGAGGTCACCCGGCAGTGCCCGCAGTTGTCCGGCCGCCCACAACCCGGACAGCGCTGCCACCACGAGGAGACATGCGTACGCGGCGGGCAACAACCGACGCACTCGACGCCCGTAGAAACGTCGGAACGAGAGCGTCCCGGTGGCGTCGTGCTCGTCGATCAGCAGCGTCGTGATCAGGAATCCCGACAGCGTGAAGAACAGCGACACCCCCAGGAAGCCACCCGACGCGAACGAGAACTCGGCGTGGAACAACAGCACGGCGATCACCGCCACGGCTCGCAAGCCGTCAAGTCCCGCCACGTACTTCACGTGCGGCAAGGTAGCCCCGAGATGGCCCTCACGACACGCGGGAGCCGGTCACGAGCGCACGCGGGTTCGTCGCCATCGTCGAGGTGCGCGACAATGACGACCCGATGAGCATGCCGACGTGGTGGGACCAACGGCGATTCGGCATCTTCGTCCACTCCAATCTCGCGACCGTTCCCGCGTGGTCACCGATCGGTGAGTACTCCGACTGGTACCGCAGCCATCTCGGTGAGGACGTCGCCGACGTGATCCTGCACCCGCGGCCGATGGTCGAGGTGCTGGCGCACCATCGCGACCGCTGGGGACACATCGAGCAGTACGACGACTTCCTTCCGCTGCTCAGCTACGACCGCTTCGACCCCGAGGACTGGGCACAGCTCATCGGCGACGCCGGCGCCGGCTACAGCGTCTTCGTCACCAAGCACCACGACGGGTGGTCGTGGTGGGACGCTCCGAACACCGAACGAACCGTCCTGCACGGCGGCCCACGACGCAACGTGATGGCGGAGTTCGCCGCGGCATGCGAACGCAACGACATCGTGTTCGGCACGTACTACTCGCTGCTCGACTGGGGCGACACCCGGTTCCCCGATCCCGCCTACGTCAGCGAGGTGTTGCATCCGCACGTGATCGATCTCGTCGAGCGATACGGCTCGAGTGTCCTGTGGGGCGACGGTCACTGGGGCCACGACCGCGACGTCTGGCGCTCCCGTGAACTGCTCGAACGAGTCTGGGCGATCGATCCCGACGTGGTCGTCAACGACCGGTGGTGGGCCGAGGACCGCGACGTACCCGCCGACAGCCCCGACCTGGTTCGAACGTTCGAGTACGAGCCACCGGATGAGATCGTCGACGGGCCGTGGGAGCTGTGTCGGGGCATCGGGGCAAGCTTCTGCCACAACCGGGCGGAACGGGCCGAACACCATCTGTCGGGCTTCGACATCGTGGCACTGCTCACCGACGTCGTCGCCAAGGGCGGGCACCTGTTGTTGAACATCGGACCGGCCGCCGACGGCACCATTCCCGAGTTGCAGCGCGCACCGCTCGAGGCCGCCGGCACATGGATCCGAGCGCATCAGCGGCTGATCGACGAGTCGACCCCCTGGGACACGTGGGGTGACGACGAGGTCCGCTACCTGAGCGTCGACGGCGAGGTCCATGCCGTCGATCTCACCGGGCGGGGCCGTTTCGCAGCGATCACCCCCGATCGCTACCGGGTGGAAGCGGTCGAACGCGCCGGCACGCCGGTGGGCTTCCATCAGCGCGACGACGGTCTGCGCGTCGACGGTGGCCGATCACCGCTCGAGCGACGGACGCACACCGGACGGATCGACGACATCTCCGTCTACCGGGTGGTCCTCGCTCCGGTGGAGCAACCTGTCGAACTGTTCGCGCCGCAGCCCCGACAACCGATCCAGCTCGCCCCGCTGCTGCGTGACGCCTCCCCCGGCGACATCGTGCAACTCGGAGACGGCACCTACATCGGCCCGGTCACCGTGCCGGCCGGGGTGATCGTGCGGGGTCTCGGTACCACGCGCACCACGATCGACGGCAACGGCGCCACCGCCGTCACGCTCGAGCGCAACGCCCGCCTCGAACACCTCCGAGCGGGTGGCGGGCCGCCGCGTCTGGCCTGGCTGCCGTGCCCGGTCGTGGACGTGCAGGGCCCGTACGCCACCCTGCTCGGTTGCCGAGTCGACGGCCACGTCATCGTGCGTGCGGATGACGTGGTGATCAGGGCGACGTCAGCAGCTGGCGTCGTCGCCGACGGCGCCGACCGTCTCATCCTCTCGCGGAGCCAGTTCCGCGGCATGCGTTGGGACGTCGGCGCCCATCTGATCGGGGGAAGCGGCCACGAGGTCGATTCCTGCGAGTTTCGCGACCACCTCTGCGGCATCCGGGCGAGCGAGACCACCGGCACGATCGTGCGCGGCAACAACGTGACCGCCCGGTGGTTGGGCATCCATCTGGAGCAGACCGAAGGCGCACACGTCTACGGCAACTTCATCGATCACACGATGCGCGGCATCGACATCGACGGCGGGACCCAGGCGGTCATCGACGGCAACGCGGTGTGCGACGGCGACAGCGGTTGCATCGTCGAATGGGGAGCGTCCGACTGCCAGGTGAGTGGCAACCGGTGGGAGCGTTGCCGCATCGGCGTGCTCTCGTGGGAAGTGACCGGGCTCCACGCCCACGACAACGAAGCGATCGACCTCCACGAACCCGACGCCGCGTACGCCGCGGGTCCGTAGCTGCCGCTACGCGGATTGGCTGCGGCGCTTGGCTTCGCGTGCGCGGTTGGTGGGATCGAGGTCGGCTTTGCGCAGACGAATGTTCTGCGGTGTGACCTCGACGCATTCGTCGTCGGCGATGAACTCGAGCGCACCCTCGAGCGACAACACGCGATGCGGGGTGAGCTTGACCGTTTCGTCGGCTGAAGATGCACGCACGTTGGTCATCTTCTTCTCGCGGCAGATGTTGACGTCCATGTCGCCGGCGCGGGAGTTCTCGCCGACGATCATGCCGCAGTACACCTCGGCCCCGGGGCCGACCATCATCGACGCACGGTCCTGCAGGTTGAGCATGGCGTACGTGGTCGCCGGGCCCGTGCGGTCGGCCACGAGCACACCGGACTGGCGCGAACGGATCTCGCCGGCCCACGGCTCGTAGCCCTCGAAGGTGTGGCTGATCACGCCGGTGCCGCGCGTCTCGGTGAGGAACTCGGTGCGAAAGCCGATCAGGCCCCGAGCCGGCACGAGGTAGTCGAGACGGACCCAGCCCGACCCGCCCATGTTCTGCATGCGTCCCTTGCGAGTGGCGAGTAGCTGCGTGACCGCACCGAGATGCTCGTTGGGCACGTCGATCGTGACCCGCTCGACGGGTTCGTGGAGCTTGCCGTCGATCTCGTGGGTCAACACCACCGGCTTGCCGACGTTCAGCTCGAATCCCTCGCGTCGCATCTGCTCGACGAGGATTGCCAGCTGTAGCTCGCCTCGTGCCTGGACTTCCCAGGCGTCGGGCCGCTCGGTCGGCAGCACTCGGATCGACACGTTGCCGACCAACTCTGCGTCGAGCCGGTTCTTGACCAGACGAGCGGTGAGCTTCTTGCCCTCGCGCCCGGCGAGCGGTGAGGTGTTGATGCCGATCGTCATCGACAGCGCTGGCTCGTCGACGGTGATCACCGGCAGTGCGATCGGGTTCTCGGGGTCGGCCAACGTCTCGCCGATGTAGATCTCCTCGATACCGGCGACCGCGACCAGGTCGCCCTGACGGGCGCCGTCGACCGGGACGCGCGTGAGATGTTCGGTGAGGAACAACTCGGCGATCTTCGCTCGGGCGATCGTGCCATCACGCTTGCACCACGCGACGGACTGGCCCTTCTTGATCTCGCCCTCCATGACCCGAAGCAAGGCAAGTCGACCGAGATATGGCGAGGCGTCGAGGTTGGTCACCCAGGCTTGCAACGACGCGCCCTCGTGGTAGGTCGGCGACGGAACGTGATCGAGCAGGATCTCGACGAAATCGTGCAAGGTCTTCTTCTCGACGGTGCCGGCGATGATGCCGTGGGCCTCGTCGAGATCGAGCGTGGCCCAGCCCTCGCGGCCCGAGCAGTAGACGATCGGGAACTCGACCTGGTGTTCCTTGGCGTCGAGATCGAAGAACAGTTCGTACACCTCGTCGATGACTTCGAGGGTGCGGGCGTCTGCACGGTCGACCTTGTTGATCACGAGGATCACGGGCAAGTTGCGAGCGAGCGCCTTGCGCAGCACGAATCGGGTCTGTGGCAACGGGCCCTCGGCGGCGTCGACGAGCAACACGATGCCGTCGACCATCGTGAGCGCTCGTTCGACCTCGCCGCCGAAGTCGGCGTGGCCGGGGGTGTCGACGATGTTCAGCGTGATGTCGTCGCCGGTGCGCTCGTCGTGCCAGACGAGCGAGGTGTTCTTGGCGAGGATCGTGATGCCCTTCTCCCGTTCCAGGTCGCCCGAGTCCATGACGCGCTCGGCCACTTCCTCGTTCGAACGGAAAGCCCCTGACTGGTGCAGCATCGCGTCGACGAGGGTCGTCTTGCCATGGTCGACGTGGGCGACGATGGCGAGATTGCGGATGTCGCTGCGGTGACGCACGTCGGCGTCGGAATCGACGCCCGGCGGGCCGTCGAGAAGAGTCTGGTCGTTGGGCACGACAAGCCACGCTATCGCCGGTTCACGAACGAACGATCGCTGCCGGCGCTCGACGTCGACCGGAACAGCTCGGGCGGAGGGAACAGCCACGTCGGACGGAACATATACCCAGTGGGGTATCATGACGGTGTGCGCGCGCTGTTGGCTTCACCGCTGGGATTCCTGATCGGACTCTCCCTCGGCGCACTCGGCGGCGGCGGATCGATTCTCGCCGTGCCGGCACTCGTCTACGCCGCCGGGCAGGACCCGAAGGGGGCGACGACGACCTCGCTCGTGCTCGTCACGATCACCGCACTGGTCGGCATCATCCCGCACTGGCGCGCCGGGCGCGTCCGCGTTGCAGCCGGCGCTGTCTTCGGGCTGGCCGGCGTCGGCGGGTCGCTCCTCGGCTCGGCCTGGAACGAATCCGTCAACGAGGACGTGCTCCTGCTCGCATTCTCGGCGTTGATGCTGGTCGCGGCCTACGCGATGTGGCGACGCCTCGACGCCTCACCCGAGCCGGTACCCCACTCCGTCGGCGCCGCGGCGAACCTCGACGAGGTCGCGCCGAAGGCCACCCCTGTCCGGATCGACGCCGCAACCACGGTCAAGGTGATGATTGCGGGATCCTTCGTGGGCCTGCTCACGGGATTCTTCGGCGTCGGCGGTGGCTTCGTCATCGTTCCGGCGCTCGTGCTCGCATTGGGATTCACGATGCCGGAGGCGGTCGGCACGTCCTTGCTCGTCATCGCCGTCAACTCGACGGTGGCGCTGATGACGCGCCTGCCGGGCGGCTCGATCGAGTGGAACGTCGTGCTGCCCTTCACCATCGCGAGCCTGCTCGGCGTGTTCGTCGGCAGCCGACTGGCCAGCACACGCGATCCCAGGTTCCTCCAGAAGTGGTTCGTCGGATTCCTGATCGTGATCGCGATCTACACCGCCATCAGTTCGGTGGTCGCCCTCCTCTGATGCTCGTCGCGTCGACGACGACGCCGGTGTGCCCGTCCGGTCCTCGCGCCGGTTCAGGTTTGCCGACCGGCGCTGCCGGGCACGTCTCTGGCATCCGATCGAGGAGAGACGACCATGACCGAATCCGAACGCAACCCCAGCACCGAGGGTCAACCTGCGGTCGACCCACGAAGCGACCAGGCCACTGGTGATGCACCACTGGCCCTCACCACGTGGGCCCGCCGGCATGCGCCGCACCTCAGCGAGGTGTCGAATTCGAATCCGACCGCAGAGCTACGCAACCACAACCTGGTGGCGATCACCAGCGATCTCCAGGCAGCCCGAGTGGTCGCGCTCGATTTCGAACGGACCCCGGCAGACGCCGCTGACATCACGATGCTCGTGCTGGGTCACGAGGTCGACCGAGAGTCGACACACGAGGCCGACCCCGAGGGCGTCACCTCCCATGCCGCACGCCGCACGATGCTCGGCGGGATTCCCGGCGCTGCAGTCTGCGCCCTGATCATCGGCCTCGGCGTCTGGCTCCTGACCGACAGCGCTGCCGCAACCGCCGGCGCTGCCCTCGGCGGCGCCATCTTCGGCTTCTACGTCACCGCGGTCTGGAGCTTCGTGATCGGCACCGGCCAGAGCGAGGCCTACCAGCAGGGATTCATCGACCCCGACGCGGCCGACGCGATCGTCGTCGCACTCCACGTCGACGATCCGACACTGATCCAGGAGGCACGCCATGCGGTCGCCGCCGACGACAAGGTCCGGTTGTTCGAATTGGATGCACGCGGCCAGCTGATCGCTTGAGTGAACGACCGCACTGCGCCAGCAGTGCGGTCAGCCGACGCGGCGTTCGTGGCCCACCCAGAACGGCTCGCGGAGGTCCTTCTTCAGGATCTTGCCGCTCGGATTGCGCGGCAGCACGTCTGCCCAGTCGACGCTGGTGGGGCACTTGAACGTCGCGAGACGCTCCTTGGCGTAGGCGATGATCTCGGCCTCGGTCACCTCCGAGTCGGGGGCCTTCACGACGATCGCCTTCGCGGTCTCACCCCACTTCTCGTCCGGCACGCCGATCACCGCAACGTCAGCGATCCCCGGATGGGCCATCAGGACGTTCTCGACCTCGGCGGGGTAGACGTTCTCGCCACCCGACACGATCATGTCCTTGACGCGGTCGTGGATGTACACGTAGCCATCGGCATCGAGGTAGCCGGCGTCGCCGGTCTTGAACCAGCCGTCGGGCGTCACCGCCTCAGCCGTCGCCTCGGGCATGTTCCAGTAGCCCTTCATCACCTGCGGCGATCGCACCCAGATCTCGCCGACCTCGCCGGTCTCGCAGTCCGAACCCTCGTCGCCGACGATGCGGAGTTCGACCCCGGGACCGGGGACACCGCACGAGCGCAGCCGGTGCTTGTGCGGGCTGTCGGACTCGTGATCTTCGGGCGGCAGGTTGACCACGCCGCCGGTGGTCTCGGTGAGCCCGTAGGCCTGCCAGAACTTGCACGGCTTGAACAGCTCGACGCACTTCGAGAGCACGTCCTCACTGATCGGCGATGCGCCGTAGACCATCACCTGCAAGCTGGAGAAGTCGGCGTCCTCGACGCCCGGGACCATGAGCACGAATTGCAGCGCGACCGGGACGAGCAGCGCATGGGTGACCCGCAGCTCGGCGATCGTCGACACCAGTGCAACCGGGTCCAGGTCGCGGAAGATGATCGAGGTGCAGCCCTCGTACATCCCGGCAACCGCCCAGCCGCCGCCGGCGATGTGGAACAGCGGCATCGCCACGAGGTTCACGGAGTCGGGCGTCAGCTCCCACAGCTCCTTGGCCATCGGCAGCAAGCTGAAGAAGTTGGCATTCGTCAGCATCACGCCCTTCGGGCGTCCGGTCGTACCGGATGAATAGAGCTGGAACGCCACGTCGTCGAGCGCCGAATCGGTGCCGGGGTCCACCGCGTCGAACGAGCTGATCCACGCTTCGTAGTCGTGGAATCGCTCGTGACCACCGATCACCAGCACCGTCGTCACATGGGTGAGATTGTCGGCGATCGCGTCGAGGATCGGCACGAAGTCGGGCCCGACGACGAGCACCTTGGCCTCGGTGTCGTTGACGATGAACTCGACCTCTGGTGCGGCCAAACGCCAGTTGACGTCGACACAGACTGCGTTGATCATCGCCGAGCCGAACATCACTTCGAAGTGCTCGAAGCCATTCTTGTCGAGGAACGCGACGCGCTCTTGTTCGCCGACTCCGGCGGCGAGCAGACCCTGCGCAGCCCGCGCCGAGCGATCCCGCAACTCTGACCAACTCTGCGATCGATCCCCCAGGATCAGTGCGGTCTTGTCACCTTGGGCCTCGCCGTGAACGCGAATGACCCCTGCCAGATTCGTGATCTCCCCCATGAGTCCGCAACTTAGTGCAGCTGTGAGGGCATGGGAACCTGTTCAGCCGACGTTGCGGTCGTGACCCTCCCAGTAGGGCGCGCGCAGCTCTCGCTTGAGCACCTTCATGGCACCCGACAGCGGCAACGGTTCGGCGCGGAACGTCACTGCTTTGGGCACCTTGTATCCGGCGATCCATTCGCGAGCGTGATCGATGATGTCGACATCGGTCGCCTCGGCTCCGTCACGCAGCACCACGATGGCGTGCACGGCCTCGCCCCATTCGTCGCTCGGCACACCGATGACCGCCACCTGCAGCACCGCCGGGTGGCTGGCGATCGCGTTCTCGACTTCGGCGGAGTACACGTTCTCTCCACCGGTGACGATCATGTCCTTCACCCGGTCGACGAGGTACAGGTACCCGTCGGAATCCAGGTAGCCGGCATCGCCGGAGTGATACCAGCCGTCGGCGAAGGCATCGCGGGTCGCGTCCGGCTGCTTCCAGTACTCGACCATGAAGTTTCCACCGCGGGCACACACCTCGCCCGGCTCGCCGACGGGCAGCTCGGTGCCGTCCAGGTCGCGGATCGACAGTTCGACGCCGGTGACGGCCGATCCGGCCGATCGCAGCAGCCCGCCGCCGGCGCGGTGGTCCTCGGGTCGCAGCACCGTCACGACCGGCGAGGCCTCGGTCATCCCGTAGACCTGCCAGAGATTCAGCGCCGGATACAGCGAGGCGAGGTTCTCGAGGAGCACCTGCGGCATGGGCGACGCTCCGTACCCGAGGTCGGTCAACGGCGCGAACGAGTCGGCGACGAAGTCGGGGTGGGACATCGTCATGCCGATCATCGTCGGCACCATCACCGTGAAGGTGGGCCGGTGGTCGCGGATCGCTCGCATCACCCCGACCGGTTCGAACATGGGCACCGTCACGATGTGGCCGCCGACGGCCGGCAACGACGTCATCGTGAGCGTGGATGCTGCGTGGAACATCGGGGTCTGGAGCAGAAACGTCGAGTCTCGGCTGTACGGCAGCGTCATGAGGCAGTGGTAGACGTTCATCATCTGGCCGCGCTGGTCCGACAGCACGCCCTTGGGGAGGCCGGTCGTGCCGCCGGTGTACATCAGCACGACGGGATCGGACTCCTCGCCCTCGTCCGGAATCACCGGCGATGCGGCGGCGAGCATGTCGGCGTAGGTCATCGTGTGCGCCACGTCGCCGCCACCCACGAGGACCACGTGTTCGAGTCCGGCGTCGTCCTTGACCTGTTCGATGATCGGGGCGAAGTGCTGATCGACGAAGCAGACCGTGCTCCCCGAGTCACGCAGGACATAGGCCAGCTCCTTCGGAGCGAACCGCAGGTTGAGCGGGTTCACCACGCCTCCACCGAGCAGCGCCGCGTGGAAGAGCACGAGGTACTCGGGTGAGTTCGCCATCATCACGGCGAAGCGATCACCGCGTCCGACACCGAGCTCGCGCAGCCCACCGATCGCCCGGGCAACGTCGTCGAAGTGCTCGCGGTAGGTACGGGTCATCCCGGTGGAGGCATCGGTGGTGCACGGACGGTCGGCGTTGCGTCTCGCCGACGGCAGCAGGAGCCGGTGGAAGATCAACTCCTTCGTGACGACGGAAGCGTCGGGTCGGCGCGTCTCCGTGGTCGGGGTTGTCGGATCTGACCCCTCGGTCATCGCAGGCTCCGTTCGCTCGTGGAAGGACCGGCATCATTGCACAACCACCCGTCGCTGATTTCCGAGCGACACGATCCGCGCTCGACGGGTTGCGCCTCAGCGCACGGTGTAGCCGAGCCGGAACGACTGCACGGCCCGGGCGAAGATGTTGGCCTCGACGACCGGTTCCTCGACGACACGGAGGTCGGTGATCCGCTGACTCAACTCTCCGAACACCGCGGCAAGCGACGCCCGAGCGACATGGGTGCCGATGCAGAGGTGCGTGCCGAAGCCGAACGCGACGTGTGGGTTGGGGTCGCGGCGGATGTCGAAGGTGAACGGGTCGTCGAACACCGCTTCGTCTCGGTTCGCCGATGGGTAGAGCAGGATGATCCGGTCGCCACGTTCGATCGGCTGGTCGCCGATCCGGTCGTCCGCTGCCGCCCGCCGGAAGAAATTGTTCAGTGGGGTCACCCATCGCAGCACTTCCTCGACGGCACCCGGCACCAGGTCGGGATCGGCGCCGATCGCCTCCCACTGGTCGGGATGCTGCGCGAACGCGTGGAGACCATGACTGATCGCTGTCCGAGTGGTCTCCGCGCCACCGGCGATGAACAGCCCGACCTCGTGGACGATCGTGGCCGGCGGCAGCGGTTCACCGTCGATGGTCGAGTGCAGCCACACGCTGATCAGGTCGTCGCCCGGTTCGGCCAGCTTCTTCGGTGCGATCTCGCCGAGGACCCCGACGAACTCCATGTTCGCTGCGAAGAAGTCGCGGAACGACTCGCCGCTGCGGTCGCGGTCGTCGGTGCGCATCAGGCGTTCGGACCACGACTTGATCTGCGGCCACATCTCCTCGGGGAAGCCCAGGATGCGGGCGGTGAAGCGGGCCGGAAGCTGGCCGGCGAGCGCCTCGATGACGTCCATCTCGTCGCCCGCAGCGAGGGCATCGTCGATCAGCTCGGTGACCAGCGCCGCGATCTCGGCCTGGCGCTGCGCGACGGACCTTCCGGTCAGCTTGGGCTGCACGAGCATTCGCTGTTGACGATGGCGCGGATCATCCTGGGCGATCATGTTGATCTCGTCGGGCGACCAGAGCGCCCGGTAGCCCTGCCCGGACAGGTAGACCGTCGAACGCCGCTCGACGTCCATCAGGTCGGCGTGTCGGGTGACCGCCCACAGCCCGTTGCGTTCGTCTCGGTAGACGGGCTCGTTGGCACGCATCCACGCCCAGACATCGTGCGGGTTGCGCTGATAGAGCTGAGGGTCGAGCAGGTCGACCGTGAGGCGATCGGCGGGAGCGAGGGTCGTCATCAGCTCATCGTCGCAGACCGCCTCGTACTCCCCCGAGCCCGGGTCTCCGACGACGAGGATCAGTCGCGGCGACGATCGCCGAACGTGTTCCAGTGGGTGACGGCGCTCGCCGGCTTGCGGGGAGCGACACCGAAGTTGCCGGCGGGACGTCCCATCGGGATGCACGCGGCGATCTCGAAGCGGGGGCTCCCATCGTCGTTCGCCGGAACACCGAGCGCGTCGAGCGCCTCGGCGGCGTTGATGCGAATGACCGTGGTGAGCGAGGTGCCGATCCCGAGTGCACGCGCCGCCACGCAGAAGTTCTGCACCGCCGGATACACGCTGGCATCGAGGCGGCCGATGTCCATCGGGCCGTCGTCGTCCGATGGGGTCCACGGGATGATCGGCTGGAGGAAGAACACGATCGCCGGGGCGTCCTGGACGTGGTCGGCCAAATGACGGCTGGCCGCACGCGTCTTGCGCCACGACTCGGCCTGTGCCTCGTCGCGGAACGCTGTTGCGTCGGGCAGCGACTTCTCGTACCGGTCGAACGACTCGCGATACCACCGGGCAATCTCGGCCTTGCGCTCGGCCTCGGTGACCACGACGTACTGCTGCGGCTGCACGTTGCCGCCGCTCGGGGCCTGCTGGGCCGCTCGCAGGCACGTGATGATCTCGGCGTCGGTGACCGGCTCGTCACTGAAACGACGAATCGCCCGCGTGGTCATCAGCGCCTCGATCGCGTCGATGGTGGGGGTGGTCGCAGTGTCGTTCATCGTCCCTCGAATCTCGGTGTTCGTTTGTCGACGAAGGCGCTGACCGCCTCGGCGTGGTCGGCGGAGTGGAAGCAACTGATCTCGAGCGCCGTCGAGACGTCGAAGCTCGTGAGCAACGCCTGCTTGATCTGCGCGTTGACCGCGATCTTCGTGCCCTGGACCGCGAGTGGCGGCTGCGCAGCAAGGCGAGTCGCCCAACGCAGCGCGACGTCGGCGACGTCGGCAACCGCGCACACCTCCGACGCCACGCCGAGTCGCATCGCCTCATCGGCGCCCAGCGGGTCGCCCAGCATCAGATGCCGCTTGGCAGCGAGCGGGCCGACGAGCAGCGGCCAGATCGCCGCGCCACCATCACCGGCGACCAACCCCACCTGGACGTGCGGGTCGATGATCGATGCGGTGTCGGCCATGACGATCACGTCGCACAGGAGCGCCACCGAGGCCCCGAGCCCGACGGCCGGGCCGTTGAGACCGCAGACGATCGGGACTTCGACATCGAGCAGGTTCCAGATCAGCTGCTTGCCCTCACGACGCAACGCGTGCAGACGATCGGGGCGTCGCAACTGGGGAAACCACGACATGTCGCCGCCGGCGGAGAACGCCCGACCCGATCCGGTGAGCACGACGGCACGGGCGTCGCGTTCGGCCCCGAGGTCTCGGAACAGTTCCCACAGGTCGTGGTGGAGTTGCTCGTCGACCGCGTTCATCTCCGAGCCCGGGTGGTCGATCGTGACGATCAGCACGTCGCCGTCGCGGTGAGTTCGGATCGTGTCCATCACTGCATCCGATCAGAACATCGAGGTGTCGACGTCGAGGCCGAGCAGCAGCTTGCCGATCGTCTCGTTGAGCTTCGGGGCGGTCTGGATGTGCTGGGTGACGATGTGGGCGTCGCGCAGGCACCGTCCGAGCACGCTCGTGTCGTACACGGCGGTGCCACCGGCGAGCGTGAAGGCCACGTCGGCAACCTCCGCGCCCGTCGTCGCTGCATGGGTGGCGGCCAACCTGATGCCAGTGCGGGCCTCGACGGTGACCTCGTCGCCGGCCACAGCGGTGTTCCACGCCGACTCCAGCTCGTCGAGCAGGAACGCACGTGCGGCGCGCAATCTGCCTTCGGCCCGCGCCAGTTCGATCTGTGTGAATGCGCTCTGCGCGAGCGTCTTGGACGAGTACTGCGGCTTTTTCCCCTGGGCGAGATCGACGAGTTCGTCGAGCGCCCGCCGTCCGACGCCGAGCCCGACTGCCGAGACGCCGGCGGCGAGCAGCGTGAAGTTCGGGAACTGCGACAGCGGCGTGCGCACGACGGGGCGGGTCACGGCCGGTTGGACCGTCCGCTCGGCGGGCACGAAGACCTCACTCACCGAGTAGTCGAGTGAACCCGACCCGCGCATCCCGGTCGTGTACCAGGTGTCGTGGAACGTCACGGCCGACTGCGGGAACCAGCACAGACGAAACGTGCCATCGTCACAGAGTGCGCCGCCGAGCACCCATCGGCAGTGCTGGGTACCACTCCCCCATGCCCACCGGCCGCTCACGGAGAACCCGTCGACGCCGTCGACGGTCGTCGCGACCCCTTTGCCGTTCGGGGCGAAGACGCCACCGGTGATCGACGTGGAGTCGCCGTAGATCTCACGCGCTGCCGCCTCGGGCAGCAGCGACGACATCGACGACGTCGTCGAGGCGATCATCGTGCACCAACCAGCGGCACCATCGCTGTGGGCAACGGCCTCGATGGCTCGGACGAGCGTGACCGGGTCGACCTCCGGTCCGCCGTACACCGCCGGCACGCACATCCGCATCATCTGGGCATCGCTGAGCGCCTTCACCGTCGCGAGGGGCAGGCGCCGTATCCGCTCCCCGTCGTCGGCGTTCGCCTCGATCAGTTCAGCGAGGTCTCGTGCGGCATCGACAATCGATGATGCGCTGCTCATGGGCGCGACTGTAGGCCCGCCCGAACGACGTGTCCGCAGTCGCCGCGTGCCGGCGAACACCGTCGCCGCGTGCACGCGAACCCCACAGGGTCTACGGTCGACGGTATGAGGTTCGGCTTCGTGGTCCCGTGGGGCGACGCCGAGGACGTCGGCGACCTGGCCGCTGCGGCCGAAGAGGCCGGGTGGGACGGCCTGTTCGTGTGGGAGCCCGTCTGGGGTGTCGATGCGTGGATCTCACTCGGACTCGCTGCGGTGCGCACGTCGAAGATCCGGCTGGGAACACTGCTCACCCCGCCATCGCGTCGACGCCCCTGGGAGCTCGCCAGTCAGGTCGCGACGGTCGACCGGATCTCCGCCGGCCGGGTGACGCTGTCGGTCGGGCTCGGCGCGATCGATTCCGGGTTCGACACCTTCGGCGAGGAGTGCGACCGCCACACCCGGGCGGAGTTGATGGACGAAGCGCTCGACATCGTGTGCGGTCTCTGGGCCGGACAGCCCTTCGCCTACGACGGCGCCCACTACACCGTGACACCGACGGAGTTCCCCACGATCGGCCACACCGTGCAGCAGCCGCGGGTGCCGATCTGGTGCGTCGGTGCGCTCGGGCGCGAGAAGTCGATGACGAGAGCGATGACGTGGGACGGCGTGATCCCCCAGGTGCTCGGCGACGAGGGCGGCGCCCGTCAACCGCACCTCGACGAGGTGGCCGCCCTCCGATCACGGCTCGACGCCGAACGGCCGGGCGAGCACGTCGACATCATCGTGGAGGGCACGATGTCGGAGCATTCGCCTGCCGCGTACGCCGACGCGGGAGCGACGTGGTGGATCGAGTCGATGTGGGACGCGATGGCCGAGCACTCCCCGGTCACCGCCGCCTACGACCGCCTCCGCCAGGGCCCGCCCACCTGAGCAGCTTCGCGTTGTCGCGGCTACGTTCGTCCGCGTGACGACGACCGATGCCGGCTGGAACTTCGCGGACCTGTGGGAGACGGTGGCGACCCAGATCCCCGACGCGCTCGCGCAACAACAAGGAGACCGGTCCGCCACGTGGACCGAGTTCAATCGGCGGGCGAACGGGGTGGCAGCGGCACTGCTGCGACCGGATTCCGCCGAGCAGGACAAGGTCGCCCAGTACCTCTACAACAGTCCCGAGTACCTCGAGTCGATCTTCGCCGCGTTCAAGGCCGGCTTCGCCGTGGTGAACACCAACTACCGGTACGCCGCCGACGAACTCGTCTACCTGTGGGACAACGCCGACGCCACCGCCGTCGTGTTCCACGGCACGTTCGCCGAGCAGTGCGATGCCATCCGCAACCGCGTCCCGAAGGTGCGAACCTGGCTGTGGGTCGACGACGCAAGTGGGCCGTGCCCCGACTGGGCGACGCCGTACGAAGCGGCCGCAGCGAGCGGCACGGACGACAACGTCGAGGGCCCGTGGGGACGCAGCGGCGACCACCTCCTCCTGCTGTACACCGGTGGCACCACCGGCATGCCCAAAGGGGTGATGTGGCGCCAGGACGACCTGTTCGGTGTGCTCGACGCCAACAACAAGAAGCGGATGCCGCCCGAGCAGGACCTCGACGCCGTGGCCGAACGGATCGTGAAAGCCGGCCCGCGCAACATGCCAGCGGCGCCGCTGATGCATGGAACCGGGCTGTTCAACGCGATCAGCAACCTGATGGTGGGGGGCTCGATCACCACGACCGAGGGCCGCCACTTCAGCGCCGAGGAATTCCTCGACACGGTGCAGCGCTACGGGATCAACTCGACCTCGATCGTCGGCGACGCCTTCGCGAAGCCGATCCTTCGGGCGCTCGACGCCGAACCCGATCGCTGGGACATCTCAACGCTCCGGGTGGTCGTGTCGTCCGGAGTGATGTGGTCGAAGGAGACCAAGCAGGGACTGCTGCGCCACAATCCGCGCCTGATCATGGTGGATTCGCTCGGCTCCAGTGAGGCGATCGGCATGGCGAGCAACACCACGACCGCCGAGTCGAGCGGCGAGACGGCAACGTTCGAACTCGGCCCGACCACTCGGGTCATCACCGACGAGGGCCGCGACGTCGTGCCGGGCTCCGGCGATCTCGGCCGGGTGGCGCTCCCCGGCCGCACGCCGGTCGGCTACTACAAGGACGAGGCGAAGTCGGCGCAGACGTTCGTGACGATCGATGGCGAGCGCTACTCGATCCCCGGCGACTACGCCACGGTCGAGGCCGACGGGTCGGTGACGCTGCTCGGACGCGGCAGCCAGTGCATCAACACCGGAGGCGAGAAGGTGTACCCCGAAGAAGTCGAGGAGTGTTTGAAGCTGCACCCCTCGGTGGCCGACGCCGCCGTCGTCGGTGTGCCCGACGAGAAGTGGGGCGAGGCCATCACTGCGCTGGTCGAGCCGCAGACGGGCGGCGTCATCGACGCCGGCGAGTTGATCGCCCATGTGAAGGCTCGCCTCGCCGCGTACAAGGCGCCCAAACTGGTGATCACCGTCGCCTCGATCGGTCGGGCAGCAAACGGCAAGCTCGACTACAAGCGCCTCCGGTCCGACGCCATCGCAGGGCCGACCATTGGCGCGGGCGGCCACGCTGCTGTCTAACGTGGGCAGGGTGCAGCAACCTGAGGCGGACTTCGACTGGCGGCACCATGGCGGTGTGCTGTTCGATCTCGACGGTGTGATCACGCCAACCGCCGAAATCCACGAACACGCCTGGGGCGAACTGTTCGCCGGATTCGACTACACCGAAGCCGATTACCTGCGCTACATCGATGGCAAGCCCCGCTACGACGGGGTGCGGTCGTTCCTGTCGTCTCGGGATGTTTCGTTGCCCGACGGCGACCCGTCGGACGCGCCGGGCGACGACACGGTGTGCGCCATGGGCAACCGCAAGAACGAGTTGTTCAACACGATCCTCGAGCGCGACGGCATCGCCCCGTATCCCGCGTCGCTCGCCACGATCGACCTGCTCGACCACGCCGGGATCCCGTCGGCGATCGTGTCATCGTCGAAGAACGCTCGCAGCGTGCTCGACGCAGCGGGTCTGGGGCGTCGTTTCGACGTGGTCGTCGACGGTGTCGTCGCTGCGACAGAACACATCGCGGGCAAGCCGGCTCCCGACATGTATCTGCACGCCGCGCACCAGATCGGTGTCGCGCCGAACCGCGCCGTCGTGGTCGAAGACGCCGTCTCCGGCGTCGCGGCCGGCGCCGGCGGGGGCTTCGCCGTGGTGATCGGCGTCGACCGGGGTGCGGGCGCCGCAACACTGCTCGACCACGGCGCCACCTTCGTCGTCGACGACCTCGCGGACCTGCTCCCGTGAACCGCCTGCCACCCCCACTCGGCCTGCCGACGCACCGTTTCCCCGTCGATCCCTGGCGCCTCGTCGAGCGCGCCTACTCCAACGACGATCTCGGCACGACCGAAACGCTGTTCGCGCTGGGCAACGGGTACCTCGGGATGCGCGCCAACCCAGAAGAGGGCCGAGAGGCCCACAGCCACGGCAGCTACCTCAACGGTTTTCACGAGACCTGGTCGATCCTGCACGCCGAGGACGCGTTCGGCTTCGCCAAGACCGGCCAGACGATCGTCAACGTGCCCGACGCCAAGCTGCTGAAGCTGTACGTCGACGACGAGCCACTGCTGCTCCGGACGGCCGACCTCGACCACTACGAACGGTCCCTCGATTTCCGCAACGGTGTGCTCACCCGTGACATGATCTGGCGCACCCCGGCCGGCAAGCGCGTTTCGCGTGTCGTCGCAGCGGATGGTCAGCTTCGTGCATCGACATCTGGCGGTGATGACGTTCGAGATCACCCTGCTCGACGACGCTGCGCCGGTGGTCGTGTCATCTCAGCTGCTCAACCGCCAGGACGGTGAGGACGAGTACCACGTGAAGTCGGCTGCGCTCGGCGAGGGACTGGATCCGCGCCGGTCTCGCAAGTTCAACCATCGGGTACTCGAGCCTCGCCTCCAGCGCGAGGATGGCAACGAGATCGTGCTCGGGTACCGGTGCGCGAACAGCAAGATGACGCTCGCATGCGGCACACGTCACCACGTCGACACCTCGTGCCAGGTCGAGGTCACGACCGACGTCGGCGCCGATCTCGCCAAGACGGTGTTCACCGTCCGGGCCACGGCGGGCGACCCGATCAAGATCACCAAGCTCGTCTCGTACCACTCGTCGAATGGTGTCCCCGCCGAGGAACTCGCCGATCGGTGTTCGCGAACCCTCGATCGAGCCGAAGCCGACGGCATCGAGCAGATCGTCGCCGATCAACGTCAGTGGCTCGACGAGTTCTGGGCGAACTCGGACATCGAGTTGCGCGGCGACGACCGCGCCCAGCAGGCACTGCGCTGGAACCTGTTCCAGCTCGGCCAGGCGTCGGCGCGCACACAAGAGCAGGGCATCGCAGCCAAGGGGGTCACCGGCGGCGGCTACGACGGCCACTACTTCTGGGACACCGAGGTGTACGTCGCACCGTTCCTCGCGTACACGAATCCCGAAGCCGCTCGGAAGATCGTCCGCTTCCGTTGGCGGATGCTCGATCACGCGCGCACCCGCGCCAGCGAGATGAGCCAGGTCGGTGCTCTGTATCCGTGGCGCACGATCAACGGTGAGGAGGCGTCCGCCTACTACGCGGCCGGCACCGCCCAGTACCACATCAATGCCGCCGTCGTGCTGGCCCTGCGCCGCTATCTGGAAGCCTCGGGCGACATCGACTTCCTGTCACACGAGGGTTCCGAGATCCTCGTGGAGACCGCACGATTGTGGGCCGACCTCGGGTTCTACTCCCAGAACGGCTCCCGCTCGTTCCACATCCACCGGGTCACCGGGCCCGACGAGTACACCACGGTCGTCAACGACAACTTCTACACGAACGTGATGGCGAGGTTCAATCTGCGCTACGCCGCACGCACCGTTCGGTTCCTCGCCGAATGGAACCCGGACGCATTCGAAGCACTGTGCCGCGAGACCGGGCTCGACCTGCAGGAACTCGACGACTGGGACGCCGCTGCCGACGCGATGTTCATCCCGTTCGACGAGGAACTCGGCATCAACCCGCAGGACTCCGAGTTCCTCGAACTCGAACCGTGGGACTGGGCGACGACACCGCCGGAGCACTTCCCGCTGCTCCTGCGCTATCACCCGCTGGTGATCTACCGACACCAGGTGTTGAAGCAAGCCGACGTGGTGCTCGCGATGTTCCTGCGATCCGAGCGGTTCCCGGTGGAGCAGAAGCGGCGGAACTTCGACTTCTACGATCCGATCACCACCGGCGACTCGTCGCTGTCGTCGTGCGTCCAGGCCGTCGTGGCGGCCGAGGTCGGCTACGACGAACTGGCCCTCGAATACTTCACACGAGCGCTGTATCTCGACCTGAGCGACTCGCACGGCAACACCGCCGACGGCGTGCACGTCGCGAATGCGGGCGGCGTGTGGGCGGGCATCGTGCACGGCTTCGCCGGCATGGTCGAGCAGGGCAATCACCTCGAGTTCTCACCGAGGCTGCCGAGCTGCTGGGAATCGCTGAGCTTCCAACTCCTCCGCCACGGCACGACCCTTCGCGTCGATCTCGATCCCGATGGCGTCACGCTCACCGTGATGGCCGGTAGCGGGGTTCCCGTGCGCACCGGCGACGAGGTCGTCCTGGTGACGGCCGACGAGCCGTTGCGCATCGAGCGGTGACGCCGAGACTCCGCGCCGCTCCAAGCGGCCAATCGGGCGCGACCACGACCTGTTGAGATGAGAGGATCCACCCATGGCTCCACCGCTTCCCGATCGTCGCCGACTCGACGGGAGGGTCGCGCTCGTCACCGGCGTCTCGCGGCCGAGTGGGATCGCGGTCAGCATCGCCCGGCGCCTGCACGACCTGGGTGCCACGGTGGTGGCGACGGGGTGGGCACCGCACGATGCCGAGATGCCCTGGGGCGAACAACCGCTCGATCCGTTGCCGTTCGAGGTCGGTCATCACGATCTGGAGCACCCTGACGTTCCCGGCTCCCTGATCGACGAGGTGATCGAACTCCACGGTCGCCTCGACATCGTCGCCGCGGTCCATGCCCGGTCGAGCCACCAGTCGCTGGACGCGGTGAGCGTCGACGAGCTCGATCGATGCTGGGCAGCGAACGTTCGCAGTGTCGTACTGCTCGCCCAACGGTTCGCACAACGCCACGTGAGCATCCACTCGAGCGAGCCGCCGATCGGACGGATGCTGTGGTTCACGAGCGGGCAGCATCTCGGGCCGATGGATGGCGAGATCGCCTACGCCGTGTCGAAGGGCGCGCTCCATCAGATGACGCAGTCGATCGACCACGCGCTGTCGCGGTCGCGCATCGTTGCGAACTGCATCAATCCGGGCCCGGTCGACACCGGCTACGCCGAGGGTGACGCACACGCCGCTACCGCCGCGATGTTTCCCGACGGTCGGTGGGGCACCCCGGCCGACATCGCAGACGTCGTCGGCTTCCTGGTGAGCGACGAGGGAGCGTGGATCCGCGGTCAGGTCCTCGATGTCGAGGGTGGCTTCAACCGCTTCGCGTGACATTTCGTGAGATGTACGGCGCGCCGTTAGCGTTGTCGGCCATGACTGATCTCGGATTCGACGGCAAGGTAGCGATCATCACCGGCGCTGGTGGCGGCCTCGGCAAGCAGCACGCGCTGATGATGGCCAAGCGTGGTGCATTGATCGTGGTGAACGACCTCGGCGGTTCGGTCGACGGCACCGGAAGCGACAAGGGTGCCGCCCAACTCGTCGTCGACGAGATCCAAGCGGCCGGTGGCGAAGCCGTCGCCAACACCGATTCGGTTGCGACGCCCGAGGGCGGCGCGGCGATCGTGCAGAGCGCGGTCGATGCGTTCGGCAAGGTCGACATCGTGATCAACAACGCCGGGATCCTGCGCGACAAGTCGTTCCACAACATGGACGCCGACCTGTTCGACCCGGTGATCGATGTCCACCTTCGCGGCGCGTTCAACGTGACGCAGCCGGCGTGGAAGATCATGCGCGAGCAGGGCTACGGCCGGATCGTGTCGACGTCGTCGGCTGCCGGCATCTTCGGCAACTTCGGCCAGGCCAACTACGGCGCCGCCAAGATGGGCCTCGTCGGGTTCACCAACGTCCTGGCCGTCGAGGGCGCCAAGTACAACATCAAGGCCAATGCCATTGCGCCGCTTGCGCTCACCCGCATGACCGAGGACATCCTCGGTGGCCTCGGCGACAAGCTCCAGCCCGAGCTGATCTCGCCGCTCGTCACCTACCTCTCGCACGAGTCGTGCGAGGCGACCGGCCGGGTGTTCTCCGTCGGTGGCGGCCGTGTGGCCGAGGTGTTCATCGCCGAGACCGTCGGCTACACCAATACGACCGATCTGACCCCCGAGGACCTCGCCGCCCACTGGGGCGACGTGACCGGCCAAGACGGCTACGCCGTCCCCGCCACGATCGCCGACGAGACCGCGCTCTTCCTCACCGCCCTCTCCTGACCCGGTTACGCCGGTGCCAGGCACCGGCGTAACCGATGACATGCTGACGACGTGATCTCGGTCGACGATTTCCAGCACGAGGCGGCCTCATGGTTGGCCGAGCACCGAGCTGACGCGCCGCGTGACTACGGCGCGATCTGTCCGCCCGATCTGGTCGACGCGGGGCTGGACTGGCAACGGCGGCTGACGGACGCCGGGTGGGCCGGCATCCACTGGCCCGTCGAGCACGGCGGACGAGGGCTCAGCGCCGAACACAACGGCGTCTGGCTGCTGGAATGTGCTCGCGCAGGCGTGCCGGCGGTGTTCAACATGGTCGGCTTCGTCCTGGCGGGCGGTGCAATCATGCGGTACGGAACACCGGACCAACAGAGCGAACACCTCGCCCCGACGCTGACGACCGGGCATGTCTGGTGCCAGCTCTTCTCCGAGCCGGGCGCCGGAAGCGACCTCGGGTCACTGTCGACTCGCGCCGAACTCGACGGCGACCGCTACATCGTGAACGGTCAGAAGGTGTGGTGCTCGGGCGGGCGCTACAGCAACTGGGGCATCCTGATGGCTCGCACTCGATCCCTCGACGAGGCGCCCAAGCACGACGGGATCTCGTTCTTCCTGTGCCCCATGGACCTCCCCGGTATCGAGGTTCGGCCGCTCCGGCAGATGACCGGTGACGCCGAGTTCGACGAGGTGTTCTTCACCGATGTCGAACTGCCGGCGGACTGTCTGCTCGGGCCCCTGCACGGCGGATGGGGCGTCGGGATGGCGGTACTCACGAGCGAGCGTGGCCACATCGGGACGTCGGTGATCGGCCTCGAGCGCCGTCTCGACCAGATGGCCCACCTCGCCGACGGGCGTGCGCTGTCGGTGATCGAGCGGCAGCAGCTCGCCGAACTCCTGGGCCGAGGGACCGCGTACAAGACACTGGCTCAGCGACAGGGACCGATCGCGTCCACCGCCGCATCGCTGATGAAACTCGGCATCACCGAGATGATGTTCGAGGCGGCGATGCTGCGCGGCGACCTCGACGGACCAGCGGCGATGCTGGACGGCCCGAGCGCCACCGGGATGCTCGCCGCACCGGGCGGACGAATTGCCGGCGGCTCCAGCCAAGTGCAACGCAACATCATCGGCGAACGCCTGCTCGGCCTCCCCCGCGAACCCAAGCCGACCTGACGATTCGCACGGCGTCGAGTCGCGTCGCCATGATGGCCGGGTGCGCGTCGCTTCGTCCGATCATGTCAGTGTTGCGGTCCACGAACTCGGGGGATCCGGGCGACCACTGCTCCTGTCACATGCCACCGGATTCCACGGGTACTGCTACCTCCCGATCGCCGATGAGCTGAGCGACACCTTCACGTCCTACGCCCTCGACTATCGCGGACACGGCGACACCGCTCGGCCCGACGACTGGCAGGTCCAGTGGGAGCGATACGGCGACGACGCCCTCGCCGCCGCCCGAGCGGTGGCTCCCGACGGCGGCCTGATCGGCTTCGGACACTCGATGGGCGGTGCGGGGCTGTTGATGGCGGCCCGTCGCGATCCTGGGTTGTTCGAGCTGATCGTGGCGTTCGAGCCGATCGTGTTCCCGCCTCGAGAGGTCGACCCACACGATGGCACCGAGAACAACGGAACGCTCCTCTCGCGTGGCGCCCGCAAGCGTCGGGCATCGTTCGACTCGTTCGATCAGGCGATCGCCAACTACTCGTCGAAGCCCCCGATGATGGCGTTCGATCCCGACGTGCTGCGACTCTACGTCGGGCATGGCTTCCGACCCGCCCCCGAAGGGATCCGCCTGAAGTGCGACCCTGAGCACGAGGCTCGGACGTTCGACACCGGTGGCGCCCACACCACCTGGGCCGAACTTCCCGACATCGACACCAGGGTGGTCGTCATTGCCGGACAGGTCGACGAGTTCGGTCCCGCTGCGATCGCCGAGGAGATCGCCGACCACCTCCCGAATGCCACCTACGTCGAGAACGACAGCTGGAACCACTTCGCGCCGTTCATCGATCCGGGCGCAATGGCGACGCTGATACGTGATGCGGCGGGCTGAGCGACACCCGCATCTCTGTGGCACCCCGCATCTACGATGGCTTGCATGACCGACACCGCTGTTCCCGCACCGACGTTCCCGGTGCCGATGTCGCTGTCGCCCTCACGGGTGTCGTCATTCACGTCGTGCCCGATGCAGTTCCGTTTCTCGAGTATCCAGAAGCTGCCCGAGCCCCCCGGCGTCGCCACCACCAAGGGCACGATCGTGCACCGGGCGCTCGAATTGCTGTTCGTGCGGCCCGCCGCCGATCGCACGCCCGAAGCTCTCGCCATCGACATGGCCACCGCACTCGACGAGTACCGCACGCATCCCGACTACGTCGGTCTCCGACTCGAGGGCGACGCCGTGGACAAGTTCGACCGCGACTGTCATGCGCTGATCGACAAGTACTTCGCGATGGAAGACCCCACCACGGTGCGCGAGATCGGGCTCGAGCTGTGGGTGGAGGCACCGGTCGGTGAGCTCACCTTGCGCGGCATCATCGATCGTCTCGAACTCGACGCCGACGGCGAGCTGGTGGTCACCGACTACAAGACCGGCCGGGCGCCGTCGGGCAACTTCGAACAGAAGAGCCTGTCGGGCGTGCACTTCTACTCGTTCCTGTGCGAAGCGCTGTTCGGCAAGCGACCGGCGAAGATACGGCTGATGTATCTCGCGTCCGGCGAGACGATCGAGACCGTGCCATCGGCGCAGTCGGTGAAGTTCATCACGACGCGAACGACGGCCGTGTGGTCGGCGGTCGAGCGGGCGTGCACCACCGGCGACTTCCGGCCACGCCAGAGCAAGCTGTGCGACTGGTGCTCCTTCCAGCAATGGTGTCCGGCGTTCGGCGGAGATCCGTCGCTCGCCGCCACCGAGGCAGTCGCCGCCTACGACACCCTGCTGGCCCAACCCGTCGCGTCTGGCACCGTATGACGAACGAAGCGGTGCGAGGGCATGCCGATCCCGAACCGATCGACATCGGCCCGTTCCCGATCGTCCCTGGCCAGAGCCAATTCGGGCCTCAGGTCGACGCGTTCGACGAATGGGTCGACGAACTCCTCGAGCAGCTCCGCGGCAACCCGATCGCCGACCGGGTGTTCTCGACCGCCAGCCATGTGGGCGACTTCTCGCTGATCTGGCATGGCATCGGCATCGCCCGAGGTATCGCCAAGGGTCGACCCGATCAGGTGATCGTGCTCGCCGTGATGCTCGGCGCCGAGAGCCTGATCGTGAATCAGGGGGTCAAGCGCCTGTTCCGTCGGGAGCGACCCACCCAGACCGGTGACGACCGGCTTCAGGTCCGTCGGCCCACGACGTCATCGTTCCCGTCCGGCCATGCCAGCTCCGCAGCATTCGCGGCGATGGTGCTGTCGGGCTGGGACGGCCCGAAGGTCGGAATGATCTGGTGGAAGGTCGCCGCAATCGTCGCGATCAGCCGAGCCTACGTGCGCATCCACCACGGGTCCGACGTGGTGGCCGGAGCACTCGTCGGCACGATGCTCGGGCTCGTCGGTCGGCGACTCGCTCGCCAGTTCGCTCGCTGAGTCCGACCGGCACGCCACGTCGCAACGCCCAGGGCGACGACGTCGTCAGCTGATCGATGGCGCGTCAGAGCGGTCGCGCCACTCCCGACGCTCAGGCGTCGGTGGTGACGACCGGCTCGACGAGGGCAGCCGGCTCGGCCGTGAGCAATGTGCGCACGTCGAGCAACAGATCGGCAACCTCACCCGTCGACACGAGTTCACGCTGCATCATCCGGGCCAGGGCGCCATCAATGACGCTCAGGGCTTCGGTGATCACGGCCTCGTTGTTGGTGTCGATGCGCTCATCAGTCATTGGTTGACACGGTACCCGCGATGCCAGCCCCGTACACGCACCTGTGCCGAGATGAGGAAGGTGTCACACAACGTTCACACCCTCGTCAGCGCGTTCGGGCGGGTGGCGATCCCCGGTCCAGCACCCAACCGCCGGGCGAACCTACGATGCGGAGATGGACTTCAGCGGACGCAATGTCGTGGTCACCGGGGCGGGTCGGGGCATCGGGGAAGCGCTTGCTCGCGAGTTCCACGCCCGCGGCGCCAACGTCGTGGTGGCCGATCTCGGCGGGGCCGAGGGCGTCGCAGCGTCGCTCGAACGGGCGACGGCGATCACCGCCGACGTCAGCACCGAGGCCGGCAACGCCGCACTCGTCGACAGTGCACGTGCGGCGCTCGGCTCGATCGATCTGTTCTTCTGCAACGCCGGCGTCGGTCTCGGGCGTGGCGTGATCGAGACGCCGGAGGACGACTGGGAATTGGCGTTCGCGGTGAACGTTCACGCCCACCGCTGGGCGGCGAAGTACTTGCTGCCCGACTGGCTCGAGCGAGGTGAGGGCTACTTCTGCTCCACCGCATCGGCTGCCGGCCTGTTGCTGCAGATCGGGTCCGGGCCGTACACACTCACCAAGCGAGCCGCGGTGGCCTTCGCCGAGTACCTGGCGGTGACCTACGGCGACGCCGGCGTGAAGGTCACCTGCCTCTGCCCACAAGGGGTCAACACCGCGATGTTGCACGCGGGTGACGATGAGACCAGCGGCAGCAACGTCGTGAAGGCCGCCGGCGTCGTGCTGGAACCTGCCGACGTCGCCAGCGAGGTCGCCGACGCGATCGAGGCCGAACGATTCTTCGTACTCCCCCACCCCGAGGTGGCCGACTACATGGCGCTCAAGGCCACCGACCCCGAGCGCTGGCTGGGCGGGATGCGCAAGCTACAGCGTCGCACCATCGGCGCCTGACCCGATCCGTCATCGCCCACCGCCATGCATCGGTCATCCGCTTCGCTCGCCCGGCTCGGGCTACGGATGGGCGAGCCGATCCGGTTCCGTCGCAACGACAAGGGCCGATGGATCGTCGGTCGTGTCGTCGGCATCGAGTACGACGGCAGCATCGCCATTCGCGATCCTGACGGGTCAGCGCGGTCACTGCGGGCGGAGCGAGTGGAGATCCGCCGGCCCGGCTCGCGCGGCCGCCTGCGCTGGTGCGTCGTGAGCGACGTCGCTGTCACCTGGGAGCAGCTGGAGATGTTCGACCCCATCGATCCCTGACCAGGGTCGCCGAGCGCCGGCCGCCGAAGCCGCCTCGGGAGGTCGGCCGAGCTCTGTGGTAGCCCCGCAACTCTGTGGTACCCCGTGGTCATGATGGAACCATGACCGTTGTCGATGATCTCGTGGTGGCCGGGGCGTCTGACGCGTCGGCGGCTGGCGGGGTGTTCGGTGACGATTTCTCGTGGTATCCAGCCGATGACGCCCGCGGGTTTGATCCGGTGACCGACATCGCGATCGGTGATGTCGCGGCACCCGGCCCGGAGTGGATTGCGGCGGTGGTGGAGCATTGTGCGCAGGGGTTGTCGTTGTTGGAGCGTGTCGACCCGTCCGGGTTCGATGCCGCCACCACGGCGGCGTGGGCCAAGGGTGTCGAACAGTTGCGCCGCCAAGCCACCGCAGCGGGCATTGCGGTGGCCGAGCATCTCGACACCACCCAGCCGTTCGAGGATCTTGGGGTTCTTCACCGCGAAGGCGTGGATGAAGCATCATCTGCAGCTGTCGGGTGCTGAGGCGTACGGGCGGGTGCAAGAGGCCCGGTTGCGTCAGGCGGTCGGGGTGTGGAACAACGCGTTGGCCGGCGGCCAGGTCGGTGTCGCCCAAACCCGGTTGATGGCGCGTATCGCTGCGAACCCGCGCATCGAACCTGACGTGCTCGTCGAGGGTGTGTGGAACCTGATGGCCGACGCCATGGACGTCTCCTTCACCGAGTTCGAACGCCGGGCGCTCACCTTCGAAGCGTTGGCTGACCCGATCGGTGCCGCGGACAAGACCGAACGCAACCAGGCCCGCCGCAACGCGGTGATGCACCAACACACCGACGGCGGCTGGTCGCTGCACGCCTCGCTTGATGAGGTCGGCGGACCCGAGTTCTTGGAGATCTTCTCCTGGTACGTCGACCGCGAATTCCACCACGACTGGACTGTCGCGGTCGATTGCCTCGGCGAGGGCAATGTGGATGCGACCAAACTCGCCCGCACCGAAGCCCAACGCCGCGCCGACGCGCTCCTCGAAATGGCCCGTGCCGCAGCCGCGTGCCCACCCGATGCGAAACGGCCGTTACCGACCGTCAACTTCCTCCTCGACGCCACCACCGCCCCCGCCGTCGCCGACGGCCAACCCCTCGACCCCGCCGACTATCGCGAGGTGGTGTCACGCACCGACCGCGGTCATCGGGTCAACCCGAACGCCATCATCGGGGTGTCGCTGTGGGCGCTGATCCGCCGAGTCGTACTCGACTCCAAGAAGGTGGTGATCGAACTCGGCCGCACCCAACGGCTGTTCACCGGGCACGCCCGCGACGCCGTCATGCTCTTGGAAGCCACCTGCATCTGGCCCGGCTGCGACCACCCCCACAGCTGGTGCCACGCCGACCACCTCACCTCCTGGAGTACACGCGGACCCACCAACCCCGACAACGGCGCACCACTCTGCGCCCGCCACAACCACCTCAAAGAACACGGCTTCACCATCACCCGCGACAGCAACGGCAACTGGCACATCACCGCCCCCGACGGCACCCCCATCTGCTGAACCGCGCCGCTCAGCGAACCAGCGTGGATTCGAGCCGGAGGCCGAGGTCGGTCCGGTGCACCTCCATGGCAAAGTCGAACGCGTCGACTGCGGCAGCGAGCTCGATGTCGCGAGGATCGGTGTGTTGCGGCCCCAACGCCAGGGTCTTCGCCGCCTCCTCGGTGGCCAGGAGCGCGCTCGCGGTGGCGCGTGCCTCGAGCGGACGGGCGGTCCGCGCGCGTTCGATGAGTTCGGCCGTGAGCACGTCGTCCACGCCCCCGTCCACGCGGTCCTCGAACCTCCCGGTGATCACATACGCCGGCGCGCCGAGGCCAACCGCTTCCACCGCACGAGCGGTTGCGCTGGCGACCACCAAGCTCGCCGCCCACAGACGGGTCGCATCCACGGCGCGAACCACACCCTGCGTTCCCGCCGAGGTGCGTTGGACCAGAGTTCGCCCGTCGAGGTCCGCCTCGCGAACCATCGCCGGCGAGTTCGGAAAGTCGAACCCATCCGGCCGCAGGCCGCGCTCCTCCCCCATCGCCAGCGCGCCGGGGTGCGCTGCCTTGAACGCGAGGGCTTCATCGACCGTGCCGACGAGGTAGATCTCGGCCGCTCCCGCGGAGAAGGCATACGCCGCCGTCGTGAACGCCCGGATCACGTCGACGACGACGACGGCGCCGTCGACGCCGTCCAGCTCCCACCGGGCGAGGTGTCGCGACATCCGATGGCTCAGAACGACGGGCGGATCCCGACGATGCTGGCCCGTTCCATCACCCGGACGTCAGGCCAGTAGTCGCTCGACGCGTAGTGCTGCACCGCGAGGTTGTCCCACATTGCGATCGAGTTCGGGTGCCAATGCAAGCGGCAGTGGTACTCGAGTGTGTTGGCCTGGGCGAAGAGCGTGACGAGCAACGCGTCCGACTCGGCGGGCTCGAGTCCGACGATGCGCGACGTGAAGAACCGGTTCACGTACAGCAGCGGTTTGCCGGAGGCCGGGTGATGGATCACGACCGGATGCTCGACCACCGGGTACTTCTCCCGCATGGCCTCGCCGTCGGCCCCCGAAATGGTGTGGCCGAACGCCTGCATGTAGTCGTGTTCGGCGACGAGACCTTCGAGGCGATCCTTCAGTTCGTCGGACAACCCTTCGTAGGCCGCGTTCATGTCGCAGAACAGGGTGTCGCCACCGGTCTCGGGGACCTCGATCGCCCGCAGAATCGCGCCCTTCGACGGCACCTCCCGCCACGTGACGTCATGGTGCCAGCCGTTCTCGTAGCCACCGGTGTCGGCGTCCTTCGCGAAGCGGACGAGTTCGGGACGCTCGTCGTTGTTGCGCAGGAACGGATGCACCTCCAGCTCCCCGAAACGGCGGGCGAACGCGATGTGTTCGTCGGCGGTGAGTTCCTGGTCACGGAAGAACAGCACCTTGTAGTCGACCCAGGCGCGGCGGAGTTCCTCGAACACCTCGTCGGAAAGCGGCTTGGACAGGTCGAGACCCTTCACGATGCCGCCGAGCGTGGCGCCGACCTGGCGCACCTCGAAGTGCTCCCACTCGAGCGCCGTCAGCCGGATGCGTTCGGCAGCCAGATGGGCGACCGGACCGATGAGTGCCTTGTCGGGGCCGAAGGCCAGCTTGCGAGCGTTGAACTCGCCGATGTCGCCGGATGGCTCGATCCCCTCCAGCTTCGCGATCGCGGAGTTCGTGGTCTCCAGGTCGTCGTCGGTGATGCTCATCTCGTCCCCTCCTGCGACGCCGATCGCCGCTCCGGCACAACGTACTGCCCGGCAGGGCGACCGGCCTCGGCCGGGCCGACCAACGCTTCGCGAGGACCGCTCCAACTGAATCCCCCGTGATCCGTCCACGTATGGTCCCCGAGATGGCCGTACGTCTCGACGAGTCCGACGAATTCATGCACGAACTCGGCCCCGAGCCGAACTTCAACGAGAGCATGTACATCAACGCCTTCGACCCGGCGCAGGGGGTCGGTGGCTGGTTCCGGATGGGCAATCGCGCCAACGAGGGAACCGCCGAGATGACGGTCTGTCTGTACCTCCCGCCCGAGGTCGACGGCGGCAACCGCCAGGTCGGCTTCATGTTCAAGCGACCGTCGATCGAGAACAACGACGCCCTCGATGCCGCCGGACTGACGTGGACGATGGTGAAGCCGTTCGACGAGCTGCGTATCGACTACGTCGGCAAGGTCGTCGTCCTCGACGAGCCCGAGCAGATGGCCAACCCGAAGGATGCGTTCACCAACAACCCGTACGCCGAGGCCGAGGTACATCTCACCTTCACCGGTCAGGGCCGCTCCAGCATGTTCGGTGGTGAACCCGACGAGCCACACGAGAAGCCCGGCGAAGAGTTCGCGAAGGGCCACTACGAACAGCTGGTCAACGCGTCTGGGACCATGCGCGTCGGCGAGCGTGAATGGCAGATCGACGGCTTCGGACTACGCGACCACTCGTGGGGGCCGCGCTACTGGCAGGCTCCGTGGTACTACCGCTGGCTGACCGTGAACGTCGACGAGAACTTCGGGTTCATGGCGAGCCGAGTGGCCAAGCGTGACAGCGAAGGATCCCGGGGTGGATTCGTCTGGGAGAACGGCGTGATGCACCTCTGCGACGACGTCCAGATCACGACCGAGACCCGCGGGGACGAGCATTACCACGACCGAATCGAGGGCACGATCCGCTCCAGCCGAAGCGACCGCGAATGGAACTTCAGCGGCGAGGCGTTGAGTCTGATCCCACTGCGCAATCGACGCCAGACGCCCGACGGCGACTGGTTGCAGACCCGCATCTCCGAGGCGTACACCAAGTGGACGATCCACTCCGGAGAGTTCGAAGGTCGCGTCGGTTACGGCATGTCGGAGTACCTCGACCAGATCATCGACGACCAACCGGTCGGCCTCGCCGAGTAGCTCGAGCGCGGCGGGATACCGTCGAGACTCATGAGTGAGACGACGTCACCACATCGCACCATCGCCGAGCGCTTGATCGACGGTCGGAGTTCGGTCGGCCAGCCGGCGGTGTCGCCAGACGGCGCCCATGTGGCGTTCGTGGTTGCGACGGTGGACCTCGAGGACAACACGACACGTTCCCGGGTCTGGCTCGACGATGCGCCCGTGAGTGGTGGCGACCACGATGCGAATCCGACCTGGTCACCGGACGGTCGGTTCCTTGCGTTCACGTCCAGACGCGGAGAGAAGCAGGGCGATTCGACGCTGCATGTCCTGCCGATCGACGGGCCGGGCGAACTCCGAACCGTCTGCACGATGCCCGACGGACTCGGCGACGTCGCGTGGTCGCCCGATGGCCGATGGTTCGCATTCACCAGCCGCACCCGGCACGAGCGCTACGAAGCGAAGGACGCGTCATGGCAGGCACCTCGCAAGATCGAGCGGTTCTTCAGTCGTCTGAACGGCCAGGACTGGATCGCTGACCGTCCCCAGCACCTCTATGTCGTCGCCGCCGACGGGACCGGTTCGCCGCGCAACCTCACGCCGGGCGAGTTCCAGCACGACGGTGTCGCCTGGCTTGCCGATTCGAGCGGCGTCGTCACGTCTGGCCAGCGCCACCACACGTGGGACCTCGACCACGCGGTCGATCTCTACGTGGTGTCGCTGACATCCGACGGCGCTGACGACGCTCCCGCCGTGCGTTGCCTGACCGCCCACGATGGCTACTACGGATCGCCCGCGGTGTCGCCCGACGGATCGCTCGTGGCGTTCATCGGATCCCCCGACTCGCGCACCTACCCGCAGAACGCACGCGTTGGCCTCGTGCCGATCGGCGCCACCGAGACAGCCCGTGACGAGATCCGTTGGGTCAGTGCCGACTTCGACCGAACGTTCGAGACGACGAACGGATCGGGACCGCCCGTCTGGGAGTCGATCGAACAGCTCCTCGCCGTGGCCGAGGACCGCGGTGACACACACCTCTACCGCCTCGCCGTCGATGGATCGTCGACACCGACAGCGGTGACCAATGGGGCGCTCACCGTCGGCCGCTTCGATGCGGCGGGCGGCACGCTGGTGACCACACGTACGACGGCGGAGCATCCGAGTGAGCTCTTCGTCGGCGACGAGCAACGAACCCATGTCGGCGATGCCGTCGCCAGCCGGTCCATCGGCTGGGAGAAGTTCACGACGCCCACCACCGACGGCACCGACGAGATCGACGCCTGGATCATGCGCCCGGCCGACTTCGACCCCGCGAAGCGCTACCCGGTGCTGCTCAACGTGCACGGCGGGCCGCACACCCAGTTCGGCGAGTACTACTTCGACGAGTTCCAGATGCAGGCCGAGGCAGGATTCGTCGTGGTGCTCGGCAATCCTCGCGGCAGCAGCGGTCGCCACACAGGGTGGGGCCAGGCGATCATGGGCCAGAACCATCAGGCGGCGCCCGGCACGGGGTGGGGCACCGTCGACGTCGAGGACGTTCTGGCGATCATCGACGCCGCCCTCGACCGCTTCGAGTTCTGCGACGGCGACCGCGTCGGCATGCTCGGCGGCTCGTACGGCGGCTGGATGGCAACGTGGCTCGCAGGCCGACACGGCGAGCGGTTCCGTGCGTTCTGTTCCGAACGGGCCGTCAACAACGCCACGTCGATGGAGTGGTCGTCCGACATCGCCACCGGCTTCTCTGCGTTCCATGGCGGCACCCACCTCGACCTCCCCGAGGAGTACGTGAGGCTGTCGCCGATCGAGGCGGTCCGCAACATCGAGGCACCGATGCTGATCATCCACTCCGACGAGGACTGGCGCTGCCCGATCGCCCAGGCCGAGGAGCTGTGGGTGGCACTCAAGCTGCTCGGCAAGGAGGTCGACTTCTACCGCTTCCCCGGCGAGAACCACGAGCTCTCACGATCGGGCTCACCGATCCACCGAGTCCAGCGCGCCGAGATCATCCTCGACTGGTTCACCGACAAACTTGCCTGAGCATCAGCGGCGGTGCACCGCCTTGACGAGCTCGACGAGGGCGAGCAGACCGATTCCTGCCGATGTACACACGGCGAGGTCGACCAGCGACAGGGTCTGCAGGTCGAGGAAGTCGCGCAGCGGGGTGTACACGGCGAGGAGTTGCAGCACGACCACCAGCCCCGCAATGCCCAGCATCAGCGGATTCGAGCGCCAGCCGATGGTGCGCAGCGACTCGGTCGACGAACGGGTGGCGAATGCCTGGCCGATCTGCATGAATGCCAACGTCGTGAACATGATCGTCTGCCACTGCACGAGGTCGGCGGCGTAGTACGCGAAGCCGAGACCGAGCGAGACCACGCCGATCACCACGCCGACCCACCCCGTGCGTCGCCCGAGCCCGTTGGCCCAGATGCCGTCCGACGGCGAGTGCGGCGGTCGTTGCATCACCAGCTTCTCGGCGGGTTCGACCCCCATCGACAGTCCGAGCAGACCATCGGTCATCAAGTTGAGCCACAGCAGTTGCAGCGGCAGCAGCGCGATCGCGGTCGCGGTGGATCCCGACGCGAGGAACGGGATCGGCCAACCCAGCATCACGATGATCTTTCCGAGGTTGCCGGCGACGGCGAAGCTCACGAAGCGGCGGAGGTTGTCGTAGATCACCCGGCCCTCTTCGACAGCGGCCACGATGGTGGCGAAGTTGTCGTCGCGCAGCACCATGTCGGCGGCTTCCTTCGACACGTCGGTGCCGGTGATGCCCATCGCCACACCGATGTCGGCTCGTTTGAGCGCCGGAGCGTCGTTGACCCCGTCGCCCGTCATCGCCACCACCTCGGACTGGTGCTGCAACGCCCCGACGATGCGCAGTTTGTGTTCGGGCGACACCCTCGCGAAGACCGACACCTCACGCACCGTCGTCGCGAACTCCGCGTCATCGAGATGGTCGAGGTCGGCGCCCACGAGGACCCGGTCGCTGTCGGTGATGCCGAGGTCGGTGGCGATGGCGAGCGCGGTGAGCGGATGGTCACCGGTGATCATGACCGGACGGATGCCGGCGCGGCGACAGACTGCGACTGCATCGCGCACTTCGGGGCGCGGCGGGTCGATGATGCCGACGAGTCCGAGCAGGATCAGCTCTGACTCGGGATCGTCGTCGGCTGAGGTCAACGGCCGGAAGGCCACGCCGAGCACCCGCATCCCCGCAGCGGCGAGCGCGTCGTTTCCCGCCGTGATTCGCTCGCTCCACTCGTCGTCGAAGGCGACGGCGTCGCCGTTGTCCCACACCGCAGTGGCGCGGTGGAGGAGGCCGTCGACGGCGCCCTTGACGAACGCGAGCCGGACGTCCTGCGGCAGCTCGGCGAGTTCGGTGGCGGAGCCCTCGAGTGGAGCGTGGATCGTGCTCATCCGCTTGCGGGTGGAATCGAACGGGCGCTCGTCGACACGCGGGATCTGTCGCCGGAGCGCTTCGACGTCGACGCCATGGTCGACCGCCGCCTGCAGCAGGGCCGTCTCTGTCGGATCGCCGAGCCAGACCTGCGAACCCTGGCCGTCGACATCGGACACCCCGTCGTTGCACAACGCACCGGCGACCAAGGTGACGATCGCCGACGACGGGGTTGCACCGACCGAGGCACCATCAGTCTCGAGACGCACCTGGTGGCCGGCCACGTCGAGCACGGTCACCGTCATCCGGTTCTGCGTGAGCGTGCCGGTCTTGTCGGAACAGATCACCGTGACGGAACCGAGCGTCTCGACAGCCGGAAGCTTGCGGATCAGCGCCTGGCGCCGGAGCATCCGTTGCGAACCGATGGCGAGCGTGAAGGTCACCACTGCGGGCAGGCCTTCGGGAATGACGGCAACGGCCACGCTGATGGCGGTGAGCACGAGATCGCTCGCCGCCTCGCCCGACATCGCTCCCATCACCACAACCGCCAGGGCGACCGCGATGCCGAGCAATGCCAGTTGTTTGCCGACCCGATCGAGCCGCTGTTGCAGCGGTGTCGGCTCGGACTCGACACCTTGCAGCAAGGTGGCGATACGCCCCAGTTCGGTCTGCATGCCCGTCGCCACGACGACGCCCAGTCCGCGACCGGCGGACACCTGGGTACCCGAGTACGCCATGCAGAGGCGGTCGCCGAGCGCCAGATCGTCCCGGTCGACCGCTTCGGTCTGCTTGTCGATCGGTTCCGACTCGCCGGTCAGCGTTGCTTCCTCGATTCGCAGGCTGGCCACTTCGATCAGTCGCAGATCCGCCGGCACGATGGTGCCGGCGTCGAGATGGACCACGTCGCCGGGCACGAGTTCGCCAACAGGTACCGACGTGACGCGGCCGCCGCGGGTGACCCGCGCCGATGGCACTGCCATCCGCCTGAGCGCAGCGATCGCCTGCTCCGCCCGGTACTCCTGGTAGAAACCGAGCGCCGTGAAGAGTACGACGATGGCGCCGATCGCTCCGGCTTCGAGGTACTTGCCGAGCAGCAGCGACAGCACCGCTGCGCCGATCAGGATCAGCACCATCACCGAGGAGATCTGCCCCCAGATCAGCACCAGTGGGGTGGTCGTCGCTGACTCCTGCAGCTCGTTCGACCCGAACTGAGCTCGGCGGTCGCCGACGGCCGCCGGGTCCAGACCATCGAGCGACGAGGACAACTCGTCCAAGACGGTGTTCGCCTCTCGGCGATGCCAGTCGGTCACGGTCGATGCGGCACCATCGGACGTCGCGGTCTGGGAGGTGGGACTCATCGGGCGGCCTGCGTGACGTCGGTCGAAGCGAGGAGGTGGAGAGACGTGGACTCGTTGGGGATCATGGTTCTTTCAGCAAACGATGGATGGCTTGCTGAAAGTCTCTCCGCCCCGGACCGGGACTAACCGCGCCGGCCGCTCATCCGAAGATGGTGCGGCGTGTTGACGACGGGCTTCGAGGGATACTCCCCTTCAGTCTGACGGCCCCAAGCTATCGATTGCTGGCGTCTGCGACGCGTCGTCATCGTTCCTGTCCCGCCGAAGGGTGGCGCTCAGGTGGTGCTGGAGGGGTTGGCCGACGGCTCCCATGCGGAACGTGTACTGGAGGTCGTCGCCGGTGACCGAGATCGTCCGCTCGGTCACCGTGACCTCCTTCGCCGTCGTGGTCGACCCGATCGAGGTGGAACGCACGTCGATCACGAGTGGGACATCACCACCGACCACCGCTCCCTCGTAGACCTCGGCGAGGCCGGTCGGCTGCGCCATCACGATCTCGATGCTGCCGGGTCTCGGCACCCTCAGGTAGCCGGTCTCGGAGTGCATCGGAGCTCCCGTCTCCGGGTGCCTGGTCCGCTGGGTGTAGGAGAGGAACGCCTTGCCGACGTGCGAGAAGGTGATCGACTCGACGTACGCGAAGTCGTCGATCGTCGGGTACTCGCCGTTCCCTGCACCCTCCCAAACGCCGAGGAGCGGCCCGAGCACAGCGACGTCAGGGTGCAGTTCGGGTGTCGGGTTCACGGCCATGACATCACCGTACGGGACCGGCTGTGACCAGCGTGCTACGCATGAGCCCGATGGACAGCCTTCCCCACTCTCTCCCGAATTCGGCCGACCTGTACGCCGCGCTGAACGTCGAACCGACCGATCACGCAGGCGGGCATCGCTACATCTACGTGATCGGCACGACGGTGTTCGTCGACACCGAACTGGCCGACGACTCGTGGGACCGTCATGTGGTCGGCATCGTGGAAGGCGATGCCTGGTGGGCCGTCGACGTCCCGACCGACGCGGAGGATCCGTCGTACGGCTCGGCACTCGACCTCTTCAGCTACTTCGGTCGAGCAGCCCAGAGCGAGTGGATGGCTGCGGGGCGGGCCGTACAGATCGTCGAGTGGGCGCGGACGCATCGCTTCTGCGGACGATGTGCAACCCCGACAGAACTGTCCCCCGGCGAACGTGGCATGAAGTGCCCGACGTGCGGGTTGATCGCCTACCCCCGGCTCGCACCGGCGATGATCGTGCTCGTCACCCGCGGCGAGCCCGGACCGGACCAGGAAGCGCTGCTCGCCCGGGGCGTCAACTTCCCCGTGCCGATGTACTCCTGCCTCGCTGGCTTCGTCGAGCCGGGCGAGGACCTCGAAGGGGCGGTGGTGCGCGAGGTCGCCGAGGAGGTCGGTATCCGGGTGAACAACGTGTCGTACCGGGCGAGTCAGCCCTGGCCGTTCCCGCACAGTCTGATGATCGGCTTTCGCGCCGAGTACGTCAGCGGCGACCTGGTGCTCGAAGCAGCCGAGATCGCCGACGCCAACTGGTACCGCCGCGACGAACTGCCGACGATTCCACCCGGCATCTCCGTCGCGCGCCGCCTCATCGACGACTGGCTGCAGGAATCCTGAGCCCCAGATGCACAAGGCGATGAGCGAACCACCCGGATGGCGGGGTCTGGCTCATCGCTCGGGCTGAATGGCGGGCAGGCGCACCCTCTACAGTCGGCCACATGAGCAGCTCTGATGTCGTGATCGTCGATGCCGTCCGCACCCCGATCGGGAAGCGCAACGGCGGTATGTCCACCCTCCACCCCGCCGAGTCGCTCGCGCGCGTCCAGCGGGCGATCATCGACCGCAACAGCGTCGACCCGACCGACGTCGGCCAAGTCATCACCGGCTGTGTCAGCCAGGTCGGCGAGCAGGCGTTCAACATCGGCCGCACCGCGTGGCTGTCGGCAGGGCTGCCGCTGAGCGTGGCCAACACCACCGTCGACACCCAGTGCGGGTCGAGCCAGCAGGCGACCAACCTCGGAGCGTCGCTCGTGGGCTCCGGCGCGGTCGACGTGGCGCTCGCCTGCGGCGTCGAGGCGATGAGCCGTGTCCCGATCGGCGCGTCGGGCAACAAGGCGCTCGGGCTCGGTGTGCCGATCCCGAAGACCTACTTCGAGCAGTACGAGATGACCTCGCAGTTCGAGGGTGCCGAGCGCATCGCCGACAAGTGGGGCATCACCCGAGAGGACACCGACGCGTTCGGTCTCGCCTCGCAGCAGCGCGCCGCCCAGGCATGGGCCGAGGATCGCTTCTCGGGCCAGTACATCACGATCGAAGCACCCGATCTCGACGAGGACGGCAATCCGACCGGCACCACGCACACCGTCGAACGTGACGAAGGTCTCCGCGAGACCACGCTCGAGAAGCTCGCCACGCTCAAGCCCGTCGCCCGCGAGAACGGCGTGCACACCGCCGGCAACTCCTCGCAGATCTCCGACGGGGCCGCCGCGGTGTTGTTGGCGTCCGAGGCCAAGGCGACCGAACTCGGTTTGACGGCCCGGGCACGCGTGGTCGACACCTGCCTGGTCGGTACCGATCCGGTGCTGATGCTCACCGGCCCGATGGACGCCACGAAGCACCTCTTGAAGCGCACGGGGCTGTCGATCGATGACATCGACGTGTTCGAGATCAACGAAGCCTTCGCCTCGGTCGTGCTCGCCTGGGCCAAGGAGGTCGGCGCCGACCTCGACAAGACCAATCCCAACGGCGGCGCGATCGCCCTCGGTCACCCGCTCGGCGCCACCGGCGCCTTTCTGATGACCAAAGCGCTCTACGAACTCGAGCGCACCGGAGGCCGCTACGCGCTGATCTCGATGTGCTGCGGCGGCGGCCTCGGCACCGGCACCATCATCGAACGCCTCTGATCCCGGACGTTTGTGTTGCATTCTGAGTGGGACGGCCCACCCGGAGTGCAACGCAAACGTGATGGGGGCGCGTCGCGACGGGGGCGCACGGTAGGAACACCTCATGCGCTTCGCTGTCGCAACGATCGTGATGTGTGTGTCCAGCACCGCCTGCGCCGGTGGCGCACCGCCGTCCGGTGACGGGATCGCCACCGTCGACCACGTCGTCGACGGTGACACGATCGACGTCGAGATCGCCGGGCGCACCGAGCGGGTGCGGCTGATCGGCATCGACACGCCCGAGACCAAGAAGCCGAATTCACCGATCGAGTGCTTCGGGCCCGAGGCCAGCGCATTCACCGCCTCCCTGCTCCCCGAGGGCGCCGAGGTCCGTCTCGAGCGCGACATCGTCAGCCGAGACGACTACGGGCGCCTGCTCGGCTACATCCACCTCGTCGATGCCGCCGACCCCGACGAGACGGGCACGTTCGTGAATCTCGAGATCATCGAGCAGGGCTACGCCCGCCCACTCACGATCGAGCCCAACAGCACCTTCGCCCGCGACTTCGCCGCGGCGGCGGGTCGGGCAGAGCGAGCTGACCTCGGGCTGTGGGCCGCCTGCTCGTCCTGAGCCAGCACCGGTTCCGGTAGCGTCGCCGCAGTGGAGACCACGCTCGCCGAACGCCTCGGCCACTCCCCCGACGACCGCCTGGTGATCCTGTCGTGCGACGACCTCGGATCGTGTCACGCCGCGAACGTCGGAGTGTTCCGGGCCATCCGCGAGGGAGCGGCCACCTGTGCGTCGTTGATGGTGCCGGCACCGTGGGCCGGCCACGCCGCCCAACTCTCGCTGCCGACCGACGACATCGGCGTCCATCTCACGCTGAACGCCGAACACGAGTCGTACCGCTGGGGTCCGATCACCCATGCCCCGTCGCTGCAGTCCGGCGAGGGCGGCTTCCCCCGCACGCTCGAAGACCTGTGGGAGCACGCAGACCACACGGAGGTGCTCCGCGAGCTCCGCGCCCAGATCGAGCGCGCACTGGCCTGGGGTGTCGACGTCACGCACCTCGCCCCTCACCTCACGGCGATCACGCTGCGGCCCGAATTCTTCGACGTCTATCTGGAACTGGCGGTGGAGTTCGCACTCCCGATCCGGCTGCCGTCGACCGTCAGCGCCGAACAAGCCGGTTTTCCGTTCCGGCGCCTCGCCGAGGACGAGGCCATCGTCTTTCCCGACCACTTCGACCACGACTGGCGCGCCGGGAGCGCTGGCCGAGTGCACGCTGCGATCGACGCGCTCGCTCCGGGCGTCACCGAGATCCACGTGCAGCCGGCGATCGACTCGCCGGAGGTACGTGCCCTCGGCGAGTACACGCAAGGTTGGATCGACGACCTCGCGCTGATCACCAGCGACGACCTCCGCACCCGACTCGAAACGAGCGGCGCGACGCTGATCGGCTATCGGGATCTCCGCACAGCGATGCGCGCCGGCTGACTCCGCCCGGTCGCTCGAGTGTCGACCGGTTCAGGGCTGGGCGACGAGGCGACCGATTGCGTCGGCCGCCTCGCCCGACTTCAACACGTCGAGGACGAGTCCGGTGTGGCCCGATGCCTTCAACACGCCGCGCATGAAGGCGACCGTCGGATCGAAATCATCGGCGGCTGCATCGACGAGCGGCACGGTGACGACGACGTCGGCATCGTCTGGGCCATCGACACGTTCATCCTTCTTCGCCACCACCACGCGATACTGCACGCTCACGGCGCCACCCGCTCGCTGACACCGGCGAACAGGTCGGTCTCGCCGTCGTCGGCCGGAATCGGCCCCACGAGCGAACGGGCGAGAATCCAGTCCTCCCAGGGATACGCCTCGGTCAGCTGCTCGTCGTCGGCACCGAACCACCAACCGGCGTTCGGGTCGACCTGGGTCGCGTGGGCTCGGAGCGAACCGGTGCGGGCGTACATGTACCCCGTGATGTCGATCTTGGTCGTGATCCGATGGTCCTGCGATGGCCGGTCGAGCCATTCCTGACTGATCGGCGACTCGCCCTTGATGCGCAGCATCAGTTCGTGGATCGCCAGCATTCGGGCCTTCGACCACATCGAGTAGTACAGCTTCGACGGCGCAAAGGGTTCGCCCAGCTCCGGGTACCAGTCGGGGTCACCGGCCCGCTCGAACGCGAGCACCGAGATGTCGTGGACGCGCAGGTGGTCGGGGTGCGGGTAGCCGCGCTGGTCGTCGCCATAGGTGATGATCACCTGGGACCGCTCGCGACGGATGATCGCGACCAGCCGACCGGCGGCCTCGTCGATGTCGGCCTGATGGAAACAATCGGGATGGTTGTTCGGCTCCGTCTCGGCCATGCCCGAGTCGCGGTAGCCCAACATCTCGACCACGTCGAAGCCGATCACCGCTGCTGAGGCGGCGAGCTCGGGTGCACGCATCGAGGCGACCTTGGCCTTCTCCTCCTCGGGCGTCAAGTCGTGGAACGGCTGCCCGGGCTCTCGCAGCGAGGGATTCTGGAGGTCTCCCTCCTCACCGCCGGTGCAACACACCAGCACCGTGTGGACGCCCGCGGCGTGGTACTTGGCCAGGGTGGGCGCCCCCTTCGATGCTTCGTCGTCGGGGTGGGCGTGCACGGTGAGCAACGAGAGGCGTTCGGTCACCCTGAGCAGACTATCGGTGACGAATCTGGCTGCTGTTTCCGATCGAGTTCGCCAGCACGTAGCCTCCGGCGGGTGCATCGACGGACCGCCACGATCTGCGCCCTGGCGATCGCCGCCCTCGCCACCCTCGTCGGCTGCGATACCGGCGACGGCAAGGAACTCACGCCCTACGATCCGGCCGACTATCCGAGCCCGACGGTGCCCACGACGATCGACGAAGAGTTCAGTGTCGACGCGACGACGGATTTCGATGAGCAGTCGGGTGATCTCGGCGGCTCCACTGCGAGCCTCGACGTCACGGTGGAACCGTTCAATCTGGCGGCACCGTGGCTCGTGGGTGGCGAGATCGATCCCAGATACACCTGCGACGGCGACAACATCTCCCCGGCGGTCAGTTGGGGTGCCGTGCCCCCAGGAACCGTCGAGATCGCACTCGTCATGGTCGACAACTCGGCAGTCAGCGACGGACAGCCATTCGTGCACTGGGTGATCGGTGGGCTCGACCCGGCCGAGATCGCGTTGGTCGAGGGAGATGTACTGCCAGGAGCACTCCAGGGCCTCAATTTCTTCGGTGACATCGGCTACGGCGGGCCCTGCCCGCCACCCGGCGACGAACCCCATGAGTACGTGCTGACGGCGTATGCGCTCAACCAGCAGCTCGAACTTGCCGATGGAGATCCAGCAACCGAGTTCCTGGACACCATCGCAACGCTCACACTCGCGTCGACCGACGTGAACGGGTTCTACCAACGGTGATCCCGGTGTCCGGGTCGGATCAACAGATCATCAGGTCGAACGGAAAGGGAGCAGGGCGTGCCGGACAACGACAACGAGCAACCGAGTAGCTCTCCCGCGCTCCCGCCACCCGACCAGGCATCGTCGGAAGATCCACTCCAGACACTGCTCGATGCGGACGGAACCGCCATCGTCATCACCGGTTTCGACGGCGTGGTCCGCGTGGCCAATGATGCGGCGCTGCGCCTGCTCGGTGTCGACTCGACCGACGAGTTGCAGCCCGACGGCGACGGGCACGGACACGGGATGCTCCGATCACTGCTCGACCAGGCACCGCGCCAACTCCTCACCGGTGGCATCGACGGCACGTGGCAAGGCGACATGGACCACGCCGACACCTTCGGCGGATCTCGCATGTTCCGGGCGACAGTCACCGCTCGACGCGACTCAGGCCTCGTGGGCGGTGGCTTCGTCGGATTGGTCGCGCACGACGTCACCCACTCCCGCGAAGAGACCGCACGGCTCCGCCACCAGGCAACCCACGACTCGCTCACCGGATTGGCGAACCGTCGACGGATCATGTCGGTCCTCGCCCTGGCGATCGCCGTTCAGCGCTCGAGCCCCGGCCATGTGGCGGCCATCTTCATCGACATCGACCGGCTCAAGTACGTCAACGATGCCCTCGGCCACGGCGTCGGCGATCGACTGCTGCTCTCCGCAGCCCGGCGCCTCGCCGACAGCGTCCGTCCCGAGGACCGCGTCGCTCGGATCGGTGGCGACGAGTTCCTCGTCGTGTGCTCCGATGTTCCCGACGCGGCCGCAGCACTGGAGCTTGCTGAACGCATGCAACGGGCACTCACCGGGCGCCTCCGGATCAGGCAGCTCGACCTGCACTTCTCCGTGAGCGTGGGGGTCGCCGTGAGCGACCACGAGATACTCGGTATGGCCGATGACGACGCGGCGGCCGCGATGATCGCCAACGCCGACACCGCCATGTACGAAGCAAAGGCCACCGGCCGCCGGCGTTGTGTCGTGTTCACCCCAGCCATGCGGACGGCGGCTCGCCAACGCACCGAACTGGGCGCCGAACTCTCACGTGCCATCAGCGAGAAGCGCCTGGACGTCGAATTCCAACCCCTGTTCTCGGCGGTCACTCGGCGAGCAGCAGGCGCCGAGGCGCTCGTTCGGTGGCATCACGCGGATCTGGGGGCCATCGACCCACCGACGATCATCGGTGTGGCCGAGGAAGCCGGAGTGATCGGCCACCTCGGCGAATTCGTGCTCGACCGAGCGCTCACCGAGACACGTCGCTGGATCGACAACGGCGTCGTCGGCGACGACTTCGCCATCCACGTCAACGTGTCACAGGTGCAGCTCACCAGCCCGTCGTTCGTGAGTGTGGTGCTGTCCACGCTACGCCTCCACGACCTGCGCCCGCATCGGCTGGTGCTCGAAGCTCGAGAGACGGCCTTGCTCGGCCGCAACCCCGACGTCGACCGATCGGTCAAGGCGCTGCGCCGGTCCGGTGTCCAAGTGGCCATCGACAACTTCGGCACCGGGTCGAATGCGTTGTCGGTGCTCACCGAGGTCGGAGCCGACCTCCTGAAACTCGACGGATCGCTGGCCCTCCCGTCGGGTTCGACCGACTCCGACACCCGGATCGTCCGTGCCGTCGTCCTGCTCGCCCACGCACTCGGGATGCGCGTCGTCGCCGAACGCGTGAGCAGCCCCGATCAGCTTCGACGCCTCCGCTCGGCAGGCTGTGATCTGGTGCAGGGCAACTTGCTCGGCGCTGCGGGCCCAGCCGACGGTCTCGTCACCTCCTCGGCGTACTGAACTCGCCGCACTGAACGCCTGGCCCCGACGCTGGACGCCGGCGTCAGCCGCGTGCGGCAACTCGGTACCCTGATCCCGTGCCGCTGCCACCCCCACCGCCACCCGACGCTCGCGGCGCCGGCCCGGCCGGAGCCGGTTCGGGCCGGCCGCTTCCTGCGTCGCCGCCGCCAGGCACGACGGTCACCTGCTACCGGCACCCCGACCGTGCCACCGGCCGCCGTTGCACGCGATGCGGCAAGCCGGCCTGCGATTCCTGCCTGGTGCAGGCCGCCGTCGGCAGCCACTGCCCCGATTGCGCCAAGGCCAACCGGCCGGACGCGCGAACTCGTGCCCGCTTCTGGTCGGCACGTCAACCCGTTCTGGTGACGATGTCGCTGATCGCGGTCAACGTGGCGGTGTTCGTCATGATCCTGCTGGTCACACGCGAGCCGACGGCGCTCAGCGCCGGGGTCACCGACGTACACCTCCGGTTCGGGTTGAGCAAAGACGTACTCGTCCAGCCGATCGCCTGGCAGAGCGACGACGGCGGCATCTACATCACCCAACCCGACGGCTGGTATCGGCTCATCACGTCGGGGTTCCTGCACTTCGGGATCATCCACCTCGCGTTCAACATGTATTTCCTGTACGTGCTCGGACCCATGCTCGAACCAGCACTCGGCCGCGTCAACTATCTCCTGCTCTACTTCGCATCCCTGCTCGGCGGGTCGCTCGGCGTGGTGCTCCTGGACAGCGGAGGGATCACCGCTGGCGCATCCGGCGCCGTCTTCGGCCTGCTCGCCGCCGCCACCGTCGGTCTCTGGCGCCGGGGCATCAACCCGTTCACCACGGGCATCGGCGCCACGCTGATCCTCAACCTGTTCATCACGTTCGCCATCCCTGGCATCTCGATCGGCGGCCACATCGGCGGTGCCGTCGCCGGGGCGATCTGCGGTTCGATCATGCTCGCCCCGGCGTACCGTCGCGGTCCGGCCTGGACCATCTGGGCCACACCGGTGGCCGTCGGGATCGGCAGCGTGGTGGCCGTGGTGATGATCGTGGCTTCCGCATGAGGCTGCGCGAACGGCACCTCGAACGCCTGCGAACAGAGACATTCGACACGCTGGTCATCGGTGGAGGCATCAACGGAGCGGTTGGCGCTGCATCGCTCGCAGGGCGGGGCGCGAAGGTCGCGGTCATCGATCGGGGTGACTTCGCACACTTCACCAGTCAGGCGTCGTCGAACCTCGTGTGGGGCGGGTTCAAATACCTCGAGAACTACGAACTGTTCCTGGTCTGGAAGCTGTGTCGGTCCCGCAACCGGCTGATGAAGGCCTACCCGGACAACATCAAGCAGATCGGGTTCTACGCAACGCTCGACGAGACCTCGCCGTACAAACCCTGGTTCGCCGGGCTCGGATCACTCGGCTACTGGATCATCGGCATGTTCGGCACTCGGCGGCCCCGTGTCCTGTCGACCGAACACATCGAGCGCGAGGAACCTGCGATCGACACCTCGAACGCCCTGGGCGGTATCGAGTACTACGACGGCATCCTCGTCGACAACGACGCGCGTTTCGTGTTCTCGTTCGTGCGGGCTGCCATCGATGCCGGCGCCGCGGCGGCGAACTACGTCGAACTCGTCTCGGCCGAGCGGTCCGACGGCAAATGGATCGCACGTCTGCGTGACGTCGACACCGGCGACGAATTCACCACCACCGCGACCACGATCGTGAATGCCGCCGGGCCGTTCGTCGACGAGGTCAACCACGAGTGGGGCCTCACGACCGATCACCGCATCGTGTACTCCAAGGGCATCCACCTCGTGGTGCCGAGACTCACGACCACCGATCATCACAAGGTGTTGGCATTCTTCGACGACTCGCAACGGCTCTTCTACGTCATCCCGATGGGTCGACGGTCGGTGATCGGCACCACCGACACACGTGTCGACACCCCGTTCACCGAGGTCACCGACGACGACATCGAGTTCCTCCTCGGCCAGATCAACGCACGGCTGGACCTCGAGGCACCGCTGACCAGGGCCGACATCATCGCCGAACGATGCGGCGTGCGCCCGCTCGTCGTGAAGCGCAGCGGCGACGACCACAGCGACGTGGATTGGACCAAACTCAGCCGGAAACACGCCATCGAGACCGACCGCGACCGGGCGGTGGTCACCGTGTTCGGCGGCAAGCTGACCGACTGCATCAACGTCGGCGAGGAGGTCGCCGACGAGATCCAACGCCTCGGCGTGCCGCTCGAGCCCGACTTGCACAACTGGTACGGCGAACCTGCAGCTGCCACCCGCGAGGAGTTCTACCGCCAGGCGCGGCTCATGCATCTCGACCGGTACCGCACCAAGGCCGACACCGAGCCGCTGACCGACCGGCTGTGGCGCCGCTACGGCCGCCGGGCGTTCGCCATGCTCGAAGCGATCCGAGAGAACCCCGAGATGGCGGCGGACGTGATGGGTTCGGCCGACTACCTCCGCGTCGAGCTGCACGCAGCGGCGCGCACCGAGATGGTGACTCGGCTCGAGGACTTCATGCGCCGACGTTCGAAGATCGATCTGGTCGTGCACGACGACGACATCCGCAATTCCACCGGTCTCGCCGAAGTTGCCGAGATCCTCTTCGGCGCGGACGCCGAGCGTCGCCTCGCCGAGTACTACGGCGGTCCTGATGACATTCCCCCGGCGGTTCGTGCCGGGCTCGGACACCCCGGCGTCGCCTGAGGACGGCATGATCGACCGTTTGAGTCGTTGGCTGACACGCTCTGCACCCGCATTCGACCCGGACTGGAGCGCGGTGCTCGATCGTGGCTTCGAGCACTGGGGGATGCTGACCGCGGATGAGCTGGTCCGCATGGAAACCCTCGTCTCCTCGTTCTTCCACGACACTCGGTGGGAGGCTGCGAACGGTTTCGAGTTGACCGACGACATCCGGGTCGTGATCTCGGCGCAGGCATCGATGCTGCTGCTCGGCCTCGAGATCGACCGGTATCCGCAGTTGACCTCGGTGATCGTGCATCCGTCGACGGTTCGCCTCCATGGCGATCATGCTGCCGGCGGCGGTCTGCGGGCATCGGGCACGCAGACCCTTGCCGGCCAGGCCCACTACCGCGGCCCCGTCGTGCTGTCGTGGTCTGCGGCCCGTCGTGGGGCACGGTTCCCGGCGGGGGGACAGAACGTCGTGTATCACGAGTTCGCCCACCAGCTCGACATGCTCGACGGTGTCACGGACGGCACGCCACCGCTCGGCGACGCCGCGGCGAGCGCGCGGTGGGTCGAGGTGTGCACGGCCGCCTACGATTCGGTGCGCGCCGAGGGATCGCCGGTATTGCGTCCCTACGCCGGCACGAACCCGGCAGAGTTCTTCGCCGTGGCCACCGAGGTGTTCTTCAACCGGCCCCTGGAGGTGCGGGAGCACGAACCGGCGTTGTACACCGAGCTGCAGGCCTTCTACCGACAGGACCCGGCCGCACGGCTCGAGCGCTTCATCGCCTCGACATCCGAGCCGCTGCCGACGAACGAAACGCCCACCTGAGCCGCGATGCCCATCGTGCTCGGCGCCTTGGCGTCGGTGTTCATCGGCTGCTCCGACTTCCTCGGCCGCTACGGCACGAGACGGTCGAACGCCATCACCGCCACGAGCGGTGCCATGCTCGGCGGTGCCGTCTCTGCGCTCATCGCGCTGGCGCTGATCCCGAGTGTCTATGCATCGCGCGACCTGGCGCTCGGCGCAGCCTCCGGTCTGCTCGTCGGGATCGCACTCGCCTTGCTCTACGAGGCGATGGCCACCTCGTCAGCGGCCGTTGCAGGTCCCCTGGTGGCGTTGGGCGCCGCCTTGATCCCACTGGGTTGGGCGACCATACGCGGGAACCGGCCATCGGGCCTGGTCCTCGTCGGGGTGATCGTGGCGATCGCCAGCCTGCTGCTGGTGATGTATTCGCCCGCACTGAAGGGAACACTCCGTCGAGGGATCGGTCTGTCGTTGATGGCCTCGCTGTTGTTCGGCGTGTCGTTCGCGATGGTCGGTGGGGCCGGCGACGACAGCGGCGCGTGGGCGCCGGCGGCGCAGCGGGTCACGGCACTGCTGGTGATGCTCGCCTTGGCGACGGCGCGCCACGTTCCGAGGTTGCCGCCCCGGCCGCTCATCGGTCCGATGCTGATCTCGGGTACGTGCGGCTCGCTCGCCATCGTCGCCTTCGCGCTCGGGACACAGCAGGGATCGCTGGCCACGGTGGCAGTATCGGCGTCGATGTTCCCGGCGGTATCGGCGACGCTCGCAGCGCTGTTCGACGAGGACACACTGCGGTGGTGGCAGATGATCGGAATTCTCGGTGTGATCGGGGGAATCTCGCTGATGGCGCTCGGCTGAAACCACCACCCACGTCGCCACGAACACCATCGCTGAGCTGGGACGACGCGGTTCAGCGAACCCTGTGGTACCCCCTCGTCATGATGGGAACCATGAACACCACAGCCCGCACCCCCCACCACTCCATCTCGGTCGCCGCCACCGACGCGGCAGCCATCGAACAGCTGACGCTGCTCCCCTCCGACTCGACGCCGGCACGCTTTCGCCTCAGCAAGGACACCCGCGAGCGCGGCATGCGCCATGTCGCCGAAATCCGCCAGATGCTCGCGTCCCGCGCCGACGGCGCATCGAGCGATGTGTTGATCGCACGCCACGACCAAGCGGCGTGAGCAACGTGCTGCCCGTGCGGCGGGCGTCGATCAGCCGGCCGTAGGCGACAGGTCGGTGACCGCTTGCCAGTAGTCCAGTTCGGGGTCGAGCGGAAGGATTGCGAGCGAGCTGGTCGTCACGCCGTTGTCGAAGTAGGCCTGGATCTTCGCCCGACACTGGGCCGGTGAGCCGTGCACGATGAGGTCGTCGACCACCTGGTCGGGGATCGCTGCGAGCGCAGCCTTGCGATCGCCGGCCTTCCATGCGTCCCACATGCCCTGGAGCTGATCGCCTCGACCGAGCCAGTCGTGGAACGCTGCGTACACCGGCACGTTCAGGTACGCCGCGATGGCGTACCGGGCAGCGGCCCTCACGACCTCGGCGTTCTCGCTGGGACAGCAGAAGATGCGGGCGACGATCTCTCGTTCCTCCCCACCTGCGGCGTCGAGCACGACGGGCGCCACCGTCGAGACGTCCTCGGGAGAGAGCCAGTTGATGATCGCACCGTCGGCCTCGCGACCGGCGAGACGCAGCATTCCCTCGCGCAGCGCAGCCACGAGAATCGGTGGGGTCTGCTCGGGGCGCACTCCGAGTTTGAAGCCGTTGACCTCGAAGGTGTCGTAGGTGTGTTTGATCTTCTCGCCGCCGAGGGCGTCCTTCAGGAACCGCACCACGTCTCGTACCTTCTTGTACGGCTCCTCGAACGGCACACCATTCCAGCGCTCGACGATCACGTTGCTCGACGACCCGATACCGATGGCGAATCGACCAGGAGCGGCGTCGGCCATCGACGCCACACTCTGAGCCATGCACGCCGGTGCCCGGGTGTAGGCGGGGACAATGGCGGTACCCAGCCGGAGGCGGGGCTCCCAGGCCGCAGCGAGCGCGAGCGGCGTGAAGGCGTCGGCGCCGTCCGACTCGGCCGACCAGATGTCCGTGTAGCCCATGTCGGCGAGCGCGCCGAGCTTCTCGCGGTGCGTGTGCAGCGGGCCGGGGAGTGGAACGGTCATGCCGGGACGGGTCGGGAGCGTCATGGCGCCGACACTAGGCAGCGGGGTCGCGCGACGACGATCCCGCGACGACCTACTCGGCGAATTGGTCGTCGGTGCAGCTCGGTGGGGCGGTCACCGGGTTGCAGCGAGCGATGGCACCGCCCGGGAAGGCGACCACGTACGGACTGTCGAAGTACTCGCTCGGCAGGTAGTAGTCCGTGCTCAGGAACTGCGCGCCTGAGGCGAACGCAGCCTCGCGATCGGCCGTGTCGTTCGCACGGGCGTCGGCGGTCGGCGAGTCGGTCCGCGTGCGAATCAGATAGCCGGCCGCCGCGACATCGGCGAGACCAGGTGTGTTCGGATCGTCCAGGCGCACGAACGCCGCGTCCGAATCACCGGGGCTGGCGCTCGTGAACATCGGCCGACCCTCGAGGCTGGGGCGACCGTCGAGGTAGAGGTCACGGATGACGCCCTGGTTGTTCAGCAGGATCATCACCTTGCCGCGACTCGCATCGATCGTCGGCCACCCCTGCTCGAGGACGGCGGACTCGAGCGTCGCAGCGTCGCCCCGAACGTCATCGGGCTCGATGAGCTGTTCGGAGTCGAACACGGACCTGATCTCCGCGTCGAGCGCATCGAGCAGTTCGGCCGTCGGCGCCAGCGGCGTGATCCACGGCAGTTCGATGGTGAGATCGATGCCCTCCGCTGCAGCCGCTTCGGGGACCGACTGTGCCTTGAACTCCACCATGACCATGACGGGGAGGTGCGTCGGGTTCGCAGCCGACCACGCCTCGATCTCGGTGAGACAGAGCACGAGCGTCAGACAGGTCGTCTCGTAGTCGTAGTCCTGCGTGTGCAGCACTTTGTACCCCGGAGCCTGGAGTTCCGGCTCGGGCGCCACGGGATCGAGCCCAACCACCGCGTTCGCCGCCCGAGTGGCGTAGAGCCCGCCGTCGGGGTCGGCGAAGACGTCGAGCTCGAATTGACGAATACCGAAGTCCTCGAGCTGCTCGGTGAGTGGTCGATGCGAGTACTCGATGCTCTCGGCGAGTTCTGCAGACACCCCGGTGATTCCATCGAAGAGCGTCTGCTGCGGCTTGAGATGGAAGCTGTTGTGCGACCCGATCACCTGCAGATGGTTGAGCGTGAGCGGTGGCTCGGCCTCGGTCGTGGCCGGTGTCGGCTCGGTCGTCGGAGCCGCGGAGATCGACGGCGCACTCTCGTCAGGTCCGGCGACCGACGTGGCGGGTTGCTCGGTCGATGTGGCCTCGTCGCCGCTCGAACCTCCGCACGCCGCGAACAGCACCCCGGATGCCAGCAAGCCCATCGCCGTTCGTCGCATCGACGCAGTGTGGCCCCGGCGGACGAATCGCGCCAAGTGCAGGTCTCCGCGCTTGGTGTGTCTCAGCGCTTCCAGTAGCGAACGATCACCGACTGACTCGCTGTTGCGAGCAGCGTTCCGTCCTCGGCGAACATGTGCACCAGTCCGTGGCCGAAGCCGCGCTCGACGGCGTGGACCCGAATGTCCATCAGCACCCATTCGGTCGGCACGATCCGGCCCACCCGCAGGGTGTTGTCGAGGCTGTTGCCGCCGGCGCGTGCTCCGAGCGCTTGGCCGATACCCATCGGCACGAAGTCTCCGAGGATCGCGAGCGTGGTGGCGTCGACGCCGGTGATCACGTCGGGAAGGCGGGCCCACAGCAACGTCTGGCCATCGCCCTGCACCGTGCCGTCGAGCCGCTCGAACGAGCGGGCTTTCACCATCCGCTCCTCCAGACGATCGTTGATCGTTCCCGACATCTCGGCGAAGTGAGGTCGCTCAGGACATTCGTCGGGCGGAGGAACGTCCTCGGGCATCTGCTCCCACTGTCCGGACGCCTCCATCGGCCGGTCACCGAGCGCGGCGTTGACGGTGAGAATCTCTCGGTCCGCGACGTGACACACCGCGCGGGCCTGAGTGATCTGGTGACCGTCGACGGCGATCGTGACGTCGATGTCGAGCACTTCACCCGGTTTCGCGTACGAGAGGTACTGCGCTGTCGCCCAGACGCACTGGCGACCAGAAGTCCCCTCCATTGCCGAAATCGCCGCGGCCAGACCCGAGCCGCCGAAGAGGAAGTTGCCGGTCGTCGAGATCCCTTCGGTGACCGGCAGCTTCCACCGGAAGGGATTGTGGGTGGGTTCGAGTCCGAGAAAGGTGCGTGAGTCCATGGCGACGCCGATCGTAGGCGGGTCGTACAGTCCGCCCCATGAGTTCTGACACCTGGCAGGGAGATGCGGTTGGTCTGGTCGAGGCGTTCCGCGCCGGTGAGCGGTCACCGAGTGAGGAGCTCGAAGCAACGTTTGCTGCCGTCGACGCCAGCGACCTGAACGCCGTGTGTTTCGAGGACCGGGAGACCGCCAGGGCCGCCGCCCGCTCGGCGGACGTCGAGCTCCCGTTCGGAGGGGTACCGGTCGGCGTCAAGGAATTGACCCCAGTGGAGGGATGGCCCGACACCGAGGCGTCGGTGCCACTCCGCGACCTCATCGCGCCGCACACGGCGACGATGGTCCAACGCCTCGTCGACCGAGGCGGGGCAGTGCTCGCCGGGCAGACCACCGCCAGTGAGTTCGGCGGAGTCAACCTGACCCGCACGAAACTCCACGGGGCGACCCACAACCCCTGGCAACTCGGCAAGACGCCCGGCGGGTCGTCGGGTGGATCGGCGTCGGCGGTCGCCGGGGGCATCTACCCGATCGCCACCGGCGGCGACGGCGGCGGCTCGATCCGGATCCCCGCCGGCTTCACCGGCCTCGTCGGGCTGAAGGGCACGTTCGGTCGAATCCCGCGCGGTCCCCACGCCGAGTACGGCAATCTGACCGTCTCGACGGGTTGCATGGCCCGGTCGGTGCGCGACACCGCTCGCTGGTTCGACGTCACCAACGGCCACGACCCCCGAGACCCACTGAGCCTGCCGCGGGTGGAGGGGTGGGAGGTCGATCTCGGCTCGCACCTCGAAGCGCTGCGCGGCGCTCGCGTGGCCGTGGTCGACGACTGGGGCGGCGCGACCGTGTCGCCGATCATGTGGGAGCTGCTGGAGGAAGCCGCAGCGGCGCTGATCGCCGACGTCGGTCTGGCGAGAGTCGACGGCCATGACACCCACGTGCCACGGATGGGCGGCGCCTGGTCGATCTCCGGGATGATCTCCATCGCCGCGCAGCTCGCCGACAAATGGCCCGACTGCGCCGACGATCTCACGCCAGAGATGCGCTATGGACTGCGAGCGACCGCCGGCAAGTACGACGCCACGGCTCGCGCTCGGATCGAGCGCCGCCGTACCGAGGTCAACGAGGCGATGGCGAGAATCTTCGATCCGATCGACGGGGTCGACTTCGTGATCACCGCCACCAACCCCGACGTCGCCTTCGATGCCGAGGGCCCGATCGCGTCGGTGTTCGGCGGGATCGAGGCGGGCGCTGCCAACAACGGGCGGCTGACGTTCCCGGCCAACCTCCATGGCAACCCGGCGATCTCCGTTCCGGCCGGCGTGCTCGACGGACTCCCGATCGGCCTGCAGATCGTTGGCCGCCACTTCTCCGAGCCGCTCCTGCTCGACCTCGCCCTCACGATGGAACGCAATCGCCCCTGGCCACTCACCGCCCCCTGAAGCCCGCCGGAGACTGGCGCTGTGAGCGATACACGCACATAGCGCGTAGATCGCTCACAACCGGGCCGGCCTCACCTCACGCTGTGAGCGGTGCACGCACATACTGCGTGTATCGCTCACAGCACGTGTGGCGCGGGTCGGGGTCTTGCGGGTGGGCGGCGAGCGAATAGGTTCAGCGACATGAAGGTGGCACTCACGGTCAACGACTTCCTGCGACGGGCCGAGCTCGTCTATCCCGATCGGCCGGCGATCGTCGACGAACCCGACCAGCCCGCCGAGTCGTGGGGCACGATCACCTACCGCGAGATGGCCGAGCGAGCGCGAGCGATGGCCGCCGGGCTCGACGAACTCGGTATCGGGGTCGGCGAACGGGTGGCGATGCTCAGCCACAACTCGGCGCGGCTGCTCACCGCGTTGTTCGGCGTCTCGGGGTCCGGCCGGGTGCTCGTGCCGATCAACTTTCGGCTCGTCGCCGAGGAGGTCAAGTACATCGTCGCTCACTGCGGTGCGCGGCTGCTGCTCGTCGACCCGGAGCTCGCCGACGCGATGGCCGACGTGGAGTGCGAACGCAAGCTGATCATCGGCGCCGACTCCGACGCCGTGCTGATGAAGTTCGGCGTCGAGCCCGAGTCCTGGGATGGTGACGAGGACGCCACGGCCACGATCAACTACACCTCGGGCACCACCGCTCGTCCGAAAGGTGTGCAGCTCACGCACCGCAACCTGTGGCTCAACGCGAGCGTCTTCGGTTGGCACATGGGGGTGAACGACCGCGACGTGTACCTGCACACACTCCCCCAGTTCCACTGCAACGGCTGGGGCATGCTCTACGCAGTCACCGGGATGGGGGCCGAGCACATCATCATCCGCAAGATCGACGGCACCGAGATCCTCCGCCGTGTCGAAGAGCACGGCGTCACCTTGATGTGCGGCGCACCGGCCGTGCTGAACATGGTCCTCGACGCCGCTGCCACCTGGGAGGCCGACACCGGCCGTCCGATTCCCGGGCGTGACCAGGTGCGTATCGTCGTGGCCGGCGCTCCGCCGCCGACGCGCACGATCGAGCGTTGCATGACCGAGCTGGGCTGGGAGTTCGTCCAGATCTACGGCCTCACCGAGACCACGCCCGTCATCACGATGAACCGGGGGCGCGCCGAATACGACGACCTCTCCCCTGCTGACCAGGCCGCCAAGCTCAACCGGGCCGGCGCGCCGGTGGTTGGTTGCACGATGGCGATCGACGCCCAGGGCGAGATCCTCGCTCGCGGCAACATGGTGATGGACGGCTACTGGGACCAACCCGACCAGACCGCTGCTGCCATCCACGACGGGTTCTTCCACACGGGCGATGGCGGCATCATCGACGACGATCACTACGTCGTGATCTCCGACCGCAAGAAGGACGTGATCATCTCCGGCGCCGAGAACGTGTCGTCGATCGAGGTCGAAGACGTGCTGTTCCAACATCCGGACGTGATCGAGGTCGCTGTGATCGGGATCCCGGACGAGAAATGGGGCGAGCTGGTGACCGCGCTCGTGGTCACCAGCCCCGGCAGCTCACTCAGCGAGGCAGAGCTGATCGCCTTCGCCAAGACCAAGCTCGCCGGTTACAAGTGCCCGAAGAAGGTCGAGTTCCGCGACGAACTGGCCCGAACCGCCACCGGCAAGCTCCAGAAGTTCAAACTGCGCGAACCCTTCTGGGTCGACCAGGCCCGCCAGATCAACTGATCATCCCCGGGCGATGAGCCACTCCCCCGCCTGCGGGGGTCCGGCTCATCGCTACGGGACTCACTCGAGGGTGGCGTAGTTGGTGCTGCGATCGTCCGCACGAGTGCCGACCACTGCCTCGACGCACTCGGCGAGATCGGCAAGGTACTGATCGATCACGCCGGTGTTGGTGTTGCTGATCGTCGAGTGGAGGTTGTCGGGCGGACCCTGGCGATCGTGGAACCAGCCCTTGGCCAACAGCGCATCACCGAGCGCGAACATGTCGATCTCGGGTTCGAACGCCGGATCGGACGCCATGGCGACCAGGTGGAACTGACCGTCACCGAGCACTCGGATGCCGTCGATCCCGGCGACCCCCGCTCGAAACTGATCGGCGTTCGCGAGCATCTGCTTCGTGAGGTCGAGGTAGCCATCGACGCCGAGGTGCGACATCACTGCCCAGGCACACGCCATCGGCAGACCCGAACGGGTGCCCTGCATGTTCGGTGACGCGTAGAACCCTCCGAGCCAGTCGTCGAACACGAAGGTCTGATACGACCGCGACGCCTTGTTGCGGTGAAGGATCACCGACACACCCTTCGGTGCATAGCCCAGCTTGTGGATGTCGGCAGAGATCGTGGTGACACCCTCGACCCGGAAATCCCACGGCTTCACCTCACGACCCAGCATCTCGACGAATGGCAGCACGAAACCGCCCATGCACGCGTCGACGTGACAGTTCGCCCCGATGGACGCAGCCAGGGCGGCGATGGCGGGGATGTCGTCCTGCACGCCCTGCGGGTACTGCGGGGCCGATCCGACGACGAGCACGGTGTTCTCGTTGCACAGCGCTGCCATGGCGTCGACGTCGGCGGTCCAGTCGGCCTTCACCGGCGCCTTGTGCAACCGGAGGCCGAAGTTGTGCGCCGCCTTGTGGAAGGCGGCGTGAGCCGACTCGGCCACCACCATCTCGGGCTCGGTGATCCCGCGCTCGACCGCAGCACGCTCACGAGCAGCGAGCACGCCGCACAGGATCGACTCGGTGCCACCACTCGTGAGGAACCCAGCCACCGCATCATCACCATGCAGGAGGCCGGCGGTCCAGCCGACCACCTCGGACTGGATCTGGCCGAGCGAGGGGAACGCCTTGGTGTTCAGCGCGTTCTCGTGCAGGTAGAGACGAGCCGCCTGCTCCGCGACCTCGTGAACCGACGGGCCGCCGTCGTAGACCATGCCGAACGTCCGACCATCCGACCATTTGACATCGTTGACGCGCTTGTCGGTGAGATCACCGATCACATCGTCGACGGGTCGGCGGTGCTGGTGGAGAGAAGCCATGGCCGACAGTGTCGCGCACTAGGAGCCGGCAGGCTGAGACAGACGAATCGTCCATGCTTCGATGTTGTCGTCGAGGCCCGTCAGACCCTCACGGGGCTCGATCGTCCACTGCGACCCGACTCCCTCGCTGACATCGGCGTCCACCAGCACTTCGCCAGGCAGCGCCAGCGAGGCGAGCGTGAAGGCCATGGTGACCGGTTCGCCCCAGACGCTGAAGGTGAGCTGATGCTCGCCGATGACCCCGCTGGCAACGTCACCCGTCGCGAGCCCGGCACGAACGCTGAGTGGCTGACCGTACTCGTCGCCGGCACTCGCGACCATCTCCATCACCGCCGCCGCGAACTGCACGGCGTCGTCGAGTCGAGCATCCGGTTCGCCCATCCCTGCGATGAACAGCGCGTTCGTCGCGGATCGGCGCACACGTTCGACCCCGAACGTCTCGAGCAGGTCCTCGACGCCGTCCGCCAAGTGTTCGTTGATCTCGAGGACGGTGTCCTGATCCGAACCCGTCGCCTCGGGGACCCCGTCGACCATGAACGCGATCGCGGTGGCGGTGTCGAGGAGATCGTCGATCCCCTTCTCTCCTCGCCGCACACGATCGATCAGTCTCGGCGGGATCACGGCGCTGAGCACGTCGTTGATCTGCGCCTCCTCGGCAACGATCGCCGCCTCTTCGGCTTCGAGACGGCTCGCCACGATCTCCAGCTGACGCCCGACATCGCCGAGCTCGTTGTTGCCGAGGCGCCCGACGCCCGAGGCCGGCTCACCGTTCGCGATGCGACCGGCTGCGTCGACCAACTGTCCGAACGGACGCGCCATCGAGCGCGCCATCCACCAACCGAGCATGGCCGTGACGGGCAGCAGCACCGCGATGACCAACAGCGTGCTCCTCAGCAGCGTGCCGAGACCCTTCAAAGCTTCGGATCGATCCTGCTCGACGACCACGACCCATTCCTGCTCGCCCACCTGCAACGGCCCGGATGCCGCAAAGGTTGCGTCGCCGCGGTAGTTGGTCACCTTTCCGACGAACGTGTCGCCGGACAGCGCCGATTCCACGGCCTGATTGTCGACCTGCTCGGTCAACACTGCGCTCCCGACGAGCTCCATCTGATCAATCAGTGTCTCGTCGTCGATCCGTTCGAGGTGGTCGCGAAGGTACGCCTCCGAATCCTCGAGCCAGTCTCGCGGATCCGTCCGCAGCGTCGCGTCCATGCCGACGAGGTAGATGTCACCGGTCGCTCCGAGACCCAACAGATCCCAATCCTGACCAGCGGTGGCCAGGTCGGTGATCACCTGCACGGGAAGCTCGGCCACGACGGCCCCGAGCACCTCGGAACCAGACCGAATCGCCGTCGCGACGAAGACCACGGCCTGGCCACGCGCAGGCACGTAGAACGCCGTGTCCGAGATGACGGTGTCGCCAACGGTGGCGCTGATGAGGCCATCGACGACGTCTCCGAGGCCGTCATCAGCCCACGGACCGGTCGTCACGCTGGTGCCGATGTCGATGCGCTTCTGGACCGAGTAGACGATCTCGCCGGTGTTCGCGTCGACCAACATGAGATCGCTCACGCCGGCGTTCTCCATCAGCGAACGCATCAGCGGGTGGTACTCGCGGTGCGCCGCGCTGTAGCTCGAACCATCACCGGCGTCATCGAGCCGATCACGGTCGTCGAATCCGTCCGGGTTGCGCAAGATGTACTCGTACTGGACGAATCGACCGGCCTCGGACGCCGGGAGCAACGCACTCGAGGGGACCTCTTGCCCTGCCGCCCGGAGCGGATCGAAGCCGGCCTCGTACGCCGCTTCGAGCTCCACCAGCTGCGCTTCGGTGACGCCCGTATCGAGCTGGCGATAGCCCGCCGACAACTCCTCGAGCGCCGCGATCACGCTCGGCGTGACCGCAAGCGTGGCGACATTGTCCTGCAGTCGAACCGCGCCCCGCTCGATCGCCTGCACGCGGGTGTCGCGCAGCGCACTCAGCGAGTCCTCGACGCTCTCGGAGATCAACATCCGCGCGAAGACATAGTTGAGCCCTGACAAGAGCAGCACCGACACCAATGCGACACCGACGAGGGTCACCTCGAGTTTGCGCCGAAGGCCACGTCGGCCGCTCGTGTTCATGTCGTGTCCTCGGGCGAAGGCAGCGCTCGCTCGCCCGGATCCATTGCTCCGCTGTCGACGGGGCGCAGAGAACGGCGCAGGACCCGCTCGCATCGTCGCCGTCGCGAGACCGCCAACTGCTCGAGCGCCGCCGCCAAGCCGGACGAGCCCGTGACTGCACCAGCCGCAGCGGCCGACGGGACCCGCACGACACGACAATCCACGGTTGCGACCACGAACGCACGATGACCCGTGTCGCCGAGGTCGCCGAGTACGCCCAGGATCTCTCCGGCCACGTGGTCGAGCACGTGGAGTTCCCCGAGGTCGCCAGCCTGCAGCACGAGTCGAGCCTGGCCGCTGTCCAGGATGTGCAGCCCCGTCACGACTCCGGGAGGGATGATGATTTCTCCCGCCTGATAGGTGTCGATCGTCGACCCTGCTGCGAGGTCGTCGAGTGTGTCGTCGGAGACCTCGGCGAGCAACGGGACGCCGAGGAGGGCGCGACGCACGTCGGCCGACGACACCTGGGACGCGATCGCCGAGGCGTTTCCGTCGAAGAGGTACAGGTCCTGTGCCGGGTTCGGCAACGGGACGCCGTGTCGGTACGACAGGTACCACACGAGCGATGAGAAGTCGGCTCGGACCCGCGGCTCGATCGAGTAGTCGTCGATCCACATGTATGCCTGGTAGTCGACCACCGGATCGGCGATGTTCGTCACGAACACGACAGGCGGCGGATCGGACACCACGCCAGCGGTCGAGCGCGCGGCCTCGATCAGCATCGCCTTGGCCGCTGTCGGTGCAGCACTCCGCTCGATCTGCACCGGCACCATCACACGATGCATCCGAGTTGGTTGATCGAAGTTGACGATGGTCGCCTTCGACAGCTGTCCATTCGGGATCACCACGAGGTCGCCATTGCGGTTCTCGATGCGCGTGCTGCGCCAGTTGACATCGATGACCCGGCCCTCGACGTCCTCGGATTCCACCCAGTCGCCGGCACTGAAGGGCTGGTCGGCGAGCAGCGTGAAACCGGAGGCGATGCCCCCGAGCGTGTCCTGCAGCGCAAAGGAGACCACGAGCGACGTGACCCCGAGTGCCGTGAGCGCGGCCGAGAGATCGACCCCCCAGATGCCGGCGAGCAGCAACCAGATCGTGGCGAGGATCACGGCGAGCCGGGGAACGGCGAGGAGCAGCCGGGGCACCGACCGCTTGCCGCTCCGACGAGGGCGATCGGCGATCCGCGTGACCACCACACCGAATGCCGAGAGCATGGCAGCGGCGAGAGCGATCAGCGAGCGCGGTGGCGACGAAGCGGGCGAGGAGGTTCGCGCGGTCGACGTCGAACAAGGTTCGAAGCAGGAGCCAGACCGTGGCCAGCGGCACGACCCAAACTCGCAACGTTGCAACCGCTGGACCGAAGCTCGACTCGCGTTGGCGGAGCCGCTCCTCGAGCTCGCCCACGCCGATGATGAGCGCTGGGAGCACCACGATGACGATCGCTGCCACCAGCACGTTCGAGCCTTCGAACGAGTTCATCATGTCGAGGCCTCGCTCTCCACGGCGACCCCCTCCAGGGCGACGACACCGTCACGATCGGTCGGCTCGAGGCGATACCTCGGCGGGAGGTGCGCTCGACACGCCTCGGAAACAAGCACCTGACCCCGCCGTGCACCCCGGGCCAGATCGGCAGCGACCTGCACCGTTGAGCCCCACGTATCGTGGACCAGCCTGGCGCCGCCGGTCAGGCCGACGGTGATGGGGCCGACATCGAGCCCAGCGCGTACAGAGAGCTCGCCGTCGGGGTCGATGTCGCGCAACATCTCGCACACGTCGAGCACGAAGTCCGCCGCGCGGGCAGCGTGGTCGAGGTGCGGCCGACTGACGCCGCACGCAGCCACGTAGGTGTCGCCGCTGAGCTGTACCCGCTCGAGCCCGCGCTCGGCAGCGACGTCGTCTGCTTCGTCGACGAATCGATCGAGCAACTCGCGTGCGCGCTCGATGCGTCCCAGCGGTGACGAGTGCACCGAGCCCCCCGAGCACGACGACGGCCACGGTCGCATTCGAGACCTGCTCGACGATGTCTCGGTCGCCGGCTTCGGCGCGCTCGGCGATCGGTGTCGGGAGCAACCGGCGAAGCAGCGAGCGCCGCTCGTCGGCGCTCCGCCTCGCTCGGGCGGTCCGCTGGTGAAGCGTGACCAGCATCTTGTCGATGTCGTCAGCGAGCTCGACGAACTCGTCGGCGCTTCCACGGGGCAGCTCTGGGCCGTCGGCGATCTCGCGACCGTCGCGAATCAGTCGCAGTCGCGTCGAGACCACCCGGAGAGGTTCGAGGAGACGGTCCGCCCAACGGACAGCGACGAAGGTCACGACCACGATGAACACGGCGATCGTGACCAGCAGGTTCCGCGTGAAGTCGTGGATCGGGGCGCGGATGGCCTCGACGCTGGCCTGAGTGAAAACCGCCCATTCGAGGCCGTCGATGTCGAGCGCTCGACTGTCCGACAACACCTGCTCACCGAGATAGTTGGTCTGCTCGTCGACGTTCGACGAGCCCTCGAAGGCCTGCTCGACGACGCGGTAGTCGAGTGACTGGAAGAGCACCGTCGTGTCGAAGAATCGCATCGAGCGCATCTCGTCGTCGGTTGCCGTGCCCGCCGACTCCACGCGCTCGAAATACTCGGGCCGGTCCTCCAGGAACAGCCTCGAGTCCGAGCGCATCCAGTTGTCCGCCGCGACGACGAACGTTTCGCCGTCGCCACCGAGCGACCCGAAGTCCTGCTCGTTGGTCATGATCGCCGTGATCTCGCTGGAGTCGAACCGGCCGGCGACGTAGCCGGCGAGCTCACCATCGAGAAACACCGGGCTGCCGACGAATCCGCTGGCTCGATCCCCCGCCGGCGGGTACGGAGCGAAGTCCCGAACGGCGACGTCGCCCGGCATCGGGTCGTCCGCCAGGCTGTCGATGAGCGCAGCAAACTGCGTCCCGCTGTGCGGGCCGCTGCGAAGACTGGTTGCGAAGTCGATGTTCTTCGCCGTCGAGTAGACGATGACGTACGCGTCCGGCTCGATCAGATAGACGTCGTCGAACCCGGCGCGAAGCGCAAAGTCGCCGAGTGCAGCATCGAGCGGATCGTCGATCTCCGTCCAGTCCGGGAGCCGGGCGGGGGGTACACCGGTCTGGGGGTCTGGCACGACGAACTGCGCCTGCAGGGTGATCGCCGCATCGGAGACCGGTACGAGCCCTGAGGCTCTCACGGGGCGATCGCGTGCCTCGCTGAGTTCGGGCGCCACGACGTCGCGGTAGTACGTCTCGACCGTCTGCCGGTCTTGGCTGCTCGGCGGCTCGGCGTTGATCTGGCGGAAGATCTGGGTGAGCTGCTCGATGACCACCGCCGGTCGAGGGGTCAGCGCCTGACCGATGACCGCACGCTCGAGACTGCCGATGTACCGCTCGACGTTGTCGGACCGGGCGGCGCCGACGGCTGACAGCTGATCCTTGATCTCATCCTCGGCGAGGCCGGCACCTCGATCGAGACCCACGATCGACGTCACCACGACCGAGACGAGCGCAACCAACACGACGACCAACGCAAGTCGACTCGCGACCGACACGTTTCGCGCAAACCCGCCCGGGGCGCTCCTCACTCGCTCGATCCGTCCCGGCACGAGCACCGAAACTAGCGCCTGCGACGTGGCTGGACTCCATTACCGCTGGCCAATCGTCCGACCGACCCCTACCCTGCCGAGCATGCAGTTGACCGACCTCCGGATCTTCACCGAACCGCAGCAGGGCGCCTCCTACGGCGATCTCCTCGCAATGGCCGTCCGAGCCGAAACGCTGGGCTTCGGGGCCTTCTTCCGGAGCGACCACTACCTCGCCATGGGTGACGGCGACGGGTTGCCGGGGCCGACCGACGCGTGGGTGACGCTCGGCGGTCTCGCCCGCGAGACGTCGACGATTCGGCTCGGGACGCTGGTGACGTCCATGACGTTCCGACTGCCCGGCCCGCTTGCGATCAGCGTCGCGCAGGTCGACGACATGTCGAACGGTCGAGTGGAACTGGGCCTGGGTGCCGGCTGGTTTCAACAGGAACACGAGGCGTACGGCATCCCGTTCCCTCCACTCGGCGAACGGTTCGACCGATTGGAGGAACAGCTCGAGATCATCACCGGCATGTGGTCGACACCCGTCGGCGAGACATTCCAATCGCCAGGCGGCGCCTATCCGGTGACCGACTCCCCAGCGTTGCCGAAGCCGGTGCAATCTCCGGTGCCGATCGTGATCGGCGGCGGCGGACCGAAACGGACCCCGGCACTCGCCGCTCGCTTCGCGTCGGAGTTCAACACGCCGTTCGTGCCGATCGACTTCTTCACGACACAGTGTGACCGCGTCCGCGCCGCATGCGTGTCGATCGACCGCGACCCGGCGACGATGACATTCTCCGCAGCGCTGGTCACCTGCGTCGGCGCTGACGAGGCCGAGCTCGCTCAACGGGCCGCGGCGATCGGTCGGGAACCGGACGAACTCCGTCAGAACGGAGCCGCCGGGACGCCGGAGGAAGTGGCCGCCACGATCCGCCGATGGGCCGATGCCGGCGCCGAGCGGATCTACCTCCAAGTCCTCGATCTCGCCGACCTCGACCACCTTGACCTGATCGCCAACGAGGTCGCCCCCCTCCTCACCTGAAACCCACCCCCAACCCACAACCCACAACCCACGTTTGTGTTGCGGTTCGGGTGGAGCGGGTCACCGGATCTGCAACACAAACGGGGTGAGGGGGCGCGGTTACGGTCGAACTGGTGAGCGACACCACGATCTTCCCGGCTCGAACCATCGTCACGATGGACCCTGCCCAACCAGGGGTGGAGGCCGTCGCGGTGCGCGACGGCAAGGTCCTCGCCGCCGGATCGATCGAAGAATGCGCGAGCTGGGGACCACACGAGATCGATCGGCGCTTCGCCGACCATGTCCTCACGCCGGGGATGATCGAGGCCCACGCGCACACGCTGGAGGGCGCGTTCTCGCTGATCCCCTACGTCGGCTGGTTCGACCGCCACCGAGTCGACGGTGGGACGTCGCCGGGGATCCGGACGTACCGTGAGCTGCTCGACCGGCTCCGTGAACTCGACGACGAGACGTCCGGATCGGCCGAGCCGATCGTCGTCGGTGGATTCGATCCGATCTACTTCACCGACGAGGACCGACTGACCCGCGACCATCTCGATCAGGTGTCGACCGAGCGGCCGATCTTCGTGTTCCATGCCAGCGCCCACCTGGCAACGGTGAACACCGCGATGCTCGAGCGTCACGAGATCACTCGAGGCACAACGACGCCCGGGGTGGCTCGGGACGCGGCGGGCGAACCGAACGGGGAGCTGCAGGAGATGCCGGCGATCGCGCTCGCGCGCTCCGGGGTGAGCGTGATCCTCAAGATGCTCAACGACCCTCGGGCGATCGAGGCGCTGGGTCAGCTCTGCGCCAACACCGGAATCACCACACTGTGCGACCTCGGTTCGTCGGGGCTGACGCGACCCGGCGAACAGACCCTGCTGCACGAGGTCGTCGACCGACCCGGGTTTCCCGCACGCCTCCTCCAGCGACATCTCCATGCCCTCCCGCCCGGGAGCAGCGACTGGGCCGACTCGGCCGAGCTGATGGTGCAGCTTGCAGCGGCCGACACGGACAAGCTCCGAACCGCCGGGCTGAAGCTGGTGCTCGACGGCTCGATCCAGGGCTTCACCGCCAAGATGGGATGGCCCGGCTATTACACGGGCACCGACCACGGCCAGTGGATGGTGCCGCCGGAGCAGCTGCTCGAGATCGCACGCCCGTTCCACGAGCGCGGCATCAACATCCACGCCCACTGCAACGGCGACCTCACGATCGATGCGTGGATCGACACCGTCGAGCAGCTCGTGATCGAACGACCGTGGCTCGACCACCGCCACACCGTGCAGCACTGCCAGTTGACCTCGGCGGCCCAGTTCAGGCGGATGGCGAAGCTCGGGATGTGCGCCAACATCTTCGCCAACCACGTCTGGTACTGGGGCGACCAACACCACGACATCACCGTGGGCCCCGAGCGGGCTCGACGGATGGAGGCCGCTGCCACCGCCGAGCGAGAGGGCGTGTCGTTCTCGCTGCATTCCGATGCCAACGTCACCCCGCTCGGACATCTCCACACGATGTGGTGCGCGGTCAACCGGGTGACACCCTCGGGCCGGGTGCTCGGCGAGCACGAGCGGATCTCGGCGGAGTCAGCGCTGCGAGCCGTGACGCTCGGGTCGGCGTACCAGATGCACCTCGATGCCGAGTTCGGCACGATCGAGTGCGGCAAAGCCGCCGACTTCACGGTGCTCGAGGACAATCCGCTCACCGTCGACCCGATGGCGATCAAGGACATCGGGGTGTGGGGCACCGTCGTCGGCGGCACCCCCTTCGAAGCCGCCCGCCCCTGAGCCCCCACACCCACTCCCCCACACCCCACACCCCACACCCCACATTTGCGTGACGGTTTCGGTGGGACGGGTCACCCGAAGTGCAACGCAAACGGGTTGGGGTTCTGGGCCTCCACGTTTGCGTGACGGTTTCGGAGGGACGGGTCACCCGAAGTGCAACGCAAACGGGTTGGGGGTGAGGCTGGTGCGCCGGGAGATGGCGACCAGCTCGGTGCGTTCGGCCGGTGCGGTCGGTGTCACGTCGACGCGACGACCGACGACCTGCACGAGCACCCATGCCCCGTCGTCGAACTGCACCCGACCCTTCACTCGCAGCACCTCGGCCGGGAGCGCTCCGAGGAATCGATCGAGTTCGTCGCGGTCCACCCCCTCGGACGAGGTCCACGAGAACGACTCGTAGTGAGCGTCGTGATCGGACGCTCTGGAGCTCGACACCGGACGACTCGCTGAGCGGACACCGAGGATCACCTCGGAGGGAATCCGACCGTCGATCACCCGGATCGTCGGCGCTCCGCTCGTGGCCGTGGCCAGCCATCGCTCGACCTCGCTCAGGGACTGCTCGTCGCAGACGTCCGACTTCGTGACGACCACGAGATCGGCACCGGCGAGCTGGCGGATCACCTCGGCGCCGACGTACCGATCGCGAGAACGCTGCACCACCGAGGTCGCGTCGGCGAGCACGATCACACCGGCGGGCTCGAACGGGGGCACGGTCGCCCACGCGGCCGCAGCGGCCGGATCAGCGACACCGCTCACCTCGATGACGATGTGGTCGGGAGGAGTCTCGGCGGTCGCCAACGCATCCAGCGCCTCGTGCAGGCCGGCCCCCACCGTGCAGCACACACACCCGTTCGGCAGGCTGATCACGCCGTCGCCGCCGGCCTCACCCAGGAGCGATGCGTCGATCGCCAATGCGCCGAAGTCGTTGACGATCACGCCGATCCGTCGGCCGTCAGGATGGCGCAACAGGTGGTTGAGCATCGTGGTCTTGCCGGCACCGAGGTACCCGCCGATCACCGTCAGCGGAATCGGCTCGCGCAGCACGTCTGCATGATGCCACCGATGCGCGCCCACGCACGCGGCCCGGCCGACGCGCGGCGATGAGCGAATCCCCCGAATCCTGTTCCCTCGCTCATCGCCCGCCGATCGTCAGCAGCAGCGATGAGCGGGGCCCCCGACTACCGCGTGTTCGCTCATCGCCTCGGGAGACCGTCAACCGGCGACGAAGCCACCGGCGACCAGTGCTCGGTCGACCATGCCGGCGAGGCGCACGGTGTCGCTCGGATTCTCGCCGCTCACCGTGACCGCCCAGGTCACATCGTCCGCACGGTCGAGCACCATGGCATGGGTGCTCTCGATCGTGCCCGTGTGTCCAGCCGCTCCCCCGCCGTACAGGATCACGCCCATGCCATACCCGCGATCGGGTGCCTGCGGATCGTTGACAGCGGTCTTCATCGCGCCGACCGTTTCGGCCTCGAGCGGTTTCCAACCGGGCGTGTCGAGATCGAGTGAGTCGAAGATCGTCACCAGATCACTCGGCGACGCGACCCATGCACCTGCGGCCCCGAGCACCTCCATGTAGTTGCGGTCGGGCACGCTGCGGTGCACGACCTCGCCGGGACCGGGGTCGTCGGTGGGTGCGAGTCGCATGCCCGAGATCCCGAGTGGGGTGAGGAGGCGTTCGTAGACGACCTGCTCGTAGTCCTGGCCGGTGAGCTGTTCGATCAGCAGCCCGAGGACACAGAAGTTCATGTTGCTGTACCGGTAGCCGGCGCCCTGCAGCGACCGGGTCATGCCGACCGCAGCGGCTTCCTCACACGACGTGACCTGGTTGCGGAAGAACAGGTTCTCGTACTGCGCGAATCCGGAGGTGTGCGTGAGCAATCGGCGGACGGTGAGTTCGGCGACGCCGGCGGCCGGTTCCGTCACGCCCACCGCGCCGGCCACGATGGCGCCGACGGGATCGTCGAGGCCGACCAGCCCCTCCTCCACCAGTTGCAGTGCGGTGATGGCCGAGATCGTCTTGGAGATGCTCGCGATTCGGAACTTGTCGCCGATGTCGACCGCATCGAACGTGCCGGGGACGCGAGCGCCCATCGCCGCTTCGTGCACGATGTCGCCGTCGATCGAGACGGCAACCGACACGGCGTCGGACCCGCCGCCGAGCACCGAAGCGCTGAGCGCCGCATCGAACGCTGCCCATCCGGTGAGCAGCGGTGCCTCGGTGCCATCCGGCTGAGCGAGCGGCGGCAGCGGAGCGATCGTGACCCGATCGATGGCGTAACCGGGGAACGGCAGCGGGTCGCGATCGTCGATGTCGAACAAGTCGGTCGACGACGGCGCCGAAGCGGTTGGTGGACCCTCGGACTCTGCCGTCGGGGTCGAGCAGGCAGCGGTGGACACTGCGCCCACGACGACAACACCGGCGAGCGCACAGGAGCGCAGGTATCGACGAGCGGACATCTCTCCATGATGACCGTCGAGGCGGCGCCCACGGCGGCACCCTGCCGAGCAACGCCGCCGCGCAGGCGACGTCGTCTACTGGTAGCTGATGTAGATCGGCGTGGGCTGAACCGCGACCGACTCGGCCGGCGTCGGCGTCGGGCGGTCCTCGTCGTAGAAGTTCTTCCAACCCGTCAAGGCGCTTGCGGGCAGGTCGGCGACCATGCGATCCCACGAGCCGAGCTTGAGCGGCAACGTGCCGAAGCCGTCCATCTGGAACACGACCTGCACGTTGGGCGTGCCACGGATGATCGCCTTGTTGGTCACCATCGACGGTGTGAACTGGTGCACGACCAACATCTTCGGTGGGAGTGCGAACCGGCGGATCACGCCATCGAGGTAGTCGATCGTCTCGTTGACCTCGTTGCCGTCGACGGTTCCGACCAACCCACCGCCGGGACGTTGCGTCGGCCCCACCCGCCATTCGGGGTCGAGCGCCAAGCTGACGTTGCGCTGGGCGAGCAGCCCTTCGATCTCTCGAGCCTGCGAGGGAAACGTGGCCCGGCCGGACTGGAGGTCGAGGAGCACGTGCATGTCGTTGGCGCGAGCAGCATCGATCCACGGCTGGAACTTCGAGGCGGGGAACTCGTTGGAGTAGTCGCCGTCGGAACCGGCCGACGACGACGCCACGGTGGCGATGATCTCGAACGTCGGCACGACGGGACGGCCGAACGAGGCGTACGCGGCGGCGACCGACTTTGCTCGCTCGACCGACGGGCCGACCGCCTGTTCACCGAGCACCCCGAGCGTCGACGAGCCGGGGTGGCCGTAGAGCGCCACGTAGAGCGCTCCGGGCAGCCAGCCACCGACGGGGTCCGGCGGGTCGAGCCGCACGGCCTGTCGGGTCACCGTGGCCGGTCCGTCGATCGGGCCGATGTCGACTGCGGCGAGGATCCCGCCGGCGGTTGCCGCTGCTCCCACGGCCCCGAGCGCACCGACGAGCAGGCGGCGGCGACTCAGAGCTCCCGATGCGTCAGCCGCGATCGGCCACGGACTCATCTCTGTCGACACGATGCCTTCATCATCTCCCAATCAACGGGCCCAGAAACCATCGGGAGGAACGCGATCCCGCTCAGGAAGCGGTCGGGAGGTGCTGTTCGAGCGTGAGGACAGGGGCAAAGAGGTCGCCGAGGTCGCCGACCCGGGCGAGTACGTCGGCGGCCTCGAAACGCAGTTCGACGCCGGATGAGGCGCACTCGTCCACCTCGTCCCACGTGACCGGGGTCGACACGGTCGGGTCGTGGCGTGCCCGCAGTGAATACGGGGCGATCGTGGTCTTGTGGTGGGCGTTCTGGCTCCAGTCGACGAAGACCTTGCCAGGACGCTCGACCTTGGCCATCACGGTGGTCACCCGGCCCGGAAGCTGGCGCTCCATCACCTGACCGACGGCCAAGGCGAAGTCGGCGGTCGACTCGTGGGTGACGCCGGGCGTGTTCAGCGGCACGTAGAGCTGGAGGCCCTTGGACCCCGACGTCTTGCACCATCCCTCCAGGCCGACCGAGTCGAGCACGTCGCGCACGCCGAGGGCCACTTCGCAGCAGTCGACGATCGACGTCTTCGGGCCCGGATCGAAGTCGAACACCAGCGTGCGGGGGTTGCCGAGATCCGCCGCCAGCGCCATCGGCGCGTGGAGCTCGATGGCCGCCAGGTTCGCCGCCCACACCATCGCCGCTGGCTCCTCGATGCAGCAGTACTCGATGCCGCCACGGCGATCGCCAGGGCCGAGCGCCACCGACACCCAGTCGGGACGGTGCGACGGGCAGCGCTTCTCGAAGAAGCCGTCGTGGTCGGTGCCGTCGGGATACCGACGGAACGTGATGCACCGCCCGGCGAGGTGCGGGATGATCGTGGGTGCGATCCGCAGGTGGTAGTCGACCACCTCGGCCTTGGTGAAGCCCGACGGATAGAGGATCTTGTCGAGGTTGGTCAGCCGGACGGAGCGCCCGTCGATGTCGACCTCGATCGGTGCGGCCATCGGACGTCAGGCCTGCTCGGTCAGGCCGACTTCTTCTTCGCCGCGGACTTCTTGGCGGGGTGCCGAGTACGGGCGTCTTTCGCTGCGGCGACGCTCGCTTCGAGCGCCGCCATGATGTCGACCACCTTCGGCTTCTCCGCTGCGACGTCGGGCATCTCGAACTCCTCCCCGTCGGCCTTCATCTGAATGAGCGCCATGACCTCTTCGCGGTACTCGTCGCGGTACTTCTCCGGCTCGAAATCGGCGGCGAGCGAGGCCACGAGCGATTCGGCCATCGCAACTTCCTTGTCGTTGACCTCGACTGAATCGAGTCCGTTGAGTTCGTCGATGTCTGCGGGGTCGATCACCTCGTCCGCGTAGGCGAGCGTCGACATGACGAGGCGTCCCTCCTCGGCGCGAATCGCTGCCGTGTACTGCTTGTTCCGCATCACGAACCGCCCGATCGCGACCTTGCCGCTGGCTTCCATCGCCCGGGCGAGCAGGACGTAGGGCTTCGGCGGTCCGTCGGGGGCGAGGTGGTACGCGGTGTCGAAGTAGACCGGATCGATGTCGGCGAGGTCGACGAACTCCTCGAGATCGACCGACTTGGTGGCCGCCGGCATGAACGGCTCGAGTTCGTCGGGATCGACGATGACATACCGGCCCTTGGAGATCTCGTAGCCCTTCACGATGTGGTCGTCGCCGACCTCGTCGCCGGTCTCGGCGTTGACCTTGCGATACCGGATACGCGCCATGTTGCGCTCGTCGAGCTGATTGAACGACACACTCTGGCGCCGCACCGCGTGAAACAACTTCACAGGGATCGCCACCAACCCGAACGAGATCGTCCCACTCCACACCGGCCGTGCCATGCCAAGAGTCAACCACATCGACACGTTCCGTAAACCTCCTCGAGCGCCGCGTCGAGTCGGCGCCACGTCGGGCTCGTGACGGTGCGGCCGTGAGCGACGGCGTGACGCTCAGCCCGCGAGGACGGCCCGGGGGACGATGTCCATACCGAACCCGGTGAGAATCGCGAGGTACAGCAGGCCGGTCGCCGCCATCACCGCCGAATACGCCCGTTCCTTCAGTGCGGCCTCGGTGACGAAGATCAGGATGATCGTGGTGATCGCACACATCAACCACATCCAGCCCAACATGCCGCCCCAACCATCATCGACCGATCCGGTGAGCACCGCGATCATGCCGGTCGGCAGCAGCATCACGACCACCTCGGCGGGCCACAACCACTTGAGGGCCGCAACCATCTCGTTGAGGAGTCGACGTGGCAGACCGGGCTGGGTGAGGTACCAGTGCCCGAGCAGCATCGCGTCGGAGAGCGCTCCGATGAATGCCGCGCCGACGAGCGTGCGGGCGAGCGCCACGGCCGGATTGCCGCCCGCGTCGAGCGCAGCGGCGATGAGACCGATCGACCCGATCAACACCGGCACGAGGTCGAGGACCGGTGGGAATTCGGGACCGACATCACGATCGGATCCCTCTGCGCTCGGCGCGTCGACGGTGCGGTCGATCCCCGTCATCGCAGCGACCCGCTCGCTCCGTCGGTCGTGTTCGGCCTGGGCTCCGCTCACCCCGGCGGCTCGGCGCCGCACCGAGACGGCCAGTGCCACCGCACACGAGACCATCACCCCCACCGACGACGCTTCACGGATCGGAACGACACCGAGCGCGAGGCCGGCCGCCAACGAGCCCGCCGCGAACGCGAAGTAGACGATCCGCAGCAGCCAGCCGTAGCCGAGGCTGGCGATGCGGCGACGGGTGGTGAACCAGCAGAACAACATGCCGCCGGTTGCCCATTGCAACAGCACGGTGGCGGCGTCGAGGCTGATCACGTTCGACAACGGTAACGCCGTAGCCTGGCGGCGCCATGGCCTCCCCCCGCCACCGCCGGTCCACCGGCACCTCGCGAGCTCGACCCCTCCTGCTCACCGCCGTGGCAGCGATCGCGCTCACAGCATGCGCCACCGGGCCCCGGCCGAGTTTCGACGCCGACGAGCCCACACAGCAGCCGACCGGCGACCCGGCCATCGACGCCGTGCTCGATCGACTCGACCGGGTCGGGCTCGAACGGTTCACCGCCGACTACACGGTCCTCACCCGCCTCGGCGGCCAGGAGTCGACCGCCACCGTGGTGCAGGCCGACAACAGCCGGCGCTCGATCACGATCAACGACGTCCGCTTCCTCGACGGTTCCGGAACCGCCGCCACCTGCAACCTGAACACGGGCGAGTGCGAAGCGGTGCTCAACGACGCGCGGGTCAGCGACGTCCAGATCACCCACGACTTCTACGGCTCGAGCTTCGCCCGCCGTCTCCGCGTCGACGCTGGGCGGAGTCTCTCGCCGGCACGGGGCTACACCGATACGATCGCCGGACAGCCCGCCACCTGCGCCGATGTCCCGGTGTCCGGTGGCACGAAGGTGTACTGCGCCCTCGACGCCGGCCCGCTCGCCCGCTACGACGGCAACGACGTCGTGATCGAGCTGGTCGCGTTGAACGAGACTCCCGACGAGTCCAAGTTCGCCACCAGCTGACCGCTCAGCCCGGAGGTCCGGTGACGTCCGGATCGGCACACCAGCCGCCCGGGGAGGTCGGTCCACCGATCCCCGGCGGGCACGGTCGACGCTCCAGGTTCGCAAGCTTGCGGGACAGGTACATCGCTGCGGGTTGTGCTCCCGCGGCGGTGAAGTGGACGCCGTCGGCGGTCAGCCACGACGGGCGCCACCTCGAGTAGAGGTTCCAATCCGCGAGGGTCAGTTCCGGATATCTCCCGGACTCCAGGAGGGATTGAAGGTACCTGTTGTTCGCCGCGAACGATGCCTGGTTCGACGCGCCGCCCGGCGAGACGAACGCGACCTTCTCCCGATAGGTCACCCAGACCACGCGGTCGATTCCCTTTGCCCGGGCCTGGGCCATCATCGCCTCGACGCCCTGCGGGAACTGTCCGGACCAGTCGTTGTAGCCCACGGCGACGACCAAGGTTCGATACGCGCCCGCCGGGACCGTCGAGAGTTCAACCACGGCGGTTCGCGGTACGTATCCCTCGGTCCCGCGACACGACACGCCGATGAGACGGCGACATGACTCGAGACGGGTGTCCCAGGCTGCGCCCTGCAGATACCCCAGCGCACCACTCCACCGGATGCCCGCGAAGGCCGAATCCGAGATCATGATGACCGGAGAGTTCGGCGGCGGGAACCTGTTCGGTGCGATGTCCGCTGCGGCCGTCAGCGGCGACCCCGTGAACCATCCGGCGACGTCGACGATCGCGTGCACACCCGCCGAGGCGTAGAAGCCCACGCCACGGTTGGACACCCGGGGCAGTGTGAGCGCGGCCACCGGTTGCGTCCAGCGGTAGTTGAGCGACGACACGAACGGCCGAGTGGTACCGGCGGCGGAGACCGTCATGAAACCGGCTCCGACCGCGTCGGTGACGGTGAGGTTTGCGATCACAGCGGCGGCACCGGCCGGTGCCAGTTGTTTCTCCACGGTTCCGGCGGCGTGCACGGGGTCGAACGTCGCACGCGAGTCCCACACACGAACCGGGGCTTGCGGCACAAACATGCCCGTGGTCGACGAGTCCGCCGACGCCCCGGTGAACCAACCCCAGAAGTCGATGACCACATCGGTCGACATGTGCCGGTACACGATGAACCCATCGGGCGTGACGGGAACGAGCGACAGGCTCGCTCGTGTACGACCGTTCGCGTCGGTGTTCACGGCCGACACGAACGGTCGGCTCGATCCCGCCGGGTACGCCGTCAGGAACCCGCCGCTCGCTGCGTCGACTGCGGTGATCGACACGGCGAGCGCGCTCGCGTCAGGCGACACATCTGGTGGCAGCGGAATACGGAGCTCCGACGAACCTCGTTGCCCAGTGGTTCGGGTGTCGAGCAGTCTCGACGGGCCTGCCGGAACGAAACGTCCCGATGCCGAGGGTGCGCTCGCATCGACGAACACACCGGTGATGTCGATCACGACCTGGGCCGGACCGGACGTGTACACGTCGATCGTGCCGCCAGGGCCGAGTTGGACCACGGCGGAATTGGCCACGATGTTCCCGGCCACGTAGTTGAGGTTGGACACGGTCGGACGGCCGGAGCCCGATGGCCACGCCGTGACGAAGCCGGGCCCTGGGGTGTCGGTCGCCACCAGGCTGAGGGCAGCTGCACGGGCGCCAACGGGGACGTTGCAGCGTTGCGTCACCTGGATCCGCCAGCTCGAGGCGTCGAGTCGACCCACGTCGGGGGTCTCTCGACTGTCGAACAGACGGCACGGCATCACGGGGACGAGGACGGTGGCTCCGGCGGCGACCGCCTGGGACGGCGCCTGCTGCGCTGCAACCCTGGTTGGTGCTGCGACCGCGAGTGCCGCCGCAACGAGTGCAACGGTGAGCACCCAGGACGTCGACATCCACGAGATCGACGCGGTCCTGCGCTGGGCGCCCCGATGCCCGGTGCGGATGAGTCGACGTCGTTCGCACATCGACGAGAGCATGGTCGGGTTCAAACGGTCCGCAAACCGTGGTCGGAGTTGTTGAGCCGGCGCGGTCCGTCGGTGGTGGCCACCAGGATGTCCTCGAGGCGCATGCCCCACTTGCCGGGCACGTAGATGCCGGGTTCGACGCTGTAGGCGTGACCTGCCGCGAGCGGAAGGGTGTTGCCCTCGACGATGTAGGGATCCTCGTGCTCTTCCATCCCGATGCCGTGCCCCGTGCGATGGATGAAGTAGTCACCGAACCCCGCGTCGACGATCACCTGCCTGGTGACCCGATCGACGTCCTCGCAGGGCGTGCCGACCACACCGGCCTCGGCACCCACACGCTGGGCTTCGTGGAGCACCTCGTAGGCCTCGGCCACGTCCGCGGTGGGTTCGCCGGTGAACACGCACCGAGTCGTGTCGGAGCAGTAGCCGGCCATGGTGCCACCGAAGTCACACAGCACGATCTCGTTCTCGCGGATCACGCGCGATCCGGCGTGATGGTGTGGGCTCGCGGCGTTCTCACCGGCCGCGACGATGGCGAAGTTGACCTTGTCGTGTCCCTCGTCGATGATGCGCCGGCCCAGATGGGCGGACACCTCGGCCTCAGTGCGCCCGATGAGCGGGATCTCGCCGCGCTGCAACTCACCGGCGATGCGATCGACGGCGTCGGCGGCAGCGGCGAGCGCGTCGATCTCGGCCTGGTCCTTCGCCATCCGGAGCGGGCCGACGACGTCCACGGCCCGGGTGTACTCGGCGCCCGGCAGCTGCGGGAGCAGTTCGACGAGGAATCGCGCCCACATCTGGTCACCAACCGCAAGGCGCGACGAGCCCGACGCCAGCCGGGCGACGATCGCCGTGGGATCCTCGGTCTCACCCCACGGCAGCAGGTCGAACACGCCCGGCACCTCCTGCACCCTCGGCGCTTCGAGCGCAGGGATCAGCATCGTGGCATCGGCGTCGCGGGTCACGACCAACATCGTGAGACGTTCGAGCGGCATCGCCGTGTAGCCGGTGAGGTACGGCAGGTCGTGGCCCACCGACAACAGCAACGTGTCGATGCCATGCTCGGCCATCGCCGTGCGAACTCGGGCGAGACGATCGAGATACACGGACGGATCGACACTCGGCGCGCTCATCGTCTCAGTCTGCCAGCACCCCGAGCCCGAGGCCTGCCCAGCCCCCAAACCACGTTTGCGTTGCACTTCCGGCGGACCGCCCCACCGAAACCGTCACGCAAACGGGAATGTCAGTCGTCGATGAGGACGGTGGTGGCTGGCATCAGGTGCCCATCGTCGAGTCCCCCGCCATCGGGGTAGGCGCCGGGTGGGTAGATCTGCTGCCAACCTGGTCCGCAGTCACCGCCGGCGAGCGACAGGTCCTGACAGACCGTCGACCGGGTGACCTTCCAGACGCCGTCGACGAGCACGGCGATGCCGTAGCGATTGTCGAAGTCGTTCCCGTCGGTGTCGATCGAATACCGGAACCACGCCTCCGTCGGAGCCGTGAAGACGAGTTCGGCGATCGTCGCCGTGGCGCTGGCCGCGTCGTCGGCGAAGCCGCCGGCTTGCACCTGCTCGCGGGCCTCGGCCACCCCGGTCGGATCATCGATCAGATCGCTGCCGACGTCGCCCGTCCCGATGATGCCGTACAGCGCCGACATCGCCGCGCGGATTTCGGCGTCGGCGGCCGCCGGATCAGCAGGTTGCTCGCCCGCATCCGGCAGCGGCGGCGGCGGCGGCGAGCACGATTCGCGGAACTCCGGATCCTCCCAGGTGCCGACGCCATCCGATCCGAGTGTGACCGGCTCGTCCGCACCCTCGAACGTCACCTCGAAGCTCGGAGTCGGATCCATCCAGTAGGTGTAGTCGCCCTCGTCGACCGGCGTCGGCGCCTGGCCGGGGGCGGTCAGGACGGCGATGCCGTTCTCGGGCGCCGTTTCGTCGGCGAACCCGTCGGCGAACACCACACGGACGTTCGCCACGTCGACAGGCGTCTGCACGACCACGACCCATTGCGGACTGCCGTCGCTCGCGCCGAGCAGGATCGAGGAGACCGAACGACCCTTGAACGGTTCGCTGTACCACCCCACCGCTCCGAGATCGATGACACCGTTGCCCGTCAGCGCCACGCGCAGCTGCCCGGACTCGTAGCACCAGGGAGCGGGCCGCCAGTCGCCTGCCCCCCACTCCTGGCCTGCATCGTTGTCCCACGTCTGACCGAGCGCGACGCGGAGGGTGAATCCGGTGTCGGTCACCCGTTCAGCAAGCAGTGCCGACGGCTGCGACCCGAGTGCCGCGTACCCGGTACCGCCCGACGCCCGGATCTCCTGGCCGAGGTCGGTATCGGCGCTGTCGCCGGACGCTTCGTCGATCATCGAGATCGTGCTGCGCGGTGTGTCGTCGACACTCGGCTGGGCGAGGGTGGTCGCCGGGGCAGCGCTCGAACCGTCGGTCGGGCCCTCGTCGAGTGCCGATTGACCGTCCGTGTCGTCGTCGGCGCTCCGGCCGATGCCGTAGCCCGCGCCACCCGCCGCAGCGATCAGCATCGCTGCGGCCACGCCAGCGACGATCCGACGTCTCCCACGCGGTTCCCCGCCCCGGTCGTCGGTCACCGTCAACTCGTCGAACTCGATGGTCATCGCGTCCCCTCTCCACCCACTCGGCCCCGATCCCGTCGCCGGCGCCCTCTCACTTGGACGTCAGCCGGCCGAAGGAAGTTCCCGAGTCTTTCACAGCGCCGCTGCTCGGGGAATAGAACGCCGGTGAGGTCGTTGCACCCGACATGGCAGATGACACGTCCCTCGACACGTCCCTCCCTGACGGCGCCCCTTCGACTCAGATCGATCTCTACTGGAGGCCCGGCTGCGGCTTCTGTTCGATGCTGCAGCGCAAGCTCGACCAGCTCGGCATCGGCCGCGTCGAGCACAACATCTGGGACGAGGCGGACGACGCGGCCATCGTCCGACAGCACGCCAACGGCAGCGAGACCGTGCCGACCGTCGTGGTCGGTGACCGAGGATTCGTGAACCCGTCTGCCGGAGAACTCGTGGCGTACCTCAGCGTGCACCACCCCGACCTGCTGCCGGAAGGCTTCCAGCCGGCGGAACCCGGAATCGCCAGCCGACTCGCCGGCAAGGTGTTCGGATGAGCGATCGTCGGGCGGCGATCAGCACCCGTTTCGCCGGCCGCACGACAGGAGTACGGTCTCGTTCATGAGCAACGCAGGCGACGACCCACACATCGATCCTCGCCTGGCCGGTACCGAGATCGTCGATTCGGTGATCGACACGATCGGCAACACCCCGCTGATCCGGCTCAAGCGGCTCAGCGAACTCGAAGGCATCGAGTGCGTGTTCGCGATGAAGAACGAGGCGACGAATCCCGGCGGCTCCGCCAAGGACCGGCCGGCGCTCGAGATGATCCTCGCCGCAGAACGCGAAGGGCTGCTGCAGCCGGGCGGCACGATCGTCGAGCCGACGAGCGGCAACACCGGCGTCGGGCTCGCCATCGTCGCCGCTCAGCGCGGCTACGAGTGCGTCTTCGTGATGACCGACAAGGTCGCGCCCGAGAAGATCTCGCTGCTCAAGGCCTACGGCGCCGAAGTGGTCGTCTGCCCTGTGGCCGTCGAGCCCGACGATCCGCAGAGCTACTACAGCGTCGCCGAACGCCTCACGAACGAACTCGGCGCGTTCCGCCCCAACCAGTACCAGAACCCGCACAATCCGACCGCGCACGTCAAGACCACGGGACCCGAGATCTGGCGTCAGACCGGCGGTCGCATCACCCACTTCATCGCTGGTGCTGGCACATGCGGCTCGATCACCGGTGTCGCCCGGTACCTCAAGTCGATGAATCCCGACATCCAGATCATCGCCGCCGACCCCGAGGGGTCGGTGTTCTCCGGTGGATCCGGGCGGCCCTACCTGGTCGAAGGGGTCGGCGAGGACTTCTTCCCCGCTGCGTGGGAACCCGAACTGCTCGACGACATCATCCCGATCAGCGACGAGGAGAGCTTCCTCACCGCTCGCTACGTCAGCCAACGCGAGGGCATCCTGATCGGTGGCTCCGGCGGCATGGCCGTTGCTGCTGCCATCAAGGTCGCCAAGGCCGCCGACCCCGACGCGGTGGTCGTCGTCTTCAACCCCGACTCGGGTCGCGGCTACCTGTCGCGAGTGTTCGACGACGACTGGATGGCCAACTTCGGGTTCCTGCGCGAGTGCGACCAATGCGTCGGCGCCGTGCTCGACACCCGCAACGCATCGATCGAGAACCTGCTCTACGTCAACCCGAACCAGCTGGTGTCCGAGGCGATCGAGTTGATGCGCTCCACCGGCGTCAGCCAGCTGCCGGTCTGCAAGAACACGCCGCCGTTCGCAGCCGCCGAGGTCTCCGGATCGATCGACGAACTCGAGCTGATGGAGGCCATCCACCGCGACCCCGGCGTGATGTCGACCCCCGTCGAGAAGGTGATGGGCCCGAAGCTCCCCACGATCGGGGTCGGCCAGAAGGTCGAACTCGCCGTGGCGATGCTCGAAACTGCGCCAGCGCTCCTCGTGCTGTCCGGCGGACGTCCGCTCAGCGTGCTCACCCGCACCGACGTGCTCGCCTACTTCAGCGCCGTCGCCGAAGCCGCCCTCGAAGGCAGCTCCGGTACGGTGTCTGACGATGGGTGACCTCGACGAATCGACCACACGCCACGGGTTTGCGACCCGGGCGATCCATGCCGGCCAGGATCCCGAGCCGACCACCGGGGCGGTCGTCACGCCGATCTCGTTGTCGACCACGTTCGCTCAGGACGGCGTCGGGGGACACAAGGGTTTCGAGTACTCGCGCTCGGGCAACCCGACTCGCGCTGCACTCGAGGCCCAGGTCGCCTCACTCGAGGAGGCCACGCACGGCCTGGCGTTCGCCAGCGGCCTCGCCGCCGAGGACAACATCCTGCGCCTGCTGCGACCCGGGCAACGCATCCTGCTCGGCAACGACGCCTACGGCGGCACGTTCCGCCTGATCTCCAAGGTGTGGAGCCCGCTCGGATTCCCGTGGACCGCCGTCGACCTCACCGATCTCGATGCGCTGCGAGCCAACTGGCCCGATGACGTCGGCATGGTGTGGCTCGAAACTCCGACCAACCCGCTGCTCACCTGCTTCGACATCGAAGCCATCGCCGAGATCGGCCGCTCACGCGGGGCGATCGTCGTCGTCGACAACACCTTCGCCACGCCGTACCTCCAGCAGCCGCTCACGCTCGGCGCGGACGTGGTCGTGCATTCGGCCACGAAGTACCTCGGCGGCCACAGCGACGTGATCGGTGGCTTCGTCGCCGTGAACGACGACGACCTCGCAGACCGGCTGCGCTTCACCCAGAACGCTGCTGGCGCAGTGCCGGCACCGTTCGACTGCTACCTCGTGCTGCGCGGCGTCAAGACGCTCGCGGTTCGGATGGACCGTCACTGCGAGAACGCCCGAGCAGTCGTCGACCTCCTCGTCGGTCACCCGGCAGTCGACCGCGTGCTGTACCCACAGCTTCCCGACCACCCCGGCCACGCCGCCGCAGCCAAACAGATGCGCGACTTCGGCGGGATGGTGTCGTTCACGGTGAAAGCGGGCATGCAGGCAGCGATGACCGTCGCCGATTCCACCCACGTGTTCACCCTGGCCGAGTCGCTCGGCGCCGTCGAGAGTCTGATCGAGCACCCTGGCGGCCATGACCCACGCGTCAGCGGCCGGTTCACCACTCGAGGTGCCCGACAACCTGGTGCGGCTCTCGGTCGGCATCGAGGACGCCGCCGACCTCATCGCCGATCTCGAACAGGCGCTCGAACACATCGGATGAGCCTGCCACCCGACTTCCCGCTCGCCCACGAGGCGCCGCGGCCCGAGCGCCCGATCGTGGTCGCCGCCAACCGATTGCCGGTGATGCGCACCGAGGACGGCTGGACCGCCAGTCCGGGTGGGCTGGTCCGCGCGCTCTTGCCGATGCTGCGCGACACCGGAGGAACCTGGGTGGGTTGGACCGGGAACTCCGACGACCACACCGATCCGTTCGAGGTCGAGGGGGTCGAGCTCCATCCCGTCCCGATCAGCGCCGAGGAGATCGAGCTCTACTACGAGGGCTTCTCGAATGACGGCCTGTGGCCGCTGTACCACGACGCGCTGCGAGAGTCGACGTACTCCAGCGAGCAGTGGGACGCATACGTCGCCGTCAACGAGCGCTTCGCGTCGACATTCGCGGACATCGCCCCAGCGAATGCGATCGTGTGGATCCACGACTACCAGCTGCAGTTGGTCCCCGAGCTGCTGCGAGCACGACGCAGCGATCTCACGATCGGCTTCTTTCTCCACATCCCGTTCCCACCGTACGAGTTGTTCTCGCGCTTGCCGTGGCGCACGGAGATGGTCAACGGACTGCTCGGTTGTGACCTGGTCGGGTTCCAACGCCCGAAGGATGCAACGAACTTCATCGCCGCGGCACACGAGTTGCTCGGCGTCGACGGCGACGACGCCACGATCGAGCACGCGGACCATCGCATCCACGTCGGCACGTTCCCGATCTCGATCGATGTGGGCGACGTCGAGGAGACGGCGGCCGGCCGCTCCACTCGCCAGCGCATGAGCCAGATCCGCGCCCGTCTCGGCGACCCTGAGGTCATTCTGCTCGGCGTCGACCGGCTCGACTACACCAAGGGCATCGGCCTGCGCCTCAAGGCATTCGCCGCACTCCTGGAATCCGGCGATCTCGACCCCGAGCGCCATGTGATGGTGCAGGTCGCCACCCCGACTCGTGAGGCCGTCGAGCACTATCAGGACGAACGTCACGAGATGGAGCGCCTGGTCGGGGCCATCAACGGTCGCTTCAGCCGCATCGGGTTACCCGTGGTGCACTACCTGTACCAGACACTCCCGTTCGACGAGCTGATCGCGCTGTACCGCGCCGGCGACGTCATGCTCGTGACCCCGTTCCGCGACGGGATGAACCTGGTGGCGAAGGAGTACGCGGCGTCACACATCGACGGTGACGGCGTCCTCGTGCTGTCCGAGTTCGCGGGAGCTGCCGACGAGTTGACCGACGCCGTGCTGGTCAACCCGCACGACGACCACGCGCTGCAACGTGCGATCGTGACCGCCGTCGAGATGCATCGACACGAGCGTCGAGGCCGCATGTCGGGCTTGCGCGATCAGATCCGCAAGAGCGACGTCCAGGGCTGGGCCGACCGATTTCTGTCACAGCTCGCCGACGCCGGTTCGCCGCCGCCCAGCTCCGACTGAGCAGACTGGCGTCGTGACCGACTACGACGACCCCGTCGACATCGCCCATCTCGTCGCTGCTCACCCGCGGCCGCTGCTGATCGGGCTCGACGTCGACGGGGTGCTGGCCCCCATCGTTGCGCACGCCGACGACGCGACGCTGCTCGCCGGCATGGCGGCCGCCGTCAGCGCGGTCGCGACACTCGATGCGGTGCACGTCGCAGTGGTCTCGGGTCGATCTCTCGATGGGCTGGCGCAGTTCGGCTTCGGCAACGACGTCCACGTGATCGGTTCGCACGGGATGGAATCACGCGACGAGCCGATGACGCCACTCACCGCGGGGGAACAGGCGAGGTTGGCACTGCTCACCGCCGCTGCCGGCGCAGCCGAGGAACGGGCCGGCGAAGGCGCCTGGGTCGAACACAAGCCGGCCAGCGTCGTACTCCACGTTCGCCAGGCCGACGACGCCGCCGGGGAGGTCGCCCTGACGAGGCTCAGCGAGGCGGTCGAGGCCATCGACGGCGCTGCGACCAAGGCGGGCAGCGGTGTGCTGGAGGCGTTCGCCCGGCACGCCGACAAGGGCACCGCACTCGTCGCGCTCGGCGAACGACTCGGCGTTGCGACCACGGTGTTCGTCGGCGACGACGTGACCGACGAGGACGCCTTCGCCCACCTCGGCGAGGGCGACATCGCCATCAAGGTCGGTGACGCCGACACGATCGCCCCGTATCGCCTCCGCGATCCTGCAGCCGTTCTCACCTGGCTCCGATCCCTGAGCTGACCCCGGCGCTGACTCCTGCAGCGGGGCGACCGGGCGGACTCAGTCGGCGTCGGCTCGGCAGGGAGCGTTCAGATACTTCTGGCACTCGAACTCGGTGAGGCTGCGCGACACCGTCGTGGCCGCCCATTCGGCGATCGACTCCTGATCGAACGGGATCGCCCCCAGGCCGAACCGGACGTCACCGTCGCCGGCAGACGAGTCGATCGGCACGCCGAACCACAATCGGTCGTCTCGCACGCCGAACCCCGACGTCGATGCACCGGTGTCGATCGACCAGATTTCATCGAGAGTTTCGGCGTTCCAGGCCCGGACTGCCCCGTCGCTGCCCCCGCCGAAGAGGGTCGCTCCGTCGGGTGAGTAGACGAGCTCGGTCACCGGAAGGTCGGCCGAGTCGGTGGCGACCACCACCCCCTGGCCCGTCGGGCTGTCGACGAGCAGGTCGAGGTCGTAGATCGTGATCCCACCGTCGCTCCGCATGGTCGCGAGGTGGCGGCCGTCGGGCGACGTCGCCATGGCATTCGTCGTCCACGACCGCGTGCTCTCGAAGCGCCGCTCTCCGGTCGCTGTGTCGAGCCCCATCAGTCGGTTGACGAACCTGTCGCTCTTGGATCCTCCCACCACGACCGTGTCACCAACGATCAGCGCCGAATCAGTGACGAACCGATCGAGACGCCACAGCACGTCACCGGTTGTCGTGTCGATCATGACCGTCACCGGCGCGTCGTCGTTCGCCGACGACATCGAGGTCCCCGCGAGCAGTCTCGTTCCGTCGTCCGAGAGCGCCAACGGTCGCTGGATCCCGTCGATCAGGAACTCGTGGGTCCACCGGCGCTCGCCGACGTCGTACAGGCGGAGACCGTCGTCGGACGGCGCCACGAAGATTCCGGCGGCTTCGTTTGCCACCACACCGAGGTCCTGGCGCTCCATGGCGACCCCGAACTCCAGGATCGTCTGCCCGCTGGACGCGTCGACGAGGATGCCGGCGCCAGAGCTTCCGGCCAAGAGCACGGCGTCACCGAATTGGGCATGGGTGACCGGATTCTCCGTTGCGGACACGCGGGGCAATGGCGATGCGGTGGGCGGGACCAGATCCCACACCACTGCCATGCCCGACTGATCGACCGAGACGAGGCCCGAACCATCCGGCAGCCACTCCACCGAATCGACCACAGACTGGTGGCCGTCGAGCACGGCCACCTGCTCGTCGGTGGCGGCGCTGTAGACGAGCACCCTACGATCCACGGTACCGAAGGCCAAGAGGTTGCCATCCGGACTGGTACCCAGACGCCGCGGACCATTGTCGGCAAAGCTGTACAGCTCGTCAACCACGACCGACTCCGCGCCATCTCCAGCCAGGTCGACGCGCAGCAGCTCACCATCGCGCACGAGCCACATCGCATCGTCCTCACCCGCCCAGTCCGCAGACGACAGGACGATCTGCGGCCATCCGGTCGACGGTGTGCGGAACACCTCGGCACCGTCGGTGACGTCGTGAAAGATGATTTCACCCAACATCGAGGCCGTCGCCCACCACCTGCCGTTCGGTGAGAGCGTCGACCAGAGCGCATCGGGCACCTCTGCGATCGGCTGCAGGGTCGCGCGATCGCGCAGGACGGCGATCGACCGTCCATCCGTTTGGTCGACGTTCTCCGAGGTCGCCAGGTGCTCGCCGTCGAGCGTGACGTGCCACAGCGGTCCGTCCGTGAGCTGCTCGCGCCGGACCGGTTCGCCGCTCGAGGGATCCCACCAGGTGACCGAGCCGCCGCCATTGGCGGTGACCACCTCACCGCTCGTCGGATCCCAGGTGGAGTACAAGGGCAACTCCTGGCCGTCGACGAGCGTGCTGACCGTGTCGCCGGTGGCGAGATCGGAGATCGTGGTCACCGACGTCCACGGCGACGCGACCTCCGCTCCGAGCAGCTTCTCTTTGCCGACGATCCCTCGTTCCGCCATGGTGGACACCCCGAGCCGACCGTCCGGCGACGGGGAGACCCCCTGCCCGAACAGTCCGAACTGCTGAGGTCCCACGTCGAACCGCGTCCTGATGGATCGCGTCCTGATCCGCTGCGCGCTCGCCGACTCCCAGAGTCCGCTGACCACCTCGGGCACCGTCACGCCCACCTCGGCGGCGAGGGCTGCACCCTCCAGACCGACCAGGACCGCGGCCTCGGGGTCCTCGCCGACGAGTTCCGAGGCAGTGAGGCCGGCGGCTCGAGCGCCGTCGATCTGTGCGCGCCGTTCGGCCGAGGTTCGCAGCGCCTCGGCCTCACCGGTGGCCTGCTCGGCAACGGAGCGTTGGGACTCTGCTTCCTCCGCTGCGATCTCTGCGGCAACCGCGGCGTCGTCGGCGCGATTGCGCTGGACGACGGCGATGGCGGCCACGCCGACTGCGACCGCGGCGAGCATCCCGAATCCCGCCACCAGGCGATGACGGCGACGCGACGCCGTTGCGAGCGTCTCGGCCTCACGTCGCCGGGCTTCGTCCAGGAACTCTTGCTCGAGCCCGCCGAGGCGCAGCTCGGTCGACACCGCCCACCGCTCGTACTGCTCCAGCCGTCCGCCGCGGAGCAGGAAGCTGGCGTCGCGTCGGTTCGCCTCCCAGTCGACGGCCGCCACCTGGAGCCGTCGCTGCAGCACCAGACCTTCGCGCCGCTGGTCGATCCACCCGCGGAAGCGAGGCCATTCGCGGATCAGCGCTTCGTGAGCGACCTCGATCGTCTGACCGCGCGTCACCGGGTCGTGATCGAACGAGAGCAGACGGAACGAACCGAATGCAGCGATCACTGCATCGAGCGCAGCACTGTTGAACCCCAGGGCGTCGAGTTCACTGCGCCGCACTCGTCGACGGGTGTCGTCGCTGTCCTCGTCGACTGCCACCAGATGGACGAACATCTCCTCGGCGACACGCTGCGCCGGTGCCGACAGCCCGACGAAGATGTCCTCGGCCCGGCCCGACAGGGCTCCGATCACTCCGCCAGTGCGTTCATACGCGTCGATCGTGAGTTCGCGACCGACGCGGGCGCCGACGAGCTCGGTCAGCGCATACTGCATGAGCGGCAGGGCCCCGGGTTCGCCGGCGACGTCGCGGGTGATGATCGGCACCAGCCCGGACTCCAACTCGAGCCCTGCCGCCCGGGCCGGTTCGCTGATCGCCTGGGCGAGGTCGTCCTGATCCGGCATCGCCACCGTCACCAGACCATCGGCCATCAGTTCGCCGAACGCTGGGTGCTCCAGCGGGTGATCGAAGAAGTCGGCACGCATCGTGAGGACGACGCTGACCTTCGATCGCTCGTCGCGCCCGACCGTGACGAGGCTGTCGAGGAACAGCTGCCGCACCGACGCGTCGGCGGTGAGCGAGAAGAGTTCCTCGAACTGGTCGATCACCAGCAGCAGGTCGCAGTCGTCGTCGGGAAGGATCTGCTTGGTGGCGCGCAACAGCCCCCGTTCGTCGGCGACCAGTTCGTCGAGGAGATCGACCGGACGGTCGACGGCCACGCGCAGCAACGCCGCTTCCAACTCCTCGAACGGATAGGAGCCGGGGTACATCTCGGTCACCAGTGCCGTCCGGCCGGGCCTGACTCCGTCGCGACGTACCCGGGGCACCAGCCCGGCCTTGACCAGGCTCGACTTGCCGGAACCGGACGGCCCCACGACGACGGTCAGGCGGTTGCTCGCGACCCGCCGCGACAACTGCTCCACGAGGCGGTCACGACCGAAGTAGTCGTCGGCGTCGATCTCGGCGAACGCACGCAGCCCCTTGTAGGGATTTCGGACCTCCACGTCGATGTCCGGCGACACCGGCCTCGTGGTGACATCGGCGCCGAACACCTGGCGCAGCGCCCGCAGGCAGTCGTCGACGCGTTCGTACCGCCGTGCCGGGTCCGGGTCGATGGCGTGGGCGATGACGTCGTCGAGCCCCTGCGGCAGGTCGTCACGCATCCAATGCACGCTGTCGGGCGGTTCACCGGCGCGGGGCCGCTCCCCGGTGAACAGTTCGTGCGCGAGCAACCCGAACGCACGGATGTCGTCGGCCACGGCGTGATCGTCCGCGGCGTCGCTGGACCGTCGACGTCGAGCGATGCCGAAATCGAAGAGGTACGCATTGGCGTCGTCGTCGAGCAGCACCTTGGTCGAGTTCAGGTCGCCATGGACCAGGTGGCGGCGGTGGGCGTAGCCCAGGGCGGAGCCGACCTGGTCGAGCACCCGCATCACCGCCGCGGGGTCCCACCGTGTCGACTCGATCGAACGGCGCAGATTGCCGCCGCGCACGTACGGCATCACCAAGTAGGCGCCATCGGGGCTGCGCCAGTAGTCGTACAGCGCCACGATGTGTGGATGTTCGAGGCCGGCGACGTGTTGGGCGTCGGCTTCGAACCGCTCGACGAACTCGGGGCGGTTCGCGTACTCGGGCAGGATGACCTTGATCGCCACCTCACGCCCGGTCGAGGTCTGATATGCGCTGTAGACGACCCCGATGTCGTCGGCACCGAGACGCTCGCGCAACTCGTAGCCGTTGGCGCGGCGACCGTCGTCACGAGGTTCGTCGACCGCCGGGGCGACGAGATCGAGGTCGGGTGACTGGTCGAGGATCTGGGTCTGGAGCTCGCGGAGTTCGAGCGACGGCTCGATGCCGAGTTCGTCGACGAGCAGGGCACGGGTCCGGGTGTAGACCCGCAGCGCCTCGGTCTGTCGACCCGATCGGTACAGGGCCAGCATCTGCAGTCGGCGCAGGTCCTCTCGGTACGGGTGGTCGGTGGTGAGCGCGTCGAGATCCCCGACGATCTCGACGTGTTGGCCGAGCCGCAGGCGAGCCTCGTAGAACAGCGATTGGGCATGGAGCCGCAACTCGGTCAGCCGGGCGATGGTCGGCGCGAGTGCGTCGCAGTCGCCGAGACCCGCATACGCGGGACCACTCCACCACGCCAGCGCCTCGCGCAATGCCGTCGCTACCGCGCCGGGATCGCCCTCCACCGCGTGACCGGCCGCTTCGACGGACCGTTCGAACTCGACGGCATCGATCGTGACCGCGTCGGCGTCGAGGAGGTAGCCGCCGGCTGAGGTACGCAGCGGGAACTCGTCGCCGAGACCGCGGCGCAGATTCGACACGTGCACCTGCACCGCCTTGCGCGCCGTCGGCGGCGGGTCCTCGCCCCACAGCCCGTCGATCAGGGATTCCCAGGACACGACGGCGCCGGCGCGGGCGACCAGCAGCGCCAGCAGCAGGGTCGGCTTGGGTCCTCCGACATCGACGGGCAAGCCCTCGACATGCACCCTGACCGGGCCGAGCACCTGCACGACCGCCGGATGCACGCTCGCCGCTCGGGCTGCTCGACACCACGACGTCAACCTCGGCAGCTGGGCCGTTCGGATCGGTGAGGTGGGGTGTCGGCATGGTCGTTCCGTTCAGCAGCCGTCTCGAATCTGCTCACCCGATCGTCGCCGACGCGGGTTAAGGCTCGGTTTTTCGGGCTGTTGACGAGTCTTGGCTGCCCCTTGGCCGTCGTTGACGAACGTGACTCCCACACCGCTCGTCACTTCGACGGGCACGACGAAGGGAGTCACCATGACCAACAACACCATTGACACCAACACTGCCCCCACCGGACCAGTGTCCCATAGCGACACGATTCCACGCCACGGCCTGCCCCGCCGACGGGTTCGCTGGGGCCGACTCGCCGTGGCCTCGACGGCGCTCTTCGCCGGCTCGATCACGATCGCCACGCAGGTCGCTGCCAACGACGAGTTCGAGAACCGGTGCACGCCCTCGGGACCGGGGAGTGCGGACTCGATCGAACGCCAGGTGATGACCTGCCAGGCCGTGCTCGACGACGCCTACGTCGCATGCATGCGCGGCGCCGCCGGGACGGCGGACTCCGCCGAACGCTGGGTCGACTACTGCCAGACCCAGGCACTCGGCTGACGATCGCCGCTGGTCACGGCGACCGGTCGGGTCGGCACCTTCTCCCGCCGACCCGACCGGCAGCTCGCCCCACCAACCACGTTTGCGTGGCATTGTCGGTGGCCTGCCCCACCGGAAGTGCCACGCAAACGTGGGCTTTGGGGCGATCAGAAGAGGGAGGACTGGCCCGCGGGTGGCGTGCGACGAATGGCGGTCCACGGGACGTAGTGGTCCATGAACACCCACGTCCGGCGATGGATCGCCGAGGGGCCGTAGCCGAGCAACGCCGCCTTGTGGACCGGGCACGGGTAGCCCTTGTTCGTGTCGAACGACCACTGCGGATAGCTCTCGGCGTGGGCCCGCATCTCCCGGTCACGCACCACTTTTGCCAGAATGCTCGCCGTCGCCACGCTCAGACAGTGCAGGTCCGCCTTCACGGCCAACTCGACATGGGGCACCGACGGCGAGACGAAGTCCCACTTGCCATCGGTGACGGCGACGTCCGGCTGCATTCCGAGACCCTCGATCGCTCGACGGGCAGCCAGCTTCTGTGCTGCGGACATGCCCAGCTGGTCGCATTCCGACTGGCTTGCCGAGCCGACCGCCCAGGCCACACACCACTCGGCGAGCTTGTCGAACAACGCTTCGCGCTCGCGCTCGCTGAGCAGCTTGGAGTCGCGCACGCCGTTGACACGCGTGTCGCGCGGCAGGATTGCAGCGCCGACCGACAGCGGCCCGGCCCACGAACCGCGGCCGACTTCGTCGATCCCGACGACCACGTCGTGTCCGCGTTCCCACAGGTCCTTCTCGATGGCGCGCGTGGGTGCGCGCTTCTTGGACTGCTTCGGACGCGATGCGACCCGGCTCACGTCACCGATCGCCGAGGTCGATGCTGACGCCGATTCGCGTGGGCTGCGGCGGCGCAGCCCACAGCGCCTCGCCCGACGTGGCGTCGCTCGACCAGTCGGTGTCGACTGCTGGAGCCGACAGCTGCTGCGGCGGGCCGTGCTGCTCCCACAACACCGCTGGCCGATCGCCGTGCCAACGAACGGCGAACCCGACCGTGGAGCGCGGACCGGTCGGCACGCCGTGCACCTCGAAGTTCGATCCGAGCCAGCGGCGCGGAATCCCGAGAGGCAACAGGCGGCCTTCGTCGGCGATGCGCTGCTCGACCTGGGCCACGAAACGACCAACGGAATCGCCGCGCTGCAGATCCGAGAACGACGAGGGCTTCTGCGGGGTCGAAGCCGCACCACGCCCGTCGCTCCGTCGTCGCTCACGAATCCTCGCGATGTCGCGCGCCGCCCGCTCATCCCCCGCCACCACCGCGAGTCGTTCGCAGGCCCGAAGCGCCAACTCGACCTCCGGGCCGGCCGATCGGGCGATCGACGCGATCGGCTCGACGATCTCCGGCATCCAGGCATCAGCGTCGTCACCGAGACGGCCGAGCTCGGCCACGTCGAGCAGGAACCCGACCACGTCGTCGGCGGCATCGACGGGCCCGGCGAGCAGCAGATCGCTGCGAGCCGCGGTGACGGCTTCGCCGAGTCCGCCATCGGGAAGCACCAATCGACTTGCACGGTGCACGACCGTTTCCCACCCACGCACGATCGCCATGGCCGGCGCCAGCGTGGGCAATGCCCACGTGGTGAATCGGTCGGGGTCGTGGGGAATCGCGACTCGGATCGACGCCTTGTGCGCAACCGGCAGCACGATCGCCCCGTCCGGCAGCTCGATCCCGTGAATGGGCACGTCAGCCGGTGGGCGCTCGGTGAGCACACGCGTGCCTGCGAATGCAACGGCGAACGGCAGTGCCGACGCGTTCTCGACCTCGATCACGGTCAGCCCGCCGACATCGGGAACGGACCACACCCGTTGGATGGCGTCGCCCTCGGGCACCTTCAATCGGGTCTCGACGACCGGCGTTCCCTCGAGTCGGCGCTGACGAACGGCGGCTTCGGAGGCCGGTACGTGCCAGCGGTCCTCCGCCGCCACGTACCACTGCAGGGTCGTCGCATCGCCGGCGTCGCGCGCCGGAACCACATCACCGCACGGCGACACCCAGGAGCGACATGGGGCGCCGACTGCGCCGACCAACGTGTACTCGGTGGCTCCGCCGACGTCGGCAACACCGATCGCGCTCACGCGTCGAATTCGCCCTTGCGGCTGCGTTGCATCAACGCCGCGAGTGCGTCCGGGGCGGGGCGGTGCTCGTGACAGACCGCGACGACCTGTTCGGTGATCGGCATCTCGACACCGTACCGGCGAGCGAGGTCGAGCACGCTCGGCGACGACTTCACGCCTTCCGCGACCATGTTGGTGGCCGCCAGGATCTCCTCGATCGTCTTGCCCTCGCCGAGCTGCAGACCGACCTGGTTGTTGCGGCTCTGCTTCGAGGAACAGGTGGCGATCAGGTCGCCCATGCCGGCGAGCCCCGCGAACGTCTCGGGGTGTCCTCCCATCGCTACGCCGAGTCGCGTCATCTCGGCGAGACCTCGGGTGATCAACGTGGCACGGGTGTTGTCGCCGAAACCCATGCCCTCGGCCATGCCAGCGGCGATCGCGATGACGTTCTTGACCACACCGGCCACTTCACAGCCGACGACGTCGGCGTTCGTGTACACCCGCAGACTCGGGCGGCTGAAGATGCGCTGCAGTTCGTTGGCGATGGTGACGTCGTCGATCGCGACGACGCTCGCGGCCGGTTGGCCGCTGAGGATCTCCTTGGCGAGGTTCGGGCCGGTGAGCACGGCCACGGGATGACCGGGCATCGCATCGGTCGTGACCTCGCTCATCCGCTTGAGGGAGGTGCGCTCGAGGCCCTTCGACAGCGACACCACCGGAACCCACGGTCGGATCGACGCTGCGGCCTCGACGGCGACGTCTCGGTAGCCGTGCGACGGCACCGCCATCACCACGACATCGGCGTGCGACACCGCATCAGCGAGCGAGTCGGTGGCGCGCAGGGCATCTGGCAGCGTGAAGTTCGGGAGGTACTCCGGGTTGACCCGCGCCTCGTTGATCTCCCTTGCGAGATCACCACGACGCGCCCACAGCACGGTTGGCGTGTTGACTGCGGCGAGCGCGGCAACCGTGGTCCCCCACGATCCCGCCCCGATGACCGCCACATTGATCGTCGACGCACTCATGTTTCTCCCCCGGTCGAGCTCGGCCGCAGCCTGCGGCACCGGCGCCACCGTCCTGCGGCGCCGGTTTCACTGTACTGCGACATCGCTGGTCGGGCCGTTGCCCTCCTAGTGTGACCTCAGTGCGTCTCGCCGTCCTGGTCCCGGTCAAGCGATTCACTGCAGCCAAGGGTCGCCTCACCAGCGTGCTCGGTGACCGCGACCGGGCCCGGCTCGCCGAGTGGATGGCGAGCAGGGTGCTGGAGGTGGTTGCCGAGATTCCGACGTTCGTGGCCTGCGACGACGAACACGTCGCTGCGTGGGCGACCCGGATGGGGGCCGACGTGATCTGGGGTGCGGGTCTCGGACTCAACGGAGCGGTCGACGACGGCGTCGACCACATCGTGGCGGGAGGTTACGACCACGTGCTCGTCAGCCACGCCGATCTGGCCCTGCCCGGAGCCCTGCTCGATGTCGCCCGCGACGGGTGTATCACGCTGGTGCCCGACCGGCGCCACGACGGCACGAACGTGATGTCGTTCCCGGCGGCACACTCACTGCGTGCGGCCTACGGCGGCGGCTCATTCGCCCGGCACCTCCAGCAGGCACTCGCCGCCGGGTCCGTACCGGTCGAGGTGCGCTCCGACCACCAGTTGTCCCTCGATCTCGACACCCCACGAGATCTCGCCCATCCCATGATTGCGAAGGTGCTCCCTCCATGGCTGCCAACGAACCCGGCCAACCCAACCCGCTGAACTCCACAGCACTGGCCACTCCGGTCACCACCGACCTCGCCACCCCGACCTCGGCGTTGGCGATCGGAGCCCACCCCGACGACGTCGAGTTCGGATGCGGCGGCCTCCTCGCGAAATGGGCGGCCGACGGCTGCGTCATCCACCACTTGGTGTGCACCGACGGCTCGAAAGGAACGTGGGATCCCGACGTCGACGTGGCGGCGCTCGCCACGCGCCGACAGGACGAACAGCGAGAGGCGGCACGGCGTCTTGCGGGGCCGAACGCCGGCGAGGTCCGATTTCTCGGGCGAGTCGATGGAGAGCTCGACAGCGACCTCGCAACGCGCAGCGAGGTGGCCCGCATCATCCGCGAACTGCGTCCACAAGTCGTGCTCGGACACGACCCGTGGAAGCGCTATCGCCTGCATCCCGACCACCGACACGCCGGTCTGCTGGCGTGTGAGGGCATCGTGGCGGCTCGGGATCCGCACTTCTTCCGCGACCACGGCATCGCCCATCACCGACCTGAGGCCCTGCTGCTGTGGGAGGCCGATGCACCCGATCACGCTGAGGACGTCGGTGGATTCGTGGACGTCAAGCTCGACGCGCTCGCCGCCCACGAGAGTCAGTTCGAATCGACGATGAAAGCGCTCGACGACGAACAACTGGCCGCGTTCGGACAGCGGATCCGCAATCGACTCGGCGACCTCGGACGTCCGTTCGACATGGATGCTGCCGAGGTCTTCAAACTCATCGCCGATCTCTGAGTCGACCGCGGAACTGACCGGAGACGCGCCTCGGGGGGCCCGAAGGCCCCCCGAGACAACACGCTGACGAATCAGCAATCACTTCTTCGTGGCAGCTGCCTTCTTGGCGGGAGCCTTCTTCTTCGCAGGCGCCTTCTTCGCGGGAGCCTTCTTCTTCGCAGGCGCCTTCTTCGCGGGAGCCTTCTTCTTCGCAGGCGCCTTCTTCGCCGGAGCCTTCTTCTTCGCAGGCGCCTTCTTCGCGGGAGCCTTCTTCTTCGCAGGCGCCTTCTTCGCGGGAGCCTTCTTCTTCGCAGGCGCCTTCTTGGCGGGAGCCTTCTTCTTCGCAGGCGCCTTCTTGGCCGGAGCCTTCTTCTTCGCAGGCGCCTTCTTCGCGGGAGCCTTCTTCTTCGCAGGCGCCTTCTTGGCCGGAGCCTTCTTCTTGGCCGGAGCCTTCTTGGCCGGAGCCTTCTTGACGGCCATCAGGTCACTTGCCGTTCAGGGCGGACTTCAGCGTCGAGCTGGCGCTGAACTTCATCGCCGTCGAGGCCTTGATCTGGACCGGCGCACCGGTCTGCGGGTTGCGACCGGTACGGGCGCTGCGCTTGGTGGTGCTGAAGGAACCGAAACCGGGCCAGGCGACCTTCTCGCCCTTCTTGGTGGCGGTGACCACGTGGTCGAAGAAGGCGCCGAGCGTGCGCTCTGCGTCGGCCTTCGACACGCCTGCGGCGTCGGCCACTGCGTCGATCAGTTCTGCTTTGGTTGCCATGGAGTCCTCTTTCGGGTGGGTGTTGATGCTGTTCACCCCGGCGCATGGCGCCGAGACCGTTTCCGCTCTTTCATGGGCGGAACACGTCCATGTGACCCATCGCGACCACCAGGGTTCAAGCACCGTTGTCATTGCATTTGCAATGACAACCTGAAGTGACCCTTGCCGGTATTGGGGATTCTTGGGATCCACCACGACGTTCGGACGCTGGGCTACACACTGCAGCCGTTGGGTATGACAGACGATTCGCATCGAGTCCACGAGGCATCCGCCGAGGAGTGATGGTGACCGACTTGCTTCCGTCCGCTGACGCACCGACCCGCGAACCCCATGGGGTGACGACCGGGTCCGAGCCGACGAAGGGAGGTCAGCGGACACGACTGGTTGTCGACACCTCGGTGTTGATCGCCGATCCGACCTGTGTGGTCGAGTTCCACGACGCCGACGTGATCGTGCCACTGACCGTCGTGGAAGAACTCGACGGATTGAAGAGTCGGCCGGACGACGTCGGCCGGTCCGCACGTATGGCGCTGCGAACGCTCGAGGAACTGCGTGTCGCCCACGGCGGCTCACTCGCCGAACCCGTACCGACCGGCCACGGTTCGTCAACGCTGCAGATCGAGATCAACAACATTCGCAAGCACCTGCTGGTCGAGCACGGACTCGACCCCAGCGTGCCGGACAATCGAATCATCGGCGCCGCGATCGGACAGTCGGACTTCGGTCCGACCACCATGATCAGCAACGACGCAGCCCTGCGGATCAAGGCAGCACACCTCGGCGTCAACGCCGCCGAGCATCGCCTCACCCGCTCAGACCGCGACCAGCCGACGGTCGGCTGGACCACACTCGAGGCGCCGTACGAATCGATCGACTGTCTGTACGCCGCCGGCGCCATCGCCATCGATGCCGTGGTCACCGATGCAGCGGTCGAGTTCCACGAGAACGAATTTGCCGTGCTGCGCTCGGGCTCGCAGTCGGCGCTGGTGCGGGCGGTACACGACGACTTCGTGCTGCTCTCACAGCACACCCCGGAAGCTTGGGGATTGCGCCCGCGCAGCAAGGAGCAGCGCTTCGCCCTCGAGCTGCTGCTCGACCCCGACATCGCCGTCGTCGCCCTCGACGGCCGGGCGGGCACCGGCAAGACCATCCTCGCAATCGCCGCCGGTCTCGACCAGGTGGTCGAGCAGAGTCGCTACGAACGGCTCAGCGTGTACCGACCGTTGGTTCCCGTCGGGCGCGCCGACGTGGGATTTCTGCCGGGCGGCCTCGACGAGAAGCTCGACCCATGGATGGCCGCCATCCACGATGCGGTCGTTGCGCTCACCGATCGCGGCAGCATCAACGACGCCCGCCAGATGGTCGATGAACTGACGACTCGCGGACAGCTGTCGCTCGAGTCGGTCACGTTCCTGCGTGGTCGTTCGCTCCAGCGGCAATTCGTCGTGATCGACGAGGCCCAGAATCTCGAGCCGACCACACTGCGAACGATCCTCACACGAGTGGGCGACGGCACCAAGGTGATCTTCACCGGCGACACCAGCCAGATCGATGCGCCGTACCTCGGTGAGTCGAACAACGCCTTGAGCGTGCTCGCTTCGGCGTTCGCCGGGCAGCCGTGCTTCGGACACATCACGCTGACCGCATGCGAGCGCAGCGACGTGGCCAGCCTGGCCGCCGAACTGCTCTGACGGCCGCGTCGAGCGCCAGCCACCGACGCGTCCGCGGACTTTCTTCGGAATTGGAAAATCCGGTTGCAGCTTCCGCTCCGAACATTTAGTGTTAAATCGAGCAGTGAGGCATGCACCCTCCGATTCCTCACCGCTCATGACCACGAAGGGAGTGCCCGGTGGCTGTTGCAGAGTTGTTCGACTTCGAGTACGACACGCCTTGGCAAGACCACGCCGCGTGCAAGGGACGCACCCGGCTGTTCTTCCCGCCGAAGGCAGAGCGCCCGCAGGCGCGAGCCCGCCGCGAGGCGAAAGCCAACAAGCTGTGCGCCGCGTGTCCGGTGCAGGTGCCGTGCCGCTCGCACGCCAGGAGCAACCACGAGTACGGCTACTGGGGTGGCGAATCCGAGGAGGACCGCCACCTCGCCGGGTTCACCGTGTCGGCGCCGATCGGTGTTCGGGCACGATTGCAGCAGCAGACCGGCTGAGCGCACCCGAGCGCTGCGACACCCCCTGTCTAGGGTGGAGCTCGTGGCACTCCCCCGCTTCGCCGTCGTCGACCTGGAGACCTCGGGGTTGAACACGCGCCGCCATCGGATCCTCCAGCTCGGGATGGTCGTCATCGATGCCGACGGCACCGTCGTCGATCAATGGTCGTCACTCGTCAAGCTTCGATGGCCGTTGCAACGAGTCGGTCCGACGAGCATCCACGGCATCACCCGCCGCACCCTGAGGGGAGCGCCCCACCTCGACGATGCCCTCGACGAACTCGGCGGGCGCATGCAGGGCTCGATCTTCACCGCCCACAACGCCGCATTCGACAGCGATTTCCTCGCTCGCGCCGTTCGCCGCCGGCCGAGCGACGACCCCGTTCGCGTCGGCCTGCATCCCCGGCTGTGCACACTGCGCATGTCGCGCCGCCTCGACCCCGACCGGGAGCTGTCGCATCGGCTCGGCGATGTCTGCGAGCGATACGGCGTGGCCCTCGAGCGTCCTCACGATGCGCTCGGCGACGCAGCAGCCACCGCAGCAATCCTTCCCCATCTCATCGCAGCGCACGGCATCACCGACACCGCGCAACTCGAACCGTTCTACGTGCGCTGACACTCCCTCAGCGGTCGGCGACCCGATACCGCTCGAGCACGCTGCGAGCGATCGCCGAGGCAGGTTCCCCGTCGGCTGGTGACACGAGCGCCGCATCGGGACCCAGCCGTATCAGGAGCTTCGCGAGCCAGCGATCACTCGACACCGGGAACCGAGCCTCGACCCAACCGTCGGGCTGTTCGACCAGCTCGTCGAACGGGTAGTGATCGAGCACCCACCGCGCCCCGGGAGCAAGGCGGATCCTGACCCGTTGCACCTCCTCGTCGTCGAAGAAGCGTTCTGGAGGCAGCGCCGTCTCGACGTCGACGATCCGCCCTGTTGCCTCGGCCGACTCGATCCGGTCGATCCGGAACGTACGGCGCGACTGCGAACGGTCGTCATCGGCCAACACGTACCAGTTCCCGACTTCAGCGAAGACGTGCCGTGGCACGATCGACCGATGCGTGATCTCCGCACGAGCAGGCGAGTAGTACGCGATCGCGAGTTCATTCCCCGAGGCGGCCGCATCCGCCAGGTCGGAGGTGAGCTCGGGGCGAGCCAGGTCGACGACCACCCCAGCGGTGTCATCAGATCCCGCCGACACCGCATCGAGTCCGGCGTCGGCCAGCACCGCTGCCAGCTTTGCAAGGCCGCGGCCCAACGCACCAGCCGGATCGGCGCCCGGCAGCTCCATCGCCGCCCGAGCAGACGTGAGCAGCGAGAAGGCTTCCGGGGCGGTGAGGCGCAGCGGCCGGGTGAACAGGCGAGGGACACCGATGAACACGATGCCATCGTCGACGAACACATCGACCATTTCGTCGACGAACGGCGGCAGGCCGCACATCGCGACCAACTCGAGGTCGCTCTGCACCTGCGATTCGGTCATGTCGAAGCGCTGCGCCACGTCGGCGAGCGGAACCTCGCCCATCTCCATGAGCCACGGCAGCATCACGAGCAGGCGGCGCAGGCGATCCTCTGCGTTGCGCGGCCCGCTCATCGCTCCACCGCGTCCGCTCCGTCGACGACTGCGGTCAGCCAGTCGACGATGTGCTGTCGGACATCGGCCGGCGCGACGACGACGGCGTGCTCGAGGAGGCCGAGCACCCATGACCGAAAGGCCGCGATGTTCGCCGCCGGCACCGAGACGAGGATGCTTCCGTCGGGATCACGTTCGACCACATGGTCCGCACCGAGTTCGCTCTCGACCGCAGCGGCACGAAGTGCGTCGATCCGAACCAGGGCATCGACGCGCTCCTCGGCGGCGTATCCGATCTCCTTGGGGTCCGCCGGGAACGCCGTGCGCGGATCGAACGATGACGGGCGCTCGAACGAACCCGGCTCACCGAGTCGGACGCTCTCCAACCCATCGGCGTCGCCGCGGTCGAAGCGATCGACACGGAAGGTCCGTCGTTCGCCGCGGGCGTGATCGTGCCCGATCACGTACCAGAACCCGCCGCGCAGCAAGAGCCCCCACGGATCGAGCGTTCGTTGTTCACCGCGGTAGCCGAACACGATCGGCGCCCGAGCCGCCACGGCGGTCCGAATCGCAGGGAGCTCCGGGCGTTCGGGAATCACGACGGACACCGGTGGATGCTCGTCGCCCAGGGCCCCACCGAGCTTCCAGATCGCCTCGCGCCCCGAGTCGGTTCGCACCGCCGCGACCGCGACCTGCAGCGCACGCATCTCGTCGGGCGCCAGATCGAGGTCAGCCAATTCGTACGCCCGCCGGTCGATGCGGTACCGGGTCTGGCCCGCGTAGGGGCCACCAGCAACGATCTCGGTGTCGATCGGCACGCCGATCTCACGCAGCGCTGCCTTGTCTCGTTCGAACGCACCCCGACGAGACTTCTCGTGGTCCGGATATTGGCCGTCGAGTTCCGCCGCGATCTGTACGAGGCTGAGCGGCTCGACGGTCTCGAGCAGCAGGGCCAGCAGGTTCGTGAGCCGCTCGATCCGATCGACCATCAGGCCGCCGACGTTACCGCGACGCGAATGCATGACGCGTGGTGTCGTGCACCACGCGTCATGCCGCGTGCTCAGAGCTGCAGCGACTTGGTCTGCAAGAACTCGTCGATGCCGTACGGCCCGTTCTCACGGCCGTAGCCAGACTGCTTGTAGCCGCCGAAGGGTGCCGCGATGTTGAACGAGCCGCCGTTGACGTCGACCGCACCGGTGCGCATGCGGCGGGCGATGGCGATGGCCCGATCCTGGTCGGCCGACCAGACACCACCGGACAAGCCGTAGAGGCTGTCGTTGGCGATGCGCACGGCATCGTCGTCGTCCTCGTAACCGATGATCGACAGCACGGGACCGAAGATCTCTTCCTGCGCCACGGTCATGTCGTTCGTGACGTTGGCGAGCACGGTCGGCTTGACGAAGTAGCCGGTCTCGTGACCCTCGGGCTTGCCGAGACCGCCGGCGGCAACCACGGCACCCTCGTCGATCCCCTTCTGGATGTACCCCTGCACCCGATCCCACTGGGCCTGGCTGATCAGCGGACCCAGGTGCATGCCCTCCTTGGACGGGTCGTCGACACCCATGGCCTCCGCCGCCGCCGCAGCGATCGCAACCGCTTCGTCGTAACGACTGTTGGGGACGAGCATCCGGGTGTGCGCCGTGCACGTCTGGCCCGAGTTGAGGTAGCAGGCGAAGAGACCCTTCGGGATCACCGCAGCGAAGTCGGCGTCGTCGAGCACGATGTTGGCGGACTTTCCACCGAGCTCGAGCGCCACCCGCTTGACGCTGCCGGCAGCGGCAGCCGCGACCTGCTTGCCCGCGCGGGTCGAGCCGGTGAAGCTGACCATGTCGACATCGGGGTGCTCGGAGATCGCCGCGCCGACCACGGGTCCGGTGCCGGTGACGAGGTTGAACACGCCGGCGGGGAGGCCGATCTCGTGCACGATTTCAGCGAGGATGAACGCGTTGAGCGGTGCCACTTCGGACGGCTTGAGCACGAACGTGCAACCAGCAGCGAGCGCCCCGCCGAGCTTGCAGATGATCTGGTGCAACGGGTAGTTCCACGGCGTGATGGCACCGACGACGCCGACCGGCTCCTTGACGACCAGGCTGTTGCCGATCGTCTCTTCGAACTCGAACGTGTCGAGCAGCGTGGCGTAGGTCTGCATGTTGCCGGCGGGGAGGCCGGCTTGGATCATCGTCGACCACGTGATGGGCATGCCCACCTCGCCGGCGATGACCTCGGCGATCTCGGGCGAGCGCGCCTGGAGGGCCTCGTTGAGGCGGACCATGTACTTCTGGCGTTCCTCCACCGGCGTGCCGGCCCACGAGTCGAACGCGCGGCGGGCGGCGGCGACGGCCTTGTCGACGTCGCTGGCGGTGCCCTCGGGAATCGAGCCCATCACCTGTTCGGTGCCGGCGTTGATGACCTCGATCGTGCCGGTTCCGTCCGAGGGAACCCAGGCACCGTCGATGTAGATGTTGGAGTAGTCGCGCATGCCGCGAGTCTTGCCGATCGCGGAGCGGGTGCTGCAACCGAGCGCACCGGGGTCCGGCCCGGAACGCGCCGACGTCGCTGGTGACCTCGCTGCTGAGGCCGGGCTGATGGCCCAGCCTCAGCTGAGCTTCATGAATAGGCGCTCCAGTTCGGCCGCGTCGAGCTCGGGCTCCTGATCCGATCCCTCGGGCACGGTGGCGCAGTGACGCATCCCGGCCACGACGAGGCGATACCCGACGCGATCGAGCGCCGCCTTGCAGGCCGAGAGCTGGGTGACGACGTCGGCGCAGTCCTGGCCCTCCTCGATCATCCGCTGGACACCGCGGATCTGACCCTCGAGTCGGCGCAGCCGCTTCAACACGTCGTCGTTGACTTCCTCCGGAAATCGCATCGGATCAGCGTACCCCTCCCCGTATCGCCCGGCGACGACCCCTCACCCCGCCCCCTCATCCCCTGGCCTCATCCCGCGCCTCACCCCGGACGACCCCGAAATGGCGCGTCAGCGTTGCGCTGAGCGCAACGCTCGCGCAATTTTTCGGGGTGGTTCGGGCGGGGTCGGGGTTTTCGGGGTGGTTCGCGTCAGCGGCGGGCGCGGTACCAGGCGATGAGGGCGTTGGTGGAGGTGTCGTGGGCGGCGGGGTTCGGTTCGCCGGTGAGCTCGGGGGTGATCTGGTTGGCCAGCTCCTTGCCGAGCTCGACGCCCCACTGGTCGTAGCTGTTCACACCCCAGATCGTGCCCTGCACGTGCACGATGTGCTCGTACAACGCGATCAGTTGCCCGAGCACCGACGGCGTGAGCTGCTCGGCGAGGATCACCGTATTGGGACGATCGCCGTCGAACTGGCGGTACGGCTCGCCAGGAGCGGCATCCCGCCCGAAGGCGAGCGCCTCGGACTGGGCGAACAGGTTCGCCATCAGCAGGTCATGATGCTCGCGGTACGGGTGATGGGGCGTGGCGAACCCGATGAAGTCCGCCGGCACGATGCGAGTGCCTTGATGGAGCAGTTGGTAGAAGGCGTGCTGGCCGTTCGTACCCGGCTCGCCCCACACGATCGGACCGGTGTCGCCAGCCACGGTGGAGCCGTCGAGGCGCACGGACTTGCCGTTGGACTCCATGTCGAGCTGCTGCAGATACGCCGGAAAGCGGCCCAGTTCCTCTGCGTACGGCAGCACCGCCTTGGTGGCGAATCCGTACCCGTTCGCGTACCACACGCCGAGCAACGCCATGATCACCGGCGCGTTCTCCGCGAGCGGCGCCGTGCGGAAGTGTTCGTCGACGAGGTGGAACCCGTGCAGGAACTCGCGGAATCGCTCGGGTCCGATTGCGATCATCACCGACAGTCCGATGGCCGAGTCGACCGAATACCTACCGCCGACCCAGTCCCAGAAGCCGAACATGTTGGCGGTGTCGATACCGAAGTCGGCGACCCGTTCCGCGTTGGTGGACACGGCGACGAAATGATCAGCGACGGCGGCGTCGCCGAGCGCGTCGACCAACCACGTACGGGCGGTGCGGGCGTTGGTCAGCGTCTCGATCGTGCCGAACGTCTTCGAGGCGACCACGAACAGGGTCGAAGACGGGTCGGAGTCGGCCAGGACGTCGGCGATGTCGGCGCCGTCGACGTTGGAGACGAACGAGCACCGGATCCGCTCGTGGCGGTACGCATCGAGGGCCCGATACGCCATCGCCGGGCCGAGGTCCGAACCGCCGATGCCGATGTTGACCACGTGCGTGATTCGGTCGTCGGCGCGGATCCGGTCGGCGAAGTTGCTCATCTGCTCGAGTACCTCGTGCACGCCGGGCACCACGTCGACACCGTCGACCATCACCGTCGAAACCTTCGGCGCCCGGAGCGCGACGTGCATCACGGCGCGGTCCTCGGTGACGTTGACGTGCTCGCCGGCGAACATCGCATCACGGCGCTCCACGACGCCGCAGCGCTCGGCGAGCTCGACGAGCCCCGCGAGCACCGTGTCGTCGATCCGGTGCTTCGAATAGTCGATACGCAGGTCGGCGACGCCGACGACGTAGCGCTCGGCGCGTTCGGGATCGTCGTCGAACAGCTGGCGGAGGTGGCCGGGACGGGGCAGCCCGTCCAGCGTGGAGCGAAGGTCGACGGAATGCATCGGTGCCGAACCTATCGCGGCGCTTCAGCCGTCGACTGGGGCAACTCGGCGGCTGCGGCGCGGTCGAGCATCACCCAGGTGTGGGTGCGTCTGACCCGAGTGACGGGGAGTTCGGCATCACGCAATGACCAGCGCTGCACCATCGGCGCCTTCGACTCGCCGAACGTGAGCATCAGGCGAGATCGTGCCGCGTTCACGACGGACGGGGTCAACGTCATCCGGCGAAACCCGTTGAACTCGTCGATCACGTCACACCCGCGATCGCTGTCGACCACTGGATGCCCAGGGGGCCACGAGGCGGTGTGGCCGTCGTCGCCCAGACCGAGATGGACCACGTCGAAACGATCGGGCAGACCCGCTGCATAGCCGGCTGCGGCAGCGACGAGATCGGGGTCGGTCACCGGCATCAACTCGACTCGGCACGGGAAGTCGACGAGCTGGCCGGCGTTGCGCTCCGGGTGGCCGTCAGGCGCGATCCGCTCGTCGACCTGCCAGATCGTCACGGCGTCCCACGGCACGTCCTGCTCGAGCAGCACGTCGAACATCGGTGGCGCCGAGCCGCCTCCGCTGACCGCCACTGACGCCTGACCGCGCCGTTGCACTGCGTCGCGCGCCCGCCGCGCCAGCCACCGGCCGGCATCGGCCGCAGGGTCGTCGGTCACGCGAAACTCCATCGTCACACGGTACGTGACGGGAACCACCTGCCCGGACCCGGCGCCGGCGCCGTACTGTACGCAGCGATGTCAGCTCCCGCCCCGACGACTCCGACGCAACGGGGCACTCGAACCGTGCAGCGTGGGGTTCAACTGGGCGTGGCGGCCTACCTGCTGTGGGGCTTCCTCACGATCTACTGGAAGCAACTCAAGGGATTCGACGCGTTCGAAGTGATCGCCTGGCGGATGTCGTGCGCCGGTGTCGTGATGGCCGTGATCGTCACCGCTCGCCGGACCTGGCCGAACATCATCGGCGCGTTGCGCCACGGCCCGACCGCACGACGTCTGCTGATGGCGTCGGTGCTCCTCTCCCTCAATTGGGGCAGCTACGTGTGGGCGGTGAACAATGACCGTGTACTCGAGACGGCGCTCGGCTACTTCATCGCCCCACTGGCCATCATGACGATCGGCGTCGTGGTGTTGAAGGAGCAACCGACGAGCGCGCAGCGCGTGGCCTTCGCGCTGGCGGCAATCGCGGTGGTGATCCTCACGATCTCCTACGGCAGGCCGCCGTGGATCGCCTTGATGATCGCGGGGACGTGGAGCCTGTACGGGTTGGCCAAGCGGCGGGTGCCCCTCGGGGCCGTCGACAGCCTCGCCGGCGAGACCTTCGTGCTGTTCGTACCAGCGGTGCTCGCGGTCGTCGCCTTCTCGTCCAGCGCCGGCAGTGTCGCGCAGTCGGCCGGCACCGCCGACTGGGCCCTCGTGCTCGGCACCGGGGTCGTCACGGCGGTGCCGCTGATGCTGTTCGCCGCCGCAGCACAGTCGATCCCGTTCACGTTGCTCGGGCCGCTCAACCTGCTCGTGCCCATCATCAACTTCGGGCTCGGCTGGCTGCTCTACGACGAACCGGTCCCGCTCGACCGCCTCATCGGATTCGGCGTCGTCTGGGTGGCACTGGTGGTGGTGATGTGGGACCGGATCTCGATGCACCGGCGATCCACGGCCCTCGAACCCATTGCCTGATACGGTCACGGGCCGTCTGACCCCGACAGGAGATTCTCGTATGAAGCGCACCGTCATGATCGTCGCCCTCGCCGCAGCGACCGCACTCACCGCCTGCGGCAGCGATGACAGCACATCGCTTTCGGGGCCTCAGGCCGATGCCGCCCAGTCGGCCATCGATTCGGCGGAGGAGGATGGACTCACCCTCGACGAGGACTGCGTGAACGAACTCGCTGCGCAGCTCTCCGACGAGGATGCCGCACTCGCAGCCGAGGACGGCGACGCCGATCTGAGCCCCGCCGGTGAGGCGCTGACCATCCAGTTGGTCTCGTGCGCCGACCCGGACGAGCTGGTCGACAGTCTCATCGAGGCGATGGGTGCCGGGTTCGACGAGGCGTGTGCCCGCGATGCGCTGGAGGGACTCGATCTCACTGAGCTGGTCACGGCGTCAGGCGATGGCGACGAGCCGCCGGCCGAGTTCGTCGAAGCACTCACCCCATGTTTCGGGGGGTGACGGGCGCGTTTCGTCCCCGGCGGGCCTCCGCTGCGCTGGCGCTGTGCTCCATGGCGCTCGCCGGCTGTTTCACCACGGCGGCCGACTTCCAGTCGGACGCCGAGACGTTCATCGTCGAGGACGACGAGCTGCGCGCCTTCCTGTTCCCCGACACCGACACCTCGTTCACTTCGGCCACGTGCGTCGAGCCGGCGAACCAGGACGAAGGCACGTCGTTCCCGTGCACGGCGACGGACAGCGCCGGCGCCACCTGGGAGTTCGAGATCGTGATCACCGGATCGAGCGGATACGACGTCAACGTCGCCCGCCGGCCCGCCGACTCCTGACCTCCCGCTTGCACCCTCCCGCTTGCACCCTCCCGCTTGCACCCTCCCGCTTGCACCCTCCCGCTTGCGTCCTGACGCTCGACCACACACGACGCCGAACGCGACAACGCCCGCCAACCCGGATCGAAATCCGAGTCGGCGGGCGCCTCGTCATCAGCGGTCAGTGCCGCTGGTCACGATCGCTCAGGGCGTGTAGGTGCCGAGCGATCCGTTGTAGTCGACCGCGTCCCCGGCGACGACGAACGTCTCGGTCGCATCGTCCCACCTGACCAGCTGCGTGGCCTCGGCGTAGAAACCGTCCTCGGCGTTCATCGACGCGGTGATGCCATCGATCAGCAGTCCGGGCACGTAGTCGATGTTGCGGGCGGCGTTGATGATGCCGGCCTGGCTGAGGTCGCCTGCCGCAAGGGCCTGCTCGGCGACGTAGACAGCGAGCTCCATCGACAACCAGCCGGCGAGCACTGACGTGTCGGCAGCGTTGGCGTCCGGTGCGTAGGTCGCCATCGCCTCGAGGTAGGTCTGCACCGCTTCGTCGTCGGCAAACTGCTCGTCGTTGACGAACTTGACGTTGCTCGACGTGAAGACGCCGTCGCTGCCGCCGTTCTCGACCAGCGCGCCGAAGAACAGGGGGTTGGCAGCAGTCGCCGTCATGTACACCAGCGGGTCGAAGTCCGGGTTTGCCGCCTTCGCGTTGCCGAGTTCGGTCATGAACGCACTCGACTGACCGCCGAGACCGACCGCCAGGATCGCGTCGGGGTTGGCCTGCACCAGGTTGGTCATCTGACCGCTCGGTGCACCCGAGTCGGCCGGATCGATGACCTCTTCGGCAACGATTTCGATGCCGTTCTCCGCAGCCAACTCCTTGAAGTTCTCCGCATACGACTGCCCGAATTCGTTGTTGACGTAGAACAGTGCTGTCGTCGCGCCGTCACCGACCTCCTCGGCGATGTACTCGGCCCAGACGCGCGACTCGATCGCGTACGACACGAGCAGTCCGGTGGTCCATGGGTACTCGTCGATGTTGGCCCAATCGCTTGCGCCGGTCGACGCCCACAGCTGCGGGACGCACAGCGCGTTCATGTCGGCCTGGATCGCCAGGTTGCTGCCGGAACCGATGATGCCCGCCAGGAGATCGATGTCGTCGTCGAAGATCATCTCGTCGACGTTGGCCTTGGTGAGATCAGGGGTGTACTGGTCGTCCTTGATCACCAGTTCGATGGGCGCACCGTCGAGGCCACCGTTGGTCTCGTTGTACCAATCGATGTACGACTGCTGGCCGTCACCGAACGGAGCGAACAGCACTGCAGGGCCTCCGGAGAGCGGGATCGACGTGCCGATCTTGAGCCCGCCTTCGATCGGGGCAGTCGCTGCGTCCGGATCGTCACAGTTCTCGGGGTCGACGACGTACGCGGCGCCCGACGCGTCGCCACTGTCGGCGTCAGTCGAGTCGGGGGCGTCGGTCGACTCCGGCGCATCCGTCGTGTCGGTCGCGTCGGTGTTCTCGGGCGCGTCGGTCTCGGTCGGCGTCGTGTCGCCGGTGTCGGCGCTGTCGTCGTCGCTGCCGCATGCGGCGAGCGTGAGTGCGCCGACGGCGGCGAGCGCCATCAGCTTCTTGGTCTTGACCATGGTCAGAGTTCCCCCTCTGGTGGGTGGTGGTTTCAGGATGGGTGGTTCACGGTGCGGACTCGTCGGCTCCGGGGGGAGTCGAATCCGCGTCGACAACGCTAGTCGGTGGCCCATCCTCGGTACCAGGGCCGTAGTGCCCGTCGTCGATGTTCGACGCGACATCCTGCGCCTCGGACGTCGCCGCGCCGGCCGGCAGCGGCACCCTGGGCACCACCTGTACGACCTTGGAGCGCCACATCCGCATGGTGCCGACGGCGCCGAACGGGACGAAACGGGCGAAGAGGATGAGCAGCACACCGAAGGTCACCCCACCCAAACCGTTGAGCTTTGTGCCCTCGCCGATGAACCAGCCGAGGAAGATGCTGTTCGACGGGTCCTCGCCGACGCTGCGGGCGAAGTCGTTGACGAACACGTAGAACATGGCACCGACGAACGGCCCCCAGTTCTGTGCGGCGCCACCGACCACCATTGCCACCAGGAACGTCACCGATCCGAACAGCCCGAAGATGGGGACATCAGCTTCGACGAGCGTGAGCTTGAGCGCGAACAGTGAGCCGGCGACCCCAGCGATCGCCCCGGACAAGCCGAACACCACGGTCTTGATCGAGAAGAGGTTCACGCCCATGACGGCTGCCGCGGTCTCGTTGTCACGCACCGCCACCATGGCCCGGCCGACCCGGCTCCGGATCAGTCCGGCCGACAGGATCGACACGACGATCAAGATGCCCAGCGACAGCCAGAAGAACCATGCGACGAGATCGGCGCGACCATCCAGTCCGGTCCACGACGGGGGGAGGTAGCTGAACCCCTTGATCCCGGTGGCGCCGCCAGTGACGCCGGCGAACTCGTCGTACTTGAAGAACGCTCGGACGGCTTCGGTGAACACGAGCGTGACCAGCGCGAGGTAGATGCCCTTGAGGCGCAACGCCGGCACGCCGACCACCATGCCGATCAGGAAGCAGACGACCGCAGCCGCGACCATCGTCCAGCCAGGCGTCCAGACGTTGTCGGCGATGAACGGGGTCCAGACCTTCCCGGTGACGAGCATGGCCGAGACGAACGCGCCCATGGCGAAGAACGCTGCTTGGCCGAGCGAGAGCTGGCCGGTGTACCCGGTGATCAGGTTCAGTCCCGTCACGGCAATCGCGATGATCAGCGCGTCGGCGAGCAGACCGAGGCCCGATCGGCTCCACTCCGTGACCGCGCGATACATGAAGTACCCGACACCGCCGAACAGCACGGCCCGGCCGAGCCAGTTCTGCCAGCTGCCCCGGGTGAAACGAAGAGGGAGGTCCATCACACGCGCTCCACTCGTTCCGAACCGAACAGACCCGACGGCCGCAACAGCAGCACACCCAGGAGAATCACGAGCATCACGGGCATCAACATGTCGGCGCCGAGGAAGTCGACGTATCCGACGATGAAGGCCTCGGTCACGCCGATCAACAACCCGCCCACGACGGCGCCGATCGGAGAGTCGAGCCCACCGAGCACGGCCGCAACCGACGCCAGCAGGAACGGGCTGAGCATCAGCGAACCGCTGAGCCCCGCCGACGGCGCCAGCATCGCCGCGGCGAGCACACCGATCGCGCCCGCCAGGCCCCACCCCAGCACGAGCACCGTTCCAACACGGATGCCGACGAGATTCGACGACTCCTGGTTGTTCGCCACGGCCCGCATCGCCAGTCCGATCTTGGTCTTGGCGAACAGCAACCAGAGCAACACCAGCACGACGATCAACACACCGATCACGCCGAGGCGGGCGACGCGCACCGGCGCTCCGAAGATCGTGACGAAGTCGTCGGCAGCATCCGGGAACACGCTCGGCAGACTCCGGGCATCGACGCCCCAGATCATGGCCACGAGCTGGTTGATGCCGAGAAAGACACCGATCAACGCGACGATCACGGCGCCGGGATTGCGGTGCTCGATCGGGCGGACGACGACTCGTTCGACGCCGGCCGACACGACGAAGCCGAGCAGCATCGCACAGCCGATCGAGAGCCACACCGGCAGGCCGGTCAGCGTCAACGTCGACACGAAGAACGCTCCCATGGTGCCGATCTCGCCCTGGGCGAAGTTGAGCTGGCCGGTCGAGCGGAACACGACGACGAGGGCGAGCGCAAGCAGCGCGTAGATCGACCCGTCGGCAAGACCGTTGACCATGCGTTCGATGAACAGCGACATCAGTTGACCACCCCGAGGTAGGCCTCTTTGATCGTGTCGTCGGCGAGGAGCTCGGCGCCGGTACCGGTCGCAACGATGTGGCCGGTCTCGAGCACGTAGGCACGATCGGCGAGAGCGAGCGACATCCCGGCGTTCTGTTCGACGATCAGCAGCGACATCCCGTGTTCGTCGCGCAGCGATCCGAGCACCTTGAACAACTCCTGGGTGATCAGCGGTGCGAGGCCGAGACTCGGCTCGTCGCAGAGCAGCAGCTTGGGTTGGGGCATCATCGCTCGGGCGACGGCGAGCATCTGCTGTTCGCCGCCGGACAACGAACCGGCCTTCTGGTCACGACGCTCTGACAGCCGCGGAAACTGTTCGTACCATCGTTCGAGGCCTTCTTCGATCGATCCCTTCACCGTGTACCCGCCGGCGCGCAGGTTGTCGTCGACCGTGAGGTCGGTGAAGGTGCCGCGACCCTGCGGAACCTGCGAGATCCCGGCGCGAAGGATCGCGTCGGGCTTGGCCCCACTGATGTCGTGACCCTGGTATTCGACGGTGCCGTGGCGAGCGATCATGCCGGACACGGCACGCATCGTGGTGGTCTTGCCGGCGCCGTTGGCGCCGAGGACGACGACGATCTCGCCTTCGGCAACGGTGAAGTCGATCTCGTGGAGCACCTCGATCGGCCCGTAGCCAGCGGTGAGGCCGGCAACGTTCAGCAGCGTGTCGCCACTCATGCGGGCGTTCCCAGGTAGGCCTCGATGACCCTCGGGTCACGTTGCACTTCAGCCGGCGTGCCCTCGGAGATCTTGCGTCCGAACTCCATCGCCACCACCCGGTCGGAAATCCCCATCACCATGCCCATGTGGTGTTCGACGAGCAGCACGGTGAGGCCGTACTCGTCGCGCACCCGGCGGATGGTGTCCCCCAGTTCGTCGACTTCGTGATGGGTCAGACCAGCAGCGGGCTCGTCGAGCAGGAGCAGGCGGGGGTGCGCAGCCAGCGCCCGGGCAAGCTCGAGTCGCTTCAGCGTGCCGAATGGCAGCCCGGCGGCCGGTCGGAACGCAAGCTCATGCAGATCGAGCGACTTCAGGATCTGGAACGCATCGGCGGCCAGCGCCTTTTCCTCGCGAGCGGCGCCGATCCGGGTCATTCCCCGCACGAAGCCGACCTTGCCGAGGTGATGCGCCCCGGTCATCGTGTTCTGCAGCAGGCTCATCGTGGGAAACAGCGCGAGGTTCTGGAACGTCCGGGCGATGCCGAATCCGGCCACCCGGTGCGGACTGACGGCCAGGAGATCCTGCCCGTCGAAGCGCAGCCGACCGCGTGTCGGGTCGTAGATGCGGCTGACGACGTTGAACATCGTGGTCTTGCCGGCACCGTTGGGCCCGATCAGGCCGAGGATCTCGCCGTCGGCGATCTCGAACGAGAGCCCGTCGAGCGCGACGATGCCTCCGAACGTCACCGAGATCTCATCCACTTCGAGTAACGCCATCGGTCATCCTCCCCCTCGGCCGGTCTCATCGTCGAGCGGCCGCCACCGTAGCAGTGCTCCGCCCGCCGTCACAGCTGATGGCCCGCACGTAAGAAGACCATGAAGACAACGCGCTGCGCCGCCGAGCAGGACCGACCGGCACCTAGCATCGAGGTCATGCATCGCGGGACGCTGCTCGCCCTGGCCACGGTCGGCGCCGTCGCGTTCAGCGCGTGCGCAGGACCCGCCGAGGTGACCAGCGAGCGGGCCGATCCGATCCGTATCGAGCCGGTCGACGATGCCACGGTCGCATTCCCGCCGCCCGACGAACCACCCACTGACGACCCGGTCGTCGACGACCCCGGCCACTCCCCGACCACCCCGGTCCCGTCGAGCGCCAACATCGACCGCGACGCCATCAACTTCGGCCCCAACAAGCCGCCACGGGCGTACGACGAGTTCTTGCTCGCCGTCGTCACCGACCTCGAGTTGTGGTGGACGCAGACGTACCCGGCTCTCTACGGCGAATCATTCACGCCGCTCGAGGGCGACATCTACGCCGCGTACCCGGGCCGACCCGACGACATCCCGGGCTGCGGGGCACCGCGCACCACCTACGACGACGTCCAGCAGTACGTGGCCTTCTACTGCGGTGTCGGTGACTTCATGGTGTACGACGACGGCGACGACGGGCTGTTGGCCGAGCTCGCGCGGGAGTACGGCGCCGCCACGATCGGCACGGTGATCGCCCACGAGTTCGCCCACGCCATCCAACTCCGCAACGGCGGGCTCGACCGTGCGCTCCCGACGATCGTCACCGAGCAGCAAGCCGACTGCTTCGCAGGCGCCTGGACCAGCCGCGCCGCCCGAGGCGAAGCAGCCACCCTGCAGTTCAGCGACGGCGACGTGCGCGCCGGACTGATCGCCATGACCAAGGTCAGCGATCCGGTCGGCATCGACCAGTTCGTGCCCGGCGGGCATGGTTCGGGATTCGACCGTGTGGGTGCCTTCCAGGTCGGCTTCATCGAGGGACCCGAGCGATGCGCCACGCTCCTCGACGATCCCCTGCCGCTCGTCCCCAACGAGTTCACCATGGGCGACCGCGGCACGGGCGGCAACGCGGCGTTCGGATATGGCGAGAACGACCTGATCGGGTTCCTTCCCGAGGACCTGAATCGCTACTGGGACGAGGAGCTGGACATCGCCGGGCTCGACCGCCTCACCCTCGTCGTCGTGAAGTCCGCCGACGAGGTGTCTTGCGACGACCTTCGTGGAGATCTCGCCCGGGGCACCGCGCTGTGCGCCTCCACCGACGAGGTGTACTTCAACGAGCCGGTGGCGCTCGATCTCTACCGCACCCTCGGGGACTTCGCCGTCGGCTACATCCTCGGCAACGCATGGAGCGAGGCGGTGCAGAGCGCGCTCGGTTCCGACCTCACGGGCGAGCCCCGGGCACTGCTGAACGACTGCCTCACGGGTGGTTGGGTGAAGACGGTCACACCGGTCGACTTCGCACTCCCCCAGCCGCGCCTCGCCACCCGCGACGGGGTTCAGATCTCGGCGGGTGACCTCGACGAGGCAATTCAGACCGTGCTCCAGATCGGTGACACAGGCGTCGACGACAACGTGATCGGCAATGCGTTCGAGAAGATCGACGCACTGCGCACCGGTGTCATCGGCGGCACCGACGTGTGCCTGACCCAGCTCTGAGTTCGTTGCGCGCTAGCCGATTGCGGCGAGGATCGCGGCCAACTCCACCGGACGGTCGCCCTGCACGCTGTGGCCGGCACCGTCGACGACGTGCACCGTCAGGTCAGGCTGGCGGCGGCGGGCCTCCGCGACGTCGTCGTCGTCGACCACCGGCGACAACGAGCCGCGAACCAGGGTGACCGGGCACGCGATCGAGCCGAAGTCGTCCCACAGCGGCGTCAGCGCGCTCGGCGGCTCGTCGGACGGCGCCGGTGTGTCGGGTGTGTCGGATCCCTGACGTGCCCGAGCGTGACTGCCCCGGTCGTAGCGCCACTGCCACGACCCATCGGACCGCTGTTGCGCGTTGTGCAGGATGCCTCGCCGAAGTGACGACTCCGAGCGGGTCGGATTGTGCTCCATCGTTCGGGCGAGCAGATCGTCGAAGCTGGCGAACTCCTGCGGGCCGTCGACGAAGTCGGTGATGGCCTTCGTCTTGGCCGCATTGACGCCCGGGGTGATGTCCACCATCACGAGCGAACGCACCAGCGACGGGTGACGGACGGCCAACTGCATCGCCGTGAGTCCGCCGAGCGACATCCCGACGACGACACGAGCCTGCGGCGCGTGGATCGCCACCACCGCAGCCACGTCGTCCGCCAGGTTCATGGGGCTGTAGGCACCGTCGTCGCGCCACTGCGAATGGCCGTGGCCGGGCAGGTCGACGGCGAGGAGCGGACGTCCGAGTGCCAGCGCCACGGTGTCCCAGGTGTGGGCATTCTGTGCGCCACCGTGGACGAGCACGAGTTCGGGTTCGCCGACACCCCAGCGCAAACCGCTCACGAGGCGCGTCCCGCCTGCGCCGTCGGTGACCGGTGTGTCGATCCGTACGACGGGTGGCAGCTCGGTGACGTCGAGTGAGAACTCGTCGATGTTCTCGTGGAACAGTCCGAACTCGTCGTAGTCGCTGGACTCGCTGTCACTCACGTAGAGCACGTTGGCACGAACGCCGAACTCACGACGAATGCAGCGGCGCCACGCTGTCTGGTCCGGTGCTCAGGGGGTGACGAGGGGTGCTGCGGTCGTCGTCGTCGCAGGTGCCGTCGTCGTCGTCGCCGATGGCGGCGCCGTGGTGGCCGGGGCAGTGGTCGGCGGCGGCGCCGTGGTCGTCGTCGACGGCGGCACGGTCGTGGTGGTGGTGGTGCTCGAGGTCGTGGTCGAGTAGTCGGGGTCGATGCGGTTGAAGTACGGCTTCTGAGCCCCGTAGTACTCGGGCTCCTTCACACCGTCGAACACGAAGACCTGGTCACCGGTGGCGGTCAGCTCCTGGAAGGTCGGCGACAACGGCAAGGGGATACGGATGCAGCCGTGCGAGGCCGGCTGCAACGGCACGTTCAGGGCGCCGTGCACCGCGATGCCGTAGTTGAAGTACACCGGATCCCACATGCCACCGAGCGAACTCTGACGAACGCCTTCGACGCGCCGGGTGAAGTTGAACACGCCGCCGGGCGTGATCGACCGGCCACATTCACCGCGCACCAACGGTTCGTCGCTGGGGTTGTTCCACTCTCCGGGGCTGATCGTGACCTCTTCGCACCACTCCTCGTTGTCGCCGCTCGACATGTGGCTGATGAAGACAGCGTCGTCATCGTGGAAGACGGCGATCACCTGCGAGTCGAGGTAGACCTCGGTGTGGTTCGGCGTGGAGTCCGGGCGTCGCGGCTGGATCGTGAACGGCTCTTGCATCTCGTCCCACATCGCCGCGGTCACCTGACCGGTGGGCTGGTCGTACTCGACGCCGAGCACCAACTTCTCGTACGCCCACACCGAACGGCGGGTCTCGTCGCCGAAGTAGCCGTCGACGGGACCGGGCCAGAACCCGAGGTCGGTCAGCCGTTGCTGCACGCCGGCGACGTCGTCGCCGGCCATCCCCTTGGCGAGGGTTCGCGAGAGCTGCGTCTTGACGACCGGGCTCGACGTCTCGACGGTCTCGATCACGTCGACCGACGGCGGGACGGACACCGTCGCAGGATCGACGGTGCTGAGCGATCCCTGCGAGACCGGCTCGTCGCTGCCGCCGCCGAGCGCGACTCCGGCCACGACGACGATCGCCAAGACGCCCGCAGCTGCTGCTGCAGGCATCCACTTTCGGGCTTCGGGGGACAGGAGGGGGCGGTCGTTCACGGGGGGTCTCGAAGCAGCGGCACGATCCGCTGGCTGGCTCGAACCGTCACGCTAGCAACGACCGACCGGCCTGTGACCGCGGCGCCCGGCAGACGATCGATCGACGCCGAACCCGCTCAGTTCAGGCCCACAACGGGGCGAATCTCCTCGAGATCGCCGCGCAGCTGCCACATCTCCTTCACGATCGTGGTGATCACCCCAGGGGAACTCAGTGTCGAGACACCGCGGGTACGCGGGAAGTAGTCGACGCCGAACTGCAGCATCTCGTAGCCGAGACGGGTCGCGCGGATCACCAACTCGGCATCGATGAACGAACCTTCGCTGCGGAGCTCCACATGGTCGAACACCCGTGCTCGACACAGCTTGAACGCGAAGTTGATGTCACGGGCCTTCACGTCGAACAGCGTCCGGATCAGCAGGTTGTACACGAAGGTGTAGATCGAGCGGAGGTAGCCCTCTCCGGTCCGGTCGAATCGGTACGCGCTCACGATGTCGGCGTCGTACTCGCGCAGGAGCCGCACCGCCCGCGGCAGCTCGGCCATGTCGAACGGCAAATCGGCGTCGGTGTACAGGATCACGTCGCCCGTGGCGGTGGCGAACCCGGTCTTGATCGCACCCCCGAGCTTGCGGTTGCGGGCGTGGTGCACCACCCGGACCCGAGCGTCCTCCGCAGCCAACTGATCGGCGATGGCTGCGGTGCGATCGGTCGATGCGTCGTCGACCACGATCAGCTCGTAGTCGCGGATGTCACCGGTGTGGAGAAGTTGCTCGCAAGCTCGTCGGCCCGCCTTGAGCGCCCGTTCGATGTACTCCTCTTCGTTCCACATCGGATAGAAGATCGACAGCTTCTCGAAGGGCTCACCGAGCGTGGTGTCGACGAAGGACATCGCAGCGAGGGTAGCTGGCGAGACCGCTGACGACCCGCCGCGAGGCCGACTCGCAACGGTGCGCGACCCGCCGTAGTGTGCGAGGCAGTGCCGGACACAACGATCCCCCAGGGCGACGCGCTGCCACCGCCGGGTCCGCCTGGCGTCGTGCCACCGGAGGCCGAGCCGACCCCTCCTGAACCCCCACCTTCCCGATCGTGGTCACCCCCGCCGCGGGTCGGCCAGCTGACGACTCCCTGGCGAGCGATGGTCGTGACCACCTGGGTGGGAGCCTTCGTCGCCTACATGGCCGTGTGGAAAGCGAGTGAGGAGATCGGCATCGCCACCTGGTGGCTCGGGCCGCGGTCGAGCCCGCAACCGCTCGTGATCCGTCTCATTCCGTTCATCGTGACCGCCACGTGCGGGATCCTGGCCGGCTACAAGGTGCCAAAGATGCCCGTGATCGGGCTCGTCGGTGCTGTCGCGTTGGCGGCGATCGCCATCCCCGATCTCTCACGTTCGACCGGGCTCGCCGCCATCGAGTTCGCGATCGCCGGGGCGGTGCTGCTCGTGTCGTTGGCGTCGTTCACCGGCACCTACCGGGCACCGAGAACCAGCGAGGCCGGGTAGCGTCGTCGGCCATGTCCGACGCCGCACCGAACACCGCCTCCAACGCGAAAGTCCTGATGTCGCTGCCCGTGGGCGAGCGCGTCGGCATCGCCTTCTCCGGTGGTCTCGACACGTCCGCCGCCGTGGCGTGGATGCGCGACCGTGGGGCGATCCCCTACACCTACACCGCCGACCTCGGCCAGTACGACGAACCGGAGCTCGACACCGTCCCGGATCGGGCCAAGGTCTACGGCGCCGAACAAGCCCGGCTCGTCGACTGTCGCGACGAGTTGGTCCGAGAGGGCCTGATCGCACTGCAGTGCGGCGCCTTCCACATCACGACCGCCGGCAAGACGTACTTCAACACCACGCCGCTCGGTCGAGCGGTCACCGGCACGCTGCTGGTGCGGGCCATGGCCGACGACGGCGTCGACGTGTGGGGTGACGGCTCGACCTACAAGGGCAACGACATCGAGCGGTTCTATCGGTACGGGCTGCTCGTGAACCCGAACCTCAGGATCTACAAGCCGTGGCTCGACCCGACGTTCGTCGACGAACTCGGGGGGCGCCAGGGCATGAGCGAGTTCCTCACCGAACGCGACCTGCCGTACCGCGACCCGGTGGAGAAGGCGTACTCGACCGACGCCAACATCTGGGGTGCCACGCACGAGGCGAAGTCGCTCGAGGAGCTCGCCACGAGCATGGAGATCGTCACGCCGATCATGGGTGTTGCCCACTGGGATCCGGCCGTCGACATCACCACCGAGGACGTGTCGGTGCGCTTCGAAGAGGGCTGGCCGGTCGCCATCAACGGCACGACGTTCGACTCGCAGGTCGACCTGGTCATGGAGGCCAACGCGATCGGCGGCCGCCACGGCCTCGGGATGAGCGATCAGATCGAGAACCGCATCATCGAAGCGAAGAGTCGCGGCATCTACGAGGGTCCTGCACTCGCATTGCTGCACATCTGCTACGAGCGGCTCGTGACCGGCATCCACAACGAGAACACCATCGAGAACTACCGCTCGATGGGCCGACGCCTCGGCCGCCTGCTGTACGAGGGCCGCTGGTTCGACCCGCAGAGCCTGATGTTGCGTGAACCGCTGATGCGCTGGGTCGGTTCCGCTGTCACCGGCGAGGTGACATTGCGGCTCCGCCGGGGTGACGACTATTCGATCCTCGACACCGTCAGCGAGAACCTCACCTACGAGCCCGATCGCCTGTCGATGGAGCGGGTGGAGGACGCTGCGTTCGGTCCGCTCGATCGGATCGGGCAGCTCACGATGCGCAATCTCGACATCGTCGACACGCGCAACAAGCTCGATGTGTACCGCAGGGTCGGCTCGCTGGGCACCGGCGACATCACCCCCGCCCTCGACCGCTGAGACGCATTGCCTGCTCGCCCTCACCACGGGCCACGATCGCGACGATCGAGGTCGGGCTCACTCCGGCTCGTCGCTGGCGCTTCCCTCGCCGGTCGGGCGGCGACGATCGGGACGACCCTCGAGGTCGGGCTCGCTCCGGCTCGTCGCTGGCACTTCCCTCGCCGGGGGCGGGTGGTCAGGTGGCGAGGATGCGCTCGACGATGCCGGCGATGAGGCGGGCCCGTTCGGGCATCGTGTCGACGACGACGAACTCGTGGTCGGCGTGGGCGCCACCGCCCACCGCTCCGAGGCCGTCGAGTGTCGGGACACCGATCGCTGCGGTGAAGTTGCCATCGCTGCCACCGCCCACCGCGTACCCCTCGATACCGGGCGACACGGCGTCAGCGAAGGGCATGAGGGTGACGGACGCCGACTCGGGCATCGGCGGACGATTGATGGCACCGGACACCTCGATGGTCGACTCGCTGTCGACCGAACGGAGCGCCGCCATCGCCGCCTCCACTCGGTGTTTCTCGTCGGCCGACTCGACACGCACATCGACCTTGATCCGGCCCAGCGCCGGGACCACGTTGTCGGCCGTGCCCGCTGTTGCCACCGTCGGCGTGACGGTCGTGCCCACGTCGGGACGGCCGAGCTGATTGATCGCCAGTACCTGGTGCGCCACCTCGACGAGCGCGTTGACGCCCTTCTCCGGCTCGAGCCCGGCGTGCGACGCCCGGCCGTGGATGACGACGTCGAACGTGCCGCACCCTTTCCGGCCCGTCTTCAACGCACCACCGTCGGCCGACGGTTCGAGCACGAGCACGGCGCCACAGGCCAGCGCCCGCTCCTCGATCAGCTCACGCGATGCCGTCGAGCCGACCTCCTCGTCGGCGCTGAACAACAGCTCGACGCCCGACAGATCGTCGAGCGTCGAGAGTCCGTGGAGCGCCTGCACGATGCCGGCGAGCATGTCGAACACCCCCGGGCCGGTCACGTGGCCATCGGCGACGGTGAACGGTCGTGCCGCCAACGCACCGACGGGGAACACGGTGTCGTGGTGCCCGAGGAGCAACACCTTCGGATCACCGCCACCGGACCAGTGGACGTGCGGACCGACCGGACTGGCGATCAGGGTTGCCGGCCGACCGAGCAACCGCTCGATCATGGCCGCCAACGCCGCGCCGGAATCCGCCAGCGCGTCGAGGTCGAGTGACGGCGACTCGATCTCGACCAGCGTGCGCAGATCGTCGAGCATCGCGTTGACGGACAGGGCGGCGTCGGTCGTGATGGTCACCCACCCCACCGTACCCCGACCACTCCCCACGCCGCTGTGAGCGATACACGCACATACCGCGTGTATCGCTCACAGCAGCCCAATCGATGACCGCGATGTGAGCGATGTACGCACATACCGCCTGTATCGCTCACAGCAGCCCAATCGATGACCGCGATGTGAGCGATGTACGCACATACCGCCTGTATCGCTCACAGCGTTTCTTGCTTGACTGTGCGGGGATGTCCACGATCGCCGCGTCAAATCATCGACAGGAACTTGCGGAGTTCCTGCGCGCACGGCGAGAAGCGACGCGTCCGGAGCAGGTCGGACTGCCGTCGGCGCGCGGCCGGCGGACGCCCGGACTGCGGCGCGAAGAGGTGGCGATGCTCGCCGGCGTCTCGCTCACCTGGTACACGTGGCTCGAACAGGGGCGCCGGATCAATGCGTCCGACGACGTGTTGCTGGCGATCGGGCGAGCATTGCGTCTCGACGAGGCCGGCCTCGAGCACCTGTTGTCGCTCACCGAGCCGGGGACGGCGACGCTCGACGCACCGACCGAGCCGCCGAGTGCGCTCGTCCGGCTGCTCGATTCGTTGCTGCCGGCTCCGGCCTACGTGCTGGGCCCGCACTGGGAGTTCGTCGGCTGGAACGCGGCTCAGGCCCGCCTGTACCCGCGCATCGCCGACCTCGAGCCGCCACGCCGCAACCTGCTCTGGGTGCTGTTCGCCGATCCCGCCACGCGCGAGCTGATCGTCGATTGGGACATCCACGCTCGCCAGGCGCTGGCGGAGTTCCGTTCGGCCACGTCGCCCGTGCGTCACGACCCGGCCATGACCGAACTGGTCGCCCTGCTCGGCGACGAGAGCGCCGAGTTCGCCCAGTGGTGGGCCGAGCACGACGTGTCCGGATTCGAGACCCGGCTGCGCCGGTTCCGCCACCCGACCGCCGGCGAGTTGACCTTCGAGTATCAACAACTCACCCCCGCCGAATGGCCGTCGTTGCGGGTGGTGGCCCAACTCCCGGTTCCCGGCGACGATTCAGCCGAACGCCTCGGCGTCCGGCACCACCTCGTCTGACGGCAGCGTCGACCAGGGGGTCGAGTTCCACGTTGGACCCAACGTTGAACTCGACGATGAGTTCCAGCGCGACCCGTGCGCGTCGAAACTCATCGGAGCGGGCGGTCGACGGCTCCCCCGCGTTCGACTAGAAAAGGTGTGGGGCACCGACCGAGGGGGGAATCTTGAGCATCGAAGCCAACCACACAGCGTCAGCCAGGTCACCTCGCCCGTATGAGCTGGCGGACCGGTTTCAGCGCGAGGACGGCACGGTGTTCCTGTCGGGCGTCCAAGCCGTCGCGCGGCTCGCCGCCGACCAGCTCCGACTCGACCGCCGACTCGGCCTGACGACGGCAGCATTCGCGTCCGGCTACCAGGGCTCGCCGGTCGGCACGCTCACCGAGGAACTTCGACGGGCGTCGGCCACGGTGCCGGATCTTCCGATCGTCATCCAGCCAGCAGTCAACGAGGAACTGGCGGCGACGGCGGTGATGGGCAGCCAGCTCGCGATGACCCTCGACGACGCTCGGTACGACGGCGTGATCGGGATCTGGTACGGAAAGGGTCCCGGGTTCGACCGCAGCAGCGATGCGATCCGCCACGCCGTGTTCTCGGGAACCTCGATGCACGGAGGCGTCGTCGCCGTCGTCGGCGATGATCCCGCCGCCAAGTCGTCGACGCTCCCGTCGTCGAGCGATGCCACGATGGTCGATCTGCACATGCCGATCCTCTTTCCGGGCGACGTCCAGGAGGCGCTCGATCTGAGCCGGCACGCCGTCGCGCTCTCCCGTTCGTGCGGGCTCTGGGCCGGCTTGAAGCTGGTCACCGCGGTCGCCGACGGTACGGGCACCGTCGACGTGCACCCCGATCGGGTACGGCCTTCGTCACCGATCGTCGACGTCGGCGGGCACCCGTTCCATCCGCAGCCGAACGGTCGCCTGCTCACGCCGTACACGATCGACATGGAGCGCGAGTTCCAGGAGATCCGGTGGCCGCTCGCCCGTCGCTACGGAGTCGACAACGGACTGAACCGCGTGGTCACCCGCACGGTCGACGACTGGATCGGCATCGCGGCATGCGGGCACACGTTCCACGAGGTCCGCGAAGCGCTGCGAGTGCTCGGACTCGTCACCGACGACGACGTGCGAGATGCAGGTGTTCGGCTGTTCCAACTCCTGATGCCGGTACCCCTCGATCCGGCGCAGGCCCGGGAGTTCGCCGAGGGCTTGGCCGAGGTGGTGGTGATCGAGGAGAAGAACCCGACGCTCGAGGGACTCCTGAAGGGTGCGTTCTACGACGGCGCCCATCACCCGCGGGTCGTCGGCCGTCGCGACGAAAACGGCGACTTGCTCGTCCCAGGCCACGGCACGCTCGACGTCGACACACTGCTCGCTCCGCTCCACGCACGTCTCTCGACACGGCTCGGCGGGCGGTTGCGCCCACTCGACGATGTGGTCAGACCGCAGCGCACCCGCATCCCACTCACCGTGAATCGGGCGCCGTTCTACTGCTCGGGCTGCCCCCACAATCGCAGCACCCGCGCCGAGCCCGGCACGCTGGTCGGCGGCGGCATCGGGTGCCATGCGATGGTGGCGATGATGGAGCCCGAACGAGTCGGCGACCTCGTCGGACTCACCTGCATGGGCGGCGAGGGCGCCCAATGGATCGGCATGGCGCCGTTCGTCGGCCGCAACCACCTCGTCCAGAACCTCGGCGACGGCACGTTCTTCCACTCTGGCTCGTTGGCGGTTCGCGCTGCGGTGGCAGCGAACGTCGACATCACCTACAAGCTGCTCTACAACGGCACGGTCGCAATGACCGGCGGCCAGGATCCCGAGGGTCAGATGTCGGTTCCCGACGTCGCGTCGATGTTGCTGCTCGAAGGCGTCGCACGGGTGATCGTGACCAGCGACGATCCGCATCGGTATCCCGCCGCGTCGTTCCCGGCCGGCGTCGACGTCTGGGACCGCAGCCGTTTCGACGACGCCCAGCGCATCCTCGCCGACACGTCCGGTGTCACCGTGCACATCCACGATCAGGCCTGCGCGGCGGAGAACCGTCGAGGACGCGCACGCGGCACGATTTCGACACCGGGGTTCCGGGTGGTCATCAACGAGCGGGTCTGCGAAGGCTGCGGCGACTGCGGCGACAAGAGCAACTGCCTGTCGGTGCAACCGGTCGACACGCCGTTCGGGCGCAAGACCCACATCGACCAGAACAGCTGCAACTTCGACTTCTCGTGCCTCCAGGGCGATTGCCCGTCGTTTGCGACCGTCACGGTCGAACCGAGCCGAGCCGCCGACCGCCGCGCAACCCCGGCGGCTCCGACCGACCTCGCCGCCCCGTCGCCTCCGTTGGTCGACGTCGACGACTTCACGGTGCGCCTCACCGGGATCGGCGGCACGGGCGTGGTGACGGTCAGCCAGGTGCTCGGCACTGCAGCGATGCTCGCTGGGCTGCACGTGCGTGGGCTCGATCAGACCGGTCTGTCGCAGAAGGCGGGGCCGGTCGTCAGCGATCTGCGCATCACACGCAACGCGGTGGCGGTGTCGAACCATGCGAACGTGTCGGGTGTCGACTGCCTGGTTGCCTTCGACCTGCTCGTCGGAGCGAGCGACTCGAATCTCAGCGGAGCACGAGCCGACCTCACCGTGGTGGTCGCGTCGACCGACGCCGTGCCCACCGGGCAGATGGTCACCCACCCCGACCTCGCGGCACCCGACGGCGCGGTTCTCGTCGAACGCGTCGGCCAGGTCAGTCGAGCCGCCGAGAACCGTTTCCTCGACGCGGCCGGCCTGGCCGATGGCCTCCTCGGCTCGACGACCACGGCCAACATCTTGCTGCTCGGGGCGGCGGTGCAGGCGGGCGCGGTCCCGGTGCCGGTCGACGCGATCGAGCGGGCGATCTCGCTGAACGGCGTCGCAGTCGACACCAACCTGGCCGCGTTCGGGTGGGGTCGAGCCTGGGAGATCGATCCAGATGCCGTCGAGCGCGCTGCCGGCCTGGCCCGTCCGGTTGGCCCCGAGCCGTTCGACGACCTGGTCGAGCGGCTCGCTGATGACCTCGCGGACTACCAGTCGGCCGACTACGCCGAGCGGTTCCGCTCGGTCGTCGCCGAGGCCCGGAGTGCCGAGCGCGCCAGCGGCGTCGACTCGACCCGATACGGCGAGGCCGTGGCCCGCAACCTCCACAAGCTCATGGCCTACAAGGACGAGTACGAGGTGGCCCGCCTCCTCCTCGACGACGCCGCACGCGAGGTGTATCACGCCGTCGGCGGGCCCGACACGACGGTGACGTATCACCTCCATCCACCGATGCTGCGCTCGCTCGGTCTCGACCGGAAGCTGAAGCTGAAGCGAACCGCAGTCCCGACCTTGCGTGCGCTGCGGGCGAGCAAGCGCCTCCGCGGCACGATGGCGGATCCGTTCCGATGGGCAACCGTGCGTCGAGTCGAGCGGGCGATGATCCCCGAGTTCGTCGACGCCGTCGACGCCCTCAATCGCCGGCTGAGCGCAGACACCTACGACGAGTCGGTCGAGATCGCCTCACTGCCCGATCAGGTGCGCGGGTACGAGGACCTCAAGCTCCGGCGCGCCGGCGAGTATCGAGCTGACCTGGCCCGCCGCATGAAGGCTGCGACACCCAAGCGATGAGCGAACCAACCAGATGGTGGGGTTTGGCTCATCGCCGGAGGCTCCACACCCAAGCGATGAGCGAACCAACCAGATGGTGGGGTTTGGCTCATCGCCGGAGGCTCCACACCCAAGCGATGAGCGAACCGGCCGGATGACGGCGTTTCGCTCATAGCCTCCAGCCGCCATGGGTCTCGGCACGATTGCATTCCTGATCGCCGGGCTCGTCGCACTGGTCGGCGGCGCCGAGGCACTCGTGCGGGGCGCTGCCCGACTCGCTGCCCGCACCGGGATGTCGAGCGTGGTCATCGGGCTCACCGTGGTGGCCTTCGGCACCAGCGCACCCGAACTCGCGGTCAGCGTCGGCGACGCACTCCGCGGCGGACCCGACGCCGGGTCGATCGCCATCGGCAACGTGGTCGGCTCGAACATCGCGAACGTCCTGCTCGTGCTCGGCACCGCCGCAACCGTGGGTGGCGCGCTGTTCGTTGCGCAACGCATCGTGCGCCTCGATGTCCCGATCATGGTCGGCGCCTCGGTGCTGGTGTTGATCTTCGTGCTGAACGAGAGCCTGGGACGGATCGAGGGACTGGTACTGCTGTCGCTCCTCGTGGTGTATCTCATCTGGACGGTGATCTCGGCGACACGAGGGTCGGCGCCCGACATCGTGACCGAGTACGACGATGCCCTCGATCCGGAAGCGCTGGCACAGGCATCGGTGTTGTCGGACCTCGGCTTCCTCGTCCTGGGACTCGCCATGCTCGTGTTCGGCTCACAAGCTCTCGTCAGCTCCGCCAGCGACATCGCCACCGAACTCGGGGTCAGTGATCTCGTGATCGGGCTGACCGTTGTGGCGATCGGTACCTCCCTCCCCGAGGTCGCCACGTCGGTTCTGGCGGCGATGCGTGGTCAACGCGACCTCGCGGTCGGGAACGCCATCGGCTCGAACCTCTTCAACCTGCTCGCCGTCCTCGGCATCACCGCGATCGTCTCGCCGAACCCCATCCCGGTCGCGGCGAGCGCAGTGCAGGTCGACATTCCGGTGATGGTCGCTGTGGCCGTCGCCTGTCTCCCCATCTTCGCCAACGGCCACGTCCTGAATCGGTGGGAAGGCATCGCCTTCCTCGTCACCTACGCCGCCTACCTCGCCTGGCTGGTCCTCGACGCGACCGAGCACGGATTCCGCGATTCCTACGGCGACGTGGTGTTGTACTTCGTGGTACCGATCGTCACCGTCACCATCGCCACGCTCTGGTATCGGGGCCGTACCAGCGGCCCCGCAGAGCTGCGCTGAACCCGCAGGCGTCAGAGGTGGGCGTGACGCGCCACCAGGGCGGCACCGACGATGCCCGCGTTGTTCGCCATCGCCGCGGAGACGATCGGCGTGTCGATCGAGATCCTCGGAAGCCACTCGTCGGCCGCTTTCGACGCGCCACCACCGATGATGAACAGGTCTGGCGAGAAGAGCATCTCGACGTGGCGGAGGTACCGCTCGACACGCGGTGCCCACACGTCCCAGCCGATGCCCTCCCGCTCACGCACACTCGCCGCAGCACGCAGTTCGGCGTCGCTGCCGTCGAGTTCCAGGTGACCGAGCTCGGTGTTGGGGACCAGGGCCCCATCGACGAAGAGGGCAGAACCGATACCGGTGCCGAACGTCAACACGAGGACGACCCCGGCAACTTCTCGGCCGGCGCCCCAGCGCATCTCGGCGAGCCCGGCGGCGTCGGCATCATTCACCATCGCCACGTCGAACCCGCAGGCATCGCTGAACACCTGGTCGGCGTCGACGCCCACCCAGCTCGGATCGAGGTTGGCCGCCGAGTGGACGATGCCGTGTCGCACGATCCCGGGAAAGCCGACGCCGAGTGCATCGGACCACCCGTGACGGCCGACGAGTTCGGCGACCACGGCCGCCATCGCCTGGGGAGTGGCCGGCTTCGGCGTGCGGATTCGGAGTCGCTCGGATGTCAACACACCGGTGACGAGGTCGACGACGGCGGCCTTCATCCCCGAGCCGCCGATGTCGATGCCGAATCCGAGCGAGGTCACCGGACCGAAGCTAGCCCCGACATCTCGGTGGGGTCAGGTTCGCTGCTGACGCGCTTCGGACCAGCTGAGACCCTGTTCGAGGTTGGGCTCACGTGGGAGTCCCAGCACGAACTCGCCGACGATGTTGCGCTGGACGGCGAACGTGCCGCCGCCGAGCGTGAGGGCCGGGCTGAACAGGTATCCGTAATGCCAGACCGGAGCGACGTCGGGGAACTGGCGGCCGGACGCGAGATTGTTCTCGGTCGGTCCGTTCTGCGACGTCGACGGGAGCACCCCCGGGGGCCCTGACCCGGTGAGCATGCCGTCGGCTCCGGCGACGGCGTTGGCCAACGCCATCACGTGCTGTCCGTGTTCGTCGGCCATGATCTTCTGGATCGAGGCCTCGGGCCCGGGGGTCTTGCCCTTGAGGCGCGCGCTCAGGCTGCGCATCCGATTGAGGTGGAGCAGCTTCGCCTCGATGTGCAGCCGGGCGGCCTGGTCGCGCAGCACCGGGTCGGTGAGTCCGCCATTGCGTCGGATCAACTCGATCAGATCGTCGGCGGAGGGGCCGACACCCCACAGCGATCCGGCCGACGACAACGACACCCGCTCGTTCGACAACGTGACCTTCGCAAGTCGCCAACCGTCGCCCTCCTCGCCGACCCGCAGCGACGCCGGAATCCTGACGTTGTCGAAGAACACCTGGTTGAACGAGTGCGCCGTGGTCATGTCGACGATCGGGCTCATCGAGATCCCCGGCAGGTCCATCGGGCAGATGAAGTACGAGATGCCCTTGTGCTTGGGTTGATCGGGGTCGGTGCGCGCGATCAGGATCCCGAACTGCGAGTGGTGGGCGCCGCTCGACCAGATCTTGGAACCGTTGACGACGTACTCGTCGCCGTCCCTGACAGCCCGAGTGGCGAGATTGGCGAGATCCGAGCCGGCGTCGGGCTCGGAGAACAGCTGACTCCAGATCTCTTCACCGCTGAAGATCTTCGGAAGGTACCGCTCGTGCTGCTCAGGAGTGCCGGCGAGGAAGATCGTCGGCGCGGCCCAGCCGATGCCGATGTGATTGCCCGGGCGATGGATACCGGCGGACGCGAGCTCGTCGTCGATGACCAGCTGGTCGATCGGGTCGGCCTCGAGCCCCCACGGCTTGGGCCAGTGCGGCACCACGTAGCCGGCTTCGGCGAGCTGACGGCCGGTCGGATTCGGGTTGTCGGCGATCCAGTCGCGCACGAGGCGCCGGGTCGGGTGATCGGCGGGCGGCAGGTCGAAGTCCATCGCCGACGAGTCTTGCCGCTGCGCTCGTTGCCGTCAGATTCGGACGATCACCCACCGGTCGCGTTCGCGGCAGGGGTCGTCTTCGCCGGAGCCTTCTTGGCAGCGGTCTTCTTGGTGGCGGACTTCTTGGCCTCGGTCTTCTTGGCCGGAGCCTTCTTGGCGGCAGTCTTCTTGGCGGCAGTCTTCTTGGCGGCAGTCTTCTTGGTGGCGGTCTTCTTGGCGGCGGACTTCTTGGCAGCGGTCTTCTTGGCCGGAGCCTTCTTGGTCGCGGTCGTCTTGGCCGGAGCCTTCTTCGCCGGAACCTTCTTGGCCGGAGCCTTCTTGGCAACGGCCTTCTTGGTCGCGGTCGTCTTGGCCGGGAGCTTGCGAGCGCTGCCGCGCCTCATCGACGGCGCGCCCTGCGGCTCGACCCACTCGGCTCCGGTCGCCTCGAACAGCACGGCGATCTCGTCGATGTGCAGATCGACGAGATCCCACAGGTCCGGAACGAGTTCGCGGTCAGCGATCAGCCCGAAGTCGAGCCGATCGAGATAACTGTGGACGGTGATGTTCAAGCCCATGTCGTCGGCAATGGTCGACACCGGGATGTAGTTGGTCATCTTCGCCCCGGCGAAGTAGAGCGCGTTGCGCGGACCGGGCACGTTGGAGATCACGACGTTCGTCGGCAGGTTCATCCGGTCGGCGAGCCGCAGGCGCGACTGCAACCGCATCGCCGCGGTCGCCGCGAGCGGTGGCGCCACCTGTGCGAGCTCGGCGATGTCCTCGGCTGGGAGCACGTCCATCTGCAACTTCGCTTCATTCATCGCCTCGTGGCAGCGGCGCAGCCGTTCGAGCGGATCGTCGCAGTTGGTCGGGAGATCGGCGATGATCCCGCCGACGCGGTTGGTCCACGGATCCACCTCGTCGCCCGTGCGAATCGACACCGGCACCATCGCCCGCAGCGGCGCCTCCGGAAGCGCATCGTGGCGCAGCAGGTACTCGCGTAGCGCGCCGGTGCAGATGGCCATCACGATGTCGTTGACCGTGCAACCGGAGGCGTCCTTCAACGCCTTGATGTTGCCGAGCGCAGTCGACCGCATCGCGAAGCGACGGTGCGGCGTGACCGCCCGATTGAACGGTGTCGGCGGCGCCGGCGACAGTGGGATCCGCACGCGGTGAACCGGCTCGGGCGTGTCGATCGCTCCACCGAGCGCCACCGACTTGAGTGCATCACGCGCTTGCGCGGCGACTGCCGACACGCTGTCGACACCCGCCGCCTCGGCGATGTTGCGCAGCATGCGCAGCGACAGCCGCATTCCCTTCACGGGATTGACGGCGAGATTTCGAATCGTTCGCTCGAGCAGCTCGCGATCGGACGGGACCGGCTCGCCGACCCAGTCGACGTGATCCGGCATCGGCGTGTCGGGCGAGAGATCGGTCAACATGCCGAGCAACAACACGCCCGCCGCTCCGTCGATCGTGGCGTGGTGGGTCTTGGTGAGCATCGCCCAACGTCCGTCGGCCAGCCCCTCGATCACATAGGCCTCCCAGAGCGGCCGGCTGCGATCCATCCTGCGGCCGACGATGCGGGCCACCTGTTCGGCCAACTGATCGGCACCCCCGGGCGGGGCGAGTCCGATGTGACGCACGTGGAAGTTGAGGTCGAAGTCGGGGTCGTCGATCCAGTACGGGTGGTCGAGCTTGAACGGCACCTCGACCAGCCGACGGCGCATCGGTTCGAGCCGGCCGAGCAACGCGTCGAAACGCTCGTAGGCAGCCTGAAACGGATCGAAGTCGCCCTCCGGTCGCTCATAGATCGCAAGACCGTTCACGTGACCGTAGGTGTTGGCAGTCTCCATGTAGAGGAAACTCGCGTCGAGGCCGGACAGCTGCTTCACGTCACGCAGTCTCGCGCTGACACGGCGGCAATGACACCCTCGGACGGCGTCGCTGCCCGACGCGTCGCCGGTGTACGTTTCTGCAAGATGAGGTCGCAGGCACCGGAATCACGGGTCCCGCAGACGCGGGCTTGGGAGACGTCGTGAGCGAGTTGCACTACGACGAGTGGATGAGCGACAGCGACTCGGTGTTGTGGCACATCGAACGCGACCCGTTGTTGCGCTCCACGATCACCAGTGTCTGGTTCCTCGACTCGCGACCGGATCGAGCCCGCATGGATGCCGTCGTCGAACGGATCGTCGCCACGATCCCGCGCCTCCACCAGCACGTCGTCGACGAACAGCCCGGCGTGGCCCCACCACGCTGGGCCGACGATCCCCACGTCGACGTGGACTACCACTACACCTGGGCGCGCCTGCCCGGCCGCCGTCCCGGTCGGCGCCAAGTACTCGATCACGCGCAACGGATGGCTGCTCGAGGGTTCGACAAGGATCGCCCGCTGTGGGAGCTGTGCGTCGTCGAGGGTCTCCCGGGCAAGCGCGCGGCGTTCATCATGAAGGTCCACCATGCCATCGCCGACGGACTCGGCATGGTGCAGTTGCTCCAGCACATGGTCGACCTCGAACCCGACCCGGCGACCGCCTCCGTCACCGGGGACGACATCGACACGGCGACCGACACGGCAAGCGAGTCGGCGAGCGAGCGACTCGACACCGGACATCGATCATCGGCTGCGGATCGAGGCACCGGTCTGGGCGATCCCCGGTGCCCGCCCCCTCGCCCATCGCATCGCTTCGGAAGCGAGGACCGGCGCCCGAATGGGCAAGGCCTCGCTCAAGACCGCCACGGATCTATTGCGCGATCCCCGCGGCACGATCGAGCAACTGGCTCGGACCACCGGTTCGATCGCACGGGTGGTCATGCCGGCGACCACGCCGTTGAGTCCTGCAATGACCGATCGTTCGCTCAACACCCACTTCGAGGCGGTCACCGTGCCGTTTGCAGCCATGAAGTCAGCGGCTCGGTCTGCCGACGGCACACTCAACGACGCGTTCGTCGCGTTGACGCTCGACGCGTTGAAGCGCTACCACGACGCGCTGGGTCACCCGTGCACGTCGGTCCGGATGAACATGCCGGTCAGCGTTCGCGGTGGTGGCGCCGCCAATCACTTCGACAATCAGTTCGTGCCCGCCCGCATGGTGCTCCCCCTCAGTGCGGCCGAGCCAGCGGATCGGATCGGCGAGGTCAAGGAGTTGCTCCGGACCGTGCGCGCCGAGCCGGCGCTGCCCCACGTCAATGACATCTCGGGCGTGATCTCGAGGTTCGGTCCCGCCGCCGCGGTGTCGATACTCGGCGCCATGCTCAAGGGCGTCGACATCACCACATCGAACGTGCCCGGCCCGCCGTTTCCGGTGTTCATGGCCGGCGCCAGGGTGGAGGAGTTCTATGCGTTCGGCCCCCTCGCTGGGGCAGCGATCAACATCACCCTGTTCAGCTACGACGGGACGGTTCACCTGGGCGTGAACAGCGACCGTGCCGCGGTCAGTGACCATGCGCTGTTCACCCGCTGCCTTCGCGCGGCGATCGACGACACCCTTGCCTCGAGCGTGCCTTCGTGACGCTGCGCGATCGCGTCCTGCCACCCGATCCGCGCAGGGTCGGCAGCGAGCCCGACTACCGCTTCACACTCGCCAACGAGCGCACATTCCTCGCCTGGATCCGGACCGCGCTGGCGCTTGCGGCAGGCGGACTCGCCGCAGTCAGCCTGCTCGACCAGGTCGCGCTCGGCGAGACACTCGGCATCCTGCTGCTCGCACTGAGCTTCGTCACCGCGGCGAGCGCCTATCGACGATGGGCGCTCAACGAACGGGCGATGCGCCTGAACGAACCCCTGCCGAAGTCGCGCCTGCCGATGATGATGGCCGTCGGCACGGCGGTCGTGGCGGTCGTGGCCGCCGTGATCCTGGTGGTCGACGGGACGTGAGCGACCACCGGCCGACTTCGGTGTACGACGCCGGGCTGCAACACGAGCGCACCTCACTGGCCTGGGAGCGCACCGCGATCTCGATGATGGTGGCCGGGCTCGTGTTGAGCCGGTTCGCTGCCACCGAGGGGTTCTGGATGCTTGCGGCTGGCGGCATGGCGCAGGTGACGTTCGGCGCCGCGCTGCTCGTGTGGTCCGGTGTCCACTACGAGGACCTCCATGGCGCGCTCCGACGTGGCTCCGACGTGGTGTACCCCTCGGCTGCCCGCTGGGTCGGACTCGCCACCATCGCCGGGACCGGCGCCGGTCTCGTCGCGGCGGTCACGGTCGCCATCGTGCGCTGAAGACTCGGCGACCGACGAACCTGCCGGAGATCGCGATGGTGCTCCACGGCTGCGTCCGATCCGGACACGCTCACCACTTCACTGCCACCGATGCGGTTCCGCGATGACCCTTGGGCTCGTCCGCTCGGTAGCCTCTCCTGAGATGACGGCCGCCGCGGAACCCCGACGTCGACTCGCCCTCGGTCTCGCCCTGGGCGCAGTGCTCGCTGCGGCCGCCGTCGGCGCTGCTGTCACGGCCGACGATGCCGGGCCCGCGTCGCTCTCACTGTCCGCCGCCGATGCGGAGCCAGTACCCGATGCGGAGTCAGTGCCCGACGGTGCAGCAGCGACTCCGGCTGGGCTCGTCCTCCCTGACCTCGAAGGAGAATTGGGCCAGAACGAGGTCGAACCGACCGCGCCTGTCGAGCCAGAACGCGCCGACGGTGGCTGCACGATCGGCGCACTCTCGGTCCGCCTCAGCTCGCAGGGCGAGGGTGTCGAGTGTCTCCAGCAGGCGCTCGCCGACAACGGCTTCTACGACGGCGCGATCGACGGTGACTTCGACGACTCCACCCTTGCCGCAGTGACGGCCTACCAGGCAGACGCTGGATTGTTCGTCGACGGCGTCGTCGGACGCGAGAGCGCACTCGAACTCGACATCTGGCCCGACGAGGAATCGCTCGTCGTCCACACGCCGCCGCCGGCGCCCGGTGCGATGGACTCGACGGGTTACCTGTTGTCGCCGGTGGCGAGCGCCGGAGCGGATGCTCCTCCCCTGCCTGACGATTCCGGGAACGGACGGCGGGTCGTGTACGACCGTGCCGGTCAGCGGGCATGGGCGGTCGGCAACAACGGCGAGATCATCCGCTCGTGGTTGGTCACCGGCAGCAAGTACAGCAACGAGATGCCCGGCACTCACACGGTGTACAGCCGCTCGGAGATGTCGACGGCGTGGAACGGCCAAGCCTGGCTGCCACAGATGATCCGCTACCAGCGCACCGAGATCGGCCACATCGGCTTCCACGCCATTCCGTTGCACGTTGCCGACAACTCGCCGTACCAGGGCACCGAGGAGCTCGGCAGTCGCCTGTCCGGTGGCTGCCAGCGCCAGCACAACCTCGACGCGGCCTTCATGTGGGCCTTCGCCGACATCGGCACCACCGTCGTCGTCACCTGACCGTCGCCCCCTCCTTGCCAACGGGGTGTGAGCGATACACGCACAATGGACGTACATCGCTCACCGCGCAACGACCCATCCCATGGGCTGTGAGCGATACACGCACCATGGCCGTACATCGCTCACAACGCACCACCCCACCCCGACGGGTTGTGAGCGATACACGCACATTGGCCGTACATCGCTCACAGCGGAGGTCGCGACGGGGTGATCAGAGGCGGGCGTGGAGCCGGGCAGCCTGTTCGGCGGCCTTGGCCCTGATCTCGGCCGCGTCGACCCGGGTGGCGACACCGTCACGGAGCGCAGGTGCTCCGTCGATGTCGACGTCGATCGCCCGGACCGTCGGCGTGTAGGCGAGATGCCACGGCTCCATCGGGGCGTACGACCATCTGACGAGGTCGCCACGAGCCTCGGGCACCAACGTCCATCCGCGCTCGAGCCACGACCAGGCGATGTCCGGGCTGAACGTGACATCGCCGGCGCGGGCCGCGACGAACGCGAGTTGGAACTCCGAGATCATGTCGGCGCCGATTCCGTCGGTGCCGAGCGCGATCGGATTGGCGAACCGCGCAGGACGGGCGGAGCCCACCGCGTTGTTCATGTTCGATCTGGGGTTGTGCACGATCGTGCCGCGCAGCCCGTGATCGTCGGCCAGATGCACGCCATGGATCAACAACCAGTCGTCAGTCGCGAGGTCGGCGAGCCGCTCGACCGCGCCCGGCGTCGTCCGGCCCCTCGGCGACGTGGATGTGGACGCCGACACCGTGCTTCGACGCGAGCTCGGCAGCGCTCGCGAGTGTCTCGTCCGAGCACGTGAACGCAGCGTGCACGCCGACCATCCCCCGTCCTCCCGTGCTCAGGAACCGATCGTTCTCCTCGAGCCCTCGGCGCGCTCCCTCAATGCCGTGGCGATCGGTGACGCCGTAGCACGTGTTGACGCGCACCCCGACCTCGGTACAGGCGTCGGCGATCACGCTCAGCGATCCCTCGATCGCATTCGGCGACTCGTGGTGATCGACGATCGCCGTGCAGCCCGCCTCGAGCGCTTCGAGCGCTCCGAGTTTCGCCGACGCCTCGATCATGTCGAGGTCGAGGGCGGTGTCCAGCCGCCACCAGATCTGCTCGAGCACCGACAGAAAGCTCGTCGGCGTGGCCGGGGGCGACGGCATACCCCGAGCCAGCGTCGAGTAGAGGTGGTGATGTGCACACACGAGCCCCGGCGTGGTGTCAGCCGTGCTCGTGTTCGACGCGATCGGATCGATTGGCGTCATCGCCGGAGCCCGTCAGCTGCTCGACGGCGCCAGCTTCTCAGCGGTTCCGCGACGCGAACCACTGCCAGACCGCGGTGATGACGAGCGCGCCGACGATCGACCCGATCAAGCCACTCGGCTTCAGGGCGAGCCCGTCACCGTTCACCAGGCTGAACAGCAGCCCGCCGACGAACGAACCTCCGACACCGGCGATGAGCGCCACGGCCCAATCCGTGCCCTGTCCTCCGCGACTGAGGATGAACTGGGCGAGCCAGCCGATGAGCATGCCGAACACGATGATTGCCAAGATGAGCACGCCCACACCGTAGCGCCATGGCTACATTCGCCAGTGGAACCGCCACATCGGTGGCGAATCGAATGAAATGAGGACACCATGGTCAGAGGCCTGCTCGCCGCACTCGTCATCTTCCTCGTCGCCACCTTCCCGGCGACGTGGCTACTGATGCTCTTTCTCGGAAACCTCGGTGTTGCCATCGGCTACTGGGGCACGTTGCCGCTCGGCATCCTCGTGTCGGTGCTGCTCGGGTCGGCGTCGGCGCCGACCTTCGTCGTGCGCGACTGAGTCAGTGACGGTCGTCGCGAAGCCGACGGCACTGATGCCGAGACCGCAATGGCACGCGCACCGTCACCGCCGGCGCCTGGCCCTCCATGAGGTCGACACGTTGTGGATGTTGCTCGACGTAGTCGGCGTACGCGTTCGATCCCCACCAGGCGGTGAGCCCGTGCAACAACACGCTGAGTCCCACCGTGAACAGCGCTGCGTCAGCAATCGTCGAGGCACCATTCAGTGCGCTCTCGTCGACGACCTCGATGGTGAGGATGATCGTGGCCAGCCCCCGCGGGCCGAACCATCCCATGTACAGGATCGACTGCAGCTGCATCTTCGCCCCGACCAGTGAGATCGCCACGGCGACCAGACGGACCACGGCCAGGCTCAACACGCCGTAGGCAACGACCTGCCAGCTGAGATCGGCCAGCACCGGACCCAGGAAGATCCCGAAGACGAAGAAGCTGACCATCGTGAGGAGGTCGCCGGATGCCTCGGAGAACTCAGGCAGGGGGTCGTCGCTGGACGACACGAACCGTCGGCCGAACACGAACCCGGCCACCCACGCGGCGATGAATCCCGAACCGCCGAGTGGCGTCGCGATCGCATAGGCCGACACTGCGAGACCAACGAGGCCGATCTCGAGCCAATAGCCGATGGCGGCGCCGCTGGAGCGGCCCCAAGCAATCGCCCGGGCTCCGATCCATCCGACGGCGATCCCGATGGCGAGGGCGATGCCCACCTGCTTGCCCAATTCGACGAAGATGTCGCTGACCGCCAGCGACTCCTCGGCGACCAACGCGGTCTCGAGGAAGACGAGGAACACCGGCAGCGAGATGCCGTCGTTGAGTCCGCTCTCGATGTTGAGGGCTTGACGCACACGCTGCGGGACGCGCTCGTTGGAGACCACGGCCTTGCCGAGGGCCGCGTCGGTGGGCGCCAGCATCGCGCCGAGCACGGCCGCTTCCCAGATCTCGAGGTTGCCGAGCAGCACCGCTGCGAGCAGCCAGCCGAGGCCGATGGCAATCGGTAGCCCGACACCGAGCAGTCGTGCGGGGATGATGTCGTCACGCCAGTTCGACGAGTTGATCGCACTCGCATCGGTGAAGAGCACGATCACCAAGGTGCCGGTGAGCACGAGTGTGACGAAGTCGGCCCTGCCGAGCAGCCCGGTGAAATCGACCAGATCGAACACCTGCGGGCCGACCACGAGTCCCAGTGCGGTGAACACCATGGTGCCGGTCACCGCCGACCGGCTCAACCGCTTCGACACGACGGCGAACACCACCAGTGCCACGGCGGCGATTGCTGGCGTGTAGTTCACCTGCCGTCGTCCCGATCACTCGACCAGCGCCGCAGCGCCCGGTTGGTCCTCACGGAGCGACCAACCGACGCACTGCAGCCATTGCCCCACCCTTCATCGACGCTCGCGTCAGGCGAGCAGCTTGGCCTTGGCGGCGGAGAACTCCTCGTCGGTGAGCACTCCGGCAGCCTTCAGATCGGCGAGCTTGCTCAGCTCGGCCATCAGGTCACCGCCGTCGCTCGCCGGCGCAGGCGCAGGGGCCGCCGGTGCAGCCTGCTCGGCCTTCATCGCGTCCATGTCGGCTTGCATCTGGGCGAGCTGGGCCTGCGATTCGAAGGCTGCCTGCTGCGCAGCCTGCTGCTCTGCGGCGGCCTCTTGCTTTCCGGCCTGGCGGTTGGCGGAGGCACCGACCACTGCCGATGCCGTCCCGGCGACGACGGCGGTGCGCGCCATCGTGCCAACGAGTCCTGGGCGTCCCATGCGACGTCTCATCATGATTTCACTTCTCCTTGTGCTTCGATTTCGTTGGGTTCGTACGGTTCGATCGACGGTGGAGCCGGGCGGCTCAGTCGTCGATCTCGGAGAGCGCGGCGAGGACCTCGTCGACGACGGCGCGGGGCACACGGAAGTTCGTCACCATGACGCCGTTGCTCTCCACGATTGCATCGGCGAACGGCTTGGCCCAGGTGTTCTCGAACACCAGCATGGCAGCAGACGTGTCCGGCTCGAGTCCGGCGGCGATCTCCTCGATGTCCTCGTCGGAGACCAGCGACTCGAGTTGATTCATCAGCTCGACGAGCTTGGTGGCTTCGGCACCACCCCCTGCTTCTTCGAATTCGACGAACGTGACGGTCCCGTCGGCGTCCTTGCGGATGAACAGCCCGTCGATGATGCTGATCGTGTCGTTCTCGACGAGTCGCTCGAGTTCCGGGATGATCTGACCGTTGAATTCGTTGCCGGGGAACGCAACGACCAGTACTTCGATGGGGCCAAGGGCCATGGGAGCCTCCGTGTAGCGGCGGTTGTGGATGCAGATGGAGCTTCGCCAAGCTAGCGCACCAACGTCATTTGACTGGAATACGGCAGATGGTTGATTTCCACTCGCCGGAGAGCGATGCTTGTGCCGCTCGGCGCACGAACGCGCCGACCGAACGAAAGGCAATACCTTGCTACTTGCAGCCGAATTCGGAACCGGCCAGGTCTTCTGGTCGATTCTCTGGTTCTTCCTGTTCTTCGTGTGGATCCTGATGATCTTCACCATCTTCGGCGACATCATTCGCAGCGACGACATGGGCGGCGTGGCGAAGGCGATCTGGTCGATCTTCATCATCTTCCTGCCGTTCCTCGGCATCTTCGCCTACCTGATCGTCCGGGGCGGCAAGATGGGTGAGCGCCAGATGAAGGCCGCTCAGGCCCAGGAAGCAGCGATGCAGGACTACATCCGCACCACTGCGGGCACCAGCTCCGCCGACGAGCTGGCCAAGCTCGCCGACCTCCACACCCAGGGCAAGCTCAACGACGCCGAGTACGCGGCCGCCAAGGCCAAGGTCGTCAGCTGAACCTGCACATCACCTGAGGGTCCATCGACCTTCGATCGCCGAAGGCGTCACGTCCGAGTCGGGCGTGGCGCCTTCGCCGTTTTCGGGCAGTACGTCGATCGATGCCGAGGACACCACTGCCAGCGATGAGTTTCGGCGCACCCCGCCCGCGCTGAAACTCATCGTTGCCCAGTCGGTCATGCCTGCGATGAGTTTCGGCGCACCCCGCCCGCGCTGAAACTCATCGGTCGGGCTACTCGGGGGCGAACACCGTGGCCCAGTCGTTGCGGATGCTGGCGACCGTCCAGCCGATCGAGCGGCCGAACTCGACGAAGTCACCCTCGAAGTCGATCGTGCCCGCTTGCGCGGCGTAGGCGTATTCACGCTCGGCGTCGTCGTGGTCGACCAGCAGCGCGAGCGACGGCCCGTCGGACGCCATCGCGTACTCGAGCATCTCGCGATCTCCCGCGGTGTTGCCCGCAGCGAAGACCGGCCGACGACCGAGGTGGCGTTGAATGTTGGCGACCTTCACCTCGCCTTCGTTGGCGGCGGTGCCATCGAGTGCTGCACCTCGCACGAGGTGGGGTTGACCGGCGTCATCGCGGGCGAACTCGTAGGTGACCAGCGTGCCGACGACATCATCGGGCGACACGTCGTAGAAGTCACGACCGATGGCGCGAACGAATTCCGTGCCGCCGCCGGTGACCAGGAAGACGTCGAACCGGTGCGCACGCAACGCGTCGACGAGTTCGAGCATCGGGGCGTACCGCATCGCTCGGTACGGCACCTTCCGGTCGCGGTGGGTGGTGCTCGCGAAGAATGCTCGAACCCGCTCGTCGAACTCCGACGGGCCGATACCGGCGCACAGTTCCACGAGCGCGAGTGCAATTCGTTCCAGGCCGAGCTCAGCCTGCACGGCCGTGTCGTGCTGAATCAGCGCCCGGTACTCCTCGCGCTCGGCGAGCCCCGGATCGCCTGCGACGGCACGCGCCAACTCGGCCAGCATGAATTCGAGCTGCACGTAATTCGGCTTCTCGCACCACAGCGTGCCGTCGTTGTCGAACACGGCGACGCGTTCTTCGACCGGCATGTCCGCGGACGCTGCGAGGAACTCGAGCAGCGCCGTCCTGGTGGCACCGTCATTCCACGACGGCAGTGGATCAGTGGTCATCCGGCACTCCGCGTTCCGAAATGGCGCGCCCACGTTGCGCTCAGCGCAACGCCGACGTGATTTTTCGGATTGGGGTCGGCCGGGTGGGGGTGGAGATGGGGGCGGGGGGACGTCATGGGGTGCTTCGGTGGAGGGTGCGGATGCCGATGTGGCTCATTCCGGTGTCGATCATCTGGGGTCGGCGGGCGGCAGGGCGATACCGCTGACAGTAGTTGTCCGCGCAGAGGAACGAGCCACCCTTGATGACCTTGCGCGGCACCCGGAACTGGGGTTGGTGCGGGTCGTAGCTGGCCTCGATGTCGGGGCCGCGAGGGTTGGTCGGCACACAGCAGGGCTTGTCGGCGTCGTCAGGATGGTGCGCCGAGTACCAGTCAGTCGTCCACTCCCACACGTTGCCGGCCATGTCGAACAACCCGAAGCCGTTCGCCGGGAACGAGCCGACGGGGGCGGTGCCGGTGAATCCGTCGGCCTCCGAGTTGCGCCAGGGGAAGTCGCCCTGCCAGAAGTTGGCGAGGTACTGCCCGTCGGGTACTGCCTCGTCGCCCCACACGAAGGTCTGACCGTCGGCGCCACCCCGCGCTGCGTACTCCCACTCGGCCTCGGTGGGCAGCTCCTCCCCCGCCCACGCCGCATACGCCTCCGCGTCCTCGAACGCAACGTGCACCACCGGGTGGTCGGAGCGGCCGTCGATCGAGGACGGCAGTCCTTCAGGGTGCTGCCACGACGCGCCCGGCGTCCACGTCCACCACTGGCTGAGATGGCGCAGGTCGACCGGGCCGGGCGTCATCGTGAACACGAGCGAGCCCGGAACCAGGTTCTCCGGCGGCGCACCCGGATACTCCGCGGGATCGAGCGGGCGTTCTGCCACGGTGACGTATCCGGTCGATTCGACGAAGGCCGCGAACTGTTCGTTCGTCACGGTGGTGGCGTTGATCGAGAACGCGTCGACGGACACCCGATGCGACGGCGCCTCCTCCGGATACTGGTCGTCGGAGCCCATGCGGAACGTGCCCGCCGGGATCTCGATCACGCGCTGGAGACCCCCGTCTGCAGTTTGGCCATCACCTTGTCGATGTTGAAGCTGGCCGGTTCCTGCCGCGGCGGGAACTCGACGAGCGACGCCAGCATGTTGGCGACGTACATCTGCGCCGGCACGAGCACCCAGGCCCGATCGATCAGCCAATCGAAGTAGGTGTTCGACGTGATGTCGGCCCGCTCGTACGGGTCGGTGCGAAGGTTGAAGATCTTGGGAACGCGCAGCTCCGTGTACGGCTCGGCCCACACCTGCAGCGTGCCCACGGCTCGCTGTTCGAGGAACACCACCTTCCAGTTGTCGTAGCGCAGCGCAGTCAGGTCGCCGTCGTCGGAGACGTAGAAGAAGTGCTGTCGCGGGCTTTCGTCGGCGGCACCAGTGAGATAGTCGAGTTGGTTGTGACCGTCGAGGTGGACCTTGTAGGTCGTGCCGTTCAGGTCGCGGCCGGCCTTCAGTTCGTCCTGGATGTCGGGATCACCAGCGGCCGCCAGGAACGTCACGAACCAGTCGTTGTGACTCACGATGCCATTGCGCACCTCACCTGCGGGGATGCGATCCGGCCACCTGATCATCGCCGGCACCCGGTAGGCGCCCTCCCAGTTCGAGTTCTTCTCGTTGCGGAACGGGGTCATTCCCGCGTCCGGCCAGGTGTTCAGGTGCGGGCCGTTGTCGGTGGAATACATCACGATGGTGTCATCCGCGAGGCCGTGTTCGTCGAGGTAGTCCAGCACCTGTCCCACGAGTTCGTCGTGGTCGCACATCACATCGTGGTACTCCGACTGCCAACGTCCGGCCTTGCCACGGCTGCCATCCTTGATGTGGGTCCGGAAGTGCATGTGGGTCGTATTGAGCCACACGAAGAACGGGGTGTCGCTGTCCTTGGCCTCACCCATGAAGCGCAGCGCCTCCGGTGCGATCTCCTCATCGATGGTCTTCATGCGCTCCCGTGTCAGCGGACCGGTGTCCTCGATGCGCTGCGTGCCGTCGCCGTTCGCCCAGGAATGGATGACGCCGCGCGGCCCGAAGTTCTTGCGGAAATTCGGGAACTCCTCCTCGCTCGGGTAGTCGTCCTGCTCGGGCTCTTCCTCGGCGTTGAGGTGATAGAGGTTGCCGAAGAACTCGTCGAAGCCGTGCATCGTCGGGAGGAACTCGTCCTTGTCACCGAGGTGGTTCTTGCCGAACTGGCCAGTGGCGTAGCCCTGCGCCTTCAGGGCGGTGGCGATCGTCGGATCCGGTGCCCGCAGACCGACGTCGGCCCCTGGGAAGCCGACCTTCGTGAGCCCCGTGCGGTACGGGTTCTGGCCGGTGATGAACGCTGCGCGGCCGGCGGTGCAGCTCTGCTCGCCGTAGTAGTCCGTGAAGCGCACACCTTCGGCAGCGATGCGGTCGATGTTGGGCGTGCGATAGCCCATCACCCCGTCGCTGTAGCAGCTCAGATTCGAGATACCGATGTCGTCACCCCAGATGACGAGAATGTTGGGTTTGCCGTCGGGCATGGATCCTCCTCGATTCGCAGCAACGTGGTCGCGGACGTTGTGACGGCGCTGACACTAGACGAGCGACCGACGAACGGCCATCGCGTCAGTCACAGGTTCCCACTCGGCAGTCACGGTGCAGTCATGGGTTCCCACGAAGCCGTCACGTTTCCGTCGTCGCGACGGCGGGCAGGCCATGTCCATGCGACACGATCGACCACTCCGACGCCGTTGGCCTGCTGTTCTCGCTGGGTTCGCGCTCGCCGCCGGCCTCGGCGCCTGCAACTCCGACGACGGTCTGACCGACGAGCGGGGCGACCCGAACGAGGACTTCGGCTCCGTCTCCGGTGCCACCATCGAGTCGCCGGCGGTGTCGGAGACCGCAGCCCCAACCGGTGGGGCGCCACCGTTCGGCACCGTGGCGGTGTCGGGAGAGGTCTACCCGGTCGACGCGCTGGCCGCCGATGGCGGCGACTTCACGTCGTGCGTGGTCGATCCGCCAGACCGGGAGGACTTCGTCGACATCGCCGCCACGCTCGACGAACGCACCTTCGTGTTCAGCGTGGTGCAGGACGTTGCGAGCGCCACCGTCGACGCCGACTCGACCGTGGTCAGCGACTACGAGATCGATGGCTCGTCGGTCCGCGGCACCGCCGATTTCGACGCCGGCACCGTGGCGTTCGACATCACCTGCTGACCTCGCCCGCGCCGTCCACCGCAGCGACGCGCAGCCGACTCAACCGCCGCCCTGCACCAGCACGGGGCAAACACAGTGGCGCACGACGTGATCGGATGTCGAGCCCATGATCGCCCGCTTGATGCCACTGCGGCCATGGGTGCCGAGCACCACCACACTCGCGGGCAGACTCTCGGCCAATCGACAGATCTCGTGGCCGGCATCGCCGGTCAACACCATGGTCTCGGCACCACGGAGGCCCAGTTCGGCAACCGCCTCGTCGAGGTGCGTCTGAGCGGCGGCCCGCTGCACATCGACCAGGTCGTTCTTCTCGTCATAGGTCATCACGCCCCCGGCGAACCCGGTTCCGGTGACGAGCGTGGGATCGATGGGCGACGCGACCGAGACGAGGATCATCCGATCCGGCGGAGCGAGCAGATCGAGACTCTGCCGGATCGCACTCGTTGCGAGTTCGGAACCGTCGGTGCAGAGCAGTGCGATGGAAGCAGCCATGTCTCGAGTCTGGCACTTGGGCGATGTTCGCACCAGGGCCCGACTGCTCTGCAAGAGTGTGGAAATGAATGACATCGTCGTTGGCATCATCGCCCTCTTGACGGGTGCCGTCTTCTGCTTTCGCGGCTACCTCGCCATGCGCCTCGTGATCCCCATCTGGGGTGCCTTTGCCGGTTTCATGCTCGGTGCCGGCATCGTCGCCGGCGATGCCGGCTTCCTCGGGAATGCGCTCGGCTGGCTGGTGGGTCTCGCACTGGCCGTGGTGTTCGGCTTGATCGCATATCTGTACTACGAGGTCTCGGTGGTCATCGGGATGATGGGCATCGGCTTCGTGCTCGGCACCAGCCTCATGGTGGCGCTCGGCGTGACCTGGTCGTGGGTGATCGTGCTGAGTGGCATGGTCCTTGGCGTCGTGCTCGCATTCGTGGCGATCGCCGGCGACTTGCCGATGGTGCTCCTCACGATCCTCACCGCGCTCGCCGGAGCGAGCACGATCGTGGCCGGCCTCATGCTGCTGGTCGGCACCGTCGACGTCGAGGACTTCGACATCGGCGTCACCACGGAGACCGTTGCCGACAACTGGTGGTGGTTCGTGCTGTACGGAGGCCTCGTCGTGGGCGGCGCCATCGCGCAGTTCACCGACATCGACCGTCGTCGCGACTCGTTGCGCGAGGCCTGGGCGACTGGCGTGCGTCCGATCTCCGGTTCCACCATGTCCGACACGTGACCGGCGGGCCGCGGTGAGCACGGAGACCTCCGACTGCGAGCTGCGCGACGACTGGTTGCTCGAACAGGACGTCAACGCCTGGAGTTCGCTCGCCTACGTCGCAGCCGGACTCGTGCTGGCGTGGGAAGTCCGCCGGGCCCGACTCCCCCGCGGTGTACGGGCTGGCCGCCATCTCGGTCGCTGAAGGAATCGGCAGCCTGCTCTATCACGGCCAAGCGAGCGACGTCGGACAGTTCCTGCACGACGTTCCGCTGATCGGCGCGCTCGCGTTCGTGGCGGGGTGGCACGTCGGACGGTTGCGTGGTCGCGCCGACGCCGGCTCGCTCATCGGGTTGGCCGTGGGCCTCGCCGTGTCCGCCGCGGTGTGGGCACTCGCACCTGACGCGACGAACATCGCGGTCGGTGTGTCGGTCGCCGTCATCGTGGTGGCTTCCCTGATCGCCCGCCGTCGATCGATGACGGCGGTGTGGTCGTGGCCAGTGCTCGTTCTGGGTGCCGTGGCGATCGGGATGTGGGCGCTCGGGACACCGGGCTCACCGGCGTGCGACGCCGACTCGTGGCTCCAACCGCACGGTCTCTGGCACGTGCTCACCGCCATTGTTCTCATCGCTTGGGTCGACCGCGCCTACGCCGCTGACGACCCCGATCGCGCTCCACGACTGTTCCGTCGCTTCACGGACCGGACGATCGGCCTGGTTGCCCGCGGGCTCGTGCTCGCCTTCCACCGATCGGTCGACGTTCGCTGGCGTGACCGACTCCCACGTGATCGCCCGGTGCTGATCGTCGCCAACCACGGCAACGGCTTCGTCGACCCGGTCGTCGTGGCCGGCGTCCTCGGACGTCTCCCGCGATTCCTCGCCAAGGCAGCCCTCTGGAAGGTCGCGGTGGCGCGGCCGTTCCTGTGGCTCGCCGGCGTACTGCCCGTGTACCGCAGCGCCGACGGTGACCGGTCGAGCGACAACGCCTCGGTGTTCGAGGCCTGCCACCACGAGCTTGCGCAACGGGCAACGGTTGCGATCTTTCCCGAGGGAACCACCGGCGACCGCGCTGGACTCGACCGGGTGAAGTCCGGGGCAGCGCGAATCGCCCTGGGCGCGCTGCCGACCGCACCTGACGTGGTGATCGTGCCGATCGGCATGGCATTCGAGAGCACCATCGAGACGCGCAGTCGAGCGGTGGTGATGTTCGGCGAACCGATCGAGGTGGCCAAGTACGCGGGCGCCGGCCTCGACAACGTGGGCCAACCCATCCGTGCCGACGCCGCTGCGCTCACCGACCGCATCACCGAGGCCCTCGAACGGGTCTCGCCGCAGTTCGCCAGTCTCGACGAACGCGAAACGCTCCGCGCCGCAGCGCGAGAGGAACGGCACGACTCACGCAGCCGCGGGCGCAGGGAGGTCTCGTTCGGCACCAGCGAGGTCGTCGCTCGACAACTCGCCGCATCGTCTCCGGCCGCACGCCAGCGGGTGATCGATGCCTACAGCAACTTCGCCACCCGCCTGCAACTGCTCGGCATCACCGCTGGCCAACTCCGCCCGGAACGGGTATCGATCGGACGGCTCGTTCTCTCGGCGATCTTGCTGTTCGTCGCCGGATCGGTGCTGGTGACGGTCACGCTGATCCACCTGCCCGCGCTGTTCATCATCGTCGTCGGCACCGGGCTGGTGCGGTCGACGGCCACCAAGGGAACCGTGCGGATCCTCCTGGGGCTCGTGACCTTGCTGACCACGTGGACGCTGATGGGCATGTGGCTCGGCGACGGATGGGTCGCGGTTGCCGATGGGGTGGCCGTCGCCGTCGGCGGGGCGATTGCGCTGGTCGTGTGGCCACCGCTCGTCCGCGAGGTCGCTGCCCTGCTCGGGCGGATCAAGGTACGTGACCGCATCGGTCTCGTGCCACCGGTCATCGAGGCACGATCCGCCCTCGTCGCGGCCGTGCGCGAAAGTATCGGGGCCGACCATGACGACTCCTGACGACGAACTCCTCGACGCTGCGTCACCCGATGGAGCGTCACCCGACGGCGCGGCGTACGTCATCGCCCAGTCCGACGACGGGATCCCCGACGCGCCACCACGAAGCATCCGCAAGATCGTCTTCCGAGTCCTGTTCATCATCGCGGCGATCGGCATCTCGACGTGGATCCTCGCCACGACGTTCGACGACCTCGACCCGGCCGAGGTCATGGATGCGGTCCGATCGCTCAACGACGCCGAGATCATTTCTCTGGCGAGCATGTGGATCATCTGGATCGCCGCTCAGGGCCTCCTGACCGCATCGCTGGTTCCCGGGCTCGCCGTACGCCATGGCATCGTTGCGTTCCTCGGTCCGGCATCGATCACCTCGTTGGTCCCCGGTCCGAGCGACCTGCCGATTCGCTATCGAATGCTCACCTCGTGGGGGCGCACCACCGGCGAAGCCACCCTGGCCGTTGCGGCCGGCGGCATCTTCAGCATCGGGATCAAGCTCGTCCTGCCGATCATCGCAGCGATCGGGCTCGTGGTGTCCGACGCACCGATGAGCGACACGTTGCAGACCGTCGTGACGATTTGTCTGATCGTCGGGCTCGGCGTGGTCGTGCTGGCGTTCGTGCTCGGCTCGGCGAAACGCACCGAACAGGCCGGGCGCCTGATCGCGCCGGTGTGGTCGAAGGTGCTCCGGTTGCTGCGCAAGCCCACTCCCGACGACCTCCCGGCGCAGATGGTGGCCGCACGATCCAACGCCGTGCAGACCCTGCCGCGACCGGTGGCTGGTCGCAACCTGGGCGACCGTGCTGACCTCGGCAACCAAATTCGCGCTCCTGCTGATGTGCCTGCGCTTCACCGGCGTGAGCGAGGGCATCCTGCCGTGGACCGAGGTGTTCGTGGTGTTTGCGCTCGTTCAGGGGCTCACCGTGTTCCCGATCACCGCAGGCGACGCGGGGGTCAGCGAGATCGCCTACATCGGCATGCTCACCGCGGCCGCCGGGTCCGAGTACGTCAACCAGATTTCTGCCGCCGTCCTGGTGTTCCGCATCCTCACCTGGCTCGCGATCATTCCCATCGGCCTCGGCACGCTCGGGTTCTGGAAGCTCCAGCTCCGCAGGACCGATCGAGCGATGTCGACGGCGGTCCCTGACCCCGGTTGATGCACCCCGGTTGACGCACGCCGATCGGTCAGAGGCCGATCGACTTGGCGATGATCGTCTTCATCACTTCGTTGGTGCCGCCATAGATGGACGTGACGCGAGCATCGACATAGGCGCGGGCGATCGGGTACTCGGTCATGTAGCCGTACCCACCGAACAGTTGCAGGCAGCGATCCACCACCCGGTTCTGCACATCCGTGCACCAGTACTTGGCCTGGGCCGCCATCGCCGGGGTGAGCTGCTTGGCGTTGAGCTGCAGGATGCATTGATCGACGTAGGCCTGAGTGACGTCGATCTCGGTGGCGATCTCGGCCAGGACGAACTTGGTGTTCTGGAACGTGCCGATCGACTTACCGAACGCCGTGCGCTCGCCGACATAGTCGAGCGTCCATCCGAGGGCCGCTCTGGCTGCGGCCACGCCGGCGATCGCGATCGACAGTCGCTCCTGGGCGAGGTTCGCCGCCAGGTAGGTGAATCCCTTGCCCTCGTCACCGAGACGATTGGTGACGGGCACCCGAACGTCGTTGAAGAAGAGCTCGGCGGTGTCCTGGCTGTGCATACCGATCTTGTCGAGGTTGCGGCCTCGTTCGAAACCGTCCATGCCGCGCTCGAGGATCAGCAACGACAACCCGGCGTGGCGCTCGGTGGGATCGGTCTTGGCGGCCACGATCACGAGGTCGGAGTTGATGCCGTTGGTGATGAACGTCTTCGAGCCGTTCACGACGTACTCGTCACCGTCTCGGATCGCCGTCGTTGCAATGCCGGCGAGGTCGGAGCCGGTGCCCGGCTCGGTCATCGCGACGGCCGTGATCAGATCGCCCGACGCGATGCCGGGCATCCAGCGCTCGGCCTGTTCGTCGGTGCAGTACTCGATGAAATACGGCGTGCAGATGTCGTTGTGCAGCGTGAGACCCAACCCGGCCCCGCCGATGCCCGCCGCGTTGAACTCCTCGCTGAGGATGGCATTGAAACGGAAGTCGTCGGTACCGCCACCGCCGTACTGCTCGGGAATCGCCATGCCGACGAAGCCGTACTGACCGGCGGCGGCGTACATCTCGCGTGGGGCGATTCCCGCCTCCTCCCATTCGAGGTAGTGGGGCGTCACCTCCTTCGCGACGAACGATGCAAAGGAGTCGCGGAAGGCCTCGTGGTCGGCGTCGTAGAGCGTGCGCATGGCTGCAGCGTACGAGTCGCCGCTGGTTCGAGCTCAACGCCGTTCGACGTGCTCCGACCGTGACGCCTCGATGCGCTCAGCCAGAGCGTCGGCGCGTTGGCCGTGGGCGACCTGCGCCGCCCGATCGAGTGCAGCTTCGACGTCGGACTCTGGGGCCCCGTTCGAGCGAGCGACCTCGGCGCGCAGCCGCAACAGCTCCGCTTCCCAGAAGTGCTCATCGAGCGTGTCGACGAAGTGGAGCGCCTGGGCGAGCGTGGAATCGGCACCGGTGAGGTCGCCGACCTCGATCTCGACGGATGCGATCAATCCGAGAAAGTACGTCACGCCCAGTCCGGAACCCTGAGCCATCCAGGCGTCGAGACCGGCGCGCATCTCCCCCAGCGCATCGACGTTGCCCAGGCTGGCCTCGGCCCAAGCACGCAGCACCCTGGCCCAGCCGACCCAGAACGGGAAACCATGTGCCTCTGCTCGCTCCAGACCCTCCTGGGCCCGATGGAGGGTGAGCCGTGCGTCGCCCTCGAACTGGCACAGCCACGTGTCGAAGCACAGTGCGAGACACAGGGTGAACGGGTGACCGAAGTTGCGTGCGGCGTCGACCGCGGCGTCGCTCAGCTGCCTGGCCTGCTTCGGGTTCCCGGTGAGCCAATTCGCCCACGCGGCATACAGCTGACACGTGATCACCGGGTCGACCACGTCGTTCAGCCCGGCCAGATAGGCCCCCGCCGTACCGGCATCGGGGGCGTTCAGCGCGCGTTCGAGGTGATCGAGCGTGACCGACTGATCGCGGCCGAGGTAGAACTCGAGACTGCCCACTGCCCGAGCTGCGCCGACCTCGAACTCGATCTGCTGCGGGTTGGCCTCGGCAAGCGCAGCGAGGCGCTTGCCAAGTTCCTCGGCCTGCGCGTACTTCGCCTGGAGCATCCTCGTTCGGTGCAGCCCGTAGAGCGCCTGGTACGCGCCTGAGTGGTCGCCCACGCGGTCGCCGAGCTCTTGCGCTCGGGCATAGACCCCTTCCGCCGCCGGTGACCCGTATCCGTGGAGCGCCGTCGTGGGCACGCCGAGCCGAACCAGCACCTCGAGTTCACTGTCGTCGCGGTCCGGGCCGGGAGGAAGCGACGCAACGATCTCGAGCGCGTGCTCGAGGTGGGCGAGCGCCTCTGCGTGCGCCGAGAAGGCGATGGCCCGATCGCCGGCACGCAACAGATACGGCAGCGCCCCCTCGACGTCGCCGGACAGCTCGAGGTGGCGGGCCGACATCTCGGGCTCGGCCACGCTGCGTTCGGAGAACCGAAGCTCCAACGCCGCCGCCACCCGGCCATGCAACTGACGTCGCGTCGTCCGCAGCATCGACTCGTAGGTGACCTCCTGCTGGAGCGCGTGCCGGAAGGAGTACACCGCGTTGACGCCCGTGCCTCGACGGATCACCAGACCGGCCTTCATCAGGAGTTCGATGTTCGCCAGGAAACCCTGGCGGTCGAGCCCGCTCACATTCTGCAGCAGCATGTCGGACGCGTCACGAGCGAAGATCGACAGCACTCGGAGGAGGTCGGCCTCGGGCCCGAGCCGATCGATGCGCGCCATCAACGAATCGCGCAACGTGGCGGGTACCGAGGGTGCGCTGCCGGACGGGCTGGTCATCATCAACTGGGTGAGTTCCTCGGCGAACAGCGGGATGCCCTCGGTGCGCAACGACACCTGCGAGATCAACGACGGTGCGATGATGCCGTCGCCAGCGACGAGCCGAATCAGCTCCTGCACCTGTTCGTCGGGGAGACCGGTGAGCTCGACACAGTGATGGTGCGCTTCGGTCGGAATCTCGACGCCATGATCGATGCGACAGGTGACCACGGTCATCACGTCATCGCGTTGGACCGGCCCGAGGAACCGCTCCATCAACGCCGCCGTGGTGGCGTCGATCCACTGGACGTCGTCGACGACGACCAGCACCGGTTGGCGTCTCGCCCGGTCCTCGATCAGCCGGGCGATCACCTCGAGCGTGTGCTGTCGGATGTGGTCGGCCGAGCCTTCGACCATTCGGTACGGTTCGACGAGCGGCAGGTTGAGGAGCCCAGCGATCACCGGCACCGCCAGGCTTCTTGGGGTGCCATTGGTGTCGGCGAGCAATTCACAGCCAGCGATCGACAGACTGCCCGTCTCCGCGATCAGGAACCGACGGAACTGCTCAGCCGAGCTGTGCAGGCTGCTCTGTTGATGGAAGACGGAACACCGGAAGTCGATCTCGATGCCGCCCTCATTGCGAACCTGGCTGATGAACTCACGAACGAGACGGGACTTGCCGATGCCGGGCTCGCCGGTGACCCAGACCACCTGTGGATCCCCGTCCTGCGTGCGCCGCCACGCTGCGAGCAGCTGATCGAGTTCACCTTCGCGGCCGACCATCGGAGTGAGACTCCGCCTCGCCGCAGCAACGTCGAGGCGACTCTCGGCGCCGCTGTCACTGATCGCCTCGAACAGCTCCACGGGTTCGCTCAGACCACGCAGCGTGTGTGGGCCGAGCGAACGGAACTCGATGAAGTCCTTGCACTCCTCCCACGTCGCCGCACTCACCGCAACCGTGCCGGGCGATGCCGCACCCTGGACACGGGCGGCCGTGTTCGGCGTGTCGCCGACGACGTCGCGGAGTTGGCGGTTCTCGCCGGCCCCCATGTCGGCGACGACGGCGAGACCGCTGTGCACGCCGACGCGCACCTCCAGGTCAGGATGCTGCCCATGGAGCCCGTGGACGGCATCGATGAGCCGGAACCCGGCTCGCACCGCACGCACCCCGGCGTGTTCGTCGGCCACCGGATATCCGAAATACGCGAGAATTCCGTCACCCATGTAGTGCCCGACGTAACCGCCGGCTCCCTCGATCGCCTCGGCCGCGACCTGGTGGTAGGCAAGCACAACCGACTTCAGCTCCTCGGGATCCATCGACTCGGACATCGCCGTCGATCCGACGAGATCGCAGAACATCACCGTCATGTGGCGGCGTTCGCCCTCAGCGGTGGCGCGGACCGGGTTGACATCGGAGCCACCGTCGAGTCGCGAGCGCCCAGCGAGGAGTGAACCGCACTGGTCACAGTACCGATGGCCCGCAGGGTGGTCGCCGGCGCACGCCGCACACGACCGCTGCAGCGCGCCGCCGCAGACGCCACAGAACTGCGCGCCGGCCGCCGCACTGGTACCGCAGCTCAGGCAGTTCATCGGTGGAGTTTCCCGGTCACGGTCACGCGGCGAAGATCGGATCGAAGACGAGGCCGGCGGTACCGCCGTGAGGGTCCGGCATGCGCGAGATCGCGCCCGCCGACTGGCCGAGCGCGAACATCTGCGCAGTGGCCACCTGGAACGACGTGGCACTGCCCGTATACGCAGACTCGAGTGCGGCGAGCAGGCGACCGTAGAGAACGTTGAACTCGACGAGTCGCTCGTGCACGGTGCTGTCGGCGTCGTAGTCACTCATCGCGGCGTTGACGCGCATCGGGCTGGCGGCGGTGTAGTCGACCTCGATCGGTTCGCCCCTCGGCCCGGTCGCTGCGGTGTCGTCGGTCGTGTACAGCTTTCGGCGAACGATCTGGTCGAAGCGGTAGAAGTGGGCCGGTTCACTGCCGTCGCCGTAGATCGCCCGGTCGTCGTCGAACACACCCGGTTCGGTGCCTTCGCCCTGGACGGTGATCTCGCGAATCGCCGCGCCGACATCGCCGGGCGTGGCGATCGTGATCAGTCGGCCGGACCCGTAGAACGCCTCGGGCGGGATCTGTCGGTGCAGGTTGTCGGCGAGGAGGCCGGGTTGCTCAGCCAGTACCCGGTGGTACCGCTCGGCGACTCCCTCGTACAACTGGCCGATCGTGTGCCAGCCCCGCTCCTCGCCGGGCGCGCCGGGCGCCATCGGGTGTTCGATGCGCATGAACGTCGTCATCGAGGCCTCGGAGAACGGCCCGATGTCGACGGTGAAGCCCGGAGCGGCGCCGGGGAGTTCATGGGGATACGACGGCACGAAGCCGGGGTATGCGAGACGTGGCGTCCCCCCGATGGCCAGCAGGAGGTTGGCCACCTGGGTCATGTGGAGCATCTCTTCGGTGAGGACGCTGCGCAGGATGCGCCGCGCCGCCTTGTTCGACGCGGCGGCGTTGTCCAGCGAGACCCAGGCTGCGAAGTAGGGCGGCACCGTGGCGTGTTCCACTTGGAGCGCCAGTTGGAGGTCGGCGAGCAATATGGCGACGTCGTCGGCAGTGTCGGTCGGCGGTGCGCTCGCGGTCATCGCAGCGCCTTCACGACGGCGTCGGCCGATTTGCAGGCAATGGCGACGGCGGTCAGCGTCGGGTTCGAGGTGCCGATCGACACCATCGATCCGCATCCGACCGCGTAGAGGTTGTCGTGCTCGTACACCCGGCAATCGGGATCGGTCACGCCGGTCGCCGGGCTGGCGCCCATCCGATGGGTACCGGCGATGTGCCCGGATCCCATGATCGCGTACCAGTGTCCGTTGTACTGCTTGTAGGTGTAGCCGACGCTGTTCGACTCCGCTTGTCCCTTCCAATCCGTCATGTCGGTGATGTGCGCCGCGTCGAAGATCTCGCTGCCGACACCGACCGCCGCTTCGGCGCCGGCGAGGACGTAGTCGTCGATGTCGTAGGCGAGGATCGGACGTTGATTGCCGAGCTTGTCGACGTAGCTCGGCGACACGGTCACTCGGTTGCTGCTCGCCGGCAACTGCTCGAGCATCACGCCGAGCTTGACCTGCGTGGTGAGTTGATCGCCCAACTGGTCGCGAAGTCGGCGGCCCCACTGGCCTTGTCCGAGCAACCCCTTGACGTCGGACGCGGGCGAACCGGACCATCCCCAGTTGGACACACTGGCACGGAATGCCGAGTGCTCGGCCCTGAAGGCGCCATCGCGAAGGCTGTCGATACCCGTCGTGGTGTCGGGACCACGAAACGGATACACGGCCTCGGGTGCCGAGCCGATGATGTACAGGTACGGATGGTCCATGAGGTGGGCGCCGAGGTTCGTGTTGCCGGTCGCCACGCCCGACGACAGCATCAGACGCACGTTCTCGATGGCGTTGCCCGCGAGCACGACGATCGTGGCGGTGATCGTCTCCTCGGTGTAGCGGGGCGAAGGATCGGCGGCATCGGTGTATCGCTTGACGACGACGCCCGTGATACGCCCGGTGGTCGGATCGACCTGCAATTCCGATGCGACCGACTTGACCTGCAGCGTCACGTTGGCCCGATTGCGCAATGCCTGCACCGACTTCGCCGCGTTGTACTTCGCCTGGACGGGGCACACGGGCATGCACGCCGAGTTGCCCTGGCACCGTTGCCCGGCGTCGCGGTTGCCGACGGCGCTCACCGGCTGATATCCGGCGCGGTGGTTGTAGTCCGGGTTCGGTTCGGAGTTGCGCCCCTGGGGCAACGGGATGCCGCGGGCGATGTACTCCCTGCCGGAGATGGTCACGGGCAGATTGCCGATGGCACCATCGAGCCAGGTGTCCATGTAACTCTGCGGCATCCGCTTCATCGGATACACGTAGCCGGGTCGGAACGTGACGCCGAGGTAGGACTGGTCCTCGACGTCGGCAGCAACGCCGATCTCGAGCTCGGCATCTTCGTAGTAGGGGTCGAGGTCGTCGTAGCCGATCGGCCAGTTCTCGCCTCTGCCGTAGCTGTCGTGGGTGTGGAAGTCGTTCGGCAACATGCGGAACGAGCTGCCCTGCCAGTGCATCGTGGTGCCGCCCACCATTCGCAGATAGTCGCTACGGAACGGCACTGGTCCCGCTTCCACGTAGTAGCCGGTGTCGACCGGTTGATCGGGCGGGATCGTGTAGTCCGGTGGATTCGGAATGTCGAGCACGTCCGGCCAGGGTGCCGCCGTGTTGTTCGGGTAGCCGCTGGAGGTCGCCTTGGGCGACGCCATCCGGAACGTCTCGACGAACTGCTCGTAGCGGTCCCACTCCAACGCGTCGCCGGTTCCCGCCTCGAGCAGCAGCACCCGCTTGCCGGCATCGGAGATCCGCCGCGCCATCGCCGCGCCGACCACCCCGGCGCCCACGATGACCACGTCGTAGTTCGTCTCGGTCACGTCGCCGCTCCGTCGCTCTGCGAGCCGGTCGACGAGGCGTGCCGCCTGCCGCGTGCGATCGGTGGGAGTTCACTGACCGGCACGACCGGGGCCAGCGCCCAACCGCCGTATCCGGTAGGGCGTGCACCGGGCGGGTGAGCGCACGCGACCCGCCAGGCAAGGCCTTGTTCGTACGCGAGCGTCGACGGGATGTGCGACGTGTCGGCGGAGGGTCGGGCGCGGCCCACTTCGGTCCAGAACGAGTCGGGCAACTTCTGCCAGGCGCCGAGGTACCAGAGCATGACGAGGTTCGCGAGCAGCGGTCCCACGACCTCGGATGCCAGTGCGATCGAGATCGATTGCTCATGATCGTCAGCGCCCGCGAGTGCACGGAGTTCGGCGACGAACATCACGCCCGTCGCCTCGTCCAGCACGGAGAGGTACAGCGCGGCGTACTGATCGACCAGACCGGTGCCTTCGAGGTCGATCGCGTCGAATCCGGTGAGCAGCGCCGACATCTGCACGAACGCAGTCCGGTATCCGTCGGGGTACTCGGCGCGACTCGCCACGCCGACGGGGACCTCCGCGGCGTTCATCAGTCGATCGGATCGTCGAGCAGGGTGTGGGTGGAAGCCGCTGCGGGCGCAGAATCGAACAGGGCGATCGCGACGGGAATCTCGTTGCCGTCGAAGGCGGTGCGCAGTGCGGTCACCATGGGGTTGCCGGCGACCGTTCCGATGGTGACGGTCGCCGTTCCGGCAGGAAGGGGGTCGATCACGTCGTCCGTGGTCGTGTACCAACTCTGGAAGATCCCGAACACGTTGCGGCCCGACTGCACGAGCCGGGTCTTGCCGTCAGCGCCGACGAGGGTGGCCCAATCTGCGATCGGGGAGCTCGGCGTGACCGTGGGCGCACCCGGCATCGACGGGACGTCGAGCTGGAAGATCAACTCACCGCCCTGATCCTGGGTCATGCACGGGATGGACCAGGCGGTGACGCCAGGGGCGTTGGCGCCCGGCACGCTGTAGTCCGGGAACGCGGCAACGAACTTGTTCTCGCCGTACTTCTTGCTGCCCGCCTCGACGGCGACGGCGCTGTCGCACGCGACTTGGACGCGGTAGTTGCCGTAGATCTTCGCTTCGTCGGCGCCGGCGAGGAACTGGGCGGTCGTCAGTTCGAACGCGGTGTCGCGCAGGCGTGTGGGAGCGGCCACGACGTTGAATTCGACCTCGTTGACGATGCCGTCGTACGTGCCACCGATCGAGGCGTACCGCTCGAAGTTCAGATTGACCAGCGCCTTGCCGTCGAAGACCGCGGCATCGATGCCGGGAGGCATCAACTTTGCGGCTACCTCGGGCTCGACCTGCCAATAAACCAGCATCGTCTGCAGCGAGGAATAGTAGAAGGTGCCGAGCGGCGTGATGCCGACCGCCCCGTTGTTGGTGGCGTTCGTTGTTCCCATGCGATGTCCCCGTCTCTGTCCCCGTGCGTCCCCTGAAGTGGCACACACTCACCACCATTGTCCCCCAGGCGGAACACCATTGTCACTCTTCTTGACCAGATCTCTCGAAATGATCGGCGTAGGCCGTATGGACGAAGCCGTGCACGTCGCCGTGGTCGACCGCTCGGCCGGTGAGTTCGGCGAGTGCCTCCGCGATGTCGAGCACCAGCGCGTGCACGGGTCCGGTCGTTTCGGACTCGATCGCGGCGAGCACCAGCGGGTCCGGACGTTCGACCTCGACGCGGTCGGTCCGCGGGGTCTCGCGGGTCAGAACGCACGACAGATCCGGGGCCGCCTTGTCGCGTTCGGTCAGATGATCGGTACCGAACCGCTGGTGGACGGTCGCCAGCACGGACGTGTGGTCGAACGGGGTCGACCCTGCCGGACGGGCGACCGTCCCCGCCTCGATCCACGGCGACACCAACACCGCAGGGACGCGCACTCCGAACCGGTCGAACCGAAAGCCCTGGTCGCCGGCCGGTGCGCCGCGATGCGGCGGTGTGGCGCCGGCGGGCGGGGCGACGTGGTCGAAACATCCCCCGTGCTCGTCGTAGGTGATCACGAGGAGTGTTCGTTCCCACAAGGGCGAGTCCCGGAGCGTCTCGTAGACCCAACCGATCAGATCCTCTCCGGGGCGGATGTCGGACGGCGGCTTCTGGTCATCCTCATGCGCGCCGGTGAACTGTGGCTCGAGGAAGGAGTAGCTGGGCAGCCGGGCAGCGCGGACATCGTCGGCGAAGGTGTCGATCGAGTGGAAGCCGCCGTGCCGGAAACGACCATGGGTCCGCTGCATGACGAGTCGGGTCAGCGAGAACCAGGCCGTGCCCTCGGTGCCCGAGTACACGCCCCACGTCGGGATCTCGCCCGAGCCGGTGGCGGCGGCCCGCGACGCTCGATCCTCGATCCGATTGAAAATCGTCGCCGCCCCACAGGTGCGAGGGGTATTGGTGACGTGTCCGTCGGACGTGGCGGCGTGCACGAAGTCACGGTTGGGAAACGTCTGGCTGGGGACGGAGGCGTACCAGTGGTCGCACACCGCGAACTCTCTCGCCAGTTTCGAGAGAACCGGTGTCTGCTCGGGCGTGAACGCGGTCATGATCTCTCGTGGATCCGTGGGGTCGTCGCCGTAGATGTAGGCGCTGCTGAGCATGTTCGCCTGGTAGTCGTTGACGAATCCGTCCATCGACGGCTCCGGCGTGCGGTCGTTGGCGACGTCGTAGAAGCCGAACAGCTGATGGTTGGTGGCCCGGAAGCCCTCCCCGGGATCCGGGTCCGGCAACGCGAAGTTCGCGTCGCTGCGCGACTTCCCCGTCCAGCGCCTCCCTCGGCCCGGCTCGCCGTTCTTGCGAACGAAGACCTGCTCGGTGAACGGAACTCCGTCGTTCGAATTCGCGAGCGGGTTCCACATGTCGCAATGGAGACCTTCGAACGGTTGTCCGTCGCGCGGCTGCTCGCCGTCGTACAGCCACCCGAGCAGGTTGTCGAACGACCGGTTCTCGAGCATGAGAACCACGACGTGGTCGATCCGTGCCAGCGCCTCCGGGCGTGGCGGCAATCCGCTGTCACTCGTCATGCCTGGACACTAGGGCACCGCCGGTGACGCCTCGCCCGCGATGGGGCGTCGGCGGGGGCGCCACGCGGCGCCGCGGTCATCGAGGATGGGTCCGCAGCGGCTCGAACTCGATGATGTCGGGAGCGACCAGTTCGGGATTCCGTGGACGTTGCGGTCCCGCAGCGGGCCGGGCGCGTCGGCGCCACGACCGGCGCGGCGTCGCGCCCTCGGTGCGCCCGAGCCGTCCGAGTTCGCGACGGACGCGGGCGACCTCGTCGGGTCCCGCGAGCCGCAGTGTGACCAACAACGCGACATGCATCGCCGTGATCTCGCCCTCGCAGGTGATCACGTTGCCGATCTCGACGATTCGTTCGGTCGATGCCGGGGTTCCGTATCGGACCAGCAGATCACCGGCGAGCCAGTGCGTGGCGGCCGCTCGGTCGTCGAGCAACCCAGCGGCAGCGACGATCACCGTGCCGGTCGAGCTCGCGGCCAGCCAACGACACTGCGGAGCGACGGTGCGCAACCATTGGCGCAGGGCGGGGTCCTCGGCGGCGCTGGCACAGCCGAGACCGCCGGGAACCAGAACGATGTCGGGTGCGGTCACCTCGTCGTAGGTGCACTCGACCGTCGAGCCGCCGCCCGGTCCTCCGACGCGACCGACGCGCTCACCCACGCCGACGATCTCGGTGTCGGCCAGCCGTTCGAACACGAGCGTGAACGCCTCACATTCGTTGGACGAGACCCCTGGGTACGACGCGCGTGCAACCAGCACCCCGCAATCCTCCCACACCGATCGCCACACCGCTCCCACGTGCGCGGCCGCCCACGAAACCCGAGATGGCGCGTCAGCGTTGCGCTGAGCGCAACGCTCGCAGGATTTTTCGGGGTGGCGGGCGTCGTCAGGGCGAGGTGTGCCGAATGCCGTCGAGCATCAGCGCCGTCAACCGGCGGACACGCTCGCTGACAGGAACCGGTTCGATCCCGCCCAGTGTGTCGAGGAGGGCCAGCTTCGGCTGGAGCACCACCAGACCCTGCATCGTCGCCCAGCAGAGTTCGGACGCCACATCGACATCGACGACGAGACCCTCGGCGACGACCAGCCCGCTCACGGTGTCGCGGAGCACCCCGTACGCGCCGAGGCCCGCCGCGCGAAGGCCCGGATCGTCCGGGTCGACGACGTCGGTGCGGAACATCACCTGGCAGTGCGCCGGATGCTCCGTGGCGAGCGACACATACGCCTCCCCCATCGCCGTCAACCGATCGGCCGGATCATCCTGGGCGGCGACGGCAGCAGCAGCTCCCTCGCGGAGATGCTCGAATCCTTCGGTCGCGAGTGCGGTGAGCAGCCCCCGGACGTCGCCGAAGTGATGGGCCGGGGCGGTGTGTGACACACCGGCGCGGCGTGCCACCTCCCGAAGGCTGAACCGTCCCAGCCCGTCTTCCGCGATGACATCGGCGGCAGCGCGACGCAGCGCGTTGGGCAGATCGCCGTGGTGGTATCGGTCGGGTGTCACGGATGTCACTCTACTCCGATGTTGACAATGTCCAGATTAATCTTTACGGTGCCAACTTGACAATGGCAAGTCGGCCTGGATCGACTCGGCCGCCCACCCACCACCGACCGTGACCCGAAGCGAGGAACCGATGACCACCACTCCGACCACACCGCCTCCACCGCCCACACCATCCCTCGTGAGCGACGCCCCGACGAGCGACGACACGATCCACCGACGTCGCTGGGCGATTCTCGGCATCGTGTGCGTCGCGGTGTTCGTCACCGTCCTCGACGGCACGATCGTCAACATCGCCATCCCGACGCTCGCTGTCGACCTCGATGCGACGACCCGGCAACTCCAATGGATCGTCGACGCCTACCTGCTCGTGTTCACCGGCCTCCTGCTCGCTGCAGGTGGACTCGGTGACCGCTACGGCCGTAAGAAGATGCTGCTCGCCGGGCTCGTGGTGTTCGGTGTCACCTCTGCCTATGCGGGGTCGGTCGGGTCGGCCAACGAACTGATCGTCGGCCGGGCGCTGATGGGCATCGGCGCGGCACTGATCTTCCCCGCCACCCTCGCCATCATCACCAACGTCTTTCGCAACACCGCCGAACGAGCCAAGGCGATCGCCATCTGGAGTGCCGTGACCGGCGTCGCCGTGGCAGCCGGACCGATCAGCGGTGGCTGGTTGCTGGAGCACTTCTGGTGGGGGTCGATCTTCTACGTCAACGTGCCCATCGTGATCGTCGGGCTCATCGGCGTGGCCGCACTCGTCCCCGACTCGAAGGAGGAGGGTGCGCCGCGCCTCGACCTCGGCGGCATCGCGCTGTCGATCGCCGCGATCACCACGTTGGTCTTCACGGTGATCGAGGCGCCGGCATGGGGCTGGCTCGATCCGAAGATCATCGGCGGCTTCGCGCTGAGTGCCCTCCTCCTGGTGGCGTTCGTGCTGTGGGAGTTGCGCCGCGACCACCCGATGCTGCCGGTGTCGATCTTCCGCAATCTCCGCTTCAGCGCCGCGAGCGTGTCGGTCACCTCTGCGTTCTTCGCCCTCTTCGGGTTCATCTTCCTGATCACCCAGTACTTCCAGTTGGTGAAGACCTACAGCCCGCTCGAAGCGGGCGTGCGCACGCTGCCCGTCGCGATCTCCATCGCGGTCGCCTCGATCGTCGCCCCGAGAATCGTGGACCGGGTGGGTACGTCCCGCGTGGTGTCCGCCGGTCTCATGTCGATGGCGATCGCGTTCGTCTGGATCGGTCTGTCGGCTGAGGTCGACACGAGCTATCTGATCATCGCCGGGCAGATGGTGTTCCTCGGCGCCGGCCTCGGACTGACCACGGCGCCGGCGACCGAATCGATCATGGGCTCGCTCCCGCCGGCAAAGGCCGGGATCGGTTCGGCCGTCAACGACACGACTCGCGAGCTCGGCGGCACCCTCGGCGTGGCGGTGATCGGCAGCGTGTTCAGCTCGCTGTACATCCGCTCGCTCGACGATGCCGGCGGCGTCTATGGCTCGCTGTCGCCCGAGCTGCAATCGGTCACCGCCGACTCGGTTGGCGCCGCACGCGTGATCGCAGCCGAACTCGGCAATCAGGCCCCTGCGTTCATCACCCAGGTGAGCGATGCGTTTCTCACCGGCATGCACGCCGCCTGCTTCGTGTGCGCGGGAGTGGCATTCGTCGGCGCGATCTTCGCCAACCGGTTCATCCCGGCCCGCGCGTCGAACTGATCGATCACGTCCGACGTCTGCCCCATGGCGTGGAGGTCTGACCCCGGGCGTGATCGACGGAACTTGTACCGTGCCGCCATGGGGATGAATACCGACCTCGACCGCGACGCCCTGCGCTCCAAGTACCGCGAGGAGCGCGACAAGCGGCTGCGACCCGACGGCAACGAGCAGTACATCGAGGTCACCGGCATCTTCGCGCAGTACGTCGACGACCCGTACGTGGAGGCGGCCGAACGCGAGCCACTGACCGACGAGGTCACCATTGCGTTCATCGGCGGTGGCTTCGCCGGGTTGATCACCGGGGCCAAGTTGCGTGAGGCCGGCATCGACGACGTTCGGATCATCGAGAAGGGCGGCGACTTCGGCGGCACGTGGTACTGGAACCGCTACCCCGGCGCCCAGTGCGACACCGCGGCGTTCGTCTACCTGCCGCTGCTCGAGGAGACCGGCCACATGCCGAGCGAGAAGTACACCCATGGGCCGGAGATCCTCGACCACTCGCGCCGGATCGGTCGTCACTTCGATCTGTACGACAACGCCGTGTTCTCCACGGAGGTCACGTCGCTGACGTGGGACGACGATGCCCACCGCTGGATCATTCGCACCAATCGAGGCGACGAGATGCGCGCCAGGTTCGTGGCGATGGGCACCGGGCCCCTGCACCGGCCGAAACTCCCGGGTGTCCCCGGGATCGAGACCTACCGCGGCCACAGCTTCCACACCAGCCGATGGGACTACGACTACACGGGCGGCGACCCCAACGGCGCACCGTTAGACGGGCTGCGCGACAAGCGCGTGGGCATCATCGGCACGGGCGCCACGGCGGTGCAGTGCATCCCGCATCTCGCACGCGCGGCGAAGGAACTGTACGTGTTCCAGCGCACACCGTCGTCGATCGACGTGCGCAACAACCACGACATCGACCCCGACTGGTTCACCACGCTCGAGCCGGGCTGGCAGGCCGAGTGGCTGATGAACTTCACCACGCTGCAGACCGGCGGCTTCGCCGACGAAGATCTGGTGAAGGACGGCTGGACCGACATCAGCAAGCGAATCCGCGACAAGGTGATGGCGAGCGGCGACGAGTTCACTCGAGAGACGTTCATCAAGGCGTACGAGGACTCCGACGACGAGAAGATGACGGAGATCCGAGCCCGCGTCGACGCTCTCGTCGCCGACGCCGCCACGGCCGAGGCCCTCAAGCCGTGGTATCGACAGCTGTGCAAGCGGCCGTGCTTCCACGACGAGTACCTCGACGCCTACAACGAGCCGGGCACCCACCTGATCGACACGGGCGGCCAGGGTGTCGAGCGGATCGACGAGACCGGGGTGTGGGCCAACGGTGAGCACTTCGAGCTCGACTGCCTCATCTACGCCTCGGGGTTCGAGGTCGGCACCGAACTCTCCCGGCGGTCGGGCTTCGAGACCGTCGGCCGTGACGGGGTCACGCTCAGCGACCGATGGGCCGAGGGCATGCAGAGCCTCCACGGCATGCACGTGCACGGCTTCCCGAACCTGTTCATGGTCACGTTGAGCCAGGCCGCGAACCTGATCTCGAACGTGCCGCACAACTACCTCGAATCCGGGACGACGATCGCGTCGATCGTCGGGCATGCCTGCGAGGTCGACGAAGCAGAGGGCAGCGAGGTGACGGTGGAGGTCACCGCCGAGGCCGAGCAGGCGTGGGTCGGGCGACTCGAAGCTGGTGCGGTGGCGAGGATGACGAACTCACCCGATTGCACGCCCGGCTACTACAACAACGAGGGCCAATCGACCGGCCGGCGCGGCGTGCTCAACTCGATGGCGTATCCCGAAGGTCCGATCGCCTACTTCCAGTACATCGACCAGTGGCGCTCGTCCGGCGACTTCGAGGGCCTCGAATTCCTGCCATGAACGTCGTGGTCGTCGGCGGCGGGGTGGCCGGCCTCGCAACAGCGCTCCAGCTCGGCCGTGCCGGACACGACGTGACCGTGATCGAGCGCGACGACACGCCCATGCCCGCAACCGCCGACGAAGCGTTCGAGTGGAACCGTCGCGGGGCGCCCCAGGTTCGTCACAGCCATGCCTTCCTTGCTCGCTTGCGCAACCTGCTGCGCGACCATCAGCCCGACATCCTCGAAGCACTCCTCGCCGAAGGCGCCACCGAGATGCGCTTCGGCGACAACCTCCCGCCGGAGATGGCGTTCGTTCCGGAGCCGGAGGACGACGACCTGGTGATGATCGCCTGCCGGCGCACCACCTTCGAATGGGTGCTCCGCCGCGCAGCGCTCGCGGAAGCGAACGTGACGATCCGCACCGGCCACGCCGCCGTCGGACTCACCACACAGGCCAACCCCACCCCCACCACCCCCACTACCCACACCCCCACTACCCCGACTACCCCCACTACCCCGAAAATCGCGCCAGCGTTGCGCTGAGCGCAACGCTCACGCGCCAGTTCGGTGGTGATGAGCTCGCGTTGGACAGCGATGTCCCAGTGGTGACCGGGGTCCGGCTCGCCGACGGGACCGAACTTGCCGCTGATCTGGTCGTCGCAGCAAACGGTCGCCGGAGCGCCGTTGCGGAGTGGCTCGCCGATGTCGGCGCCCGTGAGCTGACCGAGACCGTCGAGGACACCGGGATCGTGTACGCGAGCCGCTTCTATCGGCTACTTCCCGATGTCGAACTCCCGCCGCGCACCGGCCCGATCGGTGGCGACCTCGGTTACATCAAGTACGGGACGTTCGTCGGCGACAACCGGACCTTCAGCGTCACGCTCGCCATCCCGACCGGAGACGACGAACTGCGCCGGCGGTTGTCCGACCCACTGGCGTTCGACGCTGCGGCCCGATTGCTGCCGGCGACAGCGCCATGGCTCGACGGTCGTGCCGAGCCCATCACCCCCGACGTCCACATGATGGCCGGGTTGTTGAACAAGTGGAGTGACTACGTGGTGGATGGCGAGCCCGCCGCCATCGGACTCGCTCCAGTCGGCGACGCGGTCTTGTGCACGAACCCGCTCTACGGGCGTGGCTGCAGTACGGCCTATTGGAGTGCGCACCTGTTGGCGACCGCGATCGAGGAGCATCCCGGTGACGTGCGAGCGGCGGCAGTCGCATACGACGAGGCGCTTCGGACGGAGATCCACCCGTGGTACCGCTCGTCGGTCGAGCAGGATCGAGAGGCGCGTCGCGTGGCGGCGACGCTGCTCGCGGGCGAGGATCCCTACGCCGACGCGTCCGACCCGAGGGCATTCACCCGATCGGTGCTGCGAGACGGATTGGCGCCAGCGCTGCGCTCTGACCAAGTGGTGCTGCGGGCATTCGTCCGCAACCTCAATCTGCTGTCACCGCCCGATGCGTTGCTCACCGATGCCGACTTCGGCGCCCGAGTGTTCGCTGTGCTGCAGACGAAGGACCAACGCCCGCCCGAACCCCCACTCGGCCCGGCAACGCGCGCAGAATTCATCGACGCCCTCACCGCTGCCTGACGATCTTCGTTCGGCCACGGCCAATGGTGGCGCTCCGCTTCAAGATCCTTTCTTGACCTCGTCTTGAGAGGAATACAACGAATCCCGAAAAGCGATCATTCACTCAATTCCGTCTGCAAATGATCAAGCATTTGTCCACTTCACTCCCGTTGTGTTCGACAACGAAGAAGGAGCGATCAAGATGCCCACAAGATGAGTGCCGACCTCTTGTCGTGGAGTCGGCACGGCGCGTACCTTCGCCACCTTCACCACAAGCGAGGAGTTGGGCTGCGATGCACACCGCAACGAAGCCGGCGGCGATTCCGACACGAACCCCATTGGATCCCCGGTACGACGAAGCCGACGACGGCTGCGCCACAGCCGGTCGCGTCCTCGTCGTCGCTGAGCACACACTGCTGGGCGCTGGACTGCGCGCGGCGCTCGCCGAGCGCGGACTGGGACGCCGAGACGACCGACGGAACGGACCAGTGCCACGTCATCGAGCGGGCGCAGCGAATCGAGCCGCAGTGCGTGCTGCTCGAGGTTCACTTGGGTCGTGCGGCGGGTGATGGAGTGGAGCTGATCAGCGCGCTCGTCTCGACGGGAGCGCAGGTGGTGGTTCTCACCGCCGAACGCCGTCGCAAGGCACTGGCCGAGTGGCTCGAAGCCGGTGCAGCTGGTTGGATCCAGAAGCACGCCGACCTCGACGAGGTCGACTCCACGCTCAGCCGCATCGTCGCCGGCGAGACGATCATCGGCCGCACCGAGCAGTCCGAGTTGCTCGAACACCTCCGGGTCGAGCGAATCCACATGATCCGCGCCCGGGCTCGCTTCGAGCGACTCACGCCCCGAGAAGCCCTCGTGCTCGCTGCGCTCGCCGACGGCCTCACCGCTGAAGAGATCGCCCAGCAACACTTCGTGGCGCTCACCACCGTTCGGTCGCAGATCCGTGCCGTGCTGCAGAAGCTCGATGTGCGCTCGCAACTGGCCGCAGTCGCCATCGCCGACACCCACCGGTCGCTCCTGCCGAGCGACGCCTTCATCGGACCGCGACCGGCGCCGGTCGCATCACGCCAGCCGTCGCGTTCCCTCGCGCGCAACGCCGTCCTCCTGACGCCTGGTGACTGGCCTCCGAGCGAGCGCTCGCTCGGCCGTGCCTTACGCTTGAAATAGCACGACGGCGAGCGTGCCGGCGATCAGCGGCGGCCCGAAGGAGTACCGCACATACAGCTGGCGGCGGTGGACGCACGTGGCGACCGCGATTGCCAGCGCCAGCAGGTGACCGGCGATGGCGCCGTACAGCACGTACTGGCAACCCGTACCAGCCGAGCAACAGCCCGAGCACTGCAGCGAGGCGGACGTCACCGAATCCGAGCACCATCATCCCGGTGAACTTCGTGGTCGCAAACCAGATGACGAAGAAGGCGTTGGTGAACAACAGCGCTCCGAGCGACGGCGGTTGCGAGCGGCACCACGTCTCGCTCGACGATCGACGCGAATACGAGACCAGCGGCAACGCCGGCGAGGGTGAAGTAGATGATCCGGCTCGGGAGTCGCTGAATCCGCCAGTCGATCACGGCGAGGAGCACGCCGCCGAAGATGAAGGCGAACACGGCTGGGAGTTCCGGGCTCAGCCCGATCCTCCAGATCGCAAGTCCGAACAGCGCCGCGGTGGCTGCATTGAGCGAATGCTTGTGCATCAGATCTTGCCATGACATGGGAGAAAACATAGAGAAGGTCTGCCCCCCGGCATTTCATCAATGTTGGTGATTTCCGGTCTTCGGCTTCTTCGTAACTTGTATGACGTGCCCACCTCGATCGGCGGGGATCGGGACGCAAACAAGGAGCAAGAAATCACATGATGAACCTCGTAGAGAAGTACACGACCGAAGAGGTCGCGACCAACGAAGAGGGTGTCGTCGCCATCGAGTACGTCATCGTCGCAGGCGCAATCGTGCTCGCGCTCGGCGGGATCTGGACGCAGTTCGGGACGGACCTGAGCGGCAAGCTGCAGAGCATCGTCACCGGCATCGGCGGCGGTGGCGGCGGCGGCACCCCCGAATGATTCCGAGTCCGGGGGGAAGGCAGGCCCTTCCCCCCGGAGATGGGCCACTCATGTACCGCTCGACACGAACCGAACGAGACGACGACCGAGGAGTCGTCACGCTGGAACTCGTCCTGGCCATCCCGGTGCTGCTGATGCTGATCATCGGCACCGTCGTGATGGGCAACTTCCTCAGCGTCAAGACCCAGACCGTCGGTCTGGCCCGCGACGGCGCCCGCTCAGCAGCGCTCAGCAAGCCCCTTCCCAGCGACACCGCGATCGTCGGGGCCCCGTGTCCATCGCCGTCCGACCCGACGAAGTTCGTCACCGTGCAGGCCACCAGGACCGTCGAGCTGCGCGGCATCCCCTTTCTCCCCACCATCATCCCCGACACCATCTCCGAAACAGTGACGATGCGATGCGGTGGCTGAACGATCTCTCACGCGAGGTCCGCAACGACGTCGCACGCGACGATCGCGGCGTTGCCACGATCTTCGTCATCCTCGCGATGGCAGCCATCCTGATCGGCGCCGCGCTCGCCATCGACGTCGGCCGCTACGTGCTCGAGGCCCGCTCGGCACAGAACAGCGCCGACGCCACCGCTCTGGCCGTGGCGACCGACTGCGCGCTCGACTGGATCACCGATCGTCGACTACACGCCGTACCGCAAGGACGGCCAGACCACCACCACGCCTGCCTGCGGCAGCAACGAAACGACGATCACCGTGACCAAGACCGTCGACCAGACGTTCCTGCAACAGAGCGTCGGCGATGTCAACCGGTCCGCCACGGCGAAGTGGGGAACGATCGGAAGGGCATCCACCCTGCCGATCGTGATCGCCGACTGCGAGTTCACCGCCGACGAGAACGAGACCGTCACGATCTACCTCGACGACCCCAAGCCGCAGACCGGCTGTTCGTCGCTCCCCGGGGGCTTCAGCCAGCTCCTCGGCGATGGCTGCGAGGTGACGATCACGGCCGGCGGGTTCGCCCCCGGCAAGCCCGGCGGCGACCTCCAGAAGGATGTCCCGTGCATCACCGACCCGAACGGGCCGCCCGCGCTTCCGTACAACGTCCTGATCCCGATCTACGACGCACAAGCCTGCGCCGACGCCGGGTGCAAGGGCAAGGGCCCCTACAAGATCAAGGGGTTCGCCCTGCTGAGGGTCACCGGCTACTCGTTCAACGGCAACGCCTACGGCGGGACCCTCGACAAGAAGTGCCCCGACGACAAAGAACGCGGCAAGTACTGCGTCCGCGGGTTCTACAAGAAGTTCGTCACCACTCGAGGCATTCCCGGAGACAGCCAGGACTTCGGCGTCTCTCAGGTCTACCTCTCCGACTGACACCGCCACACCCGATCAGCCCTCCAACAAAGGACACCACATCATGCAGAACAAACGGCGAATCATCGGCATCGTTGCGGCGGTGCTCCTCGCGCTCGTGGGCACCGTGTCACTCGTCGCCTACGTCAACTCGGCCAAGGACAACGCGGTGGCGGACGAAGCTCTCGTCGATGTCTACGTCGTGGACGAGTTCGTCCCGAAGGGAGCCGCATCAGAGACGATCGCTGCATCCGTGTCGGTCGAGCAGGTACCCGCCCGACTGAAGCAGGCAGGGGCGATCACCGATCTCTCCAGCCTCGGCGACGAGGTGGCCGCAGCCGACCTGCAGCCGGGCGACCAGCTCCTCACCGCTCGTCTCGCCGCGAAGGATGCGGTTGTCGAGGAGGTGTCCGACAAGGTGCAGGTGTCGACGTTGCTCGAGGCCGAGCGGGCCGTCGGCGGCGCCATCAAGAAGGGCGACCTGGTCGGTGTCTACGTGTCGTTCGATCCGTTCGATGTCGAAGTCGCCGGTCCGCAGGAATCTGCTGCAGCCGACGATGCGGCTCTCCAGGCCGCCGCCGGCCAGGTCGAGGAGTCGGTCGAATCGGTTCCCGGCGAGTCGGAACCGACCGGGCCGACCAAGACCCCGAACGTCACCAAGCTCGAGTTCCAGAAGGTCCTCGTCACCAACGTGCAGACGATCAACGCCCCGGTCACCAACGTCAGCGCCGATGACGAAGGCGAAAGCGAAAGCGCCGACATCGAGCAGGTCACCGGCACCCAGTACGTGGTCACACTGGCACTCTCGCCCGAGCAGTCGGAGCGATTCGTGTTCGCCACCGAATTCGGCAGGGTGTGGTTGTCGATCCAACCCGCGAGCGTGACCGACGACGGCACCCGCGTCGTCAACCTCGGCAACGTGTACACGGTGGTGCGCTGATGGAGACCAACGCACCGACCGTGACGGTCGGGAACGACATGTCGCCCGAGTTGTTCAACGAGATCGATGCCACCCTGCGGAGCCTCGGCGTCATCGTCAAGACCGACGGCCACGTCCCCGGGCGGACGCTCGGTCGGGTGATCGTGGTCATCTCGCCGAAGGGAGGCTCCGGCAAGACAGCGGTCTCGTCCAATCTCGCTGTCGCCCTCGCGCAACGCAATCCCGGTCGTGTGGCGGCCGTCGATCTCGACGTGCAATTCGGAGACCTCGCACTGGCGCTGTCGCTCACCCCACAGCGCACACTTGCGCAGCTCGCCCGCAGCGCCGAGATCGACGTGACGACCACCAAGGTCCACCTCACGGCGTCGCCACACAAGCTGTTTCTCCTTGCCGGGGCGAGCGATCCGGTCGATGCTGAGTCGATTCGTGACGAGCACGTCGCTGCCATACTGCCGCTGCTGGCACAGAGCTTCGACTACGTCGTCGTCGACACCGCCGCAGGGTTGGACGAGCTGACGCTTGCGGCGCTCGACTGCGCCACCGATGTGTTGCTCGTGTCGAGCCTCGACGTCACCAGCATCCGCAGCCTCCGCAAAGCAACGGATGCACTCGACCACATCGGCATCACCGCTCAGCGAACGATGCTGCTCAACCGAGCCGATTCCAAGGTCGGCCTCGATCCCTCCGACGCCGAGGAGGCGATGGGGATGAGCATCACCTGTTCAATTCCGTCGAGTCGCTCGGTGCCGCTGTCGCTCAACCTCGGAGATCCGGTCGTCACCAGCGAGCCCAAGAGCAACGTCGCCAAGAGACTCCAGGAACTCGCGGAGCTCTTCTCTCCGGTCACCAGCAACAAGACAACGAAGAAGGGGTGGCGGCGATGAGCGTCAGCGAACGGATCAACCAGGCACAGCGAGCCGCGAAGGAGCGCGGCGAGGTGACCAACGGATGGACGTCCGCACAGCCGTCACCTCTCGCTGCCGACGGCCTCGCCGAGTTCAAGGCGAAAGTGCACGATGCGCTCTTCGAACGGCTCGGCATGCGGCTGTTCGAGTCGACGAGCGAAGAGAAGATGCAGGCGCTCGTCGTCGACGAGATCGCGTCGCTGATGAACGCGAACGAGTCGGCGCTCTCGCCGCAGGAGCGCCAAATGCTCGTGAGGGACATCGCACGCGACGTGATGGGTCTCGGACCGCTCGAGCAGTTCCTCGAAGATCCGACGGTGACCGAAGTGATGGTCAACGGAGGCGACAACATCTATGTGGAGCGAGCAGGGCTCATCGAGCGAACCGGTGTGCACTTCATGTCGGAGGAGCACCTGCGACGCGTGATCGAACGCATCGTCACCTCGGTCGGCCGGCGGGTCGACGAATCGTCCCCGATGGTCGACGCCCGACTCGCAGACGGCTCACGGGTCAACGTCATCGTGCCGCCGCTGTCACTCGACGGCTCGATTCTGACAATCCGGAAATTCGCTGCCGACCCGTTCCAGGTCGAGGACCTCATCGCCATGGGCTCACTCAACGAACGGGTCGCAGGCCTGCTCTCCGCCGCCGTCGAGGGCGGGCTCAACGTCCTCGTGTCGGGCGGAACCGGTACCGGCAAGACCACGCTGCTGAACGTGCTGTCGACGTTCGTGCCGGTCGAGGAACGGATCGTCACGATCGAGGACGCAGCAGAACTCCAACTGCACCAGCAGCACGTGATCCGACTCGAGTCGAGACCGTCCAATGCCGGAGGGCAACGGCGAGGTCGCGATCCGCGACCTCGTTCGAAATGCGCTGCGCATGCGCCCCGACCGCATCATCGTGGGTGAGGTGCGCGGCGCCGAAGCACTCGACATGTTGCAGGCGATGAACACCGGCCACGACGGCTCGCTGTCGACGGTCCATGCAAACGCACCGCGCGACGCCCTCTCCCGTCTGGAGACGATGGTGCTGATGGCGGGCTACGACCTGCCCGACGAGGGCAATCCGCGAGCAGATCTCGTCGGCGCTGAACCTGATCGTGCAGATCGAACGGTTCCGCGATGGTTCTCGCCGTGTGAGCCACATCACCGAAGTCGTCGGCATGGAAGGCGAGATCATCACGCTCCAGGACATCTTTCGCTACGACTTCCAGAGCCAGACGCTCGTCGCCACGGGGATCCGTCCCGAGTTCGTCGACAAACTCGCCGAACGCAACGTCGCCGTCCCACGTGGCCTGTTCGCCGGGGTGGAGGCATGGTCGTGAATGCCCTGGCACGACTGACGGTGCTGGCGGCCGCCGCGGCCGCCGCTGCGTTCCTGCCGAGCGCGGCCCGGGCCCAGATGCCAGCCGGCGACGTCGAGGTGATCCTCACGATCGACACCTCCGAAAGCATGCAGCCGGCGATCGAGAACGCCAAGGCCGCCGCGAACGAGTTCATCGCTGCGATGCCGCCCGGTGTCCGGATCGGCGTGGAGACGTTCTCCGACGGCGTGAGCGTCCTGGCACCGCCCACCACCGACCGGGGCCTGCTCAACCTCCAGATCGCGTTGATCACCACCGGCGGTGACACAGCACTGTACGACGGTGTGGTCGGTGCCAGCCAACGCTTCAGCCCGGACGCCGCCCACAAGGTGCTCGTGGTGCTGTCCGACGGCAGGGACGAGGGAAGCGCAGCGACACTCGATGACGCTCGACTCGCGGCGACGAACCTGCACGTCGAGACGATCAGCCTGGCCACCGCGCTGTCCGACGTCGAGAGCCTCGCTGCTCTCGGATTCGTCACGCCGGCCGACGACCCTGCGGGTGTCTCCGCAGCGTTCGCACGCGTCGCCGGCCTCGTCGTCGAGGTCATCGAGACCGCGCCGACGACAACGGCTGCTCCCACGACGACGCTCGCTCCCGCTACCACGGTTGCGCCCGCGACGACCGCTGCTGCGCAACCGACTGCGGTGGCTGCCACGCAGACGCAGCAGGCGCCGCCCACGACCCCGGCCATCGGGTCCGACGATCAGGCGCTGTCGACGGTGTGGCTGTGGGTCAGCGTGGCCGGAATATTCGTCGGCCTGTTCCTCATGGGCGCGCTGCTCTTCCCGCGAGCCCGGGTCTCGAAGGCTCGGCTCGGGATCGACAAGCCACGGACCGCGTCGTCGATGGGTGTGAAGACGATGTCAGCGGTCGACGAAGCACTCGAACGCTACGGAAAGCGAGCCGACCTCGCCGAAAGCCTTGCGATGGCCAACATTGCGATGCAACCAGCCGAATTCGCAGCAACGGTCGCGGTCGTTGCAGTCGTCGCAGGGTTTGTGGGTCTCTTCGCCCTCGGTCCGATCGCCGGGCTGACCGTTGCAGTGCTGGTGTGCGTCGGAACGGCCGCATGGGTTCGACGGGCGAGAGATCGTCGACGAGCGGCCTTCGCCGATCAGCTCCCCGACGTGCTGCAGTTGGTCACCACCGCGCTCCGGAGCGGATACGGCATCACCCAGGCGCTCGAATCAGTTGCGGAGGAGGCGGAGGAACCCGCCCGCAGCGAGTTCGCCAATGTGCTCGCCGAATCACGGCTCGGCCGCGATCTCTCCGAATCGATGCACGCACTCGCCAGCCGAATGGACAGCAGGGACCTCGAGTGGGTCGTTTCGGCGATCGACATCAACCGCGACACCGGTGGCAACCTGTCAGAGATCCTCCAGAAGGTCAGCATGACCATCCGCGAGCGAGCACGGATCGGGCGCCAGGTTCGAACGCTCACCGCCGAAGGACGCCTCTCGGCGCGCATTCTTCTCGTCATGCCGTTCGCCATGCTGCTCTGGCAGTGGCGGGTGAACCCTGACAACCTCGCAAAACTCACCGAAGGCATCGGCCCGGTGTTCCTCGCCGCCGCCGGAATCCTCCTGGTGCTGGGCTCACTGTGGGTTCGCCGGATCGTCAACTCGGTGGCGCTGTGATCGTCAGCGGCGCAACGAAAGGAACGACATGGATCTGACACTCGTCCTTGGTGCCGCAGCGGTGGTTGGGGCTGTCGCCGCACTCTGGTGGGGCCTGACCGCCCGACCGTCGGCGGCGCGCGGCAATCTCTACGCAGGACTCCCCGAGCAACCACCGGCGCAGAGCCCTCTCGCCGGCACGATGCGCCAGCTCGGGACATCGGCCAGAAGGGCCATGCCCCATGCACTGGTCGACGGGCTCGAGGTCCGGCTCGTACAGGCCGGCCATCCCGGTGGCCTCGATCTGCCACGCCTCCTCGGCATCAAGGTGACGATCTCCGTGCTCGGCGCCCTGCTCCTGCTCCTGTACGGGCAGGTGGTGCTGGCACTGATCGCCGCGGTTCTGCTGTTCTTCCTGCCGGACTACTGGGTGCTCAGTGCCCGCGACGACCGTCACGAGCAGATCCGGCGCGACTCTGCGGACATCATCGACCAGATGACGATTTGCGTAGAGGCCGGACTCGGTTTCGATGCCGCCCTCGCCCGTGTCGCCAAGACCAACGAGGGCCCACTCACCGACGAGCTTCGCCGAACCATGAGCGACATCAGAGCCGGCGTGCCCCGCGGTCAGGCACTGCGTGCGCTCGCCGACCGGGCGCAGGTGCCGGAGATCCGTCAGCTCGTCACCGCACTCCTGCAGGCACAGAAGCACGGTGTCCCGATCGCCGAGACGCTCCGCGTCCAGGCCTCCGAAATGCGCTTGAAGCGGACCCAGCACACCGAGGAGAAGGCGGCGAAGCTCACGGTCAAGATCATCTTCCCGATCATCGTCTGCTTCCTGCCGGTGTTCCTGATCATCACCGTCGTGCCGTCGTTGCTGACCGTCTTCGAGGCCCTCTGACACAGCGACCGGCTTCATGACCGTCCGGGTGGGGACGGAGCCGCGTGGTTCCCCGTGCCCCAGGTCTCCAGGAACCTTGGTCAGGTGGGGCGGGCGTGGTTCCCGGAGACCTGGGCTCGGGGACGTTCCGCCCCGCCTCATGGGCGTCAGGTGGGGCGGGTGCCGAGGGTGAGAGCGATGTCCTGGCTCGAGCCATTGCGCTCGATCGTGACGGTGACCGTGTCGCCGGGCTGATAGGTGGCGACCGCCGCGCCGAGCGACGTCGGATCGGAGATCTCGGTGCCATCAACGGCGACGATCACGTCACCGACTCGCAGCTCACTGTCGGCAGCGCCGGAGCCCTCGGCGATCTCGACGATCTCCACGCCGAGTCCCTCACCGGTCGGCTGCGTGGTGACACCCATCAATGCACGATCGGGCACGTTCCCGCCGCGGAGTTCATCGATGACGTCCATCACCGGAGTGATCGCAATCGCAAAGCCGATGTTCTGCGCCTGGCCGGCGATGGCGGTGTTGATGCCGATCACTTCGCCGCGCCCATTGAGGAGCGGGCCGCCCGAGTTGCCCGGGTTGATCGCCGTGTCGGTCTGCAGCAGGTTGACCAGCTGCGCTCCGTTCTCCTCGGTGATCGTGCGGTTCTTCGCCGACAGGATGCCAGCGGTCACCGACGGCTCACCGTTGAGATCGAGTGCGTAACCGACCGCGATCAGCTGGTCGCCGAGGCGGAGTTCGTCGGAGTCGCCGACGGCGAGCGGGGTGAGGTCGGTGCGGTCGACCTTGAGCACAGCGAGGTCGCGGCTGGGGTCGCCGGCGACGATCGTGGCCGACTCGGTGGTGCCGTCGGCGAACGTGACCACGGGGCTGTCGCCCTCGGCGATCACGTGATTGTTGGTGACGATGTAACCGTCGGCGGACAGCACGAAACCGGTGCCTGCAGCCTGACCGCTCGAGGTCTGGCCGAGCGGGCCGGTCTGCGTGACCTCCTGTCGAACGGAGACCACCGAGGGTCGAGCCGCCTCGACGAGGTCACCGATCGAACCGGTCGACACGCTGACCGGTTGGGCGGTCACATTGGTCGACTCGGCCGGAACCGCTGCAGTCGACTCATCCGGCTGGCCGATCGCGGTACCGCCGACCGCTGCCCCGGTCAGCGCCATGCCGACGAGGACCCCCGCACCGAAACGAGCGCGGGCCACGCGGCCGCGCTGTCGGTGACGGTGGACGCGGTGACGGGCGGAGAAGCGGCGGGTGGCGCCCATGTCGTGGGGGGTTCGCCGGGATGCCGGACAGCGGGTTCGTGTAAGGAGGTGCGACGGGGTTTTCCCGGCATCCAGCCTCTCGATCTTCGGTCAGAACAAGGTGAGAGCCGGGTGATCGACGGTCAAGAATCTGCCCGACCACCAGGGCTCCGCCACGTGCGGCGTCAACGCCGAATGGCAGGCTGGCCGTGTGTACACCGAGATCGAGTACGAGCAGCGCGGCCACGTCGGCATCATCACGATCGACCGGCCCGAGGCGCGCAATGCGTTGACGTTCACGACGTACGCCGAACTCGCTGACGCCGTCGACACCACCACGGCCCGGTGTCTCGTGATCACCGGGCGAGATCCGGCGTTCTGCTCGGGTGATGACGTCAAACAGGTGATGGTCGCCGCCAGCGCCGACCTGCAACGAGCCGACCGCGAACCGCGCCTCACCCCTGCCGCCGGCAGCCTGCTGCGCACCGACGTGCCGGTCATCGCCGCGGTCAACGGCGCAGCGGTCGGCTGGGGGATGGAACTCGCGCTGATGGCCGACATCCGAATCGCGTCGGAACGGGCAGTTCGGTGAGCTCTTCGTGAAGCGAGGGCTGTGCTGCGACGTCGCCGGGCTCGCCCGCCTTGCCGAACTGGTCGGGCGCGAACACGCAGCCGAGCTGCTCTACACCGGTCGAGTCATCAGCGCCGATGAGGCTCGCGAGCTGCGACTCGTCTCGCGGGTCGTCGCGCACGACGATCTGCTGCCGGCGGCGGTCGAGCTCGCCGAGTCGATCGCCGCCAATCCCCCGCTCGCCGTCCAGGCCCTCGAGCGCGGACTGCGCGAGGCGCTCGATCCGAACTGGGACGACCTCGGCCGATGGGTCAGCTCGTCGCTCGCCGAGTTGTTCCGCACCGACGACCACCGCGAGGGTGTCGCCGCCTTCCTCGAAAAGCGCGACCCCACCTACACCGGCCACTGACGTACATCTGGTGACAGACACCAGACGTATGTTCGCCGTACTACCGTCCGGCCATGAAAGATCTTCGGGGGACCACAGCCATCGTCACGGGCGCGTCGCGCGGCATCGGCGTGTACATTGCGAAGGCGCTCGCCGACGAAGGCGTCAACCTGTCGCTTGCCGCCAGGTCCGAGCTCGAACTCGAGGCCGTGCGTGCGGAGATCGAGGCGCTCGGCGTGCAGGCCATCGCCGTGGTCTGCGACGTTGCGAAAGCCGAGGATCGGAACCGGCTGATCGAGCGAACCGAGGCCGAACTCGGGCCAGTTGACATCCTCGTCAACAACGCCGGCATCGACATCGTCCGTCGGTTCCACGAGGCACCCGAGTCGGACTTCGTCGACACGCTTCGGATCAACCTCGAAGCGCCGATCCTGCTGACTCGCGCTGTCGTGCCCGGGATGCTCGAACGCGACCGCGGCCACGTGATCAACATCTCGTCCGGCGCCGGCAAGGTGGGCGTGCCCGGCGAGTCGGCCTACTGCTCGAGCAAGCACGGCCTCGTCGGGTTCACCAACGCCTTACGTGCCGAGTACGACAAGACGAACGTGAACTTCTCGGTCGTGTGTCCCGGTCTCGTGACCGACGTCGGGATGGCGCACCGCTGGGTGGAAGAAGGCGTGAAGGCACCCAGGATCGCCGGGAGTTCGACGCCGCAGCGGGTCGCCGCTGTCACGGTCGGCTGCATCAAACGCAACCGAGCCGAGGTGTTGGTCAACACTCCCCCGGTGCGCCCACTGATCGTGCTCGCCAACATCGCACCGGGGATCACACCGTTCCTGCTCCGCAAGCTCGGCTACTCCGGCACGTTCGAACGGATCATGGACAAGGGCCTCACCTGAGCCACGACGTACACCTGGTGTCTCACACCAGATGTACGTCAGTCGGGGCCGCCCGTGCTCAGTAGATCTCGATGAGGCCGGCAGCGCCCTGGCCTCCACCGATGCACATCGTGACGACGCCGTACTTGGCGTTGCGACGCTTGCCCTCCTGCAGGATGTGGCCGGCGCAACGGGTGCCGGTCATGCCGAACGGGTGGCCGAGGCGATCGAGCCGCCGTTGACGTTGTACTTCTCGGGGTCGATGCCGAGCTTGTCGCGGGAGTACAGGCACTGGCTGGCGAATGCTTCGTTGAGCTCCCAGATGTCGATGTCGTCGACGGTGAGGCCGTGGCGCTTGAGCAGCTTCGGCACGGCGTAGATCGGCCCGATGCCCATCTCGTCGGGCTCGCAGCCGGCGACGGCCCACCCCTTGAACGCACCGAGCGGCTCGATGTCGCGCGCTGGCCTCCTCGTCGGACATCATCACCACGGCGGCGGCGCCGTCGGACAGCTGGCTGGCGTTACCGGCGGTGATGTAGTTGCCTTCGCCGTGCACGGGCTGCAGCTTCTGGAGACCTTCCAGCGTGGTGGGGACGGTTGCACTCGTCACCGGTGACCGTGTAGTCGACGATCGTCTCTTCCTTGGTCTCACTATCGACGAGCTTCATCTTGGTGGCCATCGGGACGATCTCGTCGACGAACAGCCCGTTCTCCTGGGCGCGGGCCATGCGCAGCTGCGACTCGAGGGAGTACTCGTCCTGGTACTCGCGAGCCACGTTGTAGCGCTCGGCGACGATGTCGGCGGTCTCGATCATCGCCATGTAGATCGCCGGGTACATCTCGGTCAGCTTGGGGTCCATGTTGACCGTGCCACCGAAACCACCGCGGCATCGAGATCGACTCGACACCGGCACCGACGGCGACTCGACGCCGTCCTGCGATGTGGTTGGCGGCGACGGCGATCGAGTTGAGGCCCGACGAGCAGTGACGCTGGATGGTGTTGCCGCCCGTGGTGACGGGCAGGCCGGCGAGGAGGCGCGAGACGACCGAGGTTGCCGCACCGTGGGCGCCGTTGCCGAGAGCGACGTCCTCGACGGCTTCGGGCTCGATACCCGACTTCTCGACGGCGCTGCTGATGGCGTGGGCCGCCATCGACATCGCCGGCGTCATGTTGAAACCGCCGCGGCCGGCCTTGGCAAGACCGGTACGGGCGTAGGAGACGAAGACTGCTTCGGGCATGGGGATTCCTGTCTGGTCGGGCGACGCCGGGCGGTCCGGGTCCGGCCGTCCACCCTAGTGACCCCGCCCCGCCCAGCTCCCACTGACACGTCCCTACCCCGTCAACGCTCCCATCACGTTTGCGGTCCTCCCCCCCCCCCCCCCCCCCCCCTTTTTTTAAAAACCCTTTTTGCGATTTGATTCGGTGGAGCCGTTCCACCCGAAGTGTCACGCAAGCGGGTCGGGCTCGTCGTCGGGGTGGCGTCGGTGCTGTCGGTCACGGTGGTGTCGATGAAGTCGGCCAGGTAGAGGTCTGCGAGGAACGCCCCGGACTGGTCGACGTCGGCGTCGATCGCCGCTTCGACCGCGAACTGGTCGGAGTTCCGATTCCTCGATCGGAAGCGCACCGGCCTCGTAGAGCACGGCTTGGCTCACGACAACGGCGCCTGCAGCCGGACCGCCGCGATGGCATCGGACGGCCGCGTGTCGATGCATCGCTGGCCCGCCGGGCCGCTGAGCGTGAGGTTGGCGAGGAATGCGCCCTCGTGGAGTTCGGTGACCTCGACCGAGTCGAGGTGGCCGTCGAGCGCGTCGACGACGCTCGCCATCAGATCGTGGGTCATCGGGCGCGGGAGATGGGCGCCGCTGGCCACGATGGCGATCGAACTGGCATCGGCCTGACCGACGATGATCGGCAGCAGCCTGTTGGGAGCGTCATGCTCGCGCAGGACCACTGCAGCGGCACCGCTGATGGGATCGACCTGGATTCCGATGAGTTCGACAGCAATCATGTAAACATGCTACCGGTCGACTCAACTTCCATCAGTCGCAGTCGTCACACGACGGCGACTACTGGACGCTCAGGCAGCCGTGGGCCGCGTTGGCGATGGCCGTGCGGGGATCACGGTTCGGATCGCCGGGGTTGTCGAGCGACACGTTGAAGGCGTTCAGCGCATGCGTGCGCTGGTCTTCGCTGATCTCGGCGTTCATGATCCGCTCGACCGAGGGAGCGAGATCGGCTCGCTCGCTGACGAGTTGGTGGGCCAGTTGCTCGTCGGCGGGCAGCTCCTCGATCGGGGTGCTGCCGTCGTGCCAACGGGTGGCGGGAACCTTCTTTTTGACCATGATGTCTCGTCTCGGTTGCTTCGGTTCCGGTCAACCGTACCGGGGGAGGCCCCTCCCGCGCCACGTTTGCGTCGTATTTCGAGTAGGCCCGCGCCACCAGAACCGCGACGCAAACGTTAAGAGGCGGCGGTGATCGACGGCCGCTGCGCAGCGTCGCCAGGCGAGTGCGGATAGCGGCGAGACCGAACAGCATGACGCCACTCACGGCAACGACCACCGGCACCGCCCAGGCAATCGCCACGGCGGCACCCGGCGCCCATCCCACGTCGTCGCCAAACGCGACCACGGCACCGACGACACCGGTGCCCAGCGCGACACCAAGGTTGTCGGTGAGCTGGAGCGATGACGTCGCCGAGC
>CAVUJO010000001.1:0-790332 GCA_963741875.1 Ilumatobacteraceae bacterium | reverse complement strand
CCCCGAAGTACATCGCCTCGGCCGCAGCGAATGCCTCGCCGTCGAGGTCCAGCGCTGCCTCGGACAGCCGGTACTCGGCGATCATCAGCCAGCTTGCCGCTCCCAACCCGATGACCGTCGCAGCTGTCCACACCCAGGGCTTGACCATCGACATGTCAATGGTCGGTGCGTCGGGGTCATCGATTCTTCGACCCCGAGGTCACCGCGATTCCGAGGAGCATCATGTAGGGGAGCAACGTGGTGAGCGCGATCGGTTGGAGCAGCCAGATGATCGGCACTGCGATGAGCGCCAACGAGTAGACGCCGGAAACACGTCGTGCGACGAACCAGCAGAACGCCAGGAACAGCGACCAGCCCAGGAAGACCGAGATCGACGGTCATGTCTGACGAAGACGTTGTGGGCATCGGGAATCGCCTGCGAGTCCTGCTGGGCAGCGATGTGAGCAAATGACAGGTCGCCCTGGATCGCCGACCGGAACCGGCCAGCTCCCCAGCCGACGACGGGCCGCTCGAGAAAGGCCGACCACCCTGCGGTCCACCAGTCGATGCGTCCGCTTCACGTTCGGTTGCTCGAGCCAGGGCATCAGTACCGGTGCTAAGCAGACGGGAGATCCCGATACCTGCGGCGACGCCCAACGCAGCAATCGAACTGCCGATCATTTGCGGGCGTGTACGACGTCGAACGACTGCGCCCACCGAGACGACAACGAAGGAGATCAGAGCCACACGAGTGGAGGTGAAGGCCAGAACGGCCCCGAAGGAGAACAACCCCACGACGAGCGGAACCGGTCGCGTCGGCTTGGTGACGAACAGCTCGAGGCACACGAAGATCCCGATGAGCATGAACGCGGCGAGCTCGATCGGATGCGGGGTCAAGCCGATCGGATCGGCCCCCGATCAGTCCCAGATTGCCGCCTTCGAGCTGCAGGATCAGCTGCAGCGCGCCGGCGACCGCGTTGATGCCGGCGCCGGCAAGCACCGTCCACAGCATCAATCGCCGGCCGGAGCGGGTCATGGATTGCGCCAGCGCCCAGAGGCCCGAACGCCGCCATGTACGAGAGCACGAACGTGCTCTGCGCGATCGTTCCACGAAACGACAGCCACCAGTTGTCGGAGAACGCTGCAGCGACGAGCGCCCACACGAGAAACGCTGCGCCGCTCGCGCCGCACGATCCCCTTGGCGACGAGAAGTCCGAGTGCGATCAGCCCCGGAAGTACGGCCGCGAGGACGACCGCCATCCGCGGCGCCCAGAACCACGTGTGGAAGAACGGGGTGTAGGCGCACATCACGATCAGCGCTGCGAAGCACAAGAGGACGTCGAGCGTCGTCAGGCCGTAGCGAGCGAACGTGGACGTCGACGTCTCCGTCGGAGATGTCGCTGGTGAGCACCGTGTCGGCAACGTACTCGTCGATCGCCGTGGGCTGCATGGATGGTCTCCTCGTAACGACGAAGGCCCCGGCCGGAGCCGGGGCCTTCGATCAAGATTGATGACTCGTCAGCGACGAATCAGGCGCACTTGCCGCCCGACACAGCCGTGATGACGAGCTCGGCGTGTTGCCGCCCGAGACGCTCCAGATGCCGGCTGTCCGGCGTGCGTCTTGACGTAGCCACCCGACTCGAGCTGAGGCGAGCGTCGTCGGGAACACCTGGTCGTTGTCGACGTAGTACGCCTCGACGGCGGTCTCCAGTGCCCGCAGCTCGACGTCACAGGCGTTCTCCTGGCTGCGCTCCGTGATGCCGCGGACGGCGAACACGGTGACGGTGGCCAGAATGCCGAGGATGACGATGACGATGAGGAGTTCCACGAGGGTGAAACCCTTGTCCTGCTTGTTGTCCATTTGAATGGTTCCTTCCGCTCTTTGGTTGGTGCTCCCGGAGGAGACTGTTTCTCACGAAGCGCTCCGTGAGAACCATCTCCCGTTGCGCAGTTGTTTCTTCGGTCCCTCGTGGCCGATCTTGAGTGGAAGTTCGAACTTTTTCGCAAAGATCAACGACGTCTCAGTGAGGTCTCAAGACGCCGGCAAGTCGCGCCGATGTACCTACATGCGCCCGCACCAGGCGGCGCACCTCACTACCGCAAGAGGGCAGGACATGTTCGGCAAGCCACGAGACATCAACGACACCGACATGCTCGACACGCAGCGCGCTCGACGAGTTCTTCGGCGACGAGGCCGCCGCCGAGAACAGTGTGGAGATCCACGACCTGCGCGACCGCGTCGAGCAGGTCGAGTCGCAGATCAGCAGCCAGTTCACGTCGCTCGCCACCTACGCCCAGATCGCCCAGGAACAGGTCGAGCTCGCCCGGTCGGAAGCCAAGGCGGCCACCGAGCGTTCCGAGCAACGCCTCACCTCGCTGATCGAGCGCGAGCGCGCCGACCGCATCACCTCCTTCACCGGAGAAGCTCCCGAGGGTTCGCCCGACATCACGGCGCGGCTCGACGCACTCGAGCACTCGGTGGCCCGCATCCAGAAGGGGCTCGACGAGTCACGCCAGCAGCAGAAGGAACTCGCCGTCGCCATCACCGCGATGTTCGACCGCCTCGCGCCACCGCCGTCACCGTTCAACACTGAACCCGCACCCGCGCCCGTGGACGACACGGCAGCAGCAGCCGAACCAGCGCCGCTCGCGCCGCCCCTCTTCGCGCCGCTCGAACTCGAAACGCTCGACTTCGCACCGCCGACGATCGAGGCCGCGGCGGCAGCGAACGATGGGTTCGACGGCCCGATCATCGGGCTCTCCCTCAGCGACTGATCAGTCCAACCGACCGACGACGCCGAATCCGGCGCCGCACGGCCGAGGTCAGCGGACGATTTCCATGCGCATGCCGTTCTCGTCCCAGAACGGGTCGAGTGGCATGCGGCTGATGGCACGGCCCGATGCACGGCGAGCGGTGAACAGCAGTGCACCCGCCTGGAGCATGTGGACGGAACCTGCGCCCTCGGGAGGAGTACGCGCGATCACATCGTCGACGCCCGGGAGACGCTCGCGGATCAACTCGAGGCGCTCCAGACGCCCGTCCTCGTGATACGGCGACGTCTTCAGCGGTTCGTCGCTGTTCATCACCGTGAACGACACGTCGGGATTCGCCGAGAAGAAGCTGCGCGAGTGGTACGGCTGCATCTCCCGCTCGGCCTCGCGCAGCCAACGAAGGCGGCGGATGTCGTGCTTGGTCATCCACGGCTCGAGCTTTCGTGCCTCGCCGTCCGACGCCTGCACGGCTGCACGGCTGGGCGTGCCCGAGATGCCGGTGATGCGCGGCCAGCCCACGTAGTTGCGTGCCTCGCTGTCGCACGGACGGTACTGGCCCGTCGGCGTCTCGAACCAGGCCATCGGGATGTTGATCGCCGCCGCTTCGAACGTGGGGCGGAAGTCGAGCACCTCGAACAACTTGGGCACCACGAAGGCGTCCTCGGCGGCCACGGTGATGCCCGCAAGGCGGGCCGGCAGCACCAGCCAGCCGCCGGGACACGGCGTGACCCCGGCGAGGTTCTTGTACGGGTTCTTCTTGACGACCACGGTGACCTTTCGGGTGCGTTGCTGGAAGGACGCACGTGTCAACTGGGGTCAGACCCCAGTTGACACACGAGTCAGGAACCGACGGGTGTTGGCGGTGGGGGCGGCGGGGCCGGCGACGACGACACCGGAGCGCCGCCGTAGGTGCCGGAACCGGACGAGCCGGCCTGGCCGGACGACAGCGTCGAGTGAGCGTGCATCTGGGCACGGGCAGTCGCGAGCTGCGCCTGCACTTCCTTGGGGTACTGGCTGCCTTCCATCGCCGTCTCCATGGAGATCAACCCGGCCGCGACGAGGCGGGCGAGGTCCATCTCCATGGTCTGCATGCCCTCCTTGCCGCCGGTGGCGATCATGTTGCGCATCTGGCGCGACTTGCCTTCGCGCACCAGGTTGCGGATCGCCTCGTTCGCGATCATCACCTCGTAGCCGGCGACGCGACCGCCGCCGATGGCGGGCATCAGGCGCTGGGAGATCACGCCCTGCAGGGCACCCGCCAGCATGATCTGGATCTGGTCACGCCGTTCGCCGGGGAAGATGTCGATGATGCGGTCGAGCGCCTGAGCGGCATCGTTGGTGTGCAGGGTGGCGAACACCAGGTGGCCGGTCTCGGCGAGCGACAACGCGATCTGGATCGAGTCGAGGTCGCGCATCTCGCCGAGCAGCACGACGTCGGGGTCTTCACGCAGCGCGCTGCGCAGACCGTCGGTGAACGACCCGACGTCGGTGCCGACCTCGCGCTGGTTGACCATCGCCATCTTGTGGTGGTGGAGGTACTCCACCGGGTCTTCGATGGTGAGGATGTGCACCGGCTTGGTGTCGTTGATGCGGTCGATCATCGCGGCGAGCGTCGTCGACTTGCCCGAACCGGTCGGGCCCACGACGAGCACGATGCCGTACGGCCTGTTGAGCAGCGTGGTACAGGCCGAGGGAGCGCCGAGCTCCTCGAGCGTGCGCACCCGGAACGGCACGACGCGAAGAGCGAGAGCGAGGTGACCGCGCTGGCGGAACGCGTTGGCGCGGAATCGGCCGACGCCGGGAAGACCGAACGAGAAGTCGACCTGACGGTCCTCCTTCAACTCGGCGAGCTTGCGGTCGTCGAGCAGTGAGTACACCATGCGGTCCACCTCCTCCATGGTGAGCACGGGCACGTTCTCGAACGACACCAGTACGCCGTCGCGGCGGGCGGTGGCCGGCCGCCCCACCGTGAGGTGGAGGTCGGACGCACCCGAATCGACGGTGGCCTTGAGCAATGCTTCGAGCATCGGATCTGGACTGGACATGGTTGGCTAACCTCCCGCTCGGGCCACGGAGGGCCGCATCTGATGAGCTTTTCGTTGTTGATCGTGGTGGTGGTCGTGGCCGGTCTGGTGATCGGCTCGTTCCTGACCGTGGTGGTGGATCGGGTGCCGCAGGGCGGCTCGGTGAACGCACCACCGAGTCGCTGCGGTTCGTGTGGGCTCCGCCTTGGCCCACTCGATCTGGTGCCGGTGATCAGCTGGCTGGTGCTGCGCGGCAAGTGCCGCCGATGTCGCGCACCGATCGGCATCGAGCCGATCGTGATCGAGCTGACCAACGCGACGTTGTTCGTGCTGATGGCGATCCGCTTCGACGACACCCGGGCGGCGATCCCGGCGTACTGCATCTTGATGGCGGTGCTGGTGGCGCAGACCTGGATCGATCTGCAGACCCAGCGCCTGCCCCGCGAGATCACCTACACCGGCATCGTCCTCGGCGCCGTCGCGCTGACGATCGCGGCGATCGTGATCGACGAACCGGAGCGCATCTGGATGATGGCGCTCGGTGCGCTGATCGCGCTGGTGGCGATGTGGCTGATCTACGCGCTGAGCAGGGGCGGCATGGGCGACGGTGACGTGCGCCTCGCACCGCTGCTGGGCATGTACCTCGGCTGGCTGAACCCCGGCATCGTGCTGCCCGGGTTGTTCTTCGGCTTCATCGCCGGCGCCGTGGTCGGCGTGGCGATGATGGCCGCCGATCGCGCGGGACGTCGCACTGCGGTGCCGTTCGGGCCGTTCCTGGCCCTGGGCACCATCGTGGCGATCTTCGTCGGTCAGCACTTCGTCGACCTCGTCCTCGCACGCTGATCGGCGGCGCCGATCAGGCTCCTTCCTTCATGCCGCCGAGCACGCCGTACATCGCCGACACGAGGGCCACGGCGACGAAGCCGACGATGAGGCCGACGAACACGATCATGAGCGGCTCGAACATGGTGGTGAACTTCTTGATCCGGCTCTCGAGTTCACGGTCGAAGTAGATGCTGGCCACCTCGAGCTGCATGTCGAGCGTGCCGGTCTCCTCGCCCACCTTGAACATCTGCTTGGCAGCGCCGGGGAACAGTTCGGTGTCGATCAGCGGCTGCGAGAATCCCTGGCCTTCGAGCATCTGCGCTCGGGCGATCTCGAGTCGTTCCTTGTAGACGACGTTGCTGGTGGCGTCGGTGGTGGTCTTGAGACCTTCCGGCAGCGGCACGCCGGCGGCGAGCATCGCCGACAGGATGCGGCAGAACCGTTCGAGGATCGCGTAGTCGACGATGCCCGAGATCACCGGGATCTTCAGCACGAGCCGGTCCTTCCAGATCCTGCCGGTCGGATGCTTGAACAGGAACATGATCGCGCCGCCGATGACCATGAAGAAGCCGGCCGTGATGAACCACAGGTCGGTGAAGAACCGCGAGAAGAACAGCATCATCGCGAGTCGGCAGCGGGAGTTCGGCGCCGAGTTCCTCGAACAGCGGCTTGAACTGCGGGAGCACGTAGCCGGCGAGGATCAGCACCGTGATCATCGCCATCACCATGACCACCATCGGGTACGACATCGCCGACACGACCTTGGCCCGGGTGTCGATCTCGCGTTCGAGGTATTCGGCCAGACTCTCGAGCGCGGTGTCGAGCTGACCGGTCAACTCGGCCGACTGCAGGATGCCGACGTAGTAGTCGGGGAACACCTCGGGGTGCGTCGCCGCAGCTGCCGAGAACAGCCCACCGTTGCGGAGGTCGTCGACCAGCACGCCGAGCGCACGTCGCAACGCGACGTCCTCGGTCTCGTCACCGATCGTGATCAACGCGTCGGTGATCGGGATGCCGGCCTTGACGAACACCGCCAGCTGACGCGTGAAGTGCATCAAGTGCTTCTTCTTGACCTTCTCCTTGGTGAGCTCGAAGTCGAGCATCCCGCGGCGTTCTTCGATCTTGGTCGGGAACAGGTTCTGTTCCACGAGCATCGAGCGCGCAGCACCGATCGTGTCGGCCTTGGTCACCCCCTCGACGGCGGCGCCGGCGGTGTCGATTGCGGCGTAGGCGAACTTGGGCATGGAACGCTCCGTGTCTCTCGGTACTCAGTGGGCGAACAGGGTTCGGACGACTTCGGGAATGGTCGTGACGTCGTCTTCGACCATCTGCATTGCTTCTCGGAGCATCGTGCGCATTCCTTGAGCAACTGCCAGACGACGAAGTTCCTCGGTGGTGGCCCAACCGACGATCAGACGCCGCACTTCGGGGGTGATGCGCAACAGCTCGTACACGCCGATGCGCTCGCGGTAGCCGGTGTTGCTGCAGTAGCTGCAGCCCTTGCCGTGGTAGAAGACGGTCTTGTCGCTGCCGCCGGAATGCTGACGGAACACCGCCAGCTCCTCGGCGCCGGGCGTGTACTCCTCCTTGCAGTTCTCGCACGTCTTGCGCAGCAGACGCTGCGACACCACGCCGACGATCGCCGAGGCGACGAGGAAGGCCTCGATGCCCATGTCGAGCAGTCGGTGCAGGGCGGCGACGGCGTCGGTGCCGTGCAGCGACGACAGCACGAAGTGACCGGTGAGGGCCGACTGGATGGCGATGCGAGCGGTGTCGGCGTCGCGGATCTCGCCGACGAGGATCGTGTCGGGGTCCTGTCGGAGGAGCGCCTTCAGGCCGGTGGCGAACGTGAGGCCGGCCTTGGTGTTGGTCTGCACCTGGTTGATGCCGGGGAACACGTACTCCACCGGGTCTTCCACGGTGGTGACGTTCTTGCCGGTCGAGTTGATCTCGAGCAGGGTGGCGTACAGGGTGGTCGTCTTGCCGGCCCCCGTCGGGCCGGCACAGATGACCATGCCGAACGGTGCGTGCACCAGCTTGGAATAGGTCTTGTAGGTCTCCGCCGGCATGCCGAGCTGGCCGAGGCTGACCATCGACTTCGACTTGTCGAGCAGACGCATGACGATCTTCTCGCCGAACACCGTGGCCACCGACGACACACGGACGTCGATCGGGCGACCGTCGACCTTGGTGGAGAACTGACCGTCCTGCGGCGCCCGCTTCTCGACGATGTTCATCTCCGACATGATCTTCAGTCGGCTGATGAGCGCGTTGTGCGCCGACAGCGGCAGCGAGAACGCCTCGACCAGGTTGCCGTCGACGCGGAACCGGATCCGGAGGCGATCGTCGAGCGGTTCGATGTGGATGTCCGAGCTGCGGTCACGAAGTGCCTGGCCGACGATCTTCGCAACGAGCTGCACGACCGGTGCCTGGTCGTCGAGGCTGACCTCGGCGAGTGTCTCGGCGGCGTGGCGCTGATCGTCCTCGGCGGCGAACGCTGCAACGATGACGTCGACGTCGGCGGTCGAGCGGTACATCTGCTCGATGAACGACGTGACGGTCTTCTCGTCGGTGGCCTGCCACACGAAGCGCTGTCCGGTGGCCGACTCGACCTGCTGGCGGCGCCACGGCGACGGGTCGGCGGCGAACAGCAGGATCTGGCCGCCCTCGTCTCGGATCGGCATCACCTTGTGGGTGCGGGCGACCTGTTCGGGGAACCGAGTCGACGATTTCCTCGTCGAGCTCGGCCATCGAGATGTCGGCCACGGGCACCTGGCACACCGCAGCCACGGCGGCAGCGAGCTCGTTGCGCCCGACGCCGTGATGGCTGAGCAGGAGCGTGGTGAACTTCAACAGGTCGCCGCTGGCGGTCGCCGACACCGTGTCGAACGACTCCTGCGAGAGATGGCCGCCGGCGATCAGTGCCTGGCCGACCGCATTGCATTCGTCGGCCGACTCACCTTGCGTCGCCCTGGGCGGCTCGGCGAGCGCAGTCGCGGTGCCGCCACCGGGTGGGGCCAGATCGTCGGGTCGGGGCTTTCGGAGTGCCATGGTGCTGCTCTCGATCTCAGGACTGCGCGGTTGCTTGTGGCTCGAACGGCGTCGGTGGGGACAACGGATTCAGTGGGCTGGCACCAGCCGCCGCGGCTGATGCCTCTTCTCGGCGAACGAACTGGCTCGGATCCGAGCGCGAGAAGCGCCCGCTCGACCTCTTCGAGACGTTCGAGCTGAACGGCGGTTTCGACGTCCAAGTGCTGGTCCTGCATCTGGGTCTCGAGTTCGACGATGCGACCGACGGTCTTGTCGATCGATTCGCCCACCGTCTTCTGGAACCGCTCGACTTCGATGCGGACGAGTTCCACCTCACCAGCGGCGCTGGCGACACGATCCTTCATCTCGTCGATCGCGTCGACATCGACACTGTCGAGCCGGGCCACCATCGCCTCGATCGCTGTGTTGACATCGCCGAACCGTGACTCCACGCCGGCGATGCGATCGCTGAGCGTTGCCACGGCGTCGTCGAGGCCGGCACTGACCCGGCCGACATAGGCGTCGATGTCGGCGACTCGCTGGCCGACCGTTTCGTTGACCCGGGCCTCGGCGGTGACGATGCGGTCGTTGATCCGGTCCTCGGCCTGGTCGACGCGAGCCCCGACGATGTTCGACACCTCGGCCTGCTGGCGCGCGGCTTGCGCCGACACCTCGTCGATACGCATCGACATCGTGGAGAGACGGCCGTCGAGTTGCTCGGCGATCTGATCGGAGACCTCGTCGAGGCGGGCCTCGGTGGCCTCGGTCATCACGTTGAAGTGCTGCACCATGGCGCCGGCCTGCTCGTCGAACTTGCGGACGCTGCGGTCGAGGCCGGCCAGATCCTGTTCGAGTTGGGCCTGGCGATGCTCGAGCTGTTTCACCACGGGTCGCGCCGCCGACTCGACCGCTGCGGCGAGGCCGGCGTTGGTCTCGTCGGCCACACGACCGATACGGAGGTCGACCTCGTCCTGGCGTCGCTTGTTCTGGGCTGCGTGGTCGGCGAGACGCTGTTCGATCTCCGGCAACAGCATTCGCACGGTCTCTTCGCTCTTGACCCGGGCGGCCCGCTCGGCGGCGAGTTCACTCTGGAGGCGCTGCACCTCGGTGGAGACCTGCTTGCTGAACCGGTTCAGCTCCTGCTGGACAGCGGCGACGATGCTGGACCGGGTGGAATCGAGTTGATCGGTCATCGGGCGTCCTTCCGTGGGAGCACGGCAGGGCACACCTGCGGCTGCGGCCCCAAGAGAGTTCGGGCGGAGGAGAAGAGTCGAGTCGTCATCGGTTCAGTGGTGTTCGAGTGCTTGCTTGCTGTGCTTCGCATGACCTCTATCGACCACCTCGGCACGGATCTTGAGGCTTCACTGAGACGGACTTGACACAGTCCGGGCACAGCCCTGTCGCTCAGACGACCTAACGTGCGCTCCATGCGCGTCCATCTCGTCGACGGCACCTACGAACTGTTCCGTCAGCACTTCGGCATGGCGTCACGTCACAGCGACCGCGGCCCGTTCGACGCAGCGGCAGGTGTGGTCGCCTCGACCCTTGCGCTGATCGAGGACGGAGCGACCCACATCGGGGTTGCGTCCGACCACACGATCGAGAGCTTCCGCAACGAGATGTGGTCCGGCTACAAGACCGGCGAGGGGATGGATCCGGAGATCCTCGACCAGATCCCGGTGATGGAGCGGGCGCTGGTTGCCGCCGGCTTCACCGTGTGGCCGATGGTCGACCACGAGGCCGACGACGCGCTCGCCGCCGCGGCCGCCGTCGCCGACCGGGACGAGCGCGTCGAGCAGGTGTTGATCGTGACCGCCGACAAGGACCTCGGCCAGTGCGTGCGCGGTGAACGGGTCGTGCAGTTCGATCGCCGCAAGCGCGAGATCATCGACGCCGACGGCGTGAAGGCGAAGTTCGGGGTGGGACCCGAGTCGATTCCCGACTACCTCGGCCTGGTCGGCGACACCGCCGACGGTTTCCCAGGCCTCCCTGGCTGGGGCGCCAAGAGTGCCGCACTCGTGCTGGCCCGGTACGGCCACATCGAGGACATTCCCCCGGCGGCCGGCCAGTGGGACGTGCCGGGCTTCGCGGGGCGGCCAAGCTGTCAGCGACCCTGCAGGCGCAGCTCGCCGACGCATTGCTGTTCCGCCAGATCGCCACGGTCGACACCGACCTCGACGTCGGATCGGTCGACGACTGGCACTGGCACGGCCCGACGGACGGATTCGCCGCGGTCGCTGAAGAACTCGACGCCCCGGATCTCGTCGCCTACGCCAACCGACTCTGCTGAAGCGTCACCCGTGGAGCGGTCAGTCGTGCCGCCGACTGAGGTGACGACCAGGCGATCTGCGGCACACAGACGATGCCGATGAAGGCTGCTCCCTTCCGGGCCTGACCTGATTCACGGGCGTCCGTTGCACAGGGCCCGGTCGTCACCTCACTCGGCGGCACGCCGCCTTGCGGGCCTCACGATACCGGACCCACGAGCGATTGGCGGACGGCCAACGTCGGCCACGGTCGGCCACGTGGCCCCAGCCCGCTCGGGGCCCGTCGCGTCAGGATCCGCCCGATGCCCGTCGCCGATGCCACGTCGACCGACGCCGCGAGCGCTCCGCGACGCGAGCGACCGAGATTCCCCGCCGGACACCCCAGACGACCGATCGACGACATCAGCACGGCGACGCCTCCCGTTCGCCACGATGCTCGCGGCCGTGACGACCGCGGCCATGTTGCCGTTCCTCGCGGACCGGAGCTTCTACCTGTCGGGCGACTCGATCGCGCAGTGGCTGCCCGTCAACCGGCGAATCGGCGAACTGCTCCGCAACGGCGACTCGCACCTGATGGATCCCACCCTGTGGCGGGGTGGCAACTTCATCGGCGAGGCCCGTTTCGGCGTGTGGAATCCCGTCACCCTGCTCATCGACATCGCCATCTCGCTGATCGACGACCTGGCTGTGACGATGCTGCTGGTCAGCCTGACGTACCTGTTACTGCTCGCCGTCGGCGTGTACTTCCTCGCCCGCGAGTACGACGCCGAGGCATGGCCATCCGCCGTGGTGGGTGTGGTCGCCGCGACCGCCGGCTGGACGCTCTGGATGGACGCCGCGTGGTGGACGCCGCACCTCGCCTCGCTCGCGTACACACCGTTCGTGTGGATCGCCGCCCGACGAGTGGCTCGCGGGGTGAGCGGGCCCGGGTGGCTCGTGCTCACGGGAGCGTTGTGCATCACCGCCGGCAACCCGTACAGCAACATCATGGTGGTCGCGATCGTGGTCGGGGTCGCCGTCGAGTTGGCCGACCGGCGGCGATCGATCGCGCTCGGCGCCTTGTTCGGCGCACTCGTCGCGATCGGCTTGATCGCCGTCTTCGTGTACCTCCCGTTCCAGCAAACGGCGGCGGTCGGGCCGCGCGGGTCGGAGAACTTGAACGACGGTTCGTGGGTCCTGCGTCCTCGTGACCTGCTCACGATGAGCACCCCGACGGCCAGGCCGTTCGTGCGCAACTTCGGCGCCGACACCCTCGGCTTCCCCGGCTCGTACCTCGCATGGTTCCTCCTGCCGCTGGCCCCATGGCTGCGCTGGCGAACGTTGTGGCGGCGCGAGCTCGCGGGGCCCGCCGTGGTTGCAGGCATCGCGCTGCTGCTTGCAATGGGTCCCTCCAACTTCTGGTTCTTCAGATGGCCGATGCGACTGATGCCGTATGTGTACCTGCCGGTGCTCGTGGCGCTCGCAGTCCTGCTCGGTGCGGGGTTGCTCGACGACCGGAGACGACTTCGCGCCGGCATCACCGGCGCAATCGTGCTCGTCAGCGCCTACCTCGCCGTTGCTGATGTTCCCGCCGACATCGCATGGCACCTCGGCGGCACCGCCCTCGTGCTGGCCGCGAGCGCGACCGTCATCGTGGTTGTCCGCCGGTACCCGGCGGCGCTCGGCCCGATACTGATCGCGACGACGTTGCTGGTGCTCGCTGTCCAACTTGCGTGGAAGCCATTGAACGAGAGTGTTCGCAACTACAGCGCACCCGAGTCGGCGGCGACCTTCGTGGAACGATTCGCCGACCGCTACGAGGGCACCGTCGTGCAGATCGGATCGTTCGACGCCGCCCTCCCCCCCGACGGCGACCGGGACCTCGTCTACCAGGACCTTGCGTTCGCTTCGATGTACGCGATCGGCGGCGTCGAGGCGTTGTCGACGTACAGCGGGATCGGCTTCTCCACCCACGACGCCACATTGTGCATCCGATTCGACGGCGCGATGTGTGCCGCCGCCTGGGAGCGGCTCTGGCAGCCGGTCGGCGAGGGCGAGTCCGTGCTCGCCGAGCTGATCGGGGCTGACACCGTCGTGGTGCAACGGACCGTCGTCGACACGTCGACGCTGGCGCCGCCGGCGGGGTGGTCGCTCACCGAGTCGACCGCCACCGTCGACGTCTGGACACGCGACGCTCCGAACCCCTGGCCGGACGGTCGATTGACCGACGTCAGCGGTCCGATCGTCGTCGAGAGCGACGTCGAGACCCGCGCCCACCGTGAGGTCATCGGGTTCCGACGAACCGGCGACGGACCCGCCCAGCTCACGTTCGGCCGCCTCGCGTGGCCCGGCTACGAGGCGACGGTCGGCGGCCGCGTCCTCGAGATCAGCGGAGGGCCTGCCGGTCTGCTGAGCGTTGCCATCCCAGCGGACGTCGGTGACGGCGACGTCGTCCTCACCTGGGTTCCCCCGTTCTGGAGACCGTCGCTGCTCGTCCTGGCGCTCGGCGTGATCGTCGGCGTCGCGACCGAGCTCATCTGGCGGCGACGACGCCCAACCCCCGCGGCGCCGGGCGCGGTCGCCGGGCACGCACGGTACAATCCGCCAACCGGTACGCCCTGAGCACGGGCGGCACCGGACAACACCTGGAGGGGTGCGAGAGCGGCCGAATCGGCACGCTTGGAAAGCGTGTGAAGGGCAACCTTCCGTGGGTTCGAATCCCACTCCCTCCGCCATGTCGGTGCACGCTGGCCACCAGGAGATCCCCGATCCGATGGTGCTGGCGCTTGCCGAGGCCCGTGCCGCCATCGACCACGCCGATGTGCCGGTCGGGGCCGTCGTGGTGCACCGTGGTGAGGTGATCGCCTCGCGTCACAACGAGCGTGAACTCACCAACGACCCGTCGGCCCATGCCGAGATCCTGGCGATGCGCGATGCCGCTCATCGCTTGGGCCAGTGGCGACTCGACGAGTGCACGCTGTACGTCACACTCGAGCCGTGCGCGATGTGCGCGGGCGCTGCGGTGAACGCACGGCTCGGACGTCTGATCTACGCCGCCCACGACCCGAAGGCCGGAGCGGTCACGAGCCACTTCGGTCTGCTCGACAGCGACGTGCTCAACCATCGCGTCGACGTCACGAGCGGGATCGGTGCCGCCGAGGCTGCTGAGTTGTTGCGGTCGTTCTTCCGCGAGCGTCGCGCGAACTCCCTCCGCGAGCGCTGAGCTCGCTGATCCGTCCTGCTCAGTGATCCTTGCTGCTCAGTGATCCTTGCGCCGCAGGCTGCCGATCAGGCGACTCAGCGCCGAGCTGCGCTCGTTGCCGCCACCAGAGCCGTCCTCGACCGGTTCGTCGACGAACACCACCGAGGCCACACCGTCGGCCGGCGACGACTCAGCGACCACAGGAGCGCCCACTTCGTCGTCGGCCATCTGGCCGTAGAGCACCTCGGCGCGCATCGCCATGGTCGGCGGAGCAAACCCGCCGAGTCCCGCCGCCGGCGCATCTGGGGCGGGCGCCTCGGAGACCGTCGCCGCGGGGATCTCGAGCATGTCCGGTTCCTCGATGACCGCGATCTCTGCGATCTCGGGAAGCTCGGTGGTCACGTCGGGCGCAGCAGCGCTGGCCGTCTCGATGGCGGCGATCGCTCGCCGCACGGCCTCGGCCACATCGTCGGGCACGTCGTCGGCCAGTTCCGGCTCGTCGCTGAGTGTCAGTGGCGGCATCTCGAAGTGGAGATCGCCGTCATCGGTCTGCGAGAAGCTCGACTCGGCCTCCCCTCATCGACCCGCTCGACACCCTTCGACGACGACATCGAGAACCGCGTCCACGGTCTCATCGGAGCTGTCGACGTCGGTCGGCGCGCTCTCGACGAGCGACCCATCGACGTAGTCCGTTCCATCGGTCGCCAGCTCTTCGGAACCGTCGGGCCAGACCACCGCGAACTCGAAGTCGGCGAGGTCAGTCGCCTGCTCCGCGTCGGCCTCACTCCCTGTCTCGTTCTCGACCACCGGCTCGGTCTCGACCGCGGCCTCGGTCTCGGCTTCGGCTTCGGCGAGCTCGGCGATGTCGAGCTCGGCGGCGTCGACCGCGATCTCGTCGACCGCGATCTCGTCGACCGCAATCTCATCGCCATCGTCGGTCTCGTCGAGGTCGTCGGTGAACTCGGCGAGGTCGAGCGACAGTTCGACGACGTCCGCATCGAGTTCCTGCGGCTCCTCGGTCTCCGGCTCGCTCAGCACGTCGAGGAGCGACAGGTCGAACTCCTCGATCCGGGCGGCGTGGTCGGTGCCCTGATCGAGGTCGTCATCCCACTCGATGGTCAGGTCGTCGACGTCGGCAAACGGCAGTCCGGGCAGGTCATCGACGACGGCAGAGTCGAGTTGCGAGACGGCGCTGATCGGCCTCGTCAGCGTGGCCGGATCGAGCGGCGCCACGAACCAGCGGTGGACTCCAGAAGGGTGGTGGCGGTACGCCGTGACCCGCGCGGTGGTGATCGCACGGTTGGCGAGATCGGCGATGAGTTCCTCGGTGGAGGCCTCCGCGACCACGACCACGGCGTCACGGTCGATCGAGGGATCACGGTCGAACAGTCGGCCCAGGTGCTCGATGTCGCCGACACGCACCGTGCCACGCTCGAGCTGGGCGACGTCGATCACGCCGGCGTCGAGGAGACGCCGACCGAGCGACGCGTCCGAGATGCTCTCCGCGTAGTAGACGATGCCGTTGTCGAGGTACGCGTGCACCTCGGGGTCGGACTCGAACACGATCTCGCCCGTGAACGCTCGCTCGCGTGCCTCGTTCAAGGTCATCCAGACCGGCTGCGAGCCGTCGATCGAGAGCGCTGCGTTCTCCGCCGTCGCGGCTGTGATTCCAGTGTTGTGCATCATGTCAGGCAACCTCCGCCTTGGTTGACTCCATGGACGCAAGGAGCGCCAGGAGGATTTCGACCACGACCTCTCGGCCGGAGTCGGGGTCGATCAGTTGGCACGGAACGACGGCTTCACCGTCGAGCGCACCGAGAGAACGTGCCAATTGACGGGCGACCGTGATGTCGTCGCACCGGTTCACCGCGATCACCGCTGGTACCCGAAGATCACGAAGCAGCGCCCGGAGTTCCACACCGGCTCCGGCGTGGGTCTCGGTCGCTTCGGCGTCGATCACGAAGGCGACGATGTCGACGTCGCCCTTCAAAATGTTGGTCATGAAACGGAACCGGGCCTGGCCCGGCGTACCGAACAGGAGGAGTCGGGTGTCGTCGACGCCCAGGCTGTACGTCCCGAAGTCCATCGCCACCGTGGTGTGCGATTTCACCTCGGACTCCTCGCCGCTGGTGACGACATCGGTCGAGATCACCTGGGTCTGCGACACCGACTGGATCATCGACGTCTTGCCGGCTGCAAACGGCCCGGTGACGAGGATCTTGAACGTCTGGGCACTCACGGCGTCGCTCCGGCGAGCCAGGTGGCGCGGGCTTGAACGAACGAGCGAACGCGCCGCTGCTCGACGGTGGTGGTGGCGATCACGGCCAGAACCCGCTCGCCGCCGATCGGCCACACGAGCATCAGCCCCCCATCGTGATCGACGACCAGTTGGCGGAGTTGCTCGCCGCCGCTCATCACGACCAGTTGATGGGCGAGGCCGATCGCCGCCGCCAGCATCGCGGGATGCGATGCCTCGTCGGACATCGAACTGCTTCTGGCGAGACCGAATCCGTCGATCGAAGCCAGGATCGCGGCACGGACACCATCGACGGTGTCCACGAGTTCGTCGAGAATGGCGGTGGGGCTCGCTGGGGCGATCGTCGGTGCGGCGCCCATCGGCGGCGCAGGTATCGGCGATCGAGCTGATCCGGATCGCGACGGCGCCGTCCAGCCCAGAGAAGCTGGTGACGGCACCGAGGGCAACGGTGGAAGACCACCGACCATGAACGACCCGGATACGTCAGCGACGGCCTTGACCTTTTCCATACGAAACAACTATCGGCATTGCTGCGCCCATCTTGAGTGGTTTCTGACGACGCCGACCACGGCAGATTCGATTCGCGGCTCGCTCGTGTCGCCTGATCGCCCCGACCGGCGGTGTGGAAAGCTGGATCGCTGATGCGCCTCCCGCTCATGCACCCGCGGTCGCTGGTCCGGCGAGACAAGGTGAAAGACGACGCGATGGCCGGCCTCGTGCTCGGCGTCGAGAGCGTGCCGGACGGCTTGGCGAGCGGGCTCCTCGCCGGCGTCAACCCGGTGGCCGGGCTCTACAGCTATCTGTTCGGACTTGCGGGCGGTGCACTGTTCACGAGCACGGCATTCATGGCGGTCCAGGGAACCGGAGCGATGGCGATCATCGTCGCGGACGTCGACCTCGCCGCTCGCGACGACCCAGCCGGCGCGCTGTACACGCTGTCGATGCTGACCGGCGTGGTGATGATCCTCGCCGGCGTCCTCCAGCTCGGCAGGTTCCTCCGGTTCGTGTCGAACTCGGTGATGACCGGCTTCATCAGCGCCGTCGGCGTCAACATCGTGCTGGGCCAGCTGAACGACTTCACCGGTTACCAGGCGTCCGGAAGCAACCGTGTGGTTCAGGCCGTCGATCTGTTGCTGAACTTCTGGAAGGTCGACGTGCCGACCGTGATCGTCGGTGGCGCCACCATTGCCCTCATCGTCGGGTTGCAGCGCACTCGGCTCGGCGCGCTCGGCCTCGTGGTTGCGGTGTTCGTCGGTTCGGCGATCGGCGCGTTGTTCCGACTGGCAGACAGAGACATCGCACAGGTCCGTGACATTGCCGAGGTGCCCCGATCCCTGCCGCTGCCGACACTGCCAGTCCTCGGTGACATCGGGGTGCTGATCGTTCCGGCACTGTCATTGGCGTTCGTCGGTCTCGTCCAGGGCGCTGGCGTGTCGGCAGGCTTCCCCAACGAGGACGGCTCGCCGCAGGACGAGTCGCAGGACTTCGTGGGACAGGGTGCCGGGAATGTGGTCGCCGGCCTGTTCCAGGGCATGCCGGTTGGCGGTTCGATGTCGGGCAGCTCGCTGATGGCCACGGCCGGTGCCAGGACGCGAACCGCAGCGTTCTTCGCTGCTGGCGTGATGGCGGTGGTGATTCTGCTCTTCGGCGGCGTCATCGAGCTGGTGGCCATGCCCTCGCTCGCCGCCCTGCTGATCGTGGTCGGGGTGGGCACCGTCAAGCCCGATCGCATCATGTCGGTCGCCAAGACCGGCGCCATTCCGCTGACGGTGATGTCGATCACCTTCGTGCTCACCCTGGTCATTCCCCTGCAGTACGCCGTCCTCGTCGGCGTCGGCATCTCGGCGATCCTGTTCGTGATCCGTCAATCGACGCGGCTGGTCACCAAGCGGCTGATGATCCACGACGACGGCCGCGTCGAGGAGGTGGAGCCGCCCGAATCGGTCCCGACGGATGAGGTCATCGTGTTGCAGCCCTACGGTGCGCTGTTCTTCGCGACGGCCTCCACGCTGATCGAGCAGATGCCCGCAGTGGCCCCGAGCTCGCGCAACTCAGTGGTGATCCTGCGCGTCCGCGGCGCCGACGACGCCGGGGCCACACTGATCGACGTGCTCGAGACGTACGCCGCTGCACTTCGCGGTGTCGACAGCAAGCTGATGCTCGTCACCGACAACGAACGGGTGATCCGCCAGTTGCGGGTCACCGGGGCCACCGACGTGATCGGCACCGACAACGTGTACCGCAGTTCGGCATTCATCGGCGAGACGACCCGTCGGGCCTACGGCGACGCCCTGGCGTGGGTCGAGGCGAACCGGGCAACGATCGGAGACACCGATGGGTAGCGCCCGACGCTCACTCGTACTGACCGCGCTGGCGATCTTGATCGGTGCTCTCACCGTTGGATCTGCGAGCGCGACCGCATCGACGGTCGACGATCCATCCGGGTCGACGGGGACCACGCTGACAACAGCGCCCGCCGCGCCGGAGCCGTCCGCACCGGACTCCAGCCCTGAAACCACCACGCCCGAGACGTCATCGCCCGCCGACGACCTGATCGCCGCCGGCACGCCGGACAGCAGCATCGACACCACCACGACGACGATTGCGCTGGTCGGGTTCATCCTCCTCGTCGCGCTCGCCAGTTGGTGGATGGTTCGGCGCAACGACCCCGATTCCGAACCGATGCCACGAGCACCCGCTCAGTCGCCGCCCAGCGATCTGATCTGACACACGGGAACGGCTTGGATGTGCGGTGCGGATCCAGTCGCATGTCCGCAACCGGATCCGCAACCACGTCGTGGCGGAAGGCGTGGGATTCGAACCCACGGAGGCCCAGAAGACCTCAACAGTTTTCGAGACTGTCCCATTCGTCCGCTCTGGCAGCCTTCCGTCGATCGAGGCTAGCGGGACTCGCGCAGCCCGGCTACGAGCAGGTGGTGCCGTCCTCGGGAGCGACCAGCGTCAGCAGGTAGTCGTGCACGATGCTGCGCACGCAGTCGTCGCCTCGATAGCCGGTGTGCTCGTTGGCATCGACGATCACCAGCCGGCCGTCTTCGAGCGTGTCGGCCATCGCGCGTGAACTGTCGAGCGGTGTCGCCGGGTCGCCGGTGGTGCCGACCACGACGATCGGCCCGGCCCCGGCGCCGGTGATGTCGACGCGCGGGTCGAGCGCCGGCGGGAAGAACGTGCACGAGTACGACCCAGTCGTGTACGGGAAGATCCGCGGCGCGACCGCGAGCACCTCGGCGGCATCGGCGTCGGCCTCCTCGACCGTCGGCCGCTCGGCCTCGTCGGCACAGAGGATCGCCTGGAATGCCTCGATCAGGTTGCCATACGTACCGTCGTCGCGGCGCCCGAAGTAGGCGTCGTTCAATTGCAGCAGCCCCGCGCCGTCACCGGCGGCAGCGTCTTCGAGCGCCCGCTCCAACGCCGGCCAGTAGCTCTCGGAATACATCGCCTGCGCGACCCCGAGCACGGCCACGCTGCGGTTCACGGCGACGCGACCGCCTGCGCTCGGCAGGGGCGACTCGTCGAGGCTGAGCATCAACCGGTCGAAGGCACCTTCGGCGTCGCCGTCGTTGTGGAACGGACACTGCGAATCGGCGCTGCAACGCGCGAGGAACCTCGTGAGTGACGCCTCGAAGCCGGCGCCCTGTTGCAGGGTCGTTTGGAGCGAATCGGAGTTCGGGTCGGTCGCACCGTCGAACACGGCGGCGCGCACGGTGGTCGGAAACAGTGTGGCCCACACGCCACCGAGTTCGCTTCCGTAGCTGAACCCGAAATAGGACACCTGCTCGGCGCCGAGTGCTTGGCGGATCGCATCCATGTCGCGCGCCGAGTTGTTGGTGCCGACGAACTGCAAGGTGTCGACCTTGTTCACGCAGGTCTGCGCGTAGTCCTCGGCCAGCTGGACCAGTTCCGCGCGTTCGGCCGCGTCGTCAGGGGTGATGTCGGGCGCGGAGAAGTAGATGTCGTAGTCGGTGCCGTCGATGCAGTCGACGGCGCCCTCGCTCTGGCCCGTCCCCCGCGGATCCCAGCCGATCACGTCGAAGTTGTCGGTGATCTCGCTCCCGAACCAGCTGGTTGCGGCGAGCGCCAGCGTGGCGCCGTCAGCCCCGGGCCCGCCCCGGTTGGCAAGGAGCGGTCCTGCTGATGGGTCGGCGGTGGCGCGGTGACGCGCCACGTACAGGTCGATCGTGTCGCCCTGCGGGTCGGCGTAGTCGACGGGCACCGTGAGCCTGCCCTCGTCAACGCGATCGTCGAGCTCGGCCCATTCGATGGCATAGTCGAGTGGCTCGGTTGGCGTCGTCACTTCAGGTGTGCTGTCGACGACCGGATCGGTGATGCCGGAGACGTCGCGCGAGGCGACCGGAGGGTCGTCGGAACCGCCCGAGCACGACGCCAACGCAGCCGCCACGATCACGATGAGGGCGGTGCGGCGCATCGACCCCAGCGTATGGGCGATCAGGGCCCGGATGCAGGCAGACAGAATCCAGAACTTCGGCTCGTAGCGTGGACGCTCATGCGGATGCCTCCCCACTCGATGATGCCCGGCGACAAGGATGCGCTGAAAGGTGTCGAGCTCCAAGAGGGAACCCTGCGTCGAGTCTGGACATTCGCCCGGCCCTATCGCGGCACGATCATCGTGTTCCTGGTCGCCATCCTCGGTGCCGCCCTGCTCGCCCTCGTGCCGGTGTTCGTGATCCGGGCGATCATCGACAACGCCATCCCCGCCAACGACAAGCGCCAGATCGTGATCCTCGCATCGCTGGCGGTCGCGGCCGCGCTCGGCGACGCCGGGCTCGCGATCGTGCAGCGATGGGCCAGCGCCCGCGTCGGCGAAGGCCTGATCTTCGACCTGCGCGGCGCCCTGTTCGCCAAGATCCAACGGATGCCGATTGCGTTCTTCACCCGCACGCCGACCGGTTCGATCACCTCCCGACTCAACAACGACGTGATCGGAGCCCAAACAGCGGTCACCAGCACGCTCGGCAGCGTGGTGAGCAACGTGATCGTGCTCGTCACGACACTCGCGGCAATGTTCGCGCTCGAGTGGCGACTCACGCTGTTGACACTGGTCGTCCTGCCGCTGTTCATCGTGCCTGCCCGACGGGTCGGCCTGCGCCTCCAAGGGATCTCGCGCGAACAGATGGGCTACAACGCCGCGATGAACACCCAGATGACCGAACGCTTCAACGTGTCGGGCGCCAGTCTCGTGAAATTGTTCGGGTCGGGCGCCCGCGAGCAGGAGGCCTTCGAGCGCCGAGCACAGGGCGTCCGCGACACGGGCATCCAGTCAGCACTGCTCGGGCGGGTGTTCTTCGTGGCGCTGGGTCTGGTCGGTGCGCTCGGCACGGCGGCGATCTACGGGGTCGGTGCATTCATGGTGGTGGACGGCTCGATCGAGATCGGGACCCTCGTGGCACTGGCCGCGCTGGTGACCCGCGTGTACCAACCACTCACCGGGCTCACGAACGCTCGAGTCGACCTGATGACGTCGATGGTCAGCTTCGAGCGGGTGTTCGAGGTGCTCGATGCACCCGAAGCCATCCAGGAGCGGCCCGGCGCGATCGACCTCATCGACGCCCAGGGTGCGGTCGAGTTCGACGACGTCGTGTTCCGCTACCCACCGGCGGCCGACTCGGCGATTGCGTCGATGGAGCAGAACGCCGGCCTCGGGGAGACCACCGACCCGGACGTCGACGTGCTGCGCGGCCTGTCGCTCTCCATCGCAGCCGGTGAGACCGTCGCGCTGGTCGGTGCGTCCGGTGCCGGCAAGTCGACGACGATCTCGTTGCTCCCGCGCTTGTACGACGTGACGTCAGGAGCGGTACGAATCGACGGCCACGACGTGCGTGACCTCACGCTCGGCTCGTTGCGGGCCACGATCGGGGTCGTGTCGCAGGATCCGCACCTGTTCCACGAGACGATCGGCGACAACCTGCGCTACGCCGCGTTCGACGCCACCGACGACGAGTTGGTGGCAGCGGCGAAAGCTGCCCGAATCCACGACACGATCGCCGCGCTGCCCGATGGCTACGACACGATCGTCGGCGAGCGCGGCTACCGCTTGAGCGGCGGCGAGAAGCAGCGGCTGGCGATCGCCCGACTGCTGTTGAAGAACCCGGCGATCATGGTGCTCGACGAAGCGACGAGCCACCTCGACAACGAGAACGAAGCGCTGATCCAGGCGGCGCTCGACCATGCGATGCAGCACCGCACGGCCCTGGTGATCGCGCATCGGCTGTCGACGATCCGCAGCGCTGACCGCATTGCGTTCGTCGAGGATGGCCGCATCGCCGAAATCGGCACCCACGACGAGCTGCTCGCCGCGAACGGCCGCTACGCCCACCAACTCAATGCCGGGGAGCTGCTGCTCCCCGGCTGAGTCGGATCAGTCCTTCCAGGCCAATTCGTATCCGGCCTCGCCGCCACGCTCGTAGAACTCGAACGCAATGAGGTTCGAGCCCGCCTGCAGCGACACCGTCGCCTCGGCCGTCCGGTACGCATGGTTGGTCCAATCATCGAGGACCTTCACGCCGTTGACGAACACTCGTGTGCCGTCGTCGCCACCCATCCGCAGCTGGATGGAACACGCTCCGCCGGTCTCGATCGTCCGCACGAAGCGAGCGGTGAAATCGTCGATGTTGATACCGGTGAGCGGACTCGCGGTGTCGTCGACCTTGTAGATCTCCGCGACGTCGGCCGTCTTGGTCGCCGTGCCACCGAATGGGGTGGACGTGGGCGCCGAGGATGACAGGTTGCGGTATGACGCTGCCCAGGTTCCGTCGCCGAAGTCACGCGTCCAGTCGCTTGCGGCGACATTGCACGGCCCGGTCGCCGGAACGGGGTCCGGGTCCGGTGGTGGCGGCGGTGGTGGGCGGCGGCGGATCGGGATCAGGATCTGGTGGCGGTGGCGGTGGATCGGGATCCGGGCCGGGACCAGGATCGGGAGGCGGCGCCGGGGCGGTGCCCTGCGCATTGGGATCGACCGTCCAGCCGTTGATGGCGTAGTTTCCGCTCTCGTCGACCTGCAGCGTTGCTCGAGACACCGTGCGCTGACCGTTGCCGGCATCGACGTTCGCATAGAAGCTGAACTTCTGCTCGAGGTTCGTCTCCTCGACTCCCAGGAACCAGTTCGACGCGATCGATGGAGCAGCGTTGTACTGCAGATCGAGCGAGCTGGCCACGATGCCGCCGTCGAGTCTGGTGCGGTAGTCGGCGTTGTTCCCGCCGTTGAGCACGACCTTCGCGTTCGGGACGAACGTGTAGCCGTCGACGTCGAATCGGTTCGAGCCCCAGTTGCCGCTGGTCTGGTTGATCGAAATGATCGCGTCGTTCACGCCGAGTGTCGATGAGGTGTACGTCTTGACCGCGGCGTCAGCAGACGCCTGCGACGTGTAGTTGCGAGTCGCCTGCAGACATGGCTGTCCAGCGGTCGACGCCGTGCACTTCGGGTTCGAGGGGTCGTGGGTGTCGGCGATCATCACGAGGTCGTCGGGGATCTCGACCGGTGTCGGCGTCGACGGGGCCGTCGCAGTGGGGCGGAAGTTGACCGAACGGAACGCCGTGAACTCCGACCCACGGGTCGAGGTGTCCGACACCCGCTTGTTCACCCGGAGCGACGCATTGTCCGACACGAGGCGACCTGCGCCGCCGAACACGAACGTTGCGCCTCGCCCGGTGACGCTGTGGGCCTTCGGCGCGTTCGCTGCGTACACCGCCTCGGCGTCGACGGCGCAGCCGTCGAACTTGCCCTGGCCGGCCACGACCCGAGCACCTGGTTGCAGCGTGATCGGTTCGGTGAAGTAGTAGATGCCGGATGCGAAGTAGTAGTCGCCCCAGCCCAGCGTGAGCGGTGCGTTGTACTGGCCGGGGAAGAAGACCTTGCACGATCCCACGGTCGCCTGATTGATGCTCGGGCGGGTGTACGGAGGAAGCGGCGGGAGGGCCGGGTACGAGCGGGCTGATGTGGCGTCCGCCCGGTCACCGACGTAGGCCGCCCACGACGTGTTCGTGTCGGGGGCGACGGCAGCGGTCGTGCAGGCCGGGAGGACGGGGCTCGGGAGTCCGGCTGCGGTCTGCGTCAGGATCGCTGGAACGGTTGCGCAGTCGGCCGCCACGGGAGGGGCCGGTGAGACGGGTGTGGTGTAGTCGAGGTAGCGCGCGGCAGGTGTCTGCGGAGAGGTGTAGTTCGACAGCGTGACGCCGCCCTCGACGTTCACGTCCGCCGACGTGGTGGCGTCGATGCGGCCGGCATTGACGAACGCGGCGCCGGTGATCGTCTTCGACGCAGCAGTCGCACCCAGTCCTTTGAGCTGCGACGTGTTCGGATCGTTGCTGGTGGTGACGACGGCGTACCGACCGCGACCGGTGGTGAGCGGCGGGTCGGCCTGGCACGACACCGTCGAGGCGAACCCGTTCAGCATGAACGTCTTGTAGCTGTCGTAGCAACCGTTCGGTCCGAACGATGCCTGCTCGACCATCGCGATGCTCACCGCCGACTTTGCGCTCCAGAACGTGCGATCGCGAACCTCGATCGGGGGCCGATTCATGAAGAGCACGGTCGCGAGGTTGAGCAGTGCGAACACCGCCAACGAGCCGACCACCATGAGCGCGAGCACCATGGTGAGGACCGACCCGCGGTCGCGGTCGCCATTCGGCATGTCGGCGTGGGTGGGATGGACAGTGTTCTTCATCATGGCCTCGAGATCATCACGCAGGACACCGCTTTGTCGGGCGACAGCGTGACGCTGAACCCTGCAGTGCCGGGTACTTCGGGTGGCCCAACAGCGATGGGGGCGCCGTTGGAGGTGCATTCGGTGCGGTCGTAGACGAACCCGCCACCGGCTTCGGAGACCTGGACGGTCTTCGACGTCTCAGACGGTCCGAATCCGTAGTCGAACGTGACCGACGAGGTCTCCTGGACGTCCAGTTCCCGGTCGCCCAGGCCCGCAGCGGTGATCGTCCAACTCCCGGTGGACGGCTTGACCGGGCCGGAGGGGGAGCCGTCGTCGATGCGCTTCTGGACGGTGAGCGTGCCGCCGCATTCGGCGATCAGGATCGACCGCAGGATCGAACCGAGTTCGCTGAACTGACCCTTGAAGAGGTTGGCGGTGCCGGCGTTGTTCAACGCCGGCTTGTACTCGAGGCTGCCCACCACGTCCTTGAGGCGGTTGACGTAGGCGGTGTTGGTCGACTTGTCGCCGACCATCACACCGATCACGCGGGTGCCGTCGTCCTTGGCCTTCCTGGCAACCGCTTTGGCGGCGTCCGTCGCTGCAGCCTCGCTGGCGCTCGCCGAGCCGCCGCTGGCGGTGCGCACCCGGTTGGGCTCGCCGTCGGTGATGAACACGAGGAGTTCGGGCTGTTCGGTGCCGTAGTAGGCGCCGTTCGTATCGCGGAACACGTTCCACAACCCGTCTTCCCAGTTGGTGCCACTGCTCGTCGCGTCGTAGATCTGGTCCCAGTGGATGCCGTCATCGTTGCGGTCACGTTGGCCCTGCTTGGTCGAACCCGGACCACCGCCGGCTCCCGGCCACGCGGGCAAGGGTGAGCCGAAGTTGTCGAGGTCGGTCACTCGTGTGACGAGGCTCTCGACGGTGGCGCCGGGATCGAGCAGCGACAGGTACGGGGAACGTACCCCGTTGTTCACCTTGGCGCCGGAGACGATCCCCATGCCGTAGGCCTCCATGTCGAAGCCGTTGAGTGACAGGGTGGTCGGGGTTCCGGTGAAGCCACGGATGAAGCCTTCGGCGGCCTGTTCGGTGGCTTCGTCACCATTGCTGGCCGGCACGGAACCCGACGTGTCGATCACGAGCGCGATGCGTCCTCCGCAGCGGCTCGGCGGGGCGCTCGGGTTCTTCAGCCCGCCGCGTCCGTTGCTGTCGAGTTCGTTCTGAGCGGACAGACCGCCACCGCCGGACACGAACGTCTTGCCGCTCTCGAACTTGAACTCGACGTCCTCGCCGACCGGACGGATGTACTGCGTGCGTGCGATCACTTCGGCGGCGAACGTCGGTGCGGTCTTCGGCACCCAGCCCGGCGGCGGTGAGGGCACTTCGTAGGCCACGCCGACCGTCTTCACGGTCTCGCTCACCGTTCCCGGATTGCGGATCTCGTAGCGGCTGATGCGCCACTCGCCGTTCACGTTCTCGTACCGGTACGTGACGATGTAGTAGACGCCGGGACCGGCGTCGAGATCGGGGCGCACCAGCGTGAGCACGTTGGTGGAATCAGGTCCGAAGTCGTGACTGACCGACATCGCCGGCGGTCCGCCGTCGACGACCGTGGCCAGCACCGTGGCCAGTGCGGCCTCGTCGGCTTCGGTGTGCGAGGCGATGGCGGATGACAGGTCGATCGGCAACCACGTCTGCACGAACGTGATGTCCTTCGACTCGGCGAGCCGGGACGACGCCGACGCCTCGGTCTGCAGCACCGTGGTGAACGCCATGGCGATCGCCACGATCAGGATGCCGGAGATCGCCACCGAGATCAGCATCTCGGGCAGCGTGAAACCGGCGTCGCGCCGGCTGGTGCCGGTCTGACCGGTCAGATCAGGGTGCTGAGACATCTTTGACTTCCTCCGCTCGAATGTCGGCCTTGACGACGTCGACCTTGCTGACGTACTGGCCACTGGGTGAGGTCACCTGCACGGTGACGAGTTGCATCGTGCGGTTCGGCGTGTAGCCGATCGACGGGTTGCAATCGAGGGAGTTGACCGTCTGCCAATCGCCCTCGTTGCCGTTGAGTTCCGGGTTCCAGTACTTGATCTCGGTGATCGAGACGGTGCTCCCGTCCCAGCCGACCGCGGCCGCAGCCTGCTGAGCTTGGCCGAGATACGGATTGGGGTCCATCGCCTGCGGGCAGCGAACCGGGAGGTAGGCCACCAGGTAGTCGCGTCGGCGGCGCCGAGCACCGCCTGCGTCTTGGCTCGCTCGTCGTTCTGGCGAGACGCACGCACGACGGCCCACATGCCGCCGACGATGGCGAGGATCACGGTGCCCATCAGCACCGTGGCGACGAGCATCTCGGTCAGCGTGTAGCCGCCGTCTCGACGGACACGATCACGCTCCGGTGACCGCTCGCCTTGCATGTCAGTGTGGTTCGATCGCATATCCATGGCCTTTGGTCTTCGGCATGTCGGGGCTCCGCCTTGAACAGATGGCGCCACGAGCGCCGCAGTGAGAACACCGAGCACGGTAGGTCGACCGCTGTCAGCGGTGGCCGTGGCACAGGTCAGGAGACTGCAAAGTCAAGGTGTCTTGACGACAAGTCGGCCACGCCGGAGCGTTTGCGTGTCGGGCGAGGCCGAAGTGCGAGACTCGCTGGGTGATCGAAGCCGCTCTCCGCGCTGCTGCGGTGCCACCGTTCCATGCGATGGCGATGAGCCGCGAGGCGGCGGTGCTCGAGGCGTCCGGGCGTCGCATCCTGCACCTCGAGGTCGGCCAACCCTCGACGCCGCTGCCGGTGATCGCTCGCGACGCGGTTCGCGCCCACCTCGACGAATCGCTCGGCTACACCAACGCTGCGGGGCTGCACTCGCTGCGACGCCGACTCGCCGACCGCTACGACGGCGTGGACCCCGATCGGGTGCTGGTGGTCGCCGGGGCGTCGGCCGGCTTCACCCTCGCCTTCCTGACGCTGTTCGAGCCTGGCGACCGGGTCGGCGTGCTGGAGCCCGGGTATCCGTGCTATCGCAATGCACTGATCGCGCTCGGAATGGAGCCGGTGGCCATCCCCGTCGGGCCGGAGAGCCGCTGGGCCCCCACCCCGGCGCATCTCGACGCCGCCGGCGAACTCGCCGGGTTGGTGCTCGCATCACCGTCGAATCCGACGGGGACCGTGCTGCGCGACGACGCACTCGCCGAGATCACCGCTGCGTGCCGGGTACGGGGCATTGCGGTGATCGCCGACGAGATCTACCAGGGCATCGTCGACGGGCCGGCGGCGGCTCGGGTGCTCGATCATCATCCCGAGGCGTTCGTGGTCAACAGCTTCTCGAAGTACTGGTCGATGACGGGGTGGCGCGTGGGCTGGGTGGTCGTGCCCGACCCGCTGGTCGGCACGGTGGAGCGGCTCCAGCAGAACCTCTACATCTGCGCCCCACACGTGTCGCAGGTGGCGGCGCTCGCCGCGCTCGATGCCACCGACGAACTCGACGGCCACGTCGCTCGATACCGCGAGAACCGCTCGATCGTCATCGGAGGTCTGGCGGACGCTGGGATCAGCGAGATCGCCCCCGCCGACGGTGCGTTCTACGTGTACGCCCACGTGCCACAGTTCACGACGGCGCTCGGGATCGACTCGTTGCAGCTCACCGCCCGCTGGCTGCACGAGCTCGGTGTCGCGGCAACCTCGGGCGTCGACTTCGATCTCGCACGCGGCCACGAGTACGTCCGGTTCTCCTACGCCGGCACCGGTGCCGACCTGGCCGACGCCTGTGAGCTTCTCGCCGGGTGGAGGCCGTGACCACCGCGCTCGAGGGCCTGCGGGTGGTCGACATGTCGACCGTGCTCGCCGGGCCGAACTGTGCCCGATATCTCGCCGACTTCGGAGCGGACGTGATCAAGGTCGAGCGCCCGGGGGGCGACAGCCTGCGCAACATGGCCTGGCGCGACCCCCGCGACGACGAGGGGTTGTGGTGGAAACTCGTCAACCGCAACAAGCGCACGGTGGTGCTCGACGTGAAGGACGGCTGCCGACCGTGAGGTGCTGCTGTCGTTGGTCGACGACGCGAACGTCCTGGTGGAGAACTCTCGTCCCGGCACGATGGAACGACTGGGGCTCGGCCCCGACGTCTTGCTGGAACGCAATCCGGGACTGGTGATGACCAGGGTCAGCGGGTTCGGTCAGGACGGGCCCTATGCGTCCCGGCCCGGTTTCGCCACGATCGCCGAGGCGATGTCGGGGCTTGCCGGGCTGAGCGGCGAGCCCGACGGGCAGCCGCTGCTCCCGCCGATCGCGCTCACCGACGAGGTGACCGGTCTCGCTGCCGCGTTCGCCACGATGGTGGCCCTGCACTCCGGCGTCGGCCAGGTGGTCGACGCCAACCTGCTCGAGACGATGTTCCAGATGATGGGACCGCTCGCGTCGGTGTACGCGGTTCGAGGCGAACAGCAGCCCCGTCTCGGGGCCGGGCTGCCGTACACGGTGCCGCGAGGGACCTACCAGTGCAGCGACGGTCGGTGGGTCGCGGTGTCGACGAGCAGCGACTCGGTCGCCGCCAGAGTCATGGACCTGCTGGGCGTGGGCGACGACGTGCGCTTCACCACCTTCGCCGGCCGAACCGAACACCGCGACGAACTCGAGCTGATCATGACCGATTGGTGCCTCACGCGGACGCAAGCCGCCGTGCTCGACGCGTTCACCGCCGCCGAGGCCGCGATCGGCCCGGTGTACGACATGGCCGACATCGCCAACGATCCGCACTACGCCGCACGGGGAGCGATCGCCGACGTCGATGGCACGCCGATGCAGGGCCTGATCGCCCGACTGTCGGCAACGCCCGGCCGCTTGTCGTGGCCCGGCAGGGCACTCGACGCAGACGGCGACCAGATCCGCGCGACCGGCTGGTCCTGATTCGCCGCCGTCTTCGACCCCGTCTCCGACCGAAATGGCGCGTGAACGTTGCGCTCAGCGCAACGTTCGACGCGATTTTTCGGAGTTGGAGGTCGGAGTTGTCGGGCCGAGTTGGTGCGGTGGAGGGGAGCTGGGGCGGCTCAGGTGGCGAGGCCGATGGGGCAGCTCACGCCTGTGCCACCGACGCCGCAGTAGCCGTTGGGATTCTTGGCGAGGTACTGCTGGTGGTACGGCTCGGCGTAGAAGAAGCCCGACTCGAGGTCGAGCGGCTCGATCTCGGAGGTGATCTCGCCGTAGCCGGCAGCGTTCAGCCGCTCCTGGAAGACGATCTTCGACGACTCGACCTGCGGCTGCTGCGAGGGGTCGGTGAGAAAGATCGCCGAGCGGTACTGGCTGCCGATGTCGTTGCCCTGACGCATCCCTTGCGTGGGATCGTGCTCTTCCCAGAACGTCTGCAGCAGGCGCTCGTAGCTGACGAGCTCGGGGTCGTAGACCACCACGACGGCCTCGGTGTGCCCGGTCTGGCCGGAGCAGACCTCTTCGTAGGTGGCGTTCGGGGTGTAGCCGCCCGCGTATCCGACGAAGGTCGAGTAGACGCCGTCGAGCTGCCAGAACTTGCGCTCGACGCCCCAGAAGCAACCCATGGCGAAGGCAGCGGTCTGCATCCCGTCGGGCCACGGGCCGGTGAGCGGGTGGCCGTTGACGAAGTGCGCTTCCGGAACGGGCATCGTCTGGTCGGTCCGGCCCGGCAGGGCGTCCTCGGCAGCGACCATGGAGGCGTTCTTGCGGAAAAGCATGGATCCACCCTAGGAGTGGATCCCTGAACCGGCCCGACCGGGCCGTCGGTCGTCAGCGCAGGAGGAGGCCCTCGATGCGACGGGAGGTGATGCCGAGACCGACCAGCGAGACTGCTGCGAGCACGGCGAGATGGGCGAGCATCGTCCACTCGAACTGGCCGAAATCGAGCCCCCGAACCACGGCGACACCGTGATAGAGCGGGCTCAACTGCACGACCCAGCCCCACGATCCGTAGCTGGAGATGGGATAGAACGTCGCCGAGAACAACAGCAGCGGCAATGTCACGGCGTTGACGTACTCGAGGTCTGACCAGGCACGCATGAACGTGGTGTACGCCATCCCGATCGCCGCGAATGCGAAGCCGATCAGCGCGCACACCGGGATCGCCAGCACGATCCACGGTGAGGCGACCAGGCCGAGCACCCACATCGTCACGATGAAGGCCGCGGAGTAGATCACCGCCCGGCCGACCGCTGACAGGATCTCGCCAACTGCGACATCGGCCGCGGTCATCGGCGTGGCGAGCACCGTGTCGTACAGTTTGGTGTGCTTGAGCTTCTCGAACACGTTGCCGGTGGCATCGAAGATCGCACCGTTCATCGCCGCGGCCGCCAGGAGCCCCGGCGCCACGAACTGGGCGTAGTCGTAGGCGACGCCGTCGACGACGATGTCGCCGACCAGCACGGCGAAGCCCACCTGCACCGACAACAGGTACAGCAGCGGTTCGAAGAAGCCGGACACGAGCACCATCCAGGCGTGCCGGTAGAACATCACGCTGCGCTCGACCATCCGGTGCGGGCGTCGAGCCCGCATGAGCGTCTCGATCGGCACGATGCGCAGCGCGATCGTCACGGCGCCAACCGCCTCGCGAAGTACACGCGGCACGCGATCCAGCCGGCCACGATGTAGGTGAACAGCACGGCGAGATGCACGCCGACGTTGCCGGGACTGACCGACTCGATCACCGCCCCGCGACAGAGCTCGATGCCGTGCCAGAGCGGCGTGACGTACGCAACCGGCTGCAACCATCCGGGGAGTTCGGTGATCGGGAAGAAGGCTCCACCGAACAGGAACATCGGCAGCAACCCGAACCGGATGATCGTCGGGAACGAGCCACCGCCGTACCGCGTCGACGACCACGCCGAAATCGGGAGCGCGAACGCCAGACCGGTCAGGACGCCGACGGGTACCGCGATCAGCAGCCCCCACGAACGCGTCTCTTCGAAGAGGGCCAGCACCGCAGCAACCCCCGTGACGCCGATGGCGGTACGGGTGGCGTGCCAGCTCGCGAGACCGGTGGCAACGTCACCAGGGGTGAGCGGGGTTGCCGCCATCGCCCGATAGCGGTTGCTCCACGAGAACCCGTCGAGCACTTGCCACAACGACGCTTGACCGGCACTGATCATCGCAGTGGTGGCGAGCAGCGCCGGCGCAAGGTAGGCAAAGTACGAGATGCCACCGAGCGCTGCGGTCGAACTGGAGTTGACGTCGATCAGTGCGCCGACGCCGAGGCCGATTCCCAGCAAGTAGAGCAGCGGCTGCACGAACGCGAGCAACACGTGCGACTTCCAGACCTTGCGGTAGACCGCGAACTCGCTCTCCCAGACTCGGATGGTCGTCGGCGTGCTCATCGTCGGCCGTTCAGTCGACCAGCGTGCGGCCGGTGAGGCGGAGAAACACGTCTTCGAGCGAACTGCGCCGCACGAGGCTGCCGACGGGTTCGATCCCGCGCCGGTGCACTTCGGACAATGCTGCTTCGCCGTCGTGGGCGTAGATCAAGATGCGGTCGGGCAAGACCTCGTGACGATCGCCGATGCCCTCGATCGATTCAACGGCTGCAGCGTCGTCGACGGCGGTGTCGGTGGTGGTGTCGTCGTAGGAGTCACGGTGCAGTCGCAGCTCCAGCACTTCGCGGGTCGCGTGGTGCTCGATCAACCCGCGCGGCGAACCCTCGGCGACGATTCGACCGCCGTCCATCACCACGAGTCGATCACAGAGTTGCTCGGCCTCGTCCATGTAGTGCGTGGTCAGCACCAGGGTGACCCCCCGCTGCTTGAGCCGATACAAGCGATCCCACAGGATGTGGCGGGCCTGGGGGTCGAGGCCCGTGGTCGGCTCGTCGAGCAACAACAGGTCGGGTTCGCTCATCAGCGATCGGGCGATCGTGAGGCGTCGCTTCATGCCACCCGACAACGGATCGACCCGTTCGTTCGCTCGTTCGCTGAGCTGCACGAACTCGAGCAACTCGGCGGCACGCCGCTTGCAGTCGGCTCGGGAGATGTCGAAGTACCGCCCGTAGATCACCAGATTCTCGACGACGGTCAGCTCCGAGTCGAGCTGATCGGCCTGGGGAACGACGCCCATTCGGCTCCGGATCTGCGCGCCGTCGGCTGCAGGGTCGAGGCCGAAGATCGCCAACTCGCCCGACGTGATCGGTGACACGCATCCGATCATCCGCATCGTCGAGGTCTTTCCAGCGCCGTTCGGTCCGAGGAACCCGAACGATTCCCCCGGGGCGACGTCGAAGTCGATGCCGTCGACGGCGACGAACTCGCCGAACTCCTTGCGCAGGTTGCGAGCGCTGATCACCGACGACGTCACGGAGTCGCACCGTACGGCAGTCGGTGGCGGAGGGCCAACGCGGTTACCGTGCGGCGTCGTGGCCGCCTCCCCCGTCGTCGTGATCCGTTCGATCGAGCCCGCCGACCTCGAACGGATCCTGCAGATCAACGAGGAGAACGTGCCCGAGGTCGGCTCGGTCGACGCCGATCGGATGGGGTTTCTCGTCGCCGAGAGTCCGATCGCGCTGGCCGTGGAACTCGACGGGCAGATCGTCGGATTCTGCCTCGTCCTGCCGCCCGACAGCGACTACGACTCGGTGAACTACCGATGGTTCACCAGCCGCTACGACGAGTTCATGTACCTCGATCGCGTCGCGTTCGTGAAGGAGGCGCAAGGACGTGGGCTCGGCACCTTGCTCTACGCCGAGGTCGACCGATTGATGACCGACCTCGCTGGTGGTGAACACCTCGCACTCGAGGTCAACGTCGACCCACCGAACGACGCATCGCTCGCGTTCCACGCCCGACGAGGTTTCGTCGAAGTCGGCCAGCAGGACACCCCGTACGGCATCAGGGTGTCGATGCAGATGCGCCGAGCCGGCGCATAGCGGTCAGGCCTCGACGAGTTCCTTCTCGCGTTCGTCCTGCTCGCGCTGCTCCTCCTCGTGGGCGAGGGCGATCGCACTGGTGTGCGTGCCGCCTTCGACGTTGAGCGTCGGAAGGATCCGGTCGAGCCACTTCGGCAACCACCAGTTCCTGGCCCCGAGCAGCTCCATCGTTGCGGGCACCAGCAGCATGCGGACGAACGTGGCGTCGAGGAACACCGCCGACGCCAGGCCGAGACCGAACATCTTGATGATGCGGTTGTCCTCGAGCACGAACCCGGCGAACACCACGATCATGATGGCGGCGGCCGCCGTGATGACCCTGGCGGTTGCGGCCAGGCCGTCGGCCACCGAACCCTTCGGGTCGCCGGTGCGGTCGTACTCTTCCTTCACTCGCGACAGCAGGAAGACCTCGTAGTCCATCGACAGTCCGAAGACGATGGCGAACATCATCATCGGCAGGAAGGGTTCGATCGGCCCGCCAGCGGTGTTGAAGAGCGACGCTCCCCAGCCCCAACCGAACACGGCGACCACGATGCCGTAGGCGCCACCGATCGAGAGCATGTTCATGATGACTGCCTTGAGCGGCACGAGCACCGATCGGAACACCATCATCAGCAGCAGGAACGACAGCGACAACACGGCGACGAAGAAGATCGGAATCCGCTTCGCAAGGTACGAACTGAAGTCGATGTTGGCAGCAACCGAGCCCGACACGTTGACGACCACTTCGGTGCCCTCGGTGATCGACGGCACGATGTCGTCACGCAGCGAGTTCACCAAGTTGGCCGTCGCCTCGTCCTGCGGGCCCGTCGTGGGGGTCAGCCGGATGATCGCCGCCTCGGCGGTCGCCGGATCGCCCGTGTTCGGGATCGGGCCGACCACGTCGGCAACGCCGTCGGTGGCTGCGAGTGTTCCGGTCAACTCGGCGAGCACCTGCAGGTCCTGCGGCGAGGCCACCTCGGCGGTGAGGAGCAACGGACCGTTGGTGCCTGGACCGAAGGCAGCGCTGGTGAGGTCGTAGGCCTCCCGCGTCGTGGTGCCCTGCGGCGAAGTTGCTCTCGTCGGAGAAGCCGAGTCGCAGCCCGAGCACCGGTACTGCCATCAGGAGCAGGAACAGGGTGGTCGCGATGGCGATCGGCCAGGGGCGGTGCTGCACGAAGCGGCTCCACTTGTAGGCCCATGTCTGACGGAGCGGCTTCTCCTTTCGCGGTGGGAGCTCCTTGCGCAACGGGGCGACGGCGAACGATGCGAGCATGACGACGACGGCGAGCGGAACGCCGATCAACAGCGGTTGGATGCTGAGCCCGATCCCGACGAGCGCCATCGCGACCAGTCCGGCGGCGATCACGCCGCGCCAGCGGGACACCTCGACTTTGCGCTGGGCGAAGCCGAGCAGCGCGGGCAGCAGCGTGACCGAAGCGATCATCGTGACCAACACGGTGACGGCGGCGCCGGTCGCCAGACCGTTGATGAACGACAGGCCCATGATGAACATGCCCAGCAGTGAGATCACGACGGTGAATCCGGCGAACACGACCGCGCGACCAGCGGTGTCGAGTGCGACCACGGTGGACTGTTCGGGATCGAGTCCCGCCTTCAGGCCCTCTCGGTATCGGGTGACGATGAAGAGCGCGTAGTCGATGCCGACGCCGATGCCGATCATCGCGCCGAGGGTGACGGCGAAGTCGGGCACCGACATCACGTTGGACAGCAGCGTGATGATGCCGGCACCGATGCCGACGCCGAACAGGGCGACGCCGATCGGCAGGCCCATGGCGAGCACCGAGCCGAACGAGAGGATCAAGATGACGATCGCGAACCCGAGGCCGATCAGTTCGGATTCGGGTGGCTCGAACTCGCCGAGCGCCTGGCCGCCGATCTCGACCTGCAGACCATCGATGTCGGTGGGCTTGAGATCAGCGATCTCGGTACCGATCTCGCCGGTCTGGGTCTCGCTGAGGTTCTCGGAGAGGTCGATCTGCGCGTAGGCGACCTGTCCGGCCAGCGGTCCCTCGACCGCCACGAAGCCGAGCGCCTGACCCTGCGGCGAGTACGGGCTGGTCAGTGTGACGCCGTCGATGGCGCCGACCTCGTCGAAGAGTTCGGTCATCGCTGCTTGGACGTCGGGGTCGTCGACACCCTGATCAGCGCGGAAGATGATGGTGCCCGAGCGTCCACTGCCGGCTCCACCGAAATACGCATCGAGCGTGTCGAAGCCGCTCTTCGACTCGGAGTCGGGGATCGAGAACGAGCTGTCGCTCGACGCGCCGATCGTGCCGACCAGCGCGAACACGGCGACGAGCGCGGTCACCCAGGCGCCGAGGACGAACCAACGACGACGAAAACCGAACCGACCGAGCTTGCCCCACGCGGAGTCGGGCACCTCGATCGGGATGTGCGGGGCGCCCTGAGACGGCTCGTGGGGGCGATCGGCATCATCGGGCTGCCCGGATGCGTCCTGGGGGGAAGTGGACGTCATGTTCATTATTGGACATTCTGACCAGTAGAATGTGCAATCGCAACGACTGATCGGCCAACGTGTCAGACGACACACCGTCGCCGACCGACACCGTGCACCATCCGATGACCACGACCCCCGACGTCCCCACCTCACCCCGCAGCGACGACCCTCGGGTCGAGCGCACGCGCGCAGCGGTCGTCGAGGCGGCATCCGACCTCCTGGTCGCCGAGGGACCGGGTGCGATCACCCACGCCAACGTTGCCGCAGCGGCCAACGTCAGCCGGACCACCGTCTACAACCATTGCCCGACCCGCGAGGACCTCCTCAGGGCAGCGATCGACTCGGTGGGGCGCGTCAAGCCTGACGAGCGCGATCTCACCGGCCCGATCCGGGCCGATCTCGACACCCTGTGCGAGCACTTGATCGTCGACCTCATCGACGATCAACGAGCACCGATGATCGCCAACATGATGGAACGGGCACTGCACGACGCCACGGTGGTCAACGTCCGCAATGAGTTCGTCGCCCTCTTCGAACAGGCCTTCCGCGTGGCGTTCGACCGAGCGATCGAACGTGGCGAGCTTCGGGCCGACATCGACGTACACCGCAGCTTGGCCTCGATCGTCGGCAGCTTCGTGTTCGCCCGGTTCATGTCGAGCGAGGGGTTCGACCGCGCCTTCGCCGACCACGTGCTCGACGACTTCGTCCGCGTCAACGCGCCCCGCTGAGCGGCCAGCGTCAGGCGTCGCGCCGGGCGATGAGTGTCTCGACCGCGCCGAGGTCGTAGGGGTGACCGGTCATCACGATGATGTGGGTCGCTCCCGCTTCGAGATACGCGTCGAGGTCACCGACGTCACCGGGGGAGATGGCGACCGTGCGTTCGATCTCGTTCGGATCGCGCCCGAGCTCGGCGCACCACTGATCGAGCACCGAGTTCTTGTGGGCGTACGTCTCGGGTGGCCCGAACGAGTTCCAGGCGTCTGCGTGTTCAGCGGTGAGCTTCAGCGTCACCTTCTCGCCGGAGCCGCCGATCAGCAGCGGGAGATCGCCGATCGGAGCGGGGTTCAGCTGCGCAAGGCGCGACGTCAACCGCGGCAGATCGTCGCGCAACTTGTGCAAGCGGTTGATCGCCGTGCCGAACTCGAAGCCGTACTCGGTGTAATCGCGCTCGAACCATCCGGCGCCAATGCCGAGATACATGCGTCCGCCAGACACATGGTCGGCGGTACGGGCCATGTCTGCGAGCAACTCGGCATTGCGGTAGCTGTTGCACGTGACCAACATCCCGAGCTTCGCCCGCTCGGTGTCGGCAGCCATCGCCGACAGAATCGTCCAGCCTTCGAAGTGTGCGGCGTCGGGGTCTCCGTACAACGGGAAGAAGTGATCCCAGGTCCAGATCGAGTCGACCCCGACCGACTCGGCGCGCCGCCACGCGTCACGAAGCTCGACATACGAGGTGGCTTGTGGATGGAGTTGGACACCGACCTGGAAGCTCATGGCCCCCCAGTGAAGCACTGATCACCGCACCAGATCCCCGTTTGCGTGGCATTTTCGGTGGGGTGGGTCACCCGAAGTGCAACGCAAACGTGAAGGAGGCGGCGGAAGGGGGTGGCGCGTCAGCGGCGGCGGAGGATCACGCTGCCGACGGAGTAGCCGGCGCCGAACGAGCAGAGCACGCCGATGTCCCCGGGAGCCAGGTCGGCGCGATGGCGGTGGAAGGCGATCACCGATCCGGCCGAGCTGGTGTTGGCGAATTCGTCGAGGATCACCGGAGCCTCGTCGTCGGTCGGGAGCCGACCGAGCACACCCTTGGCGATCAGCTGGTTCATCTTGAGGTTCGCCTGGTGCAGCCAGAAACGGCGCACGTCATCAGCGGCGAGGTCGAGCTGCGTCAGATGATCGGTGATGTGCTCGGCCACCATCGGGCAGACCTCGCGGAACACCATCTGACCGTTCTGGCGGAACACGAGTTCCTGCGGGTCGCGCTCGGTGACCTCCGAGGAGTTCAGGAACCCGAAATCGTTGCGGATGTTGTTCGAGAACTTCGTGACCAGCTTGGTGCCGAGCACCTCCCACTGCTCCGGCCCCACCGCGTCGGCCGTGCGTTCGAGCACCAGCGCCGTGCAGGCGTCACCGAAGATGAAATGGAAGTCGCGCATCTCGAAGTTGTTGTGCCCCGACGTGATCTCGGGGTTCACGACGACCACACAGTCGGCCGAACCGTTGCGCAACGCGTCGACGGCTGCTTGCACCGAGAACGTCGCCGACGAGCACGCCACGTTCATGTCGTAGCCCCAACCGTCGGCGCCGAGGGCGTCCTGGATCTCGATCGCGACCGCCGGGTAGGCCCGCTGGAGGTTGGAGCACCCCACGATCACCGCGTCGACGTCTCCCGGCGCGCGGCCCGCACGGTCGAGCGCCTCGTGGACCGCCGGCATCGACATCTCGGCCTGGATCCCGAGTTGGTCCTCGCTGCGCGTCTCGAGACGCGGACGCATCCGAGCGGGATCGAGCACACCCGACTTCTCCATCACGTATCGCCGTTGGATCCCTGACGCCTTGACGATGAACTCCTCGTCGGGCACCGCGCGCTCGACCGCGTCGCCGCGCTCGATCTCCTCGGCGTGCTCGGCATTCCACTTCAGCACCGCCTCGGTCAGCGACGCCACGAGTTCCGCATTGCTCACCGACTCGGGCGGCGTGAACAATCCCGTTCCGGTGATCGAGACGGACGGAAGTTCGACGAGCGGCATGGCCCCGACGCTAACGAAGTCAGCCCACCCAGGTCCGCACGAGCGAACGAAGCGTGTCGATGCCATCGCCCTTTGCGGCGCTCACCCAGACGATGTCGCCCTGATCGAGCTGGCAGCCGGCCGCCAGCTCCTTCTTGCGTGTCGCTCGCTTCGACGACTTCACCTTGTCGAACTTGGTGGCGACCACGGTGTGCGGCACGCCGTGGTATCGCAGCCAGTCGAGCATCTGCTCGTCGAGTTTCGTCGGGCCGATCGGGCCGTCGACGAGGACGAACACCATCGCCAGGTTGCCGCGCTCGAGGAGATACCCCTCGATCATCTCCGGCCAGTCGCGCTTGACGTTCTTCGCCGCCTTCGCGAATCCGTAGCCCGGGAGGTCGACCATCGTCGCCGTCTCCGGGCGGGCACTCTCGACCTCGAACATGTTGATCAGCTGCGTGCGGCCGGGCGTGTTCGACACCCGGGCGAGCTGCTTGCGATTGGCGAGCGCGTTGACGAGCGACGACTTGCCGACGTTCGACCGTCCGACGAACGCGACTTCTGCGGGCGACTCGGGGAGCTGGTCGACCCGGCTGGCGGACTGCACGAACGTCAGGCGAAGGGGACCACTCATGGCGTCATCCTCGCATCATCGCTCCCGCCACGGAACCTCCGCCCGTCGAGGACTCGACGATCACGTCGGGCTGCCACGATCAGCAACGTGGACTCGAACGGCAAATGGAACGCTGGCGTCGTCGGCTTCGGTGATGCCAGTGTGAACCAGGTCACCGTCTCGATCTACCGCAGCAGCTGACTCGCCGCTGAAGCCGTCATCCGCTGACGAGCGACGCCAGCGCCCAGATCGCAGCGACGAGGCCGAGGCCGGCGTAGATCGCGCTGCGCAACACCGGCGCTCGCTCGAGGTTCGACTCGTCGAGTTGCTTCGTCGGCGGTTTCACGATGGCGAGGAAGTTCCCGACGAACAGCGCTCCCCCGAACGCCAGCGTCAGCCACGCAAGGAGATCTTCTCCGAGGAACATGTCCCCAGGATGCCGCCTCCTATGCTCGTTCGGTGCCACGCGGCGGACTGCTCGCTGAGATCAGGAACCCCGCCCAACTCGTGGTGGGTGCGTTCACCGCCCTCATCCTGATCGGTACCGCGCTGTTGTGGCTCCCGATCTCGGCGGACGGTCCGGGACACATCGGTCTCGAAGACGCATTGTTCAGTTCGACCTCGGCGGTGACGGTGACGGGTCTCGCTTCGACGGACATCTCTCGCTTCTCCCTGTTCGGAGAACTGGTCACCCTGGTGCTGATCCAGATCGGCGGCTTCGGCATCATGACGATCGGATCCGTGCTCGCCATCGTCGCGTCGCATCGGGTCGGACTACGTCAACGCATGCTCGCCCAGGCAGAGATCGGCGCCGTCGACATGGGCGACCTGCGTCGGTTGATCCTCGCGATCGCCAAGATCACCGTCGCTGTCGAAGGCGGTCTCGCCGTGATCCTGTTTCTGCGGTTCTGGCAGCAGGGGTACGAGAACGGGCCCATCGCTTCTGCGTACTCGGGCATCTTCCATTCGATTGCGTCGTTCAACAACGCCGGCATCTCGCTGTACTCCGACAACATGGCCCGCTTCGTCGGCGATCCCGTCGTGGTGCTCAGTGTGTCCGCCGGCTTCATCATCGGCGGTCTCGGCTTTCCGATTCTGGTCGAATTCTGGCGCCGGACCGCTCAGCGTCGAACCACGACTCGCGCTGCCCACTGGTCGCTGCACACCAAGATCACCCTGATGGTCACCGCGGCGCTGCTGGTGTTCGGGCCGTTGGTCGTGATGACGTTCGAGTGGACCAACCCGGCGACCCTGGGACCGCTCGACACGTTCGACAAGATCCTCGCCGGCTGGTTCCAAGGAGTGACGCCGAGGACCGCCGGCTTCAACACCGTCGACATCGGCGGCATGAACGAACCGACGCTGCTCGTGATCACCACCCTGATGTTCATCGGTGCCGGACCTGCGTCCACCGCCGGTGGCATCAAGGTGACGACCTTTGCCGTACTCGGCTTCGTGCTCTGGTCAGAAGTACGAGGCAACACCGACATGAACGTGTTCCGGCGCCGACTGCCGGCCAACCTGATCCGCCAGGCACTGACGGTTGCGCTCCTCGCGATCGGCCTGGTGGTGGGCGCCACCCTGGCCATGATGAGCATCGAAGACCTGGCGCTCTCGCCGGCGTTGTTCGAGATCACCTCGGCGTTCGGCACCGTCGGGCTCTCCACCGGCATCACCGGCAGTATCGGAGCGTCAGGCCATCTACTGCTGGTGCTGGTGATGCTCGCCGGCCGCGTCGGTCCCGTCACGTTCGTCACGGCGCTCGCGCTGCGCGAGCGCATCCCTGCGTATCGTTATCCCGAGGAGCGACCGATCATTGGCTGACAAAATTCTTCACACGATGCTGGGCGGAATGCGCCCGCACGTTCAACACCGAGGCGAGATCGTCGTCATCGGGTTGGGCCGGTTCGGGTCGGCGCTCGCGTCGACACTGATCGAGATGGGCCACGAGGTGCTGGGCCTCGATGCGGACGAAGACCGCGTCCAACAGCACGCCGAGCTCCTCACCCACGTGGCCCAGGCGGACACGACCAACGAAAAGACGCTCCGCCAGCTCGGCGTGGCCGATGCCGTCACCGCGGTCGTCGCGATCGGCGCCGACGTCGAAGCGAGCGTGCTGACCACCGGCGCGCTCGTCGACCTCGGCGTCCCCAACATTTGGGCCAAGGCCCTGACCGAGAGCCATGGGCGCATCCTGCAGCGGGTGGGAGCGCACCATGTCGTGTTCCCCGAAGCAGAGATGGGGAGTCGTGTCGCACGTCTGGTCACCGGGGCGCTCATCGAGTACTTCGCACTCGATGACGACTTCGTGCTGATCGAGACCCAGGTCCCGCGGAACCTCGCCGGCAGAAAACTCGGCGACACCGACCTGCGCGCCACGTACAAGGTCACCGTGGTGTGCATCAAACCAGAGGGCCACGCGTTCACCTACGCCGAGAGCGCGACCGTGCTCGGCGAACACGACCTCATCGTGGTTGCCGGCCACCGCGGCGACATCGAACGTTTCGCCGACATCGAAACCTGATCGGCGCTGTGAGCGATACACGCACATGCTGCGTGCATCGCTCACCAGCCCGGGTGGGGTGAGGTGGAGTGGCGTGGGGTGGGGTGAGGTGGAGTGGCGTGGCGTGGAGGTGGCGGGTGGGGGAGTGGAGTCAGGTGGGGTTCGGATCGTTTCGGCATCGTCGCGAGGGCTACAACATCTCGATGAGCACCGCGACGTTCGATCCTGATGCCCTGCGCGACAAGTACCGCGAGGAGCGCGACAAGCGACTGCGCGACGTCGGCAACGAGCAGTACATCGAAGTCGTGGGCGAGTTCGAGCGACTACATCAACGACCCGTACGTGGCCCCGTTCGAACGTGAGCCGCTGACCGACGAGGTCGAGGTGCTGATCATCGGCGGCGGCTTCGGCGGCCTGCTCGCCGGCGCCCGGCTGCGGGAGGCGGGCATCGACGACATCCGCGTGGTCGAGAAGGGCGGCGACTTCGGCGGCACCTGGTACTGGAATCGGTACCCCGGAGCTGCGTGCGACGTCGAGTCGTACGTGTACCTGCCGCTGCTCGAAGAGATCGGCTACATGCCGAAGGAGAAGTACTCCCAGGCCGCCGAGATCCTCGCCCACAGCCAGGCGATCGGGCACCACTTCGACCTCTACCGCAACGCGTGCTTCCAGACCGAGGTCACCGAGATGCGTTGGGACGACGCCGACCGGCGCTGGATCGTCGGCACCAACCGGGGCGATGCGATGCGAGCCCGCTTCATCGTGATGGCGAGCGGGCCGCTGCACCGCCCGAAGTTGCCCGGCATCGAGGGCATCACGGCGTTCGAGGGCCACACGTTCCACACCAGCCGCTGGGACTACGACTACACCGGCGGCGGATCCGACGGCGGTCTCGACCGGCCTCGCCGACAAGCGCGTCGGCATCATCGGCACCGGCGCCACGGCGGTGCAGTGTATTCCGCACCTCGGCGCGCGGTGCACAGCAGCTGTTCGTCTTCCAGCGCACACCGTCGTCGATCGACGTGCGCGACAACCGTCCGACCGATCCGGAGTGGGCAGCGAGCTTGGAGCCGGGCTGGCAGGAGCGGCGGATGGAGAACTTCAACAACCTCGTGTCCGGCATCCCCGAATCGGAGGACCTCGTCGACGACGGGTGGACCGACATCATCGGCAACCTGCTGATCCGCGTGCGTCGGGGCGAGGGCGACATGACGCCCGACGGGCTGATGAAGACGATGGAGCTCGCCGACTTCGAGAAGATGGAGCAGATCCGCTCCCGCGTCGAGACGATCGTGACGACCCGAACACCGCCGAGGCGCTGAAGCCCTGGTACCGCCAGTTCTGCAAGCGGCCGTGTTTCCACGACGAGTACCTCGCGACGTTCAATCGTCCGAACGTCAAGCTGGTCGACACCGAGGGTCGCGGCGTGAAGCGCATCACGCCGACCGGCGTCGTGGTCGAGCGACACGACGCCGACGGCACGCTCGTCGACGAGGAGTTCGAGGTCGACTGTCTGATCTACGCGACCGGGTTCGAGGTGGGAACCGACTACACCCGCCGCGCGGGCTACGAGCTCCACGGCCGAGACGGCGTGACCCTCACCGAGGCGTGGCACGACGGCGCCTCCACGCTGCACGGCATGCACAGCCGGGGCTTTCCGAACTGCTTCATCTTCAGCAACGTCCAGTCCGGTTTCACGGTGAATTTCCCGCACATGCTCAACGAGCAGAGCAAACACCTCGCCTACGTGCTCGCCGAAGCGCGGGATCGAGGCGTCACCAGGATCGAAGCCGACGCGGACGCCGAAGCCGCGTGGGTCGACACGATCGTCGGCCTCGTCGCAGATGAACCTGCGATTCCTCGAGTCGTGTACGCCCGGGTACTACAACAACGAGGGAAAGCCGAGCGAACGCAGCGTGAAGAACGGCAGCTACGGCGCCGGATCGCTCGCGTTCATCAAGGTGCTCGAAGACTGGCGGGCGGAGGGCTCGCTGGCCGGCCTCGACCTGTCGTGACCCGCAGGCGATGAGCCAACCCCCCGAATGACGGGGGGTCGCTCATCGCTCGACGAGGTTCACGCGTCCGCGAAGGGTGTGGCGGACCGAGCGCCGACCCGTCCGTCGGAGCCGATCAGTTCGCGATCGTCGTCGAGGTCGTGGTGGTCGTCGTGGTGGTGATGTCACGGCGTTCGACGAAGAGCACCGTGATCTGATCATCGGGATCGAGCAGCTCGGTGATGCTGGCAACCAGGGCGCTCGCATCGGGTTCGACCGGGCCGACCACCTCGACGATGGCGACGAGACCGTCGAAACTGGTCGACGACACCGACACCGCTTGCGATGTCGCCCAGTCACGAGCCAGCAGGTCGATTCGATCGGCGAGCACTTCGTCGGGTGTCGGCGGTGGTTGCTCGCCCGACACGCTCTCACGCTTCAGCCATGTCAACTGCACCTCGAAGGTCCGGTCGAGTTCGGTGTCGAGCAGCGTGGTGAGCGATCCGAGCGACGGTGCATCGATCGTGCCGCTGGCGTCGAGCCGGATGACATTGTCGACAATCGACAGCGCGTCACGTCGCCCGCCGGCATCCGCTCCGAGATCGAAGAGCCAATCGTCGACGATCGATTCGACAGCGCTGGCAAGCCGCTCCTCGTCCGAGACGATCGTGGTGGTCGGCGGCACCGTCGTGGTCGTGGTCGCCTGATCGACGCGATCCCATTCGATCGACACGATTCGGTCGGCACCGAACGTTGCCTGCAGGGACTCGACCAACGGGTCGGGGTCCGGCGGCGTGTCGAAACTCCGCACCGCGACCGTGATCCGCTGCTCGTCGAACGACACCGACGGTGCCGACCGGCGATCCGTGGGTCCGAGCCACACGGAGACGATCTCGAGCGCATCGACCTCTCGCTCCGAGCGCTCGACGGCGGCGGTCGACGCGCCATAGAGCGGCAGCGCGATCGCGATGACGACGACACCGACAACCGCCGCCACGGCCGACGTCCGGCGGAAGGTGTTCGCGAGTCGTCGGGGCGGAACAAACCCGGTCACGACGAAGACCACCACACCGGCGAGGACGATGGCGAAGAGGTTCGTCGTGTACAGCAGCATCGCCCCCCAGGCGAACGTCGCGTTGCCGGCCTCCAACGAGATCCCCACTGCGCCGAGGGGTGGAACGAGCGCCACCGCCACCGCCACCCCGGGCAGTGACGCCGACGCATCCTTGCGCACCGTGGCATACGCACCTGCGGTTCCCGCCGCGAGTGCCACCACCAGATCGCGGATGTCGGGCGCGGTACGACTCGTGACTTCGTTGGGGAGTTCGCCGTTCACGAAGAGCGCGGCCAGCACGTACGACAGCACGATGGCCCACAGCGTTGCCGCGACCACCACCCCGAAGGAGCGCAACGACTTCTGGAACAGCGCCATCGAAATGCACGCTGCGGTGCCGAGCACCGGTTGCATGAGCGGGGCCAGGAGCATTGCGCCGATGACGACCGCAGCGGAGTTGGCCGACAGCCCCATCACGGCGACGATCACCGACAACGTGATCATGACGGTGAACCTGAATGCCCAGTGGTCCTGGCGCTTGATCGCCAGTTCGGCCATCACCCGCTGGCGCTCCGACGAATCGAGATGCCGGTGCCACCAGCGCCTGCTGACTCGCCGGTGCATGCCCAAGCTCGGGTCGTCGGAGTTCTCCGTCTCGCGCCCGGCGCCCTCGAATCCGGTCGGGCCCGAGAAGCCCCGCGAGTTGTCCACGGCGAGATCCTACGAAGTCGGTTCCTTCGGCCGGTGACACGCTTCGTGCCCGATCGAGGGCGCCCAGGTCTCGCCGCATCACCGCCAAGCGCGAGACTCGCGCATGGCCGACTACGACCTGATCATCCGTGGCGGTTCCGTCATCGACGGCACCGGCATCAAGGCCCGCCACGCCGACGTCGCCGTTCGTGACGGCATCATCGCCGATGTCGGGATCATCGGAGAGAGCGGCCGTCGTGAGATCGACGCCCGCGGCGCACTCGTCATCCCGGGCATCGTCGACATCCACTCGCACTACGACGGACAGGCGACGTGGGACCAGCGGTTGCAGCCGTCCTCATGGCATGGCGTGACCACGGTGGTCACCGGAAACTGCGGCGTCGGCTTCGCTCCGGTGAGCGACGCCGATCACGACAAGCTGATCGAGCTGATGGAGGGCGTCGAGGACATCCCGGGCGCCGCGTTGCACGAAGGGCTGACGTGGAACTGGAACTCGTTCGGCGAGTTCCTCGATGCTGTCGACTCGATCCCCCACGACATCGACGTCGCCATGCAGGTGCCCCACGGTGCCCTCCGCCTGAACGTCATGGGCGAACGCGGCGCCAACCACGAAGACGCCACCCCCGACGACATCGCGGCGATGGCCGAACTCGCCCGCGAGGCCATCGAGGCGGGCGCGCTGGGGTTCAGTACCAGCCGTACCCGCAACCACAAGACCTCGACCGGTGCGTACACCCCCACCTTGACTGCAGCCCCCGACGAGTTGATCGGGATCGCCCAAGGGGTCGGCGCCACGGGCACCGGCGTGCTGCAAGTCGTGTCCGACTTCCTCGACCCGGACGGCGAGTTCGCGATGCTGCGCGAGATGGTCGCCACCTCGGGGAGGCCGATGTCGATCTCGATCGCCCGGAACCCGATGGTGCCCGATGCGTTCCGCGGTTTGCTCGAACGGATCACCGACGCCAACGCCGACGGCCTCGCGATCACCGGCCAGGTGGCGCCCCGGGCGGTCGGGTTGATCCTCGGGCTCGAGTGCACGCTCAACCCGTTCCTCGCCAATCAGGTGTACCGCGAGATCGCCGACCTGCCGCTCGCCGAGCGGGTGGCGGCCCTCCGCGACCCGGTGTTCCGTGAGCGACTCCTCGGTGAGGCGGCCGAGCGTTCACGCGGGAAGCTCGGCGGCAACCTGATCGCCCGCTTCGACCTGCTGTTCGAGATGGCCGATGAACCGGACTACGAACCGTCGCTCGACACCTCGATCGCCGCGGTCGCCGCTCGATCCGGACGTACGCCAGAGGAGGTGGCGCTCGATGCCATGCTCGCCGACGACGGCCACGGCCTGCTGTACCTGCCGTTCCTCAACTACGTCGACGGCAGCCTCGATGGCTGCCACGAGATGTTGGTGCATCCGCACACCGTTCCCGGTCTCGGCGATGGCGGCGCGCACGTCGGCACGATCTGCGACGGCAGCTTCCCCACCACCCTGCTCGCCTACTGGGGTCGTGATCGGGACCACGACCGGATCCCACTTCCGTTCCTCGTGCAACGCCATTGCCGCGACACCGCCCGCACGGTCGGGCTGCTCGACCGTGGCGTGATCGCTCCGGGCTATCGCGCCGATCTCAACGTGGTCGACTTCGAGAATCTGCGGCTGCACAAGCCCGAGATCGTCCACGACCTACCCGCACAGGGACGCCGCCTGCTCCAGCGTGCCGACGGTTGGCGCCACACGTTCGTCGCCGGCGAAGAGACCTACCACGATGGCGTCGCCACCGACGCTCTTCCGGGCCGCTTGATCCGCGGCGCCACGCCCGCACCGAAGGGAGCGCGAGGATGACCACGACCGAGACACCCCATGGCGTCGTCGAACTGGAGACGCACGCCAACTGGCGCACCAGCGACATCGGAAACACCGACGACTGGACGCTGCGCCTCACCGACGCGCATCACGACGAACTCGACGCGGCCCTGGCGCACGCTCGATCCGTCGCCGATGACGTGCTCGACGTGACCGCTGACGACTTTCCGCTGCCGACGCTCGCGCCGCTGCTCGCGTCATTGGCCGAGGAGCTGGTCAACGGTCGTGGATTCGCTCGGATCGCAGCGCTGGAAGTCGATCGGCTGGGAGCCGAGGACGCATCGTGGATCTACTGGGGCATCGGGATGCATCTGGGCGAGCCGTGGCCGCAGAACGCCAGGGGTCATCTGCTCGGCGACGTGAAGGACCAGGGCAAGGCGCCAGACGACCCAACGGCACGCGGCAACGAGATCGGCGGCCACCCGCTCGGGTTCCACAGCGACGGCTCCGATCTCGTCGGGCTGCTGTGTATCGACAACGGCGTCAGTGGTGGCGAGAGCCTGGTCGCGAACGCCGTCGGCACGTACAACGCGCTCGTCCGGACGCATCCCGATCTCGCCGCAGTGCTCTACGAACCCTTGCCGTACGACTTCCGCGGTGAGCAGCGCGACGGTGCCCGGCCCTTCTATTCCGTACCGGCATTCACGCGTCACACCGGCCCATCCGGCGACCGACTGTTCGTCCGCTACATCCGGCCGTTCATCGAAGCATCGCAACGACATGGCGATGCGCCACGACTCACCGACACCCAGATCGAGGCGATGGACGCCTACGACGCCCTCATCAACGATCCCGACAACCAGGTCGAGATGGCATTGCGGCCAGGCGACGTCCAGTTCGTGAACAACTATCACGTGCTGCACGGGAGGCGTCGCTACCTCGACGACACCGATGCTGGTCGCGTGCGATGGCTGAAGCGGCTGTGGCTGGCCACGGACATCCTCGGCCCGGACGACCGCCCGGAGCGCTTCCAGCGTGTCGGCGCCATGGGCCACTGGGGAACCAAGCGCACCAAGGCCTGATCGCGTCGTGACTGCACTCGGTTCGTCCCTGACGGAGTCACTCGACACGGCGCTCGTGACCGCCCGGCAGCGCTACGTCGATGCGAACCCGACGAGCGCGTCGTGGGCCGCACGCGCCGCCGACGTGCTCCCCGGTGGCAACACTCGATCGGTCCTGCACTTCGATCCGTTTCCGTTCCGGATCGCCTCGGCCGAGGGCCGACATCTCGTCGACGTCGACGGACACCGCTACCTCGACCTGCTCGGCAACTACACCGCCGGCCTGCTCGGCCATTCACCCGCCGCTGTCCGGACCGCAGCCCACGCAGCGATCGACGGCGGCTGGACACTCGGCGCCGTGCACCCGAACGAGGTGCGTCTCGCTGAACTGATCGTCGGGCGTGTCGCGTCGATCGAACAGGTGCGCTTCACCAACTCGGGCACCGAGGCGAATCTGATGGCCCTCGCACTGGCCACCAACCACACCACCAGGTCCAGGGTGCTCGTGTTCGACGGCGGGTACCACGGCGGGGTGCTCACATTCGGAGCGGCCAGAGAGGTGAACGTGCCGCACGACTGGATCGTGTCGACGTACAACGACCTCGACGCGGTCGACGCCGTCTTCGACGAGCACGGTGACTCGATCGCCGCCGTGCTCGTCGAGCCGCTTCAGGGATCAGCTGGCTGCATCCCCGGCGACCCAGCGTTCCTCGGGGCACTGCGTCGGCAGTGCGATGCGTCGGGCGCGCTGTTGATCTTCGACGAGGTGATGACGTCGCGGCTCGCTCCGGGCGGCGCGCAGGAGCTGCTCGGTATCACGCCCGACATCACCACGCTCGGCAAGTACCTGGCGGGCGGTTTCACCTTCGGTGCCTTCGGTGGACGACGCGACCTGATGACGGCGTTCGACGCGACTGCCGGAGGTCGTCTCGGACATGCCGGCACCTTCAACAACAACGTCGTCTCGATGGCGGCGGGCGTGGCCACCCTCACCGACGTACTCACGCCGGCGGTGCTGGCAGCAACGAATGCTCGCGGCGAACGGTTGCGGTCCGAGTTGAACAGCACCTTCGCTCGACACCGTGTGCCGATGTGCGTCGCAGGTGCAGGATCGCTGATGAACCTCCACGGCACGTCCGGGCCGGTCACGTCGATCGACGACCTGCGCCTCGCCGACGATCGATGGAAGGAACTGCTCTTCTTCGACGCCCTCGACGCCGGGTACTACCTGGCACGCCGAGGCTTCATCGCGCTCTCGATCGAGATCACCGACGACGACGTCGATGAGGTCATTGCGTTCGTCGACCGGTGGGCATCCGGAGTGTCGACGGGGGTCTGACCACCGGTCGACACCACCGCATCACAGTTCGTCGAGGATCTGCTGCCGCTTCGTGGCGTACTCGGCGTCGTCGACGAGGCCCTGCGCCCGCAGGTCGTCGAGCGCCGCTAGGCGTTCCTGGGGCGACTTGCCCGATGCACCTGCCGGAGGTGGTGGCATCTGGTTCTGCATGGCCTTGGCCAGGGCGGCAGCATCGCGATCGGAGTCCCGCTGTTCGTCGGCTTCGACCTGAGCGAAGATCAGCGTTCGCACCCGCTCCGGGTCGGGGATGTTCTCGAACACCGAGTCACCGGTCTCTCCGGCCGACTCGATCGTGACGACACCGTTGTTGAGCATGCGAGCAATCATCGACTGGTTGAAGTTGACGTTGTTGATCCGGTTGAGCGGGATCGAGACGCCCCGACGACGGATCATTCCGCTCTGGTACGCAACGCGTTGGTCGGTGATCGCGAACCTGGTGGTCTTCCACTGGATCAGTTCGAAGATCGTGTCGAGCACCAGCAAGACGACCGCAAGGATCACGACCCACCAGATGATCGAGTTCAGCCAGTCCGCATCGAACAACGAGAGCAGCAGCAACAGACCGATGACGCCGACGCCGGCCGCCACTTGCTTCCAGAAGTAGAACCAATGGGGGTTCGAGGCGAGGATCATCTTCTCGCCGGGCATCAGGTCGATCGCAGATCCGGTCATGGTGCGAACTGTACTTCTCGCGGGGTCATTGCGTCATGAGTCGCACCAGTGCGGTTGCGGTCGACGCCAACACGATCACGACAACGAACGGTGCCCGCCTCCAGAGCGCCAGACCGGCGACGACCAGGCCGACCAGCCGGGCGTCGATCACGATCTCGCGCCCGTCGCCGACGGTCGACACGACCGCAAGGGCAGCGAGGAGCGCGGCGGGGAGCAGGTCGATCACCTGGCTGACGGGAGTGGGCAACGAACGGTCGCCGAGGACGAGCGGACCGGCCGACTTGAGCGCGAACGTCCCCACGGTCATCACGATCAGCACGGTGGTTGCATCACTCATGGGTCGATCCCCGGCTCGCCGAACGCCGACTCGGTCCGAGGCGCCCGGCCTGACCCGATCAGCGACGCTGCCACGCCGAACATCGCCGCAAGAATCGGCACGCCCGGCGGAGCGAACGGGATGAGCGCCAGCGCGATCAGCGCGCCGGCGATCGCGGTGCGCCGTTGTGGTGCCGACGACAAGCGCGGCCACAGCAGCGCGAGGAACGCGGCGGGGCCGGCCGCGTCGAGACCGAGATCGGTGATGAGATCACCGGCGCCGGAGAACGCGACGAAGCCGAGGATCGTCGTGACGTTCCAGACCACGAACACGCCGGTTCCCGCCACGAGATAGCCGTAGCGTCGCCATCGCCGCTCGTGCTGAGCCGCCCCGACCGCAGTCGATTCGTCGATCATCAGCTGCGACATCGCCGCCCGCTGCCACCAGGCGCCGAACAGCGCCGGTGCCATGATCACCCCGAACGCGAGCGAGCGGACGTTGAGCAGCAGTCCGGCGATCGCCGCCGAGGCAATCGAGCCGCCATCGCCGAGGATCTCCACGGCGGCGAACTGCGAGCTCCCACCGAACACCAGCGCCGAGAAGCCGATTGCTTGCAGCAGCGAGAGCCCCGCCGTGGCCGCAGCGGCGCCGAAGACGATGCCGAAGGGGGCCACCGCAGCGACGATCGAGGCGGCCTGGCGGTGGATGGCCCGTCGGCAGGCCGCGTCATCGACGTCGTTCACGAAGACGAAGTCTGGCGCCGGTAGCGTCCGACGCCGTGGTCGTGACGGGTGGTGACGGTGCTCGGTCGGTGCGTCGACCGGCGGCATCGTTCAAAGTGCGGCGCCGATCGCTCTCACCCAAGCGCCAGGCAGAGTTCGACGAATGGGTGGTTCGGTGGGGCCTCGACGTCGAAGGTCCGACGCTCGACTGGATGGCGGTGTTCGGTCGCGACGACGACGTCGCGCTCGACGTGGGTTTCGGCCACGGCGAGTCCACGATCGAGATGGCGGCGGCGCAACCCGGTCTCGACGTGATCGGCGTGGAGGTCCACACACCCGGTGTGGTCACCGTGCTCGACGCGATCGAGCACCGAGGGCTGCACCACATTCGAGTGGTGCACGGCGATCTGCTTCCGTTCCTCGATCGTGTCGCTCCGAAGTCACTCGCGCTGGTCAGGATCTACTTCCCCGACCCGTGGACGAAGCGCCGAAACTTCCATCGTCGACTCGTCGCACCCGACGTCGTTGCCGCACTCACCGACCGTCTCCGCATCGGGGGGCAACTGCATCTCGCCACCGACATCGTCGACTACGCAGACGCCATGACGCAGGTGTGTGATGGCGAACCGCGCCTCGCCGGCGGTGTCATCGAGCGACCCGTGTGGCGGCCGCTCACTCGTTTCGAACAGCGCGGCATCGACGCCGGCCGCTCCCCCACCGACCTGCTCTACACCCGGATCTGAGCCAACCCCGTCAGGTCAGGACGCGGTAGCGAAAGCCTTCGCCGTCGCCGTACCCGCTGGGGTACCGGAATCGTTCGACGAACGTTCCGCCAGCGCCCGCGATCACCTCCTGTGAGGCGACGTTGTCGACGTCGGTGGTGATCTCGATCCAGCGCAGTCCCTCACCACCGGCGTCGAGCAGAATCGCCCGCACCGCGGCGGTGGCATAGCCGAGCCGCCGCTTCCACGGCACGACGCTGTAGCCGACGTGGCCGAGGACGTACGGCGGCAGTTCCTCGGTGCCGGGTCGCCAACGGAGACCGATCGATCCGCTGAACTCACCGTCCCACATCCACTTACGGAAGCCCGGGAGCCGGTCGACGACCGAACCGTCAGGCAGCGCGATCGGCGGGCCGGCTGCCTCGCGGTCCACGAGCGATGCCAGGAACGCCGTGGGATCTCGCCGGATCTGTTCGAGCTCGATCCGGCCGGCACCGTCATCGAGTGTGTTCGGCGACCATCCGCGCTCGAGTGCGTCGACATAACTCGGAAGTTCGATCTCGCTCGGCCACCGCAGTTCCATCGCTCCGACGGTACGCGTCGCTCAGGCCGGAGGCATCGGGGATATCGGTCGGAGCTCCTCGAAGGTGTCGATCCTTCGGATCGACGGGAACACGACCATGAAACTCGCAGCAATCGCCATCGTGATGAAGCCGCCACCGGCGATCGCCCACGGCACGCCGAACATGCGGGCTGCCACTCCACTCTCGAACGCGCCGAGTTCGTTCGACGCTCCGATGAACACACCCTCGACGGCACTCACCCGGCCGAGTTGTTCGTCCGGCGTGACCAGCGGCACGATCGAGCCGCGAATGAACATCGACACCATGTCGGCGGCCGAGATGACGACGAGCGCGACGAACGCCACCGCGTAGCTGCGGGTGAGTCCGAACACGACCGTTCCCGCCCCGAAGATGAAGACCACCGACAACAGGGTCGGACCGACCCGGCGGGTGATCGGTCGAGTCGCCAGCCAGATCGCCATCACCGCGGCACCGATGCCAGGTGCCGCGCGCAGCCAGCCGTACGCGATGTCGCCGACACCGAGGCGTTCGCTCGCCACCGCCGGGATCAGTGCGATCGCGCCGCCGAACAGCACGGCGAACAGATCGAGTGAGATCGTGCCCAACACCACCGGGGTGCGTCGGACGAACCGCAACCCCTCCAGCGCCGTGTGCAACGTCGGTCGGTCGGTGATCCGCTCGGGCTCGCGTGCGTACACGATCATCAGGATCGGGATGATCGCCGCGAACTCGAGGGCCGCCGAGAGCGCATAGGCCTCGCTCGGGCCGACCGAGTAGAGAAACCCGCCGATGACCGGACCGACGATCGCCGAGGCGGTGAAGGTGGCCGTCCACAGCGCAACGACCTGTGGGAACAGCTCCGACGGAGCAAGAAGCGGTGCGATCGAACGTCGGGAGGGAGCGATCATCGCGTCGGCAGCACCGAAGACGAAGGCGATGGCGAACAGCGGCCACACCGTGCCGGGCCCGATCTGGCTGTACACGAGGAAGGCGATCGCGCAACCAACCCTGGCGAGGAGGAAGAGTGCGGTCACCCGGCGTCGGTCGAACCGATCGGCCACCCATCCGCTGACCAGCACCAACAACACCGCCGGTACGAACTGCGCCAGTCCGATGAAGCCGATGTCGAGTTCGTTGCCCGAGATGTCGAAGGTCTGCTTGAACAACACGGTGACGAGGATGTTGAGCCCCACCGCAGCGAGCGCCGTCGACAGCAGGTAACGGCGCACCGCCGGGTACTGCAGGACGTCACGAGCATTGGCCACCGGCGCAAGCTACCCAGGCTGCCCCGCCTCGACTCCGGGCAGTAGCAAACGGTTGTGGTCGCAAGTATCACCGGTCGACGTACACTCGGAACCATGACCGGAGCCCTGTTGCAGACGTTCCCACTCGGCAGCCAATGGCCGACGATCGACCCGTTCCTGTTCTGTGCGCACCACCGCGACGACTATCCCGAAGGCACCGAACAGCTCGGCCCCGATGCGCCGCTCACCGGTCGCGAGATCGGACAGGACTTCGCCGGTGTCGACGGCTGGAACATGTACCACGGGTCGACCGTGCCGGGATTCCCGCAGCACCCGCACCGCGGCTTCGAGACGGTCACCTACGTGCGGACCGGTTTCTGCGACCACAGCGACTCGCTGGGAGCAACCGCCCGCTTCGGGCGCGGCGACACCCAGTGGATGACTGCCGGCAAGGGCATCGTGCACTGCGAGATGTTCCCGCTGCTGTCCGGCGACGAGCGCAATCCGCTGGAGCTGTTCCAGATCTGGCTCAACCTGCCAGCGGCCGACAAGATGGTCGAGCCGTACTTCACGATGCTCTGGAGCCACGAAACGCCCACCGTCGTCGTGGCATCGGGCGACGGTGACGCGCTGGCCGACATCACCGTGATCGCGGGGTCACTCGACAACGCCGAAGCGCCGAGTCCCCCACCGAACTCGTGGGCGGCGAAGGCCCAGGCCGACGTGGCGATCTGGCACCTGCGGTTCGATCCCGGCGCCCGCTGGACGATGCCGGCCGCCGGCCCCGAGTCGCATCGACTGCTCTATGCGTTCTCCGGATCGTGGCTCACCGTCGACGGTGAACGCCTCGACGCGGGCAACGGCGCGGTGATCGATCCGGATCGTCCGCTCGAGTTGGTCGCCGGCGATGACGGCGTGGAGTGCATGGTGCTCCAGGGCCGCCCGATCGGCGAGCCGGTCGCCCAGTACGGCCCGTTCGTGATGAACACCCAGGCCGAGATCCAACAGGCCTTCGAGGACTATCGCCGGACCCAATTCGGTGGTTGGCCATGGGGAGCCGACGATCCGAACCACGGCGCCACCCAACGACGCTTCGCCCGCCACGCCGACGGACGCGTCGAACAGTTCGACGTCGAACCCGCCACCGCCACCTGATCCCCCACCTGATCCCCCACCCCGTTTGCGTTGCATTCCCGGTGGGGCGGGTCACCCAAAACCTCACACAAACGTGGTCGAGCGCGCGCAGAGACGTTTGTGCTGCATTCCCGGTGGGGCGGGTCACCCGAAGTGTCACGCAAACGTGAGGGACGTCACTCTGGTCATCGCCCGGCGACCGCTCTGAGCTCCAGCGCCAACGCCGCAGCGGCCGAGGTGCTCGGGGCGGTCACCGTGAGGTGTCCCATCTTTCGTCCCGGCCGGGCCTCACTCTTGCCGTAGAGGTGCAACTTGGCGTGCGGATCAGCGAGCACTGCGGACCAATCCGGATCGCCTCCCTCCCACAGGTCACCGAGCAGGTTGACCATCGCAATCGCCGGAGCCGTCATGGCGGTCGAACCGAGGCCGAGGCCGCACACCGCGCGCACCTGCTGCTCGTACTGGCTGGTGACACTGGCGTCGAGGGTCCAGTGGCCGCTGTTGTGCGGACGCGGGGCGAGCTCGTTGACCAGCAGCTCGCCACCGACCACGAACAACTCCACCGCCAACACGCCCACGTAGCCGAGCGCGTCGGCGATCGCCATCGCGACACCGACTGCACGATCGGCGAGCTTCGGCGACACCGCTGCAGGCACCACGGACAGATCGAGGATCCCGTCGACGTGGGTGTTCTCGGCGACCGGCCAGGCCTCGACGTCGCCCGTGATCGTTCGTCCGACGATCACGCTCAACTCGGTCGCGAGCGCGAGCCGTTGCTCGACGACACACGCGACTCCACCGAGCTCCGCCCACGCGGCCAGTGTCTCAGCGACACCGGACACCGTCCGCTGGCCCTTGCCGTCATAGCCGAGTCGAGCGGTCTTGACAATGGCGCCGGCGTCGACCAGTGACACATCGACCACCGGGTCGTCGCCGTCCAGCACCTGGTAGCGGGCCGACGGGAAACCCATTGTCGACGAGGAATCGTTTCTCCGCGATCCGGTCCTGCGCAATGCGCACCGACGCCGGCGACGGAGCGACCACCACCGTCGCAGCGAGTTCGTCGAGCGCCGCTGCTGGAGGATTCTCGAACTCGGTGGTGACCGCGTCGCAGTCGAAGGCAAGCCGACGCAACGCCTCGGGATCGTCGTACGCGGCGATGAGGTGTTCGTGGGCGAGCATGCCGGCCGGGGCGGACGGATCGGGGTCGAGCACCATCGTGCGGTAGCCCATCGAGGCGGCTGCCATCACCGCGTATCGGCCCAACTGTCCGCCGCCGAGGATCCCGAGCGTCGCCGGAGGCACGATCGAGGCCGTCGTCATGAGGGGGGAAGCTGCGACGACGAGGCAGCGTCACGACGCTCGGCTCGGTAGGCGGTCAGTGCTGCCGCCAACGCCGGATCGTCGAGTGCGAGCAGGGAGACCGCGAACAGCGCCGCGTTCGTCGCGCCGGCCTCGCCGATCGCAAACGTCGCCACGGGGACCCCGGCAGGCATCTGCACGATCGAATACAGCGAGTCCTGCCCCGACAGGTGACGGGAGGCCACCGGCACACCGAGCACTGGCACCGTGGTCTTGGCAGCGAGCATCCCCGGCAGGTGCGCTGCGCCACCGGCTCCGGCGATGATCGCTCGAAGCCCTCGATCGTGTGCGGCGTCGGCGTACTCGAACATCTCGTCGGGCATCCGATGTGCGCTCACCACCCGTGCCTCGTGGGCGACGCCGAACGACGCCAACACCTCGACCGCCTTGGACATCGTCGGCCAATCGCTCGACGACCCCATGACGACACCGACGGTGACTGCTGCGCTCACGGTCGCAGCGTAGGCGCTCGGGACGCGCTCGTCCGCCTGGTGCGCTCAGCAGTCACACGTACGCACGACGCTCGCTGATCTTGAGGCAGACATAGCCGGGAATGGTCGGCAGCCAGTAGTTGATCAGCCGGAACAGCAGGACCGCAGCCCATGCGGTCGCCTGGGGGACGCCGGCGTTGGTGAGCACGAGGATCAGTGCAGCCTCGATCGCACCGACCCCACCCGGAGTGGGCACCGTGGACGCGATCGTGTTCGCGACCAGATACATCGCGCCGAGTTCAGCGAAGGGAATGTCCACGTCGAACGCCCGGCACGACGCGACGAACGCCACGATCGTCGACATCTTCGCGATGGCGGCTCCACCGAACAGCAGGCCAAGCTTGCTCGGCCGACGGGCGAGCTCACCGAAGTCGTGCCTGATCTTCTCGATGGTCGACCTGACGAAGGCGACGAGCCAGCGGCGGAACGTCGGTGTCACCGCGACCACGATCCCTGCCAGGACGATCGCTCCAGCGAACACCGCGATCAGCGTGAGGTTCGGGCCGCCGTTGTCACCACCACTCGTCGAGACGTCGCCCGTCGGATCGGTGCTGCTCCACAGGACGAAGAAGACGATGAACACGACCTGCATGACGCCGCTCGCGACCGAGGTGAGTCCAACCGCCGCCGTCGACACCGTGACGTCGGTGCCGCCCTTCTGGAGGTAGCGGATGCGCATCGCCATCCCGCCGGCATTCATCGGGGTGAACCGATTGAGGAACGACTGGCCGAACATGATGATCGTGGCCGGGCCGAGCGGGATCGGGCGAATCACCGAACCGGCCAGCGACATCGCACCACCGACCGTTCCACCGAGCGTCGCGAGCACGATCGGAGCGACCCAGACCCAGTCGAGTCCGGACATCGCGTCGACGATGTCGGACCAGTTGCTGACCAGTGTCAAGAGGAAGAAGGCGAGGACCGCGAAGCCGATCCAGACCACGATCTTGCCGAAGCTGATCCGCTCGAGTTCGGCGAGTTCGACCGCCTCCACACCGAGGCGGTCCTGGAGCCCGGTGCGGATCTCGTCGACGAGGTGCTTCGGCTTCTTCGCCTCCCTGCGAGCATGGGCCGGCAACGCGGGGAGCTGGATGAACGGGAGCGCTGCTTCCAGGTCTGCCGACGGGACCACTCGGACGGCTGCGTCCAGCGCCCGATCGACGCCGACGGTCTGGGCGGTCGACACCAGCAGGTCGGCACGATCGACCGCACGCGACGCTGCGCTCGAGGCCAGAATCGTCGTGTCCATGCCCAGCAGCGTGGCCCGCTCGCCGTCGAGGACCAGGTGGTCTCGGCTCAGAGAGCGATGCGCCATCTTGGCGTCGTGCAGCCGACCGAGCTGCACCCACAGGTCGTCGAGAGCGCTGTCACTCACGCCGTCGGCGTCGAGCGAGCGCAGCGCCACCCCGCGTGGACTCGACATCGCCACGATCGCGCTCGTCGTCCGCCATCGGCGCAACGGCCTGCACGGCAGGGACGCGGACGTGCGCTCGCTCCGCCATCGACGTCGCCATCACGAGTTGCGCCGCGCGCACCCGCGGATGGACCGAGATGCGCTGCTCGTCGACGTCGCGAACCCGGATCGAGCGAACGACACGCGCAAAGAGCTCGACGTCGCGGTCGTCGCGATCGAGGTAGACGACATCGATCGGGTCACCGTTCGCCGAGCCGCGGTATGTCCGCAACCCCCGCTCCGACGCCTCGTCGCCGAGTTCATCGACCTCGAACCCCGCCGTTGCCAATCCCGCTCGGAGCGTGGCCGATCCCGGACGACGTTGCGGCGATCCGAACGCCACCAGGGCGGCAGATCCGATGGCGCTGCCGAGCGCGAGCGTGACCGCAACGTTGACCGGCGCCTGCGTTGCACTCAGCACCCGGACGAGCATCGTGATCCAGATCGCTGTCCACGCCACCTTGCGCCAGAACTGGGGCAGCATCGGCGATGCGACAGATGCGCCCGCCACGAGCGCCGCGAGATACGCAGCGGACGGGAAATCGGTCGGGAGGAACGAACCGGACGTCAGGTCGGTGATCTCGGTCGGCGGGGCGGCGCGTGCAAGCCAGTCGGTCAGCAACAGCATCACGATCATGCCGACGACGCCGGCACCCACGACGAGCATCGTGGCCGCTCGGGTACGACTGCGCAGGAGCCAGACCACGATCACGATCGGGATCGCAACGATCGCCAACTGGGCCAAGCTGGTGAAGGCGTAGCGGAGCGCCTCGGGCATCCGGTCGAGGAGCCGGACCAGGTCGGCTGAGGAGTTCCTCAGCGCGTCCGGAATCACCGCGGTGATCAGCAGAACGAGTCCGAGCAGGGTGAGTCGCAACACGAGCCGTGCGACGTCGACGGGGTGGCGCTTCCAGTCGCGACGGTCGCCCTCGCGTAAGGCGACACTCACCTCGTCGACCGTCGTGTTCACCGGCACAGCTTGCACCATCCGAGGGCCCGCACCGGGAATCGCAAACGCCGGGTCAGTTCGCGGCGAGCACCTCGCCGAGCGCATCGACGGCCCGACCGACGTCGTCGGGCGAGGTGTAGTGCACGAACGACAATCGCACCACACCCCGGTCGGGATCGATGCCGAGCCCATCGAGCACTCGTGCGGCGTAGTAGTGCCCAGAACTGGTCTGGACACCGCGCTCGACGAGCGCATGCGCGACGTCCTGGGGATCTCGGGTCAGCGGGCTGAATGCGACGGTCGGGCAGCGGTGGCCGTCCACGGCATCGAGCGTTGCGGGTCCGAGGAGCCGGACGTCGTCGCGACCGGCGAGAGCGCCCAGCAGCAACGGCGTGAGTGCGTCCTCGTGGGCACGCCAGAGCGTGGAGGCGTTCGCGACCGCCGTGCGGAGATCGTCGTCTGGCGTTCCACCATGGTGCTGGTGGAACGCTTCGATGTAGTCGAGCACGGCACCGGCTGACGCCACCTGCGCATGGTCGGGTCCGGCCGGGTTGAGCCGCTTGTCGCTCACGGTGTCGTTGAAGAAGTGACTCTGGTTGGGGAGCTCGGCCATCAGCCCCGCCCGCACGACCATCAGCCCCTGATGGACGGAGTACGTCTTGTAGAGGCTGAACAGGTAGACGTCAGCGCCGATCGCTCCGACGTCGGGCAACGAGTGCGGAGCGAACGACACCCCGTCGACGATCACTCGGGCGCCCACACCGTGAGCGAGCTGCGCGATGCGGGTCACGTCGTTCTCGGATCCGACGATGTTCGAGGCATGCGGCACCGTGACGAGTCCGGTGCGTTCATTCAGCAGGGCTTCGAACTCCGCGATGTCGAGGAGGCCGGTGTCGGGATCGATGCGCCACTCCTTCACCTCGCAGCCCACGCGCTCGGCGGCGCGACGAATGGCGCCCGTGTTCGCCTCGTGGTCCTGGTTGGTGACGATCACCTCGTTGCCGGGTTGGAGCACGTCGGCGAAGGCGTGGGCGAGGACGTACGTATTGGCCGTCGTGGACGGGCCGAACACGACCTCTCGTGCCTCGACGCCGAGGGCCTGCGCCCACCGCTCGCGCGAGCGGTCCATCAGCTCACCGGCGCGGCGCGACGACTCGAATTCGCTGTACGGCTGGACCTTCAGATCGGTGTAGTACTCGGTGAGCGCGTCGATCGTCTGGTGGCAGGCGAACGATCCGCCGGCGTTCTCGAAGAACGATTGCCCGTCGTTGATCGGGCGGGAGAACGCAGGAAAGTTGGAGCGGACGAAGTCGAGATCGAGCTGCACGACGTCACGGTAACCCCACCCCGAAAAATCCCGCCAACGTTGCGCTGAGCGCAACGACCACGCGCCATTTCGGTCGGAGGTGCATGATGAGGTCATGAGCACGACACCGTCGACCACGCACGATCTGATCACGCCGGCGTTGCTGGTCGACGTCCCGACGTTCGATCGGAACCTGGCGGCGATGGACGCGGTACTGCCCGGGGCCAAGCTCCGGCCGCACGTCAAGGCGTTCAAATCGACGGCGATGGCAAAGCGGCTCGACGCCGACGGGCATCATGGCTTCTGCGCCGCCACGCCCCGAGAGATCGAGGGGCTCGTCGCCGCCGGGTTGACCGACGACCTGCTGCTCGCGAACGAGACCCTCGACGCCGCTCGCCTCGGTGCGCTCGCCGACCAGGCGAACATCACGGTCGCGATCGACTCCGACGCGACGCTCGACGCGGCGATCGCCGGCGGCGTGCGATCGGTGCTGGTCGACATCGACGTCGGACTCCCCCGCTGCGGGTGCGACGTCGAGGATTCCGCACGTCTGGCGGATCGAGCCCGAGCTGCCGGGCTCGAGGTCCGAGGCGTGATGGGCTACGAGGGCCACCTGATGATGGTGCACGACCGCGACGCCAAGCGCGAGAAGGTCGAGGCAGCGATGGCGATCCTGCTGCGAGCGCACGAGATGGTCGGCGGCGAGATCGTTTCTGGCGGTGGCACCGGCACCTGGGATCTGAACACATGGTGCACCGAGATCCAGGCCGGTTCGTACACGCTGATGGACACCCAGTACGACGAGCTCGATGTCCCGTTCGAGAAGGCACTGTCGGTGCTGGCGACCGTGATCTCGGTCAGCACGAAAGGGTGGATCATCGCCGACTGCGGCCTCAAGGCGCTCGGCATGGACCACGGCAACCCCTCATGGGATGACGGCGACGTGTTCTTCTGCTCCGACGAACACATCACACTGTCGCCCCGAGAACTCAGCGACTGGAACGTCGGCGATCGCGTACGCATCTGGCCATCACACGTCGACCCGACCGTGGCCCGCCACGAACAGTTCTGGCTCGTCGAGGGCGATCGGGTGACCGATCGGTGGGCGATCGACCTGCGCCACTGGTGACGAGGTTCCGCTCATGTACAAGTCGGCCTTCGCCATCGACGACCATCGCACCGTGCTCGAGGCAGTTCGAGCCGCAGGAGTCGGTCACCTCGTCACCGTTGGCGATTCCGGTGAGCCCGATTCCACCACCCTCCCCTTCGTCGTCGACGATTCGATGTCGACGTTGCGGGCCCACGTCGCTCGGGCGAACCCGCACTGGCAACAGATCGACGGACTCCCCGCACTGATGATCGTCCCCGGCCCGAACGCCTACATCTCCCCGAACTGGTATCCGTCGAAGGCCGAACATCACCGAGTCGTCCCGACCACGAACTATCAACTCGTCCACCTTCGCGGCGTCATCACGCTCCACCACGAGCCCGAATGGAAGCTCCGGCTCGTGCGGGATCTCACCGATCACCACGAACGCCTGGTCGACGACCCGACCAATGCGCGCCCATGGAGCGTCGACGACGCGCCGCGCGAGTTCATCGACAAGCAACTCGCGGCGATTGTCGGCGTGGAGATCTCCATCACGACTGCCGAGCTGAAGCAGAAGATGAGCCAGAACAAGCCGCACCCCGACCGACAGGGCGCCGCCGACGGACTCCGACGGTCACGTCACGCTGAGGACCACGCCGTCGCCGAGCTGATGGACCCCGGCCAACGCTGACCACGTACGACCGTCGAGCGCACCTGTGCCCGAGGGCCAGCTCGGAGCCGCTCATCGCTACATCGAGCGGGCGGCGTTGTCGAATCTCGTGTACTGGCCGAGGAAGACCAGGCGTTTGGTGCCGATCGGACCCGAACGGTGCTTCGACACGATCACCTCGGCCGAGCCCTTGTCGGGGGACTCGGGGTTGTACACCTCGTCGCGGTAGAGGAACATGACGACGTCGGCATCCTGCTCCAACGAACCGGATTCGCGCAGGTCGGCGAGCATCGGACGCTTGTCCGACCGCGCCTCGAGGTTTCGGCTGAGCTGACTGAGCGCCACGATCGGCACCTCCAACTCACGAGCGAGCACCTTGAGGTTTCGGCTGATCTCGCTGACCTCGAGCTGACGGTTCTCGGACGCACCGCTGCCGCTCATCAGCTGCAGGTAATCGATCATGATCAGCGCGAGGCCGCCGTGCTGTGCCTTGATGCGCCGAGCCTTGGCGCGGATCTCCATCACGGTCACCTGCGGGTTGTCGTCGAGGAACAACGGCACTTCGAGTCGGCCGACGGCGAGGCCGATCTTCGACCAGTCGCTCTCGCTCAACTTGCCCGTGCGCAGCTTCGTGGAATCGACCTTGGCCTCGCTGGACAGGATGCGCTGGGTCAATTCGGAGTGGCCCATCTCGAGCGAGAACACCAGCACCGGCTTTGCCGAATGCTTTGCGATGTGCGTCGCCATACCCAGTCCGAAGGCGGTCTTTCCCATGGCCGGACGCGCGCCGACGATGTTGAGGGTGCTCGGTTGCAGGCCGGAGAGGAGTTCGTCGAGGTCGTCGTAGCCGGTGGCGGCACCGGTGATCGTGTCACCGCGCTCGTAGTTCTCCTCGAGCTGATCCATGGCGATGTTCAGCAGTTCCTGAATCGGTCGAGTGGAGTCGACGACGCGGTCCTCGGCCACCTCGAACATCTTCGACTCGGCGAGATCGACGGCCTTGGTGACGTCATCGGGCTCGCTGAACGCGAGGTCGGTGATCTCGCCGGCGGTGTGGATCAGACGCCGGAGCAACGCGGTGTCCATCACGATGCGGGCGTAGTGCTCGGCACCCGACACCGACGGCGTCGCGTTCTGCAGATCGTTCAGCCGTTCGATGCCACCGATCTCGTCGAGCAGGCCGTGGCGGCGCAATTCGTCGGCGACGGTGACCACGTCGACCGGGCCGGACGACGAGTACAGCGATCTGACGGAGTCGAAGATGTGCTGGTGCGCCGGGCTGTAGAAGTCGCGGACGTTGAGGCCCGCCTCGCCCACGACGCCGATCGCATCACGGCTCAGCAGCAGCGCGCCGAGCACCGATTCCTCGGCCTGGAGGTTGTGGGGAGGAACTCGGCCGCCGCGGCTGGGAGCAGCACTACCTCGTTGGTTGCGGCTGGTTGCGAATTGTTCGTCGATCGACATGGGGACCCCACTCTTCCAGGGAGTTCCTGTGTGGCGGAAGAGGAACAACCCTGGGTTTTCGCTGTTGACCGGATGTGGACAACCGCCGAGATCTGTGGACAACCAGCTGTGGACACACCTGTGGATGGGCGCGTTCGGTCAGCGTGACTGCCCAATTTTCGAAACCTTGGGCCGAGCCGCCAACCGACGGCCCGGCACCGGACGTCAGTCGGCGGCGACGACGTCGATCGTGATCGGGAACGACACGTCGCTGTGCAGCGACGCGGTCACCGTGTGCTGGCCGGTCGTCTTGATGACGTCGACCTCGAGCTGGCGACGATCGAGTTCGATGTCGGTCTGCTCCTGGACGGCAGCGACGATGTCGGCCGCGTGCACCGAACCGAAGAGCTTTCCTTCGGGACCCGCTTTCACGGCCACCGTGATCACCTTCGGGACGAGCGTGCTGGCGATCTGCGTCGCCGCATCACGTGCACTCGAGTCGCGTTGGTCGCGAGCTGAACGCATGCGTCCGGCTTGCTCGACCGCACCGTCGGACGCCGCAATCGCGTGGCCCTTCGGGAACAGGAAGTTGCGGGCGTGACCATCGGCCACGTCGACGATGTCGCCGCGCTTGCCGAGGCCGTCGAGATCGGAGCGGAGAATGACTTTCATCGCTCAGACCTCCTCGGTCTCGGTGACGTCGGTCGTCTCGATGGCGTCGGCGTTCTCGGTCGACTCGTCGACCGCGGTGTCGTTGACGTCGTCGCTCAAGCTGGTCTCGCGATCGCGACCGCCTTCGCGACCTCCGTCACGGCCTCCGTCGCGGCCACGACCGCCGGTGCGGGTGGACGCCACGCGCTTCGCGTACGGCAGCAACGCCATCTCGCGAGCGACCTTGACGGCGTTGGCGACTTCACGCTGCTGCTGCAGCGTGTTGCCGGCGACGCGACGGTTCTTGATCTTGGCGCGGTCGCTCATGAAGCGCTGGAGCAGGTCGACATCTTTGTAGTCGATGTACTCGACCTTTTCGATGACGAGGATGCTCGTCTTCTTCTTGAACTTGCGTGGGTTCAGGTCACGGGCGCTGCGCGCCTTGTTCTTCTTGCTTGCCATTGGTGGTTCCTTACGACTGGAAAATCAGATCTTCGATGCTTCGAGGGGTGCTCAGAACGGCTCTTCGTCGCCGTACACGGGATCGGGGGCGCTGCGTCCGCCGCCGCCGCCACCGCCGCCACCGCCGCCACCACTGGTGGCGTCGTCGCGGCTGATGCGCTCGACCTGTGCTTGCGCCCAGCGCAGGCTCGGGCCGAGTTCGTCGGCGATGACCTCGGTGACGTTGCGCTTCTCGCCTTCCTTGGTCTCGTAGGAGCGCTGCTCCAACCGACCGGTGACGACGATGCGGTTGCCCTTGTTGAGGCTCGCAGCTGCATTCTCGCCAAGGTCGCCCCAGGCGACGATGTTGAAGAACGAGACCTGCTCTTGCCATTCACCGTTGACCTGGTAGCGGCGGTTCACTGCGAGACCGAAGCTGGCGACGCCACGACCACCGGTCGTGTAGCGCAGCTCGGGATCCTTGGTGAGGTTGCCGACCAGCGTGACGCTGTTCTCAGATGCCATGTTGTTCCCCTTTGCTTGACCGCAGCGCTCAGGCGGCGGGCACTGCCATGCCGCGGCGCTCGGCCTCGGCCTCGGGCAGACGGATGAGCTTGTGACGGACGACATCGTCTGCGAGACGGAGCGCGCGCTCGAGTTCGTCGAGGGAGCCAGCGGGGGCCACGATCTCGGCGACCATGTAGTAGCCCGACGGCTTCTTGTTGATCGGGTAGGCGAACTGGCGCTTGCCCCACCAATCGATCTTGCCGTGGAGTTCGCCGCCGGCGGTGGCAACACCGTCGGTCACCGTCTTCATCCAGGACTGCGCCTTCGGGTCATCGACGTCGCCGTCGATGATGATCATCATTTCGTATGCACGCATCATGCGTGTTTCCTCCCTTCGGATCCCCCACGAGTACCTGATGACAGTCTCGTAGCGGGAGCCCCGGTGTGGGGCAGGGCCAATATGGACCCGCCTACCTTATCGGTGATGCTCGACGTCGCGTTCGGTGACATGGAGACCACCGTAGAGCGGGGGTGTCACAGGGTTACGGGGTCAGCGGACAACGCTCGGCTTCGGAGCCCTCGATCAGCTCGACGCTCGAACCAGGTCCGAGACCCAGCGGCTCGAGACCGCCGTCGAACACCTCGATGGCGAGGTCGTAGTCGCGCGCCCGGGCGAGTACAGCGGGCAGTCACCGGCCGGGAACCTCGAGCACGGCTCCATGTCGGCCGGACGCCGACGTGCTCGCCGTCCGGCCCGAACCAGGCGATCGACAACGGGCTCGGCGTCTGGAACATGTAGAACGAGCCCGATGCGGCTTCCTCGAAGCGAAAGGCCATCCCCACCGCGTCGCCGAGATCGGTGACGCCCATCAACCCGCGGCCTCGCTCATCGCCGTCGTCGGCGAGCCAGAGGCACACCTCGCACACCTCGCCGTCGGCCCCGGTGATGCGCGCCTGGATCGTGCTGAAGCCGTCGGGCTGCTGCCCCCCTGATCCACCTTCGATGGGATCGGTCGGAACCGTGGACCCATCGGTGTCGGTGACCTCGCCCCCAGCGTCGCCGACCGCGCCGACCTCGGCGCCCTCGTCAGTTCCGTTCGACTCGTTCGACTCGTTCGTGCAGCCTGACGCCATTGCGAGCGTCAACGCGACGATCGTCATCGCGCCGGCCCAGCGACCGACGCTCGTCATCGAGAGGCGCGTTTCGCCGACCGGCGACCGCCGACCGGGATCACCCGGAGCAAGTGGTTCCATCGGCACTCGACGCACGCCTCGACCACGTAGGCACTCAGATCCTCTGACCGGTCGTTGAGCTGACGCATCTCCTTCGCGGTCGACACGCACCGCCCCTGCGCCGACAGACGTGGACCGAACACGTAGGTGACCAGTTTCAGGTCGGCTTCTTCGCAGATCGGACAACACGTGGAGGTCTGCGTGCCGACGTTGCGCGCGGCACGGATCAGTTCGGGGTGAGCGTCGCAGACCTGATCGAGCGGAACCCGGCCCTTCTTCACCTGGGCGATCAGCATCCGCCGGGCCAGCCGGTGGTCGACCAGGCCAGCGCGAGCCATCGGACCCGCGGAGTGCGCCGACCGTGAACGCCATGGGCGCCGACACTACCGGGTGGAACCTGACCCTCGTGGTGCACAGGCGATCCCCGATGGTGATCGGTCGAGCAGGCACACTGGGGGCGTGGTCGCCGACATCAACTACGGGCCCGGGACTCCGGGCGACACTGAACTGAGACTCTGTGGGGAGGTGAGTGATGGCAGACGCGCGGTCGAGCTGGGCATCTCACCGTGGTTCAACTCGATCGCATTCGCGCACGCCGGAGCCAAGTCGATTGCGATCGACACCGACACCGACCGCATCGCCGAGACCCGTCGGCGCGCCGCCGAGGGTGAAGTGCAGGTGCAATGCCTCGAGACGGACCTCGCCGATCTCGGCGACGTTGCCTCGGCATCGTGCGAAGTCGTGTTGGCTGCGCACACGATCGACCGCGTCGACGATCTCGGACGGTTGCTTCGCCAGGTGCACCGCATCCTCAAGCCGAGCATGCCGCTGGTGATGTCGATGCCCCACCCCTACGCCGACATCTCACCCGAGCGCCCGTACGGCACCGGGGCGCGAACGATCGGTGAATGGTTCACCGCGCTCACCCGGGCGAACTTCCGGGTCGACCACTTGCTCGAACTCGGTGCCACCGCACAGAGCCCGGCGCCGGGCACGCTGATCCTGCGCGCTCGCAAAGAGGGCTCCTGACCCATCTGCGATGAGTTTCACCGCGGAGCGGGTCCGCTGAAACTCATCACAGCCGGGGTGGAACCGGCGGAGGTGGAACCCGCGGGGTGGAATGCAGCGAGGTGGAATGCAGCGAGGGTGGCACTCAGGCGTTCGTACGCTCGTTGGCGGTGATGCCGGCCGGGCGGGGGCGACCGAACAGGTAACCCTGGCCCTTGTCGCAGCCGAGCTCGCGCAGCCGGTTGAGCTGGAGCGGCGTCTCGACGCCCTCGGCCACCACGGTGAGCCCGAGCGAGTGCCCGAGCCGCACGACCGCCTCGACGATCGAGGTGTCGTCGGCCTCCAGGCCGAGTCCGGTGACGAACGATCGGTCGACCTTGATCGCCTCGACCGGGAACCGCTTGAGATAGGTCAGCGACGAATAGCCCGTGCCGAAGTCGTCGACCGAGAGGTGCAGGCCGAGCCCGCGGAGGTCGCGCAGGGCCCGTCCCGCGGCATTCGTGTCGGCCATCAGCGCGGTCTCGGTGATCTCGAGCCACAACGAGTCGGCGTCGATCCCCGTCTCGCCGAGCGCGTCGTGCACGACGTCGAGGAATCGTCCGTCGATCAGCTGCTGCGTGGCGACATTGACCGACAGCGAACACGACGCGAATTGCAGGCCGACGGCTCGCCAGTGCGCGAGCTGCGCGAGCGCGTCGCGCAGGATCCGTGCGCCGAGGTCCACGATCAGCCCCGACTCCTCCGCCATCGGGAGGAACTGAGCGGGAACGAGCAGCCCGCGCTCGGGGTGCAGCCATCGGGCCAGCACCTCGAAACCGAGCACGTGTCCGCCGTCGAGATCGACGATCGGCTGGAAGTACGGCACCACCTCGCCTCGTTCGAGACCCCGACGCAGTTCGCTCGAGGTCTGGAGCGCCGCGACCGACGCGGCGCGTGTCTCCTCGGTGAACGCCTCGACCCGATCTCGACCCGCCGCCTTGGCCCGGTACATCGCAGCGTCCGCGTCGCGCAGCAGCTCGTCGGCGGTGAGGTCGCCACTGGAATTCACGGCAAAGCCGATGCTGGCCGTCACGACCAGTTCGTGGTCGTCGATCAGCACCGGCTGCTGCACCGCACGCCGGAGGCGCTCGGCAACGATGGCCGGGTCGACGCCACCGTCGACGAACACCACGAACTCGTCCCCGCCGAAGCGGGCCAGACGATCGGTGTCGCGCATCACGTGGCGGAGGCGACCTGCGATCTGTCGGAGCAGTTCGTCGCCGACACCGTGTCCGAGGCTGTCGTTGACCACCTTGAAGTTGTCGAGGTCGATGAAGAGCACCGACACCTGGCCGACGCCGGCCTCGGTGAGCAGCTCGTCGAGACGTTCCACGAGTGCGGCCCGGTTCGGCAACTCGGTGAGCCCGTCATGCGTGGCGGCGTGGGTGAGTCGCTCGGCCGCCATGCGTTGATCGGTCACGTCCTCGATGTGGGTGATCGCGAGGGCGACGCCGTCGTCCTCGGTGACCGACACCCTGGTGCGGGCCCAGACGAACTCGCCGTCGCTTCGCAGGTACCGCTGTTCGAGCAGGTAGGTGTCGGCGATGCCGAGCTCCAGGCGCGCCCGCTGGGTCGCGGCCGCGCGCAGGTCATCGGGATGGGTGATCTCACGGATGCCCGCCCCGATCAGCGACGACAACGATCGCCCCAGCATGTCGGCGAGCGACTGATTGGCATCGACGATGCGACTGTCGTCGAGCCGCACGAGCGCCATCCCCGTCGGTGCCGAATGGAACGCCTGCTGGAAGCGGCGACGAGCCTGCTCGAGCGCCACCGTGGTCCGGGCGCGATCGGTGACGTCACGCAGCAGCACCACCAACCCACCACCGCGGTCATCGGACACCGACGGCCGGTGCAGCGAGGCTTCCACCAGGTGCGGCTCGCCGTACGCGTCGACCAGCTCGAACACGACGTGGTTGCCGATCGGACCGGTGATGTCGCTCGTGACGTCGAGCACTCCGCTGTCCGACTGATCGAAGTGCCATCGTTCGGTGACGGAGTCGCGGTCGCTGTCGCCGATCATCTCGAGGAACGCTCGCCCGACGAGCTCGTCGATCGTCCGGCCGGTGAGCACCGCTGCACGCTGGTTCGCGGACTCGATCGTGCCGTGATCGTTGAGCCCCATCACCGCGTCGGGGAGGTCGTCGAGGAGGCGCCGGATCTCCGACTGCGTACGTGACAACTCGTCGATCGTGTGGCGGAATCGGCGCCCGATGTGACGCGCTTCGAGCACGGTCGCCACGACGGCGACCAACGCGAGCACCGCAATGCCGACGACGACGCCGATGGTGCCCGGGCCGGGATCCGACCCCGCTCGGATGCCGGCGAGGATCACGAGCGCGCCCGACACGGCAACGATCGGCAGGATCAACCACCAGGCGCGGTACTGACGGCCCGTCGGCGACAGTGCCGCCGACAGTTCGACGTCGGTGTCGTCGAAGCTGCCCGTTCCGGAGATCACCGCCCAAAGCTAGAGGGGTCGTCCCCGTCGACCGAGGCAATCCGACAACCCAACGCAAATCACGGGGTCGCGGAACCGACCCCGAGCCGGCCGTGTCGTCTCAGCGGGCGGACCACCAGTCGTCGAGGCGCCGGCGGATCTCGACATCACCGAGGAGCCCCTCGTCGAGGCGGACGTCCATCAGGAACTTCATGGCCTCACCGACATCTCGCCCAGGTCCGATCCCGAGGTGCTCCATCACGGCCGTCCCGTCGAGTTCGGGGCGCAACGCGGCGAGCTCTTCCGCCGCGGTGAGCTCGTCGATGCGCTCCTCCAGCTCGTCCATCCGTTTCGACAGCCGAGCCGCCTTCTTCTCGTTCCGCGTCGTGCAGTCGCACCGCGTCAACACGTTGAGCTCACCGAGGAGCGGACCGGCGTCGCGCACGTACCGGCGCACGGCCGAATCGGACCATCCCATCGAGTACGTGTGGAACCGCAGGTGCAACCCGACGAGTTCGGTCACCGCCGCAACGTCGTCGTTCGAGTATCGCAGCGCGTTCATCCGCTTGCGGGTCATCCGCGCTCCGACGGCGTCGTGATGGTGGAACGTGGTGCCCTTGCCCTCGAGGTACCCGCGCGTTCGCGGCTTGCCCACGTCGTGGAAGAGGGCGGCGAGCCTCGTGAGCCGGAAGTCGAACGACGGTGGCTCGCCGGGCGCGTCCTCGCTGGCGATTTGCTCGTGCGGTGGGCGGACGTTCTCGACCACGGCGATCGAATGAGTCAGCACGTCCTTGTGCCGGTGGATCGGGTCGTGCTCGAGTCGCATCGCCGGCAGCTCGGGCAGGAACTGATCGGCCAGTCCGGTGTCGACGAGGAACCACAGCCCAGCGGCCGGATGGTCGAGAACGATCAGCTTGTCGAGCTCGTCGCGGATTCGTTCGGCCGACACGATCTCGAGCCGAGGCGCGAGCTCGCGAACGGCCTCGACGAGCTCGGGTGTCGGTGAGAGCTGATACCCGGCGATGAATCGGGCCGCCCGCAACATCCGCAGCGGGTCGTCACTGAAGCTGATCTCTGGCCCGATCGGAGTGCGCAGCACTCGGTTCGCCAGGTCGACCGCGCCGTCGAACGGATCGATCAGCTCGGGAACGCCGTCGTCGCCGGTCAACTCCAACGCCATCGCGTTCACGGTGAAGTCTCGCCGGGACAGGTCGGCGTCGATCTCGTCGGCGAACACGACATGGGGCTTTCGCGAGTCGTCGGCGTAGGCCTCGGCACGGAACGTGGTGATCTCGTAGATCCGCTGGAATCCGGTCGCCTCGTCGCGCACCTGGGCGCCGATCGTGCCGAACTTCTCGCCCTGGGTCCAGATCGCGTCGGCCCAGCCCTCGAGACAGCGCTTGATCTCCGGCGGACGTGCATCAGTGGTCAGGTCGAGGTCGAAGTCGTCACGTCCGGACGCGACGAACAGGTCACGAACGGTGCCGCCGACCAGGTACAGCCGGTGGCCGGCCTCACGAAACCGCGCGGCGAGCGGCGCCAGTTCGTGCAGGACGGGTGTGAGACGTTCGGGAACCACGCCGCAAGGCTAGGACGTCCGGTGACGTGACGGTGAGGGCGTACCTGTGCCCGAGTACGTTCGTCGGCTGTGAGCAGTCTGGCCGCCGAACGTCCAGCACGTGCCCGGCTCGGGCGCTGGCCGTACGACGACCGGGTCGCGCACCTGGTGCTCCTCGACCACCACATGGTGCCGAACGACCACGACGTCGCCCGCTGGATCGACGACGCCCATCGACAGGGTGCTCACACGGTGCGCACGGGCGCGCTCTTCCCCAACGCCACCGCGCCCTTCCTCGAGTCCGGATTCCGGGTGGTCGACACACTGGCCCTCCTCGCCCGCCCGGTGGGTGGACAGAACGGGTCGGCCGCGTCGAGGATGGCAAGCGTGTCGAGACACGATCACCCAGGTGATCGAATTCGAGTGCGGCGGCTCCGGCCGTCGATGCTGATCGACGCGGCCCAGGTCGACCGACGGGCGTTCTCGACGCCCTGGGCAAGCGACGTCACCGCACTCGGCGACATCATGACCGCAACGCCGTTCCATCGGTCGCGCAGCGTGCATGTCGACGGGCGCATGGTGGCGTTCTCGATCAGCGGGCGCGCCGACCACGCCGGGTACGTGCAACGACTCGCGGTCGACCCGAGCGCCCGGCGACGCGGATTCGCCCGGCTCCTGCTCGGCGACGCGTTGCGCTGGATGCAGCGTCGAAGCGTGGATCACGCAATGGTGAACACCGCCGTCGACAACCGGGCGGCACTCGCGCTGTACGAGTCGGCCGGGTTCGAGCCGCAACCGGGTTCGCTCCTGATCCTCGAACGGTCGTTGCGATGACGGCGATCCGACGCCGACGGCGTGGATGGACATCGATCGTCCCCGTCGCCATCACCCTCCTGATCGCTGCGCCATCGGCTGGCGCCATCGCGGCACGCTCGACGTCGGCACGCTCGACGCCGGCACAGTCGATGCCGGCACAGTCGACGCCGGCACAGTCACCGAGTCCGGATCCCGCGATCGAGCCGAGCGAGGTCCGCCTCGAGCTGGTCGAGCAACGCTTCGCGATCGATCCCAACGGTGACATCCGGCTCCAGTACCTGCTCACCGGCCTCACCGGTGACCCCCTCGAGTTGCTGCCGCCGGAACCACCCCCGGAACCACCACCTGCGCCGGAGGTGCCCGACCCGACGCTGCCGGACGGTTCCGCGCCGACACCCGAACCTCCAGCAATTCCGGAACCCCCGCCCGTGATCCCGGATCCCGTCACCCTCACGATCGAGGTCACGAACTACGGCGCGCTCACCGATCCCGACGACATCGACGACCTGGTCGGCAGCGACGTCGACCCCGATGCCTTCACCGACGTCGTCGATGGTGTCGCGATCGACGCTCGCCCACTGATGACCCGCAACGACGACGGCACCGTCGAGCTGACGCTCGTGGTCGGCACCGATGTCGTCGACAGCATCGGGACCCGCCTGAAGATGGAACAGCCCGGCATCTACCCCGTGCGCGTCCAGTTGCTCGTCGGTGACCCCACCGACGACGACGTCGTCGCCACCGCCGGCACGGTGGTCCAGCGCCTCGCTGGGGCCGTCGACGCAGATGCGGAGGTACCGCCGGCGATCGATCTGTCGGTGGTCACCGTCACCGCTGGTCCGCCACCCGCGGCCGATGCCGAGACACTTCGGTTCGCCCGTGAGCAACTCGATCAGGCAATCGATCTCGCGGCAGCCCTCGACAACCCGGTGACCCTCGAAGTTCCACCGACCCTGATCGCCGACCTCGCGGCCACACCGAACGGGTCAGAGCAGCTCGCAACCGCACTCGCCGGCGACGAACTGGTCGCGCTCCCGATCGTTCCACTCGACGTGTCGTCGGCAGTCGCCGTCGACCGAGCCGATGCCTACACCCGTCTGGTGCGAGCTGGCGAAGAACTCCTCACCCAGGCCGTGCCGAGCACGCCGTCGCGTCGCGACGTCTGGATGACGACCGACCCGCTGAGCGGCGGAGGCGCCCAGCTGCTCCGCGATCTGGGAACCCGGTTCGTGGTGATTCCCGCTCAGCTGTACGAGGACTCGATCGGCGGCGATCTCCCACCGAGCGATCTCTTCGTCGAAGCCGAACTTCCCGACGGTGGCACCTTGCCGTTCCTGGTCGTCGGTCCGCTTGCCGAACAACTCACCGAGGAGGCCGCCGATCGGATCCTCTCGACCTCGACGGCGACCGAGTGGGGTGTCGAGACGATCGCTCAGATGTTGATCGAGCAGGCAGATGACGACGCTGCTGCGTCTCCGACCTCGACGGCGGGACCCACCGGTGTGCCACCTCGCCGGAGTCGCGTGCTCACGACCCCCGACCTCTCGAGCCCCGACATCCGGCTCGTGCAGGTACTCGAACAGCTGGCAACGACGACCCCCTCGGTTCGCTTCACCGCGGCGTCGGCGCTCACCGGCGTGACCGACGTCCTCCTCGTCGACGGCGACCCGGTCACGATCCAGCTGCCTGCCGTGGAAGGACCGTCGCTCGCCGCCCGGGTTGCACTGCTCGACGCCACCCGGCTGCAGTTGGAGAGTGCAGCGTCGATGCTCCCCGCCGACGACCCGCGACCGACGGAGTGGTCACTGGAGCTCGATGCCCTGATCTCGACGGGCTACGACGACGCCGAGGTCGAGGCGGCGACCACAGCACTGTTGGCCGGGGCCGACACGTTCAAGCAAGCCGTCGAACTGCCCGAGCCGTTCCGGTTCACCCTCACCGGACGCCGTGGCACGATCGAGATCCGGCTCGGCAACACCCTCGACGAACCGCTCGACGTCATCGTTGCCCTCGAGTCGACGAAGATCGGCTTCCCGGAAGGAGACCAACGGGTGACCTTGCGACCGCTCGGCGAGACCAGCGTGATCGTGCCGGTCGACGCCGAGGCCAACGGCACCTCGTCGATCAACCTGGTGGTCTCGACCCCAGCGGGAGAGCCCATCGACGAGCCGGTCACCTTGACGGCCCGGGTCACCGCGCTCACCGGACTCGGCCAAGTCCTCACCGGAGGCTTCATCCTGGTGCTGCTGACCTGGTGGTTCACGCACTGGCGTGGTCGACGACGAGCCGAATTGGCCGACGACGGCCGCGAGCGTCACCCCAGCGCCGGCAAAGTAGAGTCCGATGCCCTGTGAGTGACACGAACGAACCACACCTCGATGCCCCCGACGCCTCCGTGCCCGCCGTGCACGTCGTCACCGACAGCTCCTGCGACCTCCCCGTCGGGATCGCCGACGAGCTCGACATCAGCATCGTCCCGCTGACCATCCGATTCGGTGACGAGGAGTTCGTCGATCGAGACGAGTTGTCGACCGCGGAGTTCTGGACGCGGTGCGTCAACTCCGACACCTTGCCCGAGACCGCAGCACCGGCGCCGGGACAATTCGAGCAGGTCTATCGATCGGCCGCAGCACGCGGCGCCACCAGCGTGATCGTGATCTCGCTGTCGTCGGCGCTGTCGGCGACGATGCAGTCGGCCCAGCTCGCGGCACGCACCGTCAACGAGGATCCCGGCATCGAACTCGACGTCCGGGTCGTCGACAGTCGCACGATCACGATGGGCCTCGGCACGATCGCCCTGGCCTGTGCACGGGCTGCTCGCAACGGCGACAGCATCGACCAGGTCGAGGCGCTGGCCACCGATCTCGTCGACCGAACCAGGGTGTTCGGTGCCCTCGACACCCTCGACAACCTCAAGAAGGGCGGTCGGATCGGCAACGCCAAGGCGATGTTGGCAACCGCGCTGTCGATCAAGCCGATCATCGAGGTCACCGGCGGCGTGGTCGAGCAGGGTGGCAAGCAGCGAACCCGCTCGAAGGCCCTGTCGTATCTGGTCGACAAGGTCAAGAGCTACGACGGCAAGATCGAGAATCTCGCCGTCATGCACGCGGACTGCAGCGACGTCGATCTCTTCGTCGAGATGCTCGCTCCGTATCACACCGATGACATCGTCATCGGTGAGATCGGACCCGTGATCGGCACCCACGGCGGACGCGGCACGATCGGTGTCGCCTTCCAGATCACGAACGACTGACGGTTGCTCGAACCGGTCGTACGAACGAATTGACGGTCCTGCAGGGGCTGCCACAGCTAGCGTTCGCCCTCAGTCATGTCCGCTGCGGCTCCACCTCCGACCTCGACCGTCATTGCACAGCGGTACGAACTGAAGCGCATGCTCGCACAAGGCGGCATGGCCGAGGTGTGGCTTGCGGTCGATCTCACGCTCGATCGCAAGGTGGCGGTCAAGTGGCTGAAACCGTCACTCGCCACCGATGCCGTCGTGGCCGAGCGGTTCCGCCGCGAGGCCATCGCGGCTGCGAGCCTGAACCATCCGAACATCGTCGCCGTCCACGACGTGTTCGAACAGGACGGACGACAAGCCGTGGTGATGCAGCTCGTCGAAGGCAAGAGCCTGCGCCAGGTCCTCGACACCCAGAAACGGCTGAGCCCAGAACTCACGTGCCACATCGGCACCTGCGTGGCCGCCGCCCTCGATCACGCTCACACCGCCGGCTTCGTGCACCGCGACGTCAAGCCCGGCAACATCATGATGACCTCCGACGGCCGGGTGCTGCTCACCGACTTCGGCATCGCCAAGGGGCTGCAGTCGGCAGAGGCCGACCTCACCAGCGACAACATCATGATGGGGACCGCCAAGTACCTCTCCCCCGAGCAGGTTCGCGGCAAGAAGCTCGATGGGCGCGCCGACCTCTACTCACTCGGTCTCGTGCTCTACGAGTGCCTTGCAGGTCGGGTGCCGTTCCTCGGCGAGACCGACGCCGACACGGCGCTCGCCCGGCTCCAACGCGACCCCACCGACCTCAGCCGACTCCGAGCAACCCTTCCGACCAAACTCGTGGTGGCGATCCACCAACTCCTGGCGCGCAATCCGGCACAGCGACCCGCCACCGGCGCAGAACTGGTGACCACCTTGCGCGACGCGGCCAAGGAGGGACCACCCCAGATCGACCCGACCCCCTACGAGCACTCTCCGGTCAGTCCCTTCGGAGGGCGCCGTCTGCGCCGGGCGCCGTCCGACATCGCGGGTCGTGCCGGCGATCGAGCACGCCGCGACTCGCCCGCCCGACTCACCCGTGACCGGTTCAACGCCAGCCGCACGCGGACCGATTCCCGGCGAGGTCGCCCACGCCGCACCCACTCCACCATCCGCGCCCAGGCCACCATCCGCGCCCACACCAGTGAGTCATCGCGATCCGACGCCGGCAGCGGCCCTGCGCGGGAAACCCGCCAAAGGCCTCACCCAGGAGTGGCGTCCAGCGTTCACCGTGGTTGCGCTGCTGCTCGTGGCCGGTCTCGTCGTCGGCGCACTGCTGTGGACCAGCATGAACTTCGGTGGCGGCGACCCCGAGCCGCCGACCTCGGTGTTGCCCGACACGCAATCGAGCACGCCGGCCATCGTCGAGCCGGCCGTGGTCGGCCCCGCCACCATCGCCACGATCGCCGCCTACGACCCAGGCGGAGACCTCACCGAGAACGACAGCGACGCCGTGCTGTCGTTGGCCGACGGCAACCCCTCCACCTTCTGGTCGACCAGCTGCTACTCGTCGCAGTACATGGGCGGCAAGCAGGGCGTCGGCCTGGTCGTGACATTCGATGACCTGGCGCAGCAGGCGATCACCGTCGACGTGCAGACCGGGCCGTATCAGGTCGACTTCTTCGCCTCCGATGCCGACACGATCCCCGCTTCGTTCGAGGCGTGGGGAGCGCCGCTCGGTTCGACCGCCTTCGCCAACGAGCCAGGCACCGTGGTGTCCCCCGCCGCTCCGGCGCCCGCGAGACACATCCTGATCCTCCTCAAGGAGATCGGCACCGGCGGGGCCTGCAGCGACGCGAACCCGTTCCAGGGACGTCTCGGCGAGGTGGCGGTCGTCGGCTGACATCGCGTGGTCGCGGCCGCTGGTTCGTTACGCTCGGATCATTCCCCGCCACCTCGATGACGCCGCCTTGGTTGCCGCCGCGCAGGGCGGCGATCGCTTCGCGCTCGATCAGCTGCTGCGTCGTCACTACGACCGGATCCATGCGGTGTGTCGGCGGGTGGCAGGGAGCTCCCGCGATGCCGACGACGCCTGTCAAGAGGCACTGATCAAGATCGTGCGCAGCTTGCCGCGCTTCGACGGTCGTTCGGCGTTCGGCACGTGGGCCTACCGAATCGCCATGAACGCGTCGCTCGACGAACTCCGCAAGCGTCAGCGCCGCCCGGCACTCCACGTCGTCGACGAGGACGCCCGGCCGGAGGCGGCTGATCCGACCGCACACCGCTACACCGAGTCGTTCGCCGACCGGCTCGTGCTCGACGACGCGCTCGAGAGCCTGCCCGACGACCTCCGAAGCGCTGTGGTCCTGCGCGACGTGGCCGACTTCGACTACGCAGAGATCGCCGACGCACTCGACATCCCCATCGGCACCGTGAAGTCGCGAATCTCGCGTGGCCGCGCCGCGCTGGCGGCTCAACTCCGCCTCGGCGACGCACAGCAAGATGAAGATCAACGGAACCAACCCCCGTCCGACGAACGTCCAATCACTCCGACATGAACGATGACCTGACTCTGCTCGCGAGTGCGTATCTCGACGATGAGGTGACCGTCGACGAGCGCGCCCGGGTGGAGAACGATCCCGATCTCCTTGCCGAGGTCGAGCGACTCCGGACCGTTCGCGTGGTGCTCGGCGATGTCGAGCCGGCGCCAATCTCCGTGCGAGAAGCCCAACTCTCCGCCGCGCTGGATGTCTGGGAGCGCCTTCCCGTGGCCGAGCGCACCGGCGCCCGGCGAGACGCCACGCCCGCCGGCATCAGCGCCGCCGCCATGGCCGGCGCGGCCACCGTCACCGCTCCGACACCACTCGGCAACCGGCGTCGAGGGGCCTCCACACGCTGGCTCAGCGGTGCTGCCGCCGCTCTGGTGCTGGTGCTGGTCGGCGGGGTCGCTCTGCAGCTCGCATCGGGCAACGATGACGACTCGTCCGCCGACTCCGCCGACTCCGCTGACGCCGCCGCCCTCGCCGGCGGCGACCAGCGGTCGGAGGATCCTGCGAGCGACGAACTGGCACCGGCCGACGCCGGTGGCGAAGCTGGCAGCGAGCAGTACTCCGCTGAACTCGACACCGGCGTCGGCGAGCCGCCGCCCTCCGGCGAGGACGCAGGGCTCGCCCAACTGCAGAACCTGACCGATCTCGCCGACTTCGCGTTCTCCGCGGTCGGAGCGCCGCGATCACCCGAGGACGTCCCTGCGGCGACGAGCGCTCAGGACGACGACGTCCTGTCGCAGCCGGAGGCCGACCTCGCCGATGCCCAACTTCCCGTGTGTCTCGGCGTCGACCTCGTCGTCGGACCGGCGGTGTACCGCGACGAACTCGTCGTGGTCGGCATCGACGAAGGCCGCAACCTGGCGATCGCGTACCGAGCAACCGGCTGCATCGAGGTCGCTCGGGTGCGACTGCCCTGACCGGGCGGCTAGCCTCGCCGACATGCCGGCCAACCCGCTGACCGACCCGAACTGGGCAACCGAGATCACCGACAAGCTGGTCAGCATCATCGACAGCGTTCGATCCCAGACCACGCAGAAGGTGGTGTATGCCGCCCGCGCCGCCGTGTTCGGCGTGATCGCGGTCCTGCTGGGCACCTTCATCCTGATCATCGCCCTGGTCGGTCTGATGCGCGGTCTGCAGGCGCTGCTCGAGCTCGCTGTCGGCTGGGATCGAGCGGTCTACCTCAGCTACCTGATCGTCGGCGGCATTCTCAGCCTGGCCGGGCTGGTGTTGTTCCGCAAGCGCAATGTCGCCGCGGGCTGATCGCTCACCACGATCCGCCTGCGCCACCCAACGATCCCAGAGGAACTGACATGTCCGAAGTCCGCGACGTCATCATCATCGGGTCCGGCCCCGCGGGCCTGACCGCTGCCGTCTACACGGCACGAGCGAATCTCGCCCCACTGCTGATCGAGGGAGAGCCGTCGAGTACCAGCGACCAACCCGGCGGGCAGCTCATGCTGACCACCGAGGTCGAGAACTTCCCCGGGTTCCCCGACGGCATCATGGGCCCGGAACTGATGGCCAACATGCGCAGTCAGGCACAACGCTTCGGAACCGAGATCCTGACCGAGAAGGTCACCGCGGTCGACTTCTCCGAGCGACCGTTCCGGGTCTGGGTCCGCGAGACCGAATACCTCGCTCAGGCCGTGATCGTGAGCACCGGCGCCCAGTCGTTGATGCTGGGTCTCGAGCCCGAGCAACGTCTGATCGGCCACGGGCTGTCGACGTGCGCCACCTGTGACGGCTTCTTCTTCCGGGGCCACGAGATCGCTGTCGTCGGCGGTGGAGACTCGGCCATCGAAGAAGCCACGTTCCTCACCAAGTTCGCCGACAAGGTCACGATCGTGCATCGCCGCGACGAACTGCGTGCCTCGAAGATCATGCAGGACCGGGCGTTCGCCAACCCCAAGATCGAGTTCCTGTGGAACGCCCAGGTCACCGACATCTTCGGAGACACCTCGGTCAGCGGCATCGAAGTGACCGACACCGTCGACGGCTCGGTGTCGACGCTGCCGGTCACCGGACTGTTCGTCGCCATCGGTCACCGTCCGAACACCGACCTGTTCGCCGGCAAGCTCGCGATGCATCCCGACACGGGGTACCTCATCACCAAGCCCGACTCGTCGTACACCGACGTCGACGGAGTGTTCGCGTGCGGCGACGTGCAAGACGACATCTACCGCCAGGCGATCACCGCCGCTGGGTCGGGATGCATGGCGGCAATCGACGCCGAACGTTGGCTCGAGGCCAACGTCCATCACTGAACATTCCGGTGCCAGCGCCGGCGGGAATGTTGCGGCCGGGAATGTTCCAGCGTCGTTGGCGGTTGCACCGAACCCGTCACGAGACCCCTACGCTGCTCGTGAACCTCGAAAGGAATGCGCCATGGCCGACGGCATCGTCAACTTGTCCACCAACACCTTCGATGAGAGCGTGATCGGGTCCGACAAGCCCGTCATCGTCGATTTCTGGGCCGAATGGTGCGGTCCGTGCAAGCAGATCGCCCCCATCCTGGCGGAGATCGCCGATGAGCACGCCTCGGTCACCGTGGCGAAGCTCAATGTCGACGACAACCCCGAGCTGGCCATGCGCTACAACGTCATGAGCATTCCCACGCTGCTGGTGTTCTCGGGCGGCGAGGTCTCGAAGCGGCTCGTCGGCGCCAAGAGCAAGGGCGCCCTCCTCCAGGAGCTCGACGAATTCCTGGCCACGACGCACTGACCGATCGCTTCCCGCTCGCCGAGGGACAGCGCGGCGAGGCGGTCCGCGACCTCCAACGTCGCCTCGGCGCAGCCGGACTCGCACCGACCGGTGATGACCCCGGGGACTTCGGCACGTCCACGCGCGAGGCGGTGAGCTCGTTCCAGGGCCATCGCGGGCTGCACACCAGCGGTTCCTGCGACGAACAGACGTGGATGGCGCTGGTGGAGGCCGGGTGGCGCCTCGGCGACCGGCTGCTCCTGCTCACCGCCCCGCAACTGCGCGGGGACGACATCGCCGAACTCCAAGACGCCCTCAACCAGCTCGGCTTCGACTGCGGGCGCCCGGACGGCATCTTCGGGCCGGCCACCGTTCGCGCGCTCGAGGACTTCCAACGCAATGGAGGCCTGACGGCGGACGGGATCTGCGGGCCGCGGACCATTCGCATGCTCGAACTGCTCCGTCGACAGACGGGATCAGGACCTGGCGTCGCCTCCGTGCGCGAGGCATTGGCCACGCACGCATCGCTGCGCACGCTGCGCATCGTGGTCGGTCAGTTCGGCGGCCTCAGTTCGATCACGCGGTCGCTGACCCGTGCACTGCGCAACGGCGGTGCCACGGTGATGTCCACCGACGAGTACGAGGCCGCCGCCCACGCCGCGGCAGCCAACCGCTTCGGAGCGCATGTCTACGTCGGATTCGAAGCCAGATCAGACGGACGTTCGCTCATCTCGTATTTCGCCGTACCCACGTTCGAGTCGATCGGTGGTCGAGCGTTGGCGACCCATCTCGCCGCTCGATGGTGCACCGCACAGATGCCGACCCCCGAGGTGCGGGGCATGCGCTTGCCCGTGTTGCGAGAGACGCGGATGCCCGCGGTGCTGTGCTCACTCAGCCCGGTCAGGACCGCCGTCGACGCCACCGATGCCGTCACCGAGGCCGTCCTCGAAGCGGTCACCGCCTGGACGACCAGCGGTTCCTCACCGGATTCGTGAGTTGTCCACAGGTTTGAACACAGCCTGTGGGTTTGTCTCGACATGACGTTGAGCTGACAACCACGCAACGTGGGTGAACGGCACGTGAACCCGGGGATTCAGTGACCGATCGTGAGCGCCGAATCGGCGACGCGAGTCTCAGCCTCACACGCGACGTGAGGCATGTTCACAGCGACTCGAACCTTGTCAGCTCGTCATGGCCCGATAGATCCGCTCGAGATCCTCGAGGTCGGCGAACTCGATCATCACGCGGCCCTTCTTGGCGGACATCTGCACACTGACCCGCGTCTCGAGGTGCTCCGCCAGGAGATGCTCCAGCTCGAGCAGGCCCGGCGGGCGCAACCTCGTCGACGGCGTGAGACCGGCGCCATCGACCGTGGTTGGCTCGCTGTCCTGCGGCGCCGGCGGTTCGGCCGGCGCGGTCGCTGCGCGCACCGCCTCTTCGACCATTCGCACCGACCAACCCCCGGCACTCGCCTCGCGTGCGAGTTGTTCCTGTCGAGACCGATCCGGAGTGCCGAGCAATGCTCGAGCGTGGCCGGCCGAGAGCTGACCGTCGGCGAGGAGGTGCTGGACCGCCGGGGGCAGACCCAACAACCGGAGACTGTTGGTGATTGCCGACCGGCTCTTGCCGACCCGGGCGGCAACTTGGTCGTGGGTGAGGCCGAACTCGTCGAGCAGCTGCTGATAGGCCGCTGCCTCCTCCAGCGCCGTCAGATCCTGCCGGTGCAGGTTCTCGACGAGTGCCTGTTCGACGGAGCTGACGTCGTCGGTCAGTCGAATGACCGCAGGAATGGTTGCCAGACCCGCACGTTGCGCCGCTCGCCACCGCCGCTCGCCGGCGATCAACTCGAAGGCGCCGTCATCGAGTGGCCGAACCAGGATGGGTTGGAGCACCCCCATTTCCGTGATCGACGGCAGCGAGCTCGATCAGGCTCTCCTCGTCGAAGTGCACACGAGGCTGATTCGGGTTCGGGGTGACCGAGGCGACGGGAACATCGGACAGCACCGCTCCCTGTGTGGTGTCGGTCTCGCTGCGTTCCGCGCCCGGGATGATCGAGCTGAGCCCCTTTCCGAGTCCGCTAGATCGCGCCATAATGCACCTCCCGTGCAGCGTCGCGGTAGGCAATGGCACCCCGCGACGTCGGATCGAACGTGGTGATCGGTTGTCCGAACGATGGTGCCTCCGAGAGCCGCACCGAGCGGGGGACCACGGATTTGAGCACCTTGTCGCCGAAGTGCTCACGTACTTCGCTGACCACCTGCCCAGACAGCTTGGTACGGGCGTCGTACATCACGCACAGAATGGTGCTCATTTCCAACGTCGGATTCAGATTCCGTTTGACCAAATCCACGTTGCGCAACAACTGCCCGAGCCCTTCGAGTGCGTAGTACTCACACTGGATCGGCACCATCACTTCACCCGCAGCGGCCAGACCGTTGACGGTGAGCAATCCCAACGACGGTGGACAGTCGATCAGGACATAGTCGTAGTCGTCGAGGACGGCCTCGATCGCCCGCTTCAAGCGCTGCTCACGACTGAACGCGGGAACCAACTCGATCTCGGCTCCTGCCAGGTCGAGTGATGCCGGCGCCACGAACAGGTTGCGGACATCGGTGGGTTCGACGACGTTCTCGAGTGGTTCCTCGTGCATCAACACGTGATACATCGAGTGCTCCAGTCCCCGATTCTCGATGCCGAGGCCCGTGGACGCGTTGCCCTGCGGGTCGAGATCGATGATGAGTGTCCGCAAGCCCATCTCGGCGAGCGACGCACCGAGATTCACGGTCGTCGTGGTCTTTCCGACACCACCCTTCTGGTTGGCCAGCGCAATGACGCGCGGTAACGGGTGGGCGTCGGTTGGGACGACCACCTCGTTGCTGATGGCCGTGGCCGGCGCATCGATGTGGTCCAGCGTGACCGCTGGGGTGTCGGATTCCGACAACGGGTACTCCGTTCTCCAAGAGCTTGATCAGCCGACACGCGGGTGTGGTGCGACAGGGGGACGTCCACACTCTGCCGGATCCAGCTGCGCGAGACAAGCATTTCGGGTGTTTCACGTGAAACAATCGATCACGCCGGCTCATGGTCTCCGTGCAGGAGTCGCTCGACTGACTCGTTTCCCGCGTCGATACAACACTCGATCCAACAGCGCGCTCGACCGAATCGATCCACGGAGGTCGATGGGCCTCGGGACGTCGTTTCACGTGAAACATTCCGTCGCCCGCGTGAGGCGGTGGACGCGACGGAATGGGGGAGCCGATCGCTCCACGTTTCACGTGAAACATTCTGGCGGCCTGCCACTCCCGCACCAACGGCGCGGATGTCCGTTCCAGGTGTCCGTCGACGACTCAACGAGCAACGAAAACGGCCACGAGACCGTCCAGGCCGTCGCTCTTCGTCGTTGCAGGCGCTTCCGACCCTGTGAGGTCGGCGTCGTCCGGCAGGGAGGACGGCAGTCGCCGAACCCTGAGTCGATCGAGCAGGGCGTCATCCCACCGATCGTGGCCGGGTGGCTCGCTGATGACGATGGGGCCAGCAGGTCGCACGAGTCGCGCGGCTGCCGCCAGCGTGAACTCCGGAGGTCCGAACCCCCGGGCGACGACTGCGTCGAAGGATGCCGGCGGACCGAACGTCGTCACGTCGACGCACACCACCGAGACCCGATCGCGCCAACCGAGACGCCGGACGACCCGTTCGAGGAGATCCGTGCGCTTGGCGCGCCGATCGAGCAGGGTGACGTGGGTCGTCGGGAGATCGTGGGCGATGATCAGACCGGGGACGCCAGCGCCGCTCCCCAGGTCGAGGACCGAGGTGATCGACTGGTGCTGCTCGAGCGCCCGGACGAACCCACGAGCATGATCGATGACGTCAGGAATCGGGCGCGATCCCAGGAGTCCGAGTCGTTGGGCGTCCTCGAGTACTGCGACCAGCTCCGGCGATGTCGCACCGGTCATCCTGCGACCGGTGACGTCAGGAGGGGTCGACGATGATCCGGCGGTCGGGATCTTCGCCGACCGATCGGCTCGACACGCCGTCTTCGTCGTTCAGAACGTCATGGACGACTTTGCGATCCGACGACGTCATCGGCTCGAGCGAGCGCGGGGTGCCCGAGGCACGCACTTGCTCGGCGACGTCGCGGGCGAATGCTGCGAGCGCCGCTTCACGACGTTCACGATACCCAGCGACATCGACCCGCAGGCGAGTCTCGTGGTCACCGAGCCGGCGTTGGGCCGACACGCGAGCGAGGTCCTGGATGGCGTTCAAGGTGCGTCCACCCGGACCGACGAGCAAGCCCAGCTCCGACCCAGCGACGTCGACGTGGAGTTCGAGCTCGTTCACCTGCAACGTCGTCGTACCTTCCACGCCGAACGCTGCGGTCAGTCCGTCCATGAACGCCACGGCAGCAGCGCCCACCTCATCGGGGGTCACGGTGGACTCGGGGCGATCGTCGTCATTGCTCATCTTCTGCTCCTCGTTGCGCTGGCTGGTGGGCTGCTTGGTCTTCGGCGATGTCCGACGCGGTCGCGACGGTGTCGCTGGCTTGTCCGGTGCTGCCGCCGCCGCCTCGCTCGAGGCGGACGCGGTCGACTCCGCCGGCGCCGCGTCGGCCGATCCGTTGGAGGCCTTCTCCGATCGGCCCTTCCGGCGACGCTCCTGCTTGGGCCGGACCGCGGTGGGACGCACCCGCGCTCGCAACCGGGCTTCGCCACGAACTCGTCCGAACAGACCGGGCCGAGGCTCCTCGATCACGTCGAATTCGGCTTCATCAGCACCGACGCCGAGCTGATCGAGCGCGGCTTCCTGCGCTGCTTCGATGGTCTTCGCGGTGGTTTCGACCCACTCCATGCTGTGCTTCGCTTTCTTCTGCAGAGTGACCCAGCGCGATCGCGCCGACGGTCACGACGATTTCTTGGGTGACTTCGGACGAGACGACTTCGCGGCCTTGGTGGACTTGGCCTTGTTCGCCTGGGCCTCTTGTCGCGTCGGGGTCGGACGACCCTTGGCGCCTGATGACGGCGTCGGACGGTTCTTCGGTGGCGTGACGCGCTTGCTGGTGACCGGTGGAGACTTCTTGGCCGCAGCATCCTTGCTCGACTTGGCGTTCTTCGTGGACGGCTCGGATTTCTTGGGGCCGCCGGCACCCTTGCCATCCGGCGTCGGGCCCGCAAGGTCGCGTTTCGCCTGCGCGAAGAAGCCGCCACCACCACCATCGGGATTCTTCTTGGCCTCCTCGCGTGCGGCCTCGCCGGCGCGCTGTGCCTGACGGCCCAACGACTCGTCATGGCCGTAGAACGCCCGGGTGATGTAGGCCTGTTGGAGGATTCGGAACACGGTCTGGAACAGGTAGTAGACGACGAGCGCAGCCAGGAAGAAGATCTGGAAGATCGCGAAGAACACCGGGAGGTATTGCATCAACTTGGCCTGGCCGGCCGACATCGTGGGGCTGATGGTGGCGCGGGCCGCGACCATGCGCTGCTGGACGAAATACAACACGGCGAGCAGGACGACCAGGAGGACGTACCAGATCCCGGTGGAGAACCCGTCAGCGACGGCTTCCGCGGCCGACTTCGAGAGGTCGAGACCCATCGACATGATCGACTGTTGGCCGAACAACGACGTGTACAGCGCCGAGTCGATGGCGAGATAGCGCGGGATGAACCCCGGGTTGAGCACCTCGTCGGGACGGCTGAATGCGCTCCAGACGGCGTCGGACACCGGACGGGCGGCGCCCCTCGGCTCGTACGCCATGCCGCGCAAGACCCGGAACATGATGTAGAACACCGGCGCCTGCGCGAGCAAGGGCAGGCACGAGGCCATCGGGTTGACCTTGTGCTCCTGATAGAGCTTCATCATTTCTTCGTTGAGCTTGGTGCGGTCGTTGCGGTACTCGTTCTGCAACTTGCGCATCTCCGGCGCCAGTCGCTGCATCTCGAGCATGCCCTTGGTGCTCTTCAGCGTGAGCGGTGTGGTGATCGCCATCACGACCGCGGCGATCATGGCGATCGCGATGGTGTAGCTGTTCGTCAGGCCGTAGAACCACGACAACAGGGCGGCAGGAATCTCGAACATCGACTCAGTCGACCTCTCGGACCTCGAGGGATGGCGCCACCGGAAGGTCGGCGCCTGGGGTGCGCGCGTCAGCGCGCGGATCGGGAACCGGGTCGAACCCGCTCGGCCCGAACGGGCGACATCGCAGCAGGCGGGTCAGTGTCAGCCATCCGCCGCGCGCTGTGCCGTGACGCTCGAACGCCTCGTGGGCATAGTGGGAACACGTGGGGAAGAAGCGACACGGCGACGGGCGCCCGGCAAACGCCCGTTGATATGCCTCGATCCACGAGAGGGCGCGGCGTTGGGACCAGGTCGAGGTGATCATCGCGGCGTCAGCTGATGACGGCGCACCTTGTCGAGTAGCGAGGTCACCGTGTGTTGCAGGTCGGCGAACGTTTGTTCGCACGCGGGGACTCGCGCCCCCACGAGGTACAGCCCCGGGGGGACGTCGGAGTTCGCCAGCACAGCACGCAGCCGACGTCGGAGCCGATTTCGAGACACGGCGGAGCCGACGGTGCGACCGATGGCGAACGCCACCTGCGGGGGCACCAGATCGGGATCGAGGACGAACGAACACCACAGTGGATCGGTCCGGACCCGCACCCCGTCACGCCGGAGGCGGACGAAGGCGTCGCGTTCGCGGACCCGGTCGATCAAGCGGAGAGCTTGGCCCGGCCCTTGGCCCGGCGGGACTTCAGCACCGCTCGACCGGCGCGGGTGCTCATGCGAGCACGGAATCCGTGCTTGCGGGCACGGCGGCGGTTGTTGGGTTGATAGGTACGCTTCACGGCTGACTCCGGACGATTCGAGGCAAATCATGCTCCGTCGACGAGGACCACGATCGTGATGATCGGGCGCGCGCCTCACGGACTGACCTGGCAAGGCTAGAGGCACCTGTACACCTGCGCCAACCGCCAGGGCAAACCACATCCATGTAAGTTGTCCACAGGAGTCGAATACTGACAACGCCCCAGCGTGTGCGGCCTCTCGAGTGCTGAAGTCGTCAATCATCTGTCAAGTTTTCGCTGCGGATCGCGCGTGCTAGGTTCACCCTCCCGCAGTAGGCCTCCGACATGTCCACATCTTGTGGACAACGGTGTGGACCACGGGCGACGACGATCGGGAGACCTCAGGTGACAGACAGCGCAGACGTGTGGACGCAGGTCACCCTGTCACTTCGCTCCCAACTGGCCGAGTCCGTCTGGTTCTCGACCTTCCAGGACGTCACACCGTTGGCATCGGACGGCGACACACTCAGGTTGCTCGCCCCGAGCGCCTACGTGCGCGATCGCATCATGAGCCGCTACCTCCCACTGGTGACCGAAGCACTCGAGGACGTCAACGAGGGCCACCGGTCGGTCGAGATCGACGTCGAGACCAGTGGCGACACTGGCCGCTCCGACAGCAATCGACCCGACGGCGGACTCGACGGGGCAGGAGCGACCTCGACATTCGACGATCAGCGTCACGACCGAGCGGAGACAACCGAGTCACGGTCCCAGGCGGACGAGAGCCAGCGCTCGCTGTTGCTCGACGAGGCCGGACTCAACCCTCGATACACCTTCGAGACGTTCGTGAAGGGAGCGTCCAACCAGTTCGCCCTCGCTGCCGCGCTGCGCGTCGCCGAGACACCGGCGCGCAGCTACAACCCGTTGTTCATCTACGGTTCCGCCGGCCTCGGCAAGACCCACCTGCTGCACGCGATTGGTCACTACGTCCACTCGAACTACCAACACCACGAGGTTCGGTACGTCTCCACCGAGACGTTCATGAACGAATACGTCGACGCAATCCGTCAGAACACCACCAACTCGCTGCGGCGCCGGTACCGCGACATCGACGTACTGCTCATCGACGACATCCAGTTCATCGCCGGCAAGGAGGGCCTCCAGGAGGAGTTCTTCCACACGTTCAACTCGCTGCACGGTGCGAACAAGCAGGTCGTGATCTCCTCCGATCGCATGCCCGACGCGATCCCCACCCTCGAAGAGCGCCTTCGGGGTCGATTCAAGTGGGGCCTGATCACCGACATCCAGCCACCCGACCTCGAGACTCGCCTCGCCATCTTGCGCAACAAGTCCGAACGTGACCGGGTGCTGGTGCCCGACGAGACGCTCGAGTTCATCGCCACCAACATCGCCACCAACATCCGCGAGCTCGAAGGCGCGCTGATCCGCGTGACCGCCTTCGCGAGCCTCAACCAGGTGCCGATCACCACCGACCTCGCCCAGACGCAACTCGCCGATCTGCTCAATGACAACAAGCCCAAAGCACGCACCGACGACGAATTGCTCGCCGACATCGCAGCGATCCTGAAGTTCCCCGTCGAGGATCTCAAGGGCCGCAGCCGGCAACGACCGCTCGTCACCGCTCGCCAGATCGCCATGTACGTGTTCCGCGAACTCACCGACCTCAGCTACCCGGCGATCGCCCGGTTGTTCGGTGGCCGCGACCACACGACCGTCATCCACGCCAACGAGAAGATCCAACGGCTGATGAGCGAACGCAAGCAGATCTACGACCAGGTCACCGATCTGCTGCAACAGCTGAAAGCCTGATGGTTCGCGTCCAGATGAGCGTCGCGAACAACGTTGGGGATCACACGGGGACAGTGCCCCGCTGTCGGTGGACAACGCGAGCTTGTCCACCGCGCCACACGCGTGCAATTCGCGAGGTGGGGATCACCCGCCCATCCCATGTGGACGCGCGTCACCGCCCTACGCTGCACCAACGCGTGGTTGTCCCCAATCCACAGCACCTACTACTGACATTGAACATTGAGACATCCCTGCATGAGGAGAAGTGCCCACTGTGAAGTTTCGTTGCGAACGTGATGTGCTCGCCGATGCGGTCGGCTCCGCTGGACGGGCGGCCACGAACCGCACGGGAACGCTGCCGGTGCTCGCCGGCGTGCGAATGGAGGTCGCCGGCGACACCCTCACCGTCACCGGTACCGACCTCGAACTGACCATTCGTCTGAGCGTCGACGTCGGTGGCGAACGCGACGGAGCCGCCGTGGTACCCGCACGACTCGTCGGCGACATCGTCAAAGCGCTTCCCGCCGGTGCGGTCCAGATCGAACTCGGCGACGACGAGATGTCGATCAGCGCAGGACGCTCACAGTTCTCCGTTCGGCCACTGTCGCTCGACGACTACCCCAGCCAGGTCGAACCGACCGCCGAGCCCGTCACCCTGCCCGCCGAGGCGATGGCCGACGCACTTCGCCAGGTGGTGCGCGCCGCCTCCACCGACGATGCACGAGCGGTGCTCACCGGCGTGCTGCTCGCCTCCGACGAGGACGGCCTCCGCATGGTCGCCACCGACTCGTACCGCCTCGCAGTGCGAGACCTCCCCGACACCGGTGTGCTCGCGTCCGGCCAGAAGGTGCTCATCCCCGGACGGGCACTGAACGAACTCCAGCGGCTCCTCGGCGATGTCGAAGAACTCCAGGTCCGCCTCGGCGATCGCGAAGCCACCTTCGAAGCCGGCGGCACTCGGCTCAGCACCCGCCTGATCGAGGGCGAGTTCCCGAACTACCGAAACCTGCTGCCGTCGAGCTACCCGAACCTGCTCACCGTCGGGAAAGCAGCGATGCTCGAAGCCATCCGGCGCGTCAAGATCTTGGCGCAGGACTCCACCCCCGTGCGTCTCACGCTCGGCGGCGACACGGTGCAACTCACCGCGATCACCCAGGACGTCGGCAACGCCGTCGAAGAGATCGACGCCAGCTACGACGGCGCGGAGATGACGGTCGCCTTCAATCCCGACTACCTCGCCGCCGGTATCGACGCCATCGATGCCGACGACGTCACCCTCGCCACGATGGATCCGATGAAACCTGCCGTCCTGCGCGGCGTCGGACGAGACGACTACCTGTACCTGCTGATGCCGGTCCGGGTGCCGTGATGCTGTTCGAGGCCTCACCACGATCTTGAGTACCTCGATCGAGGTCGGCCTCGAGGTGGCTCGTCGCTGGCGCTTCCCTGCTGTTGGCGAGGCCTCACCGCAAGCAGTTGGGTGACGATCGGGGTCGGCCTCGGTGTGGCTCGTCGCTGGCGCTTCCCTCGCCACCCGTGAGGGGGTGCTCCGCTCGGCTCGGCCGACGCGTGGCAGAATCCGCTCCGCCCATGATCATTTCGCATCTCGAGCTCGTCGACTTTCGGAATTATGAGTCGGGGACGTTCGAGCTCACCTCGGGGACGACGGCGGTCATCGGCGACAACGGCCAAGGCAAGACCAATCTTGCCGAAGCGCTGGCGTTCCTCGCCACCCTGAACAGCTTCCGGTCGGTTCCGGGTGATGCGCTGGTTCGTGTCGGCGCAGACACAGCGGTGATCCGGGCGACCGTGGTCGAAGACGGCGGCCGCGAGAGCCTGATCGAGATCGAGCTCGCCATGGCCGGCCGCAACCGTGTCCAGGTCAATCGCCAGCGACTGCAACGTGTTCGCGACCTGCTCGGAACCGTCCGCGTCACGGTGTTCTCACCGGACGACCTGATCCTCGTGAAGGGCAGCCCAGGCGATCGCCGTCGCTTCCTCGACGACACGCTCGTGGCTCTCGCGGTCAAGTACGACGCCGTTCGGCTCGAGGTCGACCGCATCGTGCGCCAGCGAAACACCCTGCTCAAGCAATCGGGTGGGCGTCGATCGGACGAGATCGAGGTCACCCTCGACGTCTGGGACCAGAAGTTCGCGGACATCGCGGATCAGTTCGGCTACGCCCGCGCCACGCTCGTCGCCCGCCTCGCACCCATGGTCCAGGAGGCCTACGAGCAACTCGCCGGCACGCCGACGGCGATCGATCTCGTGTACGAACCGGCTTGGAGAACGACCGGACTCGCCGCCGCCCTGCTCGCCGCGCGGGACATCGACCTCCGGCGTGGTGTCAGCACCGTGGGTCCCCACCGCGACGAGCTGAACCTGTCGATCAACGGACTCCCCAGTCGGACCCATGCCTCGCAGGGCGAACAACGAACGCTGGCGTTGGCACTCCGGCTCGCCGGCCATCGCCTGGTGACCGAACGCACCGGCTCGGCGCCGGTGCTGGTGCTCGACGACGTGCTCTCCGAACTCGACGACCATCGGGCCACCGCGCTGCTCGATCATCTTCCCGACGGCCAGGTGATCATCACCACCGCCAGCGAGCTCCCCCCGGCCGCTCACGCCGATCGAATCCTCCGCGTCGAGGCCGGCCGGGTCCTCGATCCCACCTGACCACGTCGTGCCGATAGTTCGTCTGCGATGAGTTTCGGCGCTGACGGGGTGCGGCGAGACTCATCGGAGGTGCGGGGCGTCGCCGCCGCAGTACCGTGGGAGCGTGGCTGAGCCGGTTCCGATCTCGAAATCGCTCGACTCGATCATGAAGTCGCTCCGTGGAACCGATCGGATCCAGATCGGCGGCGTGTTCGGACGCTGGGACGATGCGGTGGGATCGACGGTGGCTGCCCACGTTCGACCGGTGCGCCTCGATCAGGGCGTCCTCACGGTCGAGGCCGACGAGCCGGCATGGGCGACGCAGGTGAAGTTCCTGGCCGGCACGATCACCACCCGACTCGCCGAGGTCGCCGGCGTCGAGATCGAGCGGATCGAGGTCCGCGTCGGACCCCGCCGGTGAGCGGATCGCGTCCCCGAACTCCGACGCTGGGCTCCCCGACTCTGTGACACCTCGCTGGTAGGCTTGAGCCCACTCGCGATGTCAACGTGGGCGCTGGTCGAACCCCTGCTCGACGATGCAGTGAAGCTGCATCGAAGACGCAGGGTCGTCAACCGGCTGACCTCGCTGAACGCCAAGAAATGCATGCCGATCGTGGCATGTCCGCCAGACATCCAGAAGTATCGAGGTACGAGTGTCCAACGACACCGAAGCAGCATCGACCGACGTCTCCGAGACCGCATCGGCTGCGGCGAAGAAGACGTCGAACAGCAAGAATTCAGCCACGACGACCGCGGCCTACGACGCCAAGGCCATCCAGGTGCTCGAGGGGCTCGACCCCGTCCGAAAGCGCCCGGGCATGTACATCGGCTCCACGGGTCTGCAGGGTCTCCACCACCTGATCTGGGAAGTCGTCGACAACTCCGTCGACGAAGCCATGGCCGGACACTGCACCCGCATCGGGGTCACCCTGCTCGCTGACGGCGGCTGCCAGGTCGACGACAACGGACGCGGCATCCCCATCGATCCGTTCACCTCGGGCGAACACAAGGGCAAGAGCGCCGCCGAAGTGGTGCTGACCGTGCTCCACGCCGGCGGCAAGTTCGGCGGCGACGGCTACAAGGTGTCAGGTGGCCTCCACGGCGTGGGCGTGTCGGTCGTCAACGCACTGTCCGAGCGCCTCGTCATCGAGGTCGACCGTGACGGCAAACAGCACCGCCAGGAGTACGCCAAGGGCGGCAAGCCCCAGGGCAAGATGACCATCGTCGGTGACACCCCCAAGCGCGGTCGTGTCACCGGCACCACGATCTCGTTCTGGCCCGACCCCACGATCTTCGCGGCAGAAGGCACCGAATTCGTGGCGCGCACGGTGCTCGAACGCCTGCAGACGATGGCATTCCTGAACAAGGGTCTCGAGATCGTGTTCACCGATCAGCGCGAGGGTCGTGAGCAGACCGTCAGTTACCAGTACAAGGGCGGCATCGTCGACTTCGTCAAGCACCTCAATGCCACCAAGGAACCGTTGTTCTCCAAGGTCTGTCAGTTCGAGGACGAGGACGAAGACGACGGCCAGATGCTCGACATCGCCATGCAGTGGAACACCGGCTACTACGAGGGCATCCACGGCTACGCGAACGGCATCTCCACGATCGAAGGCGGCATGCACGTCGAGGGCTTCAAGACCGCGATGACGTCGGTGATCAACAAGTACGCCCGCGCCAAGAACCTGCTCAAGGAGAAGGACCCCAACCTCACCGGCGAGGACATCCGCGAGGGCATCACGGCCATCGTGTCGGTGAAGCTCCGTGAGCCCCAGTTCGAAGGTCAGACCAAGGCCAAGCTCGGCAACGTGCCGATGCGATCCTTCGTCCAGAAGGCGACCAACGAACGCATGGCCGAGTGGCTCGAGGAGAACCCGGCCGAGGCGAACAAGGTGGTCAAGAAGGGCCTCGCCGCCGCGCAGGCTCGCGTCGCGGCGAAGAACGCCCGCAACGCGATCCGGCGCAAGACGGCGCTGTCCGGCGCCGGGATGCCGGACAAGCTGAAGGACTGCTCCTCGAAGAACGCGGACGAATCCGAGATCTTCATCGTCGAGGGTGACTCGGCCGGCGGCACCGCGGTCGATGCACGCGATCCGCGCACCCAGGCGATCCTGCCGATCCGCGGCAAGATCCTCAACGTCGAACGTGCCCGCATCGACAAGATGCTCAAGAACAACGAGATCCAGGCGCTGATCACCGCGATCGGCGCTGGCGTCGGCGACGAGTTCGACGTCACCAAGGCCCGGTACCACAAGGTGATCTGCCTGGCCGACGCCGACGTCGACGGCAGCCACATCCGCACGTTGCTGCTCACGTTCTTCTTCCGCCAGATGCGCGAGATGGTCGAGGCGGGCTACGTCTACATCGCCCAGCCGCCGCTGTACTCCACCGAGGTCGGCAAGGAGAAGGTGTACCTCAAAGACGACGTGGCCAAGGCAGCGTTCCTCGAAGAACGCCCGAACCACAAGAAGGCCTTCCAACGGCTCAAGGGCCTCGGCGAGATGGACTGGGAGGAGTTGCGCACGACCACGATGCTCGATGGCACCCGCACCCTGCTCCAGGTCACCGTCGAAGAGGCCGCACTGTCCGACGAGATCACCTCGGTGTTGATGGGCGACGACGTACCCGCTCGCCGCCAATTCATCACCACCAACGCCCGCGACGTCCGCAACCTCGACTTCTGAAACTGACGCACGATGACTGACACCAGCGACACCCCACCCATCGATCCCATCCAACCCATCTCGTTGCACGACGAGATGGAGAGCTCGTTCCTCGAGTATGCGATGTCGGTCATCATGTCTCGGGCCCTGCCCGATGTTCGTGATGGCCTCAAGCCGGTGCACCGCCGCATCATCTGGGACATGGAAGACCAGGGTTTCCGCCCGGATCGTGCGCACGTCAAGTGCGCCCGCGTCACCGGCGACACGATGGCGCGGTTCCACCCGCACGGCGACAGCGCGATCTATGACGCCCTCGTGCGCATGGCCCAGCCGTTCTCGTTGCGCCATCCCCTGATCGACTTCCACGGCAACTACGGCAGCCCCGACTTCGGGCCCGCCGCCGCTCGCTACACCGAGTGCCGTCTGAACCCGTTGGCGATGCAGCTCCTCGCCGACATCGACGAAGACACCGTCGACATGATCCCCAACTACGACGGCTCCACCGAGCAGCCGCTCGTGTTGCCGGCCCGATTCCCGAACCTGTTGGTCAACGGCAGCCAGGGCATCGCGGTGGGGATGGCCACCAACATTCCGCCGCACAACCTCGGCGAAGTGATCGACGCTGTGGTCCATCTGTTGGACAACCCCGACGCCACCCCCGACGATCTCATGGAGTTCGTCAAGGGCCCCGACTTCCCGACCGGTGCCAGCATTCTCGGCAAAGCGGGCATCATCGACGCCTATCGAACCGGTCGCGGCTCGGTGAAGATGCGGGCAACGGTCGAGATCGAAGAGTCGAAGAGCGGACGCATGGAGATCGTGGTCTCCGAGCTGCCGTACCAGACGAGTTGCTCGGCCATCGCGTCACGCATCCAGGACCTCGTCGACGGTGGCGACCTCGATGGCATCGCCGACGTCAACGACGCGTCGTCGGGTGGCAAGACCAACCTGATCATCACGCTCAAGCGTGATGCCAACGCGAACGTGGTCAAGAACAACCTGTTCAAGCTGACCCAGCTCCAGTCGACGTTCTCGATCAACATGGTGGCCCTCGTCGACGGCGTCCCGCGCCAGATCAACCTCCGCGACGCACTGGTCGCCTACGTCAAGCATCAGCGTGAGGTCATCACCAGGCGGTCCCAGTTCCGTCTCGACAAGGCCAAGCGGCGCGAGCACATCCTCGAAGGGCGCATCAAGGCGCTCGACGTCATCGACGCGATCATCGCCCTCATCCGCGCCAGCGACGACGTCGCGGCCGCACGCGACGGGCTGATGGCAGCGCCGTACGAATTCAGCGAGGTCCAGGCCAACGACATCCTCGACATGCAGCTGCGCCAGCTCACGCGGTTGTCGCGCCTCGATCTGCAGACCGAACTCGACGAGACTCGCGCCAAGATCATCGATCTCCAGGAGATTCTCGACAGCCCCGAACGTCTGAGCACCGTGATCCGTGACGAGATCACCGAGATCAGGGACACCTTTGCGACGCCGCGGGTCTGTGAACTGACCTACGACGACGGTGAGATGTCGATCGAAGACCTCGTCGACGACAAGGAACTGGTCATCGTCATGACCGAGGCCCAGTACGTCAAGGCGGTGTCGGCTGATTCGTTCAAGACCCAGGGTCGGGGCGGCCGTGGCGTGTCGGGTGGCAAGATGAAGATGGACGACATCGTTCGCCATGTCATCTTCACCACGGCGCACGCGCACCTGCTGTTCTTCTCGAATCGGGGCAAGGTCTACCGGCTGCGAGCGCTCGAGATTCCCGAGCGCGAACGCACGGCCAAGGGCATGCCGATCGTCAACCTGCTGCCACTGCAGCCCGACGAGCAGATCCAGGCGATCATCGATACGCGAGACTTCGCCGGCGAACGCTTCTTGTTCTTCGCCACCAAGAAGGGCACCGTCAAGAAGACGGCCTTCGACGCCTACGATTCCAGTCGACGTGACGGCCTGATCGCCATCAACCTGCGTGACGAGGACGAACTCGTTCGGGTGATCGAGACCAGCGGCGACGATGACATCTTCATGGTGAGCCGCAATGGCATGACGATCCGTTTCCACGAGAACGACGTTCGAGCGATGGGACGTACCGCCGGCGGAGTACGGGGCATGAAGCTGAAGAACGCTGATGATCACGTGGTGTCGGTCGACGTGGCGCGCGACGACACGGCCATCTTGATCATGACCGAGGCTGGGTACGGCAAGCGCACCCAGCTCGACAAGTTCAACTCACAGGGCCGCGGTGGCCAGGGAGTTCGCGGCATCAAGCTCACCGGGAAGAAGGGCGCCGTCGTGGCAGCGTTCATGGTCGGCCTCGACGACGAGATCGTCGCCGTGTCGAACAACGGTGTCACCATCCGGATGGAGGTCCGTGGGATCTCCTCGCAGGGTCGTGACGCCACCGGTGTCCGGGTCATGAACATCGACGACGGCGATGCCGTGAGTTCGGTGGCACCGATCCTCGCCGTCGACGACGAGTGACATCTCGCGCCTCGTAGCGCCCCTCGCGACCATGGTCGCCATGAACCCGTCGACGACACGAAGTGATGGTGAACATGACGCGCGATCGAGGTCAGGCCGCGGTGCTGGTGGTGATCGTGGCGGCGGTGCTGTTCGTCTCGCTGTCGGCAGCGGTGGGTTCGCTCGGCGGCGGCCTGATCGAACGCACGCGTGCACAGACAGCAGCTGATGCGGCTGCGCTCGGTTCGCTCGCCGGTGGTCGGCGGGCCGCCGCACAGTTGGCCGAGCGTCACGGTGCGACGCTCGTGACGTTCCGGCTCGGTCCGGAACCGGGCCGCGTGACCGTGGTGGTCCGGGTGGGTTCGGCCACGGCGATGGCGGCGGCTACCGATGCACCCTGAGCGCACGTGACGGTTCGTTTCCCGCCGTACTGCCTACACTCGTGGAGATGAGCAAGACCGAGGGAGATCTCGATGTCGACGCTCTCGCGCTCGATGACGAACTCGACGAGGCCATGCTCGTTGACGACCCGGACGACAGCGACGACACAGCGCCCGACGACACCGCCACTGACGCGGACGTCGTGGATGACAGCGAACTCCTCGACGAGGTCGATCTCGCTACCGACGATGACGAGACCGATGATGACGAGCCGTACGAGCTCCCGGCGATCGTCATGGCGACCGAGGACGACGACGATCAGGACGACGACGAGAACGATGGCGCGGAGCATGCTCGGGTCGCACCTGGTGCTGATCCGCTGATCGAGCGCGAATCACCTGACGTCACCGACGACGTGCTCGAGGAACTCCGTCGAGCCGACATCGACGGCCCGACGGTCGAGATGGCTCCGCAGGACGACACGTCGTCGGCGATCCGTCGACCGCGTCGATCAGCCGACTACGACCCCGCGCCGTTTCCGATCCCGATGTCCGTACCTCGGGTGCTCGGTCGGCGGCCACGAGTCCGCCGTGTCACCCGTGTGGTGCGCCACGTCGATCCGTGGAGCGTGTTCAAGATCGCCGTCGTGGCGAACATCGTGATGTACCTGATCGTGCTCACGGCAGGGGTCCTGCTGTGGAACGTCGCGTATGCCACCGGCACGGTCGACAACGTCGAACGATTCTTCGAATCGTTCGGGTGGTCGTCGTTCGAGTTCAACGGCGGCGAGATCTACCACAGCGCCTGGATCGGTGGTCTCTTCGTGGTGATCGGTCTCACCGGTCTGGCCGTGTTGTTGGCCACGTTGTTCAACCTGATCACCGATCTGGTCGGCGGGATGAGGTTCACGGTGCTCGAGGAAGAAGTCGTCGAGGCCAGACCGTCTCCGATGCGTCGATTCGTGGTCCGGCGAGCCGAGCCCGAGGTTCCGGCGGTGTCCTATGACGAGTCGGGACCCATCGTTCGTGAGGCGATCGTCGACGACAGCGGCAGCGTTCCCCGCTGACGCGATGCCGATTCGATGCGCCGTCATGGCGTGAAGGTCACGAGCGACCGATAACCTCTCCGACTTGCCGGGGCTATAGCTCAGTCGGTTAGAGCGCTGCCCTGATAAGGCAGAGGTCACAAGTTCGATTCTTGTTAGCCCCACCAACGAAACGAGGCGCCCACGGGCGCCTCGTTTCGCGTCTCGGCCCTCCGGGAGGAGTGGGCGCACTAGCCTTTCCGACCGATGAAGTCCGTTCGCCGAGCTCTCGCTGCAATTCTCGCCATGGTGATCACGGCCACCGTGTTGCGGGTGCGTGGCACGGGCGGGACGCCGCCGCAGCACGGCGGCTGGCGGCCCCTCGAATTGCCGGATCGTTGATGCCTCGCATCGGGCTCGTCGGCCGTGGAGTGGTCGGTGATCGGATTGCTCGTCGCCTGCCTGCGGTGCTCGGTGACGTCGAGCTGATCGACGTCGAGACGCGAGTCCGACGCCCGTTGCCAGACGGTCTCGACGTCGTGATCCTCGCTCACGAGGTTCCACACGTGCAGCTCGCCTCCGAGGTCCTCGCCCGTGGCGTCGGCGTCGTCTCGGTCAGCGACGATCTCGGCGACGTCCAGGAGCTCAGCGAACTCGACGACCTCGCCCGAGACGCGGGGGTGCCGCTGGTGGTGGGTGCCGGAATGTCGCCCGGGCTCACCGAACTGCTCGCGCGTCTGCTCACCATGCGGCTGGCCTCGAGCGACGAGGTGCACATCGCCGTCCATGGGACCGCCGGACCGGCGTGCGCTCGCCAACAACACCGAGCGCTCGGCGGACGAGCACTCGGCTTCCATGACGGCTCATGGATCGAGCCGCCGGCTGGTTCGGGTCGTGAGCTGTGTTACTTCCCCGAGCCCGTCGGGCCGTACGACTGCTATCGGGCCGAGTTCGCGACGCCCGTGTTGGTGCACGCCTCGTTCCCCGAGGTCAGACGCATCAGTGTTCGGGTGTCGGCGAATCGCCGCGATCGGTTCACGGCGTGGCTGCCGATGCTGACGCCCCCTCACCGTGAAGGTGGCGTGGGTGCGGTGCGTGTCGAAGTGCGCGGGACCCGCGACGATGGGAGCCGGGCGACGCTGATCGCTGGGGTCGCCGAGCTGGTGGCCACGTCGACGGCGGCAACGGCGATCGCGTTCACCTCACACCTCGTCAATGGACGGCTCCCTCACGGGTTGGTGCTCGCCGGTGACTCGAATCTCGACACCGTCGATCTGCTGCGATTGGTCGGCGACGCGGGTGTCAGACTGCAGGACTTCACCGGGGTGCCGTCGGAACAGCGGATCAGCGCGAATCCGTGATCGTTTCCGTTGCGACGTGAGTGTCGGAACGTTCGGTGTCGTCGCCCGCCAGTTGCTCGACCCGGTTGGCGAGGCGATCGACGACTTCGGTGAGCCGGTCGAGCCGGTCGTCGAAGGCTTCGCCGGTCACGATGTCGGACATCGTCAGGCGAACACTGGCGATCTCGCGGGCGAGGAATTCGGTGTCGGCCTGCGTTCGTTCGGCGACTTCACGATCGTTCTGTGACGTCACCCGGTCGCGACGTTCCTGTCGGCTCTGGGCGAGGAGGATCAACGGTGCGGCGTAGGAGGCCTGGATCGACAGCACGAGGGTGAGCAGCACCAGTCCGCGGTCCCATGGGTCGAACTGGAACCTGGGCGGCACCACCGTGTTGAGCAGGATCCAGACGGTGATGACCACGGTCTGCCACACGAGGAATCGGGCCGTGCCGAGAAAGTTGGCGATCGACTCGCTGAACCGGCCGAACGTGTCGGAGTCGTACGACACGCCCACGCGGCCGGCAGCACGAGGCGTGGTGAGGTCCTCACGGCGCTTCACGTCTCGACCGGTCGCTTTCGACGGGTGCGCCAGCCGACGCCCAACATGCGATCGAGGACGTCGTCGACGGTGACCGCTCCGAGGAACCGGCCCGCCTCGTCGACCACGGCGACGGCCAGGAGGTCGTAGCTGGCGAGCATCTCGGCGACGTCGCGGTCGGAGGCATCCGCAGCCACCGTCGGGTCGTCGGCGACCAGTCGACCCAATTGCATGTGCGGGGGCTCACGCAGCAGTCGCTGCATGTGGACGACACCGACGAGCTTGCCGGTCGGGGCCTTGTAGGGCGCCTGGGTCACGAACACCTGGGTGGCGATGCTGACGACCCAGTCCGGGTCCCGTACCTGGGCGAGTGCCTCGGCGACCGTTGCGTCCGGGCCGAGGATGATCACCTCGGGCGTCATCAGGCCGCCGGCGGTCCCCTCCTCGTACGACAACAGCCGGCGGACGACGTCGGCGTCGTCGACGTCCATCACCCCGAGCATGCGTTCCTGATCGGCCGGCGCCATCTCACCGATCAGGTCGGCGAGGTCGTCGTACTCCATTTCGTCGAAGACGCCCACGAGTCGGTCGCGGTCGAGTTGTTCGACGATGCGAACCTGCTCTTCTTCTGGCAACTCCTCGAGCACGTCAGCGAGGCGTTGGTCGTCCATGGCCTCGGCGAGCTGACGGCGCTGATCGATCGGCAATGCTCGCACCACCGCAGCCACCTCGGCGGGGTGGAACTCGCGCAGCCGGGCCGCTTCTGCCTGCATCGCCGTCTGTGCTTCGAACAGTGCGGGTACTTCGTCGAAGTCGACCAGTCGATAGCTCGGCCGGCGGCGCAGGGTGCTCTTGCGGGCGAGGCGCACCTTGTCGATGACCCAATAGGTCGACCGGGCGTCTTCCTGCGGCCGCAGCGCGATGTCGCTGACGGTTTCATCGCCGATCTTGCGGTCGATCAGTTCACCACCGATGAGCACTTCGCCAGGGCGGGGCTTGAACGGGTTGAGGTCGACGTCCCAGCTGCGCAGGCGGGCGCCGTCGCTGTTGAGTTCCGCGACCCGATTGGCGCTGACGAAGATGCGACGCCGCTGGCTGTTGGCGACGAATCCGACGACCCGCGGTGGGATCGCAGGTTCGCGGCCCGTTCCTGCACGCCCGGGGATCACGACGATGTCGTCGATGCGCCCGATCGGCGAGCCACCCGCATCGAGCAACGGCAGCCGCATCACCCGGAACGCGTAGATCAGGTCGGCGGCCATGGCCGCAGGCTACCCAGCTGGCTCGACCTGAACGAGTGTGTCGCTGTAGGCCACGCCGCCACCCCACTCGGTCAGGGTGTCGTTGGTGAGGCTGTTGGCGATGCGGCCGTCGGGATGATGGCGGCTCCACCATCCGAACGGGATCGCGACGACGCCGGGCCGGAGGCGCTCGGTGACCCTCACGGGCACCTCCACCGAGGCGCGATCGTTCCACACTCTGGCCATGGAACCGTCGTGGAGGCCACGCTCGGTGGCGTCGGCAGCGACGAGTTCGACGAACGGACCACCCTCGGGCGGACCGTGCCTGGGGAGGTCGGCATACCCGGAGTTCAAGAAGCGGGTGTGATGCTTGGGGGTGAGCAGCTGGAGCGGGAACCGTGCCGCGAGATCCGGGTCACCGTCGGGGCCTTCTCGTGGTGGCACGTAGACCGGGACGCGAGGCTGGCCCATCCGTTCGAGCTGGTCGGAAGCGAGATGGATCCGTCCCGAGGGGGTGTCGAACTCGCCGTTGCCGAACGGTCGACCGTCATCTGGGTACGGCGCGCGCAACCAGCCGACCCGTTGCAACTCATCGAGGTCGATCGTCGGGAGTGCCGCCCGCAACAACGTGTCGTCGTCGTCGAACAGCGACGGCTCGGTGTAGCCCATGGCTCGACCGAGTCGACGGAACATCTCGGTGTTCGAACAGCTCTCGCCCAGCGGGTCGATCGCCGCTGCGTTCCAGCCGATCCAGAGGTGACCCCACGGCAAGACGACATCGTCGCTCTCGATCTGTGTCGCCGCCGGCAGGACGATGTCGGCGTAGCGAGCGGTGTCGGTGAGGAACTGCTCGTGCACGACCGTGAAGAGGTCGTCGCGCTCCATGCCTCGTCGGATCAGTTCGGCGTGCGGGACCGTCACCAACGGGTTGCAGTTCCAATTGATCAGCGCGTGCACGCCGGGGCCACTCGCCTCGCCGGCGTGCGGCGCAGTGAGGATGTCACCGAGGCGGCTCATGTTCAGCGTGCGCGGCTCGGGTCGCCCGCCGGCGCGCTCGAGATCTGGACGCATGAGGGCGAGGCCGTCGACGAGCCCCTCGCTGTAGGAGCCGACACTCTTGGCGATGCCGCCACCGCGTTCGGCCCAGGCACCGGTCAACGCGGGCAGGCACGCGAGGGTGCGGTAGAACATCGCACCGTTCTCGTGGTGCTCGGCGCCGATCAGGGTGCGGATGCCCGCCGGGCGTGCGGTTGCGTAGTCGACGGCCAGTTGCTCGATGACGTCGGCCGGAACCCCCGTGGCCTCCGAGGCTCGATCCGGCGTCCATTCGACGACCGCGTCGCAGAGTTCGTCGAAACCGGTGGTGTGCTCGGCCACCCAGGCTTCGTCGGTGAGCCCGTCGCGGATGATGACGTGCATCATCGCCAGCATCATGGCGATGTCGGTGCCCGGGAGCGGTTGGATGAACTGGTCGCCGCGCGCTTCGTCGATCGCCTCGGCGGTCGCGGTGCGGATGGGGTCGATCACGACCACGCGGGCGCCACGCTCGCGGGCTCGTTCGATCGTCGGCCAGAGGTGACGGTTGGTGAGCTTGGTGTTGGTCGCCCACAACACGATGAGCGCTGAGTGCTCGAGTTCGAGCGCATCCATGCCGCGACCCGACCCGTTCGTCATGCGCATGCCGTGCCCGACCGTCGGTCCACAGATGGCACGTTCGAGTCTCGAGGCGCCCATGTGGGCGAACAACCGGCCGTTGATGCCCATCATCGACAGCAGGCTCTGGTTGCCCGCATCGGAGAACGGCAGGACGGCCTCGGCGCCGTGGGTGTCGATGACGTCGTGCAGACGCTCGGCGATCTCGGTGAGGGCGTCATCCCAGCTGATGGGCTCGAATTCGCCCGATCCCTTCGGTCCGACCCGGCGCAGGGGGTGCAGGACGCGGTCGGGGGCGTAGACGCGGTCGAGGAATCGGTTGACCTTCGGACACAGCTCGCCGGCGGAGTACGGGTGCTCGGGATTGCCCCGGAGTTTCACCGCGACAGGGCCGGGCCCGACGCCGTCGTCGACCGTCACCGTCCAACCACAGCTGTCCGGGCAGTCGTGGTGGCAGGTGCCATTGACGGTTCGCGTCGTCATCGCTCGATGATCTCGCGCAGGTGAGGCCACGCTGTGGCGAAGCCGAAGTGCAGGGGCAGCTGATCGACGAGATCCAGCGGGAACCAATCGACGTCATCGGTCTCGAAGTTCATCGACGAGCCGAATGGCTCGTCGACCTCGACGACCACGGTCGTGTAGCGCCAATCGGTGGCGGGTTCGAAGACGTACTGCCCGAGGAGCCGGGGTGTGCCGGGCGCCGTGCCGACCTCCTCGGACGCCTCGCGAAGCGCACCCTCGTAGGGGGTCTCGCCGAGATCGAGCGCGCCACCGGCACACGACCAGTTGCCGCCCTCGTGTGCCATCGCTGATCGCTTCTGCAGCATCACCAGCGGCTCGCCGTGGGCGTCGTGGACGACGAAGACGACCCCGGCGGCTCCGTACACCCCCCATCGCACGTGTCCGTCGCTGCACTGCATGAACCCGTCACCTGTCCGTCGTTCCAACACGAACCTCACCCTACGACGGGAAGGAATCCCCTCCCGACGGGGTTGTCTCCTTTTCGTGAGCAACTCAGCGACCGACATCGAGACGTTCGACCTGATCATCGTGGGCACCGGGTCGGGCAACTCGATCCCGTCGTACCTCGACGATTGGAAGATCGCCATCGTCGAACGAGACGTGTTCGGTGGAACCTGTCTCAACCGGGGCTGCATTCCGTCCAAGATGTTCGTCTACCCAGCCGATGTTGCAGTCGCCGCGCGGACCTCGTCGAAGCTGGGCATCGACACCCAGTTCAACGGCGCCGACTGGTCGGCGATTCGTGATCGAGTGTTCGGTCTGATCGACCCGATCGCGTCGAGCGGCCGCGACTATCGCGCGAGCGGATCACCGAACATCACCCTGATCGAAGGCACCGCTGACTTCGTCGACGAACGCACGCTCGACGTGGAGGGTCGGCGGATCACCGCGCCGAACATCCTGCTCGCCGCCGGCGCCCGGCCCGTCGTACCACCGATCGCGGGGCTGATGGAGACCGGGTTCCACACGTCGGATTCGATCATGCGGCTGCCGGAGCTCCCGGAGCGACTCGGGATCATCGGTGGTGGGTTCATCGCCGTCGAGATGGGCCACGTGTTCTCCGGGCTCGGCTCGCGCGTGACGGTCTTCAATCGTTCGAACACGTTGCTGCGCGAGTTCGACCACGACGTGTCGACCACGTTCACCGAGCAGTTCGGCAAGCGCGTCGAGTTGCTGCTCGGTCACATCCCGACGAAGGTCGAGCGGGTCGCCGATGGCATCACGATCACCTGTGCCGCCGGCCAGACGACCGTCGACGAGCTCCTCGTCGCCACCGGTCGCGAGCCCAACAGCGATCTGCTCAACGTGGACGCGGCCGGTCTCGAATGTCACCACCACGGCACGGTTGCCGTCGACGACACGATGGCCACCAACGTGCCGGGTATCTGGGCCGTCGGTGACCTCGCCAACAACTACCAACTGAAGCACCTGGCGAATGCCGAAGCGGCGATCGCGTTCTGGAACATCGCGCATCCCGACGAACTGCGTCACCAGAGCTACAAGGCAGTGCCGAGCGCGGTGTTCTCGAATCCGCAGGTGGCGACGGTCGGGCTGACCGAGCAGGAGGCCATCAGGCAAGGTCGATCGTTCACGGTCGGCCGCCGCGAGTACGGCGGGACGGCATACGGCTGGGCGATGGTCGACGACTCGGGCTTCGCCAAGGTCCTCGTCGACGACGAGACCGGGCTGATCATCGGCGCACACGTGCTCGGCCCGCAGGCGTCGTCGATCATTCAGCCACTGATCCAGGCCATGCAGTTCGACCAGCGGGCCGAAGACGTTGCCCGCCAGGTGTTCTACATCCACCCAGCGCTCACCGAGGTCATCGAGAACGCGCTCCTCGACGCAGTCCTCTGATCGATCATCGCGCGATCCGGGGTCGTTGACGCGCGACTGTACGGGCCGGTTTACGCTGCAGGACATGGCAGTCCCCACCAAGAACTGGGCCGGCAACCAACGTTGCCTGCCTGCGCAGGTCCACGAGCCGAGATTCACCGACGAGGTGGCATCGATCGTGCGCACGGCCGCGGCCGCCGGAGAGCGCGTCAAGGTGATCGCCGGTGCGCACTCGTTCACCGACACCGCGATGACCGACGGTCACCTGCTGTCGCTCGACGCCATGAACCAGGTGCTCGCGGTCGATGGCAATGACGTCACCGTCCAGGCCGGGATCCGCCTGCGTGACCTGAACGAGCGATTGGCCGAACTCGGCCTTGCGCTCCCCAACCTCGGTGACATCAATGTGCAGTCGATCGCGGGGGCAGCGTCGACGGCCACGCACGGCACCGGTGTCGATTTCCCGAATCTCGCCACCAACATCGTCGGACTCGAGATGGTCACCGGTGACGGCACCGTGTTGCGCGCTCGACGAGCATCACGAACCCGAGCTGCTCCGTGTTGCCCGCGTCGGACTCGGAGCGTTGGGAATCCTCACCGAGGTGACGCTGCGCTGTGTGACGGCGTTCAACCTCCACGCCGTGGAGACGATCGAGATGCTCACCGACGTCGTTGCCGACTTCGGCAACGTGATGCGTTCGACCGACCACGTCGAGTTCTACCTGATGCCGGGCGCCCGCCGATGCCAGGTCAAACGCAACACGCGCACCGACGAGCCGGCCCGCCCCCAGTCGAAAGCCAGTTACGTCCGCGACAAGTGGATCGGTGAGAACCTCGCGTTCGGAACGGTCTGCCGGGTCGGCCGCCGATTTCCGAGCCTGGCGCCGAAGGTCGCCAAGCTCGTGATGTCGGCCGCGGCCGAGCGCGACGTCATCGAGCGCAGCGACCGGGTGTTCTGCAGCCCACGTCACGTGCATTTCGTGGAGATGGAGTACGGCATCCCGTTCGACGCCGTGCCCGACGCGATCGGCCGCATCGTCGACCTCACGTCGCGCTTGCCGTACCCGCCGATGTTTCCGATCGAGGTCCGCTCGTCCAAAGGCGACGACATCCCGCTGTCGACCGCCAACGGCCGCGACTCGGGTTGGATCGCGGTGCATCAGTACGTCGGCGTTCCCTACGAGGCCTATTTCCAGGGCGTCGAGCAGATCATGAACGACTACAACGGTCGTCCGCACTGGGGCAAGATGCACTTCCAGAGCTCGATCACGCTGGCACACCGCTATCCCGAGTGGGACACCTTCCAGGCGTGGCGAGCCAAGCTCGACCCGTCCGGCACCTTCCGCAACGCCTATCTCGATCGGGTGCTCGGCGCTCCCTGAGCCGGTCGTCCTACGAGCACGGACCGGTGCTGACCGGCGCCGTGAGCGTGCTCCGTGTCGCAGCAGAGAGGAGTTCGTCCGGGAGGTCGACGGTCCACGCTCGATCCGATCGCTCGGTGCTGCGACTCCACACGATGCCGACGCCCCCATCCGCCAGATGCACCATGGCCCCAGAGTCGCCTGGCTCGATGGCGGCCGTCACGCGAAGGCCCGTCCGCTGTACCCGCTCGTCGCCGTAGATGTCGGTCGTGATGATCGTGACGCGCTGGACCACCTCGACGTCGACCAACTCGATCGACCCATCGTCCGCGAGGATCGCGATGACCCCGGTCTCGCCCTCGCTGGCGGGATCGGACCGAAGGGGCGCCGGTGGTCCCGGGGAGGTTGCTGGGCGGAGTGCTGCCACATCGAGTGCGGGGTCGAACCACACGACCTCAGCCATCGTCGAGTCGCCGATCCGGTCCACGATCTCCACCTGATCCGCGCCGGCCACCACGTGGGCTGCGGTGACGACCAGCCCGTCGCCGATCGACGTTCCGGTGCCCAACTCGGTGCGCGGTCCACATCCGTCGGCACGGACGCGGACGGTCGCGTCCGCCAGTGCACCGGTGTCGACTCCTGAGCCGCCGTCGCAACTCGTCGTTGCGGCACAGATCGCCACGAGCAGGGCGAGGCCGCCCACGCGGGGTCTGGCGCGGGGTGTCACGAGAGGTCGACGAAGTCGTGGGAGAGCCAGATGGAATCGTCGGCGCGGAAGCCATGGCGGTGGTAGAAGCGCCGCACCCGCTCGTTGTGCGCCTCGGTTTCGAGGAAGATCCGGGCCAGGCCGCGACGGCGACCGTCGGCGAGCAGGTGGTTCACCAGTGCGGCACCGACGCCACCGTCGCGCTCGGTCACGAAGAGTTCGTCGAGGACGGCTTCGGCACCTCCGGCTTCGATCGACCAGCCCCAGGTGAGCACGGCGTAGGCGTGCGGCTCGTCGACGACCCACACCACCCCGTGCGCGTCGTCGACCAGCAGGGGAACGAACGCTGCACGTGCGCGCAGCTGATCGAACGGGTGGCCGTCGATCTCGCAGAACGAGCGGTGCAGATCGACGAGTGTGTCGAGGTCAGGCGGCCCGGCCCGGCGGACGTCGACGAACACCGGCCCCTCAGTTCGCCGTGCGTTCGGAGATCGTCCGTGCCACCGAGCCGTACCGCTCGAAGCGGTCGGGTGTGTCGAAGGCCGGGTTGTAGAACACCAGCCGGTCGATGACACCGTCGTACTTGGCGATCAATGAGTCGGCCAGGTCGTCCCATGTCGCCTCGGTGCAGAACACCGAGAGGTGATCGTCGGTGATCTCCGCCGCCATTCCGGCGACGTCTCCCGCCTTCTGCTTCGCACGAATCCGTTCGGTGGTGCCCTCGAACCCGGCTTCGTCCCAGATGAAGGCGTAGTTCGGTGTGGAGCCGTAGAACGACAACGACGCTCGGGCCATCTCGCGTGAGGCGGCGATCTCGGCGTCGTTGTCACCCACGATCGTGGTGACCGGCACGATGATGGCGACATCTCCGGGGTCCCGTCCCGCCGCCGTCGCACCGTCAGCGACACGGGGCACCACGTGGCGCTCGAGGTAGCCGGGCTCACCGATCGGGTGAACATGGACGCCGTCGGCGACCTCCCCGGCCATGCGCAGCATCCAGGGGTTCACCGCCGCGACGTCGACCTTCGGATCGGGCTGCTCGATGGGGCCCGGGCTCCACTGCCGGTTCAGGAAGTCGAGGTCGTAGAACTCGCCGTGATGATCGAGCGGCTCTCCGCGGAACGTGTCGAAGCACGCCTTGATCGCCGAGACGTAGTCACGCAACCGGGGGCCCGGACGATCGAACTCCACGCCGTATCGCCTCACGACGTGGGTACGCACCTGCGTACCGAGTCCGAGGCGGAAGTGTCCGTCGGTGAGTTCTTGGAGCTCCCAGGCGACCTGCGCAGTGATCATCGGACTTCGCGGGAACGCAACGGCGACGCCGGTCGCCATCTCCAGACCGGGTGCCGCGAGGGCCGCGGCGGTGACGGCTGGGTAGGCCGTACGGCCACCTTCGGTGAAGAGCATCCCGTCGAAGCCCGCCTGCTGGGTCTGCACGGCGACCGGCCCCATCTGAGTCAATGCCCTCGGGACCGTCATCACATCGACACGCATTTCTCCGACCGTAATCTCGAACGCCGCGCACGAACTTCACCGCTCGCCGTCGAGGCAAGTGGCATGTTCCGTGACTGGTCGCGACACGGAATTGGAACATGACCGACGTGGGCGCCGCCGCCTGGTCGCGCGTAGACCCTTGGTCCGACGCCGTTCTTCGGTGTCGACTCCGAGCAGTTGGGCCGGGGGACTCCGTTCATTCGAGGTGGCATGAACCACGACATCATCATCCGGAACGGCACGGTCGTCGATGGTACGGGAGCCCCTGCGCGTCGAGCCGACGTCGGCATCGAGGGTGATCGCATCGTCGAGATCACGGACGCGACCGACGGTGGGATCTCCGCGGTGGCCCGTCGCGAGATCGATGCCACCGATCGACTGGTGACTCCGGGATTCGTCGACATCCACACCCACCTCGACGCGCAGCTCGCATGGGACCCGATCGGCACGTCGAGTTGTTGGCACGGCGTGACGAGCGTGGTGATGGGGAACTGTGGTGTCACCTTTGCTCCGTGCCGACCAGGCGATCGGGCCACGTTGGCCGAGATGATGGAGAGCGTCGAAGACATTCCCGCCGACGCGATCCTCGACGGTCTCGCGTGGGACTGGGAGACCTATGGCGAGTACTACGAATCGATCGGTCGGCTCCCCAAGGGTCCGAACGCCGGTGGCCTGGTCGGCCACTCCGCGTTGCGCACCTACGTGATGGGTGAGCGCGGTCTCGACGAAGCTCCCGCCACCGGCGATGACATCGCTGCGATGGCCAGACTGGTCGACGAGGCCATGGCCGCTGGTGCACTGGGCGTCTCGACGAGCCGCACCTTCCTCCACAAGGTGCCGGATGGTCGCCCGGTGCCGGGCACGTATGCCGCCGCCGACGAGTTGCTCGCGTTCGCCGAGGTGCTGCGTGACCACGGTGCGGGGGTGTTCGAAGGGGCGATGCGTCTCGGCGAACGCGACAACGCCGCGTACGACAACACGCGTGGCGAAGTTGCCCTGATGGGTGAGATCAGCAGGCGAAGCGGGCGCCCGGTGAGTTTCGGGTTGACGCAGAGCACTCGTCGGCCCGATCTCTACGAGCGGGTGCTCGACTTCGTCAGAGACGAGAATGCAGCCGGCGCCAACCTGCGTCCGCAGACCACCGCTCGGGGTGTGGGCATCCTGTTCGGCCTCGAGACCCGGACGCCGTTCGACCGTGCGCCATCGTGGAAGGAACTCCGCGCTGCGGTGAACGGCCGCAAACTGCAGATGGTTCGCGACTCGAACTTCCGTCAGACCCTGATCGCTGAGGCCGACGTGCACGGCACGCCGCTCGACCTCGACGGGCTGTTCGTGCTTCCCGCAGGTGGTGCCCGCTACGACTGCAATCCGGCGTCGTCGCTGTCGGCGATCGCGGTCGATCGCGGCGTGAGCCCCGCGGCGGCCTTCATCGAGCTGGTGCTCGAAACCGATGGCGCACTCGTCGCGAACATGCCCTTCCTCAACCAGGACCTTGCAGCGGTCGAAGCGATGCTCGACGATCCGCTGGTGACGCTCGGACTGGCGGACGCCGGTGCCCACGTCGGCCAGATCATGGATGCGAGCCAGCCGACCTTCTTCCTCACCTACTGGGTGCGCGAGCGCCGGCGCTGGGGCATCGAGGAAGCGGTGCGTCGCCTGACGTCCGATACGGCCGATCTGTTCGGCGTCACCGACCGAGGCCGCCTGGCGGCCGGAGCGTTCGCCGACGTCAACGTGATCGACTTCGAGAACTTGCATCTCCCGATTCCTGAATACGTGGCGGACTTCCCACATGGTGCTGGTCGATACGTGCAAGGCGCGACCGGGTACGACTACACCTTGGTCAACGGCGAGGTCTTCATGGACCATGGCGAGCACACCGGCGCGCTCGCCGGCCGGCTGCTCCGGTCGAACTCCGTGACGTCCTGATCGCTACCGTCACCGCGGGGGGACGGCTGGGATGGTCGTCGTGAGCACACGAGGAGCGACATGACCGCATCGGCGATTCCGGCATTGGAGACTCAGGTCCGACACGCGAAGGAACTGTTCGCCACGTTGCGGCCAGCGGAGTGGGCCACTCCATCTGGCTGTGATGGTTGGCGGGTGCAGGACGTGGCGCAGCACATGGCGGCGGTCTTCCAGCAGATCGCGGATCCGGCGTCGATCGACTCCGGTGACAGCGGCAAGGCCGAGGTGTCCGCCGAGGTTCCGGTACAGGCGCGAAAGGATTGGACGATCGACGAGGTGGTGGCGGCCTACGACGAGTGGTCAGCGAAGGGGGTGGCCGCCCTCGCCGCGTTGCAGGAGCCGCCGATGTCGGACACCGTGGTACCGCTGTCCGATCTGGGGAGCCACCCGTTGCATCTGCTGGGCAACGCCATCGTCTTCGATCACTACTGCCACCTCCGCTACGACATCGGCGCAGCAGTCGATCGAGCTGCGGCCCTCCCACGAGACGATGCCGCGCTGACGGCGACGCGCGAGTGGATGCTCGCCGGCCTGCCACAGATGTGCGCCGCCGAGCTCGCGGCGGCGTCGTCGCAGACGGTGAACCTGGTCTTCGAGGGTCCCGGCGGCGGCAGTTTCGTGCTCGCTCCTGGTGCCGATGGCTGGACGGTCAGCGACGGCGCGGATCCTGACGTGCCGACCATCGTCACGTCGGTACACGACTTCGTGTCGTGGGGCACCAAACGATCGGACTGGCGCGATCAGGTGACCGGCGACAGCGACGATCCTGCCGTTGCAAGCATTCTCGACGCGATCAACGTCATCTGAGGCGGCGGCGGAGTTCGACGTAGACCTCGTCGCCGGCGAGGGCGGTGAGCGAGTCGGCCATCGAGTCGATCACCTGCTCGTCGCCGGCGTAGGCCTCACCGCCGTCGGCGCGCTCGGTGCAACACCACGCCATCGTGCGGCCGTGGTCACCCCAGTCCGCACGGGTCCACCGCCGGACTGTGGCCAGTTCGGTGTCGGCATCGATTTCCTGCCAGTCGACACGCAGCGGCAACTGCCAACACACCGAGGGCTTCCACTCGGTCGGTGACTCGTCGGACGCCAACGCCGCGATGTGGAGTGCGCACCCTTCGCCGCCGGCGAAGCCCGGTCGGTTCAGGAAGATGCAGGCGCCGTCGACCACCCGAGTGTGCGTTCGTTCCCGGTCCCCGAAGATCCCGTTCGCCCCGTCACCGGAACCATCGACGTCATCGGACACCCGGTTGGCCACCTCGTGATACTGGAACTGAGTCGGGGTCAGCATCGATGCGTACGCGTCGACGTTCATCGCTTCGGCTTGGCCTGCTGGACCGTCGCCGAAGTGGGCGCCGAGGGAACAACAGCCCTGGTTCAGTTCGGTGGCGTCACGCTCGAGGATGCCCTTGCAACCACGTCCGAAGAGGCACGACCAGTTCGACTCGAGGAACGCGCGCTCGAAGCGCCAGACGGTGTCCGAGCGAACGATCTCGACATAGGCGTCATCGGGACCGTCGAGGCTCATGACTGCGTGACGTGCGCGGTGCGGCCGCGCGGCCCGAGGTCGATGGGTTCCTCAGAGTCCGTGTCCGTGGTGGCGTCCGGGTCGACCGCGATCAGAACGGTCCGGGCCTCGCGTTCGGCGATCACGCTCGCGCCGTCGAGGGACACGGCGAGCAACGTGTCGCCGCTCGAGAACCGTTGGATGCCACCACTGGTGAGGAGCTCGAAACCCGCCGCTGTCCCGATGCCGACCACGCAGCCAGACGCGTCTGCCAGGAGGGCTTCGTCGCCGGCGGCTTCGACCTGCACGGTGCCGTCGGTGAGGTCGATCACCGCGATCTGGCGCTCCGCGACGTCCGTGGTCGAGACGGTCGCAACGCAGGTCGATCCGACCGGTGGCGCTCCCTCGCCGGCTGGCCGCTGATTGTCGTAGGTGCCGACGACTGTGCCGTCACCGTCGACGATCGCGGTCCCCATGGTTCCGGTGACAACGAGGCGATCACCGCTCGTCGTGACGTCACCCGATTCGATCGTGCCGATGTCGAGCTGGGCCGAATCACTGGTGTCGCCACTCGATGACGACATCGTGATCACGGCGCCGTCAACCGTGACGAGGACGATTCCCGAGTCGCTGATCATTGCTGCACGCACCGATGGGGTCCGCCCGGTTGCGATCGATTCCCCGGTGTGGTCGTAGACGTTGATGGTGGCGTCGTTGCCGACGTTCTGTGCGGTGACGACGAGTTCTTCGTCGATCGCGAGTGCGAGACCGAAGAAGAACGACGGCTCGTCCCGATCGAACGACACCAGCACGCTCTGGAAGTTGCCTGAATCGGTGACCAGCACATCACGTCCCGATGCGGACGAGCGCGAGTCGTCGAACTCGTAGCGGGCACCCACCACCGGAGCGAACGTGTCGGTGTCGATCACGTCGCCGCTCGGCCCGTGCACGAGCAGGGCGCCACTGCCGTCGGGTGCGGGCGCGATCAGTGTGAGGGCGCTGCCGGCGGGCCTGACGATCTGGTTGGCCCCCAGCTCGAACTCGTCGACCTCCTCACCGTCGATGTCGATCACCGCGGTGCCGTCGGTTCCCGTGACGACGAGCGTGGAATCGACGACGGCGGAGGCGGTTGGGTTCCGGACGCCGGATTGGATTCGTGCCAACTCCTCGCCGCTCGCGTCGTCGACGACGACACGTCCGGTGTTGTCGTCGACGAGCACGATCCGGTTCCAGTCGGCGCCGATCGCCCCCGACGTCGACTCGTCGGATCCCGAGCCGATCAGTTGGCTGATGACGATCGACGCCGTGGCGAGCACGGCGACCACCCCGCCCACGACCACGGCGCGTCGGAAGAGGTAGTTCGGCCCACGTGATCGCCGACCCGATGGATCCGATCGCTCGGCTTGGACCTCCGCTGGTTCGTGGTCCGCACGCCCTTGTTCGACGCCGGATCCGTCCCCATCGTCGAAGAGGTCGGGTCCGGACGGCATCGATGTGGATCGTAGGCGCACTAGCGTCGGCGCGCATGGAGTTCTGCTGCCCCCGATGCACTGGCGACGTGGTCGAGGACTTCTACGGTCCGTGCGGGGTGTGTCGCACGCAGCTCCGTGATGCGTTCCGCTCCGAGGGGCGCGTGGTCGAGGTGGCGGAGTACGAGCCCAAGATGAACGTCACCCCCAACGCCGTCGCCCTCAAAGACGACTGACCATTCATTCACGTTTGCGTGGCACTTCCGGTGGGCCGCCCCACCGAGAATGTCACGCAAACGTCTGAAATCAGTCGACCGAGGAGGGGAGACCGCCGCCGGGACGGAACTCCGACTGCTTGGCCTCCTTGGCAGCGGCTGCTTGGGCGGCTTGCTCCATCGTGGTCTGCATCGCCGACGCCGCCTTGTCGTTGGCGAGGATCTTGCTGACGACGGCTTGGGATGCGCCGGCCATCAACTCGGCCTGATGCCGGTTGAGGTATTCCTGCGAGTCGCGGAGGCCGACGGTGTAGCCGTTGAGCTCGGGGATCACGTAGCGGGCGACCAGTTCCCACGACCGCATCGTCGCCTCGCGATTGGCCCAGTCGTGGGCGAAGCCGAGTACGACGCCGAAGCCGCCGGTGATCTCCTGGAGGTGACGGATGGCGGCCACGAGGTCGTCGGGTGTCCCGATGACGCCGGCGCCCGCCCCGACGGAGCCGTCGCCGACGGTCTGCTCGAGCAGCTCCCACTTGTCGTCGACGTGGGTGGCGTTCGGTCGTCCGAGCGTCCAGACGTTGTATTCGTTGTGCCAGCGGTGCAGTCCGTCGACGGCCTCGTTCCGGGCTTGCTCGCGTGATTCGGCGATGTGGAAGGCCAGCATGACCCGCCAGTTCTTGCGGTCGACTGTTTGGCCGTGCTCGGCGGCTGCATCCTCGGCGAAGCTCCACTGGGTCGGCAGGGCCTGTAGGCCGGCCGTCGAGTTCGAGGCGATCGACAACACGCCCATGCCGTACTTGCCGGCCAGTGTCATGCCGGATGGCGAGATCGACGACGCGGTCACCATCGGCAGCTCCTCCTGGAGGGGGAGCAGCTGGAGCCGGGCGTCGTTGAGGGTGAACCACTCGCTGTCGACACTGAAGCGGTCCTCGCCGCGCAGCAAGCGGGTGATCACGCTCAGTGCCTCGTCCTGACGGTCGCGTTGCACCATTGGATCGATGCCGAGTGTGCGGGCGTCTGACGGCAGCGCGCCGGGCCCGGAACCGAACATCGCGCGGCCACGACTCATGTGATCGAGCTGCACGATGCGCTGCGCCACGTTGAACGGGTGGTGGTAGGGCAGGCTCGTCACACCGGTGCCCAGCATGATGTTGTGGGTGCGCTGGGCGGCGCCGGCGAGGAACATCTCGGGCGAAGCGATCATCTCCCAGCCCGACGAGTGGTGTTCACCACACCAGAACTCGTCGAAGCCGAGCCGGTCGAGATGTTCCGCGAACTCGATGTCCCGCTGGAACAGCAAGGTCGGGTGCTCACCGGCGGGGTGGTGGGGGGCCAGAAACGTTCCGAAGCGCATGCGTGCCATGCAGCGATGGTAGGGAGCGACGAAATGGTGGCTCGCACCGGACCTGCGACATGCCACGATCGGACGGTGGAACGCATCGAACTCCGTGCACCGATCGACTCGGACGTCGCCGAGATCTCGCGAATCGTCGACGCGCAGGACACGGCGTGGTGGGGCGAACCCGATGGTGACATCGACGACGTCCGTCACGAACTCGATCGTGTCCGGCAGGCGATGGGTTCACTCGAGGTCGGGGCCCGGGTGGCGCTGGTGGAGGGAATCCTGGTCGGCGTTGCGCTGGCCGTCGGGCACGGGCAGAGCAGTGTGGCCGTGGACCCGAACGCTCCTGGAGCCTCGGCGACCAGGCTGGCGTTGTTTCGCTGGCTCGCCACATTCGATGACGCCGAGATCGAGTCGCCGGCCAATGATGCCGCCCGGCTGGGTGATCTCGCGTCGGTCGGCTTCGTGCCGTACCGTTCGAGCTTCGAACTCGAACGGCCTGGTGACCTCGGGCTCGCCGAACCGCGTTGGCCCGATGGCATCGTGCCCGTCCCGTTCCGACTCGGCGTCGACGACGAGGAGCTGCATTCGATGATCTATTCGTTCTGGACCGATGTGGTCGGCCACACGGCTCGGCCGATCGACGAATGGCGATCGGCGATCCTGGCCGGCCCGTGGTTCGACGCCGATCTGATCGTGATCGCACGGGCGGACAACGGTGATGGCCCGATCGTCGGGTGTTCGCTCGGGCGGACTTTCACCGGTGACGTCGGTTGGGTGTCGCAGCTCGGCGTGGCCCGCTCGGCCCGGGGCCTCGGTCTCGGACGGGCGATCCTGATCGAGGCGTGTCGACGACTGAGTCGTCGCCAACCCAGGATCATCGGCCTCGGCGTCGAGGCCGAGAATGCCAATGCGCTGGGGCTCTATCGAAGCGTCGGTTTCGAGGTGTCACGCGAGTGGATCCACTGCGCACGCCGGTGACCGCGTCTGGCGCCCCGGCGGTATCGTGGTCGGGTTCCTCTCGGGGAACATCCCTTCGGGGACGTAGCTCAGTTGGCTAGAGCACCTGCTTTGCAAGCAGGGGGTCGTGGGTTCGATTCCCATCGTCTCCACCAGGTCTGACCAGGCGTGAACGTCTGATCGGCACTCCGAGGAAACATCGATCCATCTGCGATGTATCAGCCAACCGGACGCCGATCTGCACGGGGTGCGTCATGGCGTGGACAGCGACAGGTCAACCGACGTCCGAAAGCAGCGCGACAAGCGATCATTCCCCTGGGCAGCGCCTGAGGAGGAAGAGGTCCGAACGATCGGCGATTCCGTCCCCCATGACGGATCCCACATCGGAGATCTGTGTCTGCCAGACCGTCGCTTTCGACTGATCGAGCAGCGTGAGTCGAGCACGCGGCGGGTTGTCTTCGGTCGAACTCGCGAACAATGCGTCGCCCTCGGCGGTCGTCCCGCCGAAGGCCCACGGGTCCTGCTCATTGCGCTCTGTCCACGTGGTCGTCCAGATCACTTCCCCGGTTGCTGTGTCCAACAACGAAACACCCTCGCTCGATACGACATGAGCCGCACCAGGGCGGGGCAACCCGACCTCGACCGACGACGATGTCTCCAAGGGGAGGGAGGACCCGGCGAATTGCCAGAGCTGGGCGCCCGTCCCGGGATCGAGGCCGATCACCTCGATCCCTTCGGAAGCCATTGCGACCACGACGTCTGATGCGAGGACATAGGGAAGCGCCCGGTCGCTCCCGGCTGCGGCGGGCGCCTCCCAGCGGGTCGTTCCATCGTTGGCGTCGAGTGCCAACATCACCGCACCGTCAGCGTCAAAGCCCGGAACGACGACGATGTCCTCGCCGGTGACGAACCTGCCGTTGAAGCGGCTCTGGTCAAGGGTCGTGGACCACCGAGTCGCCCCCGTGGCTGGGTCGATGCCCTGGTATGTGACGTCTCGGGGCCCGTCGATCGTGGCGATCACGAACGCCTCGGCGGTCGGCGCGATGCCAATGACGACGCCACGTTCAGGCGTGAATGTCCAACGAATCATCCCGCTCGACGGTTCGACTCCCAACACCGATCCCGAGCGAGGAAGAGCGACAGTCCCGTCGATCTCACCGAACTGCATGGACCGCACCCAGCCGTAGTTCGGCACATCCGACGGTGCTGTAGGCCATGGTTCTGTGCGCCACAATTCGATGCCGGACGTCCGATCCCACGCGGCCTCGACATTGAGACCTCGACAGTCGGAGCCGAACCCGATCACGATGTCATCGAGCGCAAGGACCGACCTCACCGAGGCGAGTTGCGTGTCGCCCGCCGACCAACGGGTGGTCCCCGCCACCGGATCGACGTCGACCAGCGATTCGTCGCCGATATCGCTGACGACTGCGTGATCTTGCGGGGCCTCCGTCGTCTCCGACACCGGAGACGAGGCAGCAGTGGTCGACGGAACCGTCTGTGCGTCGGGAGTCGTCGAGACGTGCGGTGCCGTGGAGTCCGAGCGGTGCCGTGGAGTCGAGTCGGCGGCGCCACACGCGGGCAGCACGACAAGGGTCCCGAGGGCGATCAAGAGGCATCGAGGAACCGTGCAGACCTGGAACGAACGCACCGTCACATGGTAAGCCGAGCGACTGACCCGGTGTCCACGCTGATCTTGTGGGACAACGACGGTGGGGTCATCGCTCCGGCCAGCTCCAGCGTGATGCTGATATCAGCCCAACGTGGTTGACGGAGTGACCGATCGACCGAGCGTCAACGCAGTGTCGTTTCAACGGTCGATCTTCGACATCCACGCCTTGGCTGCTGAGCCAGCGAACGGCTCCACGCCCCCTCGCACCGCGGCAAGCACGTGCTGCGCGGTGCGCTCGGCGTGGTCGATCAGCTCGGTCGGGTAGGCCAGCTCGACCTGATGCGCCTCGAACTCGTCGACATCGAGCAACTCGATGCCGCCGTCGCGCCGTCGAATCACATCCAGATCGAGGTCGACGGTTGTCACCGACGCTTCCGACCGAGTGGTGTCGGACACGATGTCGACATACAACTCGAAGTCTCCGAACTCGGGGAACCAGGCAAGCCAATCATCAGACGGTGGCACCAGCATGAGCCCGCCGGTCGTCCCGTGGAAAAGCAACTCATCGCCTCGATAGACAGGCGACCCGACCCGGAGTTCGAGCCAGAGGCCATGGCGGTCCTCTCCGAGGACCCATCCGGCATGCCCGTAATGCGGACTGGCGGGCCACTTTCGCCGTTCGATCCAGATCTCCCGCACCACGGGATTCTGACAGAACGCCCGGATCGACCTGGCTCCTCGAACGTCTGCGGCATGCCGCTGTCGCTGACGTTGCTTTCCATATGCCCCGCCGCCGGAGGCTCCGTTGCTGAACGATCGATCGCGACGCGAGTCGGTCCACACTGCATGGGTCTTGCTGACTGGCGTTGCTGGATCCTGCGGAAGCAGTCGACGGGATCGGCTACTCGAGCGCGGCTCCGGCGTCTTGGATGAGTCCACGATTGACGGCGGGAAAGTCACCACGGAAGTCGTCGCGCGTGTGACACCACGCCAGGCCGGCCAAGCCGTGGTAGGTGGCATAGATCTGCATCAGTCGGCGCAGCATTGTCGGCTCGGTCCACACCTCTGTCGTGCCGGCAATCCGGCGGTAGCCGCCCAGGATCTCGGACATTCCGCCGGGTACGTACGGATCGACTTGCTGCCAGAGCTTGAAGAAGTCCATGGAAGGATGCCCGCCCCTGCATGCCTCGAAATCGATGATGCCGACGAGATGGCCATCGCGCACCAACACATTCCCGGGGCGCAAGTCGAAGTGCACCAAGCGGGGGTCGTCGGATTCTGGAACTTCGACAAGGTGACGGCTGAGCATCTCGTGCGCTCGTTCGGCCAACGCTCCGTCGTCGCCGTCGATCGAGGCGACATACCGGTCGGCGTTGCCGATCAGCAATCCATGCCAGCTCTCGAGGCCGTCAAACGACTCCGAGCGCGACTGATGCAGCACTGCCATGGCACGGCCGAGGTGTCCGAGCAGCTCGCGAGGGGTTTGGGCGACGTCGGCCCACGGCGTGGCGTCCAGGCCCTCGATCAGCAACGTGAGGGTGCCGTCATGGTCGCTCGTCCCAAGCAATGCGGGTACGTCAGGATGCGCAGCGAGTGCACGGAGCGCTGACGCCTCGCGCTCTGCCTTGTTGCGAGCCCAGTGTCGCTTGATCACGTAGTGCCGATCATCGCTCGCAATGAACGACAGGACCGACGAACTGAAGGACTCCGAGATCGGCAGACGAGTCACCACATCGAGGCCGAAGTCGGAACGGGCAGCCTCCTCCAACTCGTCCACGGCGGGCACCGTAGCTGAGCCACAGCGGGCGCTGACCCACTGACACCTACCGCCGGTTGGCGGCCTTGCGCTCACTCAGTCGTGTAGAGCTTCACGAACCGCTCGCTTGACGGGTGAATCGTTCGTGAGGTCGAAGTAGTCGAATCCGCCGAGCCACTCGCCCTCACGATGGTGAATGCACGGCTGGGCAATGAACCGCGGCCAGCGTCCCCGATGCGGCCAGCTCGCCGCATGCACCAGGAACGGATGACAGAGGTACACATCGCCCGCACGACCGGTCGCGAACACGGTTGCACGGTCAAGTGAGGCCGGGGCGTGTACGTGTGGCAAGAACGCGACGCCTTCGTCGCTCACGTCTGCCGACAATGCACGTGCGACGTCACGGTGCGAGCCGATCTTGATGCGAGTCGGGGCGTCGAGTTCGGTGACATCGCTGAAGAGCATCAAGAGCAACAGCGCCCGGCCCCGCGACTCGAAGTTGACTCGGTACCAGGGAGGCTCGCCGAAACTGCCGTCGATGTGCCAACCCGCATCACCTGGATCGACATCGCTCGGAAACCTCACGGCGAAGGTGCCATAGCCGCGTGATCGACGCTGCCAGGCGTCGGCCCCGCCAAGCACGTCGTTGATCGCACCGACGAGACGCGCGGTGTTGATCGCCGCAACGAGATCTGGGCCACCCGCACCAGGGATCCGGATGATCGGTGCGGTCCACCCCGACCGATCATCACGCTCGACGTCGAGCATCGACCACAAGGTGTCGACGCACCGCTCGGCCAGATCTGCATCGAACGCATCGTCGAGACGTACAAAGCCGTCCGCGGCGAAGCGCTCGACGTCGTCGTCGGACAACACCGCACCCATGTCGGGATGGTAGCGACCGCCACGCAGACCACCGGGAGCCGTTTCCACGCTCGGCCAAACCCTGAACGACCCTCACCGTGGTGAGCGAACACGGGTGTCACCGACCGCCGATGCGCTCTGCCCAGCCACCACCCGGGCGGGTGCGTGCGGCAGCGAACACACCTAACTACGCAGGGCGGCGATCACACACGAAACCTGTCGGTCGGCCGCCACCTCGTCGAGCGGCCGCCACTTGACGTCGATGATCTCAGACGCATCGGGCAACGCCGGATCCATGTCGAGTCGAGGTGCGTCGTTCTCATCGACGACAACGAGGAAGCACGGTTCCGGGACGTCGCAAATCCACCGTGGGTTGCGGCCAATCAGTCGCGTCTCCTCCTCGAGCTCACGAATCGCCGCCTGTTCGTCCGACTCGCCCGCCTCAACACCGCCACCGGGCAACGTCCACCACGTGCGGCCATCGATGCGCAGCTGAACCATCAAGATCGCATCGTCGCGCAGTACCGCACAACGCACCGCTCGGCGCTTCTCCATGCCGAACCATACTGCGGCAGAGCTCGGCGCAACCCAGGCCAACTGTGACGCTCGAGTTGCGTTCGTGGCGGCGCCCCCAACCTCATGCCGTCACTCCCGTGATTCCGCGGGTCGTCCTGCGGTGGGTGCAGCGTCGGAGCCGAATGCGAGAAGTGTGTGCCAGAGGTACTTGAGTTGTTGGGCCTCGGACTCGGCAGGGTCTCCCGAGGTCTGCATCTCGCGGAGATGAATGGCTTGGGCGGTCACGCCGATGGAGCGCGCGTCGATGATCCCGTCGGTGCGTGCCGCTCGGGCGCCGACGTCGGGCATCGTCGACCCTCGGAAGTCGGTCGGTATCCGATCGACGGCGAGTTCCGATCCGGCGTGCCATTCGACCTCGATGTCGTATCGCTCGGACAGTTGGAGGGCGGCCTGATGGACGTCGGTGTCTTGGAACGAGGGGTCCAGCACGATGGAGTCGACATCGGTTCGCAGATCGATGCCGCCGTGGACTTGCAGCTCGATGTAGTGGTCCAGGTCCCGGCGTGGCGTGCCGTCCAGTGGTGGGGTGTCGAGTAGATCGAGCAGTCCGCGTTGGTCGACCGCCACCCCGAGGAGTGAGCCGTGGTCGACCTGTTCGGCGAGTGCCGCGAGCACGCACCAGGGAGTGTCGAAGGTGCCGATGTCGCTGGGGCCGGCGTGGCTGTCGCCGACACAGATCGTCGCCCGCTCGCGGACATGGTCAGCGAGCACGAGGAAGCATGAACCGAATCGGGGTGATCCGCCGTGCGGGTCGCCGAGCAGGTCCCATGCGCCGTAGATCGGGAACTCGACAATGGTGGGGTCTGCGTTCTCGTAGGCGTGGGCGAACAGCTCGTGTTCCCACCGTTGCCGATCGCCGCCGGGGAAGGCGGAGCGCCCACCGTTGGAGATGCCCGTCACCCACTGGCTGACGTACCGGCCAGTCCGTGCGATGCCCTCGGCAACCGTGACGCCTGATCGAGCGACCCGATCGGGATGGAAATTGACGGTCAAACGACCGACCCTGGACCGCTCCACATCCACGACGCTCAGGTCCGACGTGATCGCCCCGGCCGCGCTTCGTCGCCACCTCGTGAACGCCTCATCACGCCGGGCTCGCGCAGCAATCCGCACAGCTTCGAGCGCTTGATCGCTCCGGGACATCGACCCAGTTCAGCACGAGCAAGGTTCGGTCACGCAACGAGTTGAAGCCGGGACGACGCTCGGCCAGTTCGTCGCGCGCGGCTTGGGCCGAAGTCGGCGACCAGCTGTTGGGTCAGATGTTCGTGGGCACTGCTCCTGCAGCACGCACGTTGATCGCGTCTATCGCGGCGTTGGACATCTCGCCGCCCAGGCGGATCGTCGATGGTGAACCGTCGTGGACCAAGACGATCGTGCCGTACGACGTCACCGTGAACAGCAGTGCGAGGAGCCCGAAAGGAAACAGAATGATCGCGACGATGAACACCCAACCCGAGCGGTGACGCCACGACACCTGGATCACGTCGGCGGAGAGCCACTCGATGCGGTGCCCGTTGAGTTGATGGATGTCGCTGGCGATGAGCTCAAGCCATGTCCGCGCATCGCCTGACAATGCGATGGTGTCGCCGCCGTTGGGCACGGCGGTTCGTGATCCGCTGAGCGCCATGATCAGCAGCACGATGGCCACCGGTATCGCCAGCACCACGAGAATGATGATGAGTTCGGGACCTCCCGGCACGGTTCTCAAAGTAGTCGGGTAGCGCGAGACGACGAGAGGTCGACAGGTCGCCGAGCGCACGGATCATTCGGGGGGGGGTCTGCGCGCGGGCGCAAGGCGTGGCGCTGCTCGTTTGGCTCGATGGTGAACTCTTGAGACAGCACGGCGTGCGGCGACAGCAGCCAGCAGGCTTCAGCGGCCCATCCACGAAGAGGCAGCGACACCGACGGTGGCCACGGCGGTGATGGCGAGCGCAAGGTGTTCGAACCAGAACCCGGTGATCACGTCGGCGGGAAGGAGCGGCACGACCATCGAGCCCCAGACCACGACCGCGATGGTGTAGCCGAGCACCGCCTTCGCCGCAAACGCGGGGGCCCCGTCGCGATGCGGGATGCGCTGCCGCAGCAGCCACATCAGACCCAACGCCGAGCTGGCGATCGCCACGATCAACAGGTCGATCCAGACAGTGTCCGGAAGCCCGCCGAACCCGCAACCGACGTCGCCCGACGCCGCGCGGAAACGTGTCACGTCCAAGGCACTGCCGAACTGCAGCGCCAGCAGCACCACCGGCGCGAGCACCGATGTCGTCAGGACGATCACCCGTTGCGCCGGACCGAACACCACACGATTCGCACCGTATGTGCGCAGCACGGCGTGCAAGCCGAACAGCATCAGGATCGCCGCGAGCCCGAACGCCGAGCCATACATCACCTGTTCGTGCGCAGCGACACCAATGACGTCGCCATCACCCGTCCGACCGGCAAGGACGGCGAACGCGAAGCCGAGTGCGAGCAGCGAGACGAACGCACACGTGAACACCACAACGGCGTTGCTGGACTGAGACGCGTCCGGATCGGCCGCCTCGTGGTCGAGCGGCAGCAGGATCGACAGCAACGCAAAACCTGCGAGCAGCCCAGCGATCGCCGAGTACCACCCTGCCGACGCGGCGATGTCGAAGTCGAGCGACGCCAGACGACAGTCCATCGAGGCGACAGCCTGGCACACCGCGACACCTGCCGTGACAGGCAGCAGGCGAGCGCAGTTGGGATGGGCGGCAAGGGATGGTTCCCAGACCGAACGCCATCCTCGTTCGCAGTGATCCGTAGTTTGACCGCCTGCCCCGACGAGACCGGGCACATTCTCTGGAGGTTCCCACCATGCATCTCGACGTGCCGACGACGGCCCAGATCACTGCCCTGCTCGAACATCGCCACCCTGCCAGCGTGTCGATCTACCTGCCGACTGGTCGCTCGACGCTCGAGGCACAGACCGCCCGCACGATGCTGTCGAACGTCCGGCGCCACGTCGGCGAACAGCTCGAGGCGGCAGACGCCGGCGACGACGACCGCTCGTGGGTGCTGGAGGAACTCGACTCGATCATCGACGACGACGACTTCTGGACTCGCCAGCGGGACACGCTCGCGATCTTCCTGGGTCCTGGCCACGAAGTGACGTTCCGCCTTCCCAACCAACTCAGCGAAGCGACGCACGTCGGCGAACGCTTCCACGTCAAGCCTCTGCTGCGGGCGACGACCTTTCCCCACGCCGGCTACGTGCTGGCCCTCGCCAAGGGTCAGGCCCGGTTGCTCGAAATCTTCAACGACGGACCACCCGCAGAGGTCGACGTGCCCAACATGCCGAGAGACGCATGGGTCCCGTCGGCAAACCACGTCCACATGGCACGCGATCGGGCCTACGTACGCCTCGTCGATCACGCGATCCGACCGATCCTGAATGGTTCCGATCTCCCGGTGATCGTCGCCGCGACGGAGGGGATCGATGCGTTGTTCCGCACGGTCAACAGTTCGTCTCGGCTCGTCGATCGTCGGGTGCCGGGCAATCCGGAGGAGCTCTCGGACCTCGAACTCGCCGAACGCGGCGCGAGGAGTGCTCGACGAGGTGTATGCAGCGGAACTTGCAGACCTCGCAGTGCTCGTCGATCGGCGCAACTCGCAAGGTCGCGCGGCCTTCGACCTCTCTGATATCGCACGATTCGCCACGATCGGTGCCGTCGACACGTTGGTGGTCGACGTCGACGCCCACGTCCCCGGCACCGTTGACGCGGCCACCGGATCCGTCGATTTTGCCGATGACGGACGTTCCGAGACCCCTGGCGTCACCGATGAGATCGCTTCACGGGTGCTGCGCAACGGCGGACGCGTCCTCGCGGTCCGAGCATCAGAGGTTCCGATGGGCGGGACGGCGGCTGCGATTCTGCGCTACACACCCTGATCGACCGGTGCCGTTGGCACGCGGATTCCGGCCGCTCGATCGGTGGGCGTCGGCGACAGAATTCGATTACTGTAAAAACGGTGTTGCGCTCCGCGTTGATCACGCGTCTCGGCGCCGCCGACTTGGCCGTCGTGAGTGCGCCGGCCGGCTTCGGCAAGACGTCGGCCGTGCGGGAGTCGATCGACTTCGGTGCCGGAGGCGTGGATCGTACGGCGGGTGACACCGGCGACCGGGCCGTCGCCTGGGCCCAGCTGGGGAGCGCGTTCCGCACCGATGCACACACGGTCGCCAACGGACTCGTCAACGCCGCGGTCGAGTTCGGCGCGGCCGGGGATGCCTCGATCGACGTGGAAGGAGCGCACCGAATCGGAGCATCGGCCAGCGCCGTCCTTGCTGCTCTGCTCGACACCGCCGTGGGTCCGTGCACCATGGTCCTCGACGACCTTCATCGTGTACCGCCTCCGTTGCAGGGTGAAGTCGCGGCGATCCTGAAACCGTGGTTCGGCGATGAACGACGAGTGATCGTGTCGACGAGAGGTGGGCTGTCGACGTTGTCGGAGCAGTGGCCGCTCCACGAAGCAGCGGTGATCGTCCAGCCGGGAGACCTGCTGCTCGGCGGCGACCACATCGCCGGCATCCTCGGGCCGGATCTCGCCGCGGCTGTCGATCGGGTCGCTCATGTGACCGGCGGATGGCCAAACGGGGTCGACGTCGTGAAGCGCCACCTCGTCGACGATCCGGTCGGAGGATTCGACCGAGCTGAGTCGGTCTTGCAGGCGCTGATCGTGTCGGAGGTCCTTCCGCTGCTGCGCGCCGACGATGTCGAGATACTGATGGTGCTCTCGCTGTGTGGCGATGTCCCGGCGAGCGTCGTCGAGCGGGTGTCGAGCCGGGCGGGTGCGATGGTGCGCCTCCGCGCCCTCATCGACGAGACCGGTTTCGTGCTGGTGGACGGTGACACGATCGGACTGGTCCCGCTCTTCGCGCAAGCGCTCGCCAGGCGGATGGCGACGACCGAACCGGAGGTCGTCGAGCCAACACATCTGCGTATCGCCCAGGCCTGGCTCGACGAACCGGCAACGGTGGAGAGCATCTCGCAAGCGGTGAACCACCTGCTCGCAGCGGGAGCTTTCGAACGTGCCGTTGAAACGCTCCGGCAACGGTGGGGGGTTCTGTACACGGCGTCTCGGGTCGACCTGCTCGTCGAGCTCATGGAGCGCGTCCCGGTCCGCTTCTGGGCCGACGATGCAGGCTGCCGCGCTCCTGGTCGGGTGGGCCAATCTCCTGATCGGTCGCAGCACCCGAGCGCTGGAACTGATCCAGAGTCCACCGCTGCGGACACAGGTCGGCGCGGCGATCAAGCGGCTCGTGTGGGCGCAGGGGGTCTGGTGGTCGACCGGCCCCGCCGAAGCGCTCCGGCTGGTCGCCGAGGGTCGGACGCGGTTGGATGAGCTCCCCTCCGACGAGCCGTTCCCGCACATGCCCGGCAACGACGACGCTCCCGCATTCCGCATCGTTGCCGATGGTGCCGAGGTCCGAGCGCGATTCCTGCTCGGCGACCTCGCCGGCGCCGCTGCCCGTCTGGACTCGTTGATCGCACAGCCGTCGCAGCTCGAGCCGATCTCGGTCGCTGGACTGCACGCGGTCGGCGCGCTCGTGCGTGCCTTTTGCGGTGATCGCTACGAGGCGCTCACCCACCTCCGGTCAGCAGAGTCGCTGTTGCAGCAACTCGGCCTCTCCGAGCACTACGTGATGCTCCCTGCGCATCTCGCTCGGGCGCTACTCGCCGGGCTCGCCGGCGACACGTCGGCGGTCGCCGGCGCCCTCGACCGTGCGGTGCACGGCGCATCCGACTGCGGCGCCGCGAACTTCCAGCAACTCTGCGATCTCGTCGCCGACCTCACCGGAGTTGCGTTCGAGCCGCCGAACCCCGAGCTGTCACAACGAGCAGCGCGACTCCCGTTCGTCGAGTCGTACCTGCCGGTTCGAGCCGCCCGCCGACGTGCCGACCTCGGCGACGCCGCTGGGGCCGCAGCGATGCTCAAGGGGATCGCACCGATCGAGCTCACCGTGTCGGGTTGGCTGCACGTGCTGCTGATGCGTCACCCCCTCGGTGAGGTCCGCCGCTGGCTCGCCGAACGCCCTGCGCCCATCAGTGCGCATGGCCAGGTGATCCGTCTGTTGGCGGATGCAACCGTCGCGGACAGCCCCGCTGCGGCGACGAGCCGGGTTCGTCGCGCCGTCGCCATCGCGTCGGACCGCCGCCTGCTCGGCGTGATCTGCGACGCGCCTGCAGCACTCTGGGAGCGACCCGAGATCGCCCGATTGGATCTGCCGCTACTCGTCGACGCCCGGCGCATCCTCGCCGAAGGCGACGCCGGTGACGAACTGAAGTTCACCGCCCGCGAGATCGAACTGCTCCGGCTGCTGGCCAGGTCGGCGACGGCGGGGGAAATCGCCGGCCAGCTGTACGTCTCCGTCAACACCGTCAAGTGGCACAAGGCGAACATCTATCGCAAGCTCGGCGTCGGCGGGAGCGGCCTCGCCGTCGAGCGCGCGCTGGAGTTGGGCCTGCTCAACGCCGCCGATCTTCCCTGAACGCTCCGCCGCCGAGCCAGCGATCCGGTGGGATGGTGGGCGATGGTGAGGGATGGGTGGTCGAGCATGGTTCTCGCTCCTCCACTTGAGCACCGCAGGTCGATGAGGTTCGATGCGATGAGCGTTCCCGACCCGGGAGCGAACGAGGATTTCACGAGGACCGCTCCATGACACCCAGTGCAACGTCGGCAATCCGCCTGGTTCCCCCGTCGGTCGAGGTCTCCCTCGGCTTGAGCGTCAGCGCAGGGACGGCCGTTCCCGCCGCCGCGACGATCGTCGGGTGCTTCGCCGGACCCGATGGGCCCGTCGACGAGCAGCTCGGGGTGGATCGCTCACAGCTCGAACTCAACGGATTCACCGGTGCGGTCGGCGCCAGCCAGCTCGTGACGTCGATGGACGGTGTCGCCCGAGTTGCGATCGGCAGGGGGTCCGGCGAGTTCCCAGCGCCAGCGGCTCGAGACGCGGCTGCGTCGTTCGGTCGAGCCGCAGGCAAGCACGTCGATCTCGCGATTGTCGTGCCGCCGAGCGCGACCGCCGATCCAGCAGGGCTCGCCCAGGCGATCGTCGAGGGGATCCTGTTGTCCCGCTACAGCTTCGACGCGTTGCGGTCCGAGCCCAAGGGGACGCCGGTGCGCAGCATTGCGCTGGTCGTGGACGAGGGTGACGTCGATGCCGCCCGAGCGGGAGCCGAGCGCGGTCGGGCGTTCGCCGCGGCGACCAAGCTGTCGCGTGACCTGGCGAACTCGCCGCACAGCCACCTGACAGCCTCGATGCTGGCGGAACTCGCTGTCCAGGTCGGGCCGTCCCGTGGTCTCGAGATCGAGATCTTCGGTGAGCACGAATTGCGAGAGATGGGCTGCGGCGGGATCCTCGGGGTGAACGCCGGCAGCGTCGAGCCGCCTCGGATGATCAAGATGACCTACCGACCCGACGGCGAGCCGAGTGGTCGGCTGGGCATTGTCGGAAAGACCCTCATGTACGACTCGGGTGGCCTCAGCCTGAAACCGGGCGACGAAGTGCACGCCCAGATGAAGAACGACATGACGGGCGGCGCCTCGGCTTTCGCCGCGATGTGCGTGCTCGGCGCCGTCGGATGCCGAGCGGAGGTCACCGCCTGGTTGATGTGCACCGACAACATGCCGTCAGGGACTGCCATGGCACTCGGTGACGTGCTGACGATCCGCGGTGGAACCACCGTCGAGGTGATCAACACCGACGCCGAGGGCCGGTTGATCATGGCCGATGGGCTCGTGCTCGCCGTCGAGGACGGCGTCGATGCGATCATCGACATCGCCACGCTCACGGGGGCCGCGATGCGAGCTCTCGGCACGTCGCTCGGTGCGGTGATGGGCAACGATCCTGCCCTCGTCGAACAAGCGAAGGCGGCCGGCCAGATGACCGGTGAACGGGTGTGGGAGCTCCCGCTCGAGCCGGAGTACCGCAAGGACATCGACTCGCCGATCGCGGATCTCCGCAACCTCGGCACCACGCCGAACGGCGGTGCGATGCACGCTGGGCTGTTCCTGGCCGAGTTCGTCGACGACGTGCCGTGGGTTCACATCGACATCGCCGGCGTCGCCCAGACCCCCGCCGACCGCCTCTGGCACACGACCGGCTGCAGCGGCTTCGGTGCCCGTCTCCTCGTGCAACTCGCCGTCGACTTCGAGCCGGTCCGATGAGCAACGACACGAACGACACGACGGCCGTCGCCAACGTGGCTGAGGCCGAGAAGTCCGACGGGCTGCTCGGGGCGATCGAACGCCTCGGCAACAAGGTGCCGACCCCGGCGATCATGTTCGTCTATCTGATCGCCGGGCTGATGGTGCTGTCGGCGATCGTCGCCGCCTTCGACGTGTCGGTGACCGAAGACGTCGCCATCCCGGTCCCGTTCGAGCTGCTCCAGGACATCCGCGGCGCGCTCGGCGGCTCGGTCGTGCCCTACGACGTCGTCACCAACGAGATCGTCGAGCTGCCGGACTACGTCGTCCAGGAGACCACGTTCGAGGTGCGCAGTCTGCTGTCGATCGACGGGCTGCGGTTCTTCTTCTCCACGTTCGTCACCAACTTCGCTGCGTTCAGCGTCGTCGCCGTCACGCTCGTCGCGATGGCTGGCGTCGGCGTCGCGGAGATCTCGGGGCTGATGGCCGCGCTCATCCGCAAGATCGTCAAGGTGGCGCCCCCTGCTTCCTTGGCCTACATCCTGATCCTGGTCGGTGTGGTCAGCAGCGTTGCAACAGACGCCGGCTATCTCATCCTGATTCCTCTCGGCGCCGCCGCATTCTTGAGCGTCGGTCGTCATCCTCTGGCCGGTATGGCCGCCGCGTTCGCCGGTGTGAGCGCCGTGTTCGGCGTGAACTTGTTGATCACCCCGACCGACAGCATGATCACCGAGATCACGAACGAGGCGATCGGCTCCGGCGGCGAGGCGATCAACATCACGGCGAACTTCTACTTCGGCATCGTGTCGACGATCGTGCTCGCGGGTGTCGCGGCGATCGTCACCGCACGGATGATCGAACCCCGCCTCGGCCCCTACGTCCCGCCGACCGCACAGATCGTGGGTGGCGTTCCGGCGATGACCGAGGAACCCGGGGTCGACGAGAGCGGTGAGGCTCGCGGGCTCAAGTTCGCCGGACGGGCGTTGCTCGCCTGTCTGGTCGCCATCGCCCTGCTCACGCTTCCCTCGGGCGCCCCGTTGCGCGACCCGGAGTCCGGTGCGATCATCGGCGCGACCCCGTTCATGGCGTCGCTGATCTTCCTGATCGCACTCATCTTCCTGATCTGCGGCGTCGCGTTCGGCATCGGAGCCAAGACGATCTCGAATGCCGACGACGTCGTCAACGCCATCGCCACGACGTTCTCGTCGCTCGGCGGACTGATCTTGATGTTCTTGATGATCGCCCAGTTCATCGCGTTCTTCAACTACACGAACCTCCCGAAGGTGATCGCCGTCGAGATGGCACAGGTCCTCGAGCGCGTCGACGTCCCGGCGCTGGTGTTGCTGTTGCTGATGATCGTCGTGATCGTGCTGCTCAACCTGATCCTGCCCGGCGTGGTGCCGAAGTGGGCGATCTTCGCACCGGTCTTCATTCCGATCTTCTCGCGGCTCGGTGTTGCGCCGCAGACCGTCCAGGCGGCCTACCGCGTCGGCGACTCGCCGACGAACGTGCTCACCCCGCTGATGGTGTACTTCCCGTTCATCGTCACGATCGCCCGCCGCTACGACCCGCGCGCCGGCATCGGCACGATCATCGCCCTGATGATCCCGTACGCCATCTGGGTGATGGCCGCCTGGCTCCTGTTGTTCGCGGCGTGGTTCCTGCTCGGCATCCCGCTCGGCCCGGACTCGCCCGTCGAACTCTGAACGAAGGCGAGGACTCCCCGTGTCGAATCCCCCCAACCCCAAGTCGATCGAGCTCTGCTACCTCGACGCCACCGAGCTGATCGAACGCTTCCGTTCCGGCGAGCTCGAACCGATCGAGGTGCTCGAGGCTCAGGTCGAGCGTCACGGCGAGGTGAACCCGCTGGTCAATGCGACCACCGACACCCACTTCGACGCCGCTCGGGCCGCAGCTCGTGCTGCCGGCGAGCGCTATCGCCGGGGCGACGCTCGACCGCTCGAAGGCATCACGGTGGCACTCAAGGACGAAGACGGCGCGGCCGGCTGGCGCATGACTGCGGGCTCGGCGGCATTGGCCGACAACGTGCTCGAACACAACACGCCGGTCGTCGACCTGCTCGAGCAGGCAGGGGCGATCTTCCACTGCCAGACGACGGTGCCGGAGTTCTACTTCATCGGCCAGACCTGGTCGAAGCTCTGGGGTGTCACACGCAACCCGTGGAACCTGGACAAGACGGTGGGTGGATCATCGGGTGGCGCAGGCGCTGCACTCGCCGCCGGCATGACCACGCTCGCGACCGGCAGCGACATGGGTGGCTCGATCCGGATCCCGTCGGCGTTCAACGGCGTCTACGGCTTCAAGCCGCCCCACGGCCGCGTGCCGTTGACACCCGGCGGCGAGATCATGCCGCAGGGCACCTCGGGGCCGATGGCCCGATCGTTCGCCGATCTGGTCCTGATGCAGAATGCGATGACCGGCCCGCATCGGACGCAGATGACGGCGCTACGACCGGCGCTCGAGTATCCGACCAGATATGACGGCATCGACGGGCTCCGCGTCGCGTTCTCCGTCGATCAGGGCTGGGCCCGCATCGATCCCGAGGTCCGCGCCAACACCGAGGCGGCGATCCAGGTGCTCGCCGATCAGGGTGCGCACGTCGAGGAGGTCGAGCTCAGGTGGATCGAGGACGAGATCGAGGCCGCCACGCTGAAGAGCCTGCTGTCGTCCGCGATGGGGGCGATGCTGCTGCAGATCCGTGATCACGTGCCACCGGACGCGCTCACCACCTATGCCAACCACTTCGTGCAGATGGCCGGCGATGGGGCGGGTCCGGTGCAACTCTCCGAGGGTCAGGGGTACGCCGCCGAGCTGTTCGCCGAGTACGACGCCCTGTTCGATCGGGGATTCGATGCGTTCGTGTGCCCGACGGTCGGGTCCGCGGCGATGTCGGCCGACTTCGACTTCACCAGCGAGCAGTTGGAGGTCGACGGCGAACTCGTGAAACCGCTCGGCGGCTGGATGCTCACCCCGCCGTTCAACCTGATGTACACGGTGCCGGTCGTCAACGCTCCGTCGGGGTTCGACCGCAATGGCGTGCCGACCGGCATCCAGATCAGCGCCCGCAATTTCGACGACCTCATGGCGTTCCGCGTCGCTGCCGCGTACTCGGAGGCAGCGCCCGGACTCTTCGTCGGTGATCTCCATCCGTCGTTCTCGTCGAGCTCGTGAGCGACAGCACGATCACGTTCGTCATCATCGGAGTCGTCGTCGTCCTGTTCGTCTCGAACCGAGTGCCGGTCGGCATCGTCGCGCTCGGCACCGCGATCGCACTGTGGGCGACCGGTGTGCTCGAGTTGGAGGAGGCGACGGCCGGCTTCGGTGATCCTGCCGTCTTGTTCATCGCGTCGCTGTTCGTCGTCAGCGAAGCGCTGGACTCCACCGGGGTGACGGCGTGGGTGGGCCAACAGTTGATCGACCGGGCCGGAACGTCGCGGACCAAGATCATCACGTACGTGATGGTGGCCTGCGCGCTGTTGACCGCGCTCGTCACCCCGAATGCGTCCGTGGCCGCGCTCGTGCCGGTGGTGGTGATCATCGCGGTGCGTGTCGGGCAGGACACCTCGCAGCTCCTGATGCCGTTGGCCTTCGCGGCCCATGCCGGCGCGCTGCTCGCGTTGACGGGCAGCCCCGTGAGCGTGTTGGTGTCGCAGTCGGCCGAGGAGGCGGGCCTCGGGCGCTTCGGGTTCTTCGAGTTCGCCCTCACCGGCGTCCCGTTGCTGCTCGGGACGATCCTGATCGTGGTCGTGGGCGGCCGGCGCCTGCTCCCTCACCGCAGCCCGCAGTCGCTCCCGCCGGACCTCACCGATCTCGAGTCGGATCTGCAGCGGCAGTACTTCGTCGACGGTCAGGACGCCGACCAGTTGTTCGGGCACAGCTATGGCGCAGCCGAACTGGTCGTGCCACCGCGGTCGCCGGCCATCGGTGTGCGGCTGGGGCCGGGCATGCAGACCCATGGGGGAGCGTTGAAGGTCGTGTCGGTCCTGCGAGATGAGGCCCCGGTCGGTGAGGTGGAGTTGGCGGCAGGCGACGTCGTACTCGTCAAGGGCACCTGGCAGGCGCTGAGCGAGGAAGTCGATGCGGACGACGACGTGCTCGCGGTCAACCCACCCGACCTGATCCGACGCCAGACCGTCCCGCTCGGTGTCGGGGCGATCGAATCGCTCGTCGTGCTCGCCGTGATGGTGCTCCTGCTCGCGACCGACCTCGTCCCGCCGGCCATCGCCGGTGTCGGAGCTGCGTGCGTGCTCGTGTTGCTCCGTGTCGTTCGAGTCGAGCAGGCCTACCGATCGATCGGCTGGACCACCGTGGTACTCGTCGCCGGCATGTTGCCGCTCTCGACGGCGATGCAGACCTCGGGCGCGGCCGACAAGCTGGCCCAGCGACTGGTCGACGTCGTCGGGGACTCAGGCCCGTACCCGCTGCTGATCGGGGTGTTCCTCCTCACGGCAATCCTCGGGCAGCTGATCAGCAACATGGCGACCGCGCTGATCGTGATCCCGGTGGCGTTGTCGGCGGCGGCTGAACTCGACGTTGCGGGAGCTCCGGTCCTGATGTGCCTCAACGTCGCCGCGGCCGCCGCGCTGTTGACCCCGATAGCAACACCGGCGAACCTGATGGTGATGGAACCGGGCGCCTACCGCTTCGGTGACTACTGGAAGCTCGGTGGGGTCCTGCTCATCTGGTACTTCGTGGTGAGCGTCGGCATCGTCCCGTTGGTCTGGAGGCTGTGACATGTCCGACGAGGTTCACGATCCGGACGGTGCTCCGATCGACGGGGTCGCCGCGCTCATGGCCGATGCGCACGTCACACCACTGTCGAGCGAACCGCACGTTTCGACGGGCACGCTGCCCACGAACGATCGGATTGTCGATGCGATGCAGCGAGCACTCGACGCGGTCCGTGACGACGGCCGCGGCACGACCTCGTCGGTGTACCCGGCGCTCGAGTCAGCGGACCCCGACCTGGTGGGCATTGCACTCGTCGGGGCCAGCGGACGCGTCGAGAGCGTCGGCGACGATCACACTGTCTTCACGATCATGAGCGTCGCCAAGCCGTTCGTGCTGGGTCTCGTCGGCGACGCCGTCGGTGCGGAACGGGTACGCGGCATCGTCGGTGTCAACGCCACCGGGTTGGCGTTCAACTCCGCTGAGTCGGTCGAACGCATGCCCGGCGGTCGCACCAACCCGATGGTGAACGCCGGTGCGATCGCCACGACGGCGCTGACGCCAGGCACCACCCTCGACGACCGCTGGCAGTTCCTGCTCGACGGCATGTCGCGTCTCGCAGGACGTCGCCTCGACGTCGACGACGATGTGCTCGCGTCGGCGTTGGCGACCAACCACCGCAACCGGGCACTGGCGAACCTCCTCTACAGCAGCGGCGTGATCACCGGTGACCCCGCCGAGGCGGTCGAGTTGTACACCCGGCAGAGTTGCGTGGCGCTCGACGTCCGTGACGTCGCGACGATGGGAGCCACGATCGCCAACGGCGGACGGAACCCTCGCACGGGCGAGCAGGTCGTCGACGCCACGATGTGCCATGACGTGATGGCTGCGATGGCGACCGCCGGACTCTACGAGACGTCGGGCGACTGGTTGTGGGACGTCGGACTGCCCGGCAAGAGCGGGATCAGTGGCGCCGTGGTCGCGCTGTCTCCCGGCAAGGGCGCCATCGCGGCGTTCTCACCACGGCTCGACGACGCCGGCAACAGCATCCGCGGGCAGATCGCGGCCAAGCTGCTCTCCCAGGAACTGGGCCTCGACGTCTTCGCGGCCCGTCCGGAGTAGGTGGTCATGTTCGGTGACGGGTCAGCGGTGTTGCCGAGCCTCGACGAGATCGATTGCGGCCTCCTCGCCGCCCTTGGCCACGAGGACGCCGAGAGCGATCGCCACGACGATCAGCATCGTGTTGAGGAGGCTGCCGGTGGAGAACACCGGCGCCACGCTCTCGGTGACGTCGATCAGGCCGGTGGCGCCGGGCACGAGCAGGTAGAAGCCGGGAAGGAAGAGCACCATCGCCCTCGGGCCGGCGGGGCGCCGATCGATCGCAAGGACCACTGGCGTCATCACCGCGGCGGCGACGAACGCGGAGACAGCGGGGGAGAAGACGAGCGATGCGAGCAGTTCGGTCGCCAGCGCCACCGACAGCACGAGCATGATCCACGGCACGGAGCGTCGCGTGGCGCAGCTGAAGTATCGATAGCCGAATGCGATGAACACGACCGCCGGGATCAGCGTCCACGCACCGAGCTGCGGTGCAGGCCGGTCGAGGAGGTCACGCTGGGGCAGATCGATCAACGACGCCGCCGCGACGATGGCCGTGGCCAGGAGCAGCAGATCGATCAGCCCGCTCATCAACCGACTCGTCCCGCTCACGATGGCGCCCTCCGCGACCTCGATGGTCCCCAACGTCAGCTTCGCTCCCGGCAGGAAGATCAACAGCGGGGGGATGAGCAGTCGAATGGGGTTCTGGCCGTCATAGAAGTCGTACAGGGCGAACACGACGAGCGACACGACGAACGACGTGAGCGTCGGGGTCACGGGCCCGAAGCCCGGCAGCTCGAGGGTCACGAACGCGCCGACGATGGTTCCGAGCACGAACGCCAACAGCACCCCGACCACCGATGGCTGCAGTGCGAGCGAGAACCCGGTTGCGAGCACTCCCAGTCCGAGGGATCGGACGACCCGGCCGTGCGGCGGTGGGCGCCTCGCGATCTCGTCGAGTTCGTCGAGGCCGTCATGTGCGGTGACCAGCCCCAGGCGAGCACGTCGTACCAGCGCATCGACCGCCTGCACCTGATCGAGGCGAAAACCCTGGCCTCGGATGGAACGCAACCGTGAACGCACACTCGTCGTGTCGCCCGAGGTGGACGGAGGAGACTCGAGCATGATCGCCGTCGGAAGCGCGATGACCTCGAGACCGTCGACGCCCATCACCGAAGCGATCTCGATCAGCTGGTGTTCGACGTCGTCGACGGTCTGGCTCGACCTGATCATGCTGGCGCCGAGTTCGACGAGGAACGGGTCGAGATCATTGCGATCGGCCACGCACGGACCGTACGACGCCACCGTTCGGCCCCGCCCTGATGCGCACCGAAACCATCCCTCCTCGCCCATCCGCCCGCAGTCGACCGGGTGCCATCCAGCGCAACGTGTTCGTGCGTCAGCGCCACCTCGCCGACAGGAGCGCTGACGATGGCCGCGCCGCCGACGAGCCACGTGCGGCACACCCTGCGCGTCACGATTGCCGTGACCATGGCGCTCGGCGCTCTCGGCGTGGCGTGGGGCATCGTCGTCGGCTCACAGATGATCCTGCTCGACGGCGTCTTCGCGCTGATCGAGGTCGCCCTCACCGCCTTGCTGCTACGCGCGGCATCGCTCGCCGTCCAAGGACCGACACGCAACTTCCCGTACGGGCGAGAGTCCGCGACGCCGCTCGTGATCGGCATCTACGGATTCGTCCTCGCCGGCACATTGGTGTACGCAGCCGTTCAGGCGCTCACCACCATCCGGGCTGGTGGGAGTGACTTCGCCGCCGGATCGGGCATCGCCTTCGGGATCATCACGACCGCCGGTTCGATCGCCACGTGGATCTGGCTGCGGTCGACGACCGATGGCTCGGACCTGCTGGCCACCGAGACCGCCGCCTGGCGCGTGTCGGCATTCCGCGGCATCGGCATGATCGCCGGATTCACCCTCATGGCACTGCTCGTGCGCGCCGACCTCGACGGCGCAGCCCGCTACGTCGATCCGGCGATGGTGCTGATCACCTGCGCCGTTTTCGTGCCGACACCGCTGCGCATGATCAGAACGACCGTGCTGGAACTCCTCGAAGGCAACCCGGCGCTCTCGATCCGAGATGCGGTGGAGGCGCGTGTCGACGCGGTCGCCGACGAGTTCGAACTCGATCCGCTGAGCGCGAGGGTGACCAAGGTCGGCCCGAAGCTCTACGTCGAGATCGAAGGGGTCATCGACGCACACGCCACTGTCAGCGATGAACACTCCGTCCGGCAGCGACTCTTCGATGTGCTCGACGAACTTCCGTACGACATCTGGCTCAACGTGGAACTCCTCCCTCACGATCACGGATCGTGGCCCGACGGTTGACAGCACCCGGGAGAACGACCCGGTGACGAGACTCGCTTGCCGCGGTGGTTCTCGACTCCGGCGGCCGGATATCACTCGAGCAGTGGGTGGCCTTCAACAAGTCGGAGTTCGATCGAGCCGATTGCGCGCCGTCCGCCCGGGTTCGCATGACGAACCGCGCCGCACGAGCCAGGTCACGGCGCAGCTGACCCTTCGAGGTCCAGGCCGAAGCCCACACGCCCTCGAGGCAGCGAACCCGCTCCCACATCGCCACGTCGGGTACGACCGCGATACTGCGGGCGTACTCGCCCAGGATGCGCCAGTAGGGAAACCCCACCCGGTTCGCGTACTTCGGGTCGAACCACGAGCGCCAGGCGCGGTAGTCGACCATCCCGGTCTCACCCTTGACGCCACACATCGTCGAGACCTGGGACGCGTGTTCGCGCATCAGCTGCAACGGCTCATCGACGTGAAGGAACGGACCGAGCAAGTTCAGCCGGACGAGCAGCACGCCGTCAGCGTGGGAGTAGTCGCCGTACGGAGGGACTCGTTGCAACGCCTCGCGACGCATCAGCCCGAAGATCAGGTGGCACCGGCCCTTGTAGAGCACGGCGTCATGGAATCGCACGTGGGCCCGGTCTGCGTTGCGCCGCCACGGGGGCGGCTCGTAGCGGCCGACGTTGGCGCCGTCGCCGTCGATGATCTCGACGACGCTGTGACAGAGGACCGTCTCTGGTCGGGCGTCGAGAGCTTCGATGCATCGTTCGAGATATCGCGGCGCGATCACGTCGTCATGGGCAGCCCAGCGGAAGTATTCACCGCGAGCCAGATCCAATACGTGGTTGAAGTTCCATGTGCCACCGAGGTTCTCGTTGCAGCGGTGGTATTGCACCCTCGGGTCGCGCTCGGCGAACTGTTTCGCGATGGCCGAGGTGTCGTCGGTCGAGCCGTTGTCGGAGATGATCACCTCGAAGTCGGTGAACGTCTGCGAGAGGATCGACTCCAACGCCTCACTGAGATAGTTCTCGCCGTTGTAGACGGGAAGTCCGATGCTGACTCGCGGAACATCGCCGCCAAGAACTTCATTCCACACGTCGTAGCGATACCCGGATCGGCGCATCGCTAGACGGCAGATCGCCAGCTGCGCGCCGGCGATCCTCAGCCGTCACCGGTTCGCGGTCCGATGTGACGCACTCCACACCATCAGCAGTATGAGATCGAGTGGGCAGGGGTAGGGGTTGGGTCCAGGACGTCGAGTTCAGAGTGCGACAGTCCAACCGTCCGTTGAGTGAAGGAGAACCATGAGAGTAGGCGTCGTTGGCTGCGGTTACTGGGGGGCCAAGCATGTCCGTGTGCTGAGCGGCCTCCCCCAGGTCCAGGAGGTCGTGATCATCGAGCCAGACGTGCAGCGTCGGGAACAACTCCACCAAGCGCACCCCACGACTTCGACGGCGACGTCATTGTCCGAGGGCCTGCCGATGGTCGATGCCGTGGTGATCGCGACACCGGCCCGCACTCATTCCGCGCTGACGCACGTTGTTCTCGATGCGGGCAAACATGCCCTCGTCGAGAAGCCGATGGCCACGTCGGCCAGCGATGCGGTGAGCCTGGCCCGTCTCGCCGAGGAACGGGGCCTCACCCTCATGGTGGGGCACACGTTCGAGCATCACGAAGCGGTCCAGACGCTTCGGTCGATCGTGCAGTCGGGCGAACTCGGCGATCTCAGATATCTCACGTCGACGCGTTTGAACCTCGGGCTGTACCAGAGCGACGTCAACGTCATCTGGGACCTCGCCCCCCACGACGTGTCGATCATGAACTACCTCCTCGGCGAGACGCCCACTTCAGTCAACTGTTGGGGATGGAAGAACCTCGGCCGAGAGGTCGAAGATGTTGCGTACCTCGACCTGGCCTACCCAGACGGCTTGAACGCCCTGGTGCAGGTCAGCTGGCTGCACCCGACCAAGGAGCGCCAGATCACCGCAGTGGGTGCCAATGGGATGGCGGTGTACGACGACCTCGCCCCTGGGCACCCCATTCGTGTCCACGACAAGGGCGCAGCGTCCACCGGTCCGGCCAGCCCCGTCAAGTACTGGGACGGCGATGTCCGGATGCCCAGCGTCGGCCAACGCGAAGCCCTCGTGACCGAGGACGAGCACTTCATCCAGTGTGCGATGACCGGCGAGGCACCCCAGACGGGCGCCCTCAACGGTCTGGCCGTTACGGCGACCCTCGAGGCGGCGCAGCGCTCGCTGAGTGAGCGGCGTCCGGTCGATCTGGCCGAGATCCTCGACGACCTGCAGCAGGTGCGAGAACCCTCGGTGTCGGGTTCATGAGCAGACCGATCCCTTTTCTCGATCTCATCGCCCTCCACGAGGAGTTGCGGGACGGACTCGACGAGGTGTGGGCGCACGTCGTCGACACCGCTGCGTTCGTCGGAGGCGCATTCGTCGAAACGTTCGAACAGGACTTCGCGTCGTACTGCGGTCGGCGACACGCCATCGGCGTGGCGAACGGTACTGATGCGCTCGAATTGGTGCTCAGGGCGCTCGGTGTGGGGCCTGGCGACGAGGTGATCATGCCCACCAACACGTTCTACGCGACAGCTGAGGCGGTCCTCGTCGTGGGTGCAACGCCGATCTTCGTCGACGTGGATCCCGACACGCTGCTGACGACCCCTGCACTGGTCGAGCCGGCGATCGGGCGCCGCACCGCAGCGATGATTCCGGTCCACCTGTTCGGACAACCCGTCGACCTGGACGGCTTCGAGGAACTGAGTCGACGCTCCGGCATTCCGATGATCGAGGACGCTGCGCAGGCCCATGGTGCGACCTGGAACGGCCGGGCGGCCGGCTCCGTCGGTGTGGCCGGCTGCTTCAGCTTCTACCCGGGTAAGAACCTGGGCGCGCTTGGCGACGGGGGGGCAGTGGTCACCGACGACGTGCGACTCGCCGCCGCGGTCCGGTCGCTCGCCAATCATGGTCGCGATACCACGGCGCCGTCCGGGCATGGCCGGGTGGGGCGCAACAGCCGCCTCGACGGCCTCCAGGCCGGCGTCCTCGCACGAAAACTCCCGCACCTCGACGCGTGGAACGAACGACGGCGGACGATCTGGCAGATCTACCATGAGGGTTTCGCGAACACTGTGGTACGGCCGGTGAGCGTCGCACCGGGCGCCACCAGCGTGCACCACCTGGCCGTGGTGCGAGTTCCCGACCGCGATCGGATCCGGGAGGCGCTTGCGGCGGATCGGATCGGTACCGGGATCCACTACCCGGCGCCGTGTCACCAACTCCCTCCGTACGACGCCTCGAACGAGGGTGTCCATCCGATGGCAGAGTCGGCAGCGTTGGAAATCCTCAGCCTTCCGATGTACCCACAACTCGATCCTGCAGATGCGAGCGCCGTGGTTGACGCGGTGCTGGCGGCTGTCGGCGACGTCGCCGACACGCCGACGCGCGTCGGAGCTGGCCATGGCTGAGGAAGGGGCCGAGCTGGAGTTGGAACTCGGGGAAGATGGTCAGTTGGATCCCGGCGTGATGCTGGGCTATCGCACGGGCCGGCAGGTCGACGGCCGGTTGACGATCGGGCCGCGTCACCATCTGCGCAGCGGCACCATCGTCTACGAAGGTTCGGCGATCGGTGCAGGATTCGAGACCGGCCACAACGTGGTCATCCGCGAGCAGGTCGCGATCGGCGACGGCGTGTCGGTCTGGTCGAACTCGGTCGTCGACTACGGCGTCTCGATCGGCGACGGGGTCAAGATCCACTCCAACTGCTACGTCGCCCAGCACTCCGAGATCGGCCGGGGGGCGTTCCTGGCACCGGGCGTCTCGTTCGCCAATGATCTCTATCCCGGCGACGAGGAGTCGGCCGCACTGATCCGCGGTCCGATCATCGGCGCAGGCGTCCAGCTGGGTGTCAACGTCACCGTGCTGCCGATGGTGCACATCGGCGACGCCACGATGGTCGGGGCAGGGTCGGTCGTCACCCGCGACCTGCCTCCTGGAGTCATTGCGTACGGAAATCCGGCTCGACCCCGTGGATCCGTCGCCGACCGGACGCCGATCACGCAACGCTGGCCCGCCGCTGCTGGGAAGAGCTGACCGTGTTCGAACTCAGCAGCACCTCTGTCGCCGACCAGCACCCGCTGACCGTCAGCGAACTCGGCCGCCCCAAACCCGTCCGCTTCCCGCGCTTCGAGCGGGCGATCGACATCGTGGTCGCAGCGCTCCTGCTGGTGATCACCGCTTCGCTGATGGTGATCGTCGCGATCGCCGTCAAGGCGGAGAGCCGCGGTCCTGCCATCTACCGCGGACGCCGGCTGGGGCTCGCCGGCCGGCCCTTCACCGTCTTGAAGTTCCGTTCGATGCGCACCGACACCGACGACGAGCTGCACCGCCGCTACGTCCTGGGACTCCTGCGTGACGAGACCGATGATCAGTCCGCTGCGGGCGTTCCGTCGGACGACAACGTCGTGGCGTTCAAGCTGCACGACGACCCCCGCATCACACGGGTCGGTCGATGGATCCGCGCCACGACACTCGACGAGTTGCCCCAGCTGGTCAACGTCCTGCGCGGAGAAATGAGCCTGGTCGGACCGAGGCCCGAGGTTCCCTATGCGCTCGAAGGGTACGAGCCCTGGCATCACGAGCGATTCTCGGTACGGCCGGGACTGACCGGACTGTGGCAGGTCTCAGGACGCGGCGACCTCTCTCCCAGCGACATGCTCGAACTCGACATCGAATATGCCCGCCGCCGCAACCTGCGTCTCGATATCGAGATCCTGGCACGGACGATTCCTGCGGTGCTCCGCCGAAAGGGTGCAGGCTGATGGACGCTGCAGAGCATCGCGACGTCATGGTGATCGGGTGGACACGTCGCGGCGATCGCCTTGTCGAGTTGGCCGAGGAGATCGGCGGCGACGCCCGAGTGATCTTCACACCCCGACTGGCCGCGAGGCCGCTGATCCCCTTCCGATACCTCACGTGTGCCGTCCTGATGATCGGCCATCTCATACGTGAGCGACCGCGCACGATCGTCGTCGTCAACCCGCCGCTGTGGCCGGGGGCGATCGGCTGGCTGTATGCGCGGCTGTCCGGCGCGCGCTTTCTGCTCGACAGCCATCCTGGAGGGTTCGGCGCCCAGGGGCATACTGTCGAACGACGTTTCCAGTGGCTGCACCAGTTCTTGGTCGAGCGAGCCGATGGCGTGCTCGTGGCGAGCTCGCCATGGGTCGCCGTGGTCGAGTCCTGGGGTGGTCGAGCGCGCGTGCTGCACGAGCCGCCGCGGGACCGGGGTGTCTCGGGGTCGCCGAACTCCAGCGACGCTCTCGAGGTCACCACTCGACCGGTGGTGCTCTTCATCTGCATCTTCGCCCCGGATGAGCCGGTCGCAGAAGTGGTGCACGCCGCAGGCGTCCGACTTGACTGCGACTGGTGGATCACCGGTGACCCCTCCAGAGCTCCGACGGACGTATTCGCCAACGCCTCCCCCAACGTTCACCTGACCGGCTATCTCGGACCCGAAGAGTTCGACGCCGCGCTCGGCGAGGCCGACGTCGTGCTGGCATTGACGACCGAGCCGACCTCGGTGATGCGCGCCGCCTTCGAAGCCGTCGATGCCCGCCGACCGCTCGTGATCAGTGACTTCCCGGCTGTGACGGAACCCTTCCCGTACGCGATCCCCACCTCCAATGACGGCGCCTCGATCGCGCGAGCAGTCGGTCGCATCGTCGACGATCGCGAGAGCACCCGATCGACCACCGAACTCGCCCATCGCCACCATGCCGAACGTTGGGACGGGCAACTGGAAGGACTGTGCGAGCTGATCGACGGCGGAGTACGGACCGCGTGACGAGCACCGACATCCGACGGCGGCCAGCGGCGACGTCATGGCACGGCGACCGCACCGTCGATCCGCGCGCCCCTCATCCTGCGCTCGTGGTGATGGGCGTCGTCGCGCTCGCACTCATCGTGTCGGGAGCCACCATGATCGGACCGGTCGCCGCGCTCGCCTTGGCCGTGGTCGGTGCGGTGGCCCTGGTCCTGCTGACGCGTCCGGCCACCGCGGTGCTGGTCGTCGCCGCGCTCGTGCCGGTGACGTCCGGCGTGCAACGGGGCTATCCCGTACCTGGGCTGCGGATCTCGGAAGTGTTGCTGGTGCTCTTTCTCGGAACTGTTCTGGTGACCGGTTGGAACGGATGGCGGCCACGTTGGTCGGCCCTCGAATGGGGGACGCTGGCGTATACCGTCGCCACCGTCGTGTTCGCATCCGCCGGTGCGGCGATCAACGCCACGAGCGTCGGACCGGGCACGCTCTTCGCCCTGTTGCTCCCCGTGCAGTTCCTGCTGTTGAGCAGGGTCACGAGCGTGATCCTCACCACCTACGAGCTCCGGCGTTCGGCCCTCCGACTGATCCTGATGGCCAGCGTGCCCGTCAGCATGATCGCGGTGCTGCAGTACCTCGACGTCGATCCGGTGCGCAGCATGATCGTCGAGGTCACCGGGGCGCAGAACTTCGAAAACGCCCAGGCCCTCGGCTTCGCTGCACGAGCGACCGGTCCGTTCGACCACTGGCACGTGCTGGCCGGCTACCTGCTTCCCGTGGTCCTGGTCGGCGTCGCGCTGCTGTTCGATCGAACGCAACAGATCATGTCGACCGCTGGCATCGCCATCTGCGTCGGCGCATGCGTCATCGCGATGACCCTGACATTCACGTTCACGACGGCGTTCGGCCTGTTGGTCGGCGTCGGGCTCATCGCGGCGCGGGCCGGACGGCTCGGTGGGTTGCTCAAAGTCGGTGCGGTCGCCGCTGTCGTTCTCGTCGGATTCCTCGGACCGTCGATCGGCGAACGGGTGTCCGAGCAGTTCGAACCCCGTGCCGGTCGAGACCGCGCCTCCTTTGTGCCCGAGACGGTCGACTACCGCTTCGAAGTGTGGCAGGACCAATACCTTCCTGCGGTCGCCGACAGCCCGGTGCTCGGCTACGGACCGGAGCTGCCCGAGTCGATCACCTGGGTCTACACCGAATCGATGTACCTGAGCCTGCAACTCCTGGGAGGGCTGCCGCTCGTGCTGGCGTTCGCAGCGCTCGTCTGGACCTTCCTCTCGGCCATGGCACCGGGCCGAAGCTCGCCTGATCCCTCGGTGCAGGCGCCAGCGCGCGCCGTGATCGCCGTGATGATCGTGCTGATTCCGATGCATGCAATCTTTCCCTACTTCGCCAGCCCCGGCCTGCCGCACGTCGTCTGGCTCCTCGCCGGCGTCGCCCTCGGTGGCCAATGGACGGAACGGGAGCAGTACCGGTGAGCGGAACCGACCAATTCGTACGCACCGACGTCACCAGCGCGCCTGCTCCCGGCAGCTCCTCGCGACCCCGACCGTTGAGTACATCGGTCGTGATGATCACGCACAACCGTCGCCATCTCCTCGAACGGCACTTGCCGATCTTGTTGAGCGATCCCGCCGCCACCGAGGTGATCGTGGTCAACGACGGATCGAGCGACGGCACCGCCGCATTCCTCGCCGAGTTGGCCGACCGCAATCCACAGCTCGTCGCCGTCAACATCGCCAACGGGGGGATGGACAACGCCCGCCGGACCGGCGCCGATCGAGCCACCGGCGACCTCCTGGTGTTGATGGACGACGACATCGAGCCCACCGAGTCGATGATCACCGAGCACGTTCGTCGGCACGGCGACGGCGAGAACCTGGTGGTCGTCGGCTACATGCCGATCGGCGACGACACCGTCGACCGCCACAACCTCGCCACCGCCGCATATGCGATCGACTACGAGAGCGTCATGGCGCGCTACGAACGCGACCCGCGCCGGATTCTCCTCGATCTGTGGAACGGACACGTCTCCCTGCGTCGAGACGCGTATCTGCGGGCTCGCGACGGCGACGACACGTGGCCACGCGAGGCGTTCTTCGAGGATCGTCATCTCGGTCTTCAGCTACATCGACTCGGGCTCACCGGCCGCTTCGATCGCGACCTGAAGGCCTACCACCGCCACGCCGGCGACTTGAGCAGCTTTCGCCGGAACGCCCGCTCGATGGGATACGGCGATCACCTGTTGCACGAACGTCACCCGGATCTGCTCGGTCTGTACGACCCCGAAGCGTGCGTTGATGATCTCGCAAAACCCATTCGATGGATCGTCCGGTTGGGAGACCTGCCGGGCGCCGAGGCCTTGACCGCCGTGCTCGAGCGGGGCGCCCGGCTCGCCGACCGGGCCGGATGGAATCGGCTTGCCGACCGCACCGCTCGGCTGATGCGTCGGATGGAACTGCGCATCGGGGCTCGGCATCGCTCCCGTGACGTGAGGCGGCATCCCCATGCGCATTGACCGTTGGATCGCCGTACTCCTGGTGGCCGTGACGATGGCCGCCGCATGCGCGAGCGATGCGGATGAGTCCCGCACGTCGGATCCACCCGCCGTCGAGCAGAACGATGATGGCGTCCCGCGTCGAACTGCGGGCGACACCGCTACCACAACGGCGACCCTCGATGCGGAGCCATGGCTGCGCGTCGAGGACCAGCGACTGGTGGACACGAGCGACGAGCGCGTCGTGCTGCTCGGGTCGACGTTCTACGCCTTTCCCTTCTATCTGTCGGACGGCTGGATCGACTGGCCGGTGATGGTCGAGTCCCGCCGCAATGTCGAGCACCTCGACAAGGTGCTCGTCCGCATGACCGAACTCGACCTCGACACCATCCGGGTGCCGCTCGGCACCGAAGCCTGGCAAGAGCACATCTACGCTCTGACGACCGAAGAGTGGCTCGATCGGATCGACCGGATCGTCGCGGCAGCTGCCGAACGCAACATCCACGTGGTGTTCACCTGGTGGGACGCGCTCACCCAGGGCAGCGAATGGCCGCAACGATATGAAGAGTCGTTCAGATTCATGCGCGCGGTCGATGAACGCGTCGGCGACGAACCCAACGTGATGATCGAGCCGATGAACGAACCGCGGCAGATCACGTGGGACGAGTGGATCGAGGCGACGTCAGCCACCGTGCGGTTCTGGCGAGAGGACCTGGGCTACTCCGGCGTCTTGATCCTCGACACGATCGACTGGTCGTGGTCGTTCGACCCCGTCGCTGCCGACGAACTGCTCGAACTGGACACCGAACTGCTCGGGCAGCCGAACATGCTCTTCGCGATCCACCGCTATGCCAACGACCGCACCTGCTTCTGTGACAACGAACGGGCCGAATGGGAACGCAACGTCGGCCGATACATCGACGAGTATCCGATCGTCGTGACCGAGGTCGGCAACGTCAACGAAGGGTTCCCGCCCCAACCGCAGTGGGTGGATCAGTTCGTCGATCATCTCGTCACCGACGGCATCGACAACGGGCTGAACGGGGTGTTGGCATTCACCTGGCGCTGGCAGGACTTGAACTCGATGACCGAGGCCGACGCCGTGACGCTGACCTCGTTCGGTTCGCGCATCATCGACCTGATGCAGACAGGCGAGCGGTCATGAAGTCCGACGGAACGACGTATGAGTATCGCGCTCTGCGGGTACTCGTTGGATCGCGGTGTGTCATGCGCTGCGCTGCCCGTGCCCACCCCCGACGAAACCGAGCCACACCATGAACTCGATTCGGCACACCCTGGCCCGCCGCTGGTGGTTGATCGTTTCCGTGCCTGCCATCACACTCGGTGCCACGCTGTTCGTGCTGCCCGAGCCGGCAGCCGAGTATCAGGCCACCGCCATCCTCTTCGTCCCGTCCGGCGCCGGGCAGGACGGCCCGGGCGGGGCCAACGAGGCCGGGCGTCTCGCTCAGCAGTACACCCGGCTGATCCCGGCCGACGAACGGATCATGCAGAGCGTCGCCGACTCGACGGGCATCGATCTCTCGACCGCAAAGTCCAACCTCGAACTGCAGGCGATCCCCGATTCGTCGCTCGTCGAGATCAGCTTCTCGGGCGACACCGAGACCGAAGCGGTGGCCCGTCGGGACGCCCTGATCGTCGCCGTGACCGAGGGTGTCGTCGACGAGCCGCCCACGCGCAACCCACCGCTCATCGTCGGGCCGGCCGACACCGACCCACTCACGGAGGGCACGGTCGACCGCAACGCGATTCCGCCGAATTTCCTGCAAGTGATCAGCCACGACGTCACCACCACGACCGGATCGAGTGGATCAACTGCGCTCGCCGTGGCAGCGCTGATCGGCGGCATCGTCATCGGCGTGGCGGGTGCGATCGCGCTCGAGCGTACCGACGTGCGCGTCGACGGCATCGACCTCGCAGTGCGGCGCACCGGCGTGCCGGGCTCCGATCTCGACGACATGCCGGATCAGTCGGTGTCGGTGCTCCTGCGCCACTGGACCGACCTCGGTTCTGGCGACCGTGTCGACACGGCACTGCTCGGGGTCGAGCGGGATCACCACGGCACGACCACCGCCGCCGCCCACCGCCTCCAACGCGTCCAGGCCAGCACCGGGGGCCTGCGTCGCCAAACCACGGAGAGCGGCGGGGCCACGCCTCCACGCCACCAGGACCCCCAACTGGCGATCCGCGTCGGCGGAGCACCAGGGACGATCGAGTCGGGTGAGTGGGTGGCAACCGACTGCAGCGTCACCGTGCTCGTGGTGCCACGCGGCACGCGCCTGCGCAGCGTGGAGGAGGCCACCTCGGCACTGCGCCAGCTCAATCTCGGTCCGACCTGGATGTTGCTGACCGATCGCGCCTCGCGAAAGTCGGTGTCCGACTTCCAGCCGGCAACGGACACACCGGTGCACGGGGCACCGGTCGCACCGTGAGCGCGCCCGCGCTCCCACTGCTGCAGCGCAGCAGTGGGTTGACCTCGGCGAAGCGTCTGCTGAGCGGCTGGCGACGGATGCGTCCGTTCGTCGGCATCTCGCGCGTTCAGCTCGCCGCCCTCGTTGCCGCCTCGCTCGCCGCGGGCGTTGTCGAGGCGTCGCTGCTCGCCCTCATCGCCACGATCGGTACTGCCCTCGGCACGGGCGACACCCAGCTCGGCATCGATCTCGGCATCGCCCATCTGCACATCAGTCTGAACGGCGCCTTCATCGTCGGCTTCCTGCTCGCCGCCGCACGAGCACTGCTCAATGCCATCACGGCGTATCTGCCCGCAGCGATGAGCGCGAACGCGATGGCATCGCTGCGACAGCAGCTGTTCGAAGCGTTCCTCGGCACGTCGTGGCGGGTTCAGGCCACCGACCGCCTCGGTCACTTCGAAACCGTGATGAGCGGCCATGTCGGCAATGCCTCGATGGCGGTCGTCGCGCTCGGCCAGGCGCTCAGCTCGCTCGCCATGTTCATCGCGCTGCTCGTGATGGCCCTCACGATCAGCCCGCCGACGGCGATCCTGCTCGGTCTGCTGTCGATGTCGCTGTTCGTCGTCATGCGACCGCTGTCACGACGCACCGGCGGACATTCCGGCGAACTGACCAAACAGGCAACCGAGTACACCCAGGTGTCGCAGGAGATCGTCCGGCTGGCCGAGGAGACGCAGGTGTTCGGAGCCTCCGCCGACTTCCGCCGGCGCTTCACCGACCGGATCGAACTCGTCCGGCAGCCGCTGTTGCGTACCCGGTACCTGTCGCGCCTCGTGCCGGTGCTCTACCAGAGCCTGGCCCTGACCATCCTCCTGCTCGCCCTCTTCGTGGTCTCACGCGCCACCAATGCCCCGCTGGCCTCGCTGACCGCCGTCGTGCTGCTCCTCGTGCGGTCGCTCGCTTACGGCCAGGAGCTCCAGGCGTCGTTCACCAAGATGCACGAACTGATGCCGTTCATGGACCGGGTGCGAGAGACGATCGACCGGTATCGGGCGACGCCACGCCAGAGCGGCGAGCAACCGCTGCCGATGATCCGTCGACTCGGCATGTCCGACGTCGGCTTCTCCTACACAGGAGCATCGGTACTGCGCCACATCGACTTCTCGGTGAAGGCTGGCGAGGCGATCGGCATCGTCGGTCCCTCCGGCGCCGGGAAGTCGACGCTGGTGCAGATCCTCCTCCGCCTGCGCGAGCCCGAATGTGGGGCACTCGTCGTCAACGACGACCTCGACGTGCGCGACGTGTCGCTGGCCGACTGGCAGCGCGCCGTGGCGTACGTTCCCCAGGCTCCACAGCTCATGCACGGCACCGTCACCGACAACATTCGATACCACCGCGCACATCTGACCTTGGAGGACGTCGTGCAGGCCGCGCGCCTCGCTCACGTGCACGAGGACATCATCGCCATGCCAGACGGCTACGACACGGTGCTCGACGACCGTACGGCCCCGGTGTCCGGCGGCCAGAAGCAGCGCCTGTGCCTCGCACGGGCGCTCGCTGCCCGCCCGTCGGTGCTGGTCCTCGATGAGCCGACGAGTGCCCTCGATGTGCGTTCGGAGATGCTCGTCCAACAATCGCTCGAGTCGCTCAAAGGGCACATGACGATGTTCATGGTGGCGCATCGGATGTCGACGCTGTTCATCTGCGACCGCGTCATGGTCGTGGTCGACGGCGAGCTCGATGCGTTCGACACACCGGAGCGGCTTCGCACGGAGAACCCCTACTACCGGGATGCCGTAGAGCTCACCCATCGACAGAGCGGCTCCGTGTGACATGGCTCGCCCGACCCAGAACTACGTGTTCGCCCACGGGCGACAGGCCGCCGCACGCCTCGCGCGGGCTGCGGTCGGTCGAGGCCTTCCTCCTGCGCTGACGGGCTATCGGGCGCTTCCTCGAGCGCAAGCAGTCGAGCTTTCGCGCGTGGAGATCGTCCACGAGGCAGCCCAGGCATCGAACCCGCTACCGGACAACGTCACCCAGCGCGACGAGCTCCCCGACGACGACGGCTGGTGGGGATACTCGATGCGGGACGTGCCCGAACGCCACAGCGATCCGACCGCCATCGTCTCGATCGACGATGCGACGATCGTTGGCTACCGGGACGAACAGCGCGGCGGCGACTACGTCCCTGCGGTCGTGGCCGCCGGCCGCTGCGCCGTCGAAGCTCGCGAACTCCGCTTTCGGCCCGGGCATGCACGACTGATGCGCACCGCCGACGACGCTCCTCAGCGACTGCGCCGGGCGACGTGGATCATCGAGCGGGTCTATCACAACCATTCGCACTGGCTGACCGCCCACCTCCCGAAGCTCCTGCTGCTGCGCGATCGCGGCGAACTTGACGATGTCATCCTGCCCGCCCAACTCAGCCCTTCGATCGTCGATTCGATCCGACGGGTGGGCATCGACCCGAACCGCTTCGAGCGCGTCGATCTCGAACGTCCGATCGTCGTCGACGAGCTCCGGCTCCTGGTGACCGATCGCTTCCGACCCGAGTTGCTGCGGCTCGCCAGGCAGGCGCTCATCAGCCCAGCGACGTCGACATCGGACCTGGGAACGGAACACCCCTCGGGTCGCGTCGTCTTCATCAGCCGGCAGCGGGCAACGACACGACGCCTCGTCAACCACGACGAGGTGCTCGACCTCCTCACACCGCTCGGCATCGAAAACGTCGTGATGGAGGACCTGACCTTCGACGAGCAGATCGATCTGATGAACGAGACCTCGGTGATCGTCGGTCCCCACGGAGCCGGCCTGACCAACATGATCGCCTGCCGTCCGGGAACCCGGGTGGTCGAGATCGCCGACCTGTCGTTCCCGAACCCCAACTTCTACGCACTCGCGAGCGCCCTCGATCACCGGTACTCGATCGTCGACGCAGATTCGGTCGGCGACGGGCCAGTGAACTTCCGAGATCTCGTAGCCGACGCGGCGGCGGTGTCCGACGCCGTCGCTGCGCAGGTCGATCCGACGAGGGCGCGACGATGACCGCGTCGAACGGCCGACGTGCAGCCGTCGTCATCCCTCCGCGCAATGCCGAGGAGTTCATCGGCCAGGCCATCGGCTCGGTGCTCGAACAGCGCCACCTGTCGCCGCGGGACACCCCCGAGGTCGTTGTCGTCGACGATGGCTCGACCGACCGCACCTCTGCCGTGGTGCATCGACTCGTCGAACGCTCCCCCGACAGGATCCGACTCGTTCAGGGCTCAGCGGGCAATGCGGCGACGGCCCGAAACCTGGGCGCACTCAGCACGGAAGCCGAGCGCCTCATGTTCCTCGACGCCGACGACGTGATCGGGCCCAGCACGATCGCGGCACTGACGGCCGCGCTTCACGCCGAGAGCGCCGCGGTCGCCGCCGGCCCCTGGTTCCGGCTGGAGTCGATCGACGGGACCTGGAGGGCTGCACCGCCGTCGTGTCGGCCGCGCCGACCCGGCGACGACGCGTTGGCTGCGTGGTTGACCGGTTGGTACCACCCTCCGTGCTCGGTGTTGTGGGGGCGGGAAGCATTCGAACGTGCGGGCCGGTGGGAGGAGGGTCTCGCCATGAACGACGACGGTGACCTGATGATGCGCGCGTTGGCGATCGGTACGCCACTCGCCGCCACGACAGTGGGTGCGTCCTTCTATCGGCGCGCTCCCCACGGTTCACAGTCGCTGAGCGACCGCCGATCGACCAGCGCCGGTCTCGTCGCCCGGCTCGACGTCGTCGAGAAGATCATCTGGTGGCTCGAGGAATCCGGGAACATGACAGGCGCGCGGCGTCGCGCACTCCGATCAGCTGCGGCCCGGATCGCGCAGGATGCACGCGCCGGTTCACCCGAGCTGATCGAACGGGCCGACGAGGTCGCCAGGCCGTCGAGCCCTGGGCTGCTGCGACCACTCGGTCGACGGTGGGATCTCGGGAGAACTCGCATCGGCGATCGCCGACAACCCAATGTCGTCGCAGGTGACGTTGCCGACGTCGCAGCGATGATCACCTGCGGCACTCGCGCCGGAGTCATCCCGGACGTCCCCGGCCAAGGGTCGAGCCGACCCGCCGGCCATGGCGAGCGCGTCGTGCGGCCGACCGTGTCGGTCATCGTGCCCACCTACCAACGTGCGCACTGCGTCGCGGTCGCCGTCGGGAGCGCCCTCGTCCAGACGTTCACCGACCTGGAGGTGCTCGTCATCGACGACGGCTCCACCGACGGCACCGACGCGGCGGTGACCTCGATCGGCGATCCGCGAATCCGCTACATCCGCCTGGAACACAACGCAGGTGTGGCTGCGGCACGCAACCGCGGGATCCGCGAGAGCCGGGGTGAATATCTCGCATTCCTCGATTCCGACGACACCTGGTTCCCCGACAAGATCGCCCGCCAGCTCGAACGCTTCGAACGCGGCGGCGCCGATCTCGGTCTGGTGTACGGCGGTGTCGAGCAGCACGACGGTCGGGGAGGGGTGGAGACGACGTTGCCGACCCATCGCGGCCGGCTGTTCCACCAGCTCCTCCAATGCAACGTCATCCACGGCGGCGGCTCCAACGTGATGATCCCTCGGCACGTGGTGGCCCGGGTCGGCTTCTTCGACGAAGCCCTGCCCGCCATCGAGGACTACGACTACTGGCTGCGGATCTCACGCGCCTACGTCGTCGACTTCGTCGACGAGGCAGTGATGCGCTACGAGGATCCGTTGGGCGCCGAACGAAAGTCGCTCCACCTGGCCTCGAACCACCGGGCGCGGGTTCAATTCCACGACAAGCACGGCCCGCAGATGCGGCGTGCCGGAGTCGAGCACCTGTTCCTCGCCGACAGCGCAAGGCGTCTGGTCGGCGGCGACACCGAGGACCGCAAGGCGGCACGGCGAGTTGCGTTGCGCGCCTGGCTGGCGGCACCGTGGTCGTCGACCGGACACCGGATTGTGGCGCGAACCTGGTTGCCGTCGTTTCGCCGTGTCGTGCGCAACCGTCCTGAAGCTCCGCCGACCACATCTCGACGTCGCCGCCGAATCCTGCTCTACTCCCCAACTCCCGAGCACGAACCGGGCGGCGTCCAGGCTGCCGGCCGCGTGTTGGCCAGCGGGCTCCGGCAACGGGGAGACGAGGTGCACCAGCGATGGTCGCAGACGGTAAGCGGCGATGGGCTGCGCCTCGACCTCCCCCGTCTCGGCGGCCTGTCCGGCCTCGCATCGAGTGTGCTCGCGACGGCGAAGTCGCTGGCTCGACTCGCACGTGAGATCTCGCACCTGCGGCCAGACATCGTCCACATGCACTACATCGGGCCCGAGGTCCTGCACTTCCTTGCGCTTCGTCCGTTCTTCCGGTACCGGTTGATCCTGTCGGCGCACGGTAGTGACGTGATGGCACCGACCGGTGGACGCGCACAGCGCTGGGCGCGTCACGCTGTCGGGAGAGCCGATGCCGTCACCGCCGTTTCGGCGCCGCTGCGCGACCGTCTCGACGAGTATCCCAACATGGGTGGCACACCGGTCCATGTCATCCCCAATGGCATCGACTGGGACTTCTGGTCGAACGGCGAACGGCGACCCGCTCGCCGACCCACCATCATCAGCGTGGGACGTCTCACGGATGTGAAGGGCCACGACGTCCTGGTGGACGCGATGCAGCAGATCCTCGAACGGCTGCCCGACGCTCGGCTCGTCATCGTCGGCGACGGCGAACTTCGCGACGAGCTGGAGAGGATGTCTGCACGGATCCTGCCGCCCGGGTCGGTGACGATCACCGGCCCCCAGGATCCCGAAGCCATCCGGGCCCTCCTGGCCACCGCGGCGGTGTTCGTGCTGCCTTCTCGAAGCGAAGGCATGCCGCTGGCATTGCTCGAGGCGATGGCGGCCGGCCTCCCGGCCGTGGCCACCGACGTCGGTGCAGTCGCCCATCTCCTCGTCGAGACCGATGAGCGGGGGGCCGGACGCCGTGGCCGCACGGTGCCCGTCGAGGACACCGACTCCCTCGCCACCGCAGTCGTGGACCTCCTGCTCGACGACGACACGGCGCAGGAGATGGGGCGCCATGCGTCGGCTCGAGCCCGCGAGTTCGACATGAGGGCCATGGTCGATCGCTACGACGCGCTGTACGCCGAACTCGTCGATGTCGATCTCCAGGAGCGATCCCGATGACCGAACTCGTCACCGCCGTCGTCCCGACACATCGTCGCCCCGACACTCTCCGTCAGACGTTGCGGAGCGTTGCTGCGCAACGGGAGGTCGACCTCGAGATCATCGTTGTCGACGATGCCGACGACCCACGCACCCACGAGGTTGCCAATTCGATTGACGCCGACCGGTTGAAGGTGATCGACAATACGTTCGGAGCAAGTGCCGCATCGAGCCGCAACGTCGGTCTCGGACACGCATCGGGTCGATGGGTCGCCTTCTGTGACGACGACGACCTCTGGGCCCCTCACAAACTCCGTCGACAACTCGACGAGCTCCACAGAAGCAGCGCCGACTGGTCGTGCACGGGCGCGGTGACCGTCGGACCCGACCTGCGTTCGATCGGCCACGAGCGGTTCGATCCACACGACGAGCGAACGATGCGTGACTGGAATCTGGTGCCCGGCGGAGGATCGAGCGTGATGGCCTCGGCTGACGTGCTGCGAGAGCTGGGCGGGTTCGACGAGTCGCTGTCCAACATGGAGGACTGGGAGCTGTGGATCCGGTTGGCGGACCACGGACCCGTGGCGCCCGTGGACAGTCCGCTCGTCGCATACCGGCTGTGGCCCGGTAGCAAGTCCGCACGGGTCGACGGCATGCGCCGCTCTGCACGCACGATCCTCGAACGTCACGACCACTGGCCGCCGCCACCAGATGTCGCATACGAACTCGAGTGGTACGTCATGTGGAAGTTGACCAACGCAGGCCGGCGGCGCGACTCCGCACTGCTTGCCGCCCGTCTGGCGAAGCGCCACCGCAGTGCGAAGTGCGCGATGCGCGCCGGCGCACTCATGGTGAGCCCTTCGACGGTACGCAGGCTCGACCGACACCGGCGCTCGAACGCCGTGCCAAGCGACTGGCGCACGGAGATCGACCGATGGCTGCCTGCATTGCGAGACGCTGTGGAGGCGTCGTGACCAACCGTGGGTCCGACATGGCGGCGCTCGCTCCCGCTGGAGAACCTGATGGCACGTTCCGCGACGTCGGCGTGCGCAGTGGGGTGCTGTTGTCGTCGCGCGAAGCGCTTGGCATGGTCATCCGGCTGGCCGGTGTGGTCGTGCTCACCCGCATCATCGGACCGGCCGACTACGGCATCTACGCCGGTTCGGTGGCGATCGTCTTCGTCGTCACCGTGCTCGCTCAGATGAGCACCGAGCTGTTCCTCGTCCGTCAGGTCGACCACCTCGACCACGAGCGCTGCCACGAAGTGTTCACGTTCCTCGTCGTGGTCACGCTCGCCATCACAGCACTGGCGCTCTGCGTGGCCGAGGTCGTGGGACGGGCGACTGGGGTTCCGATCCTCACGCTGCAGGTGTTGTTGCTGTCCGTGCCCGCCAGCGCCCTCTGGGCTCCGGCCCAAGCCCTGCTCGAGCGATCGTTCCGCTTCGGGCGCCTCGGCGCACTCGAACTCGGCGGCGACGTACTGCTCTACGCCGTAGCGCTTCCGCTCGCTGCAGCTGGGCTCGGTGCGGTCGGCGCAGCAATCGGCTACGTCACCTGGCAGGTGTACCTCTTGTTCGGAAGTTGCCTGCTCGCCCGCTACCGGCCGCGCTGGCGATGGTCGGCATCGCTCAACCGCAGCGTCGTGCAATTCGGCGCAGGTATCACCCTCGCCGAGTGCCTGCGACGTTCGAGGGAACTCGTCAACCCGATCGTTGTCGGTGCGTTCGCGGGAGCTGCGGTCGTCGGCATCGTCGCTCTCGCCTTCCGCCTGGTCGAGACCGTGCTCGCCGTGCTACGAGCCGGTTCTCGGGTGGTGTTCGCCGGGTTGTCGCGGGTGCAGGGCGATGCGCGGCGGTTCGGTTCGATGATCTCGGAGGCGATGGGACTGCAGACGCTCATCTTGGGCGTGCTCCTCGGTGTGCTCTCGCTCTGCGCGCCGGTCGCCGTTCCCTTCCTGTTCGGTGACGACTGGACCGAGGTGCTCGACGTACTGCCCTGGCTCGCGCTCGCGGCGTTGGCGATGGGAATCCCGACCACGCTTGCCCACGGCCTGACGGTATTGGGACGCACCAGCGTGGTGGGAACCGTGGAGTTGCTCCGAGTGTTGGTGCTCCTCGCCGCCTCGATACCGCTCGTCGCCAGCAGGGGGGCGGTCGGCTTCGGCATCGCCAGCGTCGTCGCCGTGGCACCCGCGCTGCTCTTCGTCAAGGCCGTGCGCCGGTACACCAAACTCTCGTGGGCGGCCTCGATCGCCTGGCTGATCGGTTTCGGCCCCGTGCTCTTCGCCCCCTTGGTGCCTTCGCCCTGGCGCTTCCTGCTCGTGGTTCCGGCCGTCGTCGCGTCGATCTCCGGACCTGGCCGCGCTCAGATCGACGCTCTGCTGCTGACCGCCCGGCGCCTCGTGCGCCCACCCCCGGCGACGACCTGACCACGCCCGACCACGCTGATTCCGAGTTCGAGGAGATGAGCCGATGACCCACATCGCAGCGACCACCAGCACCACCGCCTCCGGCACGGCGACGGCACACGCCCCCGACGCCCCCACCCGGGGCTCGCGCCCCAGGCGTGCCTCGTCCGCCAGGTGGATCGCATCGAGGTCCCGCTCGTTCGCGACTGCGAGGCGCTCGTCGCCGCCGGCTTCGACGTCGATCTCGTCGTGATGCGTATCGACGACGAACACCACTGGTCCGATCTCCCCGAGCAGGTGCGCGTGATCACCCTGCCGGTGCGGCGGCGCCGCGGAGGGATCATCAGCTACCTCGTCGACTACTTCGTGTTCCTTGCCATGGCGACGTTCGTCGTCGCCGCTCGGCATCTGCGTCGCCGTTATCGGCTGGTGCAGGCGATGTCGCTTCCCGACCCGCTGGTGGTCGTGGGGCTATTGCCAAGACTGTTCGGCGCCGCCGTGTTGTTCAAAGTGTCCGAGCCGACACCTCAGCTCAGCCAGTCGCTCGAGCAGCCGGAATGGCTTCAGCGGCTGCTGGGCGGGCTGCAGATCTGGTCGGCGCGACGGGCCGACCACGTGTTCACCGTGACCGAGGAACTTGCCGACGAGCTCGCCTCGCGCGGGGTCGACCGTTCGAAGATCAGCGTCGTGCTCAATGTGCCGGCGCGATCCATGGCGTCGGCCGGCTCCGGGGCCACTCCCGATCCCGAGCGCTTCACCGTGATCAGCCACGGCTCGATCTTCGAGCGGTACGGCCACGACACGATCGTCAAGGCGGTCGCGCTCGTGCGGCCGTCGGTTCCCGGGATCCGGCTCGTGCTCACGGGCGACGGACCGCATCGGCGCCATGTCGAATCGTTGATCGACGAGCTGGGTATCGCCGACGTGTGCGAACACCATCTGTGGCTGGCGTTCCCCGACCTGGTCGGCCTGCTCGAACGATCCGACGTCGGCGTCGTCGCACAGCGCGCCAATCCGTACTCGCATCTCGTCAACACCAACAAGATGTTCGAGTTCCTCCTGATGGGCGTGCCCGCCGTCTGCACCCGCTTGCGCGCCACCGAATCATTGATTGCCGAGTCGGACGGGGTCATTGCCTATTTCGACTCCGACGACGAAGTCGAGTTGGCCAAGGTGCTGCTCGACCTCGCCGCTTCACCGGACCGGCGCGCGGACATGGCCGCACGGGGGCGGGTGTTGATCGACCGCCTCGGTGCCGACGTGCAGCGTCAGCACTACCTCGACGCAGTACGCAAGGCCGTCGACCATCGACGTACGGCGAAGCATCGCTGCACGACTCCGACGGTTCCTCGGTGCGGGGACAAATGAGGCTCGGGCCCTCGAGTAGACCGGTCTTGCTCAGCAAGCTGGTCGTGGCGATCGGGCGCACTGGGCGGCAGCGGTTGGAGCGCCGCTCGTTTCCCGGAGCGGCCGAGAGGCTGCTCGATCCGTTCCGAGAGGACGAGGTTCCCTCGTCGGCGACCTACGACGAGCTCATCAGGTACTTTGCCGAGGGGTGGACGACGTATCGCTCCCCGTGCGGATCGAGGATCGAGTACCCGGGCTGGCCGAGTTGGAGTGGCGCGGAGGTCGACGGGATCGAGGGTTTCGCTCGGTTGATGCCCATGTTTGCAGCGTGGTGCGCCTCGGGCCGGCCGACGCACGTCGATCTTCCCTCGGGTGGGCGGATCTCGATCCCCGATGAGTTCGCACGAGGTCTCGTCACCGGTACGGATCCGGCCTCGGCCGGCTACTGGGGGGGCATGCCGGGAACAAGCAATCAACGCATCGTCGAGGCGGCCGATATCGCGTTGTCGCTCTGGCTTCTTCGTGACACGGTCTGGGCCGATCTCTCGAATTCGAAACGAACCGCCGTCGTCGAATGGCTCGCGCAGGTCGGTGAGGCTCCTGGCCTCGACAAGAACTGGCATCTGTTCTTCGTCCTGATCGACCGCGTGCTGGAAGCGCTCGGTCACGGGGGAGCGGTGCCCGGTGCCCGTCACCGGTTCGAGCGCGTCATGACGTTCGATCTCGGCGATGGTTGGTTCGAGGACGGGCCCGGAGGAAAGGTCGACTATTACTCGGCATGGGGCTTCCACTATCCGCTCAGCTGGATCAACAGGGTCGACCCGCACTGGGCCCCGGACGTCATCTCGGACGCCCAGCGAGCGTTCCTGAAGACCTACCCGTTGTTGATCGCGCCAAATGGGCTCCCCATCTTCGGCCGAAGTGTGTCGTATCGGCTCGCCGTTCCGGCTCCGCTCGTGTTCGGTCAGGAGGATCACCCCGACCTCGTCTCTTCCGCCTGTGCACGCCGAGCGCTCGACGCAGTCTGGACCCATTTCGTCCGCGCTGGCGCCGTGACAGGAGGGCGCGCGACGCAGGGATATCACGGTCCCGACGCTCGGATCACCGACAACTACTCGGGTCCCGCCAGTCCGTTGTGGTCGCTGCGATCCCTCGTCGCTGCCTTCTCGCTGCCTCCCGAAGCGCCCTTCTGGACCACTCGGCCTGGTCTGCTTCCAGTCGAACGCAACAGCTATGTTGCCGACGTGGCGGGTGGACGGTTGCGCGTCCATGGTGACGAATTCGACCGGACCGTCACCGTGGAGATCATCGAGAATTCGCGAGGAGCGGCACCGCCCCTCGAGCCGTACAGGTTGAAACAACGTCTCCGAGATCTTGCCGAGGGCCGTCCACACCGACCCGACAACGAGAATGCCAAATACGGAGCGCGTCTCTACACTTCCAACGCTCCGTTCTGTGCGTGAGAGTCCGGCCGAGCTGCTCGCCGTCGCCATCGCCGAGACGCATCACCAGTCGTGGACCGGTGTCGCTGTATCGCCCGCCCTCGGCCTGGGCGAGTACGCGGAAGGTCGGCAGCCGGTCGCTCGTCGTGATGCCAATGACTGCGGGCGAGCGCTCGGTCTCGGTCAGGGCGTGCGGATTCCGTGTGCTCGGAGCGCGCCGAGCAGGTCGTCGCGGCGACGTGATCCCCGCCTCGTGAGTTCGATCTCGGCGGCGAGCTGTCGCAGTTCGGCAACGGTGAGGTCGTCGAGTTCGTCGGCTTGTTCGAACAACGCTGCAATCTTGCCGACCGGCCGTTCCGGGCCGAACTCCGAGCGAACCGTCCAGTACCGTCCCATTCGTCGGGTGAACTGTTTTGGTCGCTCGGCGTACAGCCGGGCCGCGAGCCGTGTCGAACGATCTTCGAGCATGGTGCGCCGTCCGTCGAGAACGACGAGCGTGCCCGTCGCGACGTCTGATCCGCCGTAGTCGTCGGGCGCCGACTGCAGCCGATCTCGAAGCACCGAGAGATCGTGGGCATCACCCAGTCCATCCGTCAGGTCGTGGAATTGCTTCGCGAGGGGACGCAGCACCGAGGGGGCGGCGTCCGCCAGGAGTCGCACGTGGAACCGGGTGTACTTGGCTCGCTTCCTCAACTCATGGTGGTTGGCGGCTGTCGGTGACGCAACGACCGCTGCGAGTGCATCGACGCCGCGGCGCATACGTCTTGTCCAGTCCACCAGCGATCGCGTCCCATCCCTCGCTGCCGAGGCACCAGTCGTCGATCTGGGCACGGCCGTCGTGTAGCAGGTCGAGTGCCTGCTCGATCGACTCAGATCGTTCAGCGACCGCATCCGTTTCGGCACCCGAGCGTTGAGCGAGCACCTCGCGAACCGCGCCGAGTCCACCGGTGGACAATCGATTGGTCGACGCCGCGATGACCGAGTCGAACGTGGCGACCAGAGCGTGGGCGTCTCGGTGGGCGGACAACGCACGCGACGCGTCACGGAAACTCGTGTTGGCGGCTCGATACTGACCGTCCGCCATCGCCGGCCTCACGAGACGCACCAATCCTCGCAACTTCTTGCAGCGCTTCCGAAAGTCGTGGACGGCGGTCACGGCCCCAACCTTCTCGACAGAGGTGAGATCGTCGAGCGCGCGAGCAGCCTGCTCGTGTGCGATCCGGCGTATTTCCCCGCCGATCGACTCCTCAGGATCGATTCGGTACGACATGACCGTCGGTTACCCGGTGACTGGCGGGTGCAAACCGTCGGCGACCGCCCACGCATACGGATGCGGATGAGGATGCGGTCCAACGTCTGGGGTTCGAAATGAATCGATTGAAAGAACCCAGCGCCCGCCGGTACTGGGATCGTGGTCCGTCGCCGGGTCTGAGGCTCGCGGACAGTTCAGGGGAGTTCGACGACGCGTGCGTTGATGCCGTCGCCGACTCGGAGCGTGTCGATGGGTGCTCTGGGAACCAGCAGACTCGTCACCCACTCGGCACCGTCTCGACCGACGATCTCGACCCCGTTCGCATCGAGCAGAACGGTGGCGATGACGTCGCCGTCGTTCGGCGCCGGCATGTCGGCAACAGTGCTCGACCCCGGGAACGAGTCGGGTCCGAGGTTGGCGTCAGCGGGCCGCTCGAAGACGGCGCGGCCCGTCGTCCGGTTCCAGGCGCCCCGCAGGACGACGGCGTCGCCCGCGAGCAGTTCGATGCCGACCTCCTCCGCGATGCTCCGCTCATCACCACCTGAGTCCGCGACGAGGTCGATACGCAGCGCGCCCCGAGGGAGCGACAGATCGCCAGGACCGTCGAGCGTCGCAATGGGGTCGCGATCGACATCGACACCGATGGCCTCCTGGACGAGTTCGAGCGATCCGCCGGCGTCGCGCAGCCAGACCCGCCTCGCCAGGGTCATGCTGCCGCGCCAGGGGAACGTCGGAAGTTCCCCTGCGTAGTCCCAGTTGTTCATCCATGCGAGCCACAGAGGCCGGCCGAGCTCGTCCGCGCCGTCGTGGAACGTGGTGGCACAGTAGAAGTCGCGGCCGTGGTCCACCCAACGCGGGAGCGGCTGGTCGTCATCAGGGATGAACGCCACTCCATCGAAGGTTCCCACGAACCACTGGGCCCCCGAGCCGCCCGCCGGGTGGCCCGGATTGGTGTCGACCTTCATGATCCAACGCTCTCCGACTCGCGCTGCGGTGTCGTCGAGGATCGGCGCCGGGAACAGATCGGGACACTCCCAGATGCCTTCGGTCGAACCGATCGGCCCGAATCGGCTGAGTTCCTCCCAGGTGATGAGGTCCGGTGATCCGAACAGCACGACCTGGCGTTCGACGGGCAGCACCACCACCATCACCCAGCGGGAGAGTTCGTCGTCGTAGAACACCTTTGGATCTCGGAAGTCTGCCGACCCCAGGTCGATGACGGGGTTACCGTCGAATTTCGTGAACGTCGCACCGGCATCGGTGCTCACGGCCAGATCCTGCGTCTGGATCGGACCGTCCGGGCGCTGCCGATTCGTCGTGTACACCGCCACCATGCACGTGGCGGACAGCTCTGGAGCCAGATCGGACGGGCAGGGCGGATCTCCGGCTCCGGTCACCAGACTCCCAGAGAAGATGAGCTGGTCGGCCGTGGGTTCGATCGCCGTCGGCCATGTCGTCCACTCGACGAGATCGTCGCTGACGGCGTGGCCCCATCCGATGTTGCCGAAGTCGATCGAGTTGGGGTTGTACTGGAAGAACATGTGCCATCGACCGTCCACGTGGGACAGTCCGTTCGGGTCGTTCATCCACCCGAACGGAGGGGTGTACCGCAATTCGGGTCGACCAGCAGTCGCACTGCCCGACCCGAATTGCTCCCCGGCGGCGGAGGGAGTCGAACCGGAGTCCGGTTCGCCGCTCCCGGGGGGACCCGCACCGTGGAATCCGGTTCGCCGTTGCCATCGGTCGTGCACGCGGCCGCGGCCGCGGCCAGCAGGGCGCCGACGGCGAATGCGGCGGCGTGACGACGGAGCACCACGTGTCGGTCCGCTACGACGCCAGCGAGGCGAGGGGGGTGGTGTCGCCCAACCGGGTCTCGGCCCCATCGATCTGCAGTTCGATCAGCGGGGCTGGTGTGCCCCCGAAGTGGTCCCGTTGCCACTCGGCGGTCTGGTCGCCGATGCCATCGAGCGTGACGTCGCCGAGGTCGACGTAGTTGATGAAACTGAGGACCACCGGCTGGTCATCGGGTCCGGCCACGACGATCCACGAGTAGGTCTGTTGAGGTTCACTCGGCGGGTTCGCCGCGACCAGCCCAGACCCGTTCAGTGGCACGAATCGCCCTCGGAGGGTGTCACCCAAGAAGCCGTACAGGCCGGCCGGTCCATCGAGGCCCTCGGCGAACGAGAAGCCGTGTGTCGACACGAACAAGTAGAGGTCGCCGTCACCCCCTTCGTAGAGGTGTGGCCGTTCGAGCTGGGAGTTGACGCCCTGACCGCTCACGATCGGAGGGAGCGGAATCCAGTCCCCGTTGTCGTTGCGAGTCGCCAGCCCGACCACACCGGCTGGGGTCCCCGGCGCCGTTGCGGCGCTGGCGGCGAACAGCAGGAAGTCTCGCTCCCCGTCGGTGTACCACCACGGGTCACGGAACACGTACGGTCCTTCGCCGGCCTCGCTCTGGCCGGCGGTTCGATAGATCTCCCCATCGGCCGTGAGGATGATCTCGTGCGACGAGAAGTCGCCGAGCGTCGGTGCGTCGCCGTCGACCGCGACGCCGGCCGAGACCTCGACGATTTCCTGACGATTCGGTCCGCTGGTGTCGAGACCCGCCCCGCCGGTGTACACGACGTCCTCGAACTGGTTGGTCGCCGGTCCGTCGACGAGCTGGCTTCCCGATGGGAGGTCACCCAGAGCCGTGTAATACAACGTCAGCCGCTCGCTGTCGGGGTCCCACACCGTGGATCCCGCCCACTGGCGGCCGCCGAGCGCGGTTCCGTCGGGGAACACGTCGCCGAGATCGATCCACGTGGACCCATCGTTGGTTGCGACGGCCCGCCATTTTGCGAGCCCATGGCGGTCGCCGGGAACGCGGTCGTCGGTGATGTCGGCGCCGAGGCCCATCATCATTGTCCATCCGTTGACGTCAGCGATCGATCCGTCGCGGTCGCGGACGGGCCACACGTCCCAGAACCACACGCCGGGGATCAATCGTTCGCCCCTGAAGTCGACGGTCGGAAGGGTGTTGCTCGACCCGAGGGCGATGGAATCGGCTGCGTAACTCGGCCAGTGGCTGACGAACGCTCCCTCGAACGCGAAGCCTTCGGGCAGCTCGGTCGACACCTCTGGATTCTCGTCCTCCGCTGGATCCGTCGTGGGAGCTGAACTCTCCGCCGGCTCGACATCTGGCGCGGGCGGGGCCGTGATCTGGCTCTCGCCGGTGCCGCCGTCGCCGTCGCCGCCGTCGTCGCTACAGGCTGCGAACATCAGCGTGGCCGCTGCCAGCACGCCGCCGAGTCGTACGGCGCCGGGTCGTCGAGCCGATGTCGATCGGTGGCGGGTGAGGGTGGTGAGGTCGGAGTTCATGGTCATCCACTCGCAATCGTGTCGTCGGGTGTTTCGTTGTCGATGGGTGGCTCGGGCTCGCCCGGTGGCACGGCAGGATCACCGTCTGAATCCTGTCCGAGTCCCAGCGGGGTCTTCGCTGCGGCGATCGAGGTGGTTCGACCGTCGAGTGCCAACTCGACGAGCGGCGACGGACCCCCGACCCAGGTCCCGATCTCTCCGTCGCTGCCGGGACGGCCCGCCTGGTTGAGATAGCTCATGACGTACCCACCGGGCAGCACCAGGTAGCTGTACGTCTGATTCGGGGCAACGTCCGGGTTGCCGGCGACGAGCCCGTGGCCGTTCAAGGGAGCGTAGGGGCCGGTCCAGTCCCCCGATTCGGCGAACATGCCGTACAGCCCTTCCGGCCCGCTGCCTTCGTCGGCGAAGGTGAACGAATGGGTACTCCAGAACAGGTAGACGCCGTCCTCGTTCCACACCATGTGCGGCCGTTCGAGCTGTGAACTGACGCCGGGAGCGGCCGCGATCGGTGGCTCCAGTACCCACCCGTCGTCGGTCTCGACTCCCACGCCGATGACACCGTTCTGTGGTCCCGGGTCGAACGCTGCGTTCGCCGTGAACAACACCTTCCGCTGGCCGGTGTCGGGATCGTCGAATGCCCACGGATCACGGAAGCCGTAGATCACGGCGTCGGTGACCGCGTCGTCGGCGGTCTGATAGATCTCGCCATCTGCTTCGAGGAAGATCTCGTGGTCGCCGAAGTTCTCGAAGGACACGCCGTCATCGCTCGTGACGACGTCAGCCTCGACGAGCGCGAGCTGCTGCACGATCGGTGGCCGTCCAGCCGCCGGGTCACCCTGCGGAAGCTGCGACGGATGGGGCAGCGGCTCCCCGTCGGGTGGGTCGCCGACGGCGGTGTAGAAGAAGCTGATGCGATTGGTTCCAGGGTCGTAGCGGGTCGAACCCGCCCACTGCCGACTCCCGAAGGCGTCCTCTCGTTCGAAGATCAGGCCACCAGGCATCCATTCCTCGCCATTGGTGAACCAGTAGCGCCACTCGGACACCGTGTAGAAGACCGGACCTTCGTCAGGGGTGCGGCTCGCGCTGAGCCCGACGAGGATGCTCCACCCGTCGATCTGGGCGATCCCACCGTCCCAGGTGCGAACCGGCCATGCGTCCCACTGGAACACGTCGGCATCGAAGACCTCGACGGGAGGCAGGATGAGCGGGAGCTCGGTGTGGACATCGAGACTGATGCCGTCGACCTGGTCCGGAGTCCACAGCGACACCTCCCGGTCATCGACAGTGATCGTCTCGGCGGATGTGTCTGACACCCCGGACGCTGCCGCGGTACCGAGCGCGACGAGGATCGCGATGGCCGGCCACCAGACGTGGGCACGCCGCTCGGAGCCGGCGCGAGGATCTCGAAGTGAGTGGTCCGTTCGAAGTGCCATGCGGGTCCCCTACCCGAGTCGAGCGATCCTGATTCATCGTCTGTGACCGACGCGGTGGACGTCGTTCGATCGTCACCGGCGGCGATCGCATCGGACGGGTGAAGAGAATCGCAACGTGGGCGGTGTTGTGGGGTCCCGACCTCTCGCCGCGCGTGGAGCGCCAGCGGGAAGTGATTGATGGCGGCGCCGTTCACCTGGACTTCCACCAAATCGAAGATCCGCTCGCGGAGCTATGGCTCGGTCGTGACGGGAAGGTTCGACATTGTTGGTGGATTCACCGTACGAGTGTCCGTGGCTGGTGTGACGACGGTGTCGACTGTGGAGTCATCCGGTACCAGCCCGTCGCTCGAGCAGGAGGCTGCTCCGAACGTGCTCGCGATGAGTGCAGCGGCCGCGATCGAACGATGCGGCACGATGGTGCGGTTCTTCGTCATCGTGGTTCGGTTCCCGTTTCTGGCCGGTCCCAATCGTCGGGAGTTGCGCCGCAACTGCTGTCGGGTGCCTCAGACGGCGCGCTGCGGAGACGTGTTCCGCAGCGCGGCGGTGACGGTCGGGGAGAGCTGCAGCGAGGTCCCGACGAATGCGGCACGCATGACGGCTGCTGCTCGGGTCCGGTCGAGGAGGTTGAAGCCCATCGATGCGATCGCTGTCGCGTCGGGTCCGATCACCTGCACCCGGCTGCCGTTGGCTTCGAGGGTGCGCACTTCGTTCCGGAGGCGGCGTTGCGCGAGGCGGCGTGCTGGCGAGGCGGTACTGCCGTTCCACTCGGATCCCATCGGCGACGACACGATCACCAGATCCAGATCGTGGGCGGCGAGGACGTCTGCGTTGGTCGGCGAGTGCAGTCCGCCGTCGACGTAGCGATGACCTGCGATCTTCACGGGCCGAGCGATCAGCGGAATCGCACACGACGCCGTGACCGCGTCGACGGGCCTGACCGATTGCCATCCCGCCCGACCGGCGTCACCGAACCATGTCAAGCGACCGTCGCCGACGCGGACAGCGGAGATCAGGAGCGGATCGGTTGGCCAGCGATCGAGCACACGATCGACCATCGCGAGTCGCGGCGCGTGGTCGATGACACCGTGAGGGAGCAGGCTGAGTAGTGCCGCCGGGATGCGGGTGGGATGGCGTAGTACCCCGAGAGCGTTCCAACCCGGGGCCGTCGGGCTGGGGATGCTGGCGGTGGGAACGAGTTGGTCTGCGTAGCGCATGAGTGCACGGAACTTGCGACCGTGTGGCGTCGACGACGCATCGCTCGCCCACGCGGCAAGATCTTCTGGTGCCACCCCGGCGCGCAGGAGCGAGCCGACGATGCTGCCGGCCGAGGTGCCGACGATGACATCGGCGCGGCGCGGATCCCAGCCGAGGTCGTGGTGCAGCGCCCACAGTGCGCCGGCATGGAACGCCATCCCCGCCACTCCGCCGCCGCCGAGCACCAGCCCGACACGCAGAGACGCAGGTGGGCGACTGTCGGGCACCGCACATCGATACCCGTCTTTCAGGGCCGCGAAACGAGCCGCTGAGGGCGAGCTGCTCCCCGTTTCGTCGTATGTCGCCGTGGCGACGACCAGGTGCTGATCGAGAGCCCAGCGGTACCCGGAGTCGTGCAACTCGGACGCCGAGGAGACACACCGGAATACTCGGATTGGTCACGCAACTTCGCGGGTAGTTCGCCGCCGTGCACGACGCTGTCAGCCACCATCCCAGCGACCACCCGTACGTTCGGGCGCTGGCACGCGTTGCAAGCGCGGCCGCCTGCATGGACGTGTTCGACGTTGAAGCGCTCGCGGCCAGCGGTGCACGGATCGTGCACGTCCATTTCGGTTTCGAGCACATCGCGCCTCGTGAGCTGGAAGCGTGGTGCGGCAGGACTGCCGACGCCGGTATCGCCATTGCGACGACCGTGCACGACATCGACAACCCGCATCTGATCGACCAGCGCGAACACCACCACCGTGTCGCGATTCTGCTCGACGCTGCCCACCACGTGTTCACGCTCACGCACGCTGCCAACACCGAACTCGTGCGGCGGTGGGGCCGGCCAGCGACCGTTGTCGGCCACCCCTCGATCGCATCCTGGCGCGACGTCGTCGCAGCCCGGCGCTGCGTCGGGCGAACCAGGCCAACGCTCGTGTGGCTGGGATCGTGTCGACCCAGCCTGGACGTCGACGCCGTTGTCAACTTCGCTCTGCAGTCTCGCGGACCGTTCGATGCCGTTGTTCGGCTTGATGGCTGGGAGCGGCTCGGCACCGCGACACGCGATCGCCTGAACGACGCGATCCACCTCGGCGATGGGACGTTGCGAATCGTCCACCGGCCCGACGATGACGAGCTGGTCGGTCTTCTGAGGGGCCGGCGTGCACTGGTGCTGCCGTACTCGTGGGGGACGCACTCAGGTTTCGTCGAACTCGCCACGGACCTCGCTGTCACCGCGGTCGTGCCCGACGTCGGCTGCCATCGCGACCAGGGCGCCATCGTGTGTGATCCATCCGAGCTCGCCGCAGCAGTCGAAGCGGCACCAGCGGGCCCTGCCTGGTCGGTCAGCGCCGCCGCTCGCCGCGAAGCGCACGCCAACTTCGTGTCCATCCACGAGCAGGTCTATGCCGCACTGCTCTCACGGGCGCGCACCGGTCGTCCTACGCCGACGTCGTCGCCAGCGGCCTGATCAGACATTTCGAAGAGATGATCGCCGTGCCGAACCGACTGCCCGAGAGGCCGATGGGCTACTACGTGCACCACCATGGGCTCGGACACGCCACGCGGTTCAGGGCGGTGCGTGACGCCAGCGCACATTGGATGGTGCCCATCTCCGAATGCGTGCTGGCGGACTCCTACGGGCAACCAGGGGTCCACTTGCCGTCGGACCGTCCACCGAGCGTGACCGGACGTGACGACGTAGCCGCCGACGGTGCGCTGCACTGGGCGCCACTCGTCAGCAGCTCCGCTGGTCCGCGCCTTTCCGCTTTCGTCACGTGGCTCGATACTGCACAGCCAAGTGGTGTCGTGGTCGACGTGTCCGTCGAGGCGGTGCTGACGTGTCGACTTGCTGGTGTTCGCACCGTCGTTGTTCGCCAGCACGGTCGCCGCACCGATGACGCCCACACGCTCGGCTACCGCGTTGCCGACAAGCTGCTCGCACCGTGGCCGCGCGAACTCGAGGACCCGGCAACACCGGACTGGATCGTGACCAAGACCGAATACGTCGGATTCGTGTGTGCCGCCCGGTCCGGACCTGCCACAGCGTCGCCACCGGTGGTCGCCGTGGTCGGCGCCGACGATGTCGTGGTGTTGTGGGGCTCGGGAGGCGGCACGCTTGCCGATTCTGCGCTGGCGGCAATGGCAGACGCCGTCGCCGGGCGCATCCACCTCGTCGGCGCGTGCTTCGACGCTCCCGGCGCTGGTCGGTGGATCAACGACCCGCGTATCAATCCCGTTGGATGGGTCGACGACGTCGCACCTCTGCTCGCCAACCGCCCCACGGTGGTGGCCAGCGCAGGGAACAACACCGTTGCTCTCGCAGCGCGCGAGCGGTGCCCGCTCGTGGTCGTCCCGCAACGCCGTCCCTTCGATGAGCAGCACGCCCACGCCCGCCGCCTCGACGCGGTGGGAGCCGCTGTGGCCGTGACGTCGCCAGGAACGGCGAGCTGGGGGTCGGTGTTCGAACTCGCTCGGTCCCGATCCGACACGCTCGGAGAGCTTGGTGAACTCGACGGCGCAACGAGAGCGGCGGAGGTCTTCGCATTGTGCTTTGTCGGGGAGTCGGCGTGCCTGGGTTGATCGAACGGCCGGCGGCGAAACCGTCGATCGGCATCGTCACGGTCGCCCGCGACCGGCGCGAACATCTCGCGCAGCAGTTCCGCTCGATCGCGCAGCAGAGTACGCCTCCCTCTCGACACGTCGTCGTCGACCTCGGCGGGGACCCGATCGGTCCCATCGCCGACAACACCGGTGTCGACGTCACCGTCGTCCACGGACCCCGCAACGGTCCCGTTCCGATTGCTGCTGCGCGCAACCTTGGCGCCAGCGCAGTGGCCACCGACGTGATGGTCTTTCTCGACGTCGACTGCCTGTGTGCGCCACACCTCGTGGATGACTACGTCCGCCGAGCGGGCGTCCACCCCGGATTGTGGTGCGGTCCGGTGGGTTACCTGCCCGAGATGTCGCCGCAGAGCTACTGGGCGCCACACGGTTCGTTGCGAACTGACGCGCTCGCACTGCGTTCGGAGTACCACACCGGCCGACCATCGATCGGTCAATCGGATCACCGTGTGGCGGACTGGGACATGTTCTGGTCGTTGTCGTTCGCCGTTGATGTCGGCACGTGGGAGCGCATCGGTGGCTTCGACGAACGCTTCGTGGGGTACGGGGCCGAGGACACCGACTTCGCCTTCAACGCCCGACGAGTCGGTGTCGAGCTGTGGCACACGGGCGCGGCGCAGACCTTTCATCAACACCATCCAGTGAGTCGGCCTCCGATCGAGCACCTCGACGACATTTGCCGAAACGCCACACGCTTCCACGACAAATGGGGGACGTGGCCGATGCTCGGCTGGCTTCGTGCATTCGCCGACATGGGCGCGATCGAATGGGACGAGGCGGGCAGCACCCTGAAACGACTGCCTCGGAGACACGATGTTGCTCGCTGATCCACCAAGCGTTCCCGGCGCTACCAGCTCGGCACGACGCGCCGAGCCGCTGGGCGCACTCAGTGACACCCAACAGGCACCACTGTCGATTGCGATCCTCGGATCGGCCAGATTCGGGTTGTCCGAACCGTACGCAGGCGGGCTCGAGTCGCACACGGCGTCGACCGCCCGCGGTCTGGCGCGTGCCGGGCACCGCGTCACCGTGTTCGCCGGTGTTGGGGGTGAGTCGATCGGTGAAGGGATCGTCACCGTCGGCGTCGTGGACGCCCCGTTGGCGCTCGGCGACGTCGAGCGTGCCGACACTTGCATGAGTCCAGCGGCGAGCGCGGCCGTCGACGACGGATACCGCCGGGTCTTGCAGTACATCGCCGACTCCGGCGCCTTCGACGTGATCCACAACAACACGCTGCACCGCCTGCCCGTGCTGGCCGACGGCTCGCTACCACTGCCGATGGTGCACGTGCTGCATTGTCCGCCGTTTGACGAACTCGTGGACGCCCATCGAGAACGACATCGACATCGTGGCCCGGGCGATGTCATCGCCGTCTCGCAGACGTTGGCAGCATCGTGGGACGGCATCGCCACCGCCGTGGTCCCCAACGGTGTCGACACCGATCGTTGGACGCCCACCCCGAACGCGGTGGTCGCGCGGCGCTGTGTGTGGATCGGCCGACTCGTCCCCGAGAAGTCTCCCCACCTCGCCATCGACGCCGCCCGCCTCGCTGGTCGCCCAATCGTGCTGGCAGGACCCGCGCAGCACCCGGCTTACTTCGACGCCGAGATCCGACCGCGCCTCGGCGCTGACGTCCGCTGGATCGGACCCCGACGCCACGACGAACTCGTTCGCCTCGTCGCCACGTCCGAAGTCGGCGTCGTGTCTCCACAATGGGACGAACCATTCGGGCTCGTTGTCGCCGAGATGTTGGCGTGTGGCACGCCGGTGGCCACGTTTGCCCGTGGTGCCATCCCCTCGATCGTCACGCCTGATGTTGCAGCGCTCGCCCGGTCCGAAACCGCCCCCGGACTGGCCGACGCAATCGAGCGGGCGGCACATCTCGACCGCGACGCCTGCCGGGCGCTCGCCCACGAGACGCTGTCCGAACAGGCGATGCTGCACGGATACCAAGTGCACTACTCCCGCGCCACCGCAGGTTTCGAGGCTCGACGGTGTCCCCACATCTGCGCAGCGACGAGCCGCACCCCCGGTACCGTCGCGCCGCCGCACGACGCGCACGCCGACCGTCCGACGCGTGTCGCTGGGTATCGTCGCGATGTGTCTGGTGAATCGTTCTCGGTGCGAGCCGAACTCCGGCGTCGGGCCGACGACGTGACCAAGGCGGTTCGAGTTGCCGGCGATCAGGTTCAGGAGTGGCTTCCCCGGGCCAGCGTGTCGAAGACACGGCCACTCGACGAGGTGCTCGCCGAACTCGACGCCCTGGTCGGGCTCGAGCCCGTCAAGGAACAGATCCGGACGTTGATCGCCCTGCTCGAAGCCCAGCGCCAGCGCCGCAACCACGGGCTGTCGGATGTGGCGATGAGCCGACACCTCGTGTTCGTCGGCAATCCGGGTACCGGCAAGACCACGGTGGCGCGCCTCATCGCGGAGATCTACGCATCGATGGGCATCCTTCCGCGGAATCGGTTGGTCGAGGTCGACCGGTCCGGCCTGGTCGGGCAGTTCGTCGGGCACACCGCTCTGAAGACCCGTCGAACGGTCCGACGAGCGCTCGACGGCGTGTTGTTCATCGACGAGGCGTACGGTCTGTCACCGGCCGGCCCACGTGGCGTGGACTTCGGGGCAGAGGCGGTCGAAGCGCTCGTCAAGCTCATGGAGGATCACCGCGATCGACTCGTGGTGATCGTGGCCGGGTACCCGGCGTTGATGCGTGAGTTCCTGGCATCGAACCCGGGTTTGCGCTCGCGCTTCTCGCGCGAGATCGAGTTCCCTGACTTCACGACCGAGGAGTTGATCACCATCATGCATGCGATGGCTGACGATGCCGACTACCTCCTCGCCGACGATGTGGACGAAGTGCTCGCCAATGTGTTCGACAAAGCCCAACGGTCGCCCGGATTCGGCAACGCCCGCTACGTCCGCAATCTGTTCGAGCACGCCGTCAACCGACACGCCCTCCGCCTTGCGGGTCACGAATCTGGTGGAGCGGACCGGACCACGCTGTCGACGCTGACCGGCGACGACGTCGACGCCGCTGCACACCTGCTCTGACGTACGTGGCAGTCGACACCGAGATCGACTCCGCCGACCGCACGATCGGCACCTGCGGGTCGAGGAGGTTTCGGCTGCTGCCAGGCCAAATGATCTGGGCCGGGCCTGGAGGGTCGCACGACCTGGCGTGTCGCCGCGAGGTTTCCCGACCGGCGTCGGGGGAACGCTGGATCCGACGTTCACCCGACGTGAGCGGAAGGGCGGCTGAGCAAAGGAGACAGCGAAATGACCGACATTTGGAACTACCAATCGGACGACTGGACCGACGACCACAGCCTCGTCGGCTACGACGTCGAGGCGACTGACGGGAGCATCGGCAAGATCGACGAGAGCACCGCCGAAGCCGGTCGCCAACAGGTCGTGGTCGACACCGGCTTCTGGATCTTCGGCAAGAAGCGGTTGATCCCTGCTGGCAACATCAAGCAAATCGACCACGCCGACGAGAAGGTGTTCGTCAGCCTCACCAAGGAACAGATCAAAGAAGCCCCTGACTTCGACGACACCCGTCGCAACGACGACGACTACCGCACGAATCACGAGCGGTACTACGACCCCTACCGGGTCAGCGTCTGACCCGCGATCACCAACAACCGCCGCCGCCCGTCTCTCACGAGGGACGGGCGGTTGCGCGTCTGTCGGCATGCAAACCGGTGGTGTTGGCGTGACCAGACCGACAACAACACACGCTCGAGGTTGACGGATGAACCGCCAGCGACGAATGTGGGTGCGGTGGGGATCATGGGGAACAACGAGCGGCACCGTGTCCTGGTGCCACAGGCGCTCGGATCCGATGAGTTCCTCCGAGTCACGTGGCACGAAACTCGCGAGCTGATCGTGTTCTCGCACTGGGACGGCGATCACTGCGTCGCCGCCACACCCGTCCGCATCACCGACATCGCCGAACTCGCTTCGTTGATCTCCCGAGCGGCAGCTCACAGGGCTCTGGCGCCGGCATGGCCGCCGCCCGCGGCGAACGCGCTTGTGGTCCCAGCAGCAGGACTGACGGTCCCCTCGGCCCGGCGCTCCGCCTGACGCTTGCCGCGAACCGGCGCCGACCGGGTCCTCAGCGCGCGAAGCGGCTTCGTCAAACTCGACGGTGACGCGGGCCGACCGTCTCGTTCAGGTCCTGCCGTCGCCGCCGGAGAAACGCTCGTTCTGATTCATTCGTGCTGCACTCGATCGCGAGTTCCAGCGCGGCGTCCGCGGCATCGAGACGATCGAGTCGCGCCAAGGCGTCAGATCGAGCGGTGTGGAAATACACGTAGCCGTTGACGTCGCCGGTGAGGTCGTCTGCGTGTGGAATTGCATCGAGCGCGGCGAGCGCGGCGCTGGGCCCGTGCACGCGGCCGACAGCGATGGCTCGGTTCAGTGCGACCAGCGCGCTGGGCTGGCGCACGAGGAGCACGTCGTAGAGGCGGAGGACGGCCGGCCAGTCGGTGGCCTCGAACGTGGGAGCGGTGGCGTGCAAGGCGGCAATTGCAGCCTGGAACTGAAATGCTCCGCCTCGCTGGAACGAGTGCGCTCTCGCCAATTCGGCGAGACCGCGAGCGATCATCGGCTGGTCCCACAGGGACCGGTCCTGGTCGGCGAGCAGGACCGGGCTGCCGTGACGATCGAGACGACTGGGTCGCCGGGCGTCGGTCAGCAGCAGGAGCGCGTGGAGTCCGGCGACTTCGGGATCGGTTGGTGCGAGCGTGCTCAGGAGTTCGGCGAGCCAGATTGCTTCTTCACAGAGATCGCCTCGGATGAGCGCGGTGTCCGTTGCGCTGGCGTGGCCCTCGGTGAAGATCGACGAGATCACTTCGCAGACCGCACCAATGCGCTCGGCGAGCGTGTCGAGGTCTGGTGGATCGAAGGGGATTCGTGCCGCTCGGATCTTCGACTTTGCTCGGGTGAGTCGACGCGTCATCGTTGCCTCGGACACCAGAAAGGCGCGGGCGATCTGTGGCGTCGAGAGCCCAGCGACGATCCGCAAGGTCAACGCGACCTGCGCCTCTGGGGCGAGGGCAGGGTGGCAGCACCCGACCACCAGCGCGAGTTGATCATCGAGAGCCTGCTCACCGTCGAGGTCGATGCGAGGCGACTGCGCGGTGTCGGAGTTGATCGTTGTGCGGTCGGTCAACGCAGGGAGACGATCCTCGAACCGTCGCATTCTGCGGATCTGATCGATGGCCTTGCGTCGTCCGGTCGTGACCAACCAGGCGCCCGGTCGGTCGGGGACCCCATCGGTGGGCCAACGCGTCGACGCCTCGATGAACGCATCCTGTGCCGCATCTTCCGCAATGCTGAGGTCGCCGACGTCGCGCATGAGCGTGGCCACCAACCGTGGCCACTCCGTGCGAAAGACGTCGGCGACACCCATCAGATTCACCCGTCGAATTGCATGACCGGTCGCACCTCGATGGTGCCGAAGTGGGAATTCGGGATCTTCGCGGCCCAATCGAGCGCTTCGTCGAGGTTGGCGACATCGATGACGTAGTAGCCGCCGATCACTTCCTTCGACTCGATGAAGGGACCATCGGTCACGATGCGCTTGCCATCGCGAACTTGCACTGTGCTTGCGGTTTCCACGCCTTGCAGCGCTTCGCCGGCAACCATCGCGCCCGCCTCCACGAGCGCCTCGCTGTAGGCAGCCCATTCGCCCATGTAGGGCCCGAACGCTTCGTCGTCAGGGGCTGGTTCGTCGGTGGGGTTGCTTGCGAGGATGAGCATGTACTTCATGTTGCGACGTCCTTTGTGTCGGTGGTCATTCTTGATTGTCACAGAGACGACGAACGACGAAACGAAAATCGGACACATGCCCGCGCACGCCTGCGATCGTCGCCGTGCTCGTGAGCGTGCCACTCGTCGGCCTCCCATCGCTGCGGTGGCCAGCAAACTCGGCGGGCGTCGGTGCGGGTTCGGGTCGATCTGCATGGCAATCGTTGTCTGTGTTCGGTGAACGGCGGATCTCCGTCACTCGGCCCGCTCGTCGAGGGCGGCGTACAGGACTTCGTACGGGCCTGGGTCGGCGTCGATGAATGCCGGGGAACCCCCGGTGTCGAGCAGGGCGATGAGCTGGTCGAGACAGACGTGATAGCCGGCTCCCACTTGGTCGGCGCCTGGACTCTTTGCGCCGAGGCGGACCACCAGGGTGAGTCGAGTGCCCGCTGGCGTCGGTTCGAGTTCGTACGTGAGGAGTTCGTCGTCCCATTGCCAGGCGAACCTGCGATGCGGCTCCCAGGTGATGATGCGTCCCGCGAGGACGGGATCCTCGATGCTGTACTTTTCGGCGATGTCGTCCCAGAACGGAACGACGATCTCGGCTCCGGCCTCGCGAGGACCGACGATGTCGCACGGCATCCAGTGTCGGAGTTCGTCGCTGGCGGTCAGCGCTCGCCACACACGTTCGGGCGGGTGCGACAACTGACGCTCGAAGCGAAGGCTGGTGCCGTCGCTGTCTCGTCTGATCTGGCCGAGTGGGTGCGTAGGGTCGCTCACGGCGTGCCGCCTTTCTGGGTCGATGAATCCGGATGATGATCGAGGTGGTACTCCAGGGCGTCGAGGCGGCCGGCCCAGAGTTGCCTGTACGGGTCCAGCCACGCGTCGAGCTCGAGCGAGGGGCTGCCACCAACCGGCGGGCGGAATGTTCAGCGGCTTTCGATCCAGTCGAGGATGACCGGGCGCAACCAGAGACGCGGGCGGCCGGTTCCGAGATCCACAACCGGGCGGGGCATGTCGGCGTACCGACGCTGGTACAGGCTCACACTGTTCGGGTGCGCCAATCCGAGCAGCGCTGCGAGTTCACGCGAGTCGATCAGCTCGTCGGTGTTGACCATCGGTGCCACTGCAACAGCATACCGATGTCGTCTACACCCATAGACTCGTTCGGGTGAAACTCAAGTCGAACGACCCGTGTTGGTGCGGCAGCGGACACAAGCACAAGCGATGCCACGGCGATCAGCGCGCACTCGCTCGCCCAGCGGTCAGGCCCGGAATCGTGTCTGCGCCGCGCCCTGTGCCCGACGAGATCGCACGGCCGAGCTACGTCACGACCGGGATCGTGCCGCCCCAGACCCCGCAGATCCAAGATGCCGAGTCGTTGGCTCGGCTTCGCCGGGCCTGCAGCGTCGGTGCCGAGGTCCTGCTCCGTACCGGCGAACAGGTCGGTGTCGGTGTCACGACCGAGGACCTCGACCGCTTCGCGCACGAGTTGTACATCGAACTCGGTGCGTACCCGAGCGACCTCCACTACCGGGGTTTCCCCAAGTCGATCTGTACGTCGGTCAACGGCGTCGTGTGCCACGGCATCCCCGACGACCGGCCGCTCGAAGACGGTGACATCATCAACATCGACGTCACTGCATACATCGATGGAATGCACGGCGACACCTCAGCGACGTTCTACGTCGGTCACCCGACGAACGCCCTCACCGGTCTCGTCGAAACCACCCGTGAAGCCACGCTGCGAGGCATCGCTGCGATCCGCCCGTTCGAGCCCCTCCAACGAATCGCCGACGCCATCGAACCCTTCGCTGAATCGCGCGGCTACTCCGTCGTGCGCGAGTACGGCGGGCACGGCATCGGCGAAACGTTCCACGGTGCCCCACACGTCTCGCATCACATCGACCGCCGTGACGACAACATCGTGGTGCCTGGAATGACGTTCACCGTCGAGCCCATGCTGTGCTCCGGCCAGGCTCGATTCCATCAGGCGCCCGACGGCTGGACCGAGCTCACCGACGACAACCGACCCTCGGCGCAGTTCGAACACACCGTGCTCGTCACCGAGACCGGCGCCGAAATCCTCACCATCACCAACGACGGTCGCACCGCCGCCGGCACCCTCGACGCGATCGTTGCTCCGAGCGGCTCGGCTCCGGTCGTGGCGACCTGACGGTTTGGCCTGAGCGGGGTCTCGCCCTCAGGTGCGATCGTCGGGCATCACGATCGTGCTCAGAAGGCGTCGTCGTCGTCCCGGGGCGGGCTCGTTGTCGACGTGTTCCTGGACTGCGGTCGCCATGGTCTCGGCGAGTGCATCGAACTCTTCGTCGGTGAGCCAGAGCGGAACCTGCCGGTAGCCGACGCGATCCTTGCTCATGATCGGCGTGCCGGAGTCGAGGTAGGTGGCAAAGTCTGCAAGGAGGGTGCCGACGAATGTCGCGAAGTAGCGGAAGTGCTCATCGGCGGACGCCGACTCCAGCTCACCGTCTCCGAGCACCACGGAGGCGGTGACCACTCGATAGGTGCGCTCGATGCCCCCTCGAATCGGCCGCTCGCCAACAACCTCCAGCAACCCGCCATCGGCCAGATGGTTGATGTGGCGGTAGAGCGTCGCTTGCGGCACGTCTCCGAGTCGGTCCTTCAGTTGGAGCGGAGTCATCGGATCGCCGACGAGGGCCTGCACGATGCGCAGCCGGATCGGATGAAGCAGCAGATCTCGAGTTTCGATCATCGTTTCTCAGGCTCCGGCGAGGCAGGCATTCTCAAATCTGATAACATTCGCAGTACTGAGAATAGTCTCCCCTGGATCAGAGGACAACGACCGTGACCGAATCGATCATTTCCATTTCTTCGAATGACCTCGTGCTCGAGGGAACGCTGAGCGCAAGCGGCTCACTCCCCGGGCCCGGGGCGCTGCTGATCAGCGGATCGGGACCCGTCGACCGCAACTCCAACGCGAAGCGCCTGGCGATCAATGTCATGGGCCAGATCGCAGCCGAACTCGCCGCCAGTGGCATCGCGTCACTCCGCTACGACAAGCGAGGCGTCGGCCGGAGCGACGGTGACTACCTCTCCGCCGGCTTCCAGGACAACATCGATGACGCTCGAGCTGCGCTCGAAGCACTTCGGGCACGACCGGAGGTCGACGCCGACCGGGTCGTCATCATCGGTCACAGTGAGGGAGCGCTCATCGCATCCGCTCTTGCCGCAGACGAACAACTCGCCGGCGTTGCCCTCCTCGCGGGCGCAGCCACCAACGGCAAAGACGTCCTTCGGTGGCAGGCCCAACAGGTCGCACCGACACTGCCGAGGCCGGTGAAGCTGCTCATGAAGCTCCTGCGGCAGGACCTCGTTCGGACTCAGACGAAACGGCTGGATCGGATCGAGTCCTCCACCGACGACGTGATCCGCATTCAGTTCGTGAAACTCAACGCCAAGTGGTTCCGCGAATTCATGACGTTCGAACCGGCGGCTGCTCTCGGCCACGCGGCGGCGCCAGTGCTCGCCATCACCGGCACCAAGGACATCCAGGTCAACCCGGCCGACGTCGTGCTCATGGAGCAGGCCGTCCCGACGCCCTTCACCGGCCACCTCGTCGACGACGTCACCCACCTCCTGCGAACCGAACCCGGAACTGCCTCGGTCCGCACGTACAAGAAGCAGGCACGTCAACCGCTCGATGAGCGAGTCACCCAGCTCGTCGTCGACTGGGTCGCCGGCCACACCCACATCGTGAACGGGACGCTGTCGACGTGATCCCGGTCGGTCCACGGGTCGTGGACTCAGCGGGTCAGAGGCCCTTCCAGACCGGTGGGCGCTTCTCGACGAAGGCCGCTCGGGCCTCGGCGGTGTCGCCGGTGGCGCTGCACATGATCTGGGTGCGGTTCTCGATGTCGAGTGCGTGACGCAACGACGGGGCATCCAGCGTCTGCCACATCGTCTCCTTGGTCATCCACGTCGCGAATGGTGCGTTGTTGCGGATCAGACGGGCGGTGTCCAACGCTCGTTCGACGACGGCGCCTGGTTCGACCACATCGGCGACCAGCCCGATGCGCGAGGCCTCGTCGGCATCGAAGATTCGTGCGGTCAGCAGCAGCTCTGCGGAGCGTGAGGCCCCGATCAGTCGCGGCAGGAAGTAGCTGGTTCCCATGTCGCAGTTCGAGACGCCGATCTTCAAGAACACCGCACCGAACGTGGCAGTGGTCGACGAAAAGCGAATGTCGGTCGCCAGGCTCAGCGCAAACCCGCCCCCGACGGCCGGCCCGTTGATCGCCGAGAGCCATGGCTTGCGCGACCGGTGGATGCGTTCGTGCAGCGTGGCGAGGTGGTCCTGCCACATGAACCCGCTGACCGTTCGACCGACCCCGTCGCTGCCCGGGGCCGAGCCCTGGTCCTGGAGATCGAGTCCGGCGGAGAACCCACGCCCGGCGCCGGTCACGATCACCGCACGGAGGTTGGTGTCGAGGTCGACCGCACCGACGATGTGCTCGAGCTCGGTGATCATCGTCGACGTCATGGCGTTGAGCCGTTCGGGTCGGTTCAGGGTGACGAGCGCGATGTCGTCGTCGGCCTCGGTGACCTCGATGGTCTCGAACGATGTGCTGGGGAGTGCCATCGGCCCATGATGACAAACGGCCCTCGGTCGTCGACGACCTCGAAGCGCTGTCGTCAGAGACGAGCGGCGCGCAACGTCGACCGGCGGACCTTGCCGGCCTCGTCGCGCAGCGGTTCGGAGACGAACTCGATCGATCGTGGCAGCTTGTAGGTCGTCAGTCGCTCGGCGAGGAACGCGAGCAGCTCGGCGTCCGACACCTCATCGGCGTCAGCCTGCACGATGGCGTGGACGTCGTTGCCCCGATCGTCGTTCGGCAACCCGATCACCGCACACGAGTGCACCGCCGGGTGCTCACCGAGCGCGGCCTCGATCTCGGCCGGGTAGATGTTGGCGCCCCCGGAGAGGATCATGTCCTGCACGCGGTCGCCGAGGTAGAGGTACCCGTCGGCGTCGAACCATCCCATGTCTCCGAGCGACTCCCAGCCTGCGCCCAGTGTCTTGGCATCGGCGCCGACGTAGCGGTAGGTGGGGGTCTCGCGCGACGAGCGCATCCACACCTCGCCTTGTTCGCCGATCGGCAGTTCGTTCCCTTCCTCGTCGCAGATCATCATCTCGCCGGAACTGACGCGGCCGACCGAGCCGCGATGAGCCAGCCACTCCGTACCGGTGATGATCGTCGCCGCCTGGGCCTCGGTGCCCGCGTAGAGCTCGAAGATCCGTTCGGCGCCGAGCCAATCGATCCACGCTTCCTTGAGCCACGGCGGGCACGGCTCCGCAAGGTGCCACACCACGCGCAGCGACGACAGGTCGTACGACAACCGGACCTCGTCGTCGAGGCGGAGGATCCGCTTCATCATCGTCGGCACGAGGTAGACGACATCGACCCGATGCCGCTCGATCGAACCGAGGACGGCTTCGGCGTCGAAGCGTGCGAGCACGATCACGTGGTTGCCCTGGAGCAGTGCCTGGCACGACCACACGGCGGGACCGTTGTGATACAGCGGTCCGGGCACGAGCATGCACCCGCCGGGTGCGATGGCCAGCGGCGGCGGCGCCTCGGTGTCGAACAGCGCAGGATCGCCGGACACGATCAGCTTCGGGCGACCGGTCGAACCGCCGGAGGTCGGAGCCTTCCAGGCAGGCGACACGGCGTCGGCAACGGCGTCGTCGGTGAATTCGGGAGGCGGTTCGTGACCGAGCGGCAGGTGCACGATCGAGTCCGGGAGTTGGTCGAACGATTCGTCGGGGGCGCCGATCACCACGGTCGAGCCGGCGAGCTCGACGATCGCGGCGAGCTCGCGTCCGGGCAGCTTGGCCGACACGGGCTGTGGGATCGCCCCGAGCTTCCAGCACGCGACATACGCAACGAACCAGTCGACCGAGTTGGGCACGGCGACCGTCACGAACGACCCCTGCTCGATGCCGTACGAACTCAGTTCGCGGGCGAGGCGGTTGGATCGCGAGTCCAGCGCTGCCCGGCTCAGCGTGACGTCGTTGCACGTCACCGCCGGCGCGTCGGGTTCGTCGTGTGCGAGAGCTCGCAGCCGAGCGGGAAACGACAGGATCACGATGGGCCCCCTTGCCAGTGGATCGAGTGGAAGTGTGTCAGGCCACTCGCGGCCGGGGAGAACCCATCGGGCCGCTCGCGCGCGACGTCGCCACGGGAAGGCGCTGTACGTCATATGAAGCGATTCACGCATGTTTGGTTGTATGAATCAGAGTTCCGGTATTAGAGTTCGACGTATGTCCGGTGTGCTCGTCGTCGTTCCCGCCCTGCCGCTCATCGCTGTCGCGGGAATTCGACTCGCCAAGCTGACGCCACGCACCGCGGCGCGACTCGTCGTGGGCGCCAGCGCGGCTGCGGCGTTCGGGGCGCTGGCGCTGTTGATCTCGGTGACAATCGACGGCCCGGTCGACGCCGTGATCACCACTGCCGACGGTGCGGCAATCGTCGGACTGACGGCCGACCGGGTCGGCGCCATCCTGCTCCTGCTCACCAGCCTGGTCGGGTTGATCGTGCAGTCGTTCGCCTCGCGCTCGCTGCTCGGCGATCCCAGGGCCACCCGCTTCCATGTGCTCGCCGCCGTCCTCGCCAGCGCGGCCTCGCTGGTCGGTGTCGCAGCGACCGGTTCCGGGCTCGCCGTTGCCTGGGTGGCGACCAGCGTGACGTTGGTGGCGCTACTCGGCCACAAGGCCCCGTGGCCGGCTGCGGGGCGCTCGCAGCGGCTCACCGGACGGAGCTTCCTCGTCGGCGACCTCGCGCTCGTGCTGGCCATGATCGTCGCGATCATTGCCGTCGGCGACCTCGACCTCCGTACTGTCGGAGCAGAAGCGGTGGCGCTCGACGCCGAGTCGGTCGGTTCGCTCAGCGTGCTGACGATCGTGGCGATCGGCCTGGTGATCGCTGGCGTCGCCCGCTCGGCACTGGTCCCGCTGCACACCTGGCTCCCGTCCACGCTCTGCGCACCAACACCGGTGTCGGCGCTTCTCCATGCCGGCGTGGTCAATGGCGCGGGCGTGCTCCTCATCCGATTCTCGCCGGTGTTCGCATCGTCGGTCGGCGCCATGGCACTTGCGTTCGCTGTCGGCACGGTCACCGCCCTGTTCGCCACGGCGATCATGCTCGTTCGCACGGACGTCAAAGGCGGTCTGGTCTGGTCCACTTCCGGCCAGATGGGCTTCATGGTGGTGCAGCTCGGCGTCGGAGCGTTCGGCGCAGCGTTGTTCCACATCGTCGGCCACGCGCTCTACAAGGCGGCGATGTTTCTGGGCGCCGGCGGCGCGATTTCCTCCCACAGCCGACAGATCCAGCGACCTCACCTCGGTCGAGCCGACGCCGCCGTCCTCACGGCACCGGCAACTCGACTCGTCGTGGGCCTGCTCGTGCCGCTGGCATGCTTTGCCCTCGCCCTCTGGATCATCGATCCGCACCTCACCGCCGCGGCAATCATGCTGATCGTGCTCTTCGGGGCCCTGTCGGTCGGGAGGGCGGCCAACGGGTGGATGTCTGCCACCCCCTTCTCCGCCACCCGCACGATCGTCACTGCAATCGCCGGCATCGCGGTGGCCACGTTCGGCTACGTCGTTGGCATCACGGTGTTCGAAGGCTTCATCTCCGACGTGGTCCCCTACGACGTACCGGCTGCGGTCGGTCCGGTCTGGGTGGCCCTCGTGCTCGGCGCGATCGGGATCGGCATCGCCGTCGTCGCCCTCACGCCAGGTGAGCGCGGTGCCGGGCTGCGCCGCACGGTCTACGCCTGGCTGCTGAGCACCAGCACCCCCATCACCGCCAACCACTCGGGCTCGCCCGCCTCGCCCCCGCACCCGACCGCCCCGCGGTCCACCTCGACGACACCCGTCGAACTCGCCACCGCAGGAGATCTCGCATGACCACCGCAACGACAACCGCGCCGGCGCTCACACCCACCGATCGGGCCCGTCTGGTCGCCGACGTCGCCAACGCAGGATCGATTGCCGCGCCGTACTGGCCGCTCACCGCCTTCGTTGCGGTGAATCCGCTGGGCGGGCTCGCCGAGCTTCCGTTCGCCGAGGCAACCGCCGCCGCTCGGGCCTGGTTCGGAGCTCGAACCCATCTCCCGTTGGCGGCGTATCGCGCCGAATACGCCCGTGGCACGGTGACCGACGCCGACCTCGACCGCGCCGTCCTGCGTCACGACCCGGCGATCGCCGAACGGCAACCGCTCGACCTCGACGGCGTCCGGGTCGACCCGGTCGAACTGGTGCGTTGGGACCTGTTGCACGGACCCATCGCAGCACCACCCTCGGCTCGAGACACTGGCGGCGTGGCCGAGGCGCTCGATGAGATCATGACGGGGTGGTGTGCGGCCTTCGTCGACGAGGCCCACACGCCGTGGCAGATGCCCGATCGCGATCGCGGTTTCTACCGCTCGTGGCTCGCGGTGGCCGGTGCGGACCGCCGCCTGGCCCGCGTGATCGGACGTGATGCTGGGGCCCGACTCGCAGCACTGCCCGAGGACCCAGCCGAACTCCTCGACCTCGCCCTCAGCGCACGTGGCGTGACCGAGGAAGCACGTGTCGGAGCGATTCGCACCTGGATCCTGCGGACGCCTGGATGGGCCGGCTTCGCTCGTTGGTGCGACGAGTGGGCGCCAGTCGATCGACCTGGCGTACGTCTGCGCATGCTCGACCTCGCCGCGGTCCGAGCGGCGATGGACCACCTGGCACCGGACCATCTCGACCTGTCCGGGCCCGACGTCGAGACCGCACCCACCGAGGATCCGACGGTCAGCCTCGAGCGCCGCGTCGCTGCTGCGATCGCGGCGTTCGGCGGCGATGGGCAGCGGACGGCGATCGCGGGACTGCTCGGTCAGATCTCAGAGTCTGATCGGATCGGGATCTGGCTGGCCGCGCACGAGTGGAACTTCCGCGACCGCCTCCTGGCCCGACTGACCGGACCCCTCACCGACGCCTCGTCAGCTCGTCCGGATGCCCAGCTCGTGTTCTGCATCGACGTGCGCTCGGAAGGTTTCCGCCGCCAACTCGAGGCACTCGGGGCGTACGACACGTACGGCTTTGCCGGGTTCTTCGGGGTCCCCGTTCGATGGCGGCCCCTCGGTTCGCCGGTGGCTCAGGCCCGGTGCCCGGTGCTGGTGTCGCCGCGCCACGAGATCGCCGAGGTCGCCGTCGACGACGATGCGGCGTTTCTGTCGACCTGCTCGGCGACCGGCGGACTCCACGAGGCCTTCTCCGCCGCCAAGGGCGGCATCGCCTCACCGTTCGCGCTTGCGGAGTCGGCTGGCTGGTTCGCCGGGCCGGTCGCTGCTGCGCGCACGCTCGCCCCTCGACGGACCTCGCTCGACACGGCCGGGGCGACCAAGCGATCGTGGTGGAAGCCGTTCGGTGCGGCGCCTCGCACTGCACCGATGGTCGACGAGGTGGCCGGAGTCGACGTGCACGCCGGGCTGTCGTTGGACGAGCGGACGTTGTTCGCGGAAGCGATCGTCACCACGATCGGGATGGCCGAGTTCGCACCGGTCGTGGTGCTGTGCGGTCACGGCAGCGAGACCACCAACAATCCACACGCCTCGTCGCTCGACTGCGGCGCCTGTGGTGGGGCACCCGGTGGCGCCAGCGCCAGAATCGCGTCGGCGATCCTCAACGATGTCGAGGTGCGCGCGGGACTCGTCGAGCGGGGCATCACGATCCCCGACGACACGTGGTTCGTGGCCGCCGAACACGACACTGCAGCCGACGTCGTCCGGATCTTCGACCGCGACATCATCCCGGCCGCCACGCAGCCGCTGGTCGACTCGCTCCAGCGCGACCTCGACACCGCCGGTGAACGCAACGCACTGGATCGGGCACGACGTCTGCCGGGCGACGCCGCGCGAGTGCGCGACCGTGGGCGCGACTGGGCCCAGGTCCGTCCCGAATGGGGCCTCGCCGGCAACGCTGCCTTCGTCATCGGACCGCGCTCGATGACGTCGGGTCACGACCTGGGCGGGCGTTCGTTCCTGCACAGCTACGTCGCTGATCGCGATCCGGACGGCGTGGCGCTCGAGACGATCATGACCGCGCCGCTCGTCGTGGCGCAGTGGATCTCGTCGCAGTACTACTTCTCCACCGTCGAACCGGACCTGTTCGGCGCCGGCGACAAGATGCTGCACAATCCGGTCGGCGGGATCGGCGTGGTGGTCGGCCAGTCCGGCGACCTCGCCGTCGGCCTCCCGATGCAGTCGGTGATGCTCGGCGATCAGCGTGCCCACGATCCGCTGCGGCTCCTTGCGGTCGTCGAGGCTCCACTCGATCGGATCGAGGAAATCATCCTGCGCAACAGCGGCCTGCGACAGTTGGTCGAAGGTGAGTGGATCCACGTCGTCGCTCGTGCCCACGACAACGACCCATGGTCCTTTCGAACACCCACCGGTGGTTGGGAACCCTGGCACCTCGCCGATGCGTCGATGACCGAACACCGCACGTTCCTCTCGCACACCGACCTCTCGACACCCCTGTCGATCTGAATGGAGAACGCAATGACCACCTGGACCGACCTGCCCGCCATGGCCAAGATCGAAGTCGTCGTCGACGGCGACGACGTGCCCGCCGTCCGCGACCTCTTCCTCGATGCCGGCGCCACCGGATACACGGCGGTGTCCGGGGTGTCGGGCTTCGGGCATCACGGTCACCACCAGGGACGGCTGCTGTTCAACGACCGCGCCAGCCTGTCGATGCTGATCACCGTCGTGCCGATCGAACGCGCCGAGGGGCTGATCGCCGGTATCCGACGTCTGCTCGACGATCGCCACGGCGTGCTGTTCGTGAGCGAGACCCACGTGAGTCGACCTGACTACTTCAGCTGAACGCGTGCGAGACTGGGGTGGTGCTCACGACCATCGACACCGACGCCGTCAATCCTGTCCTGAACGAGATTCTCAAGGCCGAGCTGAGCGGGGTGGTGCGATACACCCACTACTCGTTGGTGATCACCGGCCCGAACCGGTTGCCGTTGGTCGACTTCATGAAGGCCCAGGCGGCCGAATCACTGGTGCACGCGCAGCAGGCTGGCGAGATCCTCACCGGGCTCGGTGGTCATCCCGATCAGGGCATCGCGCCGATCGAGGAGTCGCACGATCACGCGATCGACGTCATCCTGCGTGAGTCGATCGGTCACGAACGTCGAGCCCTCGACCTGTACCGCCAGTTGCTCACCCTCGCCGAGGGAACCTCGATCTATCTCGAGGAGTACGCCCGTGGTCAGATCGGCCAAGAGGAGCTCCACGTGATCGAGATGAACAAGCTGCTGCGCGATTACTCGATCGCCTGAGCGGGCAGCCTCACCTCCGTGACGAAGGGACCTGACGTCGGGCTGTGCACCGGCAAGGACTGCCGCAAGGCCGACGGCTTTCGTACGACCGAGCGGGAGTTGCGCCGGGTCGGCGACGTGCGTGAGTTGGCGTGCCTCGACGTGTGCGACGGACCGGTGGTCGTGGTCGACCTGCGAAGCGACGCGCCGGTGGTGATCGAGCGGGTCCGCACTCGGGGCCTGGTGCTCGATGTGATCGCCCACAGCACCGATGGCGCCGAGCTGTCGGGCCGAGTTCGCAAACGGGTGTTGTCCGGCGCCAAGCGAGCGAAGGCTCGGCGTCGCATCACCCGAGCGAGCTGAGGGTGCGGCGATCGCTACCGCCGTCTCCAGATGGAGACGTGTGACCGGGACTCGCCGGTGAACGGCGACCGCTGCCAGTCTGCCCAGCGCTCTTCGAGTTCCATGTCCGCCAGCTCGGCCATCAGGTCGAGTTCGGACGGCCAGACGTAGCGGAACGCAGCCGACCTGGTGCGAGCCCGACCGTTGTCGATGAAGTAGTGGTGTGAGACCGAGATCTGATCGACGAGATCGATGTACTCGTCGAAACCGAGGTGGTGAGGTGAGACGTCGAAGGGCACGATCGACTCACCCGGCAGGAGCCGGCGGAGCTGGGGCACCCCGGTTTCGATCACGAAGCGCCCGCCCGGGGAGAGGTGAGCGGCGGCATTGCGAAAGCACTGCACCTGCTGCTGCTGGCTTCGCAGGTTCGTGATCGTGTTGAACACGAGGTACACGAGCGTCGCGTCCGAACACACGCGTGTCGAGGTCATGTCGCCGAGCGTCACCGCAATCCGCTCGGCACCTGGCTTCTTCTCGAGTTCGGCGAGCATCGGTTCGGAGAAGTCGAGGCCCATCACGGTCGTGCCGGCCTCGGCCAGCGGCACCGCCAGTCGCCCGGTGCCGACGGCGAACTCCACCGCGATCCCGTCACCGGCGAGTTCGGCCAGCAGCGTGACCACCGGACGGATCTCGTCGTCGTCGAAGCGGCCGGCGACGCTGCGGTCATAGACGCGAGCGACCGCCGGATCGAGATGCTCGTCAGGTGCTCCGAGGAGATCGCGGTCGCTCATCGCGCCACCCTTGCACGCCGGGTCGTGTCGGCCACGAGCGATTTCCGCCGGTGAATGGGCGACATCTCACATGTGAGATACGGTCCGAACATGGCGCAGAATGACCTCGGGACGATGGGAGCGATGATCCGCGAGGCACGTGAGCAGCGAGGTTGGACGCAGACCCAGCTGGCCTCCGCGCTCGACACGAGCCAGAGCGCCGTCAATCGCATCGAACGGGGAGGGCAGAATCTGAGTCTGAAGATGATCGGTCGGATCGCCGACGCGCTCGACAGCACACTGCTCACCATCGGACCTTCCGGGCCGATGAACCTCCGGGTGACCGGCGACCAACGTCTCAGCGGTGACATCGACGTCAAGACGAGCAAGAACGCGAGCGTGGCGTTGCTCTGCGCCAGCCTGCTCAACACCGGGCGCACCGTCCTGCGAGACGTCGCTCGCATCGAAGAGGTCAACCGGATCCTCGAAGTGCTCGCGAGCATCGGTGTGGCATGGCGCTGGATCGACGACAGCAACGACCTCGAGATCACGCAGCCGGTCGCACTCGATCTGGAGCGCATCGACGTGGACGCCGCGCGAATGACGCGCAGCATCATCCTGCTGCTCGGCCCACTGTCGCACGACCACCAGGCGTTCCGCCTCCCGCATGCCGGCGGCTGCAACCTGGGCATCCGAACCGTGCAGCCGCACCTGATCGCGGTGCGTCCGTTCGGCATCGACGTCGTCGCAACCGACGGGTTCTACGACATCACCTCGACCGGCTGTGATGCACCGCCACGTCCGATCGTGTTGACCGAACGCGGCGACACCGTCACCGAGAACGCGCTCCTCGTTGCCGCCCGCCGATCCGGCACGACGACCATCCGCAACGCCAGCTCCAACTACATGGTGCAGGACCTGTGCTTCTTCCTCCGTGAACTGGGTGTCGCCGTCGAGGGAATCGGAACGACCACGCTCACGGTCACCGGTCGGGTCGAGATCGACGTCGACGTCGACTACTCACCGTCGGAGGATCCGATCGAGGCGATGACGCTGCTCACCGCCGGCATCGTCACCAGCTCGACGCTCACCGTGCGGCGTGTGCCGATCGAGTTCCTCGAGGTCGAACTCGCCACCCTCGCCGAGATGGGTCAGCGGTTCGACGTGTCGGACGAGTACCTGGCAGCGAACGGCAACACCCGCCTCGTCGACGTCACGACGCATCCGTCCGAACTGACCGCGCCGATCGACAAGATCCATCCGCTCCCGTTCCCGGGCCTCAACATCGACAATCTGCCGTTCTTCGCGGTGATCGCTGCGATGGCCGATGGTTCGACGATCGTGCACGACTGGGTCTACGAGAACCGCGCCATCTACCTCACCGATCTGGCGAAGCTCGGCGCCGACGTGCGCCTCCTCGATCCGCACCGCCTCGCGGTGCAGGGCCCGACGCGGTGGCGGGCCGCTGAACTGATGTGTCCACCGGCGCTACGCCCGGCCGTTGTCATGCTGCTCGCGATGATCGCCACGCCTGGCACGTCGGTGCTGCGCAACATCTACGCGATCAACCGCGGTCACGAAGATCTCCCTGACCGCCTCAATTCAGTCGGCGCCAACGTCGAGGTCTTCCGCGGCGGTTGACCCGATGGGGTGCCAGGCAGCGCGGGCGACTCAGGCGGTGCGGGCGATGTGGAACGCAGGGATGACGCGAGGTGCGGCGGAGGTGATGTACTCGCCGAACTGCGGCATCAACTCGGCCTGGGCGCGCAGCTTGGCCTGGCCCTCGTCCTCTGGCAGCTCGGTGACCTCGGCGGTGAACGTCTCGGTGCCGAACTCGACGGTGATCTCCGGATGCGCCTTGAGGTTGTAGTACCAGTCCGGGGTGGTCGGAGCCCCGCCCTTCGACGCGAACACGTACAGGTCGTCTCCCTCGACGAGTGCCACGAGCGGCGTCTCGCGCAGTTCACCGGACTTGGCGCCGATCGTGTGCAGGATGACGAGCGGTGCATCACCGAACTGTGCGGCCTTGCCGCCGTTGGCGCGGAACTCGGCGATGATCTGGGCATTCCAATCGTTCATGGAGCCGATGCTAGAGCAAGATCCTTGCGAACACAAATGAATGTAACTGTGTAATTATGTAATCAACGGCTAGAGTACCGACCATGACCACCGCCGATTCCACCATCACCTCCTGGCTCCGGGGACGACTCCCCGACGCCTGGACCGACCAGCCCGCCGAGATCACCATCGACCGTGACGAGATCACGATCATGCTCGCGGTGGCGCCACCTGAACTCGGCGCCGATGCGACCGAGGCCGATCGGGCCGAAGCCCTCGCGGGACGAGCGACCGGGTTCCGAGAAGAGACGCGCGAGACCCGGATGCAGATCGCCCGAGAAGCCGAGCACCGCTACGACCGCAAGGTCGCCTGGGGCGTCGTGGTCGGGGAGCGAAGCGAGCTCTTCACCCACCTCGCCGTGCCGGTGATGACCCGGCTGCGTCAACCCGAACGGATGGTGCTCGACACCCTCGTGGCCGCGAACGTCGCTCGCTCACGGGCCGACGCCCTGGCATGGTGCGTGCGTCTCGTCGGGCAGCACACCGGCGACTGGCTGACCGAGTTGCGTGATGCGATGCAGTCCGTCGAGCGACTGCGTGCGGAAGGTCCGGCCGCCTGACGATCGAGCGACGCCGACGGCTCAGTTGTCGATGAACACCGAACGGGCGGTGCGTACGACTCGGGGATCGGGTTCGCCGACCACGTCATGATCCTTGTGTTCGTAGTCGAGTGAGTGCAGCACGCTGCGGATTGCTCCGAGCCGGGCGCGCTTCTTCTCGTTCGAGTTGACGATGGTCCACGGCGCCACCATCGTGTCGCTCGCCAGCAGCATCTCGTTGCGCGCTTCGGTGTACTCGTCGTATCGCGTCACACTGACTTCGTCGATCGGCGACAGCTTCCACTGCTTGAGTGGGTCCTCGCGCCGATCGTCGAAGCGCTGCTTCTGCCGAGCCTTCGACACGGTGAACCACAACTTGTACAGCCGGATCCCGCTGCTCACCAACGACTGCTCGAAGTCGGGAACCTGGCGGAGGAACAGCGCGTGTTCCTGTGGCGTGCAGAATTCCATCACCTTCTCGACGCCGGCGCGGTTGTACCAGGACCGGTCGAACATCGTGATCTCGCCGGCCGATGGCAGGTGCGCAACGTAACGCTGGAAGTACCACTGGGTGCGTTCGGCTTCCGTGGGCTTGGGGAGGGCGACGTGCTCGCCACCGCGAGGGTTGAGGTGCTCACGGAACCGCTTGATCGAACCGCCCTTGCCGGCGGCGTCTCGACCCTCGAAGACGATGACGAGACGATCGCCGACGGTCTTGATGTGGCGTTGTGCTTTGAGGAGCTCGATCTGCAGGGCCTCGAGGTCGCGCTCGTACACCTTCTTGTCGATCGGCTCGTCGTACGGCAGGTCGTTCTGCATCTCATCGATGGTCTCGGCGGGCGACGGATCCTGCTGCTTGCTCACGACCCCTCGATTCGTCGCTCGAAGACGAACTCGTACTCGAGGTAGTCGTTGACGTGTTCGTTGCCGGGGAGCGGCGCGGTGAGCTGGGACGACTGCAACAGCATCCAGCCGTCTCGCAGCGCGGACACTCCGTTGGCGTAGGGAGGCGTGCCATCGGGGAGCGCAGGCCCGCTGCCGTCGCTGCCGTCGTGGAACGCCCAGCCGACCGTGCCGGAGTCGAGCGCGGACCCGTTCGCCCAGAGATAGAGGACCTGCTGGCGTTGCATCAGGACCCGACCAGCGCCGGCGCGCCCTTCGAGTCGGGTGAGGTAGTGGTCGACGTCGTAGGTCTCGTCGCCGGTGAGGTACCGCCAGAGCTTCGACCGCTGGACCTGCTCGTTGCGGTAGTCGGTGATGCTCATCCATGGCTGCATCGTGCGCAGCACCTGCGCCACGCTGTCGGGGAGCATCCGGGCGAAGACGTGATCCGACGGTGGGTTCTGGAGCTCGGCGAGGTCGGCGGTGTTCCAGAGGCGGACCTGCGGCACCGTCGGGTTGAGCCGCACCTTGTGCATCCAGCGGTCGCCGTCGCCTGGGTTCGGCTGGCCGGCGTGCCACAGCCCGTGGTGGAACACGACCACGGTGCCGGCGGGGCCTGCGTACTGCTGCTCGCCGGTGATGTGCTGGTAGCGGTCGAGGCCGGACGACCGCACGCGACGCAGGTGGCTGCCCGGCACGAATCTCGTGCCGCCCTCGCCCGGCGCGACATCGTGCGGGTACCAGAAGAGCTGGACGTCGAAGGTGGTGTCGGGCGAGTCGGTGATCGCGTCCACGTGCAAGGGCTGGAGGTAGGTGGAATGCGGCTGCAGGTGGTGCGTGAAGTCGTGGTCGAACGTCGGGTTGGCGCCGACGAACGATTCGATGATCCCGCGGATCTGCGGCAGGCGCAGGTACTCACCGATCGCCGACGGCGGCGGGTAGCACTCGTCGAGCGTTGTCCCGGTGTGTGGCGGCTTGAGCCCCTCAGGCCCGAACCGCTCGAGTTCGAGGCGCCGCATCTCCTCGATGCCACGTTCGTTGATCTCCGGCGGCACGATCGCCTCGAAGCGGATGAACCCGTTGGCGACGAACTCGGCCATCTGCCGCGTCGTCAACCGATGATCGGTACTCCCCATCGCCAGAGTGTGGCATGTGTGTCAACTGGGGTCAGACCCCAGTTGACACACATGGCCCAACTCAGTTGGCCTGGGTACCGACCTTGAGTTCGCGGAACGGGACGCCGCGGTCGACCGACGGTTCGCGGGGCAGACCGAGGACGCGATCGCCGATGATGTTGCGCTGGATCTCGTCGGTGCCGCCCGCAATGCTCGACTGGAAGCTGTTCAACACGATCCGCTGCAGCTCGGCGCCGCCTTCGTCATCGGGATCCCAGGCAACAGAACCGGGGCCTGCGAACTCGAGCGCCATCTCGCGAACCTTCCAGGCGATGTTCGAGCCGAACAGCTTGCCGAGCGACCCGCCGGGGCCCGGGGTCTTGCCGGCCTTGAGTTCGTCGCGGGTCTTCATCGCCACGAGCGACTTGCAGGTCTCCATCGACCAGATCTTCATCATCTGGTCGCGCACCACCGGATTGCCGATCTGGCCGGTCGCCTCGGCGGCCTTGCGCAGCATCTTGAAGTTCGGCTGGTTGATCTTGCCGGCGCCGGCGCCTCCGATGGCGACGCGCTCGTACATCAGCATCGCCGTCGCGAGGTTCCAGCCGTTGTTGAGGTCGCCGACCAGCCAGTCCTTCGGGATGCGGGCGTCGCTGAAGAACACCTCGTTGAAGTGCGATCCACCGTCGATCTGGTGGATCGGACGGATCTCGACGCCGGGGCCGCGCATGTCGAGGATGAACATCGAGATGCCGGCGTGCTTCACCTGGTCGGGATCGGTGCGGGCGACGACCAAGCCGTAGTCGCTCTTGTGGGCGAGGGTGGTCCACACCTTCTGCCCGTTGATGACCCACTCGTCACCGTCGAGCTCGGCCTTCGTCTGCAGGCTCGCGACGTCGGACCCGGCGCCCGGCTCGGAGAACATCTGGCACCACATGGTCTTGCCCGAGATGTTGTCGGCGAGGAAGCGTTCCTTCTGTTCGTGGGTGCCGTACTCGGCGAGCATCGGCATGCACATGCCGTGGGAGATGATGAACTCGCTGTCGGGCATCGGGTAGTTGCCCTTGACCTCGCGCCAGATCTTCTCGTGGGCGAGGGTCTTGCCGCCGCCGCCGTACTCGGCGGGCACGGGCAGTCCGGCGAGACCGGCCTCGGCGGCAGCAGCGAGGAATGCCTTCTGATCGTCGATGTTCGCGGCCGGCTTGGTGCCGTACTGCTCCATGAAATCGACGCACTTCTGGCGGAATTCGGCGGCTTCGGCGTCGGTCAATCCGGTGGCGGTGTCGGTCATGTCATGTCCTCCAAGACGATGGTCGCGAGACGATTGCGCAACAACGGCAGCAATCTGCAGTTGCAATACTGTATGGCAGCGTACAGTATGTGTCCACACCTGTCGCTACCGAACTGTCACACCAAGCCGGGTCAAACGTGACCGTTCACCGCCACCAGGCACCACCAGGCACCACACAGCATGAGCAACCTCACCACCCACGAACTCGACTCGCCGCCCTGGCTCCGCGTGGAGTCCACGCTGATGGCCACGGCGCGCCTCGTGCGCGTCGCCTTCGACACCCGCCTCGCCCCACTCGACCTCAACCTCACCCAGGCGTCGCTGCTCGGCTACGTCCACGAGTTCGGTGCGACCACCCAGACCGATCTCGCCGACCACCTCGGCATCGGCCGTGCCGCCATCGGCTCGGTGATCGACCGTCTGCAAGCTCGCGGACTCGTCGAACGCCAACCGAAGCCCGACGACCGGCGCGTGTGGCTCGTCGCCATCACCGACGCCGGTACCGAGTTGGCGGCACAGATCAACGACGTCGACCAGATCCTGCGAGCCGAGCTCCGCCACGGCCTCGGGCGCGAAGAACGTCAAGCGCTCGCCTGGGTGATGACCCGCCTCCAGCAGAATCTCGCGACCGCCATCGCCAAGACCCCCGTCGCAAGCGTCTCGCCCGCCAGTTCAACCCCGATCTCAACCCCCATCTCAACCCCCATCTCAACCACAGCAACAGGAGAATCCAAATGACCGAAGCAGTGATCGTCGATGCCATCCGCACGCCGGGCGGCAAGCGCAATGGAAAGCTCAAGGACCAGCACCCCGCGGCACTCGCGGCGCAGGTCCTGAAGGCGCTCGAAGAGCGCAATGGCCTCGACCCCGCCATGGTCGATGACGTGATCATGGGCTGCGTGATGCAGGTCGGTGAGCAGTCGCTGAACATCGGCCGCAACGCCGTGCTCGCCGCCGGCTGGCCCGAAGAGGTTCCGTCGACCACGATCGACCGCCAGTGCGGCTCGAGCCAGCAGTCGATGCACTTCGCCGCGCAGGGCGTGATGGCCGGCGCGTACGACGTCGTCGTCGCCGCCGGTGTCGAAGTGATGACCCGCACCCCGATGGGCGCCTCGATCGTGCAGGGCATGGGTTTCCCGTTCCCGCAGGAGCAGCTCGACCGCTACTCCGAGACCGGCCTGCCGCCCCAGGGCATCGGTGCCGACATGATCGCCGCCGAGTACGGCATCACCCGTGAGGATCTCGACGAGTTCGGCGCCACCAGCCAGCAGCGGGCCGCAGTCGCCCGCGACGAGGGTCGTTTCGAGAACGAGATCATCCCGATCGACGTCGAGATCGACGGCCAGACCGAGACGATGACCGCCGACGAGGGCATCCGCGAAGGCACCACCGCCGAGACGCTCGCGAAGTTGAAGCCCGCCTTCAAGGAAGATGGCGTGATCACCGCCGGCAACTCGTCACAGATCTCCGACGGCGCATCCGCCGTGCTGATCATGAGCAAGGAGAAGGCCGAGGAGCTCGGAATGAAGCCCCGCGCACGCTTCCACGCGTTCGCCGTCACCGGCGCCGACCCGGTCACCATGCTCAAGGGTCCGATCCCCGCGACGAAGAAGATCCTGGAGAAGACCGGGATGAGCATCGACGACATCGACCTGTTCGAGGTCAACGAGGCGTTCGCCTCGGTCGTGCTCGCGTGGCAGAAGGAGACGGGCGCGGACATGAGCAAGGTCAACGTCAATGGTGGCGCCATCGCGCTCGGTCACCCGCTCGGCGCGTCCGGCACCAAGCTGATGGCGACGCTGCTGAACGAGCTCGAGCGCACCGGTGGCCGCTTCGGCCTGCAGGTGATGTGTGAGGGCGGCGGCATGGCCAACGCCACCATCATCGAACGCCTCGACTGACCTCAGTCCCCCAACCCCCTGAAACCTGCGGATCCGGTCGCTGAGCGACCGGATCCGCGCATTTTTCGGTCTGGGTGGTCGGGTACGGTCGGAGCATGGCGAACGACACGCAGGTTCCGCTCGAGGTGCTCCGAGTGGCCAGCGCCAGTGGAAAGGTCCGCGTGTACGCCGAGGCCGGCCTCGACGAGGTGCTGGTCGACGGTGCGTCGATCGTGGTCGAGGGCTCGGGGGCGACGGTCGACGGCCGGAGCTCGAAGATCAACGTCCGCGTTCCGGAGGGGCTGGACCTCGTGATCGGGACCTCGTCGGGCCGGGTCGAGGTGCTCGGCCGCGCCGGGGCGGTGGCCGTCGTCACCACGTCCGGCAAGGTGTCGGTCGACGAGGCGGCGTCGGTGGACATCCGCACGGCAAGTGGCCGAGTCGACGTGAAGGTGTCGGCCGGCGAGTGTCGGATCCTCGGTGGAAGTGGGCGTGTCACCGTCGGCCGATGCGGACCGGCTCACGTCACGACGGACAGCGGACGGATCACGCTTCGAGGCGTGCGGGGTGAGGTTCGAGCACACTGCTCGAGCGGCCGGATCGACATCGAGATGACGACGGCCAGCGACGTCGATGCCGAGACCGTGTCGGGGCGGATCTCCATCGCGATGCCTCCTGGTGCACACGTCCGCGTCGACACTCCGTCGCACGCCACCCACGACCACCGAGGCGAGCACGACTGCGTCGTCACCGCTCGGTCGGGCAGCGGCCGAGTCGCCGTCCGGTGAATGCCGAGCGCCCAGCCGCAGACACCGCGGCCATTCTGTTCACCGACCTCGTCGGTTTCACGGCCTACACCGACGTCCACGGCGACCGGGCGGCGGTGGAGGTGCTCGATCGCCAGTCGAGCATCGTGAACGACCAGCTCTTCGGACGGGGTCGCATCGTCAAAGAGCTCGGAGATGGGTTGATGCTGTGGTTCGGCGACGGCCCGGATGGTCTCACGGTGGCGCGCAGCATCCTCGCTTCGGTGTCGGCGGCGCGTGACGATGACGAATTCCCACTCGCGGTCCGCATGGGGATGCACGTCGGCAACGTGATCGAGCGAGGCGACGACTTCGTCGGACAGACCGTCAACATCGCCTCGAGGGTTGCCGACCTCGCCGGACCGGGTGAGCTGCTGGTGACCGAACAGGTCAGGCGATCGCTGGAGGGCAACGGGCAGACCGCCACGTTCCGACCTGTCGGTCCGACGAGCGTGAAAGGCGTCGGCGCGCCGATCTGGCTCCATCGATTGGCGACCTGAGTGGCGCTCGAACCGACTTTCCGGGTCGGCTGCCCGATGTGGGCGCACCCGCCATGGGTCGGGCGATTCCTGTCGCCGAGCAATCGCGGCCGGGAGCTGGCCGAGTACGCGGGTTGGTGCAACGCCGTCGAGGGCAACACGACGTTCTACGCGGTGCCGCCCGAGCGGACCGTGGCGAAGTGGGTCGACCAGGCGCCCGTCAACTTCCGCTTCGCGTTCAAAGTGCCACGTCACATCACGCACGAACTGCGCTTGCGCGGTGACGATGCGCTCCGCTCACTCGGTGTGTTCCTCGCCGCGATCGACCCGCTCGGTGCACGGCTGGGTCCCGTCCAGGTGCAGTTGCCGCCATCGTTCGGCCCGGACTCGCTCGCGACGCTGCGTTCGTTCGTCGCCCGGTTGCCCCCGTCGCACCACTGGGCCGTCGAGCTCCGCCACGCTGCGTTCTTCGACGGCGGACCGTCACACCGAGCGGTCGATGACCTGCTCGGCGCTGCGGGGATCGGTCGTGTCGTGCTCGACACACGACCGCTTCGTGCAGCATCGCCGAGAACGGATGCCGCCGTCGAGGAACGACGGAGCAAGCCGAAGCTTCCGGTGGTGACCGACGTGATGGGCCCGATGCCGATCGTGCGGGTGATCGGCTCGGACGATCTCGACGGGACGGCGGATGGCCTACGTGCGTGGATCCCGCTGCTCGTCGGGTGGATCTCCGAGGGCCGGGAGCCCTACGTGTTCGTGCACCAGCCCGAGAATCTCGAATCGCCGGCGCTGGCTCGGATGCTCCACGCCGAGGTCGCCGCGCGCGTCGATGGCCTCGCCACGCTGCCCACCCCACTGCCGGTCGCACCCGCGTCCGAGGTCCTTGGTCAGGACTCCCTGTTCTGAGGTGCGGATCGCCTCGCGGCTGGCGGGCACACTGAGGGGATGGCACAACGCAGCATCGTGATCGACACCGACACCGCATCCGACGACGCGATCGCGCTGGTGCTCGCTGTGCGCGACCCGTCCGTCGATGTCCGCGTGGTCACCGTGGTGGCCGGCAACGTGCCCCTCGATCTGGCCGTTCGCAATGCGATCATCACCCTCGACCTCGCCGGCGGCGCCGACATTCCGGTGCATGCCGGATGCGATCGTCCGCTCTCACGCCCGCTCGACACGGCACAGCTCGTGCACGGGCAGGACGGGATGGGCGGAGCGGCACTTCCTGATCCATCTCGGGTGGCGACATCGGTCGACGCAGTGGGGGTGTTGCTCGAGATCGCCGCGAACGAGCCTGGCCGGCACGACTTGGTGACGCTCGGTCCGCTCACCAACATCGCTGCCGCGCTCGAGCGTGATCCCGATCTCCTCACCAAGTTCGGGCACACCTATCTGATGGCTGGATCCCCCGATGGTGTCGGCAACGTGGACGCGCTCGGCGAGTACAACGTGTGGGCCGATCCGGAAGCCGCGACGGCGGTGTTCGCCGCACCAGGTGCGAAGACGATGATCGGCTGGAACATCTCGCGGACGTTCGCCGTGATGACCAGTGAGGAACAGACCGAGTTGGCCGCCGTCGGCCCGCTGGGCAAGTTCGCCATCGACATCAACGGCGACGTCGAGCAGTACTGCCTCGACACCGGCCTCGCGGGCTTCGATCTCCCGGATCCGATCGCGATGGCCGTGGCCCTCGACGACTCGATCATCACCGAGGCAACCGACGAATGGCTGGTGGTCGGACTCGACGGGCCCACCCGGGGTTGCACCATTCCCGACCGCCGCTTCGGCCGGCCCGACCCGAACATCCGCGTGCTGTGGTCGGTGGACGAGGCCGCGTTCAAACAGCGCCTCCTCACCGCCTGCACGCCCTGACCGGCCCCATCCCCGACCGGACCCCAATCCCCGTTTGTGGGGCACTTCGGGTGACCCGTCCCACCGGGAGTGCAACGCAAACGTGGTTGGTGGTGGGCTCGGTGACCCGTCCCACCCGGAGTGCAACGCAAACGTGAATGGTGGTGGGCGCGGCGTCAGCGGGGGAGGGGGCGGTCGCCGGCCAGCGGGCCCTCGGCGCGGGTGCGCTTGAGTTCGAAGAACGAGTCGATGTCCATCATCGTCACGAGCGCGTCCCACATGGCGACGCTCTTCTCGGTGGAGGGGATCCGAGAGATGATGGGGCCGAAGTAGCCCGCCTTCACCCCGTCGGAGTTGTCGAACGCGATGATCGGCGTCCCGACGTCGTTGCCGACCAAAGCCAAGCCCTCGTCCATGCCCGTGCGGATCACGTCATCCCACGTGTCGTCGTCGAACGCCGCCGCGTGGGAGGTGTCGAGCCCGACGGTCGCCAATGCGTCGGCGGGATCGAACGGGGTCTGCTTGTCGTGGTGGATGCGCGCCCCGAACTCCCAGTACAGCTTGAACACGCCGTCGTTGCCATCGGTGGTACGCACCGACTCCATCACTCGCAGGAGTCCGTGGGTGAACTTCGTCCCGTCGTACCAGGGTGAGTCGGGGTCGGGGTCGTTCTTGAAGAACAAACTGATCGGGCGCCAGGTGATGTCGATGTCTCGGTGTGGCTGCACCTCGTCGACCGCCCAGCGCGCGGTGGCCCAGCAGAATGGGCAGCCAGGGTCGACCCAGAAGTCGATGTTCATGTCGTCACGTCGCTCTCGTTGTGGATTGGGTGTGTGCGGTCGCGGGGATCGAGATGCCGACGCCGCCCAACTCGTCGACGCCGAACCGTTCGATCTCGGCGGGGAGGTCGAGCGGTCCGACGGACGTTCGAGCGGCGAGGTCGTCCGCGGTCAGCAGGTGGGCCGGGATGATCCACACGACCTCGAATTCGAGTCCGTCGGGATCCTTGGCGTAGAGACTCTTGGTGGTTCCGTGGTCGCTGGCGCCGACGAGGGCGCCGCGCTTGCGCAGCACGCCGGCCAGACGCTGCAGCTCGCCGAGCGTGTCGACCTCCCACGCCAGGTGGTAGAGCCCGACCGTCGTGCGACCTGCCTCGGACGGGCCGGCGTCCGACCCGATCTGGAACACGCCCAGGTCGTGGTCGTTCGTCGAGCCGGCTGCTTGCAGGAATGCAGCCCCGGGGAACTCGCTGACCACCCGGAAGTCGAGCACGGAGCCGTAGAACTCCTTGGTTGCCTCGACGTCTCGGACGTAGAGCACGGCGTGATTCAAACGGTGGACACTCATCCTCTCGTACAAGTCAGTTGCGCCCGCAAACATTCCCGGGATTGGAAATGTCTGCTGCGCCACCGGTCGCCTCCGGCGAGACTGGTCGCATGGCGACGCAGACCGGGGAGACCGGTGGACGTTGGCGTGCTCTGGGCGCGCTGCTGCGGCCCGACCGATCGCGTTGGGCCGGTCTCGGCGCGCTCGTCGCACTGGCCTCTGCGCTCACGATCATGGGCCCACTCGTGATCCGCCAGATCGTCGACACCACCGCCGATGGGACGACGACCAGTGAGATCACACGTCTCGCCCTGCTCTTCCTCGCCATCGCGGTGGTCAGCCAGTTTCTCGCCGTCGTGGTGTCGTGGCTGGCCACGGTGCTCGCCTGGCGCACCACCAACGAACTCCGCGTCACGATGACTCGCCACGTGCTCGGCCTCGATCACGAGTTCCATCGAACCCACACGCCGGGCGAGCTGATCCAACGAGTCGATGGCGACATCACCTCGGTCTCGGAGTTCCTCGGCCAGGTCGTCACCAAGGCGGTCGGCGCAGCGATGTTGGTTGGCGGCATGATCGTCGTGTTGTCAGTGCTCGACTGGCGCCTCGGTCTGGGCATGGCGGTGTACGTGGCAGTGGCGTTGGTCGTCGTGCTGCGCGGGCGCCACCGGGCGGTGTCGGAGTCGTCCGATGAGATGGGGGCGCTCGGTCGGCTCTACGGCGGCATCGAGGAACGCCTGACCGCCGGCGAGGATCTGCGCGCCAACGGCGCTGCCGATCACGTCGCCTGGCGCTTCGTCGAAGACAGCGAAGGTGCACTCGTCAGTGCGGTGCGCCGCGAGCGGGCGTTCCTCGTGATGTGGTGGTTCGTTCAGGGCGCCGTTGCCGCCGGCTGGGTGTTGGCCCTCGTGTTGGGTGCCGTGCTCGTCGGAGCGAACACGATCTCACTCGGAACGGCCTTTCTGCTGTTCCAGTACGTGCTGCTGATCGCCCGACCGCTCGAAGAGGTCGTTCACGAACTCGAGACCGTGCAGAAGGCAAACGGTGCAATGGTGCGCGTCGCCGAGCTCCTCGCGATCCGCCCGATGATCGTCGACACCGGCACCCGCCATCCGCCGTCGGGTCCGCTGACCGTCGAGGCGACCCGTGTCGCGTTCGACTACGGCGACGATCGGCCGGTGTTGCGCGACGTCGACATACGGATCGAGGCGGGCCGTTCGGTCGGGGTCGTCGGACGAACCGGAAGCGGCAAGACCACCTTCTCTCGGCTGGTACTCCGACTCGTCGAACCCACCGGTGGCCTGGTGTCGCTCGGCGGGGTCGCGATCGGCGAGATCCCGCTCGACGAACTCCGACGCCGCGTCGCGCTCGTTCCTCAAGAGGTCGAACTCTTCGCCGGCTCGTTGCGCGACAACGTCACCCTCTTCGACGACGAACCCACCGACGATGCGGTGATCGATGCGCTGCAGCGCGTCGGCCTCGCTCCGCTCGCGGCGGGCGGAATTGATCGCGCGCTCGGCGCTGCCGGCGCCGGGTTGTCGGCCGGGGAGGCCCAACTCCTCGCGCTCGCCCGCGTGTGGCTGCGCGACCCCGATCTGCTCGTGCTCGACGAGGCGACCGCTCGTGTCGACCCCGAGACCGAGCAGCGCCTCGAGGCCGCTGTCGTCGAGCTCATGCGCGGCCGGACGACGCTGATCATCGCTCACCGACTCAGTACCTTGCGCTCGGTCGACGAGATCGTGGTGTTCGATCACGGCCGCGTCATCGAACACGGCAATCGGGTCGATCTCGTCGGTGATGATGCCAGCCGCTTCGCCCGCCTGCTCACGATGTCGCTCGAGAGCGAGCAGGCGCCGGGCACGGATGTCGAGGTCGTCGAGGTGCCGTCATGACGGTGGTGATCCACCCGGAGGCAACACCCGATGACGGTCACATCGAGGTGTCCCTCGATCAGGGACCGCCGCCCGTCGCCGGCGTGTGGGGCCTCGCCTGGCGCGTCGCGCAACACCGTCCGAGAGAGTTCTGGCTCGGCTGGTTCCTCTTCGTCGTGTTCTTCACGATGCCCGCGATCACCGGTTATCTGCTCGCCCACGGGTACGGCGCGCTCGAGCGGGGCGACTCGACCGAGACGATCTGGTGGTCGATGGCGATCGCCGTCAGCGAGACGATTCGGATGGTCTCCATCCACCACGGTGCGCTGATCTGGACGCGGGTCTGGCTCCACATGCAGACGCTGCTTCGGGCCAACATGCTGAGCGCGCAGATGGCGAGTGGTGGCATCCACGCTGGGCAACCCGTTGGTTCAGCGGGGTCGGCGGTGACGCACTTCCGTGACGACACCGAAGACGTGGCCAATCTGGTGGACGGCATCGTCGACATCTCGGGCGGTCTCGTCTTCACGGTGATCGCGGGGTTCGTGCTCGGCACCGCCGACGCCAACGCTGCACTGGTGTTGGTCTTCCCGTTGGTGGCCGTCGCCCTGGTGACGCGCGTCCTCGACACCCGCATCAAGGACTATCGGGCCGCCGATCGCGAGGCGACCGAGCAGGTCACCGGCCTGCTCGGCGACATCATGGCAGCAGCCACGACCGTGAAGGTCAACGACGCGGCCGAACCGATGCTCGCTCGCTTGCGGGTACTCGTCGATCGTCGCCGCCATACGGCGGTGCGCGACCGGGTGTTGGACGAGGGTGTCATGGCCTTCAGTCAAGGTGCGGCCGACATCGGCCTGGGGCTGGTGCTGCTGGTCAGTGCCGGCGCGATCGCATCAGGCGCGTTCGATCTCGCCACGCTCGCACTGTTCACCGCCTATCTCGGTTGGCTCAGCTTCCTCCCCCGAATGGTGGGCCGGGTGCTCGCCCGCCGCAAGCAAGCTGGCGTCGCGTTCGCACGGATGGGTGCGCTCGTCGCCGACGCCGACGCCCGCAACACGGTTCGTTCGCGTGCGCTGCCGATCGACCCGAGCGACGAACGTGTTCGACCCGAGGTCGTTCGACCCGACCGCGTTCCGCTCGAGCGCGTCGACGTGGACGGACTCACGGTGTCGTATGGCGATCGCCTGGTGTTGCATGACGTGTCCTTCACGGTTCGCCGCGGCGAGTTCGTGGTGATCGCAGGACCGGTGGGCTCCGGCAAGAGCAGCCTGCTGCGGGCCGTGCTCGGGCTCGCGTGGCAGGCCGACGTGAGCGGCTCCATTCGGTGGAACGGCGCCGAGATCGACGATCGTTCAGCGTTCCTCGTGCCACCGAACGCGGCCTTCCTGTCGCAGGTGCCGCAGCTGATCTCCGACAGCGTCGCCGACAACGTGAGCCTCGGGCCGGTCGACGCCGATGCGCTCGATCGTGCCTTCCGCCTGGCGGCGATCGCCGACGACATCGCTGACATGCCCGGCGGCGCGTCGACGCTGATCGGTCCTCGAGGGCTCCGCCTCTCCGGGGGCCAGCGTCAGCGGTTGGCCACGGCTCGGGCGCTCGTGCATTCCCCGGAGCTCGTCGTGCTCGACGACCTGTCGAGCGCGCTCGATGTCGAGACCGAGGTCCAACTGTGGACCAACCTTGCCGATGCCGGCATGACCGTGATCGCCGTGTCGCATCGCGCCGTGGCGTTCGACCGCGCGGATCAGGTGCTGCGGCTCGACGCCGGCCGTCTCATCCGTTGACGTCGCGTTGGCGTTTGCGGTGGTCGGCGGTGTGCGTACGGCTTGCGCAGCGAGGGTCGGCGCAGAACCGTCGGGAGCCGTTGCGGGTGACGTCGTAGAAGAGGTGCTCGCAATCGCTCGCCGCGCACGAGCCGAACCGTGTGGTGCCGTGGTCGCACACTTCCTGCGAGAGTGCCATCAGGAAGTCGGCGATTGCCTGGTCGTCGAAGGTCGCCGACGCCGGGGTCCAGTGGATGTGGAGATCGGCGCCGTCGTGCGCGGTCAGCGACGGGGTGATGTGGATCCCCGAGAGTTGTGCATTGATCCACGTGACGGTCGGTTCGGCGTCTGCCTCGGGCAGCCCGAGCAAGGTGTCGATCATCGAGCCGACACGTTCCGCGATCCGATCGATCGCGGCCTCGGATGCACCGGCGGCACGGCTGAAACGGTGATCGTGGAGCAACGCGCGGACATCGACGTCCTCGCCGTCGGTCTCGGATGCGGTGTCGGCCAGCGCATTGACCAGGTCGACCAGCGCTTCGATCGTGAGGCGGACCTCGGTGTCGTGACCCGACGTGACGTACACGATGCGAGCGTATCCGCTCTCGAGCGTGTAAGGTACTAAAGTCATTTAGCCACTTACACCGGAATGCTGCCTGTCTCATGAATCTCGTCCTCAACCTCCTCGTCGTCATTGCCACGGTCCTCGGATCGTGGATGGCGTTCCCGCAGGCGCGACGCATCGCCCGGACTCGTCGGGTCGATGGCGTCTCGGCTGCCTGGATCGGCGTCAGCCTCGCCATCAACGGATGGTGGCTGACCTACGGACTGATCGTCGGCGTCTGGGCGCTCGTGCCGGTGTCGATCGTGTCGCTGCTGCTGTACGGCGTGATGGCGTGGTTCTTCGTGGGCTCGGTCGGGCGGTCAGCGCTGCCAGGTCTCGCACTCGGGTTCTTCGGTCTCGGGATGGTGCCGCTGCCGTTCCTCGTCGTCGGTGGCTGGGATCTCGCCGGCGTCGCGATCGGGCTGTCGTACGGCGTGCAGCTGCTGCCGGCGGTCGTCGCCTCGCTCCGGACCAGGGTGTTGTCGGGTGTGTCGTCGTCGACGTGGATCATTGCGCTGTTCGAAGCCGTGCTCTGGCTGGTCTACGGACTGGGAGTCGGCGACACCGCGCTCACGCTCGCGGGAGCGGTCGGTGCCGTGATGGCGTCGGTGATCCTGACCCGCCTCGCGATCACCGGACATCGCCCATTCGTGGTGCTCGACCCGCGTCGACGGATCGAACTGTCCGCTGCGGCTTGACCTCGACCGGCGCGCTGTCGCGTCGGCGCGCGGTGGACAATCGCACAACCGTCACTAGCCTCGTCTGGGTAAACGTGAGTCAACGGTGGCTCCGATTTCAACAAGGAGCCGAAATGGCCACAGGTACAGTGAAGTTCTTCAATGACGAGAAGGGCTTCGGTTTCATCTCTCGCGACGACGGCGACGACGTCTTCGTGCACTATTCGAACATCGTCGGCACCGGCCGTCGTTCGCTGAACGACGGCGACACCGTCGAGTTCGAGATCGCTGCGGGCCGTAAGGGTCCGGAAGCGGTCGACGTCAAGATCGTCTGAGGAGGCGTTCCGATTGGCTCGAAGTCCACAGTCCTATCAGAAGCGTCAGCGAGAGCTCCGCAAGAAGGAGCGCAAGGCCGAGAAACTCGCCGTTCGACACGGCAAGTCCTCGGACTCCGATGACGAGGCCGATGATGGCCCCGACGAGGATGCGCTGCTCGAGGAGTTCCGACTGTTGAACGAGAAGTTCGCAGCTGGAGACGTCGACGAGGACGACTTCGAGTTCCGTAAGGCGGAGATCTTCGCCAAGCTCGGCCTCGGGGAAGCCCCCGAACCGCGTGAAGAAGCTGCTGAAGCGGTCGAATCCTCCGACTGACCCTCAACAATTTGCAGAACGACCCCCGGGTTCGCCCGGGGGTCGTTCTCGTTTTCCGATGAGGTCGTGGTCAGCGACGCTCGGCCGTGAGCCAGAATCCGGTGCCGGCACGTGCGGTGCGGCCCGACCAGTCACCCGGTAGCGCAGCGAGGACGTCGGTTGCCGGGAGGTGGATCGGCGTCTGATCGCCGAGGGTGTTGACCCACACCACGCTGCCCCCTGGTCGCAGGACCCGGTCGACCTCGTGGGGAAACAGCAGCATGTTGATCATCATGACCACATCGAACGACCGATCCGGGAACGGCAGCGTCGAGGCATCGGCTTGGACCCTCGGCGCGAGTTCGCCTGGTGCATGAGCCAGCATCTGCGTCGAGAGGTCCGTCGCCACCAGCGATCCCACGACGTCGGCGAGCAGGCGGGTACCAGCGCCTGTGCCGGACCCCAACTCCAGCCACGTGCCGTCGATCGGGACAGCGCCACGCTCGAGCGCGTCGAGCACCGGAGCGGCCTTGGTGTCATCGACGTGGCGGTCCGACCACTCCGCTGCCAGCGAGTCGAAGACGCCCGCAACCCGGTCGGCGTCGTCCTGGGTCCATGGCTCGCCGAGTGCGAGCGACCGGGTGAGCTTGCGCATCGGATGGTCCGGCCCGGCGAACGATTCGGGTTCTCGGGTGGATGGATGGTCTGCCAACGACTCGATCATCGGAGCAGTGTTGCATCTGGGGTCTGACCCCTGTCGGAGCGGCGAACGAGCCGTTGGGTTGCATTCATCACTCGATAGTTATAGAGTGCTGCCATGCCGAAGGCCCTCCCACCCGAACTGCTCGAATACGTCGCCGAACGATTCCGGGTCCTCGGCGACGCCACGCGCCTCGGGATCATCCGTACCCTGCTCGACGACGGTGAACAGAACGTCGGCCAGCTGGTCGACCGCCTGGGCACCAGCCAGGCCAACGTCTCCAAGCATCTCCGAGTCCTCCACGACGCGAGGATCGTCACGCGACGCACCGAGGGCACCGCCGCCTTCTACACGGTCACCGACCCCAGCCTGATGCCGGTCTGCGCCATCGTGTGCGACCGTCTTCGCGAGCAGGTCGCCGACGACGCTCGAACGTTCGCCGTCTGACCCGTCGCCGCCGCTGACCCTGACACCAGTTCTTCTCCACCCCCACACCGCACCCAGAAGGAACCCATGACATGAGTACTGACCTCGAACCACCACCGCTGTCCGATTCATCGCTACATGAGCATCAACCGTTGGTCCATCACGACGACATGGAGACCGACGTCGTGCACCCGCCGCTGGCCCGAATGGGTCGCTGGGCGCACGGGCACCGCAAGCTGGTGATCCTCACCTGGGCGGTGCTCGCGATCGGCCTCGGGGTCTTCGCGCCGCGGCTCGAGCATGCGCTCTCCGGAGCGATGTGGGAGGTCAACGGCAGCGAGTCGCTCGCCGCTCGTGACGTGATCGACGAGCAATTCGGTGGTCTGTCGTCGCAGTCGGCGGTGGTCGTGATCCAGAGTCGGTCGACACCGATCGACGACCCCGTGTTCCAGCAGGCGATCGCCGATGTCAATGCGTTGATCGGTACGGAGGAGGGCTTCGGTCAGCCGATGCCACCGCAGCCGGGCATGGACGGCCAGACCGTGATGATCCAAGCCGGCGCCAACGTCGACCCCACCGAAGCCGTCCGCGCCGCCGAACGTCTCGGAGACGACATCGGTGATCTCTCCCGCGAGGTCGCGGGCGATGAGATCTCCGTTGCATTGACGGGCTCCCCGGCCTTCTGGGACGACTTCAACGCGGTCAACCGTGAGGGCATGCTGAAAGCAGAGATCCTGACGTGGCCCGTCACCGCCGTCATCTTGGTGATCGCCTTCGGCACGCTCGCTGCCGCCGGCCTGCCCCTCCTGCTCACCGCTGCTGGGTTGCTCGCCTCGATGGGCGTGCTCTTCGGCATCACCCAGCTCACCGACCTGTCGATCTGGACGCTGAACTTCGCCATGATGTTCGCGCTGGCGCTCGGCATCGACTACGCCCTGTTCATCGTCACCCGCTACCGAGCGGCGCTGCATGCTCATCCCGAGGACCCGCAACACGCGGCCGGCATCGCGATGGACACCGCCGGCAAGGCCGTGCTCTTCTCCGGCATCACCGTCTTGATCAGTCTCTCGGCGGTGCTGCTCGTGCCGATCCCGGCCTTCCGGTCGATGGCGGCCGGCATGATGCTGTCGGTTGGCTTCGTCCTGCTCGCCGCCCTCACCCTGCTGCCCGCACTCCTCGGCCCCGGCATCGACAAGTTTGCGCTCCCGTGGTATCGCAAGGGCGACCACCACAGCGAGTTCTTCGCGAAGCTCGCCGACCGGATCCAGGCCCGCAAGGTGCTCGTCGCCGTCGTCGCCGTCGGTGCACTCCTCGCACTGGCGCTCCCATTGCTCGGCCTGAAGACCGGGATGCCGGGCATCACGGTGCTGCCACAGGACGAGCAAGCTCGTCAGGGCTACGACATGATCGCCGACGGCTTCGGCCCCGGCGGCCCCGGACCGATCCAGGTGATCGTGCCGGCCGGTGCCGACGCACAGGCCGTCGCCGACCAGGTGTTGGCCACCGAGGGTGTCGTCATGGCCTTCCCGCCCTCACCGGGTATGGAGGGCGCCAGCATCATTCAAGCCGTCGGTGCCTACGACCCGTCGTCGGACGAAGCGCTCGCGCTGATCCCGACGCTCCGGACCGAGTTGCCCGACGGCGTGCTGGTCGGTGGTCCGGTTGCGGAGAACTTCGACCTCGACCAGACGCTGTCACAGAAGGCGCCCGTCGTGATGGGTGTCGTGCTGGTGTTGGGTTTCATCCTGCTGATGATCGCCCTGCAAGCGGTGATCGTTGCCTTCGTCGGCGTGATCTTCAACCTGTTGTCGGTCGCCGCGGCGTTCGGTGTCGGTGCGCTGGTGTTCCAGAACGGCATCGGAGCAGGGTTGCTGAGCTTCGAGAGCCAGGGCTACCTGACGTCGTGGGCGCCGTTGTTCTTCTTCGCCCTCGTGTTCGCCATCTCGATGGACTACACGGTGTTCCTCCTGGCCTCGACCCGTGAGCACTTCGAACGTTCGGGTGACGCTGCGGAGGCGGTGCGAGGATCGCTCAGCCACACCGGCCGACCGATCGTGGCTGCGGCCGGCGTGATGATCGCGGTGTTCTACACCTTCGCCATCGCCGGCACCTTGCCGATGAAGGAGATGGGTCTCATCCTCGGCACCGCCGTACTGCTCGATGCGTTCCTGATCCGGTTGGTGCTCGTGCCTGCCACCTTGTACATCATCGGCAACCGTGCATGGTGGCTCCCGCGCTGGATGAACCGCATCCTTCCCAACGTGAAGTTCGCCCACTGATCGACCCGACACCGGAGGGGTCGTTGGACCCCTCCGGTGTCAATCGGGCCGTCCCAGGGCGGCGAAGGTGACGGCGGCTGCCTGGCCGACGTTGAGTGAGTCGACGTCCGCACTGATCGGAATTCGCACCAGTCGGTCGGCAGCGGCGAGGGCAGCTCGTGTCAACCCTGGTCCCTCAGCACCGAGGAGCACGGCCACCCGATCGGGAATCTCGAGGGTCCAGAGATCCTCGGCGGTCGGCACTGGTGTCATCGCCCACATCTGAAAACCCGCGGTTCGCACCTGGTCCAGTGCCGCAGGCCAGGTGTCCGACGCCGCCCGGGCGATCGGGAGCGTCAGTACTTCGCCCATGCTGACCCGAACGGTTCGGCGGCTGTAGGGGTCGGTACAGGTCGGATCGATCAGGAGTCCGTCGATGCCGAATGCCTTGGCCGCTCGAGCGATGGCACCCAGGTTCTCGTTGTCGTTCAGGCCCTCGAGCACGGCGATCCGCCGAGCCTCGACGAGCAGTTGATCGAGACTGCGGAGCGGCCGGCGGTCGGCACAGGCGATCACCCCGCGGTGCAGATCGAATCCGACGACCTCGGCGATCACGCTGCGCTCGGCCACGAACACCGTGACGCCCCTGCCGGTCATTGTCGTGATGTGCGAGCTGAACCGCTCGACCCGCGATGGCGAGAGGAGAACCGAACGGATGGAGTGCCCTGACTCGATCAGTCGATCAATCGCAACGAAGCCTTCGACGATGAACACCTCGTCGCCCTCGTAGCGGCGTCGGAAGGCCTGGTCGTTGAGCGCCCGGTAGTCGTCGAGTTGCGAGTCGGCTGCGTCGGTGACGACGGTCGTCACGAGCCCCTCACCGGGCAAAGACCTGGCTGTCGTCGGCGAAGGCCTTGAATTCCAGTGCATTGCCCGACGGGTCCAGCAGGAACATCGTCGACTGCTCGCCGACCTCCCCGGCGAATCGGGTGTGCGGCTCGATCACGAACGTCGTTCCGGCGGCGTGCAGGCGGTCGGCGAGGACGTTCCACTGCGCCGGCGACAGCAGGACGCCGAAGTGGGGTACGGGCACGTCGTCACCGTCGACCGGATTGGTGATCGTCGCCCGCTGCGCGCCAGAGGGATCCAGGTGGGCGACGAACTGATGCCCGAACAGGTCGAAGTCGACCCACCGTTCGCTGCTGCGCCCTTCGGGGCAGCCGAGCAGTTCGCCGTAGAACTGTCGAGCGGCGACGAGGTCATCGACCGGCATCGCCAGATGGAAGCGGGGACGGGATTCGCCAGCGGCTGGGCCACTGGGGGGCTGCTCCATGTCGTCCATCGGGTCCATCACAGCGGGAGCACGTAGGTGCCCTGTGCGGTCGCCGTCGGTTTGTCGATCCGGTCGTCGCACCAGACGCGAACGGTGCCGACCACGTTGCGTCGCCCGGCGACATCCAGCGTCGCCTTTGCCCACAGCACCTTGCCCCGTGCCGGGCGAAGGAACCTGATCGACAACTCCGAGGTGAGCGCCATCGGCTCGATCCGGCCGGTGGCACCGAAGACGAGATACCAGAGCGCGGCGTCGGCCAAGCCGAACTGGGACGGGCCGGACACGAACGCGCCGGGTCGGAGTTCGGCATCGGAGATCGCACGTCGGGCGACGGCGAAGTTGGCGCCGATGTCGTCGCAGGTGTTGTTCGAGCCAGGAAACAGCTGCTCGATCATCTCGTTGACGGCGGTCGCTGTCGGCAGCGATGACGCCGAGCGCGTGTCTTCGGGGGCGGCAGCAGGCATGTGTCGACCATACTGGCGCCGACCCTCTGGTCCGAGCGAGCTTCCCCTCGGGGGCAGAACCGTGGCATCGTTGCCGCCATGACCGAACGTGACGACACGGCGTCCTTTGATCCGCTCGATCGGGTGATCGTCGTGGGCGCATCACTCGCTGGGCTGCGCGCCGCGGAAACGCTGCGACAGCACGAGGTCGCCACGTCGGTCGTGGTCGTCGGCGACGAGTTGCATCGGCCGTACGACCGGCCGCCGTTGTCCAAGAAGCTGTTGTCGGGAGAGTGGGAGCCCGACCGGATCCATCTCCGTCAGGCCGACGTGTTCGATGACCTCGACGTCGAATGGCGTCTCGGTACTGCGGCCAGTGCGGTGAACCTCTCCAGCCGTGAGCTCACCTTGGTCGACGGATCGGTGCTGGGGTTCGACGGACTGGTGATCGCAACGGGCGCCCATCCCCGCCGACTCGCCGGCCAGGACGCGTTCGACCACGTCCACGAACTGCGGACCCTGGACGACTCGCTGCGTCTCCGCGACGAGATCGCACCCGGCGGACGCCGTGTCGTCGTGATCGGCGCCGGGTTCATCGGCCTCGAAGCAGCCGCCACCGCCAAGACCCTCGGCAACGACGTGGTCGTGCTCGAAGGCGCGAGCGCGCCGCTGATCCGCGGCCTCGGAGCCGAGATGGGCGAGGCGATCGCCGCGTTGCATCGCGAGCACGACGTGGACGTTCGATGCAATGTGCTGATCGAGGGGCTGACCGCCGAGGGCGTTCGTCTGGTTGGTGGCGAGGTCGTGCCCGCCGACGCGATCGTGGTCGGCATCGGCGTCACACCGAACACGCACTGGCTCGAGGGGAGTGGTCTGCGGCTTCGTGACGGCGTGGTGTGCGATGCCAACCTCAATGCCCTCGACGTGTCCGGTGGCGTGGTGCCAGGCGTGTTCGCGGCTGGTGACGTGGCGCGTTGGCCCAACGGCCTGTTCGACGTCGAGATGCGCGTCGAGCACTGGACGAACGCGGCCGAGCAGGGCGCTCACGTCGCGACGAATCTCCGGCACCTGGCTGCGGGTGAACCCTTCGAGCCCTATGAGCCGCTGCCGTTCTTCTGGAGCGATCAGTTCGAGCATCGCATCCAGTTCCTCGGTCGGGCGTCCTCCGATGACGAGGTGCGGGTGGTCGCCGGTTCGGTCGCCGACGCGAAGTTCCTCACGCTGTTCGGCAGCGGCGGTCGGCTGCACGGTGCGCTCGGTGTCAACGCCCCCCGATGGGTGATGCCGACCCGCAAGCTCTTCCTCGAGCGCGCCAGCTGGGACGAGGCGGTCGCGGCCACCTCAGGCCTCGACGCCTAGGCTCCTCGAATGACCTCCGGTCTGCACACGTCGAACGTCTGGGCCAAGACCACCGACCTCCGCGTGGTGAGCGGCCACGGCTGCAGGGTGGTCGATGTCGACGGCAACGAGTATCTCGACTTCACGGCCGGGATCGCGGCGGCATCCACCGGTCACTCGCACCCGAAGGTGGTGAAGGCGATCGCGGATCAGGCGGCGCGCTTGATCCACGCGCAGCAGAACGTGTACACCCACGACCTGCTCGAACCCTTGGCTGCGAAGCTCGATGAGATCACACCCGCGTCGATCGACACGTTCTTCTTCGCCAACTCCAGCGATGAGGTCCTCGAGGTCGCGGTCAAGGTGGCCAAGCACGCGACCGGACGTCACAACATCGTCGTGTTCGACGGCGCGTTCCACGGTCGAACCCATCTGACGATGGCGATGTCGACAGCCCGCGCCGTCGATCGCGCCGGGTACGGCCCGTTCCCGCCGGGTGTCTTCGTGGCGCCGTTCCCCGATCCGCACGCATCGGATCAGGAGGCCGAGATCAGCCGGGCGCTGCGCGGCTTCGATCGCCTCCTGCAGACACAGGTGGTCGCCGAGGAGATCGCGGCCATCGTGCTCGAACCGGTGATCAGCGAACGCGGCTACATCCCGACGCCGGCCGGCTTCATCTCCGGCCTCGCCGAACGCTGCCGCGAGTCAGGGATCCTGTTCATCGCCGACGAGAACCAGAGTGGCTTCGGCCGCACCGGGAAGATGTTCGCCATCGAGGCCCACGACGTCGAACCCGACATGCTCTGCATGGCCAAGGGCATCGCGTCGGGGTTTCCATTCGCAGCGCTCGGCATGCGCAAGTCCATCGATGCGAGCTGGCGCGTCGGGAGCCAGGGTGGTTCGACCAACGGCAACCCGATCGGGTGCGCGGCAGCGCTCGCGACCATCGGCGTGCTCACCGAACCAGGCTTTCTCGACAACGTCCACGCCCGCGGCAACCAACTGATCGATGCCCTGCGTGAGATGCAGCAGCTCGATCCAGCGCTGCTGTACGTCCGCGGTCGGGGGTTGATGGTTGCCACCGAGTTCGACACGCCCGAGCGCGCGGAGGCGGTGGTCGCTCACTGCCTTCGCGAGAATCGGGTCATCCTGATGAAGGCCGGCACTCGCAACCGCACGCTGCGTTGGATGCCCCCGCTGGTGGTCACCTCCGACGAGGTGAACGAAGCGACGAAGGCGTTTGCCGCGGCCATTCGCGCCACGGGCTGACGGGCGTCGATGGCTCGCCTCGATTCGTCCCGCGTTGCGGCGTGGCGGGGGCTGCAGGCACTCGTCGGCCAGATCGAACGGGGACTCGACGAAGAGTTGCGCGCCGACTGGGACATCCCGCTCGGATGGTTCGACGTGCTCGCTTCCCTGCAGCGTCTCGGTGGCCGGGCGCGGCCGCTCGACGTTGCCGCGGACCTTCGGCTCCCTCCGTCGAGTCTGAGTCGCCGACTCGACCGGTTGCAGGAAGAAGGTTGGATCGCCCGCCACCGCGACGTGCCGGGTGCCGATCTCCGAGCCGTCGAGATCGAACTGACGCGGACCGGCCGACGGCTGTGGCGCGAGATGAACGTGAGCTACCGCCGGGCGCTCCAGGCGCAGTTCGCCGTGCATCTCGACGACGGCGACATCGCCCACATTGCCCGAGTCCTCGACACACTGTTCGGCATCGACGAGCCGACCGAGCCAGCCGATTCGATCACGTCCGGGTCGTGAACCGAGCTGTCGAACCGATGTGTTGCTTGTCACATCGGCCGTCGCTCGGCGAAACCTGCGCCGGATAGCGTGACCGGATGCCCGCCTTGTCGACCGTGATCTGGGTCGGTGTCGGGCTGGTTCTCGGCTACGTCCTGTGGAAAACCGGGATCATGATGCTGCGCAGCATGACGTCGATGCCCCCAGAGCCTCCACCGACCGGTGAACTCCGCAAGGTGAACCGCAGGTATCGGTGCGATGTCTGTGGTGTGGAATTGAAGTTGACGATGGCCCCTGACGACGATCCGCCGCCGCCGCGGCACTGTCTCGAGGACATGACCGAGGTCGCCCCGCTCTACGACTGATCGTCCTGACGGACGCAGAGAGACGGGTTGTCCACAGGGATGTGGACAAGCTGGGGGCGAATCACACCGGTGTCGTTCCGCCGGGCCCGCTGGGGGTGGCGGATCGCTATCGCCACTTGGTGGCGGTGTACAGCCCACCCAGGATCATCACGAGCCCGAGCAACGTCGGGATGTTGCTGCCGGTGAAGATCAGGTAGCGCGCCATGATCATCAGCCCGCCACCGATCAGCAGGGCCACCATGATCACCGGGATCCAGTTCGGTGGCACGAGTTGACGGCGCTGCGCCTTGGGCGTGTAGCGCGACGACGCCGCGACGTCGTGGTGCTCGTCGTGGTGCTTGTCGCTACTGGTCTTGGCGACGTGGCGGTCTTCTGGTCGCGTCCCTTTCGGGGTGACCCGTCCACCACCCGTCTTTCGCTTCGGGGGAGCCATGCGGGGATGAGCATAGGGGACCGAAGTCGTCGGTGCATTCCCAACGTGTGCAGCGGGCCCCGACACTCCATACTTGGTGCATGACGGCGACAGCGGCGGGAACGGCCACATCGGCTCCTCGTGTCCTGGTGATCGACAGCTACGACAGCTTCGTCTACAACCTCGTGCAGTATCTCGGCGAGCTCGGCGCGGACCCGTTGGTGGTGCGCAACGACCAACTGACGGTCGACGAGGCGGTGGCGTTGGCGCCCGACGCCGTGTTGCTCTCACCCGGTCCTGGGCGCCCGGAGACCAGCGGCATCATCTGTGAGGCCATCGGCGCCTTCGCCGCGCTCGGTACGCCGGTGTTCGGCGTGTGCCTCGGGCACCAGGCGATCGGTCACGTGTATGGCGCCGACGTGGTGGGAGCACCCGAGCTGATGCACGGCAAGACGTCACCGATCCTGCACGAGGGTGCCGGTGTGTTCGCCGGTCTGCCCTCGCCGTTGACCGCGACCCGGTACCACTCGCTCACGTTGGCTCCCGACAGCATCCCCGACGATCTGGTCGTCACGGCCCGCAGCGCCGACGGGGTGATCATGGGGGTGCGCCATCGCACGCTCGAGGTGGAGGGGGTGCAGTTCCACCCGGAGAGCATCCTCACCGGGCACGGTCACGATCTGCTGCGCACGTTCCTCGCGCGTGCCGCCTGACCGATCAGCGCACGGAGGGCTCCGCGAACCGTCAGGGAGCTGTCGTGGTCGTCGTCGTCGGGGCGGTCGTCGTCGTCGCCGGTGCCGTCGTCGTCGTGGTCGGTGGGATCGTCGTCGGTGGTGGCGCAGTGTTGCGGGCCACGATGATGGTGATCTCGGTGGCCGGAGGGACCAGCGAGCCGACCCCGAGGCTCTGGGAGATGACCCGACCGTCCTCGGCGGGCCCGAAGGCGCCGTCTTGATAGCTGACCACCGGGATCAGTCCGATCTCGGTGAGCGTGTTGCGAGCCTGTGCCTCGGTGCGGCCGACCACGACCGGGACTCGGACGTCCTCCGGCCCGCTCGACACGATGATGAGCACCTCGCTGCCCTTCTCGATCAGCTCGCCGGGCCCGGGGCGGATCTCCATGACGGTGTTCTCCGGCACGGTCGGGCTCGAGCGGACGTCGGTGGTGACGACGAACTCGTACGGGGGTGCTTCGAGCACGCGCCGCGCCTCGATCTCGAGCATGCCGATCACTTCACCGGGCACCTGCACACTCGTCGGCGGCGCCGACACCACGAGGTTGACCTCGGAGCCCTGCAACGCCGGCGTCTCGGGAGCGGGGTCGCTGCTGATGACGGTGTCTTCAGCGACGTCCTCGCGCTCTTCGGTGGTGATCACTCCCACCGCGAAGCCTTCGGCGGCCAGACGTGTGCGCGCCTCCTCCGACGACAGCCCGACCACGTTCGGGATCGGCACCAACTGCGTATCGGGGTTGTAGAAGACCTCGACGGTCTGATCCGGGAGGATCAGCGTGCCGGCGATCGGGTCGGTCTGGAACACGAAGTTCGGCGGCACGAGGTTGTTCTCCTCGGCGGTGGTCGTGAAGCGGATCTCCTTGGCAGTGAGGTCAGCGGTCACCTCGTTCAACGGGCGGTTCGTGTAGTCCTCGAGGACGAACTCCTTGGTCTCCTCGGTGCTGCCGTCGCCGCTCAGCGCTTGGAACAGCAACACGCCGCCGATGACCAACAGGATCAAGGCCACGAACGCACCGAGCGCGTACCAGCCGGTGCGCGACCCGTTGGTGTCGTAGTACATCGCATCGGCCGATGCACCGGTGGGATAACCGGCCTCCATCATGCCCGTCGACGGCACGTTGGTCGCCCGTGGGGCCCCGGCCGGCACCATCCCGGTGGGCGCCGTTGTGGGATTCACCGTGGTTGCTCCGGCGATGCCGCCGGCGACTGCCCCCGCGGCGGCGGCGCCGGCAATCGTCGTCGCACGGTTCTGCGCCCCTTGCAACGCGGCGAGTGCTTGCACCGGTTCGTCGTTGCGGAAGCGACGCAGATCGTCGCGGAGCGCCATGCCGCTCGGATAGCGCAGCTTGGGGTCCTTGGCGAGCAGCTTCGCGACGATCGCTTCGAACGACCGGGGGACGTCGGCAACGATCTGCACCAGCGGCTGCGGTGCGTCGTGCACCTGCTTGTAGGCGATGCTCACCGGATTCTCGCCGGTGAACGGTGGGCGGCCTGCCACCATCTCGTACATCACGATGCCGAGCGAGTACAGATCGCTACGCGGATCGGGCTGTGCGCCTTGCGCCTGTTCGGGCGAGAAGTACGTCGCGGTGCCCATCACCGAGCCGACCTGGGTGAGGTTCGACTCGGTCGGAGCGTTCAGGGCTCGGGCGATACCGAAGTCGGCCACCTTCACCTGGCCATTCGTGCCGATCAGAATGTTGGCCGGCTTGATGTCGCGGTGAGCGACATGGTTGTCGTGAGCGAACCCGAGCGCGGCGGCGACCTCGCTGGCGATCTCGGCGGCCTGTTTCGAGGTGAGCTGCTTGTTGGTCGACAGGATCTCGGCGAGCGTTCGACCCTGCACCTCCTCCATCACGATGAAGTACGTGCCTTCGTACTTGCCCCAGTCGTAGACGTTGACGATGTTGGGATGCGACAAGCTGGCCGCCGATTGGGCTTCGCGCCGGAACCGTTCGACGAAGTTGGCGTCGGTGGCGAACTCGGGGAACAGGACCTTCACGGCGACCTGGCGGTCGAGCAGGAGATCGCGCGCGGAGAACACGTCGGCCATGCCGCCGCGTCCGATCCGCTTGTGGATCTCGTACCGGTCGTTGATGACCGTCGCCTGTCCGTTGTTCGTCACTGTGGGCTCTCTCCGCCGCCGCGTCCGTACGCAGCGCTGGACAAGGTTATCGACTGGTCACCCTGCGTGAGCTGCAGGCCACCTCGGCCGATGGTTCCCGACGCGACGGCCATCTCGCTCACCCGCCGGCCCCAGGGGTCGACGTGGCAGGTTGAGCGCCGGGGCCGGTGAGGAGAAAGTCGAGCATTCCCTTCGCGAGCGGGCCCGCCAGGCGTCCGCCGGTCGCAGCGACGTCGGCGGTCGACTGGACGTTGGTGAGCACCACCGAGACGGCGTACTGGGGATCGTCGGCCGGAGCGAACGCCACGATCCAGGCGTGCGACAGGTCAGGGTTCGTCGGATCGCCGAGTTCGGCAGTACCGGTCTTGGCTGCCACGGGGATCCCACCGTTCAGCGCGATGCAGCAGCTCGCCGTCCCGCGTTCGGCCACGCCGATCATCAGCTGACGTTCGGTCTCGGCGGTCTGCGGCGAGATCGGCGTCTTCCACACCCGGGGGCTCGTCCGGTCGAGCACCCGGCCGTCGTTGTCGTAGGTCGCCTGCACGGCGTAGGGCGCCATCATCTGGCCACCGTTGCCCACCGTGGCTGCCACCATCGCCATGTGCAGCGGCACCATCTGCACCTCGCTCTGCCCGAAGCCGCGGATGGCGAGCAGTGGCAGTTCCTGCGCCAGGTCGTCGGTGTTGCCGAACGTGCTCGCGGCCGGACGGGGCAGGTCGATCGGGAGTGGTTCACCGATGCCCCACGCTTCGGTGCCGGCGACCATGGCCTCGGGGCCGAGGAACGTGGAGAGCTGTGCGAAGGGGATGTTGCAGCTCCGGGCGAACACGGTGGCGAGATCGCCGCCGCAGAGGCTGCCGTTGTAGTTCTGGATCGGGTCGGTGGTCTGCGGAGGAACCCATTCGCGTTCGTTGGCGAACACGGAGTCGAGCGTGGCCGCACCGTTCTCGAGTGCGATGCCTGTCGTGACCACCTTGAACGTCGAGCCCGGCATGTACCGCTCTTGGTAGGCCTGTGCCAGCAGCGGGCTGCCCGGAGCATTCTGAAGTTCGGTGATGGTTGCCTGCGCGACGTCGAAGTCCGCGTTGACGAACGTGTTCGGATCGAACGTGGGGTTGCTGTACATCGCGCGGATGGCGCCGGTCTTCGGCTCGATCACGGTGATCGAGCCGGTCTGGCCGCCGAGCAGGAACTTGGCGGCTTCCTGGGCGTCGTTGCGGACAGCCAGTTCGACCGTTCCCGTCGATCCGGTCCCGCCGGTCAGCAGGTCGCCGAGGCCGCGCACCTGCTGTTCCGTGGTCGATCCGGTGAGCACGTCGCCGTACATCCGCTCCACCTGGGTGGAACCGAAGGCGAACGTGAAGTAGCCGGTGATGTCGGCGAGCAGATCACCGGTCGGGTAGTCGCGTCGGAAGTCGTAGGGCTGTCCTGGCGCCGTGGGCGTCGACACCGCGGCGACGATGCCATCGCTGGTCACGATCGGCCCACGCGGTTTGTTGAACTCGCGCAGCACTTGGCGGGTGTTGTCGAAGCGGGCGTCGAGTTCCTGTTTGCGTCCCACCTGCCAGTAGTTGAGCGCGACGAACAGCACGACGTAGCAGGCGATCAGCCCGAGCGCGAGCTGGCGGATCTGGCGGTTCACGCTGATGCCTTGCGCTGGTCGCGACGCAGTCGCCGCCCCAGGCGCCACGCCGTCCAACGCTCGGACGGTGTGGGGTCGTCAGGCAACTCCCCGAGTCGTCGGGCCGACGAGTCCGACAGGCGGATCAACAGTGCCAGCAGCACGTAGTTGGCGACGAGCGACGAGCCGCCGTAGCTCACGAACGGCAGCGTGATACCCGTGAGCGGCACCACCTTGATGACGCCGCCGATGATGATGAATCCCTGGATCCCCACGATGGTGGTGAGTCCGACCGCGAGGAGCTTCTCGAACGTGCGGTCGGTGCGCAGCGCGATCCGCAGCCCGGCGCCGACGAGCAGCACGAACGCCATCAGCACTGCTGCCGCCCCGATCAGACCCCACTCTTCGCCGATCGCGGCGAAGATGAAGTCGTTCTGGGCTTCGGGTACCTGGCCGGGGTTCCCGCGTCCGAGCCCGGTGCCGGTGAGGCCACCGTCGGCGAGGCCGTAGAGCGCTTGGATGATCTGGTAGCCGTCGTCGAGTGGGTCGGCCCAGGGGTCGAGCCAGTTGTCGACGCGGATCTGGACGTGGCTGAACTGCGTCCACGAGAAGTAGGCAGCTCCGGCGAACAACAGCATGCCGGTGATCAGGTAGCCCACCCGTTCGGTGGCCACCCACATCATCACCACGAACAGCGTGAAGAACAGCAGTGACGACCCGAGATCCTTCTGGAACACCATCACCACGACGGCGAAGCCCCACGCCATGACGATGGGTGCGATGTAGCGGGGCTCGGGAAGACGGAGTGGACCGATCTTCCAGGTCGAGGCGGCGATCAGTTCGCGACGGTCAGCGAGGTACGACGCGAAGAAGATGGCGAGGAAGACCTTGGCGAACTCGCCGGGCTGGAAGTTGACCGGGCCGAGGCTCACCCAGATGCGCGCGCCGTTGATGTTGACACCCAGGCCCGGCACGAGCGGGAGGAGGAGCAAGAATGCGCCGCCGAAGAAGAACAGCCAGCTGTACCTGGCCAGGTCGCTTGCCCGCTGCACCACGAGCAGGGTCAGCACGAAGGCAACGACCGCAACGAGGCTCCACGTGGCTTGCAGCCCGGACAGTTCGTCATCGAGGCGGGTGATCATCACGAAGCCGATGCCGTGGAGCAGCGCGGCCAGTGGCAGCAGCGTGCCGTCAGCGCCTCGGGCAACGAGTCGAACGACGACGTGGGCACACAACAGCAGACCCATCAGGATCGCGACGAAGAAGATGATCCCTGGCGGGATCTCGGCGTTCGTCCCGAGAGCCGTGATCGTGTAGGCGGCTCCGGTGATCAGCGCCGCCATGATCACCAGCGTCAGCTCGGTGGTCCGCCGACCGCGCGCGAGCGGCGAATCAGGTCGCTCGACGATGTCGCCGTCCTCGACGTGCCACGTGGGTGCCGCGGTGTCGGTCACGGCCCGCTGGTGGTGGTCACGCCGCCGGGCCGCACGACGCCGGCGATCGTGGTCTCCGTGGCACCGTCGACCGTGGTGGACGGAGGAACCGTCGTGGTGGTCGTCGTCGTGGTGGTCGTGGTGGTGGTCGTGGTGCCGCTGTTGATGAACTCGACGGCGTCATCGAAGCTGTCGAATTGTGGCTCGGTCTCGATGGCATCGGCGACCTCGGGATCGAACTCGGTGCGTTCCGGACCGACAGCATCGGCGGTCGGTTCGATCCAGAGCACACCGCCCGGACGGCCCTGGTAGATGACCGCCTGGTCCTGGTCGTTGAATGCCACGAACCAGCCGTTGCGTGCCCACGCCGAGAACACCACGAACGCGATCACCAACACCGCCGCGACGCCGAACGCGGCCCCGACGCGCACGAGGGTGCGTCGACGCGGTCGTTGAGCGGCGGCCGCAGCCGCCGCCTCGGATGTTGCATCGGTCTGGGTTGGGTCCGGGTCGAGCTCCAGGGTGCCAGCCGGCGTCGGGTCGGTGCCGACATCTGCCCAGACCGGCACCAGGTCGAGTTCCTGGGTCGGGTCGGGCGGATCGTCGCCCTCCAGTACATCGACGACCACCACCGTGATGTTGTCTCGACCACCGGCTTCGTTCGCCTTCTCCACGAGTCGCTCGGCGGCGACTTGTGGATCCGACTCGATCGTGAGCGTCGAAGCGATGTCGACGTCGGCGACCTCGTCGACGAGTCCGTCGCTGCACAGCACGAACCGATCACCACGAACGAGCGGCAGCGTCCACCAGTCGACTCGTACCTCGGGTTCGATGCCGAGCGCGCGGGTGATGATGTTGCGGCGTGGATGGTCGCGCGCCTCGTCTTCGCTGATGTGGCCGGTGGCGACGAGTTCCTGGACGTAGCTGTGGTCGACCGTGACCCGGCGCAGTCGACCGTGGCGGAACAGGTAGGTGCGTGAGTCGCCGACGTTGGCGAGCACCAGTGCCTCGCTCGGCTCGGCGGGCACGACCGGGGTCACGTCGCCGGGGAGATCGTCGGCCTCGTTGCCGGTGTCCTTGCCGGCCCCGGTGTCACCGACGCCGTCGTTCAGGTCGATGTTCGGTGCTGCTCGTCCGGCGTAGGCGTCGTCGATGACCGCGATCGCGGTGACGGTGGTGCCCATCCCGTGTTGGCCGGGATTGGCGATCGCGGCACGGAAGATGTCGCCGTTGGCGACGCGGATCGCCTCGACGACATCCGGAGCCTGCGGTGGCTGGTCGCCCGAGAGGAGCTCGCCGATGCGATCGACGGCGATCTGGCTGGCGACCTCGCCGGCCTCGTGCCCGCCCATGCCGTCGGCGACGACGAACAGCCGGTCGGTGACGAGCAGGTTGTCCTCGTTCTCGGGTCGGAGCTGGCCCGTGTGCGTGGACGCGCCGACGCGCAGCTCGGCCATCAGATCGTCCTGCTCGGCACGCTGATCATTGGGCCTCGATCACGGTCGTGCCGGCCTGCACCCGATCGCCCGGGTGCAACAGCTTGCTGCCGGTGAGCTTCGATCCGTTGTGGAAGGTGCCATTGGTCGATCCGAGATCCTCGACCATCGGCTGGCCGTCGTAGTCGTAGAACCGGACGTGGCGTTGGGAGATGTAGGCGTCGTCGTCGATCACGATCGCCGAACCGGGGTCGCGCCCCAGCACGATGTCGCCGCCGAGTTGGACGGTGACGCCCCGCCGGGACCTCGGCTCGAGCATGACCAGACGCGTGGCCCGGCCACGTTGCTGCTTCGACTGCTTCTTCCCTCGCTTCGTTGGTTGCTGGGTCGGTTGCTGCATGGGAACCGTGGCGGCCGCTCCTGGCGCTGGCCGGCCCATCGGCACCGTTTGCCCCGCCGACTGAGCGGCTCCCTGGCGTGGTGCGCCGACCATCGGGCGTCGGCTCGGTGTGCGGACTTCGCTCCACACCGCCCAGAGCACGCGGGCGAAGAACAGGTACAGCAGTCCGAGGAGGACGAACTTCAAGATGGTGAGGACTTGGTCAGTCATGGCAGCACGGAGGAGCTGGTGCTCCGCTCGGTCAGGAGGCCTCGAACCGGACGTGGGTGGAGCCGAAGCTGATGATGTCGCCGTCGCGAAGGGGGTGGTCGCCGACGATCCTGACGCCGTTGACCATCGTGCCGTTGGTGGACCCGAGATCGGTGACGATGTAGGCCGTCTTGCCCGCCTTCACCTCGGCGTGGTTGCGGCTGATGTTGCTGTCGTTGATGGAGATCGTGCACTCGGGGAGCCGCCCGACGGTGACCGTGGAGGTGCCGAGATCGACTCGGTTGCCGGAGGGGAGCACGAGCGAGCCCATGGCGGGACCGGTGGCGGCCTGCTTGAGTTGGCTGACGATGTTGAATCGACCGCTGCGCAGACTGTTGTCGACGGCGAGTTGGACGGTGACGGGTCCCATGAAGTGGTAGCCCTCCTCGCGGGCGTACTCACGGGCGGCTTCGGCCAGTTCGGCGACGAGGGCATCCTCGATCTCGTTGAAACTGGTGTGGTCGATGGCGCTCAGGACCACGGTGAAGTCGTTCGGGACGATGCGTCGGCCCTTGACGTCGACCGAGCGTTGGTCGTCCATCTCGCGCACGAGGCGCCGGCCGAGTTCGATGGGGCGGATCGAGCCCTTGGAGCGACGAAAGAACACGCCATCGACCATACGCTCCAGACGGTGCTCCAGTGACTGCAATCCCATAAGTGGAGCGTCAGGCTAGTGCCACCATCGGGCCGCTCCCCGTCGTCCCGCAACCCCGAGCGATGAGCCAAACCCCGGCATCCGGTGGCCCCGCTCATCGCCTTGAGTCGCCCGGTACGAGCGATGAGCGAAACCCTGGCATCCGGTTGGTTCGCTCATCGCTTCGGGTTGCCGATACCGCGCGTGCCAAGCGTCGCAGCGAGCGCTAACGTTCGTGCTCCACTTGCGCGAGTGGCGGAATGGCAGACGCGCCAGCTTCAGGTGCTGGTGTCCGAAAGGGCGTGGGGGTTCAAGTCCCCCCTCGCGCACGAGAAATCCCTTGCACTGCAAGGGATTTCGTCGCGTCTGGGTCGGCTGGCGATTCGGGTCCAACCGATCGAACGACGAGTCCGGGAGGCGCCCTGACGGCGCTGGGCTCCCCACCTCTGATGAGCCGCCGCAATCGTGCTTGCCAAACCGCGCGGCGAGGTGAAGAATGCCGCTCAACAATCCACGGCGCTGAGGCGCCCTGTTCCCAAAAGGGGTTCGAATGTCGAGGCGTCTCATCGGCGCCGGCCTGTTGGCCGGCGCACTGTTCTCGGGTGCCCTGGCGTCGGCCGCAGTCGCCCAGGACGACACCGGAGACGCCAACTCGGGCGACACCGTCACCCTCACGATCGGCCTGCTGCAGGATCTGTCGTCGCCGAACGTCACGGTCGGGTACCTGGTGCCGGACTACGAGCTGTGGAACCTGCAGTACGCATCGCTCACCGACAAGGCCGCCGATGACTTCGAGACCATCCCCGGGTTGGCCGAATCGTGGGAGGTGTCGAACGATGGGCTCACCTACACCTACACACTGCGCGAGAACCTGGAGTGGTCCGACGGTGAGCCACTGACCGCCGACGACGTTGCGTACACGATCAATCGATCGCGCGACGAGGAGTGGAGCAACCACTACTCGACCGTGCAGAACCTCGACGCGGTCGTGATCGACGATCGCACCGTCGAGATCACCTCGTCCGTCCCCGATCCGAAACTGCCCACGATGGACGTGTACATCGTGCCCGAGCACATCTACGCGGACATCTCGGCCGACGACCTCGCCTCGTACGACGGGCTCGACGGCGTCGCGTCGGGCCAGTACTCGCTCACCGAGTGGCGCTCGGGCCAGGACTGGACGATGGAGAAGAACCCCAACTGGTACGGCACCGACAATGGCATCGACCGCGTCGTGTTCCGTGTGTTCACCAACGGCGACGCCATGGTCGCTGCGCTGCAGGCCGGCGAGATCGACGCTGCGCATGCGGTGCCGCGTTCGGCGCTCGAACGGCTCCAGGAGGATACGAACATCGAGACTGCCTCGGGCGAGCAGGGCTCGTTCACCGAGCTCGCGATGAACGGTGGCGCCGGCGGTCTCGGCGACGGTCACCCTGCGTTGCAGGACCTCGAGGTGCGTCATGCCATCGCCCACGCGATCGACCGCGAGGTGCTCTTCGACCGCGTGGCGCTCGGCACCGGGTCGGTCGGCACGGTCATGATCCCATCGGCCGACCCGGTGTGGACGCCGGAGCTCTCCGACGATGAAGCCTTCGCCTTCGACCCCGACCGGGCCAACGCGATCCTCGACGAGGCCGGCTACCTCGACACCGACGGAGACGGCGTTCGCGAGATGCCGGACGGCACGAATCCGCTCGAGTTCCGCTACGTCGAACGATCCGAGTCCGACGTCGCCCCGGCGATCCGGGAGTTCGTCACCCAATGGCTCGCCGACATCGGCATCGGCACCGAGGTGTCGGTGATGGACGACAACCAGCTCTACGAAGCGAGCATTGCGGGCGAGTACGACCTCTTCGTGTGGGGGTGGACGCCGTTCGTCGACCCTGATCCGCAGCTGAGCTACTTCACCTGCGACGAACTCACCACCGACGTCGAGTCGCCCGGCAACAACGACGCCAACTGGTGCGACCCGGCCTACGACGAGCTCTACGAGCAGCAGAAGGTCGAACTCGATCGTGACAAGCGCATCGAGATCGTCCACGAGATGGTGAAACTCCTCCACGAGAACGGCACGTACGTCGTGTTGCTCGCCGACGCCGATCCGCAGGCCTACCGAACCGACCGGTTCGATGGATGGCTTCGCCAGCCGGCGGACACCGGCCCGGTCCTGTTCTCGAACAGCTCGCCGACCTACGCCAACCTCCAAGCGATCGACGGTGGCAGCAGCAGCGACAGCGGTCTGTCGACCGGGCTGCTGATCGCCCTGATCGTCGGCGGCATCGTCGTGGTGGGCGGCGGCGCGTTCCTCGTCGCCCGGTCGCGGGCGTCTGCCGACGACCGCGAGTAGGACGGTGCGGGCACGATTCGTCGTCTCGAAGGTTGCGGGAGCGTTCGCGACGTTGGCGTTCGTGCTCGTCATCAACTTCTTCCTGTTCCGCGTCGTCAACGACGACCCGACCGGTTCGATGTTCCGCGGCCGGAACATGAGCGCGGACCAGATCCAACAGCGGCGCGAGCAGTTCAATCTCACCGGATCACGGTTCGAACAGTTCGTGGCGTACGTGAGCCAGACACTGCGGGGCAACCTCGGCGACTCGTTCCTCAGCAACCGACCGGTGACCACCGAGATCCGCGAGGCGATCTGGCCGACGGTCGCGCTGGTGGGCACATCGACGGTCCTGGCCATGGTGATCGGCATCACGTTGGGCCTGTACGCGGGCTGGCGTCGTCGGAGCAAGTTCGACGTGGCCTCGACGTCGTTCTCGATGTTCACGTATTCGGTGCCCGACTTCTGGCTGGGGATGCTGCTGCTGTCGTTCTTCGCTGTGAGGCTCGGTTGGTTCCCCACCGGTGGGTTCGAAGAGGCCGGGAGTACCGCCACCGGGTTGTCCGCCCTGCTCGACCAGGCGTACCACATGGTGCTCCCTGCGTTGACGCTGACGCTCGCCTACATCGGCGAGTACATGATCGTGATGCGATCATCGATCCTCGACACCGTCAGCGAGGACTACCTCCAACTCGCCCGGGCGAAGGGGCTGCGCGACGCCGATGTCCGCAAGCAACATGCGGTGCCCAACGCGCTGCTGCCGGTGGTGAGCCTGTCGGCACTCAACTTCGGATTCATCCTGTCGGGCTCGATCGCGGTCGAAGCGATCTTCTCGTGGCCCGGCCTCGGTCAGGCGACGCTCGAAGCGATCCGCGGCCCCGACTTTCCCATGCTGCAGGGCCTGTTCCTGCTGTTCAGCATCTCGTTGATCGTGGCCAACCTGGCGGTCGACCTCCTCTACGGCTACCTCGATCCGCGGGTGAACGGCCGATGAGCGACGTGGTCGACTATTCGCCGCGCGCTGCGGCGTGGGAGCGGCGACGGGCGTCGGCCGTGGAGTTGGCGCGTCGCGTTCGTGCCGACCACCTCGCGTTCGGCGGACTCATCGTGCTCATCCTCTTCGTTCTGATGGCGGTCGCTGCCCCACTGATCAGCCCGGAGAGCGGCCTCAGCGCCGTCGACTCGATCGGCAACCCTGCGTGGGCTCCGCCGAGCTGGGAGTTCCCGATGGGCACCGACAACCTCGGGCGCTCCGTCGCTGCCCAGTTCGTGTGGGGAGCGCGGGTCAGCTTGTTCGTCGGGTTCGCCGCCACGATCCTCACCGTCGGCATCGGCTCGCTCGTCGGCCTCGTGGCGGGATTCTTCGGGGGCTGGACCGACTCCGTACTGATGCGAATCACCGACTGGTTCCTCGTGATCCCGTTCCTGCCGTTGGCGATCGTGCTGGCCACGATCCTCGCCCGTTCGCTGTGGACCATCGTGTTCGTCATCGGGGTCACAACGTGGCCGTCGACGGCCCGACTCGTGCGCGCCCAGGTGCTCACCGTCAAACAGCGTCTCTTCGTCGATCGGGCGCGGGCGCTCGGTGCCGGACGCACCCACATCGTCAGCCGTCACATCTTGCCCAACGTGGCGCCGCTCATTCTCGCCAACGTCACCCTGGCGGTGCCGATCTCGATCCTCACCGAGACCACGCTTGCGTTCCTCGGCCTGTCCGACACGAACCAGACGTCGTGGGGCAAGACACTCGAGGAGGCCTTCGGTGCCGGCGCGATCAGTCGCGACGCCTGGTGGTACTACCTGCCAGCCGGGCTCGGCATCGTGGCGGTGGTGCTCGCGTTCACCCTGTTCGGCCGGGCCCTCGAGGAGATTCTCGATCCACGCTTGCGCGAACGGTCGGGTGGGAGTCGATGAGCCTGCTCGAGTTGCGAGACCTGAAGGTGACCTACCGTTCCGAGCGCGGTGACGTGGCGGCGGTGCGCGGTGTCGACCTGACCATCGACCGCGGTCAGACCGTCGGTCTGGCCGGCGAGTCGGGATGCGGGAAGTCGACGATTGCCGGAGCGGTGTTGCGCCTCCTGCCGCAGGGCACGCTCGTCGAGGGATCGGTCCTGCTCGACGGCGAGGACGTGTACGCGATGAAACCGGGCCGGCTCCGTGTCGTGCGGTGGACCGGTGCGGCGATCGTGTTCCAGGGAGCGCTGCATTCGCTCAACCCGGTGCGACGTATCGGGAGCCAGATCGAGGAGGCGATCATGGTGCATGCCGCTGATCTGGGCCTCGATCGCTCCCAGGCGCGGCGTCGTGTTGGCGAACTGCTCGACCGGGTCGGGCTGCGCGCCGAGCGTGTCAGCGCCTACCCCCATCAGATGTCGGGCGGGCAGCGCCAGCGTGTCCTGATCGCACTGGCGCTCGCATGCGAGCCCGACCTCCTGATCGCCGATGAACCCACGACGGCGCTCGACGTGATGGTGCAGGCGCAGGTGCTGGCGTTGCTCGCCGAGCTGCAGGTCGATCGTGGCCTTGCGCTGTTGTTCATCACCCACGACCTCTCGGTGCTCAAGAGCGTGTGCGAACGCCTCGTGGTGATGTACGCGGGTCGTGTGGTGGAGGAGGGGCCGAGCGACGAATTGTTCGCGGATCCACGGCATCCGTACGGGCGGGCGTTGTCCGAGGCGTTTCCCACGATCGGCGACCCTGCCTCGCGGATGCATCCCAGCGGCTTGCCTGGTGACCCGCCCGACCCGGCAGCCTTGCCGCCCGGCTGTCCGTTCCATCCCCGGTGCAGCGTTGCCATCGCCGAGTGCTCGACCGTCGACATCGCGCTGCGCGAGGTGAGCGCGGGGCGCCGAGCGGCCTGCGTCCACGTCGAGGTGACCACGTGAGCGACCTGCTGCGACTGAGCGATGTCCACGTCGCGTTCCCGTCGAGTTCGGGTGTCGTGCGCGCCGTGGACGGGGTCGATCTCACCGTGGCGGAAGGCGAGGTGCTCGCCCTGGTCGGCGAGTCGGGATGCGGCAAGACCACCTTGATCCGCTCGATCCTCGGCCTCGAACCGGTGGCGTCGGGCACCATCGAGTTCGACGGCGAGTCGGTCAGCGGGAACCGGCGGGTGCTTCGCCGTCTCCGTCGCCGCGTGCAGATGATCTTTCAGGATCCCAGCGGTGCCCTCAACCCGCGCCACACGATCTACGAAGCCGTGGCCGAGGGCATTCGCGTCCATGGCGTCGCCGGCCGCGAGGTCGACCTCGTGGCCGACGCGCTGAGCCGCTCCGGCCTGCGGCCCCCGGAGCGCTACATGTCGCGGTATCCCCACGAGGTGTCAGGCGGTCAGCGTCAGCGGGTGTTGATCGCCGGTGCGATGGTGCTCTCGCCGCGACTGCTGCTCGCGGACGAACCCGTCGCATCACTCGACGCGTCGATCCGCGGGGAGATCCTCGCGCTGATGCGCGCCCTCGTCGACGACACCGGAATCTCGATCGTCGCCGTCACCCACGATCTCGGACTTGCGTGGAACATCGCCGATCGAATTGCGGTGATGTACCTCGGTCGCATCGTCGAGGTCGGCACCGCTGAGGACGTACTCGCCGATCCCCAGCACCCGTATACGAGGGCCTTGCTGTCGGTGGTTCCCGAGGCCGACCGAATGGACCAGCAGATCCTCGAGGGCGAGACACCGGACCCGGCGGCCATCCCTGACGGTTGTCGATTTCACCCGCGCTGTCCGGTGGTCGCGTCAGGTGAAGCCGAACGCCTCGGAATCCTCGGCCGCTGCACGGGGAGCGACCCGGTGCTGATCGGCATCGCGCCCGATCGTGCCGTTGCGTGTCACCTCGGCAGGGACCGAGACGTCAACCCGAGCGCGCCCGAGTGAGTCGGTAGGTGGCCAGCGCCGCCGTGATCGCCAACAACGCCAGCGTTGCAACCATGCCGACGGTGGTGACCGCGTGTGGCACCGTGGTGACCGCGCCGGGGTTCCGATCCGCGATGCCGACGGGATTCGAACCGATCTCGGCGAGTGACGAGATCCAGAGCCACAGCGGCACGCTCACCCCGCCGGCCGCCAGTCCGAGGCCGTAGCTGCGAACGAGCAGCATCCCGACCACGCCCGCGAGCGCGATCAGTCCGACCTGGCCGAGTCGGCCAGCGAAGAAGGCCGAGGGCAGATCTCGTGATGGATCGACCGATCGGAAGTTGTCGGCGAACACGGCGTCGTTGATCGGCACCAGGGGTCCGAAGGCCAAGACGACCATGGCAACGGCGGTGATCGCTGCCACGAGGGGATTGAGCGCTCGCTGTCCACCGGACCCGATCGAACGCAACGAGGTGAAGAACACGATGAGGCCGATGACGCCGACGCTCACGATCAGCCACCATCCGAGGTCACGGGTGACGCGCAACGTGAACTCGAGCGACGATGTCCGCGTGATCGATTCGGCGATCGCGATCGGGAGTTCAGCGAGTCCGATCGACAACCCGGCCCATCCGGCCAACGCGAGCCCGGCGCCGCCTGCGAGCCCGGCCCCCCAGCGGAGTCCGAAACACGCGAGCAGCCCGCCGAGCACCATCACCGCCGCGCCGATGAATCCGGCCAGGCCGAGGTTGGAGCCGAGATCCTCGAGCGTCCGCTGACCCGTGGTGATGCCCGGCGCTGGCCGGGTGGTTCGGATGTCGATGACGTCAGCGACGATCGTCATCAGCATGGCGGCGGTCCCGAAGATCGACAGCAGGAAGACGACGCGGATCCGGAACGGCTCACGAGCGACGGGGTATTCGACGAGATCGGGCTGACCGTCGAAGACTGCCGGCATCTCGGCGGTCACCGGTGGGGGAAATGTCTCCACCGGTTCGGTCGGCGCTGCCTCGAGCATGGTCGGCTGCTGGAGCAGGGCGACGGGTTCGGTGAGGGTGTCGGCGACCTCCCCTGCGTGCGACATCTCGTCGACGGGCTCGGTGGGCTCGGCGACGTCGATCGGTTCGGTGGGTGCCGTCGCGTCGACGGGTTCGGGAAGGTCGACCGGTTCGGTGGGTGCCGTCGCGTCGACGGGTTCGGGAAGGTCGACCGGTTCGGTCGGTTCAGCGACGTCGGGTTCGGGAAGGTCGATCGGTTCGGTGGGTGCCGTCGCGTCGACGGGTTCGGGAAGGTCGACCGGTTCGGTTGGCGCCGTGACGGATGTGGTCGCTTCGACGGCTTCGGGCGTGGCGTCGTCGGCATCGTCGTCGAGTTCGTCGTCCGGCGCCGCGGGCGTCGACAGGTCGCCGCCGCACTCGTGGCAGAATTTCTGATGCTCCGAGACGTCGGTCTCGCAGCGAGGACACCGCATGGCACGACTGTACGAGATCGCGAGCCGGCGACCTCGCCGACCGTGTGTCCGGCCGGGGTGGCATCGAGTCGCTCCGGGGCGACACTGTCGGGGTGGCCGGCCGCTTTGCGCCCTCTCCGACCGGGGACCTGCACCTCGGCAACCTCCGGACCGCGGCGATCGCCTGGTTGGCGGCCCGGTCGCGAGGTGATGACTTCGTCGTCCGGATGGAGGACCTCGATCGCCAACAGGCAAGCGTCGGGATCGAAATCGCGCAGCTGCGCGATCTCGACGCGCTCGGGCTCGACTGGGACGGCGTCGTGATCCGTCAGAGCGATCGATTCGATCGATACGAGGCGGCCATCGACGACCTCGCCTCGCGGGACCTCACCTACGAGTGTTTCTGCTCGCGTCGGGAGATCCGCGAGGAGATCGAGGCCGCATCGCACGCACCGCACGGGCCGCCCGGGTCGTATCCGGGAACGTGCCGTCGCCTCACGGCGCGCCAGCGGGCAGATCGACGCGAGGCAGGACGGCCACCGGCACTCCGTCTGCGCACCGATGGTCAGGACGTCGAGTTCACCGACCGGCTCCACGGCGAGGTCACCGGGGTGGTCGACGACGTGGTGCTCCGGCGCAATGACGGCGTCCCGGCCTACAACCTTGCCGTCGTCGTCGACGACGACGCCCAGGGGGTGACCGAGGTCGTACGAGGCGACGATCTGCTCGCCTCGACTGCTCGCCAGATCCACCTGCAGGAACTGCTCGGATGTGCACGACCGACGTACGTGCACGTTCCGTTGGTGGTCGACGAGCACGGCGAGCGTCTGGCGAAACGTCATGGCGTGGCGCTGACGATGTCCGATCTCACCGCTGCCGGCGTCGGCGCCAACGCGGTCGTCGAGTGGATCGCGACGTCGCTCGGCCACGACGGAGCGGGCTCGACCACCACGCTCCGTGAACTCCTCGGCGCATTCGACCCGGCGGCGATTCCGCGAAACCCCTGCACGCTCCCCGCATTCGCCCACGCGGGGTGACGACCGAAGGAACTTCGCGCAGGTGCCGGCATCACCTCCGACGAGGCCGGTAGGATCACCGACCGTGGTTGACCCGGAACGCAAGCGAGCGAAGATCGGCACCCTCGTGGTGTTCGGAATCGTCGCGCTCGCCGGCTGCTCCACGGCGGTCACCAGCGGAACGGGCGCCGACGGCGCAGCCGGAGCACCGAGTGCCGACACCGAGGCCTCGGATTCCGCGACGACCACCACCGAGGTGACCACGACAACGGCGGCGCCGACCACCACGCTGGCACCGACCACCACCGTTGCGCCGACCACCACGGTCGCGCCGACCACGTTGCCGCCCACCACGACCGTGCCGGCGAACATCATCCCGGTCGCCGTCGTCGATCCGCCGCTGCAGGCGGTCGGCACCAGCAACGGTCAGGAGGCCGCTCGGATCCAGCAGCGCCTCTTCGATCTCGGCTTCTGGCTCAGCGCCGCAGACGGCGACTACGGACTCACCACCCGCCAGGCCGTCATGGCCTTCGAGAAGTACATGGGTTTCGAGGCCGACGGCAAGGTCGACCAGCGCACGGCCGACGCACTCACCACGATGACGCTTCGTCCGGTCGCCCGGGCCAACTCGGGCACACTGGTCGAGGTCGACAAGGCCAAGCAGGTGCTGTTCTTCGTGATCGACGGACGGACCGACTGGATCCTCAACACCTCCACCGGCAACGGTGAGGAATACACCGAGGAAGACAAGAACACCCCCGGCGAGATGATCTCGGGTGTGTCGCTCACCCCGAGCGGTTTGCACAACGTCAACCGGGAGCGGCCGGAAGGCTGGTGGGAAGGCGACCTCGGTGAGATCTACCGACCCAAGTACTTCGTCGGCGGTGTGGCCGTTCACGGTTCGAACAGCATCCCGAACTACCCGGCGTCGCACGGTTGCGTCCGGGTGAGCGTCCCCGCGATGGACTGGATCTGGGACAGCGGCATCATGCCGATGCGCACCCCGGTCTGGGTCCACGACGGCGCCTGATTCGCTGGCGGATCTCGCTCGCCGGTCTGTGAGACTCGGCGTCATGCTTCCCGCCATCGGTGTCATCCGGCCGTGGGCCGACCCGCATGTGGTGTCGATCAATCGGTTGTCCATGCGGCCACCAACGGTTGCGTCGATCTCGCTCGACGATGCGCGGGCGGACCGGGGTTCCCCATGGCGCCGTTCGCTCGATGGCCGGTGGCGGTTCCGTCTGTTCGCCGATCCTGATGGGGTCCCGGCCACTGCCGTGGCGAAGCCGGCCGTCGGTGCGTCCTGGTCGACGGTCGCGGTGCCGGGCAACTGGACCGTGCAGGGCGTCGGCGATCTCCCGCAGTACACCAACGTGAGGATGCCGTTCGACGGCCCGCCGCCACGCCTGCCCGATCGCAATCCGACCGGGGTGTATCGCAGGACGATGCGGATCTCCAAGGGCTGGCTCGGCCGCCAGATCGTGCTCCACATCGGCGGCGCCGAGAGCACACACGCGCTGTACGTCAACGGTGAGTTCGTCGGCTACGGCACCGACAGCCGTCTCGCCAGCGAGTACGACGTCACGCCTCACGTCCACGCCGGCGACAACGACGTCGCGATCGTCGTGACGCGATGGAGCGCCCACAGCTATGTCGAGGATCAGGACCAGTGGTGGATGGCGGGGCTCCACCGCACCGTGTTCGTCGAGGCCCGTGGCGCGGTGCACCTTGCGTCGCTCGTGTGTGATGCGGGGCTCCGCGGTGCGGGCACGGCGGACACCGTCGGCACGCTGGTCGCCAGTGCCACCCTCGACGGGCTCGCACCCCCCGGCCAGGGTTGGCAGGTGCGCTTCGGTGTCGAGACGGAGCGGGGTCGACGTCTCGGCCGGCCGCAGAGCGTCGAGGTGCCATATCGGTTCGCCACGCCATATCTCTTCAGCGGGCACACGGCGTCGGCGTCCTTCGAGTTGCCCGGCATCACGGCGTGGTCGGCCGAGTCGCCGACGCGATACCGTGTGACCGCCGAGTTGCTCGACCCGGATGGCGCTGTCGTCGAGGTCCACACCCAACTGGTCGGCTTCCGCAGCGTCGAGGTTCGCGACCGCCAGCTTCTCGTCAACGGCGCACCGGTCTGGATCTTCGGAGTCAACCGACACGACCATCATCCGACTCGCGGTAAAGCCGTCACGCTCGATGACATGCGCGACGACCTGCTCGCGATGCGCAGGCACAACATCACCGCGGTGCGCTGCTCGCACTACCCCAACGACCCGCGCTTGCTCGACCTGTGCGACGAGATCGGGATGTACGTCGTCGACGAAGCGAACATCGAGAGTCACGCGTACAACACCAGCCTCTGCGACGATGCCCGCTACCGCTCGGCCTGGTTGTCGCGTGGTGCCCGCATGGTCGAACGCGATCGCAACCACCCGAGCGTGATCCTCTGGTCGCTCGGCAACGAGGCCGGCTATGGCGCGAACCATGACGCGCTGGCGGGATGGATTCGTCGTACCGACCCGTCGCGACCCCTGCACTACGAGGGTGCGGTGTTCCATGACGGCTGGGTCGACGGTGGTACCGCGGCGAGTGACGTGGTGTGTCCGATGTATCCGACGATCGACTCGATCGCCGAGTACGGGCGCCGTGGCGCGGGCGCTCGCCCGTTGATCATGTGCGAGTACAGCCATGCAATGGGCAACTCGAACGGCTCGCTCGCCGACTACTGGGACGTGATCACCTCGACCCCGGGATTGCAGGGCGGGTTCATCTGGGAGTGGAAGGATCACGGCCTGCTCACTCGTCTTCCGAGCGGCAAACGCGGGTTCGCATACGGGGGCCAGTTCGGCGATGAACCCAACGACGGCAACTTCGTGGCCGACGGGCTGATGTCGTCCGACCTGCACCCGCACCCCGGCGTGCAGGAGGTGATGTGGGTCTACCGGCCGGTAGTCGTGGCGCTCGATGGCGACACACTCACCATCACCAACCGGCGCGGCTTCTCCGACCTCTCCGATCTCGCCGGATCGTGGGAGTTGCTGGTCGACGGCGAGATCGTGTCGTCCGGCTCGCTCGACGACGACACGGGTCAGACCCCGGTTGTCGCACCTTGGGCCACCGTCGAGTTACCGCTGCCCTGCGCCATCCCCGACAGCGCCGACGTGCACCTCACGGTCCGCTGGGCCCAGCGCCGCGCCACTGCCTGGGCACCCACGGGCCACCTCGTCGCCTGGGATCAACTCACGCTCCAACCCGCCCCCGCCCCCGCCCCCGCCGCCACCCCTCCGTCCACCCCCGCGCGACCCAGCCCCCTTCCGAAAAATTCCGTGAGCGTTGCGCTCAGCGCAACGCTCACGCGCCATTTCAGTCGAGGAGGTGGTCCGCGGCTCGAAGTGTTCCGCGCGCCGATCGACAATGACGGCTTCAAGCTGTTGCCGGAACTCGGTCGACGGATCGGGGTGGGCGGCGACGGGCTGGGCCATTGGCTCGACGCCGGGATCGACCATCGGCCGGCCGACGAGTTCGTCGAGCACGAGCACGTTGTCGAGGAACTCGACGACGGCGCCCAGGTCCACACCCATGTCGTCGTCGTGCCCGATCATCTCGATGACGTGGCGCGAGTCGGGGTGAGCTTCGAGCTGCGACCGGGATTCGACCGGCTTCGCTACTTCGGCCGAGGCCCGTTGGAGAACTATCCGGATCGCAACCGCGGCGCCGTGCTCGGCGTGTGGGAGTCGGACGTCGACGATCCGCCGTACCTGGTGCCACAGGAGTTCGGGCTGCGCACCGATTGCCGCTGGTTCGAGTTCGTCGACACGTCGACCGGCGTTGCCGTGCGGCTCGACGTGCTCGATCCCACAGCGATGCACATCTCGGCCACACGCTTCACGACGCAGGATCTCTACACCGCCGGCCACGAGACCGACCTTCGTGCGCGCCGGAATCTGGTGGTGCACGCCGACGTCGTCCATCGCGGGCTCGGCACCGGCAGCTGCGGTCCCGACGTCCTCGACCGCTACCGAATCAGGCCTGGCACGTACCGATTCGCATATCGGTTGAGCGAGTCGACTGGGGACTGACCGTCGTCGACGCACTCGGCGATCATCGTGAAGTGCTGATCCACGAGGCCAACGACGGGGCGCCTTGCTGGTCGTCGGTGAGGTTGTCGATGCGATCACCGATCCACTCGAACAGGCTCGCCTGAGCCACCACCTGGAACACGAAGTAGGCAACGAGCAGCACGATCGCAACGATCGCTGCAACGCGGATCCACTTGACGACCCGGTTGGTGTAGTCGGACACGAGGGGCACGAGGTCGCGCTGCATCTGGCGAGCGCGCTCCGAGAACAGATCCGCGGCCCGGTCGACTTCTCCACGAGCAGCGCGCCGGACGTCTTCGACGATCTGCTGCGAATCGGGTCGTCCTGCCCGATTCGACAGCGCCTGTGTTGCCGCCTCCGCCGACGGCGCGACGTAGCGATGAGCTGCCGCGAACGCTTCTCGTTGCTCGAACGACAGGAGTTCGGCCGCGCTGGGAGGCGAACGCCGGGCGTCGGTCCAGTCGAGGCCATCCCAGAATCGCAGGTTGGTCTGGCTCTCCGGATCGGGATACCAACCCGCTTGCGGTGCGTCGATGCGGCGCATGACTATCGGCGTGTCTCCCTTCGTGCCGGCTCGGGCAGATCGACGCGGTCGTCGTCATCGGGGACGGGCAGGCCACCCTTGGGTCGGACCTCGTCGTCGGTGTCGTCGTCGCCGCTCGCCGCAGCGAGTGCCGCCACCGTGCCCAGCAGTCCGGAGAATTCGGCCGGAATCACCAGCTTGGTGGCACGCCCATCGCCGATGCGTTCCAAGGCCTGCAGGTACTCGACGGTGAGCACGGCCTTGTCGGCGCCGGCTTCCTTGATGCCCGTGAGTCGAGCCTTTGCGGCGTTTCCCTCACCCTGGCCGATCAGCTCGAGCTGGAGCTTCTCGGCGCTGGCGCGCAGTTCGATTGCCTGGGCCTGGCCCTCGGCGTCGAGGACGGCGGCCTGCTTGCGACCCTGCGCCGACAGCACCGCTGCCTGCTGCTCGCCGTCGGCACGTGCGATCGCCGCCTCCTGGTAGCCCTTGGCCTCGGTGACGGTTGCGCGGCGATCGCGCTCGGCGCGCATCTGGGCGTGCATCGCCGACACGATGTCCGGCGGCGGATCGATGCGTTGGATCTCGACACGCACCACACGCACACCCCATTTGTCGGTGGCGTCGTCGAGCACGTCGCGCAGCTGGGTGTTGATCGTGTCGCGGGAGGTGAGCGCACGGTCGAGCTCGAGATCGCCGATCAGGTTCCGGAGGTTGGTCTGGGCGAGCTTGGTGAGCGCCATGAAGAAGTCGGCCACGTTGTACACGAGGCGCTGGGGGTCGGTGGCCTCGTAGTAGACGACGGCGTCGACCGACACCACCACGTTGTCAGCGGTGATGACCTCCTGCGGTGGCACGTCGACCACTTGCTCACGCATGTCGATCAGCTGCATCGTCTCGATGAACGGCAGGATCAGATTGAGACCCGGCTCACGCGTGGTCTTGTACTTGCCGAGACGCTCGACGAGCCCACGTTGATACGGCCGCACGATCTTGACAGCGCTCACCAGCACTCCGATACCGATGAGTGCGATGACGATCAGGACGATGGCGATGGGGTTCATGGAAGCTCCCGGCTTGTGGTCGGACTAGTTCGGAGGTAGTGGCGGAGGCGGCGAGCTGGGTGGCGTCGTCGGTGGTGTCGCCGGCGGCGTGACGTCGGTGGACTGCACGATCACCTTCGTGCCGGTGACCGCCACGATGCGCACGTGGGTGCCCTGCGCGAGTGGTTCGCCGCTCTCGGAGGTGGCACCCCACACTTCGCCGTGGGCAGTGACACGCCCGCGGCGATCGGTGTCGTCGGGGTCGATCGTGGTGGTGACGATTCCGGTGAGCCCGATCAGGCGGTCGGCGCCGACTCCTGGTTGGAGTTCGTTGTCGCCGGCAAACCGTTTGGCGTATCGGAAGAGCAGGACCCAGATCACCGCGCCACCGCCGAGGAACACGAGCCACTGGATCTCGATGGCGACGTCGTAGAAGCCGAGCAACGCAGCGCCGAGCGCCGACACGGCGAATGGGAGCAGCACGAACGATCCCGCGAGGACGGTGAGTTCGATCAGGGCGAAGAAGATGGCGATACCGAGCCACACCCATGGCCAGAAGTTCAGGTCGATCCCGAGATCCAGCACCCCCTCAACATATCCCACCCCGTTTGCGTTGCGCATCGGGTGACCCGCCCCACCGCAATTGTCACGCAAACGTGGTGGAGCGCCGGCGTTGACGTTTGCGTTGCATTCTGGGTGGCCCGTCCCGCCGGAATTGTCACGCAAACGTGGTGGAGCGCCGGCGTTGACGTTTGCGTTGCATTCTGGGTGGCCCGTCCCACCGGAATTGTCACGCAAACGTGGTGGGTGGGGGGTGTACGGGACGGCGGGGGGTGTGTGGCAGTCAGTCGGCGTCGGCGGAGGCGCGGCGGATGCGTAGCGGTTGGTCGGAGGCGGTCTTGTTGCGGCCGGTCTCGAGGTCGAAGCGCCAACCGTGGAGGGTGCAGACGAAGTCGCAGCCGTCGATCTCGCCGAACGCCGCAAGGTCAGCGTTGCGATGGGGACACCGACGCTGCACCACGTAGTCGCCGATACGGATGTCGTCCTCGTCGAGGTGCTCGAGGACGTCGACCGGCGTGAGTTTGCGGATGACCTCGGCCTCCGCGCGGCGCATGCGCTCGCGCGACAGCGATTTCAAGAAGTTGTAGACGTACTCGTTGAACTCGCCGTCGCGCCACGCCGTGAAGCGGCACGACAGCAGCAGCGAGTTGCTCCAGTCGACGGCTCGCTGCGCGACCACGGTCTCGACGAGCTCACGCGGGATGTCGAACCGGAAGGAGAAGGGCTCGTCGGTGTGGCGACGGATCTTGCCAGCAGCAAAGTCGACGAGGATCGGCAGGTCGCCCGCGTTGATCAGCACGTTCCCGCCCACCTGGGAACGCAGTGTCGGTGCCATGTCGAGCAGCGGCTCCCACCAGTCGCGCAGCGTGGCGAGCAAGTCGGTGCTCGCTGGCGTCCACCCCGCTTTCAGGTCGTCGAGCCACGGGGTCCAGTCCGCCTGGTACGCCTCGAGGTAGGCGCGCTTGTCGGCGAAGATCGCGTCGACGTCGGCGTCTGGCATCGGGTGGATGATGTCGATCGAGTCCGGCCCGATGTCGATGGTGGTGCCGGGGATGTTCATCAGGCCGTGCCGACCGGCTTCGGACAGGCGATGGAGGAACGTGGTCTGGTCGGGGAAGATGCTCAGCTCATCGCCGTCGATCATGTTGAGCGCGAACAGGTCCGGGTCGAGGAACGCCGGAGGACCAGCACTCGGCACGACGTAGCGAGCATCGATGTTCTCGACATACCGCATCGCCCGGGCGAACTGGGCGCCGACCTTCGCCTCGCACAGTCGGCGCTTGTCGCTGTCGGGCATGTCGTAGACCATCGGGTACCAGATCGCTCCCGAGAACTGCAGCCAATGCAGGTCGACGGGGCCGTGAGCACGCAACTGGGCGAGGTCGTTGGTTCTGCAGTCGTTCTGATTGACGAGGATCGACGTGCCATCGGAGACGACGAGCGCCGAGTCGCCGCCCGGGCCGTCGGTGATCGAGGTCTCGACGTGGATCGCCACGGTGAGACCCGGAGCGATCTCCAGTTCTTCGGTGTCGACGGTGCGGACGAATTCGGTGAAGCCGAGCGCTTGGAGCGTTCGCTGCTGCTCACGGGTCGGGAAGCCGGGCAGCAGGATCGGGATGTCACGGCGCAGGTGTTCGCGCAGCCATGGCTCGTCGTGGTGGTCGCCGTGCAGGTGCGAGATGTAGAGGAAGTCCGCGTTCTCGATCCGCCCGCGGAGGTCGTCGGTCAACTGGTCGTTGCGGGGGAAGACGAACCACGATCCGAAGAATGCGGGCACGAACCAGGGATCGCACACGATGGATCCTGCATCGGTTTCGATCAGGATGCCGGCGTGGCCGATGGAGGTGGCGCGCATCGGCTCAGGGTACGTCGGTCAGCGGGTTCGGTCTCAGCAACTGGTCAGCGGACGAGAAACCGGCGGGGACGACGGCCCCGTGGTCTCGCTTCCTCGTCAGGCAACCGGAGGATCGGTGAACTGCTGGCCGGCTCGAGAGACGTGCTCGGTCCACGCCGCTCCGTCCCAGTAGCGCAGCTCGAATCGGCCCGACGGGTCGGCATACCAACCGGCCGGCACTGCCGACTCGGCGGCGGGAGCGGCTTCGGCAGCCGGCTCGGCGGCGGCGGGTTCCTCGGCAGCGGCTGGTTCGGGCTCGCTCACCTGTGCGGCGAGATCGGCGATCGACGCCTCTTGGGTGGCCGGCTCGGCCGGGGCGTCGGTGGTCGGCTCATCGGGCGCGGTGGCCCACCCGGCTGGTTCGTCGACCGGAGCCGGAGTCTCCTCGACAGCGCCAGGTGCCGCAGCGACCGGGACGAACGGGGCGGCCGCAGCCGGCTCCTCGGTCGCCGGTGTCTCCTCGACTGCTGACTCCTCAGCCGGAGCGTCGGCGGGTGTCTCCTCGACTGCTGGCTCCTCGGCGGTTGCCGACTCGGCAGCGGTCTCGTCTGCCTCGCGCTGGAGGTAGGCGACGATGTTGGTGCCGGCTGACACGATCGAGACGACCGACCAGCCATCGGCGGCCTTCTCGTTGAGCAGCGGTGCCAGTGATTCGGCGTCGTAGGACGAAGCGGTGACCGAAGAGAACTCCTGCATGGCAGCGATGCTAGACGACGAATCGCCGGGTTGAGGCTCTCTTGAATGAACTCTTGACGGTCACTCGCGATCCTGACGTACGCCCTCGGTGAGCGCAGCGAGGTCGGCGGCCGTCGGATCGCCGTCGTAGGTCACCTCACCGCTGCTCAACGCGATCAGTCGGCTGCTCTCCTTCACGCTGGAGAGCTCATGGGTGGCGACCACGAGCGTGGCGCCGTCGCCGTGTGCGAGCGTGAGCAACTCGAGCAACGCCTCGCGCCCCAACCGGTCGAGCCCGACGAACGGCTCGTCGATCAGCATCACGTCGAACGGTCGGACGAACGCCATGGTGAGCGCCGCCTTCTGCTTGAGGCCGCGGCTGAACGTTGTCGGCAGATCGTCGACTCGGTCCATCAGACCCACCATGTCGACGAGGTCGACCGCCTGCTGTTCCCAGTCGTCGGTGCCGTGCAGCCGGGCGATGTATTCGAGGTGCTCCCAAACGGTGAGGTCGTCGTAGAACACGGGTTGATCGGCGAGGTACGACACGGCGGCGCGTGCCTCGATCGATCCGATGGGATGCCCCGAGATCGTGGCGCTGCCCTCGGTGGGTTCGAGCATGCCGACCAACATTCGCATCAACGTGGTCTTGCCGCTGCCGTTGTGGCCGATCAACGAGATGCGTTCGCCTGACCCGATGCGCAGGTCGAGCGGCCACAGGGCGGGCGCGTCGCCGTAGCTCTTGGCCAACTCGATGGTCTCGATCGCGGCGGGAGGCCCGGCTGGACGCGCGGATCGTGCGGCGGGCTCGGGCTTCGAGGTCGTCGTCGACGGGGGCGGTGTCACTCCCGCCTTCTTCCCAGGCGTCGCTGCTGGCGTGCCGGGTTGCTTTGCGCGGGTGCGCTGCGATTGTGGGCGGTTCGATCGTGACTTGCTCATGCGGTGGCGGCCCGCCCTTCTTCGAAGAATGTTCTGACCTTTGCGCCCCACGGGTCGCGTCGCCGTACCCACAGCACGACGATCGCGATGAACAGTGCCAAGGCGACCAGTGAGCGACCGACGCTTGCGGCGTCGTCCGCAAAGCGCGCCACGAACACTGGCAGCGTGCCGACAGCGCTGAGGATGACGGGCAACAGTGTGCGCAACGCCGTGCTGAACCCAGCGAACTCGGGTGGGACGAGGCTCGTCTCCGCGTCGCGGGGGGTTCCCAACAGCGTGGTGGGCGACGGCGCCGTGGGCGCATCGAGCACGGTGACGACCACGGGCCCCATCGCTCCTGCCCACACCATCGGAATGGCGACGGCGAAGGTCAGCGGGCCGAGGTCGGGGTCGACCACGAACGCCGTGGCGGCGCCGATGATGCCGACGGCAGCGAGCATCACCGATGGTGCCACGAGGTGGTGCACATAGATCCATCCACGTTCGATCGGAATGCCGTCGGTGAGGTCGGGGCGGTCGATCTCTTGCGACAGCGGTTCCAGCGACTCGAGTCCGGCGAAGAACAGAGCACCCAGCAGCAGCAGTCCGAACAGCGGTGACGCCGACACCGTCAGTGCCGCGCCGACACCGCCGATCGCCGCGAGCAGGGCGATCCGGAAGAACCTGGCGGCCGGCAATCGCCGAAGCGATCGGCTGTCGCGACGCCAGAGGATCGACGGTGCCGGACTGAACTCGTCGCCGTTGGTGGCCGTCGTCGAGGGCGTGCGTCCGCGAGCCGACGACGTGGCGGCCGGCCGGGCAGGCGGGTGCCGCTGCCCCCACGGTCGGGTGCGCAACACCTCCGATCGCAATTGCCGTCGCAATTGCACGACGGTACGGAGATCCTGGACGGTGGCTGCGAAACGGAGTTGCGACACCAGTTCACCGCGCCGTGCCAGCGGCTCGACCCGGAGTCGACCACCGAGCGCGAGCGCCGCGACGGCCATGGCGACGGCGACCGCGATGGGGATCACGTCGATCGGCCGCTGGCTGACACCCCACAGCGCGAGCCGACCGGCGAGATTTCCGGGAGCGACACGCGCCAGTCCGGTCGTCTCGCCGTTCCAGATGCCCCAGGCCACGGCTGCTTGCCAGGCGAGCGCAGCGGTTGCCAGTGCCGTGGCGAGCCACCGGGGCACCCGAAGTGTGTGAGCGATGACCGCTGTGGCAACGAAGGTGACGCCGACGATGGCGCCGAACGCGCCGCATGCAGCTGCCCAGGCGGTGCGCGAGCCCTCGACCTCGGTGGCGATCAACTGGCCGAGGACAGCGCCGCCGAGGCCGAGCGCGAACGCTGCGGCGCGGAGACGTTGAGCTACCGGTCGCAGCATCACCGATCGGCGCGAGATCGGCGACAGCAGTACGTGGCGGATGTCGGCGACTTCGATCGCGATCGGCCCACCGTCGGCGCCGCTTCGGACACCCAGCGCGAACGCGGCGACCACGAGCAGTCCAATGATCGACGGGCCCCGTTCGAGCAGGTCGGCGGTGTCGATGCCGTCACCGATCGCGCCGTCGACCGCGTCCGACACCCAGACGACGAGCGTCAGGCCGACGAGGGCGAACAGGTACACGCGGTACGCAATGTCGTACCAGTCGGTGTCGCCGAGCCGTCGCCGCTGACGGGTCTTGCGGAGCTGGTTGAGGGTGGCCTTCGACGTTCGCTGGTCGGGTACCACAGCGGGTTCCGCGAACGCGTCTGACGACATCGCCGAAAGAACGTACTGCCGTCGTTGCATACTTGTGCGGTGGACACCGAAACAGCCCAACTGTTCGTGGGGCTGCTGACGATCGCTGCCGGCATCGGAGCGGTCACGTTGGTGGTGTTGCGCATCCTTGCGGCAACCGGCAACGAAGGGGCCAGCCGATTGGGCTCCTCGGTCAGCGACTCCGCCGTGTGGTTGGCGTTCCTCGTGGCCCTCGGGGCCACACTCGGCAGCCTCTACTTCTCCGAGGTGGCGAACTTCACGCCATGCCGTCTGTGCTGGTTCCAGCGAATCGCGATGTATCCGCTGACCGTGATCCTGCTCGTCGGCGGGCTCAGGAAGGATTCGAACGTTCGGTGGTACGCAGCGCCACTCGCCGGGATCGGCGTGGCGATCTCCGGGTGGCACAGCCTGATCGAATGGCGTCCGGCGCTCGACAACGGAGCCTGCGAATTCCAGGGCCCGTCGTGCACGTTCATCTGGTTCCGCGAGTTCGGACTGAGCCTTGCGAACATGGCGTTGATCGGCTTTCTCACCATCCTCATACTGTTGCTCGTGCGGTTCCCGGCCAGACTGGCTGCACCAGCTGAGACCTCGATGTCCGAGCCCGAAATGGAGCCCTCCTCGTGAAGAACCGCACCGTGATCATCGTCGTCGGAGTGATCGTGCTCGTTCTCGGGCTGGCCGGCGCCGCCGTGCTCTTGACCGGCGGCGACGACGAGAGTTCGGGCGTCCTCGCCCCCGGCGAGACCCCGCGCGAGACCTACGGCGACGACGTCGAACAGAACCGCCCGGTCGACGTGACCGGCGACCCGCTCCCGGGCCTCGACACCGTGGTCGACGTCGATCCGGCGGTCGGCGCGGCGATGCCGGTGATCGAGGGTGCCGGCTTCGACGGCCGCCCCATCACGATCGGTGGAGCCACCAACGGCCCGACGTTGTACGTCTTCCTCGCTCACTGGTGCCCGCACTGCAACGACGAGATCCCGGAGTTGATCGAGCTGAACAACCGTGACGGCATCCCCGCCGGGATGAATGTCGTGGGGATCAGCACGGCGGTCGATCAGACCGCTCCGAACTATCCGCCGTCGGACTGGATCGTCGAGAAGGACTGGCCGGCGCAGTGGCCGGTGATGGCTGACAGCGTCGAGTCGACGAGCTTCGTCGTCAACGGCGGTGGCGGGTTCCCGTACCTGCTGGTCGCCGACGCCGACGGCAACGTGCTCGACCGTGCCAGTGGCACGAAGTCGGCCGAAGATCTCGCTACGTGGATCCAGGCAGCGCTCGACACCAGCGCCGCCTGACCGTCGACGTGCTCGCACCCGGGTCACCGGCGACCACGGTCACTCCCAGGCCGTTGGCAGGGTGGTGTGGTCGCTGACGGCGCAGTCGTCGCCGAACACCACGAACCGGTCGAACCCCCGCAGGAACCAGCGGTCGTGCGTGACCGCCACCACGGTGCCGTCGAATTGGGCGAGTCCGTGTTCGAGTGCCTCGGCCGACATCAGGTCGAGGTTGTCCGTCGGTTCGTCGAGCAGCAGCAGGGTCGCGCCGGACAACTCCAGGAGCAAGATCTGGAACCGCGCCTGCTGGCCGCCCGACAGTGTCTCGAACGTCTGCTGGGCGTTGCCGTGGAGTTCGTACCGTCGCAGCATCCCCATCGCCGGGCCGAGCACGACGTCGTGGTCGTACAGGACGTCGACGAGTGCACGACCGTGCCATTCCGGGTGCTCGTGGGTCTGATGGAACAAGCCGGGAACGACGCCCGCGCCGAGTCGACAGACGCCGTCGTAGGCAACGCGGTCGTCCGAACGATTGCCGGCGCGGGCATCGTTCGTGACACCGGTGTGCTCGCGTCCGGTCACCTGATCGAGCAGCCGCAGGAAGTGGCTCTTGCCGACGCCGTTGCCGCCGAGTACCGCCACGCGTTCGCCGTACCAGAGTTCGAGATCGAACGGATCGGTGAGCCCCTCGATCTCCAGCGCCTCACAGATCACGGCGCGCTTGCCGGTGCGGGACCCGCGTAGGCGTACGTCGATCTGCTGATCGCGCACCTCCGGCGGACGGTCGTGCTTCTCCACGAAGTGGCGCAGTTTGGTCTCGGCCGCCTTCAGCTTCGGTGCGAAGGCCTCGCTGATCTTGGCCCGTTCACGCATCAGCTTCACGTAGTCCTCGAGCCGCTGACGTTCGTCGTCGTAGAGGGCCCGATCGCGGTCGCGCTTGTCGTGCTCACGCTCCTTGGCGTCGTGGTAGGTGGCAAAGGAGCCACCGTGGGTCCAGGCACCCCAGGCTTCGACCGTCACGATCTTGCCGGCGGTTGCGGCGAGCAGTTCGCGGTCGTGGCTGATGAACACGACCGTCTTGCGGGTGTCGTTGAGCTGGCCTTCGAGCCAGCGCTTCGCGGGCACGTCGAGGAAGTTGTCGGGCTCGTCGAGTACCAGGATGTCGAACTCGCTCCGCAGGAGGGTCTCCAGTGCCAGCCGCTTCTGTTCGCCACCGCTGAGCGTGCGCAAGGGACGGTCGCGCACGTCGGTGAAGCTCTCGCCGAAGGCTCGGGTGACGCACTCGTTCCACGTCACCTCGAGGTCGTAGCCGCCGGCATCGCCCCAGCGTGCCAGTGCGTCGGCGTAGTCCATCGGGGCGTCGTCGAGTCGTTGCTCTGCCGCCGCCAACCGGTCGGCGGCATCGCGAAGGCGCGGCGGGGCCAATGACAGCAGGAGTTCATGGACGGTCGTTGCGGGATGGTCGGCGGTGCCGACCAGTTGGTGCATCACGCCGATCTGCCCGTCGACGCTGATCGTGCCCTCGCTGGCGGTCAGGTCGCCGGTGATCAGCTTGAGGAGCGTCGACTTGCCGACGCCGTTTGCCCCGACGATCGCGACGCGGTCGCCGTCACCGACCCGGAATCCGACGTCGCGGAACAGTTCGTCACCGCCGGGCAGCTGCCAGGCGAGCTTGCTGACAGCGATCGACCCCACGAAGGTTCGAGCCTACGGAGCCGACGAGTTCGCAGCGTCGTGGGTTTCGTCGACCAGGCCAGCGGCTCGATCGAGCACCGTGCGGACCGGCACGCCGAGCGACGCCGCCGCGGTCGCTGCATCGTCGAACTCGACCTTGACGCGATGCTCGGCGATCTTCACCCGAATGCGGTGGCCGTCGACGTCGACGACGGACTCGGCTCGTCGCTGTGGCCATCGGCGCATCGTCGACATGCGCACACCGAGGGTCCCGGTCTCGCGAACCAGCACGTCGCGCATCGCAGCGAGCGCCGACGGGTCACACAGGACACTGATCACGTGGGCCGGGCGCCCCTTCTTCATCACGATGGGGGTGATCCACGCGTCGTGGGCCCCGGCGGCGAGCAGCGTGGCGACGGCATGGGCGAGCACCTCGCCGGTGACGTCGTCGAGGTTCGCTTCGAGCACGACCACGGGCGTGCCGTCGTCGCTGGAGTCGTGGCCATGTCCGACCACCACCTGCACGACGTTGGCGCGCTCGGGGGTGTCGGCCGTTCCCGCTCCGTAGCCGACGGCGTCGTTGGCCATCGAGGGCATGGCGCCGAAGCCGGACGCGAGGGTGGTCATCAGCGCGACCCCGGTGGGCGTCGACACCTCCATCGTCGTGTCGAGTCCGACGGTGGGAACCCCGGCTTCGGCGAGCAGCGCCATCGTCGCGGGCGCCGGGTTCGGGATCACACCGTGCGCGCTGCGGACCGAGCCGTGGCCGACCGCGATGGGGCTGCACCACACGTCGTCGACCCCGAGTGCCTCCAGCGCCGCGCAGACGCCGACCACGTCGACGATCGAGTCGATGGCGCCGACCTCGTGGAGTTGGACCTCGGCGGGGTCGACACCGTGGAGTGCGCCTTCGACCTCACCGAGTCGTTCGAAGACTGCCCGTGCCCGTTGGCGCACCCGTTCGGGGAGGTCGGCGCCGTCGAGGAGGACCAGGATTTCGCGCAGCGGACGATGGTGATCGTGGTCGTCGTGATGATCGTGTTCGTCGTGGACGACCACGTTGGCCCAGGTCGCACGAAGACCGCATCGCTGGACGCGTTCGAAGAGCAGGGCGTACCCGTCGACGCCGAGGCCACCGATCGTCGAGGCGACCACATCGGGGTCGGCGCCGGCGTCCACGAGTGCCGCCATCGTCATGTCGCCGGCAACTCCGGCCTGGCAGTTGAACCAGGCAACCCGACGCTCGCGAGGTGCTGACGTCTCGGAGGTCGGCCCGGTCGTGGAGGCGGGCGTGGAGGAGGTCAGGGATCCGGTCATCGGGTTGGCCACGTGAACATGCGTGCGATGGCGCAGGCGGCGCCGAAGCCGTTGTCGATCCCCACCACCGTGACGCCGCTCGCGCACGAGGCGTGCATCGCCAGCAGCGCCGTGACCCCGTCGAGACCGGCGCCGTAGCCGACGCTGGTCGGCACCGCCACGACCGGTGCCCCGGTGAGCCCGCCGAGCACGCTGGCGAGGGCACCCTCCATCCCGGCGACCACGATCAACGCATCGGCGTCGGTGAGGTCGTCGAGACGAGCGAGCAATCGGTGGAGGCCGGCGACACCGACGTCGGTGACGACCGATGGGTCGAATCCGTAAGCCCGCAAGGCGAGTGCCGCCTCGTCGGCGACCGGAATGTCGCTGGTGCCGGCCGTGACCACGACCACCTTGGCCGCCGACCTCGCGTCGGGAAGGCGCCACACCATGCTCCGACTCGCCTCGGTCGCTGCACCGTGGGCGTCGAGGCATGCGGTGCGTTGGGCGTCGTCGGTTCGGGTGAGCAGTACGGGCCCGGTGCCGTGGTCGAGCAGTTCGCCGACGATGGCCACGCATTGCGCTGGACTCTTGCCCGGACCGTAGATGGCCTCCGGGTGTCCGGATCGGAGGTGTCGATGGTGGTCGACCGTGGCGCCGTCGACGTCGGCGAACGGCAGACGTCGCAACCGGACGACCGCGTCGTCGGGCGACATCGCACCCGACTGCACGTCATCGAGAAGTGCCCGCAGGCCCAGTTCGTCCATCCGCTCATCGTGCCACGTCGACAATCAAACGGCCCCGACGACCGGAACGAAGCCAGTCGCTCGTCGAGTGCGCCCGTAGTCTTGGGCTCGATGGCAGCGAGCGCAGCGAAACGGGTGGGGTTCTTCGGGCCCTTCGGCACGTTCACCCAGCAGGCGCTCCTCTCGCAGCCGGATCTGGCCGAGGCCGAACATGTCGCCTACCGCACCGTGCCCGACGTCCTCGATGCGGTCGAACGGGGCGAAGTCGAGGTGGGCGTGGTGCCGATCGAGAACTCGATCGAGGGCATGGTCAACTTCACGCAGGATGCCCTTGCCTTCGATCACGAACTGTTGATCCAGCGCGAGATCGTGATCGACATCGAGCACTGCCTGCTCGCCAAACCTGGTGTGACGCTCGCCGACGTCACCGAGGTCTTCTCGATCCCGGTCGCCACGGCGCAGTGCCATCGCTACCTGCGCGAGCAGCTTCCCGACATCGAGATTCGTGCGGCGTACAGCACCGCTGACGCAGCGCGCCTCGTGAGCGAGAGCGAGGCGCGCAACACCGCAGCCCTCGGCCCGCGGGTGGCCGCTGAGGTGTACGGCCTCGACGTCGTCGCCGCCGACATCGCCGATCATGATGGCAACCAGACCCGATTCGTGGTCGTCGCCCGTGACGGTGTTCCGGCCCCGACCGGCAACGACAAGACGGCGCTGGTGATCTATCAGCGGGCGGACGAGCCGGGCAGCCTCGTGTCGATCCTGCAGGAGTTCACCGCCCGACGGATCAACCTGTCCAACCTCACGAGCCGACCGACCAAAGCCGGCGGTCTCGGCGACTACTGCTTCATCGTGTACGCCGAAGCACATGTGTCCGATGAACTGCTCGCCGACACGATGCGTGCGCTGCACGCGAAGCAGGGCGGCGTGAAGTTCCTCGGGTCGTATCCGGCTGCCGACGACCAGGCCGAGGCCACACGCGAGCATGCCGACGCGCGCTGGCGTGACGCCGACGACTGGGTGCTCGACATCCAACGCTCTGTTCGCAGCTGACGCCCGCGCCTACGCTCAGCGCCATGTCGAACGAGCAGATCACCACTGACGACCGGCCCGTGAGCGTGGTCACCGGCGCAAACTCCGGGATCGGGCGCGCAACGGCGATCCATCTCGCCCAGCAGGGCCACCGCGCGATCGGCACGGTGCGGTCGATCGAGAAGGCCGACAAGCTCCGCAACATGGCATCCGATGCCGGCGTGTCGATCGAACTCTTCGAGCTCGACGTCGCCGACGACGAGTCGGTGCGAGCTGGATTCGAGCGAATCCTCGAGGCGACCGGCCGCGTCGACCACCTGGTCAACAACGCCGGTGTCGGTGGCAACGCGGTGGCCGAGGAGTGCCCGCCCGAGCTCTACCTGTCGGTGATGAACGTCAACCTGTGCGGAGCGGTCCGCTGCATCCAGGCGGTGCTGCCGCAGATGCGCGAGCGTGGCAGTGGCACGATCGTCAACATCACGTCGGTCGCCGGTCGGATCGCTGCGCTCGCCCAGTCGCCGTACGTGGCGTCGAAGTGGGCGTTCGAGGGCCTCAGCGAGGGACTTGCGCAAGAGTTGGCACCGTTCGGCATCCGGGTGGCGATCATCGAGCCTGGTGTCACCAAGTCGGCGATCTTCGCCAAGAACGTCGACGCCCCGAACTCGACGAGTGCCTATGACGCCCACTACCGGCGGATGTTCCAGTTCTACATGACCGGAATGGCCAACGCGACCGACCCCTTCGAGGTGGCTGAAGTGATCCACACGGCGATCACGACGGACGATCCGCGACTTCGTTATCCGGTCAGCTGGGGTGGTGCGGAACTCGCCGAGCTGCACGACCGCATCGACGACAGCGATTGGATTGCGATGGGAGCGATCGAAGAGGACGACGAGTACTACCGGACGTTCCACGACGTGTTCGGACTGGACCTGCGTTGACGGACTCGGCGGGTCGCCCGCTGCGACTCCTCACGGTGTGCAGCCACAACCGAACGAGGTCGGTGATGATGGCGGCGATGCTCAACGCGATGCTCACCGAGCGTCTCGGTGAAGGGGCGGTGCAGGTCCGTTCGTCGGGGTTCGGTCCGGTCGACCTGCCGGCGATCGACGACGCTGTCGATGCCATGCAACGACGCGGGCTCGACGTGTCAACGCACCGCAGCTCGTCGACGACCGCAACGCTCGTCGACGGCGCCGACCTGATCCTCACTGCCGAACGTGATCACGTGGTGAAGATCGCTGCGCTGTCACCCGACGCATTCCGGCGAGCATTGACGCTCCCCGAGTTTCTCGCCGCCGCTGCTGCCGAGAACGGCCACGTCGATGGCGCCGACCTCAGGTCGTGGGTGCGGTCGCTCACCGAGGACCGCACTGCCGGCAAGTACCTGCGAGCAAACGTTCCCGAGGTCGCCGACCCGACAGGTTCGATGCCCCGCACGTTCGAGGCCGCGGTCGTCGCGATCGAGCAGCAGTGTCGCGAGGTGACCATGCACGTTGCCGTGCGTCAGCCGCCAAGCACCCACTGACCCGTCGTCGTGCCATGGTGGTGCCGCTCGCGCGATATGGTGCCGCTGCGACTGGGAGCGCTCCCGGCGGGTTGTGAGGATTGTGTGGTGAACGGACGTGGATCGTGTCGTCCTCGAAGTTCGGAGTAGTGCAGGGGGATGTGAATGACTCGTCAGACCTACCTCTACGTCGGCTGCTACACGAACGATTCTTCGATCGGCATCCGCGTCTATGACTGGTCCGATCCGGACGGTCCCCTGATCGAGCAGAGCGAGTTCGAAGGCGTCGAGCAGCCGTCCTTCCTCGCCACCCATCCGAGCGGGAGAGTCCTGTATGCCGTGAGCGAGACGGCACCGCCCGAGGGGGGAAGCCTCGTCGCCTTCCGTATCGACCCGGCCGACGGCTCGCTGGACGTGATCGACCGTGCCCCGAGCCATGGCGGCGCTCCGTGCCACGTCAGTGTCGACGCCGGTGGTCGACATGTGTACGTCGCCAACTATCTCTCGGGCACCGTCGCTGTGTATGCCCTCGAAGACGATGGGCGCTTCGGCGAGCTGATCGCCACCCACCAACATCACGGTGGCGGCCCGACTACCCGCCAGCAGGGTCCTCATGCCCACTCCATCGTGCCCGGACCGGTCAGCGACTCGGTGTATGCCGCCGATCTCGGCACGGATCGCGTGAGCCACTACGTGCACGTTCGACAGCCCGACGGCGACGGGTTCGTGCTGCGCGACGAGGTCGTGCTCGACGCCGGGGCCGGGCCCCGACACCTCACGTTCCATCCCGAGTCGCCGGTCGGATTCCTCGTCTGTGAACTCGACTCGACGATCGTGACGCTCGGCCTCGACCTCGCGGACGGGCGATTGGCACGGCGTCGGTCCCAGTCCACCCTGCCGGACGACTTCGAGGGTGAGTCGATCGCAGCGGAGGTTCGCGTGCATCCGACGGGCCGGTATGTCTACGTCTCGAACCGCGGCCATGACAGCATCGCAGTGTTCGGCTTCGTCGGTCCGGACGAGCCGCTCGAGCCGCTCGGTCACGTTCGAAGTGGCGGTCGGACGCCGAGGAACTTCGCCGTGCACCCGTCGGGTCGGGCGCTCCTGGTTGCCAACCAGGACAGCGACACCGTCGTTCCGTTCGAGATCGACATCTCGAACGGGGTGCCGCGGCAGGTCCACGGTACCTACAGCGTGTCGGAGCCCGTCTGCCTCACCACCCTGGAGCTGGCGCAATGACCGCACGCACACCGTCGGACCGACCGCGGGTGCTCGTCACCGGAGCAGCCGGACGGCTCGGCCGCGCGGTGGCATCGCTGTTCCACCGCGAGGGTTTCGACCTGGTCGCTTCGGACATCGTCGACGCCCCAGACGTTCCGTACCGCTTCGTGCACGCCGACCTGCTCGACCACGCCCGTGCGCTCGAACTGCTCGAGGACGTCGACGTCCTGCTCCACCTCGGCAATCACCCTGGTATCGGAGCCACCCCGCCCCAGCTCGTCTTCAACGACAACGTCTCGATGAACGAGAACATGTTCCAGGGCGCTGCCGAGCAGGGTGTCGCGAAGATCGTGTTCGCCAGCACGCTGCAATTGATCGGCTCCCACATCGATCGCCGGACCGTCATCAACGAGCCGTCGGACCCCGGCTATCCGCTGAACGAGACGACGGCGCCAGATCCATCCAACGTCTACGCGCTGAGCAAGACCGTGAGCGAGGTGATGCTGCGCTACTACGCCGAGCGGTGCGGAATCGACTGCATCGCACTGCGGTTTCCGCTCCTGCACTACGGCGAGGACCGTGTACGCGTCAGCTCGGGGGAGGAGCGACCGAACGACATCCTCGAAGGATTCACCGGTCTCTCGTACGAGGATGCGGCGGAACTCTTCCTCGCGGTGGTCCGTACCGACCTGCCCGGCTACCGGGTCTACATGCCCGGCGCGGCTCATCGTCATCGAGACCTCGCGCTCGGTGAACTCATCCCTGCCCACTATCCCGACGTCCCCGCCACCACACAGGATCTCATCGACGTCTCCACGATCATCGCGGAGACCGGTTGGCAGCCGAGCCCTGTGCAGAACTGGTCTGGCCGCACGTAGCGGCGCGCCGTCGGCAAACCCGGAGGAATCAGCACCATGACACAGCCCACCACCATCGACGACGTCCAGGTCATCCTCACCCAGCCCGGCCGAGCGCGCTTGGCCGTGGTCAAGGTGATGACGTCCGAGCCCGGGCTGTACGGCGTCGGATGTGCAACGTTCACCCAGCGCATCCACGCCGTGGCCGCCGCGGTCGAGCAGCACCTCAAGCCGTTCCTGATCGGGCGCGATGTGTCGCGCATCGAGGAGATCTGGCAGATGTCGATGGTGCACGGGTACTGGCGCAACGGGCCGGTGTTGAACAACGCCATCTCCGGTGTCGACCAGGCGCTCTGGGATATCAAGGGCAAGCAGGCCGGCATGCCCGTCTACGACCTACTCGGTGGCAAGTGCCGTGAGGCCGCCAACGTGTACGTCCACGCCGACGGGCCGACCCCCCAGGACGTCACCGACCGGGTCCAGCAATTCGTCGACGACGGCTTCCGCTTCGTGCGAATTCAGCAAGGGCTGTACGGCGGTGGCGCGACCGGTACGGCACCGCCCACGGGCGCGCCGGACGGGGCGTACTTCGATCCCAAGGCGTACCGCCGTGACGCGCTGACCATGATGGAGCACGTGCGCAGTGCGGTCGGCCCGGATGTCGAGTTGCTGCACGACGTCCACGAGCGACTGGCGCCCTCCGACGCCGTGTTGTTCGCCAAGGACGTCGAACCGTTGCGGTTGTTCTTCCTCGAGGACCTGCTCGCCCCAGACGATCTGCAGTGGTTCGAACGTGTCCGGTCGCAGAGCGCGACCCCGCTGGCGATGGGTGAATTGTTCAATCATCCGCTCGAATGGCGGACGGTGATCGAGCACCGACTGGTCGATTTCATCCGGATGCACGTGAGCCAGATGGGCGGCATCACCCCGGCCCGCAAGGCCGCCGACATGGCTCACGCCTACGGGATCCGTACTGCGTGGCACGGCCCGCCGGACACCTCACCCGTCGGGCATGCCGCCAACCTTCACCTCGATCTGTGGTCGCCGGCCTTCGGCGTGCAGGAGTGGTACCGACCGTCTGAGCTGGAGTACGAGATGTTCCCTGGGCTCCCGGTCGTGGAGGCGGGGTATCTGTACCCCAACGATCGTCCGGGTCTCGGGATCGACATCGATGAGCAGTTGGCCGGCGAGTACCCGGCGGAGGACGTCGTCGAGCTGTGGACCCAGACCCGGCTGCCGGACGGGTCACCGGCGCGACCATGAATCGCGAGACGGCGGCGTCGACACCGCCATCGACGAACGACGTCCTCGAGGCGATCGGTGAGGTTCGAATCGTTCCGGTGCTGACGATCGACGATGCACACGATGCGCCCGACCTCGTCTCGGCGTTGGTCGAGGGTGGACTTCCGGTCGCGGAGGTCACGCTGCGCACGTCAGCCGGGCTCGACGCGATTCGTCGAGCGGCGGCCTCGGTGCCCTTCGCGATCGTGGGCGCCGGCTCGGTGACCACTGCTGGCGCCGCCGCGACAGCGATCGATGCCGGCGCGCGGTTCATCGTGTCGCCCGGTCTCGACGAGGGTGTCATCACGACCGCTGTGGAGCGCGGGGTGCCGGTGATCCCGGGGGTCGCGACGCCAACGGAACTGATGCGAGCGATGGCGCTGGGGGTGAACGTCGTCAAGCTGTTCCCGGCCGAGGTGGTCGGCGGAGTCGGCATGATCACGGCGCTGTCGGCCGTCTGGCCCGATGTGCGGTTCATGCCCACCGGCGGGATCTCACAGGCCAACGCCCGCGAGTATCTCGCTCTGCGGCAGGTGCTCGCCGTCGGGGGATCGTGGATGGCCCCCCGACCTGCGGTCGTAACCGGGGACTGGGCCTCGGTCACGGTGGCCGCAGCGACCGCACTCGAGCTCACACAGGAGCTGACGTGAGTGGCGGAATGACGATCCGACCCGCCGATCAGTGCCGCTTCGACGTGTTGACGATCGGCGAAGTGATGTTGCGCCTCGACCCCGGGGAGGGGCGGGTGCGCACGGCGCGCTCGTTCCGTGTCTCCGAAGGTGGCGGGGAGTACAACGTCGGGCGGGCGCTGCGTCGCTGTTTCGGACAACGCTCGGCGTTGGTCACCGCCATCGGCGACAACGAGGTCGGTCGCCTGCTCGAAGACCTCCTGCTCCAGGGCGGGGTCAACCTCGATCACGTCGTGTGGAGATCGGCCGATGATGTCGGGCGTCACCATCGCACGCCGCTCAACTTCACCGAGCGCGGCTTCGGTGTGCGCAATCCGCGCGGGGTGTACGACCGGGCCAACTCGGCGACCGCCACACTGCAGCCCGACGACGTCGACTGGGACCACCTCTTCGGTGACCTCGGCGTGCGCTGGCTTCATACCGGTGGCATCTTCGCCGGTCTCTCCGACTCGACCTTCGAGGTCGCCCGGGCGGCGATGGGCGCCGCTCGTCGACATGGGACTCGAGTGTCCTACGACATCAACTATCGCCCCAGCCTGTGGCAGGCGAGAGGAGGGGTTGACGCGCTCCGACGGATGACGAGCGAGCTGCTCGGTGAGGTGGATGTGCTCTTCGGCGTCGATGCTGCCGACTTCGACGACACGATCGCCGAACTCGTCCCCGAGCTCCCGGAGCTGTCGGTCGTCGCAACCACTCGACGGGTCGTGCATTCTGCATCGGTGCACGATTGGGGTGGCGTCGGCTGGTCACGCTCAGAAGGAACGATCGAGGGAACCCGGTACTCGGATCTCGACGTCCTCGACCGTGTCGGCGGGGGCGACGGTTTCGCCTCCGGCCTGATCTACGGCCTGCTGGACGGTCGCCCACTGGTGGACGCGCTCGAGCTGGGGATCGCCCACGGCGCCTTGGTCATGACGACGCCCGGCGACACGTCGTCGGTCGACCTCGGTGATGTGGAACGCCTGGTCGCCGGCGACGACCCGTCGGTGATCCGCTGAACGCTCACGAAGAACGCTGGGCGCATTCGCCATCCGGTGTCGGGCGTGCGCTCAGGACGGCGACGATGCCATGTTGCGCACGCCGCACGAGTCGCCGATGCGGAGTTCGGTCGGCAGGATGACCACGTCGGGCCCGTCGTGATGACCGCTGAGGAGACGCACTGCGGTTCGTCCGACCTCCGCGACCGGCTGTACCACGGTCGTCAGGACCGGATCGGTGGTCCGACCGTTGGGGAGTCCGTCGAATCCGACGACGGCGACATCCTCGGGCACGCGTAGGCCCTGCTCGTCGAGGGCTCGTAGCGCACCCTCGGCCATCGGATCGGTGGCCACGTACAGCGCGTCCGGGCGCTCGGGAAGGATCGCCAGGGTTGCCCGGTACCCGCCCTCGACGTTTGGCTCATCGTGTCGTACCAGGCGATCATCGGGTGCACGTCCAGCGGCGACGATCGCATTGCGGTATCCGTCGAGCCGTTCGACGCCGAACAGATAGTCGGATGTGGGCCCGACGAACCCCACGTGCTGCCGATCGAGCCCAACCAGGTGGGCCGTGGCGGCGGCGCTTCCCGAACGGCTCTCGACGTCGACTCGTCGCAGACCGGTGGGGTCGGCTGGGTGGCCGATCACGACGACATTCTTGCCGCGGTCTCGCAACATGGCGATCAACTCGTCACTCCGCGGACCGGCGGTCGCGATCACGCCGTCGAGGAATCCCTGTGACATGAGCGTCGGCAGGAGGACGGTCTGTCCGCGCTGGCCGTAGAACGGGAAGATCGAAAGGATCGAGCCGGTCTCGTCGCAGCCCTCCTGGATGCCGTGCACGAGTGCCGAGTAGTACGGGTCACCGAAGAGTTCGTCGACGTCGGTCGGCATCATGAGCCCGATCAGGCCGGTTCGATTCGAGACGAGTGCGCGCGCTGCCTGGTTCGGGAGGTAGCCGGTCTTCTCGATCACCGCCTCGACGCGCATGCGGACTTCGGGTCGCACATCGGGATGGTCGTTGAGCACCCTCGAGACCGTCGACCGCGACACCCCCGCCAACTTGCCGATCGTCTCGAGCGTCAAGCTCTGTGGTGTGTCCGTCATCTCATCCTCGTCGGTGTCTCGGACGGCTGACCGACACTCGATGGCGAGGGGTGGTCTGCAGTTTGATCATCTGGTACAGCAAGCCGGGGCTCATCGCCGAATCGAGTGGAGCGAGACGGACACGTCGAGGCGAGAGATGTCGGCGGTGTGATCGAAGATCTGTCGCGAGGCGATCCGGCCGAGCGACGAACCGGACACCTCGTGCTGCGTCCCGTCGCTGCGCGTGACCACGATGGCCGGTGCGCTGTCGGCGACGTGCACCACGACGGGCACGCGACAGATCGTGAACGCTGCCGTCCCGGACGCCACCTCGAGATCGCGTGACCGACCAGCGACGTCGAGATAGCTCAGCGTCCCGGTCTTGGTTCGGATCTCGCGGCGGCTGAGCAGCATGGGCGAGAAGCGTATCGAGCCCTGCGAGACGGTCAGTCCGAGTTCGGCCCAGCGGGTCAGCAGCTCTTCTTTCACTTGCCCCGTCATGCCCGGCTGCTGTGCGCCGGCGTGAGCAGGTGTGTGTGAGTAGGGGTCGGTCGGGAAGGCGCCGTACTCGGCGGCGGTCTTGTTGAAGCCGAGTCCGCCGCGAACTCGGTCGTAGAGGTCGATCAGGTCGCTGAGCGAGCCTCCGGCCGTTTCCGGAGGTGCCTCGAGGATCAACTCCTGGAGGGCGAGCAGCAGCTTCGCCACCATGTGCCAGTACACCGACCCGATTCCCTCGTAGGCGTACATCGTCGAGGATCGACCCGTGAACTCGTGATGGTTGAAGACCTGTTCGAACAGCTCGAGCGTCTCGGTCCCGTGGTCGTGGGCGAGCGCTTCGAATTCGGTTCCATCGAGAGATTCGAGCGCGGTCGAGAGGTCGGCTGCGTTCGTGAAGTCGGCCTTGAAGTGATGTCTGCCGGCGACGCCGCGGACGACGATGTCGTCGTTCCCGCCGGCGATGAGTGCGCGGAGCAGTGGACTGGACTCGACGGCTTCGACGGGCACCTGGTTGCGTTCGAGGAACGGCGGCCGGCGGCGAGGCGGGTACAGCACGAAGCTGTCGACGTCCTCGCGGTAGAGCTCCGACTCGTACATCGTGTCGACCAGGGCGATGACCTCCTCGACATCGAGCAGGCCCGAGCTGATCGCGGCGACTTGACCTTCGAGCATCGGTGCGAGCCGACTCACGCTCGCCGTCGGACCGGCCTCCGAGAACGCGACCAGGTTGTACGCGTCGTACAGGCCATCGGGTCGCCGGGCGGCGCGTAGCGAGTCGTCGAGGTGACTGATGGAGGTGCGGAGCAGACGCCGCAGGGTGTCTGGCGTGAGCTGCTCTGGCGCCGACGGCCCGACTTCGTACAGCCGGGTGCGGTAGTCGTCGAAGGCCTGACCCAACTCCCGAACGATCGTCGATCGCACTCCATCGTCGATCGACGACGCCCCGACCGTGTGTTCGTGGGATTCGAGAACCGATGCCACGTGGTCGATCCAGGTGACGACATCGGCTGACACGAGGTGGGTGTCCTCGAGATCGCTCGTGATCTCGTCGATCAATTGCAGGTAGCGACGAAGGTGGGCGAGTGTGACCATCGACAGCCCGAAGCCGACCAGGGCGTTGTTCGCATCGTTCCACTCGGGGCGTTGAGTGTTCATCCAGATTCCGCCGCGCGGGACGAAGTTCGACAATTTGGCGAGCGCGGGGATGAGGAGCTTCTCGATGAGAGTGACGTGGCGGACGCCCTCGGTTGTGTCGGGAATCAGTCGCCCGTCGGCGCCGAGTCGGTCGACTCGTTCGGCAACTGCGGCTGCTGCCTCCACATCGAACTGGATCGTGGCCTTCGGATCTCGCAGCAACTGCTCGAGCGGCGCGATCCGATAGGGCACGTCGGCGAAGGAGTAGGCGCGATCACCGAGTCCGTTGCCCAGCCAAGCCGGATCGTGCTCGCGCAGCGTGTGCAGGAGCCGGTACAGGTACACGATCTGGTGGTCGCCCCAGTAGCCGATCCCGCTCCAGGGATTCTCGGGTTCGGGAACCTCCCAGTCGATCCCGTCGCTGGTGATCCGGTAGGGATTGAATCCGTCGGCGGTCGACGCGTTGACGAACTTGGCAACGATCGACGGCAGATATCCAGGGAACGTCCGGCACAACGCTTCCCAGTTCTGGAAGATGTCGCGCCAGTTGCCCTGGTAGCTCAGGACGGGCTCGTCATCGGCATCTCGGACCCGGATCGCGAACAGATTCCACGGTCGGCTCGGATCGCCGTGGCGTCGCGGAAAACGACAGCGGCAGGTACTCGTGGGCGAGTCTGGTCAGGTTCGGGTCGCCGGGTTGGGCGGCGAGGGCGCAGAGGTCGGCGACCTCGATGGTCTCGGGCAGGTCGCCGAGCCAGTCGGCGTGCTGCTTGGCCACGACGAGGTTTCGCTCGGCCACGAATGAGCGGAATCGGTCGGACTCGACCGTGTACCCATCGGCGAACGTGCCGCCGCGCATGACGTTGAACAGGGTGTTGGCCAGATGATGCGCATCGACCGTGGGTGACGCCGTGGTCTGCACACCATCGGCGCCGGCGACGATGTCGAGGAGCGCTGCCGAGCACCGTTCGATGTCGTCATCGAGCTGCTGTGACAGATCGTCGCTCGATTCGAGTTCGTTCATGAGGCGGCTGATGTCTGCATGGCTCTGCGCGACGTCGGCAACGAAGTGCCATCGCTGGGTCTGTCCGGGGGCGATGTCGACGCTGGCGTGGACCAGGAACGAGCCGGGGCGTCCGGTCACCAGAGGTGACTCCGGAAATGGGTCACCGTGTCGAGCCGCGGTGACCGCGCGCGAGTCGAGGCTTCGTCGCGACTCGCGCAGACCCGTCGACCACACAGTGGTCGCTCGGAGGGCTTCAGCGGGTTGGGGAAGATCGACGATCAACGCCTCCAGCGTGAAGATGCCGACACCGGAGTCGGTGATCTCGCTGCGTCGGTACGCATTTGCGAGGTTGCTCATCTGCTGCTGGAACGGCACGTTGAGGCCCCACGGCATCACATCGAGCAGGCCATCCACGATCTCGACCGTCGACGGTTCGTGACCTTCTCGATTGGTCAACGACGCAGTTCGAACCCAACCGAATCGATCGGATGGCGCCCACCGGTATCGAAACATGAGTCCGAGTTCGAGATGGTGCTCCTCGAAGATCACGATGTTGCCGACGAAACTCTTGAGGAGGCTTCGGCGCGTCGTGGAGTGATCTCCCGTGAACGGCTCCCAGAGCGTCGCCGCCCCGGGCGGGCCGACGCGTAACACGGTCACTGGTCCGACTCGGCCGCCGAGGTGATGGAGGCGATCGTCGGTCTCGTACGGAAAGATGCACTGCTGGGGTTCGACGCGGCCGGCCGTCAGCCCGCCCGTACTCGAGACGAACATCCACAGGTCCGAGTTGCTCACGACGGTCATCAGGAACGGATCGATCTGATCGATCGGATCGATCCGATACATCTCGACGCCGTCCACCACTTCGATGTCCTCGATCACCCTCATTGGACGTCTCCCCCTGCCCCGTCGTGGGAATGTCCGCTGTCGGGCCGTTCCTGGGAGCGCTCTCAAGGTATTCCATTCCCGACAACCCAATCAACTCTTGACTTTACGAATCGGCCATCAGTAACCTGAGAGCGCTCCCAGGAACGTCGGGAGCAGTCCCGGCCGGAGTGTTCGGGAGCGTCGTCATCGGGGGAGAACGCTGGAACGTCACGGGGGGAACCGGAGCGCACGATCGTGCACGCTTCCGTTCGAGCCTGCTGACGCTCGGGGCGAATACCGGAGACGTCGTCGTCATGTCACGGTCTCACATCAACAACACCTAGGGGGAGAGTCACCATGAGAAGCAGGAAGTCAAGCATCATTCCGTTGCTGGTCGTTGCCGGTTTGGCAGTGGCAGCGTGCGGAAGCGACGGAGACTCAGCAGACGATTCGTCGACTGACGATTCGTCGACCGACGCCACGACCGCCGACGGAGCGGCCAGTGACCTGGACGGCACGCTGCGCGTGCTGATCCACCAGAATCCGCCCGGCGTCGAGTTCATGGAGAACTTCAACAGCGAGTTCGAAGCGGCCAACCCGGGCGTGTCGATCGACATGTCGGTGGTGAACGCGGATGACATCCCCACCGTCAACCAGACCCGTCTCAACGCCGGCGACATCGATGTCACCACGATCAGCGTGACCGGCTTCGCCAACCCGGTGCAGCCGTACATGACCGACGCCGACACGCCGTACTGGCAGCAGCTGATCGAGGCCGGACTCGTCATGGACCTCACCGATCAGCCGTTCGTCCAGAACTACGACCAGGCGGCGATCGATGACGGCTCGATCGATGGCTCGGTCTACTCGCTCAACCTCGGCCGCACGATCTACAGCGGCATGTTCGTGAACCTCGACCTGCTGGCAGAGGCCGGCGTCGACGTGCCGACGACGTGGGACGAGTTGGTCTCGGCCTGCGATGCCGTCGAGGCGACCGGCAACAAGTGCATGATCGCCGGCGCTCAGGACGCATGGCCGGTCTTTGTCGGTTCCTACGGGCTGCTCGGTGCGCTCTATCCCGACCAGCAGGCGCTCGTCGAGGGCCTCTGGACCGGTGACGCCGCGTGGAATGACGAGCAGGGTCAAGAGTTGTTCGACAAGTACGCGACCTACGCCGGCTTGCTCGACGCGGAATCCGCCGGTCTCACCGGTGACTCCGCTGCCCAGCGCTATACCGTCGGCGACGTTGCTTTCGGACCGATGGGTGCGTGGAATGCCGGCCCGATCGAAGACGGCGCCGAGTTCGAGTGGACGTACATCCCGTTCCCCGGAAGCGACGATGCCGCCAACAACCAGACCCTCTTCGGCAAGTACGACATGGCATTCGCAGTGTCGTCGGAGACGCCGGTCGAGGACATCGCGATGGCGTACCTCGCGGCCTTCTCCGAACCCGACAACTACAACGCCTTCGCCAACGCGACGAACTACCTGCCCACCCAGCCCACGGCGACGCTGGACAACACGCTCGGCCAGGCAACTGCGCCGATCCTCCAAGCCGGAGACTTCACGGTCGGCTTCGAGCAGTGGTGGGTCGGGCCCAAGGGCGCAGGCCAGTGGGCCAACGGCAGCCAGGCCGCGCTGTGGCTCTACGACGGGAGCTTCGGCGATCCGGTCGAAGCCGCCGACCAGTCCCAGGCTGACCTCGAGTCCGGACTCTGATCCGGTCCATCCGCTGACACCAACCTGAGTGGGTGTGGTCCGCCGATCGAGGCGGACCACACCCATCACGGTGGTGACACGCTCGTCGCCCGCGACGAGCGTACGAACGAACGCACACGACATCGAAGGGGGCAACGATGGCAGCAAGATCCCGCAATCTGTTCGGCGCAGGAGGATTCGCACGGTTCGCCCCGTGGCTGATGCTCCTCCCCGGACTTGGCTTCTACCTGTTGATTGGCGTCGGGCCGTCGTTGGCCACCTTCATCTACTCGATCACGGATGCGACGGGCATCCGCGGCATCCCGATCAACTGGGTCGGCTTCGACAACTACAACGAGTTTCTCCTCGAAGGTGCCCGATCGAGAGACAATCTCGACGCGCTGAAGCGGACCCTCATCTTCATGGTCTTGGTGACCACGATTCAGTTCAGTGTCGGTCTGCTGATGGCGGTGCTCGTCAACCAGAACCTGCGGGGCCGCCTGGTCTTTCGGACACTCTTCTTCGTCCCAGTGATCCTGGGCGTGGCCGTACAGGGCCTGATGTGGAAGCTGTTCCTCCGGCCGGGTGGCGGTCCGATGGACTCGATCTTCAGCTGGTTCGGCATGGAGTCACAATTCCTGGCCGGTTCCAATGCGTTCTACTGGGTGATTCTCGTGCAGATCTGGGCCAATGCCGGGTTCACGATGGTCATCTTCCTCGCTGGGATGCAGACCATTCCTGCCGACCTCTACGAGGCGGCGGCGGTCGACGGGGCCACCGGATGGAAGCTCTTCAGGAACATCACATGGCCGCAGCTCACGCCGGCGGTCAACACCAACTTGCTGCTGAACATCGTCGGTTCGCTCCAGGCGTGGATGTTGTTCCTGGTGCTGACCGGCTACAAGAACGGCACGCAAGTGCTCGGGTACATCGTCTATGCGGAAGCGTTCGGCCAGACCGGTACCAGCTCGTTCCGCCAGGGCTACGCCGCTGCTGCGTCGATCGTGCTGTTCGTCCTCGTGCTGATGCTCGGGATGTCCGCCAACGCCTTTGTCAATCGCCGTGAAAGGAAGTACATGGGATGAGCGTGCTCGTCGACCTCGACACGGAACCCGAAGAGTTCGTCGTTCCCCGCGACTCCAGGGCCAGGCGCAAGCGGACTCTGAAGAAGACCGTCTCCTACACGCTCCTGTTCCTCTTCGCTGCGTTCTACATCGGACCGCTGCTGGTCCTGATCTTCGCGTCGTTGAAGTCGCTGCCCGAGTTCTTCAAGAACCCGACCGGCCTCCCCGAGAGTTTCTCGCTGGACAACTTCACCGAGGCGTGGTCGCTTGCCAACTTCCCCCGCTTCTTGATGAACTCGCTGATCTACACCTCGGTCGCGACCGCGTTGTTCGTGGTCATGTCGGTCTTCGTCGCCTTCCCGATCGCCCGTGGGTACGTCAGGGGTGCCGGCGCCATGCTCACCCTCTACGTGGTGGCGCTGTTCCTCCCACCGGCGCTGATCCCGCAGTTCCAGCTCATCCTCAACCTGGGCCTCTACAACACCCGACAGGGCTACATCCTGCTGTTCCTGATCAACCCGATCGGGCTGATCATCCTCGTCAACTACATCAAGTCGATCCCGCGTGAGCTCGACGAGTCGGCGGCGATCGACGGCTGCGGCTACATCCGGTTCGTGTGGTCGATCCTCATCCCGTTGATCAAGCCTGCGATCGCGACCGTGACGGTGATCCACGCGATCGGGATCTGGAACGAGCTGATCCTGGCAACCGTCTATCTCACCGACGACGATCTCTACCCGATCACCCGTGGTCTCATCGTCTTCGAAGGCGTGTACGGCAGCGACTGGCCCAAGCTCGCCGCCGCGGTGCTGATGCTGATGCTCCCGATGCTGGTGCTGTTCATGTTCCTGCAGCGCTTCATCATCTCCGGTCTGACGTCGGGCGCGGTCAAGGGGTAGCGGCCCGAATGTCGAGGGAGTGCGGATGAAGCGCGACAACCTGGTGTACGGGCGCGTCGCTCGACTCGCGCCGGTGGCCGCGCTGGTCATCGTCGGCGCCTGCGGGTCTGGAGACTCCCAGAATGGCGCGACGAACCCCACCCCTACCGATTCATCGGTGGCTGTCGCCACGGTGGCGCCGACAACGGCCGGGCCGACCACGACCATTCGAACACCGGACCCCATACCGATCGAACCCCCTGAGGGAATGGAACTGGTCTGGAGTGACGAGTTCGACGGCGACACGATCGACCTCGCGAATTGGACCTATGACATCGGCGGCTGGGGGTGGGGCAACGGCGAGGCCCAGTACTACACCGATCGTCCCGAGAACTCCCGAACCCAGAACGGACTCCTGGTCATCGAGCTCCGGGAGGAACAGTACGAGGGGTCGTACTTCACGTCGGCGCGTCTCAAGACGCAGGGGCTTCAGGAGTTCCAGTACGGCCGGCTGGAGGCCCGCATCAAGGTTCCGAGCGGCAGCGGAACCTGGCCGGCGTTCTGGATGCTGGGTGCCGAATTCGACAGCGAGTCCGACGACCCGAGCCAGCAGTGGCCCAACGTCGGCGAGATCGACATCATGGAATACGTCGGCCGCGAGCCGGATCTCGTGATCGGCACGCTCCATGGCCCGGGGTACTCGGGCGCCGGCGGTCGGTCGCAGTGGAACCGGCAGGAGTTCGCGATCGCTGACGACTTCCACACCTTCGCGGTCGATTGGGACGCCGAGGGGATCCGCTGGTTCTTCGACGACGAGATGTATTTCGAGATCGGTCCCGAGGATCTAGGGGACCGTGAGTGGGTGTTCGACCAGCCGTTCTTCTTCATCCTCAACCTCGCCCTCGGCGGAACCCTGGGCGGCAACATCGCACTCGACCTCGAGTACCCGATCCAGTACTACGTCGACTACGTGCGGGTGTACCAGGAGACCTCGGCCGGCTGAACGACCTCGGCGCCGTCACGTCGCGACATCACCTTGGCGGAACGGGAGGGATTCGAACCCCCGGACGGTTGCCCGTCGGCCGCTTTCAAGGCGGCTGCATTCGTCCACTCTGCCACCGTTCCGGTCAGGAGGTTAGCGGGCTACACTCCGGGGCTTCCCGGAGAGGTGCCAGAGCGGCCGAATGGGGCGCCCTGCTAAGGCGTTGATCGTTGTAAGACGGTCCGTGGGTTCAAATCCCACCCTCTCCGCCAGAGCGACCGGCGCACCGTTTCGGTGCGCCGGTCGTTGCGTTCGCAGCCGAGGATCCCCGTTCGGACCGTTCGAGGTCAGCGCGCCGGTCCGCGGTGAGACCGTGACGGCGCAAATGACATACATGTCATTCGTATGACGACGATGTTGCGGTTTGATGACGAACCGAGTAGACCGGTGGTCACTGCCCATGATGACCGACCGACGCGACCCTTCCGCTGCCTCCGAACTCGGTGACGAGTTCTGGGGCGAGCAGACCGAGTGGACTCCGCAGCCACAGCCATCGGCAGGGCGTCCCGGCCTCGGCGCCACGATTGGCCGTTGGTGGAACGGACTGCTCGGTGGCGACTCCAACGCCGAGCGATCGCACGGCGTCGGGCATCGGATGCATGGACGCTCGACCGCGCCGACGCCGTCGGCCGACCCGCTCGACGAAATCCCCGGTCCCCGCCCCGACGCCGGGCAACCGGTCGATGACGACGGCGACGACGGCGGGAGCGGCGATGAGGGTGCGTGGACGTTCGAGCCCGAACCGCAGGCGAGTCGGCGGCCCGGAGTCGATCCGCTCCTCGCCCGGCTCGGCGGACTCGCCGTGATCGTCACGCTCGCAGCACCGCTCGTCGTGGGCTTCGCCTCGTCGCCCTCCGAAGCGGATGGTTCCGACGCGTTGGTGGCGACGATCGCGGACGCACCGCAGACCGAGTCTGTCGACACCGATGGGACACCGGCGCCCGCCGGCTCCGCAATGTCCGACGTTCCGAACGCCGACCCGACACCGACGGCTGATGGAAGTTCCGGTATCGCCGCCCCAACCGAGGCGCCCGCCGAACCCGACGTCGACGACGCCCCCGACCCGGAGTCAGCGGAGGCCGCCTCGCTCGAGGCCACATCATCTGGCGAACCGTCATCGGCGACGACGGAGCTCGCGTCAGCCGCGCCGTCCTGCGGCAATCGGTACGACGTCGCCGCAGGCGACTACTGGATCCGCCTCGCCGACGCCGCCGACGTGTCGCTGGCGGATCTGCTCGCCGTGAACGACGCGTCGGTCGACACGGTCCTGGTGCCAGGCGGCTCGATCTGCCTGCCCGTTGGAGCGTCCACCCCGGGCCCGCCCCCCACCGTGGCCCCGCCCGCTCGTACCTCATCGCCGAACACCCCCGCACCGGTGAACACCACTGCACCGGCGACCACTGCACCGAACCGCCCGCCCGCGACGACGGTCGCTCCAGCTCCCCCCGCTCCGTCTCGGCCCGCTGCGGTTCCCACCTCGCAAGCCGCGTCGATCATCCGTGACGTGTGGCCCGACGACCTCGAAGACCGGGCCCTCGAGATCGCCTGGCGCGAGAGCAATCATCGATCCAACGTGAACAACTGGTGCTGTTACGGCCTGTTCCAGATCCATTGGACGGCGCATCGGAGCTGGCTGGCAACGATCGGCGTCACGTCGGCGTCGCAGCTCTACGACCCCGTGGTGAACGCCACTGCGGCCTACACGCTGTATCAGCGTGCGGGCGGCTTCGGCCCCTGGGGCGGTTGAGGAAAGTTCACCGTCTGCAACTCGCCGAGTTGCGTCTACACTGTCGGCCGTCGCAATTGCGCTCGTAGCTCAATGGATAGAGCACTTGACTACGGATCAAGCGGTTGGGAGTTCGACTCTCTCCGAGCGCGCAGGACACGCAGGGGCTTTCCGGTAACGGGAAGCCCCTGAGTCTTTTTCGAGACCACCCGCAACCGTCCGACAGCACACGTTTGCGCCAACACGGAGCGACATCGATCACACCGGGACCTTCTACCCTGTGGGGTATTCGGCGTGGGCGCGATCGTCAGAGGGCCGGGATCAGCGTTGCCGACCCCGGCCCAGGGCTCGGAAGGACCCGAACCCCGGGTGACGGCGTTCGGAGGAGCTTCGCAACGCAGACCCCTCCCGTCGTCCGCGACGTAGGGCCCCACTCCGGTGGGGGCCGGAGAGGCGGAGTCATGCACAAGTCCACACTGGTCGGAGGCCTCGCAGCAGCCTTGGCCTCGATGGTTCTGGTACTCCCGCCGCCGGTGGCCTCTGCTGCGCCCGGTGGAGGAGGGGGTGGAGGAGGGGGCGGCGGTTCCGGCGAGGTCTACGCCGATCTCTACGTCGCCTTGCGCGATGACGACGGTGTTCCCATCCTGTCGGAGACGTTCTACGAGGTCGGTGAGGTGGAAGGCGTCAACGAAGTGGTGACCTGCATTCAACCGATCTCGTACACCGAGGTGCCCGGCATCGACGCAACGACGAATCCGGCGGACGGCCGAACGGTGTACCTCATTCCGCTCGTCGGAGAACTCCACAGCGAAGCGGACCCTGCCGAAGCCGACGCGGCCTGCGCCCCGCGGACGGAATTCCTCCCGTATGTGTCGGAGGTCGAGCTCGAACGGCTGAATCTTGCCCGAACGTCGGACGAGGTGCTGTGGAAGAAGCTCGCCGACGTCGGGACCCGGCTCGCGACTGCCGACGACATCACGCTCGACGGTGCGGGACGGATCACGACCTGGGCGGGCGACGTTGGCACGGCAATCGACGCATCCCCCGATCAGGCCGCCATCTACGCTGCGACCGAAGGTGCCACCCCGGCGCCCCCGCCGGCCACGGGAGACGGGCCCACTGCGGTGGGCGAACCCGGCGGCCTGATGGACACTGGAACGATTCCTCACTGGCTCGCTGGGCCGCCGCCCGCTGCCGAATATCCACTGGGCAACCCGGCACAGATCGTCCAGGGCTCTGGTGGATTCGACAACTGGATGCTGGCTGCTTCTGCGGTCGGCACCGCTGCAGGCAAGCCGGTGCCCATCACGATCGACACGATCGAGTATTTCAACCGAACCGCCGCCCAGGATGGCGATGTGGCCAACTGGGGCTACGTCTCAACACTCCCTTCCGTCGCGAACGGTGACGGGTTGTTCGCCGGTGACCCGCCTCCTGAGGAGTTCGTCGACTACTCGGACTTCGACTACACCCGGGCGGACGTCTTCGCAGGTTGCACGACCTGGCTCGATGTGGGAACGCTCACCTGGATGTCCGCTCCGGTCATCGACCGGGTCGAGTTCCTCGACATCGTCGACTTCGCGGCCCAGCCCACCGCTGGCACGGTGGCGAACGTCGCCGGGTTTGCGCAGTTGGCCGACGACGTCCGCTCCGTGATCGGATACCTCCACGAGAACGAGGTGGTCGTCAATCCGGAGACCGGTGAAGGCTTCTTCATCGACCCGGTCTTCGAGGAGTCATGCGTTGCGCAGGCGGAGAAGGTTGTCGAACTCAATCAGCCCGTCGACGCCGTCGACCCGACCGTGACGATCACATCGGCACCGGCGGCAGAGACCACTGCGACCGAAGCGACGTTCGCCTTCACGGCGACCGACGCGGCGAGCGTGCTGTGCGTGCTCGACAGCGGTGCGATCGAGCGGTGCACGAGCCCGAAGGCCTACACGGGGCTCACACCGGGGTCGCACACGTTCAACGTGATCGCGATGGGCGTCGCCGGCAACTTCGTGTCGGACACGTACACGTGGCTCGTGATTCCGCCCGGTGAGGATTCGATGATCGTGTCGTTGGACCCGGTGCGGTTCGCCGACACCCGGTCCGGCTGGGTGGCTGCCGATGGCCTGTTCTTCGGATTGGGTCCGGTGCCGGCCGGCGGCACCGTGCAGGTGCCGGTTGCGGGTCGTGGTGGTGTGCCGGTTGGTGCGAAGGCGGTGGTTGCCAACGTGACCGTGGTGGGCGGGCCTGCTGGTGGCGGGTTCGTGACGGTGTTCCCGTGTGGGACGTTGCCGGGGACGTCGAGTGTGAACTACTCGGGTGCTGACGCGGTTGCCAATGAGGTGATCGTCAAGTTGTCGGCGGCTGGTTCAATCTGTGTGTATGCGCACACAGCGGTCAATGTCATCGTCGACGTCGTCGGGTACGTCCCGGCGATGTCTGACTACGTGGCGTTGACGCCGGCGCGGTTGGTCGACACTCGCCCGACTCCGGTGGCGGCTGGTGGCACCTTGGAGGTTGCGGTTGCGGGTCGTGGTGGTGTGCCGGTTGGTGCGAAGGCGGTGGTTGCCAACGTGACCGTGGTGGGCGGGCCTGCTGGTGGCGGGTTCGTGACGGTGTTCCCGTGTGGGACGTTGCCGGGGACGTCGAGTGTGAACTACTCGGGTGCTGACGCGGTTGCCAATGAGGTGATCGTCAAGTTGTCGGCGGCTGGTTCAATCTGTGTGTATGCGCACACAGCGGTCAATGTCATCGTCGACGTCGTCGGGTACGTCCCGGCGATGTCTGACTACGTGGCGTTGACGCCGGCGCGGTTGGTCGACACTCGCCCGACTCCGGTGGCGGCTGGTGGCACCTTGGAGGTTGCGGTTGCGGGTCGTGGTGGTGTGCCGGTTGGTGCGAAGGCGGTGGTTGCCAACGTGACCGTGGTGGGCGGGCCTGCTGGTGGCGGGTTCGTGACGGTGTTCCCGTGTGGGACGTTGCCGGGGACGTCGAGTGTGAACTACTCGGGTGCTGACGCGGTTGCCAATGAGGTGATCGTCAAGTTGTCGGCGGCTGGTTCAATCTGTGTGTATGCGCACACAGCGGTCAATGTCATCGTCGACGTTGTCGGTCATCTCTGATCTCAGTCGTTCGTCGGGAGGCGGCCCACGAGAGCGACACTTCCGGGTGTCGCTCTCGCCGCGTTCCGACCAAGGGCCCGGGACGAGTCGTCAACATTTCCTCAAGCTGTGTCGGCGTGCTGCCGATGACGACTCATGAGACTGATCCGCCTCGGCGCGCTGGTCGGCAGCGTCGTGCTGCTCGTCGCCACCTCGGTCTCGATGTTCAACCACCGGTCCGAGGCGCGGTCGCGAGCAAGATGCCCGGGCTCGGGCGACGGTGCTCGTCGCCGACCAGTCCGTGGAGAGCACGATCGTTCGAGCCCTCGCCGTGGTGGGACTGGCCAATCAGATGACCGACCCCGGTGACCTCGCCCGGTCGTTCGGCCCCGGTGTGTCGGCGTGCGTCTCGACGGACGACGAGACGCGTTGCATCGACGCTGATCTGTTCGCATTGTCCGGCTTCGGGGCAGCCGCCGCGGCGTCTGTCGAACGTGGCGAGCCGATACTGGTCGTCGACGAAACGACCGACTCGCTCCTGGTGGTGTCGCGCGGTGCCACCACGACGGCACTACTGCTTCCCGTTCCGGCACTCATCGACGGGCGAGCGGAGGCCACGATTGCTTCGAACGACGCCGTCGTCGACATCACGCTGTCGGCGACGTCGGTCGGCGAGGCGGGCGGGACGGAGCCGGTGACGAACGACGGCCGCCGAGTGATGACCGACAGGCTCGACCTCCCTGCGGACGGTGGCTCGGTGCTCGTGGTCGCGTCGGTCGACGACGATGCCGGTCTCGTCGGGAACGGTCTCGCCAGCTACCTGGTGTTGCTGGCCCTGGGCACGGTGCTGATGGCGTTGGCAGGGTGGACGTTCCTGTTGGATCGACGAATTCTCGAGCGACGGGCAACCACGGACGAACTGACCGGGCTCGTCAATCGTCGCGAGTTCGAGCGCATCACCGAGGAGTCGCTGCTCGTCGCCGACCGGTTCAGCACGGGCGTCTGTCTGATGTTGATCGATCTCAACGGCTTCAAGCAGATCAACGACACGCTCGGCCACCAATTCGGCGACCTCGTCCTGCAGGCCGCAGCGGAGCGGTTGCGGTCCGCGGTTCGAGACACCGACGTCGTCGGTCGGTGGGGAGGCGACGAGTTCGTGATCCTCCTGCCTGGCATCGAGGACGGCTCGGGCGTGCGTGCAAGTGCCGAGCGGATTGCTGGATCGCTCGGGTCGACGCCGATCGTCGGCGACGTGAAGGTGACGGCTGCGATCGGAGCTGCGCTGTTCCCGCGCCACGGTCGGACACTCGATGAGCTGATCAGCGGCGCCGATGTTGCCATGTACAGCGCGAAGTCGACCGGTGTCACCCATCGCCTCGCCGATGCCCACTCCGTCGAGCTCGCGGAGGAAGAACTGACGAACAAGTCGGGCTACTCAGGCCCTGACCGGCGCAGGAACTCCCCCGACATCACCGTGGTCCGTCGCGACTGACGGTGTCGCGATCACCCGTCGAACCCTGCTGCGGCGCAGCGACCCGGGCCCTTCACCTCCGCGTGCCTACAGTGGCGCCGTGGCCCTGACCGATCCGCTCACCGCCAAGCTCGCCGGGTTCGGTACCACGATCTTTGCCGAGATGTCCGCTCTCGCCGTCGAAACGGGAGCGATCAACCTGGGCCAGGGCTTTCCCGATACGGACGGCCCGATCGAGGTCCTGGATGCAGCCGTCGAGGCCATTCGGTCGGGGGTCAATCAGTATCCGCCCGGGCCCGGCATGGCGGAGTTGCGTCGGGCGATCGCCGATCACCAGCGTCGCTGGTACGGCATCGATCTCGACCCGGAGACCGAGATCGTGGTCACCGCCGGCGCCACCGAAGCGCTCGCCGGCGCCCTGCTCGGCATGCTCGACGCCGGCGACGAGGTCGTCGTGTTCGAGCCGATGTACGACAGCTATCAGGCCTGCATCGCGATGGCCGGCGCACGCGCAGTGCCGGTGCTGCTCGCACCTGACGCCAGCGGTCGGTACGTCTTCGATCCCGCCGAGCTCGCGCGGGCCGTGTCGTCGAGGACCAAGCTCATCTTGCTCAACACGCCGCACAACCCGACCGGCAAGGTGTTCGACATCGACGAGTTGGAGCTCGTCGCTCGAGTGGCGATCGAACGGGACCTGATCGTGGTGACCGACGAGGTGTACGAGCATCTGACGTTCGACGGTCGTCCCCACGTCCCGATGGCCACGCTGCCGGACATGCGCGAACGGACGCTCACGATCTCATCGGGTGGCAAGACGTTCCACACGACCGGATGGAAGATCGGTTGGATGTCCGGCCCGCCGCAACTGGTCGCGGCGGCCAAGACGGCGAAGCAGTTCTTGACCTACGTGAACGGTGCGCCGTTCCAGCCGGCGATGGCCGTCGGCCTGGCGCTCCCCGACTCGTACTTCGACGAGCTCGCGTCCGACTTGCAGACCGCCCGTGATCATCTGGTGGCAGGGCTGCGCGGCGCGGGATTCGTCGCCTACGAACCCGAAGCGACGTACTTCACCACGGTCGACATCCGGCCCCTGGATCCGGGTGGCGACGGGATGGCGTTCTGCCGGTCGCTGCCCGAGCGGTGCGGCGTGGTGGCGGTCCCGAACGAGGTGTTCTACGCCCGACCCGAGCACGGACGTCACTTGGTGAGGTTTGCCTGTTGCAAGCGACTCGACGTGATCGACGAGGCAGTCGAGCGGCTCGTGACGGGATTCGGGTCGTGACCGCGGTGCGGGTCGCGGCGATCCAACACGACATCGCATGGCACGATCGCGCTGCCAACTTCGAGCACCTGTCTCCGATGATCGCGGGCGCTGCAGCGGGTGGCGCTCGCGTCGTCCTCGTGACCGAAACGTTCTCCACCGGATTCTCGTTCGATTCGCCGGGCATCGCCGAGCCCGAAGGTGGGCCGTCGTCGCAGTTCCTCACCGAGATGGCGGCCGCGCACGGCGTGTGGGTCGGCGGATCCTGCCCGGAGGTGGCACCCGAAGCCCCATCGGACGATCAGCGGCCGTCCAACGTGTTCGTCCTGGTGGCACCGGACGGCACCGCGACTCGATACCGAAAGATCCACCCCTTCTCGCATGCCGACGAAGAACGCTACGTGCGTGCTGGAACCGACTTCGTCACCGTTGACATCGACGGGCTGCGGTGTGCGCTGTTCGTCTGCTACGACCTGCGCTTCGCCGACGAGTTCTGGGGGCTGGCGGCAGATGTCGATGCCTATCTGGTGGTCGCCAACTGGCCGGCGAAGCGGAGACTGCACTGGTCGGCGCTCCTTCGAGCTCGGGCGATCGAGAATCAGGCGTACGTGGTCGGCGTCAACCGGGTCGGGAGCGGTGGTGGCCTCGACTACTCGGGCGACAGTGCGATCATCGACCCGCTCGGCGAAGTGCTCGCCACCGGAGCCGGTGTGGAGACCGTGCTCGTGGCCGATCTCGACCCTGCTCATGTCGCGTCGACTCGAGAACACTTCCGGTTCCTGCAAGACCGGCGCTGACCGCGCCGAGCACTCCTTTCCGAATCGGGAACGGATCCGGAACGATTCGAGTTCTGCGTTTCCCCGAGCGGCGGCGTCTCTACGTTGAACCCATGAACTGGATCCGTCGGAATCTCAAAGTCGTCATACCGGCCACCGTGGTCGTGGTGGCCGGAGTCGCTTACCTCGCATTCGGGATCTTCGGCGTCCACACGTTGTTCATCGACGACAAAGTCGACGAGGCCGGTCCCGTCTTCGACTCCGGCCTCACCGCCGTGACCGACGACAGCATCGAGCCGACCGTGGGTGCCGTGGCGGCGCCCGTCACCGAAGCGCCGTCGGCCACCGACGTCCCGGTGGAGCCGGACACCACGGACGCGCCTGACTCCACGGAGGCGCCGGTCGTCACCGAACCTCCTGCACCGCAGATCGTCTCTCTTGCCACGGGCAGCTTCATCCCGCGTGGTCGGTACAGCGGGGAGGGGTCGGCTTTGGTGCTGAACGATGGCAGCGAGCAGCGGTTCCTGCGCTTCGAGGACTTCTCGACCGACAACGGCCCCGACCTCCGGGTGTACCTGTCGGCATCAGATGCGAACGCCGACGGCGGCACCTTCGACGACGACTTCATCGATCTCGGCGTGTTGAAGGGCAACATCGGCGACCAGAACTACGAGATCCCTGCCGGGGTCGACCTGTCGGTCTACGACACCGTCGTCGTCTGGTGCGTGCGGTTCTCCACCCCCTTCACCGCCGCCGATCTCGCTTGAGCGGCGCCGACCATGGAGCTCTGATCAGCGAGTTCCGGTCAGCGTCGGCACGAGGGCCTTGGCGACCGCCGCCGGCGCTTCCTCGTGCGAGAAGAGCCCGACACCGGGCAGGACCTCGAGCTGCGCGTTGGGGAACTCGTGCACCATCTCCCTCGCTCGGCCGACCGGGAAGAACGGGTCCTTGTCGCCCCACACGAGTTGTACGGGTACGTCGAGCCGCCGATGGGTGTCAGCGAGCTCGGTGACGAGGTTCATGTCGAAGCTCTCGAGGAGTTTGGCGGCGGCGTCTCGGCGGGCGGGGATCTCGTGCAATGGTTGGAAGAAGAACTCGTCGAACTCGCCTTCGAGAAGTGATCGGTCTGCGAATGCGTCGCCGAACACGAGTCGCATCCGACGGATCCGGCGCGCGCCGGCAACCCATCCGAGCCCAGCGCTGAGGCCGGGTAGCCGCCGCGACGCGATGAAGGACTTGAACCGCCAGCCCGGATTCCGTGGTTCGGTGTTGATCAGACCCATGGCTCGGAGGCGTGGGTCCCCGACCATCGCGTGTCTCGCGATCAGGCCGCCGCTGTCGTGTCCGACGACGGCGACCGAGTCGAGTTCGAGGAGGTCGACGACTCGCTGGACGCTCGTGATGTGCTGCGCGATCGACATCGGCGTCTCGCTGTCGAATCTGCTGGCACCCGCCGACGGCAGGTCGATGACGTGACACGTCACGTGCTCGACGAGGTGCGGGAGGAGCTTTCTCCAGGTGGCCCCGCTCACCGGCCAGCCGTGGACGAACAGGACGTCGGGGCCGGTCCCGACTCGACGATGGGCCACTTCTCCGGCACCGACATCGAGGTAACGGTCCGGCGCGGCGCGGAACAGCTCGGTTGCCGCTTCGGGTGTCAGGGTGGTCACGCCGGCTCCGCTTCGTGGATCTTGGCGGCGGTCATCAGGTCGAAGTAGTCGCGCCAGACCGTGATCTCGCCGTCGTGGACCTCGAAGACGCTGTTGACCGGCAGTTCGCGCCATCCGTGATCCAGTCGGTGTCGATCGACCCGTTCGACGAACACGATCGGCCCGTTCGCTGCCGATCTCAGACGCAGGAACTCGTTCTCGTGGATCGGCGCGAAGAAGGGTTCGAGTACCGCGCGTACACCCGCGTGACCGCGCACGGTCGCCATCGGGATGTTCGTGTACTCGCAGTCGTCGCTGAGGTGAGCGAGCGCAGCATCGAAGTCCATTGCCACGAATGCGTCGAGAAACGCGTCGACCACCTCGAGAGGTGCTTGCTGATGAGTCATCGGGATCCTCCGGGTTGTGTAGTGATCACTACACAACCTACTCGCAGTGATCACTACAATCAAGTGCCGTGGGTCCGAAGCACACCAGAGCCGACATCTTGGAGGGCGCCCTCGCTGCCGCGCTCGACGACGGGCTCAGCCAGCTCACCTTCGGCCGACTCGCGAAGCGGTTGGGGATCAGCGACCGCATCATCGTGTACTACTTCCCGACCAAGGACGACCTCCTCAGCGAGGTGATCATGGCGATGGGAATGCAGTTGCAGCAGACGCTCGCCGCGGCCTTCACGACGCCCGCCGCCGACCATCGTGAACTCATGGCCGCCGCCTGGCCGGTGGTCGCCACCCCGGAGAGCGATCGCGTCTTTGCGCTCTTCTTCGAAGCCAATGGACTCGCCGCGGTCGGCCGTGATCCCTATCGGGACCTGGTCTCGACGCTCGTTCAGGTCTGGATCGACTGGGCGGCCGAGTTCATCGAAGGAACTCCGGAGCGGCGACGCCGGGAAGCCGAGACGGCGGTTGCGCTGCTCGACGGATTGCTGCTCCTCCGCCAGCTCGCCGGTCCCGAAGCTGCGGACCGCGCTGCGACGACCATGGGTCTGCGGTGATCGCAACCCGTCAGCGGTCGATGGTCCCGAAGCTCATCTCGCCGCTCGACGGACGCAAGACCTCGATCGGGTCGCGGACGTCGTCGATGTAGCCGAGTGCGTATGCACCGATGCGGTAGCCCATCAGGCGCAGGAGGTCGTCCGGCAGCGTCGCTGCCACCTCGTGTGGCACCGACAGATATTGGTTCTCCTCCTGGCGCAGCCAGCCGACGTCGTAGGTGATGTTGAGTCCCATCCGAGTCTGGTCGGAGTGGTTGGCCCCACCGCCGTGGTACACCTTGCCCGTGTAGAGCAGGCACGATCCCTTCGACATCTCGGCGGGCACCGTCTCGTCGACAGCGTGGGTGTGTTCGTTCGGGAGGTGCTGACTGCCAGGCATCAGCCGGGTCGCGCCGTTCTCCTCGGTGAAGTCGGTGAGCGCCCAGATCGTGTTGCACTGCACGTCGTAGTCACTCGGGAACTCGAAGAAATCGAACGCCCACTGGTCTCGATGGATCGACTGACCGGGTGAGTCGGGGCCGATCGAAATCACCTGCGTGAGATGCAGTTGGAAGCTCTGCGCCCGGTGAAGCAGCTGCTCGGTCACACCCAGGATCGTCGGGTGCTGGATGAGCTGATGGCTCGACGGGGAACGGGCGATGAGGGCCCCGGTGCGCTTCGTGTTGCGTCCCGAGAAGTCGTCGCTTCCTGGCGGGGTCGCCTCGATGAAGGGGGTCATTTCGGCGACGACGGCGTCGATCTGTTCGGTCGTTGCCAGGTCGTCGATGATCAGGGCGGCGTCGCGATCGAGCACCTCATGGATCTCCTCGACGCTGGCGCTGGCGGGGAGGTGGACGACGCTCATGATCCGACCGTAGTCGGCGCGTTGTTGGATCCGAGGGCCGCTACGATCGCCTGGTGACCGGCGGGTTTCGTGCGAGCGTGATGGTGGCGATCGCTCTCGTTCTCTCCGCGTCCTCGGTCTGGGTCGGTGGTGACCAACGCACCGCCGACGCCCTCGACCAGCGGCTGGTGAGCCTCAGCGAGTGGTTCTTCTCGCCTGATACGGCGAGCCTGAGCGCTGACGGCCGCGTCGTCTTGATGAGCAGCACGTTCGATTTTCGCTGGCGAGTGCTCGACCGCTCGACTGGTCGACGGACACTGCTCCCCGGGAGGACCGACTCGCCGGCGATTCTCGTTCCGGATGGCTCGGCCGTGCTGTTGCAGGCGGGTGACATCTTCGGCTTGGCGTCTCCGTTCGAGAGCCCGCAGATCTACCGGTACGACCTGTCGTCGAACACCGCTCGACGGCTCACGAACGCCGGTTTCGGGGTCGATGCTCGCCAGCACCTCGTCGGCTCGAGCCATGACGGGCGCCATCTGCTGCTCAGCGTCGCCCCGTACGAGGACGACTATCCGAACGTCCGCAGCCGCGTCGTCGTGCTCGACACGGTGACGGGAATCAGCGAGGTCGTCGATGATGCGCTCCCCGGACTCGACAGGCGATCGTCCAACCCGTCGATTTCTGCCGATGGCCAGGTCGTTGCCTTCCAATCTCATCTCGGCGACTGCGACCCGAACTGCATCGAGCGGTCCTACGTCGTCGACCGGGTCACCGGTGCCTATGAGCAGATCGACATTGCGCCTGGCGGCAGCGACGCCGACGCCAACTCCTCGCTGCCGAGCCTGTCAGCCGACGGCCAGCACGTGCTGTTCGGCTCCAGAGCGACGAACCTGGTCACGGATCCGATTCAGGAAGAGTGGAACCTCTACGTTCGAGATCGTCAGACGGCGACCACGCAGTTGATCGCCGGCCGGGGTTCCGACTTCACCGCATCGATCAGCGGCGATGGAACTCGGGTCGTCTATCTCGGGCTTGCACCGACGGACGCGGGCGATCCGTACCTCGGTCGCCAGCCGATTCTGGTCGATCGCACGACTGGCTCCAGCGGACCGATCGTGTCGGGCGTGAACGGTGAGATTCCGAACCAGATGGCCGAGTGGGTGCGTCTCACTGCTGACGGCCGCACCGTCGTGTTCCAGTCCGACGCCGACAACCTGATCGCCGGAGTCCGCTCGCGCAACATCTACGCCCTCGGCCCCGTGTTCGAGCCGCCGACACCGCCACCCCCGCCGCCTCCGCCCTCGCCTGTTGGTGGGTCGTTGGTGCCGTTGGTTCCGGGGCGGTTGTTGGAGTCTCGTGTTGGTCCGTTGGAGCGGACGGTGGATGGGGTGGCGCAGGGTGTTGGGCGTTTGCGTGCGGGTTCGACGTTCGAGTTGAAGGTGGCTGGTCGTGGGGGTGTGCCGGGTGATGCGTTGGCGGTGATGTTGAACGTGACGGTGGTGTCGCCGTTGTCGGCGGGGTTTGTGACGGTGTTTCCGTGTGGTGGTGGTCGTCCGTTGGCGTCGAATTTGAATTTCGTGGCGGGTGATGTGGTGCCGAACTCGGTGTTGGCGAAGGTGGGTGTTGGCGGGAAGGTGTGTCTGTTCAGTTCGGCGGCGACTGATGTGCTGGTCGACGTGAACGGCTATGTGCCTGTTGGTGGGTCGTTGGTGCCGTTGGTTCCGGGGCGGTTGTTGGAGTCTCGTGTTGGTCCGTTGGAGCGGACGGTGGATGGGGTGGCGCAGGGTGTTGGGCGTTTGCGTGCGGGTTCGACGTTCGAGTTGAAGGTGGCTGGTCGTGGGGGTGTGCCGGGTGATGCGTTGGCGGTGATGTTGAACGTGACGGTGGTGTCGCCGTTGTCGGCGGGGTTTGTGACGGTGTTTCCGTGTGGTGGTGGTCGTCCGTTGGCGTCGAATTTGAATTTCGTGGCGGGTGATGTGGTGCCGAACTCGGTGTTGGCGAAGGTGGGTGTTGGCGGGAAGGTGTGTCTGTTCAGTTCGGCGGCGACTGATGTGCTGGTCGACGTGAACGGCTATGTGCCTGTTGGTGGGTCGTTGGTGCCGTTGGTTCCGGGGCGGTTGTTGGAGTCTCGTGTTGGTCCGTTGGAGCGGACGGTGGATGGGGTGGCGCAGGGTGTTGGGCGTTTGCGTGCGGGTTCGACGTTCGAGTTGAAGGTGGCTGGTCGTGGGGGTGTGCCGGGTGATGCGTTGGCGGTGATGTTGAACGTGACGGTGGTGTCGCCGTTGTCGGCGGGGTTTGTGACGGTGTTTCCGTGTGGTGGTGGTCGTCCGTTGGCGTCGAATTTGAATTTCGTGGCGGGTGATGTGGTGCCGAACTCGGTGTTGGCGAAGGTGGGTGTTGGCGGGAAGGTGTGTCTGTTCAGTTCGGCGGCGACTGATGTGCTGGTCGACGTGAACGGCTATGCCCCGGCCGGGTGACTCATCCGGTGGCTCCGACACGGCGGGTGACGTTTTCCCGACGTGATCGGAGCGAGGTCCGTGAGCTGACAGACTCGGCAACGTGTCGGCGATCATCGAGACCCGGGGGCTCGTCATGCAGTTCCCGTCGACCCGGGCGCTCGACTCGCTCGACGTGTCGATCCCGAGTGGGGTCACGGGCTTGGTCGGCGCGAACGGCGCGGGGAAGACCACGCTGATCTCGCTGGTGCTGGGCTTGCTGGCACCGACCGCAGGTTCGATCAACGTGCTCGGACTCGATCCCGCGCACAAGGGTCCCGAACTGCGTGCACAGATCGGCTACGGACCCGAGCGCAACGTCTTTCCCGACGACCTTCGTGCCTACGACTTCGTGCGCCACCTCGCCGAGGTGAAGGGCCTTCCCCGCGACGAGGCGCGCAGCCGGGCCAGCGACTCGCTCTACCTGGTCGGGCTCGGCGAGGAGCGGTTCCGGGCGCTCGGCACCATGTCGACCGGTCAGCGCCAGCGGGTGAAGCTCGCCCAGGCGATCGCGGCCGACCCTCGTCTGATCGTGCTCGACGAACCCACCGACGGGCTCGACCCGGTGCAGCGCGACGAGATGCTGAACATCATCGTGCAGGTGAACCGCAACTTCGGTATCGACGTGATGCTGTCGTCGCACGTGCTCGAGGAAGTCGAGCGGGTGTGCGATCACGTGGTCGCCCTGGCCGAGGGGAAGTTGATCGCGCAGGGATCGATGGCGGAACTCGCCGGTGTATCAGGGGGCATCGAGATGGAACTCGTGGAGATCGCCGATCGCCCGCAGTCGGTCGATGACGTGGCCGCCCGGCTGGTCGCTGGTGGCGCCGGCGTTCGGCGCAATGGCGCGATGTTGTCGGTGGTCGGGCTGAGCGACGACGAGCTGTTCGACCTCGCTGCTCGCAGCGTCGCCGACGCCGGTGCGCGACTTCGTCGCCTCGGACACCACCGTCGCACGCTCGACGACATCTTCTCCACCGACGCCACAACGGTCGACCTGGAGACGTCGTGAACGTGCCGGCGCGCGGCGACGCGCAGATCGTCGAGCGCGGCTTCCAGCGGTACGAGGGACGTCGTTCGGGTGTGCCCGGCGCGATCCGCAGCGTGGGTTGGGAGAGCATTCGCTCCACGCTCGGCCTCGGCCGTCCCGCCCGCAACAAGATCTTCCCGGTGATCGCCGTCGTGATCGCCTACCTGCCGGCCGTGGTGTTCATCGGCATCGCGGTGCTGATTCCCGGCGACATCCTGGAGCCAGAGGAGGTCGCCGACTACCCGGGCTACTACGGCTTCATCATCCTCGCCATCGTGCTGTTCACCGCGCTCGTCGCACCCGAAGTACTCGTGTCCGACCGCCGCAACGGGATGCTGGCCATGTATCTGTCGACTCCTCTCGATCGACGCACGTACCTGATCGCGAAGGCGGTGGCGGTCGCCGCGATGCTCGGCCTGGTCACCCTGCTGCCACCGGTCCTGATGCTGATCGGCTACTCGGTCGAGAACTCTGGGCCCGACGGACTCGGCGGATGGCTGCTCACCCTCGGCCGGATCGTGCTGTCCGGGATCGCGATCTCCGCAGCGCTCGCCGCCGTGTCGATGGCGGCGTCGAGCCTCACCGACCGGCGGGCGTTCGCAGCGATCGGCATCGTGTTGCTGCTGATCGCGACACCAATCCTCGCGGCAGCCCTGGTCGATGGTGCCGACCTGTCGCCCTACTGGCGGTTGATCGACATCTCCACGATGCCGTTCGAGTTGGTGTTCCGGATCTTCGGTGACCCCGGCAACTACCCGGAGATCGAGACCTGGGCCGTCCTCGCCAGCAACCTCGTCTGGACGATCGGTGGCACCGCCATCGTGTGGTGGCGGTACTCGAAGCTGGTGATCGCCCGATGACCGAGCTCCCCCCGCCGAACATCGGCGCAACGATCCCGCCGGCGGACGGTGGTCCTGTACCCAGCGCCATGGCGCCGCCCGTGCTGCCACTGCAGCACGGCATGATCGCCGTCAACGCTGTCTCGAAGTTCTTCGGATCGGTCGTCGCCGTCAGTGACGTCAGCTTCGGTATCGACAAGGGCGTCACGGCGCTGTTGGGCCCGAACGGGGCCGGCAAGTCCACGTTGTTCCGCATGTTGTGCGGCCTCACGCCGCCGTCGCGTGGCACCGTCGACGTGCTCGGTGCGAACCCGCGCACCGATCGCGACGTGCGCGGACGGGTCTCGCTCGTGCCGCAGCAAGACGCGCTGTTCGATCATCTCAGTGCGAGCGAGTTCCTCCAGTTCGCCGCACGAACGCACGCCGTCGCTGATCCGGACGGCGCGGCACGACATGCGCTCGAACTCGTCGACCTCACCGAGGTTGGAACCAAACCGGTCGGGCAGTTCTCCAAGGGGATGCGACAGCGTGTGAAGGTTGCTGCTGCGCTCGTGAACGATCCCGAGGTGCTGATCCTCGATGAGCCGCTCACTGGTCTCGACCCGGTGCAGCGCCGCCACATGATCACGCTGTTCCACCGTCTCGGCGACGAGGGCAGATGCGTGCTCGTTTCGAGCCATGTGCTCGACGAGGTCGCGAAGATCGGGTCGAGAGTGCTGGTGATCGCGCAGGGTCGCTTGGTCGCAAGCGGTGACTACCGCGACCTGCGTGAGTTGATGGACGACCGCGTGCACCGCATCCGACTCGCCGCGTCCGACCCGCGGAAGTTGGCGACCGCACTGGTCGAACGTGGGCTCGTGAGTGGGCTCTCGATCGACGATCGCAACGTGATGGTCGACACCCTCGACGTCGACGCGTTCGGGCGCCAGGTTGCGGCGTTGAGCGTGGAACTCGGCATCCGCCTCACCGAAGTCGCCCCGCTCGACGACGATCTCGAATCGGTGTTCCGCTACCTCGTGGAGGGTCGATGAGCTCGACGGGTTCGGTGAACGAACGGGTGGCGCGCCACGTCGCTCCCGGCGCTGCGGTGGCGCTGTCCTACCGTGTGGTGCTGCGACAGCTGACCAGCCGATCGCGCATCATCGGGCTCACGTTGCTGGCGCTCGTCGCGCCGATCTCGGCGTTCGCGCTCGGGAGCGCCGACGCGTCACTCGACGACTCTGTCCGGCTGATCGCCAGCGTGGGTCTCGGGCTGGTGCTTCCTGTCGTGTCGCTGGTGTTCGCGGGCGCGGCCGTTGGCGACCTTCGCGAGGACAAGACGCTCGTGTATCTGTGGCTGCGTCCGATGGACCGTTGGCCGATCGTCGTCGGCGCGGCACTGGCCGCCGGCACGCTGGCTGCGCCGATCACGATCATCCCGATCGTCCTCGCGGCGGTGCTGACCGGTGCGGGCAATGGCATCGTCGCCGGCACACTGCTCGCCACCGTTGTCGGGCTCGTCGCGTACGTGTGCGTGTTCACGCTGTTCGGCGTCTGGCTCAAACGGTTCATCGTGTGGGGCCTCGCGTACATCTTGATCTGGGAGGGATTCATCGCTCAGGCGGGCGCTGGTGTTGCGCGGATTGCGTTGCGCAAGTACACCCGCTCGATCCTCGTCGACCGCACCGGCGCCGACCTCGACCTCGCGGATTTCTCGTTGGTGATGGCCGTGATCGTCCCGTTCGTGGTGGCCATCGCAGCGCTCGCCATCGCATCCTGGCGACTGGCCAACCAGGACATCGACTGAACCTTCACACCGCACTGGGTCCGATCCGCCAGTCCGGATCCGAGATCCGAGCGTCCCGCACTGGCGGATCTGCGTAGCCTCGGCACATGACGCGGCCCGTGCGCATCGGACACCAGCTGTCGGCGCCTCGCGACGGCGATCCGGTGGCAGCCGCAGTCCGCGCCGAGGAGCTGGGCTTCGACGTCGTCCTGGCCGCTGATCACGTGGGGCCTGAACGGGCGCCGATGCCGACGTTGGCGGCCATTGCAGCGCGGACGGATCGGATCCGTCTCGGCACGTTGGTGCTCAACAATGACATGCGCAATCCCGTGCACGTCGCCTGGGAGGCCTCGACACTCGACCGTCTGTCCGGTGGGCGGTTCGAGTTGGGCCTCGGCGCCGGACACACGCCTGCCGAGTACGACGCCACAGGAATCGAGCGCTCGGCGCCAGGAGATCGCAAACGGCGTCTCGCCGAGAGCGTGGAGATCATCCGCGATCTCCTCGACGGCAAGGACGTCGATCGCCGCGGTGACCACTACCGCATCGATGGAGCACGGATCGACCGGTCGATGCAGGCGCATCTCCCGATCCTCGTCGGGGGCAACGGCGCATCGCTGCTCGCTCACGCCGGTCGCCACGCCGACATCATCGGATTGCAGGGCCTCGGGCGCACTCGAGATGACGGTCACCGTCACGACGTGAAGTGGTCGACTCAACACCTCGACGATCAGATCGAGCAGGTGCGCGCCGGTGCCGAGGATCGGTTCGACGAGCTCGAGCTCAACGTGTTGGTGCAGGTGGTCCAGATCACCGACGAACGCGAGGCTGCTTTGGCCGAGATCGTCGATCGAGTCGACGGATTGACGATGGACGACGCTGCGGCGACGCCCTATCTGCTCATCGGCACCGTGGACGAGATCGTGGAGCACATGGTCGGGTGCAACGAACGTTGGGGGATCAGCTACTTCGCCGTCCGCGAACTCGACGATTTCGAACCCGTGCTGCGAGCGTTGCGCTGAATTCGTCGACGTTGTGAGCGATACACGCACGGGGCGCGTGTATCGCTCACAGCACCGGTCGGGTGGGGTCGCTCAGTGGGTGGCGCCATCTCACCGTCGTGATCCACGGGACGGCCCACGGCGGCCGACCAGAAGTCCGCAAGGGTCAGCGCGTTGGCACAGTCGAAGGTGATGGCGGCGATCTGCAGGCTCATCGCAACGGATTGCCACGATGTCGACGGGCGCTCGGACAGGTGCCGTTCAGGCGGCGGCGCGGGTCTTGCGAAGGATCGGGTCGGCGAGCCCGAGCGCCTTGTCGGCGAGCGTCAGCACACGTCCGGCTGTGCCGGGCGTGGAGTTGTCGACCAGGTTGCCCATCACCGCGAGGGTGATGTTGGCGATCGCGTCGGTACTCACCGACAGCCGAAGACCGGGCTTCAGGATCCATGGGTGCCCGATCAGGAACGAGAAGCGTCGCCCCGTGCGGAGAAACGCATCGAATCGCTCACCGACGAGTTCGTCGTACCGTGCCGGGGCCGTGGCCGGATCGTCGAGGAACAGATCGGCGGCGAGCATTCCGGATTCGAGTCCGTAGTCGATGCCTTCACCGTTCATCGGGTTGACGAGACCGGCGGCGTCGCCGATCGCCACCCAGCCGGCGCCATGACGGCGCTGGGTCGACATCGGCAGCCGCCACGCCCGCGGGCGTTCGAGGTTCGGGCCGAGATCCCAGTCGTCCTGCACCAGGTGGCGGTACGACTCGAGCAGTGTGTTGAGGTTGAGCTTCTTGAAGCCCTTCATCGTCGACAACGCGCCGACGCCGATGTTGACGGTGCCGTCGCCCGCGGGGAACATCCACCCGTAGCCGGGGATGGCGGTGCCCGTCTCGTCCTTCAGCGACAGACAGGCTTCGAGATGCACGTCGGTGTGGCGGGGAGTGGCGGCGTAGGTACGGATGGCGAGGCCGAACGGCTCGTCCGGCACTCGGTCGGCACCCAGCTTGCGGGCAACCGCGCCCTGCGCACCCGCAGCGATCACCGTGAGGTCGGCGTCGAACCGGTTGCCGTTCGCCTCGACGCCGGTGACCTGACCGTCGTCGCCGATCACGGGGGTGGCCTCGGTCTCGTACACGATCTCGGCGCCCGCCTCGACGGCGGCGTCCATCAGTGCAGCATCGAGTCGGCGGCGTGGCCACACCGCGCCGTGGTTCGGGAACCGGTCGGTGGTCGGCCAGTCGAGTTCGCGCACTTGTTTGCCGGCGATCATGCGGAGCCCGCGGATGTGGTGTGCGTCGTCGAGCGGGATCTTCAACTCGTTCAGCGCGCCGACGGCTCGTGGGGTCAATCCATCGCCGCACACCTTGTCGCGTCCGTGCACACCCTTCTCGAAGACCACAACCTTCGCGCCCGATCGTGCGGCCTGGATCGCCGCCGCCGCACCGGCGGGCCCGGCACCGATCACGGCGATGTCGACTCGTTGCGAACTCACGTCCCCCACGCTGCCGGAACCCCGACCGAAAAGCACCGTCGAGCGCCCGAAGTCACCATCGACCATCCACGCCCACCACTCACCACCCACCCACGTTTGCGTTGCACTCCCGGTGGGGTGGCCCACCGGAACTTGCGCACAAACGGGGCAGCGCGCGCAGCACCCGGGTTTGGGTTGCACTTCGGGTGACCCGTCCCACCGGAAGTGCAACGCAAACGTGAATGGCCGGGATTGGGGGTGTCGGAGTTCGGGGCTGTCGGACGATGATGTCGGTGATGGGGACACCGACGATCGACCACGGCACGAGGCTGCTGGAGATCTACGACCATGCCGTCGGCGAGGTCTACACCTACCTGCGGTCGCGGTGCGGCCATCGGGTCTTGGCGGAGGACCTGACCGCGGAGGCGTTTCTCGCTGCCGTTGGACAGATCGAGCGGGGGCGGGTCGACGAGGTGACGGTCGCCTGGTTGATCGGCATCGCTCGCCACAAGTTGCTCGACGAGTGGCGCCGGGCCGCCCGAAGTCCCCGGTCCGAACCACTCGACGACGCCGATGCACTGCAGATCAGCGTCGACGGCGACGAGATGTGGGATGCGGTCATCGACCAACATCTCGTCGGCGACGTGATGGACGCGCTGGGACCTCACCACCGATCGGCGCTCGTCCTGCGCTACTTCGATGGCCTCGCCGTGCCGGACGTGGCGGCGCAACTCGGCCGGACCGTCGACGCGACCGAGACGCTGCTCGTGCGGGCCCGCCGCCGATTCCGGACCGTGTACGAACAACAGCAAGGAGGTGTGTCATGACCGAGCCCTACGACCCCTTCGACGGGCTCGTCGCGAGCACCGACGAGTCGGTCGACCCGCTCTTCGCCGCCCGCCTTCGCGCCCGACTGCAACGAGCGCTCGGAGCGTCAGCGAGGGAGATCGCGGTCGATCTTCCAGTACGAGCCGGAATTGCAGCCGACGCATCCACGACAACCGCCGCCACCGATCCGCCCACCGATCCCCCTACCGACAGGAGAACCACCATGACCCAGGTCATCACCCCCTACCTCTGCGTCCACGACGCCACCGCTGCGCTCGATTGGTACCGCGACTTCTTCGGCGCCACGGTCGACAACGTGATCCCGTGGGACGGACGGGTCGGCCACGCAGAACTCGATGTCGCCGGCGCGGTCTTCTATCTCAGCGACGAAGCGCCACAACTCGGCGTTGTTGCACCCGCCCGCGACGGGTCGCAGACGTCGGTGAGCATCGTCATCCAGGTCGCCGCTGTCGAGCAGTTCGTCGAGCGGGCGACGAGCGGTGGCGCCACGGTGCAGCGACCGATCGAAGAGGCACACGGTTCGCGTAGCGTGTGGATCGTGGACCCGTTCGGCCATCGATGGAACGTCGGCACACCGGTGTACGACGACGCACAGATAGCCGACCGGCGAGCCCCCTCCGAGCCGTACTACATGACCCTGACGACGGCTGACGTCGAACGCGGCGCAGCGTTCTACGGCTCGGTGCTCGGCTGGGAGTTCCAGCACCAGGACCACGGCGGGCGTCACGTGACGAACACCGAGATGCCCATCGGTCTTCGAGCCACCGAGAACCCCTTCGGCAACACCGAACCCGGCGAAATCCAGATGTGGTTCACCGTGCGCGACTTCGATGATGCCGTTGAACGAGTTCGGGTCGCCGGCGGAACCGTCGTGGAACTGAACGCCTACGACTCGGGCCGCGAGGCGGTCTGCGAAGACGACCAGGGCGTCGTGTTCAAGCTCAGCGAACCGGCACCGGGTTACGACCGTTGACGGCCCGTCGGCGCGACAATGGTCGGCGATGACCGATGGCGTCGACCTCTACTGGATCCCGCTGGGCGCGGGGGCTGGCGGTGCGCTGGTGCGATGGAGTGGCCGGTGCTACGAGGCGATCGCCGCAGCCGTCGGCCGCCGACGCCGTCAGCCACTGTTCCACTCGGCGCTCGAGGTGCAACTCGACGGAGTCACCACCACCATCGAGATGACGCCGGTGTGGATCACTCGGGGTGATCGCGGCGTCGTCGCCGAGGGTTCGGTCGGTGTACGAGCGCTGGGTCGGTGGAGGCTGTTCCGATACGAAGTGAGGTCCTGGGCGGGTGGTTCGATCCCCGATGTTGCCGAGGCGATCGGCGGTGCGACGCGGATCAGCGACGATGCGTCGGTCTCGCGACGCGTGCTCGACCTCGTCACTGACGTCCCGATGGCCACCTGGGGCCGAGACGAATTGGAGACCGGCGACATGTGGAACTCGAACTCGCTCGTGTCGTGGCTGCTCGCGAGCGCCGGGGTCACGCTCGACGGCATCGGGCCCCCGGACGGTGGTCGCGCGCCGGGCTGGTCGGCTGGGCTCGCGGTCGCGTCAACCGACCAGGAATGATCACGTCACAGGAATGATCACGTCGCTTCCGGCCAGGTCGACTCCGGTGAGGCCGCGGGCGTAGCGTTTCGACATGGCTGACTCGGTGCTCGCTCCCGCCAATGTGTTCTGTCGAGCCACGCTCAACTTCGCTGCCCGCAGCGGCGAGTTCATCGCCGAGCCCACCGAGGTCGACATGCTCGACGGTCGCACCGCTGACTTGCCGGGGTGGGAACAGTGTGGCTTCGAGCTCGTGTCGCACACGACAGCCGCGGCGAGCTGGGACGATGACGACCTCGCAGCCGTGCACCACCAAGAGATGGAAGAGCTGGCGCGTCGCATGACGGGCTGCGATGTGGCCCTGGTCTCGAATCACATCAAGCGTGGGCCCGAGCATGCACGCCAGCACGAGGACCTCGCCCCGATCGCGTTCGTGCATTCCGATTTCGCCGCCGGCTACGACGATCTCGTGCGCGGGTCCTTCGATCAGCCCGAGCGCGACGGTGCACTGCGAGCACTCGACCGCAACGGTGTGACCGCCGCCGACGTCGCGGCGGCATCGAGGCTCGTGATCTTGCAGTTCTGGAGGAACCTCGGTCCGGCGAAGATGGACTTCCCGCTCGGTTTCTGCGATGCCCGCTCGGTGACACCCGCTGACACCCGTCCCATTCCGGTGAGCGACTACGCAGGCTCCGGCATCGACTTCGAGGCGCTGGCCGTGCTCGGCCCGACGGAGGAGGCGCCATACCAGTGGTACGCGTTCCCCGAGTTGCAGGTCGACGAGGTGGTCGCGTTCCGCACCTACGACACCGATCGCGTCGAGCGCGGTGAGAGCTGGTTCACACCGCATTCGGCCTTCCGAGACCCCGACGTCGAGATCGGCAAACCTGCGCGGTCGAGCATCGAACTGCGGGCAATCTGCCTGTACGACTAGATCGACGACGCACGGCCCCGGTCACGCGTCGTGGAACAGGAGATCCTGCAACTCCGACATCGTGTCGAACACGATCGCGCCGGCCTCGGCCAGGTCTTCTCGACGGGTGAGACCGCCGGCGAACCCGAAGCACGTCATCCCAGCAGCGACGGCAGCGCAGGCGCCGTTGATGCTGTCTTCGACGACGACGCACCGCTCGGGTTCCTCGCCCATCGCTCGTGCCGCATGGAGGAACAGATCCGGCCACGGCTTACCCCGTTCGACCTCCGAGGCCGAGTAGATGCGGCCCTCGAACAGCGGCCGCAGTGACGTGAGGCCGAGCGTCAGGTCCATCTTGGTGTGGCTACCGCTCGATGCCACACATGTCGGCACGCCTCGACGGTGCAGCGACTCGACCAACTCGCGCACGCCGTCGACGGGCTGGAGCTCGGCGTGGAACGCGGCGATGATCTCCTCGCTCGAGCGCCGGTCGAACTCGGCGGTGAGTTCGGCGCCGAGGTGCCGTTCGATCTCGTTCAGCATCGAGTCGCTCGAACCACCGACGAACCGTCGGACGACCTCGTCGACCGTGAGCGGCCAGCCCATCTCGGTGAGCAGTCGCGCCTCGACGCCGACGGTGAGACGTTCGCTGTCGACGAGCACGCCGTCGCAATCGAAGATCACCAGTCCGACATGATCCGGCCGTGCAGGCACCGTGTCCATCCAACACCCTGCCACGACCATCGCGCGGCGCGGGTTCGGTCGGCTCTCCGCGTCGGCCACCGGCTCCGGTGCCGATCGGCGTGGTTCCGCTCGGTACGGTCGACTCGCTCCGACCATCGAGAAGGGACCAGCACATGGAGATCCAGGGACTGAAGGCGATCATCATCGGGGGAGCATCGGGGTTTGCCCGCGCGACGGCCGAACGGATCGCAGCAGGCGGTGGCTCGGTGGCGATCCTCGACCGGGAGGAGTCGGCGGGCGCCTCGGTCGCCGAGTCGCTCGGTGGCACCTGGCACCCGACCAATGTGCTCGACTTCGAGGGGATCGCCGTCGTGATCGACGAAGCCGTCGAGGCGCTCGGCGGGCTGCATGTCGCGGTCAACACTGCGGGCGGCGGCAAGGCCGGGCGCACGCTCGGTCGCAGCGGGCCGTTCGATCTCGACGACTTCCGGGCGGTGATCGACCTGAACCTGATCGGCACGTTCAACACCAACCGGTTGTGCGCCGCCCACATGGCCGAGAACGAACCGAACGAGGACGGCGAACGTGGGGTGATGATCAACACCGCGTCGATCGCGGCGTTCGAAGGTCAGATCGGTCAGGTCGCCTACACCGCGGCCAAGGCAGGTATCGCCGGGATGACGCTGACGATGGCGCGCGACCTCGGCTCGCTCGGTATTCGCGTCGTCACGATCGCACCGAGCCTGTTCGCCACCGGCCTCACCGCCGGCGTCACCGAGGAGCGCGCAGCGGGGCTCACCAAGGATGCCGCGTTCCCGAAACGCCTCGGCCGCCCCGACGAGTACGGTCGACTGGCGATCGCAATCATCGAGAACCCGATGCTGAACGGTGACACCATCCGCCTCGACGCCGGCACCCGCTTCGCGCCGAAGTGACGCCCCGTTCGACCACGTTTGCGTGAGGATTCCGGTGGTCCGATCCACCCGAAGTGCCACGCAAACGTGGGTTTTGCGCTGGGGGTCGGGCTCGGGTCGGGCTCAGTACTCGAGCTGGGTCGCGAGTGACTCGACGGCGTCGATGAACTCGGTGACCATGTCCATCACGACCTGACCGGCCGACTTCGGCTGGTTCATCGTGCCGACGATCTGGCCGACGAAGTAGCCGGCCAGCTTCTCGGCTCCGGAGCCGTGGGTGTGCGCCGCGCGGTTGATGCGGGCCTGGGCCTCGTTGGTGAGGATCGGCTGCAGCGGCATGCCGAGCGGATCGGGAGTGTCCTCGCGATCCCACTCCTCCGTCCAGGCCGTCTTCAGCATGCGTGCGGGCTTTCCGGTCATCGAACGCGACCGGATCGTGTCGGCGGAGGTAGCGGCCAGGAACTTCTGCTTCACGACCGGGTGCGTCTCGGCCTCGTCGGTGGTCAACCACACCGACCCGCACCACACACCCTGCGCGCCGAGCGCCATGGCCGCGGCCATCTGGCGCCCGCGACCGATGCCACCGGCGCCGAGCACCGGGATGTCGACAGCGTCGACGATCTCGGGGATCAGCACCATCGACCCGATCTCACCGGTGTGGCCACCGGCTTCGGAACCCTGGGCGATGATGATGTCGACGCCGGCTGCTTGATGCCGTTCGGCATGCACGGGTCGCCCGGCGAGCGCCCCGATGAGACGACCCTCCTCCTTCACCCGGTCGATCAGGAACTGTGGAGGCGGGCCCAGTGCGTTGGCGACGAAGGCCGTCTTGTGGGCCAGTGAGATCTCGAGCTGTGGCCCGGCTGCAGCGGCGCTGAACGGGGCGATGCCGCCATGGCCACCGGTCGATCGACCACCCCCGCGCGCCTCGTCGGGCGGGAACTCCGGAACGTCGTAGCGACGGAGGATGTCGTCGATGAACTCGCGGTGGGTGTCGGGGATCAACGACCTGATGTCGTCGAGCGTGTACCCGCCGTCTTCGTCGCCGGCGTACTTGGCCGGGACGATCAGGTCGACGCCGTACGGACGGTCACCGATCTCCTCCTCGATCCACTTGAGGTCGATCTCGAGCTGTTCGGGCGAGTGAGCGACGGCGCCGAGCACACCGAGACCGCCGGCCTTCGACACGGCGGCCACGACGTCGCGGCAATGACTGAACGCGAAGATCGGGAACTCGATTCCCAGCATCTCGGTGGCGGCGGTCTTCATCGGGTTCTCCTGAACGATCGGCGGACACCGTCATTGTTGCCGCTGGCTCCCCGCCCCCACGAAGCCGCTCGGTTCCGTCAGACCGAGGTACCGGCAAACGCGCGTCGAACCCGGCGACCCGGGCGCGGGGAACGAGGATCTGGCGTACGATTGGCGGGCCGGTATCCGCCGGTCCAAACAGAAAATCAGGAAGTGATATCTCATGTCCGTGACCGACTCGACACACAGGTCCGAGCTCGCGGCCAGGGCCAAGGAGATCACCGAGCGCGAGCTGGTGACCTACTCCGAGCGCACCCAGGGTTCCCAGAAGGCCACCGAGCGAGCCCGCAAGGTGCTCCCCGCCGGTGTTCCCTCCAGTTTCCAGGCATACGACCCCCATCCCATCGTCGTCAAGCACGCCGCAGGCGCGCACATGATCGACGTCGACGGCAACGAGTACATCGACTACGACATGGGCTTCGGCGCGCTGTTCGCCGGCCACATGCACCCGGCTGTTCGCAAGGCGGTCGAGGCACAGTTCGATCACGGCACGCTCTACGTCACGCCGTGCGAACTCGACGCCGAGGTCGCGGAACTGCTCGGCGAGCGCTATGGCTTCCCGATGTGGCGACCCACCAACTCGGGCACCGAGGCCACGATGGACGCCATCCGTCTGGCTCGCGGCGTCACCAAGCGTGAGAAGCTGGTGAAGGTCGAAGGCGGCTACCACGGCCACCACGACGAGGTGATGATCTCCAACAAGCCGGCGATCGCCGAGGCTGGTCCGGCCGATGCTCCGTACTCGATCCCGCAGTCCGGTGGTATCACGCAGGGCACGATCGACGATGTCATCGTGATCCCCTTCAACGATGCTCCTGCCCTGGAACGGGTCCTCGCCAGCCGCGAGGTCGCCTGCTTCATCGTCGAGCCGGTGATGGAGAACATCGGGATCTGTCTGCCTGAGCCCGGCTACCTCGAAGCGGTCCGCGAGATCTGCGACAAGTACGGCACGCTCCTGATCTTCGACGAGGTCAAGACCGGCCTCACCGCTGGTTTCGGCGGTGCCACCAAGCAGCTCGGCGTCACCCCGGACCTGGTCACCTTGGCCAAGTCGATCGGCGGCGGCTTTCCCGTCGGCGCGTTCGGCGGCAAGGCCGAGTACATGGACCTGATCACCACCGGTGAAGTCCTGCACCTCGGTACCTACAACGGCAATCCGCTCGTGATGGCTGCGGCGAAGGCGACGCTCACCGAGGCATGCACTCGCGAGAACATCGACGCGGCGATCGCGCTCAACCAGCGACTGGTTGCGGCATGCCAGAAGATCATCGACGATGCCGACCTGCCCGCTCACACCGTCGCGTTCGGAGCGAAGGGGTGCATCACCTGGTCGAAGGACCCGGTACGCAACTACCGCGACTACAAGGCGACCGACTTCGACCTCGCGTTCGCTCAGTGGATGCACGGCATCAACCGCGGCATCCTGCTGCCGCCGGGCCTCGACGAGCAGTGGCTGATCTCGGTGATGCACACCGAGGCCGACGCGATGCGATACGCCGACGTGTTCGGCGAGTTCGTCGACGAACTCATCGCCTGATCACGACCACGTGTGTCAACTGGGGTCTGACCCCAGTTGACACACCGTCGTTGGGCGAGACTGGGCGGCGTGGCACTGTTCTGTACCGACACCGTTCTCGAGACCCATGGCGACAGGATCGCGGAGATCGCGCCTGATCTCGATGTGGTCGTCCTCCGACCGGGCGAAGAGGTCTCGGCCGAGGACATCGAGCGCATCACGATCATCTTCTTCTCCGACGACGCCTGGCCCGAGCGTGCCGGAGCGTTCTTCAAAGTGGCGATTGCCACCACGAACCTGCAGTGGCTCCACTCGATGTCGGCGGGTGTCGACAGCCCCGTGTTCTCGACATTTCTCGAGCGCGGGGCACGACTGACGACCTCGTCAGGAGCGAGCGCGCCACCGATTGCCGGCACGGTGATGCTGTACCTGCTCGCGCTCAGCCGGGATCTGCCCGGATGGCTCCGAGCCCAGGCGGCCCATCAATGGGCACCGGCCCCGTTCCGGGACCTCGAGGGACAGCGACTGGTCGTGGTCGGATACGGCCCGATCGGCCAGGAGGTGGTGCGTCTCGCCACGGCGTTCGGGATGCGCCCCGTGGTGGTTCGCCGTTCCGCCCACGGCGACGAGCCGTGCCCGGTGCGTCCGCTGTCCGAACTCGGCGAGGCGGTACGTGACGCCGAGGCGGTGGTCGTGGCGCTCCCGCTGGCTGCAGAGACGCGCGGGATCATCAGCGCTGACGTGATCGCCGGGATGGGTGCCGACACCGTCTTCGTCAATGTGGGTCGTGGCGAACTCGTCGACCAGGACGCCCTCACCGACGCGCTGGTGTCGCGCCGACTCGCCGGCGCTGGGCTCGATGTCTTCGATCCCGAGCCCCTCCCACCCGACAGCGCGCTGTGGGACCTCCCGAACGTGATCATCAGCCCGCACAACTCGGGAGCGAGCGTCGGGACACGGGCACGGGTCGCCGACATCTTCCTCGACAACCTCGGGCGATTCGTCCGCGGTGAACCGCTGCGCAACGAGGTTCTGGGCTGACGTCAGCGGCTTGCTGTGGTCAGGCGGCGATGGGCTCCGCATGGGTGCGGAGTTTCGCGATCGCTCGCTCGATCCGTCGGCGTGCGGCCTGCGGCGTGACTCCGAGTTCCTCCGCGATCACCGCGAAGGTTGCCGGCTCCTGCCCGCGCAGCCCGAATCGGGCTGCGACGGCGAAGGCGCTCGTGTCGTCGAGGTGTTCGAGGAGCGCGTCGATCTGCTCCCGGGCGAGACGGCGCACGGCAGCGTCGTCCGGTCCTTCCTCGTCGCTGGCGACGAGCGTGCCGATGGTGTCCGGTCCGTCCCCGATGGAGCGATCCATCGACTCGAGCTGGCTCAGCATGTCGATCATCGCCAGTTCGTCGTCGATCCGCGTGCCGGATGCCGTGCTTGCGGCAATGGCGTGACGGAGCTCGCGTGTCCGGTGGCCAGGGATACGGATCGTGGTCGCCGACGCTTCGAGTCCGCGTTGGATCGATTGGCGGATCCACCATGTCGCGTAGGTCGAGAACTTGTAGCCGCGGCGCCAGTCGAACTTCTCGACCGCCTTCTCGAGGCCGATCATGCCGTCCTGCACGATGTCGTCTCGATCGAGGTGTGCGGGCACGCTGAATCGGTTGGCGATGCTCTGCACGAGGCGAACGTTCGCCTCGATGAAGTGGTGCCGAGCTCGTTCGCCTTCGGTGGCGAGTTCGAGGTCGCCGTCGTCGGCGGTTCCGTCGTCGAGGCGCTGTCGGGCCGCTCGGCCGGCCTCGATGGCCTGGGCGAGCCATCGTTCGTCCGCTGCGGTGAGCAGCACCCGGTGGTCTCGTCGGAGGCGGCGGGTGTTCGTGCGCTGGCCAGTCGAGACACGGGAACGAGTGGAGACGTCGTCACTGGGCATGCATAGAGCATAAAACACCCTTTTCAAAAGGTCAATGTTGGGATGCAAATAAATCGAGCCGTATCCTTCGGGTCTGTTGATCTGGTTGCTCCTTGCCCTGCACGCCGTGGTGGTCGTGGCACTCTCGTTTGTCGGAGGCCGCCTGGGGCGCCGATCGCTGTGGGTGGCGGCGATGCCGATGGCTGCCACCGCCGTCTGGTCAGCAACACGGTTGGGCTCGACGGGGGTCGTCACCGCAGGGTTCCAGTGGGTGCCCGGCCTCGACGTGTCGATCGAGTTCCGGGTCGACGAGATGGGGGCACTGCTCTCGACGCTGGTCTCGGGCATCGGTGCGCTCGTCTGCGTCTACGCCGTCGGGTACTTCTCGGTCGGTGCGGCGAGCATGGGCCGTTTCGCGGCCACGCTCCTCGCCTTCTCCGCCGCGATGGTCGGGCTCGTCTGGGCAGATTCCGTGTGGACGTTGTTCATCTTCTGGGAACTCACCTCGATCACGTCGTTCCTCCTGGTCGGCTTCAAACACGCCGACCCGGTTGCTCGAATCGCGGCGCGCCGGGCGCTGGTCATCACCGGAGCTGGTGGTCTCTCGCTGCTCGCGGGCTTCGTGTTGTTCGTCGATGCCGCCGGCACGGCCAGTCTCAGTGAGATCACCCCGATCACCGGCTCGACCGCCAATGCGGCAGCGTTCCTGATCCTCGTCGCAGCGGCGACCAAGTCGGCACAGTTCCCGTTCCACGTCTGGCTTCCTGGTGCCATGGCGGCGCCGACCCCGGTCAGCGCCTACCTGCACTCCGCCACCATGGTCAAAGCAGGTGTGATCCTCGTCGCGGTCATCGCTCCGGCGTTCCAGGACACCGACGTGTGGAAGCCACTCGGATTGTCGTTCGGACTCGTCACCATGGTGTGGGGAGCGGTCGGCGCGCTGCGTCACGTCGACGCCAAACTCATCCTTGCCTGGGGCACCGTGTCGCAGCTCGGCCTGCTGATCGCATTGCTCGCCATCGGCACACCGAAGGCCACGTTTGCGGCCATCTCGATCCTGGTTGCGCACGCCATCTTCAAAGCGGCACTCTTCATGGTCGTCGGCGAAGTCGACGTCCGCGCCGGTACCCGCAACATCAACGACTTGTCGGGCCTTCGACGTGCGATGCCGATCACGTTCGTGGTGGCGGTGATCTCCGGCGCCTCGATGGCCGGCATCCCGCCGCTGCTCGGATTCCCCGCCAAGGAGGCCGCCATCGAGGCGGCGCTCGGGCTGTCGGGTGCCGAGTTCTGGGTCGTGGGTGGGCTGATCATCGGCGGCTCCGTGCTGACGGTCGCGTACACGACGCGATTGCTCATCGGTATGTTCGGCTCGAGCGAGCCGATGCCCGATCGTGAGATCTCACCGCGTCGTGCGGCGATGTCGGCGCCCGAGGCGATCCTGGCCGCCGCATCGCTGCTCGGCTTCGTCACACTCGGGTGGGTGACCGGTGTGGTCCGCGCGGCCGTGGTCACCGTCGCTCCCAAGGCCGAGGTCTACTCGCTGCTGCGCTGGCCGGGCCTGACCCAGGCATTCGTCACCTCGCTGGTGGTCGTCGCCGTCGGCCTGGTGGTCGGCGCTGCGCTCGCCCGTCGACATGTCGTCAGCGGGCCAGTGGCTCGAGGCGCAGCCAACGTCGACTGGACGATCGACGGTGTCGGTCGCCTCGCCCGTCAGATTGCCGGTCGGGTGCAGCACGGATCGCTCCCGTTGTACCTGGCAACGACCGTGCTGGTCGTCTGTGTCGCCGCCGTGCCGTTCGTCGGTGAGATCGACCCCGACACTCTGTACTGGTGGGACAACCCGGCTGAGGCGGTGCTGGTGGGCATGATCGTCGCCGCAGCGATCTCGGCGACGCGGGTGTCGTCGCGGCTCGGCGCAGCGTTGGTCCTCGGCGGCGTCGGATTCAGCGTCGCGGGCTTGTTCGTGACGTACGGCGCGCCGGATCTCGTGTTGACCCAGCTCCTGGTGGAGACCGTGATCGTGGTCGGTTTCGTCGTCGGCCTCGGTCGCCTCGCGACGAAGTTCCCCACGCCGACCAGGCTCTGGCTGGCGGGCCGACTCGTGATCGCCGGTGCAATGGGAACCGCGGTGGCAGTGGCCTTGGCGGGAAGCGCCGGGAACCGGGTCGGGACTGCGCCCGTGAGCGAACTCGCCGAGACGGCCCAGCGCGACGGAGGCGGCAAGAACGTCGTCAACGTGATCCTGACCGACACCCGAGGGCTCGACACGTTCGGCGAAGTGATCGTGCTGATGGTGGTGGCCGTCGGGATCCTGACCCTCAGCACCAAGCGCGGCCGGACGCGTCCGACCACACGCACCGCTGCCGCTCCGCCTGACCCGCCCCCCATTCCGATCGTGGTCACCGTCGTCGATGAGGTGTCACGGTGATCGCGCGTACCTCGCCGATCGTGTCGCTCGCGGTACGTGCAGTGACGCCGATCGCCCTGGTCGTCGCCGCCTACGTCCTGTTTGCCGGCCACAATCAGCCGGGCGGCGGGTTCGCGGCCGGCCTGATGCTCGGAGCGATCATCGTCTTGCGCACGATCGCCGGAATTCAGCAACCGCGCAATGCCACCGTCTGGCTGTCGGTGGGCGGCGTGATCGCCGGACTGGTCGTGATCGCACCACTGCTGTGGGGTGAGCCCCTGCTCGACCAGGTGGTGGTCACCTGGGAGGCCCCACTGCTCGGCACGGTGAAGACCGGCTCGGCGCTGCTGTTCGATCTCGGAGTCGTTGCGATCGTGGTCGGCCTCGTGATCGCGCTGCTCGACGGTCTGGACGCTGCATCGCTCGTCGATCGCGCCCGGATTCCCGCCTCGGCGACGGCGCAATCGGGCGACGACGCACCGTCCGACGACCAGGGAACCGCACCGTGAGCATCGCCATGATCTTCGCGGTGGCCGGACTGGTTGCAACCGGCACCTTCCTCGTCACGTCGCGCTCGCTCAGCCGGATCGTGCTCGGCTTCGCACTGCTCGGCCACGCGGCCGTCCTCGCGCTGCTGGCTGCAGGAGGTCGCGCCGGCTCGCCCCCGATCGTCGACGGTGCGCCGGCGCCGGACACCTCCAACCCGCTGCCACAGGCGCTGTCGCTCACGGCGATCGTGATCTCGTTCGGACTCACGCTGTTCGTGCTGGCACTGGCCCGCCGCCAGCAGATGCTGACCGGCGACGACCTCGTCGAGGACGACGTCGAGGACCGGCGCATCGCAACCACCGAGGAAGCCCGCGAGGCCGCGCTCGACGAGACCCGCGAACTCGAGACGCTGCACGACAACCCGGAGGGTGGATCGTGATCGCCGTGGTCGGTCTGTGTGTGGCGTTGCCGCTGCTCGCCTCGGCGCTGGTGTTGGGCGTGCGCCGGATGGCCAAGGTCCGCGACGTCGTCACCGTGTCGACGATGGCGGCAGTGACCGGAATGTCGGCTGCGCTGCTGGCCGACGTCGACCGCAACGGCACGATCGTGCTGCGGGTCGGCGACTGGGCGCCCGACCTCGGCATCGTGCTGGTGGCCGACCTGTTCGCCGCGCTGATCCTGCTCGTGGCCTCGGCGACGATCCTCGTCGTCGAACTGTTCGCCATCGGCCAGCGCCGCACACCGGCGGGTGCCGACCCGACGGTGGTCAGCCCGATCCTGCTGGTGCTCGCCGGTGGCGTGAGCCTGGCGATCCTCACCGGCGACCTGTTCACCCTGTTCGTGGCGTTCGAGCTGATCCTCGTCGCCAGCTACGTCTTGCTCACCCACCAGGGCCACGAGTCGCAGGTGCGCTCCGGCATGACCTATGTCGTCATCAACCTGTTCGCTTCGACGCTGTTCCTGTTCGGCGTGGCCATCGTGTACTCCGCCACCGGCACCGTCAACATGGCGCTGCTCGCCGAGCGCATCCCGGAACTGCCCGCTGCCACCCAGGTGGGCGTCGGGCTGTGGTTCCTGATCGTGTTCGGTACGAAGGCGGCGATCTTCCCGCTGTTCTCGTGGCTGCCCGACAGCTACCCGACCGCGCCGACCACGATCACCGCAGTGTTCGCCGGGCTGCTCACGAAGATCGGCGTGTACGTCCTGATCCGATTCTTCACGCTGATGGACCTCGACCAGCTCGGTCCGTTGCTGCTGGTGATCGCTGGTCTGACGATGATCGTCGGTGTGGCCGGAGCGCTGGCGCAGAACGACGTCAAGCGAATCCTGTCGTTCCACGTCGTCAGCCAGATCGGCTACATGATCATGGGTCTCGGGCTGTTCACCGTGGCAGGAGTCGCCGGCGCGGTGTTGTTCCTGATTCACCAGATCCCGGTCAAGACGGTGATGTTCCTCGCCGGTGGTCTCATCGAAGACGATCAGGGCACCTCTGCGCTCACGAAGGTCGGCGGTCTCGCCACGAGCAAGCCGGTGATCGCCGTGCTGTTCGCCCTCCCGGCGCTGAGCCTCGCCGGCCTGCCCCCCTTCTCCGGTTTCATCGCCAAGCTCGCGCTCGTCGACGCTGGTATGGCGTCGGGCGCCTACGTGATCGTCGCGGTGTCACTGGTGGGTTCGATCCTGACGCTGCTGTCGATGACCAAGATCTGGCTCGGTGCCTTCTGGGGCGAGGTCACTCCGTCGGCGGTCCCGGCGTCGAGTCGTCGCTCGATCACGGTCATGCAGACCGCCGCCGGCATGGCGGTTGCAGGCACGATCGTGATCGCCGTCCTCGCAGGGCCGTTGTGGAGAATGAGTGAGCAGGTCGCCGGGGAACTGCTCGAGCGCACGCCGTACATCACCGATGTATTGGGTGAGGTGGCGGACTGATGGGTACCGCCGTCGTGCGATCGTCGTGGGTGTCGCGGTTGGGCCTCGGCCTGCGAGCGCTCGCCACGCCGCGTCGCCTGCTCACCGTGGCGTTGCTCGTCGTGGCGTGGTGCGCACTCTGGGGCTCGGTGTCGGTGGCCAACATCGTGTCGGGCACCGTCATCGCCGTCGCGGCGACGCTGTTCGCCGGGGTCGAACGCACTGCGGGTGGTCTGCGCGTTGGTCCGTTGCTGCACTTCATCTGGCTCGTCACCGTCGACCTCGTCGTGTCGACGGTGCAGGTGGCCTGGGAGATCCTGACCCCCACCGACTACACCGACGAGGCGATCATCGCGGTCGACACCAACCTCGAGTCGAGGGCGCACTTCTTGATGCTGGTGGTGGCGATCACCGTCACACCTGGCACGGCCGTGATCGACAGCGACGGTGACACGGGTCGCTTGTACCTGCATCTCCTGCATGCCGAGAAGGCATCGGAGATCGAGCTGCACGTCCGCCACCTGGCCGAACTCGCCTGTCGTGCGCTGCCTGTCAACAAGGAGGTGTCACCATGATCGCCAACATCGCCGTCGGCATCTTTCTGCTCGCCGGGATCCTGGCGGGCATCCGGCTGGTCCGCGGCCCGTCCCTGGCCGACCGGGTGATCTCGCTCGACGCCGCACTCGTGGCGTTGATGGGCGCCATTGGGACCAGGGTGGCCGAGACCGGCAACACCCTCTACATCGGCGTGCTGGTGGTGATCGCCATCGTCGCGTTCACGGCCACGGTCGCGCTCAGCCGCTTCATCGAAACGGCGGGTCGACCATGAACGCGCTCGCCTCGGTGTTCATCCTGCTCGGCGCGTTCGTTGCGCTGCTCGCCGGCATCGGGCTGCTCACGTTCACGACCCCGTACGCCCGGTTCCACGCAGCGGGCAAGGCCAGTCCGATCGCCTTCCTCCTGGTCGCCATCGGCGCCGGCATCGAGGTGGGAGTGAAGGGTGCGGCCGAGTTGGCGATCGTTGCCGTCGCGCTGTTGCTCACCTTGCCGGCGAGTACCCACCTGTTGTTCCGGGCGACGCACCGAACCACGGTGTCGGACCAATTGAGCACCGACGAGTTGGCCGCCGCTGAGCGTGAACTCGCCGAGTACGACGAGGCGGCGGATCGAGAGCATGTTGGAGGCACTGATGGCGACCAGAGTTGATCGACGTGTGCAGCACGGGACCGAAAAGAGTCAGGGGCAACGGACGTCTTCGAATACATATGATGTGCGAGTGACGTTGATCGAGCCGAAACCGGATCTTCCGTCGTGGACGTTCCTCACGAATCACGCCCACGTGATGGTGGCGTTGAGTCGCGATCCTGATCTGCGTCAGCGTGACCTGAGTTACGTCGTCGGGATCACACCCGGTGCTGTTCAGCGCATTCTGGACGACCTCGAACACGCCGGGTACCTGCGCCGCGAGAAGGTGGGCCGTCGCAACCACTACGAGATCATCGATCGGACGCCGCTGCGACATCCGCTCGAAGGCCAACACACCGTCGGCGAACTGCTCGACATGCTTCACGATTGACGCCCCCGCTCACTGGGTGCGACGCGCACCGGCGCGTTGGTCGGCACCGCATCGTCCACCGGCAACGCGTGCCCGGTCTGTTCGGGTTCACGGTGTCGGCGACCGGGTACGCCCGCCACATGACCTCCCAGAACAGTTCGACCAGCGTCCGTGCCGCCACCGCGCTCACACTCGCGCTCGCAGTCACGCTCGGCGTGAGTGCGTGCGACAACGACGACGACGATGGGCCAGACACCACCTTGGTGGACGACCTCCAGTCCGACCCGAATGTCCCGTTCGACCCCGACGTGCCAGGGGGCAACAACACCGACACCAACGAACTCAACAATCAGGGCTTCGACAGCGACGAACCCGGACCGGTCGGCAATCAGACCGACCCGAACGACTGAGCTGCGGCCCCGAACGAGGAATGTCCAGTCGTCGCGTCCGCGCTCAGTTCGTCGATCGCCGACGAGCGATGAGCGAACTCCCCGAATGCTGGGGTTTGGCTCATCGTTCAGGGCGATCGGCGTGGCCGAGGAGGATGGTGGTGCGGTCGGCGCAGTGAGCGAGCACGGTCTCGAGTACTCGTGTCGCCGTGTCGGCATCGAGATTGGCGGTGGGTTCGTCGAGAATGATCACGGCGTGATCCGCGAGCAGTACCCGAGCGAGGGCGAGTCGTTGCGCTTCACCGCCGCTCATCCCTGAACCGCCCCGTCCGAGCTGGCTGTCGAGCCCCGCCGGGAGGTGGTCGAACCAGTCACCGAGTCGAACCGCGCGCAGCGCATCGCACAGCTGCTCGTCGTGCGCTGACGGGTCAGCGATGCGCAGGTTCTCGCGGACCGTCGAGTCGGCGATCCAGGGGAGCTGTTGGATCCAGGTGACGCGTCGGCGTACTTCCTCGCCCGGCACTTCAGAGACGTCGGCGCGGTCGAGGTGGTACTCGCCGGAGCGTGGACTCAAGAAGTCCACGAGCACGGCGGCCAGTGTGGACTTGCCGGCGCCGCTCGGACCGACCACCTCGGCGTGTGTGCCGGCCCCGACCCTGATCGTCACCGGGCCCAGTGCGTCGGTGCCGGCGCCGGGCCACCGAGCAGTCACCTCCTCGAGTGAGATCGCTGGACGGCGAGCAACCGGGGATGGCTGAGCTGACACCGTGACGGGGTCCGGAGTGTCGAGGACGGCGACGACTCGAGCGGCGGCGCTCGCAATGCTGGGCACCGAGGACGCCGCTTCGTTGACGGTGCCGACGAGTTCGAGAATCGCGAGCGGCCACAACACCAGCACACCGATGACTGGCCCCGACACCGAACCACCCAGCGACGCGAGCATCACGAGCGTCGCGGTGGCCGTCAGGAGCGGCGCGGCCGTGACGATGGCACCGGTGAACATGCGCAGACGCGCGCGCCGTTCCTCGAGATCGTCGATCACATCGCCGACGCGACCGATGTCGTCGCGAGCCGACGTGAGCATCCGGTTCGCCCACAGTTGATCGACGCCCTCGGTGGTGGCGAGCATTCGGCCAGCGAGCGAGGCGCGGGTGTCGGTGAGTACGGGGCCGAGCCTCATCTCGCCGCGTGCGGTCACCGCGGGCACGATGACGCCGACCACCGCCAAGGCGATCAGCAGGACCAGTCCGGCCTGGACGTCGAGCACGACGGTGATCGCGAGTGCGCCGAGCGTCGTCGCCGCCACCGCAACGACGGGGCTGAGGACGCGTACGAAGAGGTCGAGCAGTCGGTCGATGTCGGCGACCACTCGTTGCAGCAGGTCGCCGCGTTGCCAGCCCGGAATGCCCGCAGGGGCGATCTCGGCGAGTCGAGCCACGACGGCCGCACGGATCTCGGTCAGCGCCCGCAGGCCGGTGTCGTGGGTGGCCAGTCGCTCGGCGTATCGGAAGACGCCCTTGCCGGTGCCGAACGCCCGCACACCGAGGATGGCGACGGACAGCGCGGCGAGCTCGGGCTGTTCGCTGGCTCGGACGATCAGCCAGGCGGCGGCGCCGGCGAGTCCGATCGTGCAGATCTCGGCCGCGGTACCCACCGCTGCCGCGCCGACGAAGCGTCGACGCGCTGGGCGCGCCAGGCCGAGTACCCGGCGAAGCGCATTGCGCCGGTCGCGCGGCGTCGGGACGGCGGCCGTGTGCCAGTCGCCGGTGTCCCCATCGTCGACCACCGCGCACGGAGCGAGCGTGAGCGTCACCTCGGTGTGAAGCGACGGCGGCGATCGACGGTCAGGATGGTCGCGACGAGGAGGATCAGCGGACCGGACGGCGGCCGCATCGGAGCCGCGCGCCGACTCGGGCGCGGCGAGGTCGACGACGTGGTCGGCGATCGAGCGGCCTCGGTCGTCGTGGGTTGCCACCAGGATGGCGGCGTCGTGAGTTCGGGCCAGTTGGAGGAGCGCCGCCCAGACCGCATCGGCGCTGTCCGCATCGAGGTGGGCGGTCGGCTCGTCGGCCAAGACGAACCTGGCCTGGCCGGACCGCACCGACACGAGCGCTCGGGCGACGTGTACCCGACGCAACTGCCCGCCCGAGAGCTCGTCGGTCCGCCGAGCTGCGAGTCCGGTGAGACCAACGTCGGCGAGGGCGTCCATCACCGAGACGTCCGACGCGCCCGTGGCGGCCCTCACCTCGTCGATCACCGATGCCACCGCCGGGGTGAGTCGCTGGCCGATCACGGTCAGCTGGTCTGCCCACGCCGCCGGATCGAGGCGCTGGACGTCGACGCCGGACACGGAGATCGAACCGGAGCGACCGAGCAAACGGCATCGGCACGCTTCGATGAGTGTGGACTTGCCGATGCCACTCTGCCCGTACACGACGGTGAGCCGTCCGGGCGTCACATCGAGGTCGAGGTCCTCGACGATCACCCGTTCGGCACGTCGGAGTTCGACATCGCGGAGCAGCAGGGGCCCTCCGGTGGGCGCAGCGAGATCCCCCGTCGACAGGGTGGGTCGCGACAGCAGATCGTGGAGATCCTCGGATGCATCGAGGCCCGATTGCGCGGCGTGGAAGCTTGCTCCGACCCGACGCAGTGGCAAATAGCACTCGGGTGTCAGCAGCAGGACCACCAGCGCGGTACCGAGGTCGAGGCTGCCGCCAGCGAGTCGCAGGCCGATCTCGACCGCGATCAGGGCCACCGAGAGCGTGGCGATCAGTTCCAACGCCAGCGCCGAGAGGAACGCGATCCGCAGCGCGCCCATCGTGGTGGCCCGGTACTGCTCGGACACGTCGTACACCGACTCGCGCTGCGCCTCGGCTCGACCGAACAGACGCAGCGTCGGCATGCCCTCGATCACGTCGAGGAAGTGGCCACCGAGTCGCTGGAGCACCGCCCACTGCCGCGCCGTGCGGCGCTCGGTCATGCGGCCGATCAGCACCATGAACACCGGGATCAGTGGCACCGTCATTGCGATCAGCACTGCCGACAACACGTCGGCGAACAGGATTCGAACGCCCGCGACCAGGGGCACGGTGAGCGCCAGCATCAGCGCTGGCAGGAACTGGCGGATGTACGGCTCGAGCTGGTCGACGCCAGTGGTCGCGATCGTTGCCTCCCTGCCGGCGAGCCCACCGGTCGCTCGGTCGCCGTCGAACGTGGCGTGGTCGAGCACGGCGAGCCGGACATCGTGGCGCAGCGCCCGCATCGCCCGAGCGGCCGACCACTCGGTGATCGCTGTCGCCAGCCCCCGCACGACGGCGATCGACGTGAGGACGAGGGCCAGCGTGGTGAGGCCATCGGCGATCTCGCCGTCGGTGACGAGATCGGTCAGGCCGCTCGCGAGTGCTTCGGCCTGCACCACCACGGCGATCGCCGTGAGCGCCGCCACGGCGGCGATCACGATCAGGTGGACGCGCAGCGCCGGGATCAACCGGATCAGTCGGAGGTCGACCGGACCGCGCCGGTCGACGTCGCTCACCGGTGGACGATCGGGAGGTGCTGGGTGCCGATGCGCTTGCGGAACACCCAGTACGTCCAACCCTGGTAGACCAACACGACGGGGGTCATGACCAGTGCGACGATCGTCATCACCTTCAAGGTGTAGTCGGTCGAGGAGGCGTTCGTCACGGTGAGGCTGAACGCCGGGTCGGTGGTTGACGGCATCACATTCGGATACAGCGACCCGAACAACGACACGACGGCCATCGCGATCGCCACGCCGGTCGCGCCGAACGCGACACCCTCACGGTTCCGTCGTTCGGCGACGATGCCGACGACGAGGGCGCCGGCGGCGGCCAGGACCGGGATCCATGTCCAGCCCTTGCCGCGGGCGAGTTGGTTCCAGATCAGGAACGCACCGCCACCCACGACCGCCACCGGCCCAGCGATCTGCGCCACCCGGTGCGCGCGTTCTCGGACGTCGCCGAGGGTCTTCAGGCTGAGGAAGTTTGCACCGTGGAGCAGGAACAGGGTCGCGGTCGTGATGCCGCCGAGCAGGCCGAACGGGTTCAGCAGGGTGAACAGGTTGCCGGTGAAGTCGCCGCCCTCGTTGATCGGCACGCCGCGCACGATGTTGGCGAATGCCACACCCCAGAGCACCGCCGGCACCCAGGAGCCGACCGCGATCGCCAGGTCCCAGTTGCGCCGCCAGCGAGCGTTGTCGACCTTGCCCCGGTACTCGAAGGCCACGCCACGGAAGATCAGGGCCATCAGGATGAGGAACAGCGGGAGGTAGAAACCCGAGAACAACGTGGCGTACCAGAACGGGAATGCGGCGAACGTGGCGCCACCCGCCGTGAGGAGCCACACCTCGTTGCCGTCCCAGACCGGGCCGATCGTGTTGATCATGACGCGTCGGTCGTCGTCGGTGGAGCCGAGTGGATGCAGGAGCATCCCGACACCGAAGTCGAAGCCCTCGAGGAAGAAGTAGCCGATCCACAACACGGCGATGAGGATGAACCAGAAGGTGCTGAGTTCCATGGTGTGCCTGTCTCGTCTCGATCTCAGTAGGCGAACACGAGTCGCTCGGACTCGTCGTCGGGTTGGTCGGGGCCACCGTCCGGCCAGTCGTCGCGGTCCTCGGGGCCTCGCGGTCGGTCGTCGTCGACGCCGTCGTCGGGCGGATTGTTGCCGTCCAACAGGCCGGTCATCGCAGCATCGGGGCCGGCCTGCACGTACTTCTTGAGCAGGATGAACTCGACCACGCCGAGCCCGCCGTAGACGAGTGTGAACGCGACCATCGAGAACAGCACGAGCCCGCCGCCGACCGAGCCGGACACGGCGTCAGCGGTGAGGAGTCGTATCTCGGGGATGCCGGTCGGGTTGGGTGCGACCACCCAGGGTTGTCGTCCCATCTCGGTGAACAGCCACCCGAACAGGTTGCCGAGGAACGGGGTGAAGATCACCGCGATCGCCAGGCGGCCGCCCCACGTGCTCTGCGGGAGGACCTGCTTGAACTTGAGGAAGATCAGTGCTGCGGCGGCGCCGACCACGCTCACCATACCGATGCCGATCATCGCCCGAAAGCTCCAGTAGGTGACGATCAGGTTGGGGCGGTAGTCGCCGGGGCCGAACTGCTCGACGTAGGCGGCCTGGGTGTCGATCACCCCGGGGATCTCGGCATCCCAGGTGTCGGTGGCGAGGAACGACAGCAGGCCGGGGATCACGAGCGAACGAACGTCGCACTCCGCACTGACGTCGCCGACGGCGAACACCGACAGGCCAGGACCGGTCTCGGTGTTGCACAGGGCTTCGGCGGCGGCCATCTTCATCGGCTGCTGTTCGAACATCAGCCGGGTCTGGAAGTGGCCGGACAGGCTCAGAGCCAGGCCCGCGAAGATCGACACCCACAGCCCGAGGCGCAGTGCCCGGGTGAAGCCGCGACGATCGACATCACTCGGCTCGCGACGCATCAGCCACCAGGCCGAGATACCGGCGACGAACACTGCAGCGGTGAGCACCGCCCCGCTGATCACGTGGGGATACGCAGCCAGGGTGGTGCTGTTGGTGAGCACGGCGAGGATGTCGGTCATCTCCGCTCGGCCGGTCTCTGGGTTGAAGATCGCACCGACCGGGTGCTGCATCCACGAGTTGGCCGCCACGATGAAGTACGCCGACAGCCAGGTGCCGATCGCCGCTGCCCAGATCGTGGCCAGATGGATCTTCGGGTTCAGCCGGCCCCAGCCGAAGATCCACAGCCCGAGAAACGTCGACTCGAGGAAGAACGCAACGAGTGCTTCCATCGCCAGCGGTGCGCCGAACACGTCACCGACGAAGCGCGAGTACTGGCTCCAGTTCATCCCGAACTGGAACTCCTGCACGATGCCGGTCACGACACCCATGGCGAAGTTGATCAGGAACAACTTCCCGAAGAACTTGGTGAGGCGAAGGTCGGCTTCGTCGCCCTTGCGGTACCAGCGGGTGTGGAACCACGCCACGAGCACCGAGAGCCCGATGGTCAAGGGCACCATGATGAAGTGGTAGAGGGTGGTGATCCCGAACTGCCAGCGGGCGAGGGGAAGGGCGTCGATCGCGAACATCATCGTCCGCAAGTCTCGCTGTACCCGAGGGGGTGTCCCTAGGGACCTAGGGCCCTGCGTGGTCCGACGTGACCGACGTCTCCAGCCGCCCTCCATCCCCGCCCCCAACCCGAAAAATCGCGTCAGCGTCGCGCTCAGCGACACCGAGACGCGCCATTTCGGTGTTGGAACCGCGTCTGAGCGCAAGAGATGGGACTTTGGGCGGTCGTCAGGGTGCTGTTGAGCCCGCAAGGATGGAATCCATGAGCACGACGGCCACCGATGATCGCCCCACCACCCACACGGATGGAGCCGAATCCGGTCCGTCGCCGTCGGCGACCGCGTGCATCGACGGCAACGAGGCTGCTGCCAAAGTCGCCTACGCACTGTCGGAGGTCGTCGCGATCTACCCGATCACGCCGGCGTCGACGATGGGGGAGCTCGCCGACGCCTGGTCCGCCGGCGGAGCGATGAACCTGTGGGGAGCCGTGCCCGAGGTGGTCGAGTTGCAGTCGGAGGCCGGCGCCGCTGGCACGTTGCACGGGGCGCTGCAGACCGGAGCGCTCGGCACCACGTTCACGGCGTCGCAGGGGCTGTTGTTGATGCTCCCGAACATGTACAAGATCGCCGGCGAGCTCACGCCGGCAGTGATCCATGTCGCCGCGCGAGCCATCGCCACCCATGCGCTGTCGATCTTCGGCGACCACAGCGACGTGATGGCGGCTCGCTCCACCGGATTCGCCATGTTGTGTGCGAGTTCGGTGCAGGAGGCGCACGACTTCGCCGCCGTGTCGCACGCCGCGACGCTGCGGGCGCGTGTGCCGTTCCTGCACTTCTTCGACGGGTTCCGTACCTCTCACGAGATCAACCGCATCGAGTTGCTCGGCGACGACGACCTTCGTTCGCTGGTCAACGATGACGACATCGCCGCCCACAAGGCGCGCCGGCTGCGACCGACCGCACCGGTCGTGCGGGGCACAGCGCAGAACCCGGACGTGTTCTTCCAGGCCCGCGAGGCCGGCAATCGATTCCACGATGCGGTCCCGAGCATCGTGGCCGACGTGTTCGCCGAGCTCGAGGAACGCACCGGACGCCGCTACGGCCTCGTCGACTACGAAGGTGCACCGGACGCCGAGCGCGTGATCGTGATCATGGGATCGGGTGCTGGAGCAGTCGGTGAAACGGTGGCCACGCTGGTCGCCCAAGGTGAGAAGGTCGGTCTCGCCACGATTCGGCTGTTCCGCCCGTTCCCGATCGACGCGCTGCTCGATGCGCTGCCCGACACCGTTCGATCGGTTGCGGTGCTCGACCGGTGCAAGGAGCCGGGCTCGGTGGGCGAGCCACTGTTCCAGGACGTCGTGACCGCCATCGCTGAGTCGGATCGTTCGGGGGTGCGCACGATCGGTGGTCGCTACGGTCTCGGCTCGAAGGAATTCACGCCGGCGATGGTCAAGGCGGTGTTCGACGAACTGACGCTCGATGTACCGAAGCGTCGGTTCACCGTCGGCATCGTCGACGATGTCACTGGCTTGAGTCTCGATGTCGACGACTCGTTCCTGGTCGAGCAGCTCGGGCGGTCGGCGGTGTTCTACGCCCTCGGCAGCGACGGAACGGTCGGGGCGAACAAGGCGTCGGTGAAGATCATCGGCCACGAACCCGACCTGTACGCGCAGGGATACTTCGTGTACGACTCGAAGAAATCGGGCTCGATGACGGTGTCGCACCTGCGATTCGGTCCGGAACCGATCCGCTCGACCTACCTGGTGCAGGAGGCCGACCTGGTCGCCTGCCACCAGTTCGGACTGCTCGACCGCTTCGACGTGCTCGCCGACGTCCGCCAGGGTGGGACGTTCCTGCTCAACGCTCCCTACCCGGCCGACGAGTTGTGGGAGCACCTGCCCACCAACATCCAGCGCAGCATCCTCGAGCGCGATCTTCGTGTCTTCACGATCGATGCCACCCGCATCGCTCGCGAGCTGAAGATGCCCGGCCGTATCAACACGATCATGCAGCCGTGCTTCTTTGCATTGACCGACGTGATGGGACTCGACCGGGCGATCGGTGCCATCAAGGCATCGATCAGCGCTGCCTACGGGCGCCGCGGTCGACTGATCGTGGAACGCAACGAGGCTGCCGTCGACCGGGCGGTTGCCGAGCTGGCTCAGGTGACGGTGCCGGCGACACAGGCGGGTGGTGGGCCGACGAGTGTCGAACTCGACGAGACGCTCGACATCCTGGACGAGGCTCGACAGAACGCCGAGACCGCCTTCATCGATCGTGTCACGATGACGATGATCGCCAACCAGGGCGACCGACTGCCCGTCTCGGCGATGCCGATCGACGGCACGTACCCGACGGGCACCACCCAGTACGAGAAGCGCAAGCTCGCCATCGAGATCCCGATCTGGGAACCCGACCTGTGCATCGATTGCGGCAAGTGCGCGGTGGTGTGCCCGCATGCCACGATCCGTATGAAGGCCTACGAACCCGGCGCGCTCGATGGCGCCCCCGAGGGATTTCTCACGAAGAAGTTCCGCTCGCGCGAACTCGACGGGCATCAACTCACGATCCAGGTCGCGCCCGACGACTGCACGGGGTGTGGCATCTGCGTCGACGTGTGTCCGGCAAAGGACAAGACGCAGGTGAAGCGCAAGGCGATCAACATGCAGCCGGCTCCCGAGCACCGGGTGGTCGAACGTGAACGGTGGGACTTCTTCACGTCGATCGCCGAACTCGACCGTGCCTCGATCACCCACGACTCAGTGAAGAACTCCCAGCTGCTGCAACCGCTCTTCGAGTTCTCCGGGGCCTGCTCGGGCTGTGGCGAGACGCCGTATCTCAAGTTGCTCACCCAGCTCTTCGGTGACCGTCTGGTCGTCGCCAACGCCACGGGCTGCTCGTCGATCTACGGCGGCAACCTGCCGACCACGCCGTGGGCCAAAGATGGCAACGGACTCGGCCCGGCCTGGTCGAACTCGCTGTTCGAGGACAACGCCGAGTTCGGCTACGGCATGCGGCTCGGCATCGAGCACCACCAGCGCGACGCCCGGCGTTTGGTCGAGGTGCTCGCCGATCACGTCGGTATCGACCTGGCGAGTGCCCTGCTCGCCGATCCGACCCCGACCGAGCACGGAGTCGTCGAGCAGCGCACCCGAGTGGCCGTGCTGCGTGAGCGGCTCGACGAACTCGTCGACTCGAACGACCCGGTCGTCGCCGACCACGCGCGACGTCTGAGCGTCATCGCTGACGAACTCGTGCGCACCAGCACGTGGATCGTCGGCGGAGACGGCTGGGCGTACGACATCGGCTTCGGTGGTGTCGACCACGTGCTCGGCAGCGGCCGAAATGTCAACCTGCTCGTGCTCGACACCGAGGTCTACTCGAACACCGGTGGGCAGGCCTCGAAGGCCACGCCACTCGGTGCAGTCGCCAAGTTTGCGATGGGTGGAAAGCCGACGGGCAAGAAGGATCTCGGCGCCATCGCACGTCGCTACGGCAATGTCTACGTCGCCCAGATCGCGATCGGTGGCAGCGACATCCAGACGGTGAAGGCGCTGGCTGAAGCCGATGCATGGGACGGCCCGTCGCTCATCATCGCCTACTCGACCTGCATCGCCCACGGCATCGACATGGAGACCTCGATGTCGCACCAGAAGGATGCGGTGAAGTCTGGCTACTGGCCGCTGTACCGCTACAAGCCGACCACCGACCAACACGAGCATCCGTTCCAGCTCGACTCGGCAGCACCCAGCATTCCGCTGAAGGACTTCGCACTGAAGGAGGCCCGGTTCTCGATGTTGGCACGGTCAGATCCTGACCGTTCGGCTGAACTGCTCGACCTCGCCCAGCAGGACATCGACGAACGCTGGCACTACTACGAGCAGCTCGCCGGACTGGAACGGATGTTGCCCGAACCCCACCGAGCGGTGCTCGGGGACGAGTCCGACGAGGAGACCATCGATGAAGCGAGCGACGGAGGATCCGACGATGCCTGATCTGCACACCACCTACCTCGGTTTGGCGTTGAGGTCGCCGCTCGTGGCCTCAGCGGGGCCGTTCACCGGGCAGATCGACCGACTGGTCGAACTCGAGCTCGCCGGAGCGGGTGCGGTCGTGTTGCCGTCGATCTTCGAAGAGCAGATCGAGCACGAGACCTCCGAGATCGACCGGCTGTACACCGTCAACCAGGAGAGCTTCAACGAGGCGACCTCGTTCTTCCCCGAGGTGGACGATTTCGGATCGGCGATCGATTCGTACCTGGAGTTGATCGAGAATGCGAAGGTCGCGATCGACATCCCGGTGATCGCCAGCCTGAACGGCGCCAACATCGGCGGCTGGGTGAAATACGCCCGGCTGCTGGAAGGCGCCGGCGCTGACGCGTTGGAGCTGAACCTGTACACCGTTGCCGCCGACCCTGACATCAACGGGGCGGCGTTGGAGGCCGAACACCTCGAACTCGTCGCACTGGTGGCAGAGGAGGTGGGCATCCCGGTTGCGGTGAAGATCTCGCCCTTCTACTCGTCGGTGTCGTCGTTCGTCGTCGGGCTCCAGCGGGCTGGTGCTGCCGGCGTGGTGATGTTCAACCGGTTCTACTCGCCGGACCTCGACCTGGAGACGCTCGAGTTGGCGCCGCGCATCGCGTTGAGCACACCGGAGGAACTGCGGCTGCCGTTGCGTTGGACCGGCATCCTGCGTGAGCACCTCACGATGTCGATCGCCGGCTCGACCGGCGTCCACTCGGGCTATGACGCTGCGAAGCTGATCCTGGCCGGCGCCGACGTGGCGATGTCGACGTCGTCGCTGTTGCACCACGGTCCGGCACATCTGGCCACGATCGAGTCACAGCTGTGCGACTGGATGGTCGAGCACGACTACGAGTCCGTGAACCAGATGCGCGGTGCCGTTGCGAGCCATGCTGCGGCAGATCCGGCGGCGTACGAGCGGGCCAACTACATCGGCAACATCGCCACGTACACCAGTCGCTTCATCGGCGCCGGCGCCGTCCCCCTCGCCAGCCACCGCCCCGACTAAGCCCGCACCCTCCGACGCTGTGAGCGATACACGCACATACTCCGTGTATCGCTCACAGCAGCCGGGCCGTGGTTCAACGATGTGAGCGATGTGCGCACATCGTGCGTGTATCGCTCACAGCTCGGATGGGGTGCAGGGCCGCGGCTGCGGGGTTCGGGAGGCCACGCTCGGCGAGCTGGACGGGTCAGCAGACGGCGCGGACGTAGGGGTACGGATTGACCGCTCGGCCACCGCCGGGGTGCACCTCGAAGTGGAGGTGATTTGCCGTGGTGTTGCCGGTGGCGCCGACGTAGCCGATGACCTCGCCCCGTGACACGTTGCGACTCGACCCCTCCCACGCACTGAGGTGGGCGTAGAAGTACCGCGTTCCGCTGTTGCCGTTCACCCACACGGAGTTGCCGCCGAGTCGAGTGGTCTTGAACTGTGCGTATCCCGACTCGACAGCGACCAGCGGCGTGCCGCCGGGAGACATCATGTCGACGCCTTCGTGGCTGCGACCGCCGGAGCGGCTCGCGCCCCACGTGTCGCCGAAGGCTCGCGGACCGGCCACCGGGCACACGATGCCGCTTCCGGCGTTCGACGGCGGTGGGCTGGCGGGAACTGGTGCCGGGGCCGGCGCCGGTGCTGGCGATGCCGCCCCCTGCGCGGAGCCCGACGAGCCCGTCGACCTCGAGGAACCACCGGACGACGAGTTCCCCGATGACGCCGCAGGAGCGGCAGCAAGCTTCGATGCTGCCGCTGCGGCGTTCGACGCCTGCAACTGCTGTGCTGCGGCGGCTTCCTGGGCGAGCCTGGCCTGGCGCTGACGTTCGAGTTCTTGCTGCACAGCGACATCGGCCAGGCGCTGCTGTTCGATCTCGGCGAGCTTCACGACCTCGGCTTCAGCGGTGGCCTTGAGATCTTCGAACTGTTGGCGGGCCTGTGTGGTTGCGTCGAGTTGGCGTTCCAGATCGGCACGCTGTGCTCGGACGTCCTTCATGACGGCGTCGAAGTCGTCGAGCTCCACCGATGCTGCACCGCGTGCGACCGATGCCTGACGATCGGCGGTGATGCCGGCATTGGCCTGGTCGAGGTCGATCAGCAGCGGGATCGAGCTGCCGGAATTGACGAAGCTGCGCTGTGCGTCCTGCTGCAGGCTGGTTCGCATCGAGGCGGCTTCGGATTCGACCGCTGCGAGGTCGTCCTCTGCTGCTTCGATCGAGAGCTCGAGCGTGTCGAGTCTGGATTCGGCGTCGAACATCGCTTGTGCAGCGGCGTCGGCGCGGTCACGGGCGGCTTGGATCTCCTGGGCGGCGCGGACCGCAGCGGGGTCCTGCGCACTCGCCACAGCGAGCGGCAATGTCGTGGATCCAACGGCGACCGAGACGGCGAGGGCGAGGACCGTGAGCGATTTTCGCACTCCCACATGGCGCGTCCGTCCGAATCCCAACATGGCGGTCGAGCCTAACGCTATATGACGGTTTCGTGACGATTCGTCGTCGTTGGAGGGTCAGCTGGTGGCGTCGGCGGCGTAGGGAAACCAACGGAGGGTCTCGAAGTCGGCGTTGGTCTCTGGCGTCGCAGCACGAGCGGCGGGATCATCTCCGGCCGCATGGATCAACTCGTGGGCGGCGGCGAGATGACGGGCGAGGTCGACGGGCTCGCTGTGACGTCGGTTCTCGAACTGCATCTGGCCGGTGGCGTAGGAGATCTCGTCGAGGCTCATCGATGGGCCTCGCGTCCCACGTCGGTGATGCCACAGCCCGCTGTCCGGTTCGAAGTCGTACTCGCCGAGCAGCAGTGCCCCGTGGGAGGCGATCATCGTCACCGCGTCGACGATGTAGTCGAAGGTCTCGTCATCGATGAAGTAGTTGAAGTTGACGCGCACCCAGCCGGGCTTGATGCCCTCGCAGCCGCGGGTGATCTCGCGCTGGAACTCGTGAGAACGGTCGAGGTCGATGCCGAGCAGCCGGTGTCCGTAGGGCCCGGCACACGAACAGCCGCCGCGGGACTGGATGCCGAACACGTCGTTGAGCAGTGCGACGACGTAGTTGTGGTGCAGGAACTGCTCGCCATGACGGATCACGAACGAGACGATCGACAGCCGGTCGGCTTCGTGGCTGCCGAGCACATTGATGTTCGGGTGCTGTTCCCATCGGGCGATCGCGCGCCGCACGAAGTCGGACTCCTTTGCCTCGATCACCTCGGCGCCGACGGCCTCCTTCAGTTGGAACACGAGCCCCGCCCGGATCGATTCGATGATCGCCGGGGTACCCGCCTCCTCTCGATGCTCGATCTCGGGGTGGTAGTCGTGCTCCGCGGTGCTGACGTAGCGAACGGTGCCGCCGCCCGGCACGTCGGGTACCCGATTGGCGAACAGCTCCCGTCGCGCCACCAGTACCCCCGGCGTCCCTGGTCCACCGATCAGCTTGTGCGGCGAGATGAACACCGCATCGAGGTAGGCGAGGTTGGCCGTCCCGGTGTCATCCATGCTCGACCCCATGTCGATCGGCACGTACGGCGCGGCCGCTGCGTAGTCCCACAGCGACAGCGCTCCGTGTTCGTGGAGCAACGTCGACACTGCGACGGTGTCGGTGATGATTCCGGTGACGTTCGACGCGGCCGAGAACGATCCGATGAGGGTGGATCGATCGGCATGGCGGATCAACTCGCGCTCGAGGTGGTCGAGGCTCACGTGGCCGTCGGCGTCCTCGTCGATGATCACCACGTCAGCGATCGACTCGCGCCACGGCAGTTCATTGGAGTGGTGCTCGTAGGGGCCGATGAACACCACCGGCCGCTCGTCGGCGGGGATCGAATCGGCGATGTGGTACCGGTCGTCGAGCACGGACGGGAGCTTCAGCCCGAGCACACCGATCAGCTTGGCGATCGCGTGGGTGGCGCCGCTCCCGCAGAACACCACGGCGTGTTCGTCGCGTTTCGCGCCGACGCAACGCCCGATGATGTCACGGGCCTCCTCGCGCAGCCGTGTGGTCTGCAGGCCGGTGCCCGACGATTCGGTGTGGGTGTTGGCGTACAGCGGGAGCACCACGGTGCGGATGTAGTCCTCGATGAACGACAGCGATCGCCCCGATGCTGTGTAGTCGGCGTAGATGATCGGGCGCGGCCCGTACGGTCCGTCGATCACGTCGTCACGCCCGATGACCGACTCGCGCACGTAGCCGATCAGGCCATCGCTGGCGGATCCTGCTGTCTGCACATCTCCAGTGAAGCACCGAAATGAAACGGACGGGTCGGACGGCTTCGTTCATTACGCTGCGCTGAGACATGGGCCAGCAGCGAGCCGACACCGCGGGCACGATCGGGCTGAGTGATGCCGAGGTCGCCGAACGCGTCGCGGAGGGACATGTCAACGTCGCCCCCGAGCCACCCGGACGGTCGCTCGGTCAGATCGTGGCTGCGAACGTGTTCACCGTCGTCAACGCGATCATGTTGACGTTGTTCGTGCTCGTGCTCGTGTCCGGCAACCCCCAAGACGGCCTCTTCGTCGGCGTCGTGATCTCGAACTCGGTGATCGGTGTCGTCCAGGAGGTTCGTGCCCGACGCGAATTGGAGCGGCTCGAAGTGATCTCCGAGCCGCGGGCGACCGTGATCCGGAACGGCGAACCCGTCGAGATCGCTTCCGACGAGATCGTGCTCGACGACGTCGTCGAACTCCGGCTCGGCGGGCAGGTCGCGGTCGACGGTGTCTCGCTCGACGCCACGGGGCTCCGACTCGACGAGTCGATGCTCACCGGTGAATCCCTACCGGTCTCCAAGGAGGTCGGTGACGACGTGCTCTCGGGGAGCTTCGTCGTGGCCGGCAACGGTCGCATCCGCGCCGTCGCCGTTGGTGCCGACAGCTACGCCAGCACCCTCGCCACCGAGGCCAAACAGTTCACCGCGATCACGTCGCGACTCCGCCGAGGCATCGACACGATCCTGCGGTGGCTCACGGTGATCATTCCGGTCGCCTCGATCTTCCTCTTCGTCAACCTGCTCGGTGCCGAGGACGGATGGCAGGATGCCCTGCTCGGCACCGTTGCGGCAGCGGTGGCCATGGTGCCAGATGGTCTGGTGCTGCTCACCAGCTTGTCGTTCATGGCGGGCGTCATCGCATTGGCTCGCCGTAACGCGCTCGGCCAAGCAACTCTCCACGGTCGAGGTGCTTGCACGAGTGGATGTGCTCTGCCTCGACAAGACCGGAACGATCACCACCGGGGAGATCTCCTTCGCCTCGGCCCACGCCGCGGCTGGCCGAACCGACGACGAGGTCCGCGACGCGCTCGTCGCCCTGGCTTCATCCGACCGTGACCCGAACGCCTCGATGGCAGCGATCGCGTCGGCTGTCGGGACAGCCTCGTCGTGGACCGTTGATCGGGTCGAGCCCTTCGACAGCGAACGAAAGTGGTCGGCCGGGTCGTTCGTCGACCACGGCTGGTTCTTTCTCGGGGCTCCCGATTTCCTGCTGGCGGCCGATGACCCCGAACGCGCCCTCGTCGAGCGGTTGAGCGCCGGCGGCAAGCGGCTGCTCGCTGTCGTGACCTCCGACGCCGGGCCCGATGGCGATCGGCTGCCGGCGACAACGCGAACGCTCGCAATCGTGGAACTCGAAGACGAGATCCGCCCGGACGCTGCAGAGATCCTGGCGTACTTCGCCGAACAGGACGTGACCCTCAAGGTGATCTCGGGCGACAACCAGGACACGGTCGCGGCGATCGCGGAGCGCGCCGGCCTCGACGTGGTGGGCGCGCCGGTCGACGCTCGCGACCTCCCAACCGAGATCGACGAACTCGCAGCAGTCCTCGACGACGCGACGGTCTTCGGTCGGGTCAAGCCGCAGCAGAAGCAGGCGATGGTGCGTGCGTTGCAGTCACGTGGACACGTCGTGGCGATGACCGGTGACGGTGTGAACGACGTACTGGCGTTGAAAGATGCCGATCTCGGCATCTCGATGGGTTCGGGAAGCCAGGCCACCAAGGCGGTCGCCGACCTGGTGCTCACGGACAACGCGTTCTCGAGCCTGCCGACCGTGGTCAACGAGGGCCGAAAGGTGATCAACAACGTTGAACGGGTCTCGAACCTGTTCGTCACCAAGGCTGCCTATGCGGTGCTGCTCACGTTTGCGGTGGGGTTGCTGGACAGTCCGTTCCCGTTCCTCCCGCGACAGCTCACGCTGATCGGGACGTTCAGCATCGGCGTCCCGGGGTTCTTCCTGGCACTCGCACCCGAGGTCGACCTGATCAGACCCGGATTCTTGAGACGCGTCCTGCGCTTCTCGATCCCGGCCGGGGTGGTCGCCGGATCGGCGACCCTGGCGGCATACGAGGCTGCGCTGCACATCGCGGACATCGATCTCGACCAGGCCCGTACGTTGGCAACGGTCACGCTCCTCGCGATCGGACTGGTCGTGCTCGCAGTGGCCAGCCGCCCGCTGCGCCCCTGGAAACTCGGCCTGGTCGTTGCGATGGGACTCGGCTACGTCGTGGTGTTCCTGGTGCCGTTCCTGCGCAACTTCTTCTTGCTCGAGGTGTTCTGGGACGCAGCGTGGTGGTACTCGGTGATTGCGGTCGGTGTCGCTGGGGCGATGATCGTCGCCATTCCTCGCGTCATCCCGACACGCTGAGTCGCTGCGGCGCGCACGATTCGGGCTCAGCAGCCGAGCGCAGGGCGTCGACGTCGTCGTCGAGAGCGACCAGCGCGTCGTCGAACGATTCGAGAAGGCCGGCGAACCACTCGCCAGCACGTTGGAGAACGAACATGCGGACACATTCTCCTCGGTCTCGGTGAGTTCTGCACAACTGGCGCCACGACATCGCGGCGTCGACGGACCTCGGCGTCTGGCCGTCAGAGGTCTCGGGACGCCACGGCGAGCGTGGTGGTCACCGGTTGAGCAGTACCGGGAGGTTTCGCGGGCCGCGGATCTGACCGTTCGCCCATGTCGTCTGCTTGCTCGTGTCGAGTGCGTAGTCGGGGAATGCCCGCAGCCACTCCTGGAACGCCACGGTGCACTCGAGGCGGGCCAGGTTCGACCCGACGCAGCGGTGGATGCCCAGCCCGAAGGCGACGTGGCGGTTGTTGAGCCGGTCCATGTCGAAAACATCCGGGTGCTCGAACGCCGCCGGGTCGTGGTTGGCGGCTGGGAACGTCAACAGCATCTGGTCGCCCGGATGTACCGGGCACCCGCCGATCTCCGTCTCGCCGACCACCTTGCGCGCCATCGTGACCGGGGCGTAGAACCGCAGGACCTCTTCGGTGGCGGTGTTCCACAGCAGGTCGTCGTTGTCGACGGCGACGAGGCGCTCGACCTGGTCGTGGTGCTGGCCGAAATGCCACAGTCCGGAGCCGATCGCGCTCCAGGTGGTGTCGATGCCGGCGATGATCAGCAGGTTGATGTAGCCGACCTTGAGCTCCCAATCGACGGGCTGGCCATCGATCTCGGCGTTCGCCACCATGGTCAACATGTCGTCGTTCGGGTTCGCGAGACGTTCGTTGAGCAGGGCGTCGACGTACTCCTTCATCTCGGTGGCGACGGCGACACGAACCGCGTTGTCGCGAGGACCCAACTGGAAGTTGCGGTGGATCCAGTCGCGGAAGAGATCGGCGTCCTCCTCCGGGAGACCGGTGAGCTTGCAGATGCCGTGTACCGGGATGTGCTGCGAGTACTGCGATGCTGCATCGGCGCTGTCAGCGCCATCGAGGTCGGCGATCAGCTTCCGGCAGAACAGGCGGAGTTCTTCCTCGAGCGGCGCGACGTTCTTCGGGCTGAACGCCGGAAGCAGGAGTCGGCGGTGACCGTGGTGGTCGGGGGGGTCGGAGGTGATCGGCGGCGCCGGTCGGCGGGGCGCGTCGGGCCGCCCGACGTTGACCCAGATGGACGAGAAGTTCTCGGTGTCGTTGGCGACTGCGGCGACGGCTTCCATCGTGACGGGCATGAAGGCGCGTCCGTAGCGTTCGGTCGTGGCAACCGGGCACTGTTCGCGGACCGAGTTCCAGATGTCGATCGCGTTCTCCCCCCACTGGTCGTCGAGCCAATCCCAGTCGGTCAACCAGTTCTCGACGGGTGGCATGTCCACGTGCTCGGCCCCATACGCCATGTGCGATCCCCCTTTGTCGTGTCGCGTGAAAGATAGTCGCGAGACTGAACTCTGGCAGGGTTGGACCCGGCCGTTGGCGTAGCGTCGGCGCGCGGTGAAGGACCTCCCCGCTCGAACGGTTCGCTGGTGGCCCCTGACCGCCGGCGCGGTGATCATGATCGTGGTCGCCTGGACGTTCGTCACCGCATGGGAGGGAATCTGGGGATCGCATCCGATCGGTTGGATCACGCTCGTGCTGTCCGGCATCGTTGGCGGATCGCTCGTTGCCTGGTCGCTGCTCGTTGCACCGGCGCCAGAACGAGCGACCTGGGTGCGATGGCTCGCCCGTGGCGGACTCGTCCTCGGCACGGCGGGCGTGGTGTTCGTCATTCTGTACACCAAGCCGCTCTCGGCCGAGCCGGTGGCGATCGATGCGTTGAGCGACGGCGCAGGGGTCCGCGTCGATGAGTCCGCCACGATGATCCGCATGGAACCCGACGAGGCGCGCGCAACTGGGCTGGCGTTCTACCCCGGCGCGAAGGTCGACCCGCGTGCCTACGCCCACGTGTTGCGCCCCATTGCCGAAGCCGGGTATCCGGTGGTGATCCACAAGCAGCCGTTCAACCTCGCGATCCTCGCCGGCAACGCCGCCGACGCGGTGGTGGGTGACGACACCGACGACGTCGATCACTGGGTGGTCGGTGGTCATTCGTTGGGTGGTGCGATGGCCGCTCGCTACGCCGAAACAGAGCGTGACGAACTCGTCGGCCTCTTGCTGTACGCGGCGTATCCCGTCAACGACATGTCCGATCGGGCAGGTCTGCAGGTGATGTCGGTGTCGGGGACGGAGGATGGTCTGGCGGACACCGCCGACATCGACGATTCGGTCGCCGAACTCCCGCCGACCGCGCAGTTCGTCCGCATCGTCGGCGGCATCCATTCGTTCTTCGGCGACTACGGGCTGCAGTCCGGCGACGGAACGCCCACGATTTCCCGCGGCGAGGCCCAAGCGGAGATCGCCGACGCCTCGATCGAGTTCCTCGACTCGGTCGATGCAGGACACGGTTCGTGAGGCGTCCGCTTCGACGTCGACGGTGATCGCCGGTGAACATCGGGCATGACTTCGGCATCGGTCGACTTCGGCGAGCTCGGGTGGCAAGGTCGCGATCGCGATGGACCCGACCTCGTCGCGCAGCGTGACCATCTCGCCCTGCACAACGGCATCGTCGGACTCGAGACCTGCGAACCGGGCGAGATCGAGCGGGCGGTCCGGATCTTCCGCCGTGACGGCTTCGTGGTGGTACGCGACGCGCTCGATGCCGAACAGGTGTCGTTTCTCCGAGCGGGCGTCCGCTCCGTCGCCGCCGACATCGTGGCGCTCGACGCCGAGCGCAACGGGAACCGCGGATCGCGTCGCTACTCGTTCGGTGGCTCGAGTGTGACGCGCAGCATGCTCCATCGGCCCGAGTGGCAGATGCTCGTCGACCTTCCGACGGTCACGCCGATCGTCACTGCGATCTTCGAGTCGTCGGACTATCTGCTCCGGGCAGCGAGTGGCGACTTCTGTCTCCCCGGGGCGACGGAGTACCAGCCTCTGCACTCCGACATGGGCGACTGGTCGAACTCCGAGCGGACGCCGTTCAGCTCCTTTCACGATCCCCGCGGATCGCTGACGGCTCGTGACCTGCCGTGCCCGTACGTCGCCGTCAACTTTCTGCCTGACGACCAGACCGCACTCAACGGTCCGACCCGACAGATCCCCGGGAGCCAGCACTCGCGTGCCCCGATCCCGACCCTGATCGACGAGCCGGAATGGATGCGCCTGAGTACGGTCTGCCCCGCGACCGCCGGCTCGGTCCAGATCCGCGACGTGCGCGCCTGGCACGGCGGCACCCCCAACCTGTCCGACGATCTGCGCGCCATCCCGAATCTCGAGTTCTACGCCCCGTGGTTCCGCGAGCCGATGATTCCCGGCATCACCTACGCCGACCACCGCAACCTGTCCGAGCACGCGCAGCGGCTCACCCGCTACAGCGTCATCGACTCGTCGGAGGACTTGCCGCAGGGATACGTCGTCACCTCACTGCCCAAGCGGCTCACGCGGACCTGACGGCGAGACTGCACGACATGGACTTCAGCCTCGACGACGACCACGTGGCGATTGCCGACGCGGTCGACCAGGTGTGCGCCGACTTCGACGACGCGTATTGGGCCGAACGCGATCAACGCCACGAGTTCCCCTGGGCCTTCTATTCGGCGATGGCCGCTGGAGGTTGGTTGGGTGTTGCGATCCCGGAGGAATTCGGCGGGGGCGGGCAAGGGATCGGCGAGTGTGCGATCGTGCTCAACCGTGTGGCCGCCTCGGGCGCAGCGATGAACGGGTCGTCGGCTCTGCACCTCACGATGTTCGGGCTGAACCCGGTGGTGAAGTTCGGGAGCGAGCGACTGAAGGAGGCATTCCTGCCGCGGGCCGCCGCGGGCGACCTCCACATCGCGTTCGGTGTGACCGAGCCCGACGCCGGAACCGACACGTCGCGCATCAGCACGCGAGCGATCGACGACGGTGCCGGCGGGTTCGTGGTCCGGGGTCGCAAGATCTGGACGTCGAAGGCCCTCGAGTCCGAGGTGTGCCTGCTGCTCGCCCGCACCGACGACCCGGATCCTGACGACCCCCGGCGGCGATTCGACGGGTTGAGTCTGTTCCTCGTCGACCTCGACCCCGAGTACTGCGACATCAGGGCGATTCCGAAACTCGGCCGCAACGCGATCGCGTCGTGCGAGGTCGCGTACGACGATCTCCCCGTGGAGGGCTGGCGGCTGGTCGGTGAGCGTGGGCGCGGCTTCCAGCAGATCCTCCACGGTCTGAACCCCGAACGTGTGCTGCTCGCGGCGATGGCGTGCGGAATCGGCGAGGCCGCGCTGCGACGGGCGATCGCCTACGCCAAGGAGCGCGTGGTGTTCGATCGTCCGATCGGTGCCAATCAAGCGATCGCCCACCCGCTGGCACAGGCACACATGCAACTCAACGCGGCTGGTCTCATGTGGCGCGAGGCTGCGTGGCGCTACGACCGGGGCCTCGAGTGCGCAGAGCAGGCCAACACGGCGAAGTACCTCGCTGCCGAAGCCAGCTACTTCGCTGCCGATCAGGCGCTCCAGACCCACGGGGGCCTCGGCTACGCCTCGGAGTATCACGTCGAGCGCTACTGGCGCGAGGCTCGACTGCAGCGGCTCGCCCCGGTCAGCCAGGAGATGACCTGCAACTTCATCGCCCAGCAGGTGCTCGGGCTGCCACGGTCCTACTGACCCTGGCGTCGGTGGGTCGAACAACTCAGCCGTCGCGCCAGCGGTCGTCGACGGGCGGCACGTCGGTGACCTCGACCTCGGGGCCGAGTTCGGCGCCCTCGAGTTGCAGACGATCGCCGCTCCAGAACGTGCCGGGGTCGTACCAGTTGGCTGGTCGATCGGAACCGAGGAGCCCCATCCGTTCATAGGTGACCGCAACGAGTTCGGCGCAGTACACGTCGGTGAGTGAGACCTGGCGACGCAGGCGCCCGGAGATCCAGTGTCGAGCGAGGGTCCTGGTGCTCGGGAAGCTCCGGCCGCTGTACTCGGCCACGACCGAAAGCGCCTGGTTCTCCATCTCGGTGTCGACGTCGATGTCGATCTCGCGGAACCACGGCTGCTGGCCGTACCGATGCGTCCAGACGCTCACGGCGCGGTCGAGGCGATGCAGCTGGGCGCCTCGAGCTCGCTCGCCCGTCCACACGTTCGGCATGCTGGCGCCGAGTTCGGCGTGCCAGATCAGCGGTGGTAGGTCGTCGATCGCGATGACCATGCCGACGTGGTTGACCGGGCTGTTCGTGAACAGCCGGATCGCCCGGTCGGCGACTGAGCGTCCGCGAAACAACCACACGTCACCGGTCGCCGCCGCATCGACTGCGGCGGTGAGGGTCATCGAGGCAGCCATCGAGGTCCTAACGTACGTGGTCGTGAGGTGGGCCAAGATCCTCGGTGTCGCTGGTGTGGTCGCGGTGCTCGGTGCAACAGGTGTCGTCGTGCACCGGCAGCGACAGCGACGCGCGTGGTCCGAGATTCCTCCGGACGAGCTCCGCTCGCGACTCCACGCCCGGCTGGACGGTGCTGCATCGGGGACGTCGACGCACGCCTCCTCGTGACTTCGGCGTTGCGCAGGCCCACGAGGTGCCCGCTCGACCGGTCGGGTCCGCACTACGATTGACCTCCCCACTCGCACGTGACGGTGCAGGTGGCAACCTCTCATGCCGAAGAAGCAGCTCATCTCCGAACCGATTGATGCTCGCTTCGAATACCGCGTCTGGGGCAGGCATGTGAAGGCCCGCAAGATGCTCGCCAAGATGGCGACCGAGCAGATGACGGAAACCATCAACGACTGCTACCTGCTCGTCGATGATTCCTCCTGGAACGCCAAGATCCGGGGCAACACGCTGAAGATCAAGCAGCTGGTGGCCGAGCACAAGGGGTTCGAGCAGTGGACGTCGGATCGTCACCGCAGCGCCGACTCGACGCCATCGCCGTTCGACACCATCTTCGAGCAACTCGGGCTCGATCGCCCGCAGCGAGGCGAGGAGTACGACCTCTTCGAGGAGATCGCAGCACTCGACGGAGAGACCGGGGTACGCGCCGTCTTCGTCACCAAGCAACGTCGCCGATACCGAATCGGCGACCTCCGAGCCGAGGCGACCGACATCACCATCCGCGAAAACGGTGACGTGCTCCACACCTTGTCGATCGAGGGCGACGACCTCGATCAGTTGTCCGCATTGCGCAAGCGACTCGGTCTGCGTGGCGAGGACAATGTGGCGGTTCACAACGCACTCGATCTCGAATTCGACAACTGACGCCGAAGCGGGTCGCCACCGAACGCCACGTCGCAGCGATGAGTCTCACCGCGCACAGGCTGCGCCGAAACTCATCGCACCGGGGTGTAGACCACTCTCGATGAGTTCCAGCGCGTACAGGCTGCGCCGAAACTCATCGCACCGGGGTGCAGACCACTCTCGATGAGTTCCAGCGCGCACAGGCTGCGCCGAAACTCATCGCACGGTGTCACGGCGAGTCGGTGTCGTCGGAACCGATCGCTGAGCGGAGGGACACGATGGCGGCGGCTCGACTGTCGACGCCGAGCGTGCGGAACACCGCTTCGAGATGCTTCTTCACGGTGCCTTCGGAGATTCCCATCGAACGAGCCAGCCGTGCGTTGGTGCCGCCGGTGCGAGCCAGTTCGAGCGCCACGTCGGTTTGGCGTGGGGTCAGACCCAGGTCGATCAGCTGGGCGGCGCCAGCAGCCTCGCTGCCCATGGGGCGCGCGAGGAGCACGGTGGGTCCGACCGGCACGGGATGGATCACACAACGCCAATGGGCGTCGCCGATGGTGACCTCGCAGCTGGTCGACTCACGCTCGAGATCCTGGGCAGTCGGCAGGTGCGCCACGACCTCATCCGGCACGCGACCGTCGGCAGCGAACGATGCCAACGCGTCACTCGACGACGAGGCATCGATGGTGCCGTCGGCCCGCACGGTCATCACGGCCCAGCCGCCGTGACGGTCGACCTCGGCGGTCATCGCCCTGGTCCGCTCGGCGTCGACGATGTGACGGTGATGCATCGCCAGGTACGGGCCGAGCGCGTTGAGGATCGCGACGTCGCGGTCACTGAATTCGCCCTTGTCGGCGCTCCGATTGAGGGCATACCCGACGATCACATCGGGCGGCGCCGGGAGTTGGATCACCATCTGGTATCGGAGTCCGAATGGCACGAAGAACTCGTTGTAGAACTCGGTGTCGGTGAACGTGTCGCCATGTGGAACATCGCAGAACCGGAGCGCTCCACTGGTGGGCTGTACCAGGGCCGCGCCGATCAGGGGGTGCTGCGAGGCGGCGAGGCGGTCGTAGACCGGCTTGAGCCGAGCGGCGAGGTCTTCGTGATCCGGTGGGACGATCACGTAGCGAAAGTCGCCGACGGCGAGAGCCATGTCGTTGAACGAGGCGCTCGTGCAGTCGATGAGCGAACGGACGAGTTCGAGAACCGCATCGATACCGGGCGTCGGCTCGGATGCGAGCGTGGCGGTCGCATCGAGCACGGCGCGAACGTCCGAATGGTCGAGCACCGAGCGCATGCGTCACGGTACCGGCTCCCTCGGATGACGTCGGCGTCGAGGGGTCAGAATGAGGGGGGCCGGTTCACGAGGCCATCGCGGCGGCGGTGTTCAGCCCGTGTCGGCGCCGGGCACGCAACCGAACCCGTCGCCGTCGGTGTCGAAGCCGTGGCGGTCCGGTGACACGACTGGGAAGTTGTTCGCTCCGACGTTCGAGCAGTCGAGGTCGGGCTCGTTCATTCGGATGCACATCGCGGGGTACGACGGATCGCACCGGCGGTCGGAGGCCGAGGAGGATGCGGCCATCGAGCCGCTGATCGCTCGGAGGGTCACCTCCCATTCGGTTGCCATCGCGGTGAGCCGCTCGGGATCGCTCGCAGCCAGGTCGCTGCATGCGACTCGTAGTGCTTCGTCGGACTGGCCAGCGGTGTTCCACATCTCGGACGCTGCGGCGTCACCGACGGTTGCCCCGAATTTGGTCGACTCGACACACATGTCGACGCGTGCCGATGTGGAACCCTCGGCGCACCCGATGGCCACGAGGACGAGCCCCGTCAGCGCTGCTGCTCGTGCAATCGGTCCCACGCCAGTGTGTCGGCACGGGAGCCCTCGTTCTTGACTCTCTGCAACGTGGCTGTGGATGGCGGTCCGCCGCGGATCAGGTGGCGGAGCGGCCCAGCTTCCAGTAGCCGCGCGCCGTGACGTTCTGTCGGTTTCGGCCTCGCTCGTCGAACAAGTGGGTACGCAGTCGTTGTACTGCGGCGGCTTCGCCGGCGACCCAGACAGCGTCGGGCAGTTCGTTGAGCCCCTGCACGACTCCGGTGATCGAGTCGCCCGGCATCGTCCCAGCGACAGCGTCGTGCCACGTGATCGTCGCGTTCGGGTGTGCGGGCAGCTCGAAGCGAGCGCTGGGGTGGGCGATCTCGATGTGGACCTCGATCGTGCGGTCGGGCTCGATGGATTCGAGAAGTTGGGAGATGGCGGGGATCGCCGACTCGTCGCCCGCGAGCAACAAGGATCGAGCCGCAGGATCGAGCGTCTCGCTGCGCCCCGGCCCCGAGATGGCGGCCTCGTCGCCCACATCAGCTCGCCGTGCCCAGTCGGTTGCGGCGCCGTCGTCGTGGAGCACGATGTCGAGGGTGAGTTCGAGGCGCTCGGAGTCGAAGGCTCGAGGTGTGAAGGTTCGAATCGGTGCCCGTTCGCCCGTCGCGAGCTCGAACTGGTTGCCGGTCCACGTGGGCAGCTCGATGCGGCTGCTCCCCGTGGGAGGCAGCAGGAGGCGAACACTCGACGCCGGCGACTCGATGGCGAATCCAGCGAGTTCCTCGCCGCCGAGCACGATGCGTGCCATGCGCTCGCTGAGCGGTGTTTTCGAGCGCACCTGGACGCGCCGGAACGGAGGGGGCTCGCGGCGGACGCGTTGCAGTCGGGCGGCGGCGTCGTCGGAGGTCACGGCCACCATGCTGGCATTCGTGGACCGTGCGCCCGTCGTCACCCGGTGAAGCCGGCCTCCTTGTGCGATCCGTCGCACAGTGGCTTCGATGCGGACTGGCCGCATCGACAGAGCGTGACCCGGTTGCGTGTCTCGAGCACGGTGCCGTCGGCGCGGGTGATCTCGATGCCGCCGGTCACCCAGAGCGGTCCGTCGGGAATGACGGCGACGGTCCTCGGAAGATCGGGCTCGATCGTCTCGTCGTCGACGGTGTAGCTCAGGGCCCCGGACGGACACCGCTCGATCATTGCCATCGCTTCGGCCCGGATCCGGCTGTCGCCCGTCTTGGCGGCCATCTTCCACACGTTGGTGACCTGGTTGCCGCAGAAGCCGGCGTGGACGCAGATGGGTCGGTCGTCGAGCACCTCGATGCCCTCGCCGCCGTAGCTCTGCGCGCGTTCGGCGTACACGCCCTCGGGGGCGTGGTCGGTGTCATCCCACTCGACCTTGGCGTGGGTTCCGTCGCAGTACGGCTTGGTCGACGACTGACCGCAGCGACACAACAGCGCCATTGCCTTGGTGTCGTCGGCCCGTTCGGTCTTCCAGGCGAGTGGCTCGCCGTGTTCGGACATGATCGGAGTCTTCGTGGTGACGGGGACGCCGCCACGCACGATGTACGGCCCGGCGGGGGCCACGGTGATGTTCTGGTCGTCGCTCATTCATGCTCCTGTTGTGGTGGCGTTGGTGGTCAGGTCGTCGCCGAGTTCTGGTTGGTCATGTGGCGTCCTCCAGGAGCTCGGTGTTCAGGCGGAAGATGGCGGCTCGAAACTGTTCGTCGAGTTCGGGATCGATGATCGAACCGCTGACGGTGTCGAAGTTGGAGGAGAAGTTGGGGATGGCAAGGCTTGCGAGCAGCTCGTTGCCGAAGAACGGTGCAGACTGCACCGCGGTGCGCAATACGTTCGCACCGCCATTGCGCCCGGGCGACGTCGACAACATCACCGTGGGTGTTCCCTGGAAGACCCGCATGTCGATACGCGACGCCCAGTCGAAGACGTTCTTGTAGGCGGCGGTGTAGAAGCCGTTGTGTTCGGCAAAGGAGATCAGCAACGCATCGGCCTCACCGATTCGGCGGTAGAAGTCGTGCGCTGCCGAGGGGATCCCGTCGTCGAGCTGGCGGTCGACGCTGTAGATCGGCATCTCGTAGTCGTTCAGGTCGAGGATGTCCACCGTGATGTCCTCGTCGCTCGCTTCGAGGAGGCGGATGGCGTAGTCGATCACTGCGCGGTTGATCGACCGGCGGCTGGTGGTGGCTGCGAAGGCGAGCACCTGCATGTCAGCGGGTTGCGTTGTTCGGGATCGAGCTCATCTCGTTGAGCGGCATGTCGATGTCCTCCTGGATGATTGACCCGTCAAGTAAGTACTTGTGGGGTCAACATATCGGAGAGAACTTGTCGCGTCAACGACTAGGGTCCGGCCGATGGTGGAGACGCGGTGGCTGGACGACACCGAGCAGCAGGCTTGGCGTGCATTGCTCGTGTTCGTCAACCGAGGTCTCCCCGAACTCGCACGAACGCTGAAGGAACATGATCTCCTGGTCGTGCACTACTCGATCCTGGTCGCACTCTCCGGTGCGCCGAACGACACGATGAGGCTGTCGGACCTCGCCGACGCGGCGAACGTGTCGCAGAGTCGGCTGACCCATCGGCTCCGGACGTTGGTCGGTCGTGGCGACGTCGTGATCTCAGCCGACGCCGACGATCGCCGCGGCAAGCATGCGCACCTGACCGCGGCGGGACGCCAGCGCCTCGAGCAGGTCGCGCCGCTCCACGTCGAGGATGTTCGACGCCTGGTCTTCGATCACCTCGACGACCACGAGACCGCAGCCCTCGCCGACGCGCTCTCGAAGATCGCCGGTGCGCTCTGTGATCACGACGCCTTCCTCCCGACTCGGCTCTGAGGTCGGCGGCGCACGCCGAGGGCAATTTCCTCAGGTGCGATGGCAGTTCCGATTCAAGTTCGGGGCTCGAAGTGCCGATAGACGACCTGTGGGAGGAGGCCCGGCGATGTTTGATCGGGCTCGTCAGGGCGATCGGGACGCGCTGGCCGAGCTGTGGCGAACTCATCACGCAGCCGTGCTCCGCTACCTCCGGAGCCGCCGCACGGTCGCAGCCGAGGATGTCGCCTCGCAGGTCTGGGTCGACGTAGCAGCGTCGATCGCTCGCTTCGAGGGCGACGCCGACGATTTCAGGCGATGGCTGTTCACGATTGCTCACCGGCGTGGCGTCGACGCGATCCGCCGTTCGGTACGCGATGGAGAACTGGCCGTTCGTGCCGTCGACACGGTGACACACGTCGATGCCGCCGACGTCGAACACGATCGCATCGATTCGGTGGACCGAGCGGTCGCGCTGATCGCCTCACTCCCGGACCAGATGGGCACGGCGGTCATGTTGCGGGTCGTCAACGAGCTGCCGGTCGCCGACGTGGCGGCCATCATGGAGACAACGGAGGGCAACGTGCGCGTGCTGGTGCATCGCGGACTACTTCGCCTCCGCCGCAGAATCTTTGTAACGGACGACCATGTCCCCACGATGAAGGGTGTGTCATGAGCGATTTCCACGACCCCGACGACATCGTCGACGTGCTCCGAGGCCCCGCAACGGCCGACGAGCTCGCTGGTGAAGCGGAGATCGTGGAACTCATGGCGAACGCCCATCTCGCAGCAAGGGGAACATCCATGCATTCCGTCTCTCGTCGTGCCCGTCTCGCCACCCTCATCGCCATCGGGGTGATCGGATTCGGCGGCGTCGCCGCCGCCGGCTCGGGAGGATTCGACCTGTCGTCGCCCGAGACCGACGGAGCCGATGTCAGCACCACCGACGGTGAGTTCGAACCAGAGGTGGCAGCGTCGGAGCTCCCTGAGGTGGACGAGATCCTCCAGGACGTGCCCGCGGTCGAGGAGACCACTGGGATGGACGACGACGGCGAGGGCCAGGAAAAGCCCGAGCTTGTCGTCGTGGAGGACGAGGACGTCGAGGGTGAGCTGGTCTATGGCGACCTCGACGATCCGAATCCCGCCACGACGTTCAACGAGGCGTACTGCGTCACCGACGACGAGGGCAACGAGCTGAACCACGGCAAGACCGTCTCGGCCGTCGCGAGGGGCTTGGCACCCTTCGAGAACGTCGAGGTGCGTGACGCGGCCCACTCAGACTGTGGCAAGCAGCGCAACGCCGACGTCGAGGACACCGACGAGCTCGACGGTGACGACGATGGGGACGACGAGGTCGAGTCCGATGAAAACAGCGACGACGGTCTGGACGACGACGATCTGACGGAGCGATCCGCCGGTTCGAAGCACGCCGACAACGGCAAGTCCGACAACGGCAAGTCCGACAACGGCAAGTCCGGCAACGGCAAGTCCGGCAACGGGGCCGGCAAGGGCAAGAAGGCCGACAAGTAGCCCGGCATCGGCCGGAGGCCCGGGGTGCCCATCGGGTCGTCGTGCCGACAGTAGAAAGGGCGGGTGTCGAATCATCCTTTGCTCGACTACTTCGATCGCGCTGCCCGCGGGACGTTCCCGCCGGTCGACGGCGAGGTCACGATGGTGCCGCCGCTCGCTGGTGGCCATGAAGCAATCGTGTGCTTCACCGGCCATGCCGTGATCGCATCACGGCTCACGATCGATGACCTCGGGCAACCGACACCAGACGGCTACGGCTCAGCCTTGGATCCTCGGATCCAGCTCCTGATGGCGAACAACGGCACCATCGGCGTCAACGACGTCACCCTCGTCGCCAGCGGCATCGGGGGACAGCCCGACGTCACGAGGACCAACGAGTGGGACGAACACCCACGCGTGGCGCACGCTCGTGTGCTTCGATCGGACGTGGTCGTGTACGGGCACGACTCGGGGTTCATCACCATCGGTGAGGGGCTCGCCGGCCGCAACGAAATGAGCATCGAGGTTCGCGAGACACTCCACGACAGCGGAGCCGGTCGACACCTCATTCACTGCGCTCGACAACTGACCCCATCCGGATCGAACGTGTTCGCTGCCGTCTCACCAGGAAATGCCCGGAGCCTGCGAGCCTTCCTGTCGCAGGGATTCGTGCCGATCGGCAGCGAGGTGATCATCACGCCCGCCTAGAACGCTCGCCCAGCGCACCCGGGCGGACGATCAGTTCGTCGGGCGGCAGCGATCCGCCCCACCATCGCATCGGGTGGCGATACTTGGTCCATGAGTCCCTCTGCGAGCGAGCCGTCGATCCTGACCATGGATGAGCGTGCCGCGGCACGTGCATTCCTCGCCCGGTGCGAGGTGCGCCTGTCGACGTTCCATCGCATCGCCGTGGGCCTGCTGTCCGGCGCGGGCCTGCTCGTGGTCCTGCCGGTCGTCGCTCGCGACTCGGTGTCCGGCGTGCTGCGATCGCTGCTGATCGATGGGACCGGGGCTGCTGACATCGCACTGGTGGTCGGTGTCGTGGCGATGTTGGCCGTTCCGGTGGTCGCGCTCTGGTTGTTGTTCGCTGATCTCACCCGCTTCTACTTTCACGCCAATCACCTCGGCGGCGACGGCCGCGACGTGTTCACCCCACGCTTCACGCTGACCTCGCTCAAGCTTCCTTCTGATGAACTCGGCCCGGCGGCGATCGAACAGCTCGATGCGAGCCGAACCGACCCTCGCATCGTCGAGTTGCTGGTTCCCGCCAACGACCGATCGCGACGTCGTGTCGACACCCAACTTCAGGTCTACGCGGGCCTCGACTCCGGCCATGACGACGCAACACGGGCGCAGGGTCTGTTCGAACTGGCCGCGTCCACGAGCCGTCCGTTGCTCGACGAGGTTGCCAAGGTCGAGCACGGGATGGCCCGTCATGTCCTGCGACTCCGCGGGCTCGTGCTGCGCTACGTGAAGGCGCTCCTCGCTCTCTTGACCACGGCGCTCGCCGTGTACGTCGGCGACGCGATCGTCGCCGGTCTCGATGCGGACGAGGGCATGTCGATTTCGGGGAGTATCGCACTGGCATCGGTCGTTTTGATCTGGGCTCCGATCGTTGTGCTCGCCGTGACGTCACCCGTCCGTTGGATCGAGAACCTGATGCGTGACGATGGAGCTCCGTCGACGGCGGTCGCTGATGATCCCGACCTGACCCACGTCGAGCGTGTCGCGCTCAGAATCGCTGCGATCGCCTGGCTTGCTGCGGCAGTGGCGATGATCGTGTCGGTGACCAACGATGCAACCGGCGGTCAGGCGCAGGCCACCGGGCTCGGCGTGCTCGCGGGATCGTCCATCGCCGTGGTCCTTGCCGCGTTCTCCGGCCGATTCCGAAGCCTGGCACGACTCCCGTAGCGCCGGTGTCGTGGCCGGTCACTGCGCTGGCTGTCATCACGCGAGCTGTCACCGTGGGAGATCGAGGCGAACCGGGCCCTGCCAGCTGTCGCCGGTGTCGAAGAAGCACACTCGCGCCGGGTACGGCATCTCGACGAGCAAGTCTTCGCCGAGGACGACCTCACGAACCGACCAGCCCTCGGGCATCTCGGGCGCGTTGGCGGTGTCGGCGTCGGGACGAAAGCTGGCCCGTGCGACCTGCGGGACGTAGTCCCACCCGTCGCCCATGTCGAGGATCGAGATCGTCCGTCCAGCCACGAACCCGACGCGGTGGTATTTGTAGACGGGGAGGACGGTGACGCGCTCGAAGCCTGGTTCCGGCTTGCCCGGTCGTGCCACCTGGGCGAACGTCCAGCCGTCGATCTCGACGACATCCAGCGGTCCGTCGAACGGCTTGCCTGGCGAGCGGCGGAAGAAGGCGACGTCGTGGAGTCCGCCACCGATGCCGAGTTTCGACCAACCCTCGGGCGCTTCGATCGCGTCGAATGCCTCACGGCTCATCGACTGCTGGCACATCCAGACCGTTCGATCTTCGTGACGGATCACCTCGACATAGTCACGGCCGCCGAGAGGCGTCCAGTTGTTGCGCCACTCGGCGTTGCCGAGCGCCCGGAACCGTTCGATGTTGCTTGCCTCGACCTCGGCCATGTCGGCGAAGGTACCGGTCGATCAATTGCGAGTCAATCACGCAATTCCTTGCGGCACCCGCCATGGAGTCGACTGCTGTGCGAGGTCGACCTCGGTGTGGTCAGTATCTGACGACGAGGGACGCGACCTCGGACGCGGCGCTCCTGAACGAGCGGTGCGAGCTCTTCGAGTCGTGCTGGCGTGAGTCGGATGCTCGGGCCCTGGAGCCCGATGGCGGAGTGCGCTCGGCCGCTTGCGGAGAGCACGGGTGCGGCGATTGCCGAGACGCCGTCGTAGCGCTCTTCGATGTTCATCGCGTAGCCGCGGGTGGCGGCTCGGGTGAGTTCGGCCGCGAGTGCATTGCGGTCGGTGATGGTGCGTGTGGTGAACTGCTCCAACGATCGGATCTGCTCGACTTCACCTTCGATCGTGGACGACGAGTTGGCGAGCAGCGCCTTTCCCATCGCTGAGGCGTAGGCCGCGAGTTCTGCTCCAGTGGGATGGTCGAATCGCAGGGGCGCTGGGCCCATCACGCGGTCGATGACGACGACCTCGGCACCACGGCGGATCGCAAGACTCGCTGACTCTCCGGAGCGTTCCGAGAGCGTCGCGAGGATTGGTCGCGCGAGCTGGTAGCCGGAGCTCTCGATTGCTCGTTGACCGAGCACGGCAATCCCGATGCCGAGCCGGTACTGCTCGGTCGAATGGTCCTGTTCGACGTATGCCGCGTTGACGAGCGCTCGGAGCAGGCGGTGCACCGTGCTCGCGGCGAGATCGAGTTCGCGGGCGATCTCGGAGAGTGCGAGCGAGCGGTCCGAGAGGCGGAGGCATTCGAGTACGGCGATGGCGCGCTCGATGGACTGTGTTCCGGAGCGGGAGGTCTCCTCGCCGTGGGCGCTGGCTGGCACGACTGGAGTCTTGCATCCCATCGGGTGACTCCTCGGATGTGACACTTCTTCATGAATTCCATATTGCGGAATACCATTCCACATTGTAAATTCTCGACCCATGTCCTCACGCCACCGCCTCCGCCACCGCATCCGCACGCTTGCGCTTGTCGCCGTGATCGCTGTCGCAGCGGCGTGCGGCAGCGACGCCACCGCCAACGAGGCAGCCGACCCGTTCGATTCGTCGGCCCGAGCGAGCATCGCCGGCGATCCGGTCACGTTGCGGCTCGGCTACTTCCCGAACGTCACACACGCCCCAGCGATCGTCGGAGTGGAAGACGGCGTCTTCGCAGACGCGTTGGCCGACAACGTCGAGCTGGAGCTCTCGACGTTCAATGCTGGTACGGAGGTGATCGAGGCGATCTTCTCTGGGGCCCTGGACGCAAGCTTCATCGGACCGAACCCCGCGATCAACGGCTACGCCCGTTCGAATGGCGAAGCGCTCCGGGTCGTGGCAGGCACCACCTCGGGCGGCGCATCGCTCGTCGTCCGCGAGGGCATCGACTCGCCATCCGATCTCGTCGGCGCCAAGATCGCGACACCGTCGCTCGGCAACACCCAAGACGTCGCGCTTCGCGCCTGGCTGCTCGAGCAGGGCTACCAGACCGACACGAGCGGCGGCGGCGACGTGTCCATCACCCCGCAGGCCAACGCCGACACCCTGGCAGCGTTCCAGACCGGAGCGTTGGACGGCGCCTGGGTGCCCGAGCCGTGGGCCACCCGACTCGTGCTCGAAGGCGGTGGTCACGTGCTGGTGAACGAAGCAGAGCTGTGGCCCGACGGTCAGTTCGTCACCACGCACCTCGTTGTCGCGACCTCGTTCCTCGAGGAGCACCCCGACGTGATCCGCGACCTGATCGCCGGTCTCGCCGACGCGATCGAACTGGTCAATGCCGACAGCGCGGCAGCGCAGGAGACCACGAATGCCGGCATCGAACGGATCACCACCACGGCGTTGACCGACGAGACCATCGCAGGCGCCTGGGCGAACCTGGAATTCACCCTCGACCCCATCGCGCTGTCATTGCAGGGCTCGGCCGACGACGCTGCCGGGGTCGGCCTGCTCGAGCCCGTCGATCTGACCGACCCGGGAATCTACGACCTGACCCTGCTCAATGAGGTGCTCGCAGGACGTGGAGCGTCAGAAGTGGAGGGATTGTGAGCATCGTTCGACTGAACGGCATCGACAAGACCTTCGGCGTCGGTGACAGCGCGGTGACAGCCCTTGCCTCGGTCGACCTGCGCATCGAACGGGGCGAGTTCGTCTGCCTCATCGGCGCGTCCGGGTGCGGCAAGTCGACGATGCTCAACCTCGTTGCGGGACTGGAAGCGCCGAGCGCCGGGACCATCGAGGTCGACGGTCGGGTGGCCATGATGTTCCAGGAATCAGCGTTGTTCCCGTGGCTCACCGTCGCCGACAACATCGAACTCCCCATGCGCCTGGCTGGAATCGGCAGGGCGCAGCGCACGGCGCGGACAAGGGAGTTGATCTCCACGGTCAACCTCGACGGGTTCGCCGGCAAGCGCCCGCACCAGCTCTCCGGCGGCATGCGCCAACGGACGGCACTCGCACGAGCCTTCGCCCAGGACGCCGATGTCCTGCTCATGGACGAGCCATTCGGTGCGCTCGACGCCATGACCCGCGACATTCTCCACGAAGAACTCGATGAGCTGGTGCGAACCCGTGGACTCACCGTGTTGTTCGTCACCCACAACGTCCGTGAAGCGGCCCGGCTCGCCGATCGAATCATCGTCATGTCGCCCCGACCAGGCCGCGTCACAGCCCAGTTCACCGTCGACATCGAACGCCCCCGCCGTATCGACTCTCCCGCAGTGTCGGCACTCGCCCGCACTGTCACCGACCAACTCCGCGAGGAAGCCCTGGCCCATGCACACCGCTGAAGTCACCGCATCGTCCCCCGAAGCACCGCCAACTCCGATGCCGGACGACGACGGCGTGGGAACTCGTCGGCGCCGTGGCACCCGAGTGTCGATGGCTCGACGAGTCTGGCTGGCCGTGTGGCCGAAAGTCATCGCCATCGTGCTCGGACTCACGATCTGGCAGCTGGTCGTCTGGTCCGGTTGGAGGCCCGAGTACGTGCTCCCGGCACCGGCCACGGTCTTCGGACGACTTGGTGAACTCATCGCCGACGGCACCGTCGCCGGCGCGCTTGCGACCACCGCTGAACGAGCCGCCTACGGGTTCACGATGGCGCTCGTCATCGGCATCGTGGTCGGCGGCCTGGTGTCGTCGTCGCGAATCGTCCGTTCTGCTGTCGGGTCGTTGATCACCGGGCTCCAGACGATGCCGTCGATCGCATGGTTCCCGCTCGCCATCTTGCTCTTCGGACTCAGCGAGCGGGCGATCACCTTCGTCGTCGTGCTCGGCGCAGCGCCGTCGATCGCCAACGGGCTCATCACGGGCGTCGACCACGTGCCGCCAGTCCTGCTCCGTGCCGGCAGGATGATGGGCGCAACCGGATTCGCGAAGTTTCGCCACGTCGTACTACCTGCCTCGATGCCGTCCTTCGTTGGCGGACTCAAGCAGGGCTGGGCGTTCGCATGGCGAAGCCTGATGGCCGGCGAACTGATCGTGGTCCTCGGCGCTTCCGTCGGATTCCTCCTCCAGCAATACCGAAACCTCGCCGACGCCGCTGGCCTGATCGCGATGATGATCGTCATTCTCGTCGTCGGCATCGTCGTCGACGCCGTGCTCTTCGGCTCACTCGACCGCTGGGTGCGACGACGCCACGGCCTCGTCGGCGACTGACCGAGCCGAAGGCTCGAGGGCGATCAGCTGGGGAACGCAGCGTCGAACGCCGCCGTGAGTTCGGGCGTGGCCGGCCCGCTGTAGCCGCAGAAGTTCACGTTGCCTCCGGCGGCCGTGATCAGGTACTGCTGGCCGACCTCGAATTCGAACCCGTCGATCAGCGCCGGCGATCCGACGGCACCCTCGAGGATGACCGTGGCGGCGTCGCCGCCGGCGTACCAACGGTCGACCGTCAGCGTGACCGTCTCGCCCTCGACCGACGTCGCGGTGCCGGCGAAGGCCGGCGACATGTCGGCGAGCACGGCGACGTCGAACACCATGCACGACGACATGACGTTGCTGTCACCGAGCGACAGCTCGATCGGCGGCCCGGTAGCCACCTCACTGCTGCCGCCGCCCCCTCGGTTGCCGATGACCACCGCGCCCGCGATGGCGACCACCACCGCGGCGGCGCCGAGCAGCAACTGGTTGCGACGACGGTGTGTGCTCCTCGCCGACGGTTCGGGCGTCGCGCGGAGAGGCGCATCCTCCTGGTTGATGACTGGGGTGTTCATGATCTGCTCCATTCGGGCTCTGGACGACGGAGTCGTCGCTGATTCGACGGGCACAGCGGGGTGCATCGGATCGAGTCGTCCGAGTTGTTCTCGCAACTCATCGTTCATGACCGAGGCTCCCTTCCTTGTCCAGGCACTTCCTGTCCGGCATGGGCAGGATCCTGTCGTGCCATCGCGTTCGCGATGCTCTTCTTCGCTCGCGTGAGGCGAAGGCTCACGGCGTTCGGCGTCGTCTCGAGCACCACGGCGATTTCGCGCGGCTCGAGTTGTTCCCAGGCCCACAGCCGAATCAGTTCACGATCCGACTCGTTGAGTTCGGACAACGCACTCTCGAGCTGCGGGTGGTCGAACCCTGGGCCGGCCGGAGACGAGACGAAGGAATCCTTCGGAGCCCGATCGATGGTCCGTCCAACGAGCCGCAGTCGTCGCTGGGCTCCCCGGCGATGATTGGCCAGGCAATGCTTGGCGACCCCGTACGACCAGGGAAGCGGGTCGTCGAGCGGGACGTGATCGAGGCGACGCCAGATCACGAGCAATGCGTCGTTCAGGAGTTCGGACACGTCGGCCTGCTGCACTCGTCGACCCAGGTACCGCTGTAGCGGCTCGTACACGGCCGCGGCCACGGCTTCGAACCGTTGTCGACGTTCGAGATCAGTTTGCATCGCACCCCCATCGGCCACCGGCACCACCTCCACGTTGTTCGACGACGCGAATGGACCCGTAGTTCCCGTCGATCCTCATGGAACAGGGGCTGTCTCGTGTTCTGGGCGCGGACCGTCCTCGTTGTCTGATCGGGCGATCTCAGCCAGCCTCCACCAAGCCGCTGATCATGACGACGAGGTGGTCTTCGAGTTCGTCCCTGGTGCCGAGTCCGGCATGATGAGTGGCGGCGGCACCGACGACGGCGCCCTGCACCATTCCGGCGATCACCTTGGCCCGACCCCGGGGCACTCCGTGGAACCGTGTGAGCACCTCGACTTCGAAGACGACGCCCGCTCGTCCAGGATCGGCCGCAGCCGCGATGGTGGATCCTGGGCGCGAGAGGGCCGCCAGGACAGGACCGCGCTCGACCAGCTGGTCGAAGTAGGAGCGGACACCGACGCGGACCAGGTCGCTTCCCGGCGGGGCATCGCTCAGGGATCTCCACACGTGCCGTCCGAGCGCGACCGCTTCGCGTCGGTAGAGCTCGGTGAGCACCTCATCGCCGTTGGCGAAGTGCTTGTACGGCAGCGCCTTGGAGACACCGGCCTCGGCGGCGAGACGCTCCATGCTCAACGCTGTCGCACCGTGCTCGACCACGACCACGGCGGCTGCGTCGAGGAGTTGCCGCCGGCGGTCGTCACCACGCATCCGCTGGCGCCCGGCAACGAGGCCGTCGGTGACCGTCACGACGTCGTGGTCAGACGCCGACGAGCGTCCGGTAGTTGTCCTCGTAGAACAGCTGACGGGCGCGCGAGTCGATGCCGTGATCGTCGAAGGACCGTTCGAACTTGCCGATCGGATCCTTCGTCCCTTCCGGGTGCGGGTAGTCACTGGAGAACAAGTACAGCTCGGGGCCCGAGTGGGCGATCATCTCGGCGACGTCCTCACCGGGGAATGGCGTGAACCGGACCTGGCGGCGGATGTAGTCGGACGGCTTCATGCTGAGCTCGCCGATCATCGGCTCGGTGCGGGCGAAACTCTTGGCGGCGTAGTCGAGGCGGCTCAGCAACGATGGTGCCCACGACGCTCCCAGCTCGATCACGCCGCACCGGAGGTCGGGGAAGCGCTCGAACACGCCGTCGAGCACCATGGTGCTCAGGTAGGTCTCGGCGGCGTGGTGCACCGACGGGAGGTCCTTCCCGCGGAGGTTCTCGCCGCCCCCATGGAGGTCGACGGGACGGGGGCGACCGTTGTTGTGCCACGCCTTCGATATCGAGCTCCTGCCGGCACCGATGTGCATGACGATCGGCACGCCGGCTTCCTGGACCGCGGCCCACACGGGGTCGTTGTCGACATGCGCCGGGGATCGCCCCGATGACGTGGCGTGGGCCACCCAGAGCGCCCCACACCCGAGGTCGAGTGCCTCGGACACCGCGGCCAACGAGCGCTGGGGGTCGTCCAGCGGCAGGAAGCCGACGGCGACGAGACGATCGTCATCACCGCAGAAGTCGGACATCATCCGGTTGTGGGCGCTCGTGCCGCCGTAGACGACATCGGGATCGTCGTTGAACGCGAACAACCCGACGGAGAAGGTCGAGAAGACGAGCTGCGAGTCGAAGCCGAGGAGATCGAGCGCACGTGTGCGCTCGGAGCTGTCCATCGCGCCGAGCGCGGACCATCCCTTCGCCGACGCAATGACGTTGTCCTCGAGTGCGGCGGTCTTCTCGGGATCGTTTCGACGGGCCTCGCCGGCCTGGATCGCCCGGCCGGCACCGGCTCCGCCCTTGTCGAGCAGCGGGGTCAGATCGGGAAGCAACGCCCGCGTCTTGGCGTCGGCGCTGTCGCGCAGCCAGGTCAGACCTTCCATCAGATGACTGTCGGCGTCGTGGATGTGCGGGCGGTGGGCGTAGGGCATCGGTGACTCCTGTCCGGATTGCGTTCGCCGTCAAGTTACGGTAATTCACCTAATCTGGCAAGATCATGAAGCGAGCGGGGTCCACCCGGAGGAACCCGAGAAGGAGAATGCTGCGTGTCCCTCGAACGGTTTGCGGACGGCGACGCAGAGCAGATCGCGACGTGGGCTCGCACGTACGAGGAGGCACTGGGCTGGTGTTCGATGACCGACGTCCCCGTGCCACCGGAAGTGGTGATCGGTTGGGCACGCGACGCCGCGACCGAGGCATACGTGATGCGCGAGCGCGGCCGGATCGTGGCGTACGGCGAGATCTGGATCGATGAGACCGAGGTCGAACTGGGACACCTCATCGTGGACCCCGCTTGCCGCAACGACGGCATCGGTCGAGCCCTGACCGCGGCCTTGGCCGACATCGGACGATCCCACCGCGACGAGATCTACCTGCGAGTGATGCCAGACAACATCGCTGCGCAACGCTGCTACGAGTCGGCTGGATTCACCCGCGTCGACGCAACCCGAGAAGCCTCGTGGAACGTCGGCCAGCCACGGACCTACGTGTGGATGACCGCTGGCCCGGAACCGCAGGCTGTCGATCGGGTGTACGTTCGCGGCACCCGACAATCCGAACGGAGACAGCTGTGTCTGACTTTCCCGCCATCGCCCACGTCGCAGTCACGGTCAATGACCTGGCCGTCAGTACTCCTTGGTACGAACGCCTCATCGGCTCTGGACCGGTGCTCGACGAAGACACCGACAACGGGTTCCATCACACCGTGTTCCTGATCGGCGGCACCCTGCTCGGCCTGCATGCTCATCCCTCGACCAGCGGCGATGAATCCTTCAGTGAGTTCCGCTGCGGGCTCGACCACATCGGGTTCGGTTGCGCCGACCGCGCGGCGCTCGCCGCCTGGGAGGAGCGACTCGACGAGCTCGGTATCGCGCACGGCGGCATCGTCGACGCCCACTACGGATCCGGACTCAGCTTCCGCGATCCCGACGGCATCGCCCTGGAGTTCTTCGCCCCACCCGCCTGAATCGGGACCCGCCGTCGGTCGTTCGGCTACGACCCAGCTCTTGGCGTTGGTCGTGTTCCAGCCGACCGTTGAGCGATCGGTCGCCCATCTTCTCGATCTCGGGCCGGTCGGGTCACTATTGGCCCTGAATGAGCGCCACCGAGCATTCCGAAACCGAGAGGATCGGGGTGCTTCGCCATCCAGCGTTCGCCACGATCACCGCGTGCCTCGCCGTCATCGTCGGCCTGATCCTGGTCGTACGCCCGACCGATTCGGTGTCGCCGCTGGCGCGTCTCATCGGGGCCGGCCTCGTGCTCCTGGGAGCGACCTTTCTCGTGCGTTTCACCTGGTCGGCACGACCGAGGCTCGACCAGGTCGACGGAGTTGTCTGGATTGCCGTTGGCACTGGGGCAGTCGTCTGGACCCAGCCGACGGTGCGGGGCGTGGCCATCGTGGTCGGCGTCGCGCTGCTGGTCACGGGCGTGCTGGAGATGGCCGCCACGTTCCGGGGCGCGAACGGACAGCGTCTCGCCATCGGCCTCGGCGGTGCGATCTCTGTGGCGCTCGGCGTCGCCACCCTCGCATGGCCGACGGTCACGACGCTGGTGCTGTCGCTCGTCGTCGGCGTGCGACTGATCGTGGCCGGCGGTGTGCTCCTCGCTGCACGATTCGGGCATGGTCGTGGGGCTCCCGGCGAGCAGACGTCGCGGTGGCGGCTTGCCTTCTCGATGGGCGCTCTGGCGATGGCCTTTGTTGCAGCGTTCGTGTCCGTTGCGGTCCAACGCGCCCAACCGAACGCGCCGGGGGCCTTCTACGACACACCGGATGGCGCCCTCGGTGCATCGGGAACGCTGATCCGCCACGAACCGATCGACCCATTCATCGATGGCGCTTCTGCCGAGCGGGTTCTCTACGTGACCGCGGATGCCGACGGGACGCCGACCACCGCCACTGGGATCATGATCGTCCCCGACGGACCTGCACCAGCGGCCGGACGCCCGGTGTTGGCGTTCACGCACGGCACCATCGGCATCGCCCGTCGCTGCGCACCCTCGTTGTTGCCCGGCGACGTCTACGCCCCGGCGATCCCTGGACTCGCAGACTTCCTCGAGGCGGGCTTCGTCGTGGTCGCGACGGACTATGCGGGGCTCGGATCGGACGCGACGACCGGATATCTCGTCGGTACCAGCGAGGCCCACTCGACGCTGGATGCGGTGCGTGCGGCACAGCACCTGCCCGGCGCGGATGCGACGGCCGAGTTCGTGACGTTCGGCGAGTCGCAGGGCGGTCATGCAGCGCTGTTCACCGGGCAACTGGCACAGGAGTACGCGCCCGAGCTCTCCCTCGCCGGTATCGCCGCTGCTGCTCCGGCCACGAATCTGACAGCGCTGTTCCAGGAGAACGTGGGGACGACGTTCGGCGACGTGCTCGCCGCCTACGCGCTGCAATCGTGGGCTGACGTCTACGACATCGCCCTGTCCTCCGTCGTCGATCCGCAGGCGCTGCCCGTCGTCGAACGTTTGAGCGAACAGTGCATCCAGAACGAGGCACAGATGCTGGCCCTGTTCCCAGAGGCCGAGCTGCTGAAGCTCCGCTTCCTCACCGAACCGCCATGGGAAGTCGAACCATGGCGCACCGTGCTCGAGGAGAACACCCCGGGCGCCTCGCTCGTCGATGCCCCGGTGCTCATCCTGCAGGGCGAAGCCGATCCGCTCGTCGTTCCCGCGGTGCAGCGCGACTTCGTCGCCGCCTGGTGCGAGCGTGGCCAACCAGTGGAGTATCGAACCCTTCCCGGCGTCGGTCACCTCGATGCCGGCCGTGCCTCCGCAGGCACCGTTTCGCAGTGGGCGCGTGATCGGATCGATGGCGCGGCGTGGGCATCCAACTGCTCGACGGTCGAAGGCTGAGCCGGCCCACCCGGCCGTTGTCCCCGTGAACGTGGCGGTGGCGTCGGCCGATCCGAAAGGCGATTACGGTCCGAGGGATGGCGACGAGCGCAGCTGGACTTCTGACGACGATTGCGACCATCACCCTGGTCACCGACGACCTGCCGGGCACCGACCGCTTCTACCGGGACGTCTTCAAGATCGAGCCGGTGCACCGCGACGATGATTCAGTGGTGTTCCGGTTCGGTGAGACGCTCGTCAATCTGCTGCGGAGCGAGGCCGCGCCCGAGCTCGTCGACCCGGCACCGGTGGCGGGTGCGAACGCCGGAGTCCGTTCGGTGCTCACCGTGCACGTCGAAGATGTCGACGAGTGGTGCGCCACGCTGAGAGAACGGGGGGTCGAACTCCTCAATGGACCGATCGACCGCCCGTGGGGACCTCGCACCGCAAGCTTTCGTGACCCCAGCGGCCAGACCTGGGAGATCGCAGGATGACCGAGTGATCGGGCTGGCGGGGCCGAAGAAGACCGCCGGCGTCGTCACCGACTCACTGGCAACGTCGTCTCGCGCAAGTTACGCGGTTACGCGGTGCCAGGCACCGCGTAACCGACGGTCACAACATCGCTGACCACCGGCGTTGAGCACGATGAGTCAGCCGATCCGGTACGTGTCCGCAGACGAGGACAGTGCCCGTTGGCTCGACTTCGAGTTCCGCGGTGACGACATCGTCATCAGCACCCGCTCCAAATCCGGCACCACCTGGGTCCAGATGATCTGTGCCCTGCTGATCTTCCAGACGCCGGACCTTCCACGACCACTCGCCGAATTGTCGCCCTGGCTCGACTGGCTCGTCGTGCCGAAGGACAAGCTGTTCGCCGATCTCGAGGCACAGCGTCACCGCCGATTCATCAAGACACATACACCGCTCGACGGCGTGACGCTCGACGATCGAGTGACGTACATCGTCGTCGCCCGTCACCCACTCGACGCAGCGGTGTCGCTGTATCACCAGAGCGGCAACATCGATCGCGCTCGCCTGGCTGAACTCACCGGCAAGCCGGACCTCGCCAAGCGCACAGCGCGGCCGCAGCTGGACGATTGGCTCGTCACCTGGATCGAATCGGACGCAACCGCTCGGGACCAGCTCGACTCGTTCAACGGCGTCTTCCACCACCTCATCGACGCATGGAGTCGTCGGCATGCGTCCAACGTCGTGCTCGTGCACTACGCCGATCTGCTCCACGATCTCAACGGTGAGATGCGGCGGATCGCAGCCCTCCTCGGGATCGAGGTCACCGACGAGCGGATCGACGAACTCGCGCAAGAAGCCACGTTCGAGTCGATGCAGGCGAGCGGTGACAAGCTTGCACCCGACCCCTCGACGGTCCTCCTGGACAAGCGCCGCTTCTTCCGTTCCGGCCAGTCGGGGGCAGGCGTCGGCGTCTTGAGTTCTTCGGCTCTCGCTGCCTACAACTCACGGGCATCTCGAACCGCGCCACCCGACCTGCTCACCTGGTTGCACAGGGGCTGATCGCTGGCCGCTCATCCGGTCGGCTCGACAGGATTCCGGTGTCGTCGGCAGGGCCACTGCGGCTGCTCACGAACGGCTCGGCCCGTGGCGGTTCATGAACTCGTCGAGGCAGGTGTGTTGCCCCGGTCGGAGCGGCATGGAGGTGCAGCGCCGGGATATCGTTTCCCCGTGCACGACGGCGAACGCGAGATCCGTTCTGACGAGGGCCCGGCAAGCAACGGCGACGAGCCGTTGGCCGACGTCCTCCCATTTCCGTCGCTGGGCCCGGACCGCAGCCGGTCGGGAACGTCGAACGAGCCCGGCCTGCGGTCGCTGATCGGCGAGGTGCTCAGAGACGAACGCCACGAGCAGGAGCGGACGCTCGCTGACGTCGCCGCCGAGGCGCACGTGTCGCTTCCGTACCTGTCCGAGGTCGAACGGGGACGCAAGGACATCTCGTCGGATCTGCTCGACGCCGTGATCGGTGCGCTCGACCTGACGCTGGTCGACGTGCTCGACCGGTGCGGCGAACGCCTACGCACCCGGATGCAGGGCGGCTCGGGCATCCAGCTCCGGGCGGCCTGACACCGCGGGAACCAGATCTGCGACGCCGTAGTCGACCGCGGCCGGGCCGGCGAGGACCAGCGCTCGATCGGTGTCGGCTCTGATCTGGTCGATGGGCCGTCGGGTGTGGTCGGCCAGGATCGCCTCGGCCTCGGCTCGGACCCGCGACAACTCCGCCGCCTCCACAGCGAGGTCGCTCATCGCCCCGCGCTTGCCGTCGGTGTGCGGTTGGTGGAGGAGCACCCTGGCGTGTGGCAACACGGCCCGTTTGCCGCGGGCGCCGGCGGCGAGCAACGTGGCTGCCGCCGATGCCGCTTGACCGACGCACAGTGTGGCGACGTCGGCAGCGACGAACTGCATCGTGTCGTAGATCGCCATCATCGCCATGAAGGAGCCGCCGGGGGAGTTGATGTAGAGATGGATGTCGCTCGACGGTTTGTCGGCGGCGAGGTGAAGGATCTGGGCAATGACCACGTTGGCGACCCCGTCGTCGATTGGTGTCCCGAGGAAGACGATCCGCTCGCCGAGCAGCCGGCTGTAGATGTCGGTCACGCGTTCGCCCGCGCCGTGGTCTCGATCACCGAGGGGATGGTGTAGCTGCTCACGCGGTCACTCCGATCGGTCGGTTGCGCAGCGCCGGACGGATCTCGTCGAGTGAGGCCACCACATGATCGACGAATCCGTAGTCGAGGGCTTCGCCGGCGTCGAACCAGCGGTCGCGGCCGACGTCGCGGATCACCTCGTCGAGCGAGCGCGTCGTGTGTCGGGCGATGATTCGGCGCATGCGGTCGAGTGTCGAGGTGAGGTGGGCGGCCTGGATCTCGACGTCGGACGCCGATCCGCCGAGCCCGGCCGAACCTTCGTGCATCAGCACCTGGGCATTGGGCAGCGCGTACCGCTTTCCTGCGGCTCCACCGCACAACAGGATCTGGCCCATGCTCGCCGCCAGGCCGATTGCCACGGTCGCCACGTCGTTTGGGACGAGCTGCATCACGTCGTAGATCGCCAACCCGGCGAGCACCGAACCACCGGGCGAGTTGACGAACAGACAGATGTCGGACTCGGGGTCGTCGGCGCTGAGCACCAGGAGTTGGGACACCACTCGGTTGGCGAGTTCATCGGTGACTTCGTCGCCGAGTACCACGATGCGTCGTTCGAGGAGTCGCTCGTCGAGCCGTTGGTCGATGGGGGTCGTCATCGCCTCAGCATGACGCTGCCGAGATGGTGATGGGTGCGGTTCTGCTGGAGGCAGAACTCGGGCGACGACCAGGCAGGGCGGCTCAGGAGAGAAGCGCGAGCAGCCGGGCTGTGTGCGGTCCCGACGCATCCGGACAGGCGATCGTGGCCTTCGCGACGAGACGCAGGAGGGCCACCGGCGGGTCGTCGGAGCTGAAGCGCCACGGGATCCCGGAGACGAGGGCCAATTCAGCGGCCGCTGCGGCGAGGTGGGGAACGAGCGCAGGGCCGATGTCGGCGACTTCGAGCCGCGCGAGGCGCCCCGACACGGCGCTGGCGGTGGCGGCCACCTCGCCGTCCGGCTTCCCGGTGAGGAGCGTCTCGCTCCAATCGGAGTGAATTGGATCTGTATCGGTGAGCGTCATCTGACTATTCTCGGAGCTTGTGGAGACCAATTCGAGGGCCAATGGATCCAAAGTGGGCACAGATCGTCTGCTCCAATTGCTGGGCCATTGGTCCAATGGTGACGGGCCGCTGTATCGACAGCTTGCGATGGGCCTCAGAGGGTTGATCGCCGATGGCGGCTTGCGCACCGGCGACCGCCTCCCGCCCGAGCGAGCCCTGGCTGACCGCTTGTCGGTGTCGCGCGGCACGGTCGTGCGTGCGTACGACGAACTCGCGCTCGACGGCGTCGTCTGTCGCCGACAAGGCAGTGGGACCACGGTGGAAGGTGCCCACGTCGACGTCCGGTCGCTCGACCGTCAGTTCGTCGGCGAACCGCTCTGGTCGGGTGATGCGGCGTCGATCGATCTCCTCAAGGCGATTCCGACCATCCTTCCCGCGGTCGCCGACCTCATCGGTTCCGTCGATCTCGCACCGCACGTCGGTGACCTCGACGAGGCCGAGCCGCTCGGGTGGTGGCGACTACGAGAGCGCATCGCCGATCTCCATACTCGTCAGGGTCTCGCCACGTCACCGCACCAGATCCTGATCACCTCGGGTGCTCAGCAGGCCATTGCGCTCACCATCGACGCGATGGTGCGACCGGGTGACGTCGTGATCGGCGAGGACGACACGTGGCCCGGACTGATCGACGCAGTGCGGCAGTCCGGTGCTCGATTCGAGCCGGTTCGAATGGACCACGGTGGCCTGATCGTCGACGATCTGGCCGCGAAGATCGAACGGTACCGACCGAGCCTCATCGCGCTCAACCCGCAACACCAGAACCCGACGGGAACGCGGCTCGCTGCCGATCGGGTCGCTGCCGTCGCGGACCTGTCCCGCCAGAATCGGATCCCGCTGCTCGAGGATCGGGTCGCCGCCGATCTCGGGTTCGATCGTCAGCACCTCCCGGCAATCGACGAGTTCGACACGGGCGGCTACGGACTCCTCGCGGGTTCGATCTGCAAGGTCGCGTGGCCCGGTCTCCGTCTCGGGTGGTTGCGTGCCGATGCACAGATCATCAATCGGATGCGTTCGCACAAGGCGGTCGCCGACATGTTCACCCCGGCGCTGAGTCAGCTGATCGGACTCCAGATCGTCGAGCGCTATGACGAGATGGTCGGGTTGCGTCTCGAACAACTGCGCGCGTCGGCCGACCTCGTGGTGGACGCGCTGCGCCGTGACCTCCCGGAGTGGACGTTCCAGCCGCTTCGAGGCGGATTGTCCGTGTGGGCGACCCTGCCGTCGAACACCTCGGCCACCGCCTTCGTCGCGCACGCCGCACGCCATGGGGTGTCCCTGGCATCCGGGCGACAGTTCTGTCCGTCCGACGCCGACTGCCCCAACGTCCGGATTCCGTTCACCGCGAGCCCGGCCGTGCTCGCCGAGGGAATGCGTCGCATGGCGACCGCTTGGACGACGTTCGATCACGCTCCCGTCGAAGCCTGCATGATCTGACCGAGCAGGAGCACGCCGGAGCGGGACACGTCGCCCCGCCGCCGCCCGCCGGCAGTACGACCCTGCCGACGTTGCGTCAGTTGATGATGTCGTAGGTGGCGCGGATCAGGTTCTCACCGCGCGGGTCGCCCAACAGGCCACCGGCCATGCGGTTCATCACGTAGGCAAATGTCATGCGTCGCCCGACGTCCACGATGATCGCCGAGCCACCCCAGCCGCCCCAGTAGCAGATCCGATCATCGGCCAGCATCGGCAGCATCGGCGACGCCTCCGACGGCAGGGCGTACCCGATACCGAACCGCACCGGCGTGCCGAGGACGAGGTCGACGCCATTGGCCTGCTCCTCGAAGATCAGGTCGATCGTCTTCTCGGACAGGAGGCGAACACCATCGACCACTCCACCGTTCGCCACGATCGCTTGAGCTCGCGCAAGGGAGCGGGCATTGCCATGCCCGTTGGCCGCACCGATCTCAGCCTGCCGCCACTGAGGAGTCCATGATTCGGATGCGTCAGGGGCGGGGCCGGTGAACGTCTTGAACACCACGCTGTCCGGGTCGAGCGTCGACATGTCGATGGGCAGCGGCGGCGGAGGGATGACGTTCGACACGCGCTGGAACTCACTCGGGTCGAGTCCGATGTGGAAGTCGACATCGAGGGGCACAGCGATCTCCTTGGCGAAGAACGTCCCGAGCGACATGCCCGAGACGCGGCGCACCACCTCGCCGACCAGATGACCCTGGTTCAATGCGTGGTAGCCGGAGGCCGTTCCCGGCTCCCACCATGGCTCCTGCGCGGCGAGCATCGCCGTCGACTTGTCCCAGTCGTAGATGTCGGCCACCTCGACGGGCTGCGCCCACGCTGACACGCCCGAGGTGTGGCTCATCAGGTGACGGACCTCGACCGCCTCTTTGCCGTTCGCCGCGAACTCCGGCCAATACTCCGCAACGGGAGCATGGACGTCGAGCTCGCCCCGGTCGACCAGAACGAGCGCAGCGAGTGAGGTCATCGTCTTGGTCGAGGACCACACGTTGGTGATCGTGTCTCGTTCCCACGGTGTCGACCGCTCGGGGTCGGCATGGCCACCCCAGATGTCGACCACGGTCTGGCCCTCGATCGTGACCGACACGGACGCGCCGAGATCGTCACCTGCGTCGATCGATGCCGACAACAGGTCGCCGAGACGGTCGAAGCGGGGGTCGCTGATTCCTTCGATGTTGGCCATCGTGCGATCGTACGACCCCGGTCCTGGCGGCCGAGTGTTGGCCGGACCGCGCGATCATCCGGGTTCAACCGTCGACGTGTCACGCCGCGGAACTCAGCTGGGGCGTGACGACGTCACGGGGCCATGAGGTCGGTGTTCCAGCCCAGGCGATGTGCGATCCAGCGTCGAGCGACGCGACCTTGCGCAGCCTGGAACGGGCGGATCGTCGGGAGGCCGGGAGGTGGGGTCATGAGCGACATCCTGGTGAAGTACCCGGCGATCGATGCGATGAAGGCAGTGACGGCGTCCGGGTCGGCCGCCCTGGCGACGGGGTGGTGTTCGAACACCTCGTCCGGTGTCGGGCCACCGTCGAGTTCGAGCGCCGGCAGCAGACCGACCAGATCGATCCACGGCGCGCCGATCGATGCTCCGGGCCAGTCGACGATCACGTCGTGCTGTGGTCCGGCGGTCGCGAAGATGACGTTGTCGCTGCGCAGATCGAAGTGAACGAGGTGGTTGCCTCGGACGGCATCAGCGACGTTGGCTTCGAGGTCGACGAGATCCTCCAGGTGGCGCAACGACCAGGCGTCGAGCGTGTCGAGTGGTTGATCGATGAGTTGCCGCCAGTGCCCGAACAAGCCCGGATGGACGTTCGCGCACGGCTCCATCGCGTCGCCGCCTTCGATCGAGGCGAGTCGCTCCACGAGTCCGAGAAGCCGGTCGACGTCGTCGTGGCCGAGCGGCGCGATCGGCATCGTTCCATCGATCCACTCGATGACGAGCGCAACCCAGTCGCCGTCGTCGAACACTCCGATGATGTTCGGGGCGGGGACGTTCGCTCCGAGTCGGGTGAGAACCTGTCCCTCCCGCCGGTGCATCTGGGGTGAGACGGGGTTGAGTTCCGAACCGGCCGCCTTGACGAAGACGACTCGCCCATCCGACAGGGTGCACCGGGCAGCCGGGCCGGGCGAGAACCCTCCGTCGAGGTTGACGGCGTCGACGACCTGCGAGCCGGCGATCCTGTCGACGCCCTCACGGACATGAACCGGCAGTTCGCCCCACGGCGAGCGAATCCCTTGTCGGCTCATCCGGAGATCGAAACACATCCACCGGGTGCGGCCGGCACGAGTTCGCGCAGACCCAGGACCGTGCTCGATGTAGACCGTGCTCGATGGAGAAGGCTTCGGCCGGCGTCGACCCGATGCCTGGCCACATCGAGGTCCAGTTCGTCACTCGGTCAGCGGGAAGCCCGCGATGAGGAGCCGGAATCTGGTGCCGTCAGGAGTGTCGAGTCGGCTGTACGTCTCGAACAGCTGCCGCAATGCCGCAATGAAGTCGGCGAGATGCTCATCGGAAAGCGTCAGCTCGCTGAAGTTGATCGCTGCGCGTCCCGCCGGATCGTTCGGGATCAGCGTTCCGTTTCTCACCTCGCGCTGGAACTCTGTGCGGGTCACGTCGAACACCGAGCCGATCGCTTGCGCGAACGTGTCGGGGTCCGTTGCCGCAAGCGCCGAGCGGTCGACGATGAAATCGCGCGCGAGGTTGCGGTAGCGGCGTTCGGTCACGATCGCCGTCCGACGTGTCGCGACGACGCCGATGAGCCCATTCTCTTCGAGGCGTTTGATGTGGTGGTACAGCCGGGTGACCGGCATGTCGAGCTCCGTGGCGAGTTCCGAGACTGATTTCGGCTGACGGAGTCGGTGCAGGATCCGGCTGCGGAGGGGGTGGGTCACTTCACCGATGACGTCCAGGTTGTCGAGCAGGACCTCGTCGAGCATCTCCGGAGCGTCCGGAACCGGAACCCAGTCTTCGTCCATGTGCGGATTCTATGTTCAAGGGGCTTGAATATGCTTATTCAACATGCTTGAATATGCCGCATGACCGATCTGGATGGGCCCTCAACCGCGACGCCAATGGCCGACGTCACACCGCTTGGGCGGCGATTCCTCACCGTCTGGGCCGGGCAGACCGTGTCGACGATCGGGTCGGCGCTCACTGCCGTTGGCGTCGCCGTCTACGTCTTCGTTGTGACGGACTCGCTGGCCTGGCTCGGCCTCCTCACCGCTGTGGAGGCATTGCCGGTGCTGCTGATGAGCCCGCTGCTGGGACTCACCGACCGGTGGGATCGGCGCACCGTGATGATCCGGGCCGACGTGTTCGCGGCGCTCGGGCCCGCATTTGCCCTCGTCATCGCACTGACCGGGACCATCCAACCATGGCAGCTCGCAATCGCCGGTTTCCTCGGTGGAATCGGTACTGCGTTCCAGGTCCCGGCGTACCAGGCCGCTGTGCCCAACCTGGTGGACGAACCGGCCCTCGGGCGTGCCAACGGCCTGGTGCAACTCGGGCCCGCCGCCGCGATCGTGCTGGCGCCGGCAGCGGCGACGGCGATCATCGCGACGTGGGGGATCACCGCACTCCTGATTGCCGACCTCGCGACATTCGGCGTGGGGCTCGGGGCCACCGTGATGACGAAGTTCAGTGCCACAGCCCCCCCGCCTGCGGACGACGACGGATCCAATCGGGCTGCGTTCAACTGGCTGCGTCGCGATGGTCGGGCGCTCTTGGTACTCCTTGGTGCGATGGCCTGCGTCAATTTCGTGTTGGCGTTCTTCAACATCGGCTTCTTCGCGCTCGCCGTCGAACTCGGCGGTGTTGCCAAAGCGGGACTCGCTCCGGCGGCCGGCGGTGCAGCGATGATCATCGCGAGCCTGGTCGTCGGATCCCGAGGCGTCCCGACCCGACGAATGCGCGCTGTTGCCATCGCGCTCGCCGTGATGGCCGTCGCCTGTGTGGTCGCGGCGGTCCGGCCGTCGTTCGTCCTCGCGATGATCGGTGCGGCAATGGCGCTGGCGACGGTGCCGTTCGTCGCCGCGGTCACCTCCACGATCTTTCACGAGCGGGTGCCTCAGTCGATGCAGGGCCGCGTCTTCGGCTTTCGCAATGTGCTCAGCCAGGTGCTGTATCCGGTGGGTTCCATCGCGGCCGGTCTGGTCGGCGCACACATCGCTGCCCCGGCGATGGCCCCTGACGGTGCGTTGGCGTCATCGGTCGGACGCGTCATCGGTGTCGGCGCCGACCGGGGTGCCGCACTCATGCTGCTCGGCGTTGCGGTCGGACTCGCCATCATGGTCGTGCCGATGGTCATTCACCGGGGGATTCGTCAGCTCGACGCCCCTGACGCTGCAGCGCACACCGAGAACAGCGAGCCGCACGAGGCGCTCGCTTCGTTGACGACCGTCCAGTCCTGAGTCCCGCACCGATGAGTCTCAGCGCACACAGGGTGCGCCGAAACTCATCGCACCACGTGCCGGCTCGCCCCGATGAGTCTCAGCGCACACAGGGTGCGTCGAAACTCATCGCAAGCTGCCGTACGAGAGCGATCACCGCGGGGGTCTGTCGCTTGCGAGCATCTCCATCAAGAGGCCGTCGGCCCAGCCTCCGTCGTCGCGGCGCTCGTACGATCTCATCACGCCGACCGGTTTGAATCCGATCCTCGAGTAGCACGCGATCGCTGCCTGGTTGTCGGCAGCTGGATCGATCGTCAGCCGGTGATGCCCTCGAACGTCGAACAGATACTCGACGATCGTGCGGATGGCGTCCGTCGCATGACCCTGGCGGTGAACGCTCGGGTCGATGTAGATGTCGATCGAAGCGTGGCGGTACTCCGGATCGTCTTGCTCGTCATACTGGACCAGTCCAACGATTCGGCCGCTCGGGTCGAGGATCGTGAAACGTCGGACTTCGTCGTCGAAGCCGTCGTCGAACTCCGCGTCCAAGTCGTCGCCCCGCCACCGCCGCCGCACCTCGTCGGTCGACCTGATCGCGACGAGTGCGCCACGGTCCTCACGCAGCGTCGTCCGCAACACCACCTGCCGACCGCGGAGCACGACGCCTTCGTCCACGACTTCGATGCTTCCACAGCGTCGATCTGCGACGCGCCCTACGAACGCCTGCGTCGCGGCGGTCGATACGTGGTGGCGGTCGCAGGCGTGGGCCGACGAGAATTGTCCGGTGACCAAGGATCCAACCTCCGTCATCATCCGACCGGAGTCACCCGACGACTTCGAGGCGATCGGTCGTGTCGTTGCTGCGGCGTTCACGTCGCCGGCAGAAGCCGCACTCGTGGATCGGATCCGAGCCTCTCCCGAGTATGTGCAAGAGATGGCACTCGTCGCCGAGGCTGACGGTGAGGTCGTGGGCCACGTCATGATCAGCGGCGCCATCCTCCGCAACGCTGATGGAGACCGGCCGATCGCGATGCTGTCACCGCTCGCAGTGCTTCCCGAACACCAACGCAGGGGATTCGGCAGCGCACTCGTGCGAGCGTCGGTCGGCGTGGCCGAGCAGCGGGGCGAACCGCTCGTCGTCCTCGAGGGGAGCCCGGCCTACTACGGGCAGTTCGGCTTCGAGCACTCCCTGACGTATGGCATCGAGATCCCCCTTCCGGACTGGGCGCCACCAGAAGCCGCCCAGGTCGTTCGACTGCCATCGTTCGATCCCGACGACCCGACGCTCCGCGGCGCAGTCGTCTATCCGGTCGCGTTCGACGGTCTCGAGTAGGCCGCCGCGCTTTCGCACGACTGCCCGAGAGAACCGCGTTCTCAGCTTGGGCAGTCGATGTCGTGCCGTCATCAACAGATCATGTGAGCCGGCCCAACCGGCCCCTGACCTAGGTGTTTGGTGAGTGATGGTGGACAACCACGGCAGCGCCTCATGCCCGTGGTTTACCCCTGTGCTGAGCACGCTGCTGGCACGACCGATGTGTATGCCACCTGACGATCTGCAGAGTCTGGCCTGGCTGTTGTGGATCCCTGGCTGGGCGGCCACGTGGTCGGTTCAGCGGGGCTGATCGTCGACGCCGTCGGGGATCCACATGACTGCGTCGTCGGCCGGGCTGCTGTGCTGCAGTTCGTTCTCCGGCTCGTCCTCACCGGTTGCGGTGTCGCCTAATCTGCCGCACGTGGAAGTGCGGGTCCTCGGCAACCTCGAGGTCGTGTTGGACGACGGGGTCGTCGCCGATCTGGGTGGAACGAAGCCGAGAACGCTGCTCGGAGTTCTGACCGCAGCGTCCGGCCATCCGCTGCTCGTACCGCGGCTGATCGATCAGGTGTGGGACGACGACCCGCCGGATCGGGTCGAGTCCTCGCTGCAGACCTACGTCGCGCGCCTACGCAAGGCGCTCGGCGGCGCCACGGGTGCTGGGGCACGACTGCGAACTCACACCGGTGGCTACTCGTTCGAGCTCGAACCGCACGAACTCGATGCGCACCGTTTCACGACCGGTGTCGCAGAGGCTGCCGAGCGGGCAGCGGCAGGAGAGGACGAAGCGGCCGACCGGGCGCTCGTCGACGCGCTGGCGCTCTGGCGCGGCGAGGCGTACTCCGGGTTGCCGAGTCGACTCCTCGAAGCAGAGGCGGCGCGCCTGCATGAACTGCGACTCGGTGCCGAAGTCTCGCTGTGGGACCTCCGGGTGCGCAACGGACGCCACGTCGAAGCCGTCTCGGCGCTCGAGCAGTTGGTTCGACTGCACCCCTACCGCGAGCCCTTCTGGTACCTCCTCGCGCTGTCGCTCTATCGCACGGGGCGCCAGCGCGACGCGCTCGCTGCGCTTCGGCGCGCACGCACCATGCTCGCCGACGAGCTCGGCATCGACCCAGGTCACGACCTGCAGCAACTCGAGCTGCAGGTGTTGCAGCAGGATCCGACACTCTTGGCCGAGGAGCGATCGTCTGCTCCGCTGTCGACCCCGACGTTCGGGGAGGCGAGCGAACCGACAGCTCAGAGCGATTTCGCCGGCGACGTGCTCGTCGGGCGGGGGGAGGAACTGGCGACGGCGCTCCACAGCGCTCGACCAGGCCATCGCCGGGCGTGGCAGCCTGCTGGTCGTGACGGGCCAGCCCGGTATCGGGAAGTCGAGGATCGTGGCCGAGGTGCTCGACGCTGCGGCACAGCGCGGGGTTCGCGTCGGCCGCGGCACATGGGATCCCGACCCGGGACCGCCACTCGCTGGGTGGCGAACAGCGATCAACGGCGCGCTCGGTGCGGACGACATGTTGGCGCCCGTCGCCGACGATGGTGTGCGCGACGCAGCTTCGGAGATCTACCGGCTCGCCGACGCGCTGAGCGCGCCCCTTCGCGACCGACCGACCGTGCTGGCATTCGACGATGTCCACTGGGCCGATCCCGACAGCATTCGGTTGATTCGGCGCTTCATCGCCCTCGTCGATGAGCTGCCGGTCCTGGTCATCATCGCGGCACGGCCGCTCGGACTCGACGCGGCTGCGTCCCCTCGCGGAGCTGTTCGGCTCGCTGGCACGGGCCGGAGCCGTTCGCCTGGAGTTGGACGGAATGTCATCGCGTTCGGTTCGCGATTTCGTCCTCTCCCGCTCCGGCGTCGAGATACCCATCGACCTGGCCACCGAACTCACGAGTCGTACCGGGGGCAACCCGTTCTTCCTCGCCGAAGTGGTCCGGTCGCTGGCCGCCGCCGGCGCCTTGTCGGACCGAGAATCCGATGCGTGGGTGACGGTGCCGACAGCGGTCCTCGACGTCGTGCGTCACCGGCTCGCCGATGCGCCACCCGATGCAACCGCGCTGTTGCGGGTCGCTTCCGTGCTCGGGCGCTCGTTCGAGGGAACGATCGTGCGCCAACCGCCGCTCACGGAACTGCTCGGCGACGTCGACGATCTCGAGGACGCCTTCGAGTCCGCCCTCGTGCTCGGGTTTCTCGAGTCCGATGGTCCCGGCCGCTACCGATTCGTCCACGCCCTCGTGCGTGACGCGATCTACGAGGCGCTGCCCGACACCACCCGTGAGCGAATCCATGCTCACGTCGCGGCGGCTCTGGAGCGGCGCCACGCCGGGCACTGGGACGAGCACGGCGCCGAGCTCGCCGAGCATCACCGCCTCGCCGGTCCTGCCTACGCTCGACCAGCCTGGTTGTTCGCTCACCGCACCGCGGTGTCGGCGATCGCCCGATCGTCACACGAGGATGCACTGCATTGGCTGTCGGTCGCGGCGGAACTGCAGGTACTCGACCCGCTGACCACCGCCGAAGAACGCGAATCGCAGGAGGTGATGCACGCCCAGGCGCTCCGGATGCTCGGTCGGCCGACGGAAGCGTGGCGGCCCTTGGCGGCGGCGGCGTCGTCGGCGCTCGAACGAGGTGATGCAGCATTCGCGGCGCGGACGCTGCTCGAGGCGAACGACGGAGCGGTCTGGGGCTGGCGAGCCGTCGGAGAGGTCGACGCCGACGCGATCGCTCTCTGGCGCTCGATTCGCGAGCAGCTCGACGGTGATCCCGTCCTCACGGCGTCGGTGGACCTCGCGACCGAGGCCGAACAGATCTACGCGCGCCGCGCCGAGGGCGTACCGGATTCGATCGACGTTGCGATTGCGGCGGCTCGCCGGTCCACGTCCACGCCGCGAACTCATCGATGTGCTCTTTCTCGCATCGCTGGCGCTGGCCCGCCCCGATCGGCTCCTCCGCCGGGCTGCCGTCCACGATGAGCTGGTCGAGTTGTGTGCAGCCGAGGGTGACGATCGCGCGCTGACGCGAGCGCTCACGGCGCGGATGTCGACACGCGGCGAACTCGGCCAGCTCGACGGGCTCCGTTCCGATCTCGCCCGGGCGTTGGCCTTGGCCGAGCGGGACCATGCCATCCAGGAGCTGTACATCTGCCGTTGGGCGGACGTCTGGCTCGCCGCCCTCAATGGCGAACTCGATCGCGCCAGCGCGGCCATCGATGCCAACGAGCGACTCGAACAGACGGTCAGCGGCCCGGGTGTCGGGGTCTCGGCGGGCCAACGCGTGCACATCGCCTGGCTGCGTGGTCGGCCCGAGGAGGCGGGTGCGGGGTTGGGTCAGCTCGCCGGCTGGCTGCCCGTGTGGTTCCGGGACCTCCACCTGCTGAGTGTCGTCGACGCGGGCCGGATCGACGAAGTGCGCAGGATCATCGGGGCCTGGTCGGAACAGCCGCCGCTGCTGCGGGACTACATGTGGACCAGCCTCGCGACGGCGCGGGCCCAACTGTGGCTTCAGCTCGGCGACCCGCGGCGCTCGCCGACCTCCGAAGCATGCTCGAACCCTACGCCGACCGATTCGCCACCTTCGGTCTGACCGCGTTCTTCGGCGGACAGATCGCGCACACGGTCGGTCAGCTCGCGCTCGTCCTGGGCGACGAGGCCGCAGGTCGCGCTCATGTCGACGCCGCGCGACGGACGTACGCCGAACTCGGCATGCACGAATGGGTGCAGCGGGCCGACCACACGCTGGTCGACCCGACTGCGCCGCTCATCGGGTCGTTCGGTTGACCAACACGCCTCACGGCGTCGGCGTGCCGTGGACCTGCTCGGCGCGACGCCGGAACGTGCGCCGAGCGCGGGCGACGACGAGCGGACGAATCGGTCGTGGGATGGCAGCAGTCATCGTGGTGACGACCTCCTGGTCGCCGTAGTGGTCGAACATCCCCAACGCCAGCGAGCGGTGTCGCTTGGGTGAGCGGCGGAAGCCCTCGTCCCCGAGACGGTCCCACTCGGCGGCCTGCATCACCCGTGTGGCGATCGGCAACAGGCGTTGTTCCTCGGCGTCGAGATGTTCGCCCAGGACGGGGTACAGCTCGTCGAGCAGCGCCGCGGTCCGGTCTCGGTGCGTCGCGCTCGGCGCATTGCGCCAGGCTGTGGTCGACGTCGCGATCGATCCGAGGAGCGTCGAGGTCGATTCGTGTTGGCTCTCCATCAGATCGACGATCCTGCGCTGGTCGGCGTCGAGCCGGGGCCGCAGCACGGGCCAGAGGAACTCGTCCTCGATCTCGTGATGGTGTCGAACGAACGCGACGAGGAAGTCGAGGTGATCGGCGACGTGCGTCGCTGCGTCGCCGGCGACGGCGCGGCGTACCGCCCCGGGCGCGAGCCGCAGCTCGTGACGCATGCAGCGATGGAGCAGCAGCATCGGCCGGGTGTCGATCGGCGAGGGATCTTGGATGGTGGACATGTCACAACTCCTTCGGATTGAAGGTCGACCCGCGCTCATGCACGGGCGGTTCGCAGGCGCTGGTCGGGTGAGATCTCCGGCTGGAGGAAGCTTCGGATCGCGAGGCTCGCTGCGCGCGGGTCGTCCAGCCATGGGAGGTGGCCGGCATCGGCGATCATGTCGAGCCGTGCGTGCACCATTGCCTCGGTCGTCGCCTCGGCGACGTCTGCGCCACCGAAGGGATCATCGGCACCCCAGTAGAGGTACGTCGGCACATCGACTCGCCGGAGCAGGTCGCGCGACAGCGCCAGTTCGGGATGCACGGAGCCCGTCACGGTCACGAGCGAGCCGATCATGCGCATGTCGTTGCGCATCGTCGCGGTGTTTCGTTGGAGTGACAGGTACCACTCGAGGAATGCCGGGGTGAACCGTCCGGAGTCGACCGACTTGCCGTGACCGATCTGGCGCAGCATCGAGAGCGCCATGCGCTCGTTCGGCGGCAGCGTCGTGATCAGCTTTCGCAGTGGTGGGATGGCGGCGGCACGCATGAACGGCGGCACGGCCATGCCTGGCGCGCCGGCGGGGCAGGCCATCTGGACCATCCGCTCGAATCGGTCGGGTGCGAGCGCTGCGGCGCGCAGGGCGAGGAATCCCCCGAAGCTCGACGCGACGACATCTGCTCGCTCCAGCTCCAGCCCGTCCAGCAGGTCGATGACGAAGTCATCGGCGAACTGGCCGAGTTCGCTCGCGGTGATCGGCAGTGAGGGCGACAAGCCGGTGCCCGGCCGATCGACGACGATGCAGCGCAGTCCCGCCATCTCCGCCACCAGAGGTGCCCAGGTCGTTCCGGCGCTGGGACCGCCGTGGACGAAGACCACGGGCTCGCCGTCGCCGACCTCCTGCACCCGTACCCGTGTTCCGAGACGGCGCAGTTCGACGCTGCGATCGCGAGCCTCGACGTCCAAGGAGCGCCAGAGCTGGCGCTCGGCCGTGCGGTACGAGTCCTCATGGGTGATCCTCTGCCGCGCCGGCACTCCGGTTCGAGCGGACGTCGTGTCCGGACCGATGATCGAGTCCGGCGCCGTGGCCATCCGATTCGTCGCGTTCGATGAGGTACCGATGCCGGTGACGCCGATGCCGAACGCCCACAGGGCGAAGAGCATGCCGGCGCCGGCGAACATCGGTGAGAGCTCCGCGTCGGGGAAGATGATCGTAGAAGGCACAGACGTCGCGTGCAAGAGACCGGCGACCACGCCCACCACGCCGAGTACTTTCACGTACAGCGGGACGACGCGCAGCAACTGGATGTTCAACCACGCGAAGGTGATCCCACTGATCGGGTAGAGCAACAGCGCCAGCCCGATGTGGGCGAATGCCACCGGCGCCGCGCCGCCATCGGCGAGTGCGTCGGCGTCGACGACCGATGCCAGGTGGAACACGGTCTCGACGACGTACAGCGACATGGCGATGGTCGCAATGCGCAGGGCCGGACGCGTCGAGGCCGGCCAGCTCCGAGTTCGGTAGGCGACGATGAGGCCGACGGCCAGCAGCGCCGTACCGATGGTGATCAGGGTGTGCGACAGCACCCAGGTGCTGCTCGACGTCATGGTGGCGAGTTCGTCGCGCATGGAGTCCTTCGCGTCGGCCTCGGGGTGCTGTGACCCTCCCATTGCCATCGTGATGCCGGAGAGGACGAGAGGGATCCGCCAGCGGGCGGAGCGAGTTCTGAAGAGACGAGGGATGTTCATGGAGGACCTCCGATGGGGTGCGGTGCGGTCGAGGTGATGTCCCGACCGATGTTTGGGAGTTCGACGATGGCGTCGTCACCTTGCATCTCGCTGGACTCGGGCGACGCTCGGCACGAGGTCACCTGCAAGCGGGCGTCCAGTCGGCGTCAAGCGGACTGCAAGGGCCATGGGGTGAGGTGGTGTCGGTTCAATGCAGATCGCCTGAACCGACACCCGATCCAAGGAGATGAAAGTGAAGCACCATCGCACCATCGCCGTCCTGGCAGCCGCGTGCATTCTGGGCGCGAGCGCCTGTGGCGACGACGCCCCGACCGCAGACGAGCCCGACATGACCCTCGACACGGTGGCATCGGTGCCGCCGACGACCCATTCGGGGTCGCACCCCGACCCGGTCGCCCCCAGCACTCCGCCGACCTCCAGCCCGATCATCGATGGGGTGTTGACCGTCGAGATGAGCGATTTCGAGTTCGGTGGTCTCCCCGAGTCGGTGCCGGCTGGCACGAAGTTGGCGGTCGAGAACACGTCGTCGATCGAACTCCACGAGGTCGTGGCGCTGCGGATCTCCGACGATGAGTCGCGGTCGGTTGCTGAGCTGATGACGCTTCCCGAGGACGAGCAACGGGCCGTCGCTGGGCCCGTGCCGGCGGCGGTGCTTCTCGCGGCGCCGGGCGGAGAGCAGATCGCTGCGGTGGGAGACGGCACGCTCGCAGAGCCTGGCCGCTACCTGTTGCTGTGCTCGATCCCGACGGGGGTCGATCCTGGCAACTACCTGACCGCAGCTGCCGAGTCGGCTGGAGGTCCGCCCGACGTCGCCGGCGGACCGCCGCACTTCGTGAACGGCATGTTCGCCGAGCTGATCGTCGAGTGATCACGGACCGAACGCACGAAACGTCGAGCGGAAACTGACGGAGAGATCCCCGAAACCGTCAATACGCTGGCCTTATCCAGCAGGACGTTGGAGCGGATGACGGGAATCGAACCCGCGTTCTCAGCTTGGGAAGCTGATGTTCTACCATTGAACTACATCCGCAGAGGCGCCCAGGATAGCGGGCGCGGGTGGTCGGCTCGAAGGTCGACCCGGGAGAATCAGGCGCCGCGGGCGTCGATCGCGGCCTGATCGTACGGCTCGATCATGATGCACTCGCCAGGGCACTCCTCGGCGGCGTCGACCGCGGTGTCGATCAGCGAATCGGGGATCCGTGCTACGCCCTTGCCCATGTCAGGACCGTGACCGGCGCCGTCTGCGCCGTCGAAGACGATCGTCTCACCGAAGTGAGATGCCTCCTCTTTGACGACCCAGAGTCCGTCATCGCGCCCGACGAAGACGTCGGGGCAGATCTCCGAGCAGATGCCGTCGCCGGTGCAGAGATCCTGGTCGATCCACACCATCAATCCTGTCGCCGCCATGGGGCCACGTCCTTCCGAGGGTCCGTGCGGTGGGGGTTCCGCATGCCCCGTTCTATCCCGCGAGACGCTGCGACGGAAACCGTCCCGACAAATCCGTTCGGTCGTTTGCGTTGCAATCTGGGTGACCCGGCCCACCGGAAGTGCCACGCAAACGGGGTGTTTGTCGTTCGGTCACTAACGTGGCCGATCGTGATCTTGTCCGACCGCACCCTTCGTGAACAGCTCGCCGCCGGACGGATCGTCATCGACCCGCTCGACGAGTCGCTGATCCAGCCGTCGTCGATCGATGTGCGAATCTCGAACCTGTTCCGTGTCTTCCGGAACCACACCCGCGGCGTCATCGACGTCAAGCTCGACATGGTCGATCTCACCGAACTCATCGAGATCCCCGAGGGCTCGGACGAGCCGTTCATCCTCCACCCCGGCGAGTTCGTCCTCGGCTCGACGCTCGAACGCATCGGCGTACCCGATGATCTCGTCGGTCGAGTGGAGGGAAAGTCGTCGCTCGGCCGACTCGGGTTACTGATCCACTCGACCGCCGGGTTCATCGATGCCGGCTTCGACGGTCACATCACGCTCGAGCTGGCGAACGTCGCCAGCCTGCCGATCACGCTGTACCCGGGCATGAAGATCGGCCAGGTCAGCTTCATGCGCATGACCACCCCGGCCGACAATCCGTACGGCAGCGGCGCCCACGGCTCCAAGTACCAGGGTCAACGCGGCCCGACGCCGAGCCGCTACTTCGAGAACTTCCAGCGCTGACCGTTTGTTTCGTTCGAGCGCGACCGGGTACTTCTCAGCGAGCGGGCATCCCGTGCCCATCGACATGAAGGAGCAACTCATGAGTGGAGAAACCGATCAGGCCAAGGGCCGCGTCAAGCAGGCCGCTGGCGACCTCACCGGCAACGACGAACTACATCGCGATGGCGAGAAGGACGAAGCTGCTGGCAAGGTGAAAGAGACGATTGACGACGCCAAGGACAAGCTCGATGGTGCCGTCGACAAGGTCAAGGACAAGACGAACTGACGCTGGCGCAGCGCTGACTGCTGCAACCAGATGAAACGAACGGGCCCGCTGACTCAGTCAGCGGGCCCGTCCTCGTCACAGGACCTCGGGCGAGGCCATGCGTCCCCGCCGACGCGATGCGAGCCGTCAATCGGCCGTCACGGCGAGCACCGCGATGTCATCGTCATGAACGGCGGTCGGATGCAACTCGTCGATCAATCGATCCACGAGTTGGCCGGGACGAGCTGCGTCGATCGGGATCGCTGACCGAAGTCGCTCGAAGTCCGCATCGATCCCGGTGTCACGACGTTCGATGAGGCCGTCGGAGTAGAGCAGGAGCGTGTCACCGGAGTTGAAGGTCACCGAGCTCATGTCGTAGCGGACGTCGGGATCGACACCGAGTGGAGGGCCGTGGGTCTCCACCAGGAACTCCGGAGCGCCCGCCTTGGGGATCATCAGCGGATAGGGATGTCCGGCGTTGGTCCACGTCAGCACGTGGGTCGCTGGCTCGTAGATGACAATGCACGCCGTCGCAAACGTCGAACTCAACTTCGACATCGTCAGCGTGGTGAGTTCCGCGATGCGGTCGGTCGGGTGGTCCTCGAGCGCGTAGGCAAGCACGACGGCTCGGATGCGTCCCATCTCGCCCACCGCAGCGGTTCCGTGGTGGGCCACGTCGCCGATCACGAAGAGCTGTTTGCCCTCGCCGAGCTGTGTCGCGTTGAACCAGTCCCCGCCCGCCTGCGCCGTCGTGGTGGCCGATCGGTACGTCGACGCCGTCGTCACCCCCGGGAGGGGCGGGATGTCGAGGTCGAGCAGTGCCGCGTGCAGTGAGGCGAACGCTCGGCGTTCTTCGGTCGCCGAGACGACTCTGATCACGGCCTGGGTCATGAGGTCGGCAATCGTGGAGAGCGCCAGTTCCGCAGTCGTATCGAAGATGACCGTGTCTTCGTACGTGAATCCCACGGATCCGATGGGTTGGCCCTCGTAGAGGAGCGGGAGTACGACCCACGAATGATGCGGCGTCGACTCGATGGTGTCGCGCAGGTGAGGGTATGCGTCGAGGAAGCCGGCCCGTCCGGAGTAGTACGCCGGTTCCTGTGCGGCCAAGGCATCAGAAATTGGGTCGAGTGACGGCTGGATCGTGAAGTCGCTCCACGCCTCTGCGATGTCGGTGCCCAGCTCGCGTTCGGAGATGAGTTGCAGCCGTGTTCCTTCGACGATCATGAGCGATCCGCCGGAAGCGCCGGCAGCGTCGACCCCAGCGTTCACCACGGCGTGGGCGATCTCGTTGATGGTGTTGGTCGCGACGAGCTCGGTCGCGAGGCGCTGCAGTGCACGCAACCGGGCAAGCGGCGCGTTGACCAGTTCGAGCGTGTCCTCGAGGACAGCGTTTGCGGACCCGTCACGGGCCGGATCTGAGTCGCCCGGGGGTAGAACCTCATCGTCAGGCGGTACAGGCATGGCGCAGAGTGTGACACTTCGCATCGAGGTGGACAACCGGCCCGTCTGCTCGAGGAGGTTTGCCGTTCCCCGGTTTGGGATACCGTCGGGGTATGGAGTCGGCGGACCCTCAGCGTTCCTCGGTGCAACATCGCGAGTTGGCGTCGACGTTGGACTCGATTGGTTCTGCCCGCGACTTCGTGGCCGAGGTGCTGACCGACCCGACCTCCGTGCCTCCGGTCGACCCCGCGCTGATCGCTGACGTGCAACTCGTGGTGAGCGAACTCGTGACCAACGCTCTCACCCATGGTGCCGGCGCCGCCGACCTTGCGCTCTCGCTCACGAGCTCGCAGGTGCACTGCTCAGTCACCTCTGCAGTCGTCGACGCCGCGTCACCGGCGGCGCCTTCCGCGCCCTCCGCGCCAGCTGCCCTCGCCAGATCAGGCCGCGGGCTCGCGATCGTCAACGCTCTTGCTGACTCGGTGGCAACACTCGTCGATCAGTCGACGTGGACGGTCAACTGCGGTTTCCTGCGGCGCTGAACCGGGGTACCGGTCCAGCGCCGCAGTCGCTCCGATCAGACGCGCTTGGCGAAGTAGATGATCGCCAGGATGACGAGTATGAGGACGAGTATTCCTCCGATGCCATAACCCATGGTGCATTCCTGCTTTCTCTTACGGTGGGCAACGGTCGTCGCCGGCGGAGCGACTACCCCACGGTCGGGGATCGAAACCTCACGGTCTGGGATCGAAACCTCGAAGTTCGTCGCCGACCGCCGCATGGGTGGGTTTGGTGGCAGTGGTCCACGGGTAGCGTGCGTGCGTGGAAGTTGAAACTCACGAGGCGTCGCCGCCCGATGCGGATCATGTCGAGGTGTCCGTCCCGCTCCGACCGGAGCATGCGGGGACGATCCGGACCGTGGCAGCAGCCCTCGGTGCAGACGCCGGTTTTTCCGTCGATGAGCTCGACGACCTCCGACTTGCACTGAGCGAGGTGTTCTCGGCGCTCGTCGACGATGAGAATGTCGCCGCATTCGGCCGGGCCAATGTGCGGTTCTTCATCGGCGCTGGAGCTGCACGAATCGAGCTGCGGGCGGCGCAGGACCACACTCGGATCGATCTCGACGAGCTGGCGCTCGGCATTCTCCAGTCGGTGACCGACGAGTTCGAGATTGCCCCGGAGTCGATCACTCTCGTCAAGCACGCGACCGAGGCGATCGCCGACGCACCGACGTCATGAGCGAACCGTCCGTCACGGACGACCTCGATGACCTCGAGTTGTTCCGTACACTTGCTTCCACGAAACGGCGGTCCGTCCGCAACCAGCTGGTCGAGCGGCACATGGGCCTTGCGGCACACATCGCGAAGCGCTACCAACGTGCCGGCACCCGCGATGACGACCTTCGCCAGGTGGCGATGATCGGTCTGGTCAAGGCTGTCGACCGATTCGACCCGGACTACGGTGCGTCGTTTTCCGCCTTCGCCGGCCGAACCATCGAGGGTGAGCTGAAACGTCACTTCCGCGACCGCACCTGGGTGGTGCGGGTGCCTCGAGGCGCCAAGGAGCTTCATCTCCAGGTCCGCCGGGCAACCGAAGAGCTGGGTCAGAAGCTGGGACGTTCGCCGTCGGTCGACGAGCTTGCCCGACATCTTCAGATCGATCGTGACGACGTGCTCAGGGGCGTGGCAGCGAGCGCGGCGTACAGTGTCGGCACGCTCGATGCGGGATCCAGCGAAGAGGCAGATCTCGCGCCGGATCGGCAGGGTGCGTTGTCGGTCGAGGATCGCGGATTCGACGACACCGAGAACCGTCAGGTGGTCGACGAGCTGCTCGAACTGCTCCCCGAACGCGAGCGCGAAATCGTTCGGCTGCGGTTCTACGAGCGGATGTCACAGTCGGAGATCGGCGAAGCGATGGGGATCTCCCAGATGCACGTGTCGCGTCTGCTCCGGCGGTCGTTCACGCAGATGCGTGAACAGATCGGTGACGCCGAGGGGCTCAGCGAGGCGCTCGAGGGGGCTCATCCCGTCTCGTCCAACGCGGCCGAAGCACGAGAGTAGATCAGACCGAGAAGTTCGCCAACGGTCGGGAACGGCCAGATCGATCGGGCCAGGTCGTCGATGGGGACACGCGCGTCGATCGCGGTCACGAGCGCTGCGGCGAGGATGTCGAAGCCGGCCCCGACGCCGTGCGCGGCGACGATCGTCCGAGTCGACCGGTCGACTGCGATGGCAAGGACGCCGTCGGACAGGTCATCGGTGGTCGACCTGGGGATCTCTGAAAGTTCCGCGCACTGCCACAGCACGTCGTCGCCGAGGGCGTCGGGCAGCGGGCCGATCGTGATGATGGGGGGATCGGTGAACACGCAGGCAGGTACGACGACGTCATCGAAGCGGCTGGTGCCCCGCCCGGTCAGTGCGTCGGCGACCACGCGTGCATGATGGTTTGCCAGGTGGGTGTACTCGCCGTAGCCCGCCACATCGCCCATCGCCCAGACCGAGCCATCAGCGAGCACGCGACCATCGGTTGCAACGGCCAGCGGTTCGCCTTCGTCGAGACCGATGGTGTCGAGCCCGATTCCGGTCGTCCGGGGCCGGGTACCGGTGGCGATCAGCAAACGGTCGGTGTCGAGACAGGCGCCGCCCGCGAGCCGCACGCGTACGCCACTCCCGCGTCCCTCCACACTCGCAACCTCGACGCCGCGACGGACACGTACGCCGCCGGCCCGGAGCGAATCGTCGACGATCTCACCGATTCGAGCGGGGAGGTCGGGGAACGGCGTGGGGTCGGCGTCGAGCAAGTGGACCTCGGTGCCGAATCGGGCGTAGATGGTGGCGAGTTCGCACCCGATGACTCCTCCGCCGAGGATGGTGAGGCGGGTGGGTCGGTCGGGCGCTGTCATTGCGTCGGCACTGGTCCAACACCGGTCGGCGATGGAATCGAGGCCCTCGATGGGAGGTCTGGACGGCGCGGAGCCGGTGGCGAGCACGATGTGTTCAGCGGTGTATCGGCGCCCTCCGGCTTCGATCTCTCCACACCCGACAATCGCTGCCCGCTCTCGGATGAGGACAGCACCATTCGCATCGAGCTCGGCTGCGTGGCTGCTGTCATCGAGGTGCTCGACGACGTCGCTGCGGCGCCGCACGGCGTCGCGCCACGACAGCCCGACTGCGGCATCGTGAAGCATCGCCTTCGTTGGCATGCACGCGACGAACGGGCACTCACCGCCGACCCGGTCGTCCTCGAACACGACAACGTTCATGTCGGTGTCGGCGAGCTCGCCGACCAACGTTTCAGCTGCGGTCCCTCCACCGAGAATGGCAACGTCGAAGTGAAGACCGTGCTCGTTCTCGACCATGACCGCTCCGTACCCGTACTCGCGTCCGGCCAAACACGCCCCGGACGCCCAGCAGGCCCACACCCAGCAGGGTCAGACGGCCGACGACGACGTTTGGCAACGACGAATTCCGGGTATCAGCCGTCCCATGAGCAACTCCACCATCGACCGCACCGACACTCAGTCCACGACCGGCCCGAAGACGACGGTTGCCGGCATGTCATCCGACTCGACGATCGCCGTGATGACCGCGCTGCAGGATCGTCTCACCGCGACGCTGGACCTTCAACTGACCCTCAAGCACATCCACTGGAACGTGGTGGGCATGAATTTCATCGCCATCCACGAGATGCTGGACCCGCAGGTTGACGCGGTTCGGCTCCAGTCGGACGAGATCGCCGAACGTATCGCCACGTTGGGCGGCGAGCCCATGGGAACCCCGGGATCGATCACCGCCGGACGGGACTGGTCGGACTACGACCTCAACCGAGCGCCGACCGTGCAGCATCTGGTGGCACTCGACAACGTCTACTCAGGCGTCATCGGTGACCATCGTGCGGCACTCGACCAGCTCGGCCGACACGATCCTGTGTCCGAGGATCTGTTGATCGGGCACCTCCGTGACCTCGAGCAGTTCCAGTGGTTCGTGAGAGCACACCTCAAGGACGCGACCGGGGACGTCGTACACCGGACCACGTTCGACAAGAGCTGACTCGGCGCCTTCCGCCGGAAACCACACCGCCGGGAACCACGCCGCCCGGAAACCAGACCGCCCGGAATCACCCGTGGGGGCTCGGACATCACCCGATCGGGTGATGTCCACGCCCTCGGCGCTGTTGTTGACGATGCGACGGGTACGATTCTGATGATGCCCGCCTCGCCGAATCGATTGGTGATCACCGATCGTGGCCCCTGCTCGCTCGTTGTCAGCGGCGAGATCGATGCTCATTCAGTGCCCCTCCTCGCTGAACGGCTGAGCGCCTGCTCCGCCACCGACGCCGACATCGTTGTCGACATGTCGGCGGTCACGTTCATGGATTCGAGCGGGCTCAGGGTGTTGATCGACACGCGCCAGCGAACAGAAGCCGAGCCTCATGGACTGATCCTGCAGTCGCCGAGCGCATCGGTCGTCCGGCTGCTCGAGGTCTCCGGTTTGGACGACCACTTCACCGTGGTTCCGTAGTCCTCCAGCGCCAGTGCGGCAGATCGAGCCGCTCGCTCAGAGCCATCGGCTCGCCACCTCGGAGAGTCGCTCGCCAGAGCGTTGGAGGAGCCCTCGCTCGGCCCAATCTGCTGGATCGATCTGCTCCGCTGAGCGCAGATCGTCGCGCAGATGGCCTTCGAGAATGTCGACGAGCTCCGGGTCGAACAGTACGACGTTCGCCTCCTCGTCGAACTGCGCCGAACGGTTGTTGACGTTGGCCGACCCCACGGTCGCGACGACACCGTCGACGACCAGCACCTTGGCGTGCATCATCGAGATCGCGTAGGCCTGGATGTCGACACCGGCGTCGAGGAGTTCGCCATAGGTCTCCTCGCCGGCGAACCGGACGAACCGCTTGTCCGCGTGTTCGCCTGGCACGAGGATCGTGACGACAACTCCACTCGCCACAGCATCCTTCAGCGCGGTCATCAACCTCTCGTCGGGGTTGAAGTAGGCCGTTGCCAAGGTGATGCGTTCCTGAGCGCAGCTGATCAATGTGAGCATGAGCCGCCAGACCTCGCTTGCTCCGGTCTCCGCCGAGCTGCGGATGACCGACATCGTCGTGGTGCCGGGTCGGCGCTCAGGTACGGGGTGTTCGCTCCCGGGGTCGAATCCGTCGTCGTTCCCGTCGGCCCAGTTGTCGATGAAACCCGCTTGGAGACCTGCAACGGCCGGCCCTTCGATCCGTAGATGGGTGTCGCGCCACTCGGTCTCGTCGCGGGCGTCGCCGTCCCACTCGTCGGCGATACCGACGCCACCGGTGAAGCCGACTGTCGAGTCACACACGAGAATCTTGCGATGTGTCCGATGGTTGGCATCTCCGAGGTGGCTGCCCTCCACGGGACGGAACCATCTGACATCACAACCGGCCTGCTCCATCTCGTCGATCAGCTCGTCGGGGAGCTTGCGAGCACCGACAGCGTCGAGGAGCACACGCACGCGACAGCCGCGTCGTGCCGCGTGGGCCAAGGCCGAGGCGAATCGGTCGGCGATGCCACCCTGCCAGTACACGAAGGTGACGAGATCGACGGTTCGCTGCGCGGCATCGATCGCCTCCAGCATGGATGGAAAGATCTCGAACCCGTTCCGGAGGATCCGCACGAGGTTGCCCTCGGTCGCCGGTGTCCCCATGATCGAGTCGAGTCGGCCGCGCCACTGCTGGGCGGCGGTCGCCCGTTCGGCAGCCGGTTCGTCGCTCATGGCGAGTCGATTCGACCTGGGTGTGGCAGACGAGCGGGGACAGAGATCACGGGAACCTTGATACCACGTTCGACGAGACCGAAAAGTCGTCGTCGAGCTGCGCTGCCGAGTGCCCTTGGCGCCACGAGGCGCACACGACAGCATGCGCCGTTTTGGACGGTGCGGGACGGGGAACGGTCTCGACATGACGACGACCGACGACGCCCTCGACGCCGAGACCTCCACGCGGCCGGAGCCGGCGATGACGCTCCCTGCATCAGTGAGCGGGCTCCGACGCCTGGCGATCGCCACCGACGAGACGGACGAGGCCCTCGCCCGAGTGCGCCGCGTGGCGCTCGGGCTTGCTCGCACGAATGGCTTCGAGGTGGTCCTCTACGATCGCTCCAACGAGCGGTGGACCGATCACCCGCACCCGACTGGCCCGGTGACCGCCGACGACATCGTCGACACCGACCGCGAACACCTCGTTCGGCAGCTGCGCGACTTCGAAGACGCAGGTGTGCCCGCATCAGCATGGCTCGCGACCATTCCGGCGCTCACCGCCATGCTCGACATGCTGCAGGCCCTCGATGTCGACGCGATCATGTTGCCCGAACATCTCGACGAGCCGAAGCTGATGGACCGTCTGCAGACCGGTGCCACCGCGCCGATGATGGTGCAACGGATCGCTGAGCTCAGCCTGCAGCGCCCGCCGGTGGTGCTGTCGGTGCCCGAGGACGGGCCGATCACGATCGCTGAGTTCGCCGGAGCAGACCGGTGAGCGCCGGCGAGACGCTCTCTGCAGGGATCAATGGCGCTGGATCGATTGTGGGTCGCGCGAGACCACCCGTCTCGTCCTCGCTGCAGGGATCGTCCTGATCGTGATCGGTGGCGTTGTGCTCATCCGCCGTCGGAGGAACGCCGACGCGTCACTCGACGTTCAGCTCCGCTCGGGTGGAGCTGCCAGTCCGAACTGATCAGCGGCCAACGCCGCCCGGGTGCGGTTCGGCACGTCGAGCTTCCGGAACAGATTGCGAACATGCGTCTTGACGGTGTCGACCGACAGGTAGAGCTCACGGGCGATCTCGCTGTTCGACGATCCGCGGGCGATCAACGCGAGAACTTCGCGCTCGCGTTCGGTCAACGCCGTTGAAGAGAGCTTGTCTCCAGCGGGGTCGAGCCCGACGGGTTCATTCCGATGCACGCGCTCCAACGCCTCGACGAGACGCTCGCCGGTCTCGGACTTCATGATCACGCCGTCGATACGCAAGGCGGCGATGTCGTCGAGGAACGCTGTCGGCACGTCCCAGCTGTAGAGCACGACCTTGCCGATGTCGCCGTCGGCGAGCATCTCCTTGACTCGTTCGAGGGCGTGGCGGCGACCGGCGAACGTGTCGAACAGGGCGATGTCCGATCGGCCGTCGGGTGTTGAGCCGGCGACCGCCTCGACGACGACGACCCGATCGGCGAACGGGCGCAGCATCTGTCGCAACCCCTCGACGATGATCTGATAATCGTTCACCAAGGCCACCCGGATCGGGCTCGAATCTTCTCTCGATCGGGACAGCGGTTCGTCGGAGCTCACGGCTCGAGCATTGCTCGATCGGGGGGACGGCAAACCAACCGGGCGGTCGGGGTCGAGAACGCCCCGGCACGGCGTGACATGTGTTACGTTTGACCCGGCACGGCGTGACATGTGGTTACGTTTGACCCGGCACGGCGTGACATGTCACTCGACGAAGCGGCGGACTCGCGCACGCTTGCCGCGCATCGTGGTCGACTGCATCTTCTCGATGACGTGCTCGACCGATGCCTCGGGGACACCGACGACCGAGAAGGCCTCGGAGATCCGGATCGGTCCGATCTCGCGGCCGACGAGTCCGGTCTCGTTCGCAATCGCGCCCACCAGGTCACCCGGGCGAACACCCGCCTTGCGGCCGAGGCTCACGTGGACGAACCCGGTACCCGCTCCGCCACTGTGCTGTCCTTTGCGGCCGCGGTCCTTCTCGCCAGCGTTTCGGCCCTTGTTCTTGTCGAACTTCTTCTTGCCATCGCTGGGCGTTCCCCGGAGCCGGTCGGAGGCGTCGGGGATCTCGAGTTCGTCGATCGTGGCGCCGCGCGACTCGTGGACGAGCTTGATGGCGGCGAGCGCGATGTTGCGATCGCTGTCCTCGCCGGCGAGGGCATGGAGCACGACGTTGAAGTCCTCGAGATCGACGGCGGTGAGGGCCTCGCGCACGGCAGCGACCGTCAACTCGATCTGACGCTCGCGTAGATCCGACACGGTCGGCACCTTGGCGATCTCGAACTTCTGCTTGGTGAGGCGCTCGATGTTCTCGAGGCCGCGCCGCTCACGCGGCTCGGCGAGCGTGATGGCGACGCCCTCGCGTCCCGGCGCGTCCCACTCGACCGATGCGGTGCACGTAGCTCTCGGCTGCCGACGGAACGTCGTAGTTCACGACGTGGGTCAGCGTGTCGACATCGAGGCCACGGGCGGCAACGTCGGTGGCCACGAGCAACTCGGCGGTGCCGTCGCGCAGTCGTGCCATGACACGGTCACGCTGGGCCTGATCCATGCCACCGTGAAGCGCTTCGGCCCGGTAACCGCGACCGTTCATCGTCTCGGTCAGCTGGTCGACCTCGGTGCGGGTTCGGCAGAAGACGAGCGCCGACTTCGGCGCCTCGATGTCGAGGATTCGACCGAGTGCCGACGGCTTGTGCGCCCGCTGGACGACGTAGACGGTCTGGCGCACGAGGGCTTTGGCGCCGGGCTCGGCGTCGGGACGACCGATCGTGATCCGCTCGGGGTCGCGTTGGTAGCGCCTCGCGATCGACGTGATGCGCTTGGGCATCGTCGCGGAGAACAACACGGTCTGGCGGTCCTCTGGCGTGCTCTCGAGGATCGACTCGATGTCGTCGGTGAAGCCCATGTCGAGCATCTCGTCGGCTTCGTCGAGGATGACGGTCTGAATGCCGTCGAGCGCCAGCGATCCGCGTCCGATGTGGTCGAGCGCACGGCCTGGGGTGGCGACGACGACGTGGGCGCCTCGGTCGAGGGCCTGCAGCTGACGCTGGATCGGCTGCCCGCCGAAGACGGGAACCACCTTGACACCGAGTTCACGGCCGTACTTGAACATGGCCTCACTCACCTGGACGGCGAGCTCTCGCGTCGGCACGAGGACGAGCACCTGTGGCACGCGACGCGAGGCATCGATCATCTGCAGCGCCGGGAGCGCGAACGCCGCGGTCTTGCCGGTGCCGGTGGCCGCCTGGCCGAGCAGGTCTCGTCCCGTCAGCAGCACCGGGATCGTCTCGCGCTGAATCGGCGTCGGCTCTTCGTATCCGAGGTCGTCGAGTGCGGCGAGGAGCTCGTCGCGTAGGCCGAGGTCGGCGAAGCCGGTCGCGACGGCGATCGAAGGGTCACCCGCTGTCTCGTCGTGATCAGGGGTGGGGTCGTGGTCGTCGTTCATCGCATGCTCCTGCAGGGGGAATTGGACAACGATACGAACAGACCGCACCGGATCGAACAGAATGTTCCATGGCCTACATTGCCGACCGTCTCGTACACGACGCAGATGCGCACATCATGGAGCCACCGAACTGGCTGCGTGACCACGCCGATCCCGACATTCGTGACCGAATCGACCGTCCGGGCTACGCCAACGAACTGGCCCAGACCGGCGACGGCGAGCACGGCGGAGACCAGGATCGCATCGATGCAGCATTCGAGCGACTGACCGAACGACACCGGACCGAGGAGTTCCTGGCCGACGAAGCCGCCGAGGTGATGAACCGCAAGAACTTCGCGGCGACCGGTTCGTTCCTGGCCGAGGACCGGCCGCGGGCACTCGACTTCATCGGCGTGCAGAGCCAGCTGCTGTTCAACACCTTCCACAACAGCCGGCTGTACCAGTGGGAGCACCAACCCGACCTCGACCTCGCCTACGGAGCTGCTCGAGCCCACAACCGTGGCATGGTCGAGTTCTGCTCGGTCGACCCCCGCCTGCTGCCGACGTGTTACGTGCCGTTCGCCGACTTCGACCGAGCGAGTGCAATGGCTGGCGAGGCGATCGAGATGGGCGCTGCGGCATTGCTCGTCGCTTCCGGCTGCCCGATGGGCCATTCGCCGTCGCACGTCTCCCTCGATCCGGTGTGGCGCCAGGCCGAGGAGGCCGGGATTCCGGTCGTGTTCCACGTCGGCGGCACCGGCGACCTGATCGACCCGGCGTACTTCGACAATGGCCTGCCCATCCCGGCCGACTTCCACGGCGGCGAGGAGAACTTCCGGTCGGTCGACTACATGGCCATTCCGTTCCCGCCGATGCAGACGCTCGCCACGTTGATCTTCGACGGCGTGCTCGACCGATTCCCGAATCTCAAGTTCGGCGTGATCGAGCAGGGCTGCATCTGGTTGCCGAGCTGGCTCAAACAGATGGAGTCCGCGATGGACGCGTTCGGCCGTCACGAGGAACGCCTGCAGAAGCTGTCGATGCGGCCAGGTGAGTTCGTCGAACGCCAGGTGCGAGTGACGCCGTACCCCACCGAGGACGTCGGATGGGTCACCGACCAGATCGGCCCGAACGTGCTGCTGTTCAACACCGACTACCCCCACGTCGAAGGTGGCCGGCGTCCGTTCGAACGGTTCGAGCGGAGCCTCGACGATCGGTCCGAGGACGTCCGCCAGAAGTTCTATGCCGACAACTTCGTCGACCTGATGGGCGCAGCCGTCACCGCACTCGTCTGAACGCACGCTCGGGAGTGATTGCCGACGCGACCGGGTACACACTCCACGTGGCCGCTCCACTCGACATCACCCCGATTGCGACCTATCGAGTCCAGTTGACGCCGTCGTTCGGTTTCGCCGAGACGATCGGGATCCTCGACCATCTCGTTGCGCTCGGTGTGAGCCACGTGTACTTGTCGCCCGTCGCTGAGGCGGTTCCCGGGAGCGAGCACGGCTACGACGTCGTCGATCACACCCGTGTGCGCGCCGAGTTCGGCGGCGAGGGCGGGCTGTTCGCACTGCTCGACGCTGCCAGCCACCGGGGCCTCGGGGTCGTCATCGACCATGTTCCGAACCACATGTCGGTCGCCGAAGCGCACCTGAACGATCGGTGGTGGGAGATGCTGCGCGATGGACCGGAGTCACCCGCGGCATCGTGGTTCGACGTCGACTGGGCCGCCGGAGACGGCACGGTGATCGTTCCCAAGCTGGGTGACCCACTCGATGAGGTCCTGGCCAGCGGCGGTTTGGCGATCGGCGAGGGCGATCGCGGTCCCGAACTCCGGTACGGCCCGCTGCGTTTCCCGCTGGCGTCTGGAACCGAGGAGCTCGACGTCGCCGAGGCGGTGAAACGTCAGCACTACCGGCTGCAGTGGTGGCGTGATCCTGCCCGCAACGTGCGCCGCTTCTTCACGATCGACGACCTCGTCGCCGTACGGGCAGAGGATCCCGACGTCGCCGAGGTGATCGATACGATCCCGGCGCTGCTCTCGGCGAACGCTGCGTTCGCCGGCGTCCGCGTCGACCATGTCGACGGACTCACGCAACCGGGTGCCTACCTGGCTGGTCTGCGCCGGCGCATCGGAGACCGCCGTTGGCTGCTCGTCGAGAAGATCTTGGCCGTCGGCGAGACGCTGCCGCCGTCGTGGCCCGTCGACGGCACGACCGGGTACGAACACATCCGGGTCACCGAGCACTCGCTGCTCGCGGCGGATGCCGAGGACCCGTTGACCTCGCTGTGGACCGAACTCACGCAGGATCATCGGTCATTTGCCGAACTCGAAGATGTCGGCCGCCGTGAGGTACTCGACGGCGGGCTCCGGCCCGACCTCGATCGTCTCGTCCGGCTGATCGCCGACCGCGACGGGTGGGCAGACGCGGAACGTGTGCGTCACGCGGTCGTCGAGCTGACGATCGGGCTGCACCGGTATCGCACCTACCTCCCCGACGATGCCGACTCGGCGGCACAGCTCGCGATCGCCCGCCGTCGGGCGACCTCGACGCGGCCTGATCTCGCCGACGACATCGGGCACCTCGTCGACCTGATCGACAGCGACCAGGCAGTGGCCGAACGTTGGCAACAACTCACCAGCCCCGTGATGGCGAAGGGGGCCGAGGACCGCGCCTTCTATCGCTATCTGCGCTTGGGTGCGCTCTGCGAGGTTGGCGGCGCTCCCGGTCAGTGGAGCGTCCCGGTGAGCGAGTTCCACCGGTACCAGCTCGGGGCGCAGAACCATGCCCCACTGGCACTGCTGGCCGGCACGACCCACGACACCAAACGGTCCGAAGGAGTGCGGGCGCGGGCGTTGGCCCTTGCGGAGCTCGCTGACGACTGGACGGCAGTCGTGCGCGACTGGTTGGTGGGTCACGGAGACCTCCTCCGCGGCGGGCTCGACGCCGCGACCACCCTGCTGGCACTCGAGACAGCGGTCACTGCATGGCCGATCGACTCCGCACGGCTGGCGGAGTACCTCGTGAAGTCCGCGCGCGAGGCGGAGGAGCGCACCTCCTGGACGGCACCCGACGCCGCCTACGAGCACGCCCTCGGGCGGCTCGCCGACGTGTTGGAGCGCGAACTGAGCGATCTCGCCACGGCTGGCCCGCTCGGCGACGTCATCGCGGTCACACTGCGTGCCGGTTGGGCACGCTCGTTGGGATCGCTGGCCATCAGGTTGACGGCGCCGGGCGTGCCCGACCTCTACCAGGGCACTGCTGCGTTCACGTACTCGCTCGTCGATCCCGACAACCGCGTCGAGCCGGATTGGGACATGCGACGTTCGCTCGTCGACCTCGCGGCACAACTCGACGGTCCCACCGCATGGAGCGGGGGCGAGGTCGAGGCGTCGAAAGCAGTGGTGATCACGCGGACGCTGCAGCTGCGACGGCGGCGTGCATCAGCGTTCGGTCCCGATGCGGGATACGTGGCAGTGGATGTCACCGGCGCCCGCTCCGAGTCCGTGATTTCCTTTGCCCGTGCCGATTCCAACGGTCCTGCCGTCGTGACGATCGTGCCGACCCGGGACGTCGATGGGTGGGCGGACACTTCCGTCGAACTGCCCGATGGCGCGTGGCGAAACGTGCTCGACGACGCCGCCGAGGTCGTGGTGGGTGGTGTGTCGCTGCCCGTCGGTCGGTGGCTCGACCGCTTCCCCGTCGCGGTCGTCGAACGAATCTGAGCGGCGCGGTCGATGCTCGACCGCTATGCGTCGGAGGTGCTCCTCGACGGGTCCCGCGGGCGCCAGGCGCCGGTGATCAAGCGGGCGCCCCGGCGGAACGTCACATAGTTCCAGGACCAGTTGATCAGCACGAGCAGACGGCTGCGGAAGTCGATCAAGAAGAAGATGTGGACCGACCACCACGCCATCCACGCCACCCACCCCGACAGTTTGCGTCCGGCGATCACGCCGACTGCGGACGACCGGCCGATCGTGGCGAGTTCGCCCTTGTTGCGGTATCGGAACGTGGGTCGTTGCGTGCCGTCGAGGTCGGCCCGGATGACACGGGCGACGTGCGCGCCTCCCTGGATCGCTCCCTGGGCAACGCCGGGCACGGTCGCGCCGCCCGAGATTGCGTGGGCCATGTCGCCGATCGCGAACACGTTGCGGTGGCCGGGAACGGAGAGATCTGGTTCGACCTCGACCCGTCCGACGCGGTCGATCGGTGCTCCGAGTCGCCCTCCCAGAGGTGAGGCCTCGTTCCCGGCGCCCCACACGACCGTGCGGGTACCGATCGCCCCGGCGGAGGTGTCGACGCCGTGTGCGGCCATCGCCGTCACCGTCACGCCAGTACGGACATCGACCCCGAGTGCCTCCAGTTGTCGGCGAGCGCTCGCCGACAACGACTCGGGGTAGGCAGCGAGCAGGCGATCAGTGGCCTCGAGCAGGATGATCTGGGCCGTCGTCGAGTCGATGGTGCGGAACTCTCGTGTCATCGTGCGGAACGCGATCTCTGCGATCGCTCCGGCCATTTCGACGCCGGTCGGCCCGCCGCCGACGACGACGAAGGTCAAGTTGGCGTCGCGCTCGGCCGGATCGGTTGCACGTTCTGCTCGTTCGAACGCGAGGAGAATCCGTCGACGGATCTCCAACGCGTCCTCGACGGTCTTGAGGCCGGGAGCGTGCGCTTCCCAGTCGTCGTGACCGAAGTACGAGTGCGTGGTGCCGGAGGCCAGCACCAGATGATCGAAGCCGATCACCGTACCGTCGTCGAGTGTCACGTTCCCGGCGCCAGGGTCGACGTCGATCACCTCGCCGAGGAGCACACGGGCGTTGGTCTGATCGGCGAGCATCGTCCTGATCGGTGCGGCGATGTCGGCCGGATTCAGTCCTGCCGTGGCCACCTGGTAGAGCAGTGGTTGGAAGAGGTGGTGGTTTCGCCGGTCGATCAACGTGACCCGAACCGGGGCATCGGCGAGCCCTCGTGCGGCCGCCAGCCCCCCGAAGCCACCGCCCACGATCACCACGTGGCTGTTGCCGGAGTCCGGCCCCTGATGTACCGGCGTGTCAGTCGGCATGGGAGATCGTGAACCGGGCGGACCACGGGGCGATGTGATCGAGCGACCGGCCGGGGCCGCCCCAACGTGGGTCGTCGGAGTCGAAGATCACCTCGTCGCCTGAGTCGGAAGCCCCGCGGTCCAGGCCGTCGGCGGAGAAGTTGAAGACCAGCGACGCCGTGACGCCGGGCAGTGAACGCACGGCGACCACGGCGTCGTCGACGATCGTGACCTCCTGCCGGGCCGCCGGGTCGGTGAGCACCGGATGTTCGCGTCGAACCCGCAGCAACTCGCTGTACAGCGCGAGCCGGTTCGGCTCGCGCTCGGCCAGCGTCGGGTCGAGCACGGCAGCTTCGAAGGTCGCCGGGTCACCGGGATCGCTGACGTCGCCACGTCCGACCGAGCCGGCGAATTCGCGCCGGCGTCCCCGACGCACCGCCTCGACCAACTCGGGATCGCCGTGGTCGATGAAGTAGGGAAACGGTGCCGTCTCGCCGTACTCCTCGCCCATGAACAGCATCGGCGTGAAGGGCGAGAGCAGGATCGCTGCTGCGGCGAGTCGGTGGCGCGGGTCGTCGGGCGTCGCGTCGCTGAGCATCCGGTCGCCGGCTGGCGTGTTGCCGACGTGGTCGTGATTGGTGTCGAAGACGATGAAGCGCTGATGGTCGATGTCGTCGGCGGGCGCCCCGTGACGTCGATCGAAGCCCGGCGAGTACTGGCCCGAGTACACCCATCGGTGCTCCCACGCTCTGGCGACATCGGCAGCGCCCGCATAGTTCGCGTAGTACTCGTGACGGTCGCCCGTGAGCGCAACTCGCAGCGCGTGGTGGTAGTCGTCGTTCCAGACCGCGTCGCAGCCCCACCCGAACTCGTCGGTCGATCGGACGATCCGCGGGTCGTTGGCCGAGCTCTCGATCGTGACGAGCGCGGTTCGGCCCGCGACGCTCGCGGCAGCGTGCACGGAGGCGGTCAGCTCCTGCACGAAGGGGCTGGGGGTCGGGTCGAAGATCGCATGAACCGCGTCGAGTCGGAGCCCGTCGAGATGGAACTCGGAGATCCAGCCGGCGGCGTTCTCGATGAAGTACCGGCGGACGTGATCGCTGCCGGCATCGGACACGTTCATCGCGTCCCCCACGGCGTGCGGTACGCATCGGTGAAGTACGGGCCGAACCGCCCGAGCACGTTGCCCTCGGGGCCCATGTGGTTGTACACGACGTCGAGCACGACTGCGAGGCCCACCGCATGCGCGGCATCGACGAACCGAGCCAATCCCGCCGGCCCGCCGTACGAGTCCTGAACCGCAAAGGGGAACACGCCGTCGTAGCCCCAGTTGCGAACGCCGGGAAAGGCGGCGACCGGCATGATCTCGATGGTCGTGATCCCGAGCGCATCGAGCCGCTCGAGCTGGCCGATCGCTGCATCGAAGGTGCCATCGGGTGTGAACGTTCCGATGTGCAGCTCGTAGAGCACGGTGTCCGAGAGTTCGACACCTGACCAGGTGTCGTCGGTCCATCGGAACGACGACGCGTCGACGACCGCCGACGGACCATGGACCCCGTCGGGCTGCCAACGCGATGCCGGATCGGCGAGAAGTTCGCCGCCGTCGATGCGGTACCGGTAGCGATCGCCGTGGCCCATTCCCTCGACGACGGTCGACCACATGTCGCCGTCACGCTCCATGGCGTGGTCGATGGGCTCGGACCCGACGCTGACCTCGACCCTCTGCGCCGCCGGCGCCCACACCTCGAAGCGGGTACCCCCGCCGACGACCGTCGCGCCGAGGCGCCCGGCGTGCTCCATGCCTAGGCCTCCGGCGCCAGGTACACGACGCCGAGCGGGGGCAGGGTCAGGACGACCGACTGGTGGAAGCCGTGTGAGTCGACCGGCACGGTCTCGACACCGCCGAAGTTGCCGACGCCGCTTCCCGAGTAGCCGACGGCGTCGGTGTTGAGCAGCTCGGCCCATCGGCCCGATGCCGGCACACCCAGTCGGTAGTTGTGGCGAGGCGTCGGCGTGGCGTTCACCACGACCAGCACCGGCCGACCGTCGCCGGTCGGGTCCTTGCGCAGCCAGGCGTACACGCTCTGATCGGCGTCGGCTCCCTCGACCCACTGCAGCCCCCCTGGATCGCTGTCGCCGCGGTGCATCGCCGGCTCAGCGGCGTAGAGATGGTTCAGATCGGCAAGGCACTCGCGAACGCCGCGGTGTCCGTCTGCGTCGTGCAACGACCAGTCGAGCGTGCTCTCGTGGTTCCACTCCGAACGTGTCGCGAGTTCGCAGCCCATGAACAACAGCTTCTTGCCGGGCTGTGCCCACTGCATCGCATAGAGCAAGCGCAGATTGGCGAGCTGCTGCCAGTCGTCTCCGGGCATCTTGGCCAGCAATGAGCCCTTGCCATGCACGACTTCATCGTGGCTCAGCGGCAGCACGAAGTGCTCGCTCGATGCGTACACCGACCGGAAGGTGATCTCACCGTGGTGCCAGCGGCGGTGAATGGGGTCCTCTTCCAGGTAGGCGAGCGTGTCGTGCATCCAGCCCATGTCCCACTTGAAGCCGAAGCCGAGCCCACCGATGTAGGTCGGACGGCTCACCATCGGCCACGACGTCGACTCCTCGGCGATGGTGGCAACGTCGGGGAACTCGCCGTACACCGCTTCGTTCAGCTCGCGGAGGAACACGATGGCATCGAGGTTCTCCCGCCCGCCGAACTCGTTCGGGATCCATTCGCCTTCGTTGCGCGAGTAGTCGAGGTACAGCATCGATGCGACGGCATCGACCCGCAGGCCGTCGACGTGGTATCGATCGAGCCAGCACATCGCGCTCGAGACGAGGAACGAACGAACCTCGTTGCGGCTGTAGTTGAAGATGGCGGAGTTCCAGTCGGGGTGGTAGCCCTGGCGTGGATCGGCGTGCTCGAACAGGTGGGTGCCGTCGAACTCGTAGAGTCCGTGGGAGTCGTTGGGGAAATGTGACGGCACCCAGTCGAGAATCACGCCGACACCGCGCTGGTGGAGGCGATCGATCATCTTCATCAGGTCGGTCGGGGTGCCGTAGCGGGCGCTCGGAGCGAAGAACCCGGTCGTCTGATACCCCCACGATCCATAGAACGGATGCTCCATGATCGGCAAGAACTCGACGTGGGTGAACCCGTGCGCGAGCACGTGGTCAGCGATTGGATCGGCGAGCTCGTCGTAGCGCGGGAATCGTTTGCCGTCGGTGACGTGGCGGCCCCATGACCCGAGGTGCAACTCGTAGATCGAGATCGGTGCGTCGAGCGCGATCCGCTCGGCGCGGCCGGCCATCCAGTCGTCGTCGTCCCACTCGTGGTCGAGGTCGGCGATCACCGAGGCGATCGACGGCGGTTCCTCCGTGGCGGCCCCGACGGGATCGGACTTCTCGACGACGGAGCCGTCGGTCGTGGTCACCCGGTACACGTAGGAATCGCCGACTCCGGCGCCGTCGACCCAGCCGTTCCACACCCCGGAGTCGGTGGGGCCGAGCGGGCGCTCGTGCTCCCATCCGTCGAACGAACCCGCCGACCGCAACGGCCCGAGCGTTCGGTGCCCACACCGCGAAGTGGGTACCGCCGTCGGCGGGTTGCGCACCGAATCGGCGATGCAGGTAGCGGTGGGTGCCTTCGTTGAAGAGATACCGGTCGAGATCGGTCGTCGCGTCGCGGCGACGTCGGAGGTTTCGGGGTTCATGTCTGGTTCCTTCCCAGGATCGAGAGTCGCCGTTGCACCGCCGGATCGGCGAGCACCTCGGAGGTCGGCTGGGCGAGGCGGCGCGCCCAGAGGCCCGGGACGACTCGTCCGGGCAGGTTGTGGGGGCGGGTCTCACCGATCAGATCGTCGAGGTCGACCTGCACGAGGTAGGCGTCGCTCGCCGCCAGGCGGACGAGCATCTGCTCGACCACATCGTCCCACCGGGCATCGATCTCGCGGCCGTGTGCAGTCACCGAGACGCTGCCGATAACCGGCCGTGTCGCTGGTGGCAACGAGGTCGGCGATGGGCTCCATGTCGTGGGTGCGGATTCCGGCGACGGTCCGTGCGGGAATGCGCGTGCAGCGGGTCGTCGTCCATGTGGAACTGCTCCTCGTACATGCCGAGCACGTTCCAGCGCTCGAAGGCGTCGGACACTTCGGCGGGCACGGTTCCGAGATCCTCACCGACGATGGTCAGTTGGGCCGCAACCGCAGACGCGGCGATCACGGCGAGCATCTCCTCGCGGGGTACCGCACGTAGACGCCCTCGGTCGCCGAACACCCATCGGGCACCCACCAGAGCCGGTGGATGGCCATCGCATGATCGATGCGCAGGATGTCGGAGTGACGGCCGACCCGTTCGATCAGCTGTCGCCACAATCGGTACCCGCTCGCGTGCGAGCGCGCCCGGAAGCGGCGGCGGGAACCCCCAGTTCTGGCCATCGCCGAAGAACGTGTCGGGCGGCGCGCCGACGCTCATCCGGGTGGCGAACATCGTGGGGTCGGCCCACACCTCGTAGCCGAGCGGGTTCGAGCCGATCGGGAGGTCGAGTGCAAGCGCTGCCGCCTCGGGGTCGTCACGGATCCCGCCGAGCTCGCGGTCGGCGAGGAACTGGGCGAGGAGATGGGACCGTTCGACGGTCTCGTCGCCGGCTGCGTCTCGCGGCGGCCCGGTATCGGGCGTAGGCACCGACATCGGGATGGCTCGTGGCGAAGGCGGTCAGCTCGTCGAGTCGAGCGGCGTCGAGGACTGTCGCAGCCTCGATCAGCTGGTGACGCCGGCGCGCTGCGAGCGCTGCCCAGTCGACCTCGTCGCCTGGTGTCGGGAGCGGCGCGGCCGGCAGTACCGCGTCGTCGATGAAGACCTCGTTCCAGTGCAGCCGACTGATCGGCGAGTAGGGGCTCGGGTCGTACGGGTCGTCGAGGAACGTGGCGTACAGCGGCAACGTGGCCACCACGGCGATACCGCCCGCCTTCGCTGTGCGGGCCAGTTCGTGGAGGTGCTGGAACGACGGCAGCGGCTGATCGCGTTCCCACAGTGCGTAGGTCGGAGCAAACAGACAACCCTGGCCGGCGAACCGCTCGTCTCGGGGCATCGCGGCGGGTGCTGCGACCACCACGGTCTCGCCGGGTCCTGTCGTCGAGGTGAACTCGACGACGTGGCAGCCGAACGGCAGATCAGCCGGCAGCTCGATCGCATCGTGCTCGTCGCCGTGGCGGACGACCAACGACACCGGTGTGCCCTCGATGTCGATCGTTGCGTCACTGACCGTCGCGGTCACGCGTACCGGCTCGTGATCGCGAACGATGTGGATCGGTGGCGTCGATCGCCGAACGGCCTTCGCTCGTTTGAGATCCGCCTCCAGCTCCTCGACGACGAGCTCCAGCGTCGGTTCGGGAGCGTGGTGGAGTTGCCCGTCGACGTCGTAGTAGTCGACCTGGACGCCGAGCTCGTCGGCGCGAGCGCGCAGGGTCGCGTTCATCGCAGCGCAGCCCGATCGAACATCTCAGAGATCGCGGCCAAGGGCCAGCTCGTCCACGCAGGTCGGTTGGCCAGCTCGTAGCGAACCTCGTACATGGCCTTGACCACGACGTAGACGTCGAGCAGCAGGCGACGGTCGGCGTCGTCGGCCGGAACGAGCCCGGTGCCGTCGAGGCCGTCGAAGTAGCTGGCCAGCATCTCGGACTCCATGCGCTTGGTCCAGGCCCGTCGCCACGCAGCGACCTGCTCACGGTCACCCTCTCCGATACGCCCGCGTTCGATGGCCGTGTGCACGGCCATCCGCCCCGCGTAGTCCCACGACCGCACGAGGCCGGCGACGTCCGCGAGCGGTGAGCGCTTGATCGTTCTCTGGGCCATCGCGGCACCCGGCTCGCCCTCGAAGTCGATGAACACGACGTCGTGGCCGGTCCACAGGATCTGCCCGAGATGAAGATCGCCGTGAACCCGGATCCGCTTCGCATCGAACTTGGTGGTGCGGAGCCGGTCGAAGCGCTCGAACAGCTCGTTCGAGCGAGCGTCGAGGAGTTCCATCTGATCGGTGGCGGCGGCATCGAGCCTGCCCGAGCGGCCGGCGCGTGTCAGCTCGCGCTGGGTCGAGCGGACCGAGTTCCGCAGGGTCTGCAGGATCGACCGCTGCCAGAGCAGGGTGAACGACTCCGGCGCCATTCGGGAACGGCCCCGTTCGTTGTCGCCGACGTCGGTGCGAGCAAGCGCCAGGTGCAGTTCGGCGGTGCGTTTCCCGAGCAGCGCGGCGGTCATGGCTCCGGCATCGTCGTCTCGGTTGTCCATGGGGACGCCCAGGTCGATCGCGAGTCCGATGTCGTCGAGCACCTTGACCCACAAGTCGCTCTCGTGAGCGATCGCGTCGTGAACGATCACCACGTTCGCGGGCAGCGATTCTCCACCGAGCTCGATGTCCAGGGTTGCGGCCACTCGAGGGACCCGCTCGAAGCCGGCCGCGGACAGATGGCTCGGAAGCTCGACGTCGGGGTTGAGACCCGGTTCGAGACGGCGCACGAGTTTGGCGATCAACGTGTTGTCGATGACCACCGACGAATTCGACTGCTCGACGCCAAGCAGGTTGACGTTGCGGGGATCGTCGGCGAGCTTCGCGAGGCGGGTCCGTCGGGGCTGCCCCCGAAGTTCGCCGTGGCGTCCGGGGCGCACGCGTCGTCGCAGCGCGGCTCCGACGACGGCGGCTGCTCCTCGCTGATCGAGCATCGCGTCGATCAGGAGGGCACCATCGTCGAGCTGCGCGATGGCCGAGACCGCCTGCAGCCGTTCGCTCGCGGCGACGAGTTCGGCGCTCACGCGCAGCACCGGGACGGCGTAGCGCTGATCGTCGCCCTCGGTGAACGACACGGTGACGACGAGCAACGCGATGTTGCCGTCGGCGTCGATGACCACCGAGTCGTCGACGGAGACCTGTCGGATGGTTGCACCTTTGCCGGCGAACCAGCGCCGCTGTGGCAGCCACCGCTCGAGTGCCCGCCCGAGTCCCGCCTTTCGACGCAGGACCTCGGTCATCGAGCCGGGGAGCGTCGGGAGATCGACCGCATCGGCTTCTGCCGCTGCGCCGAGCAGCGAGAACCAGAAGAAACCATAGGGGGCGAGTGTCACCTGGTAGTCGTGGTCGCGAACGGGGGCGAACTGGTTGTGGCCGAACACCTCGACCGGTGTCGCTCCTTGGAACTCGCGTAGGTCGAGTTCGACGTGTTGCGCCAGACGCGACAGGTTCGCGACGCAGAGCATCGGCGGTTCGCCGTCGAGGCGGCGGATGAACGCCAGCACGTGCGGGTTGTCCGGATCGAGGAACTCGATGTCGCCACGGCCGAGCACGCGGTGCCGCGTCCGCAAGGTGATCAGCTGACGCATCCACGACAGCAACGAGGCCGGGTTGGCATGCTGGGTCTCGACGTTGACGCTCTCGTAGTGGTACTCCTGATCGGTGATCAGCGGCAGGTACAGCCGATGCGGGTTCGCCGAGGAGAAGCCACCGTTGCGATCCGACGTCCACTGCATCGGCGTGCGCACGCCGTCGCGGTCGCCGAGGTACACATTGTCGCCCATGCCGATCTCGTCGCCGTAGTAGACGACCGGAGTGCCGGGCAGCGAGAAGAGCACGGCGTTGAGGAGTTCGATCTTGCGGCGATCGTTGCCGAGCAGGGGTGCCAGGCGGCGCCGGATGCCGAGGTTGATGCGCATCTCGTCATCGCGGGCGTATGCCCGCAGCATCATGTGACGCTCTTCCTCGGTCACCATCTCGAGCGTCAGCTCGTCGTGGTTGCGAAGGAACGTCGCCCACTGACAGTTCTCGGGCGGGGTCGGGGTCTGGTCGAGAATGTCGATGATCGGCATGCGGTTCTCGGACTGCAGTGACATGAACAGCCGCGGCATCACGGGGAAGTGGAAGTTCATGTGGCACTCGTCGCCGTCGCCGAAGTACGCAGCAGCATCCTCGGGCCACTGGTTGGCCTCCGCGAGGAGCATCCGCCCCTCGTACTTGGAATCCATGTGGCTGCGAATGCGCTTGAGGGCGTCGTGGGTCTCGGGCAGGTTCTCGCAGTTGGTGCCGTCTCGTTCGTACAGGTACGGCACGGCGTCCAAGCGGAGGCCGTCGACTCCCATGTCGAACCAGTGGTCGAGCACGTCGAGGACGGCCGCCTCGACCGCCGGGTTGTCGAAGTTGAGGTCGGGTTGGTGGGAGTAGAAGCGGTGCCAGTAGTACTGGCCGGCAACGGGGTCCCAGGTCCAGTTCGACGTCTCGAAGTCCTGGAAGATGATGCGCGCGTCGGACCACTGGTTCGGGTCGTCGCTCCACACGTAGAAGTCACGGTGCGGCGAGCCGGCTGGCGCGTTGCGGGCCCGCTCGAACCACGGGTGTTGATCGGAGGTGTGGTTGATCACCAACTCGGTGATCACCTTGATGTTGCGGGCGTGGGCGGCGTCCATGAAACGACGGAAGGATCGCAGGTTGCCGTAGTCGGGGTTGACCGTCCGGTAGTCGGCGATGTCGTAGCCGTCGTCGCGCAGCGGTGACGGGTAGAACGGCAGGAGCCAGACCGCCGTGATCCCGAGATCGCTCAGGTAGTCGAGATGCGATGTCAGACCGTCGAAGTCACCGGTGCCGTCACCGTTGGAATCGGCGAACGCCCGAACGTGGAGCTCGTAGATGACGGCGTCGCGGAACCAGTCGTCGTTCGTGTTGTTCATGCTGCCACCTCGTCGATGCTCGCTGTTGATTCGTCGACCCGATGGACCGTGAAGATGTGTGCCGACGCGGACCACGGCGCGAGGTCCACGAAGTTCCGGTTGCCGTGCCAGCGGTACGTGACCCCGCCGAGTTCGTCGACGACGTCGTACTCGGCGTCGTAGGGAAGGCCGATCGCCGCCAGATCGATGTCGACGAGACCGCTGTGACGCTCGAACGGGTCGAGGTTGACCACCACGATGACCGGGCGACCGAGGCCGAGGGCATCGGTCTTGGTGAAGCACAGCAGCCCCGGGTCGTCGACCTCGTGGAACCGCAGCGTGTCGAGGTTGCGGAACGCTCGGTGTTCTCGGCGGATCGAGTTGAGCCGGCCGAGGAGTGGAGCGAGGCTGTCGTCGCTGTCGAGCTGCCAGGAACGGAGCTGGTACTTCTCGGAGTCGAGGTATTCCTCCGAGCCCTCGCGAACGGGTTGGTGTTCGAGTAGCTCGAAGGCGGGCCCGTACACACCCCAACTGGGTGACAAGGTTGCTGCGAGGATGGCGCGCGTCACGAACACCGGTCGGCCGCCGGTCTGTAGTTGCTCGGTCAGGATGTCGGGTGTGTTCGGCCAGGCATTCGGGCGGAAGTAGTCGACGGTGCGAGTCGACAGATCGGTGAAGTACTCACGCAGCTCCCACGACGACTGGCGCCACGCGAAGTACGTGTAGTTCTGGTTGAAGCCGATCTTCGCAAGACGCTCCATCACCCGCGGACGTGTGAACGACTCGGCGAGGAAGACGGCCTCGGGGTGTTCACGGCGAATGGTCGCGAGCGCCCAGGCCCAGAACGGGAATGCCTTGGTGTGTGGGTTGTCGACGCGGAACACGGTGATGCCCCGGTCGATCCAGAACCGGAACACGTCGGCCAGCGCTTCCCAGAGCTGCTGCCAGTCGGACGACTCGAAGTCGAGCGGGTAGATGTCCTCGTACTTCTTCGGCGGGTTCTCGGCGAACTGGATGCTGCCGTCGGAGCGCTTGGCGAACCACTCGGGGTGCTCGGTGACCCAAGGATGATCGGGTGAGCACTGGAAGGCGATGTCGAGTGCGAGTTGCATCCCTCGCTCCTGGCAGGCGGCGGAGAAGGTGGCGACGTCATCGACCGTTCCGAGTTCGGGCGCCACCGATGTGTGGCCACCGTCCGGGGAGCCGATCGCCCAGGGGCTGCCGACGTCGTCGGGGAGTGCGGTGGTGGAGTTGTTGCGTCCCTTGCGCTTGGCGGTGCCGATCGGGTGGATCGGCGGGAGGTAGACGATGTCGAAACCCAGTGCCGCGATGTGGTCGAGACGGTCGATCGATTCGACCAGTGTTCGATGCGCTTCCGGTTCGCCGCTGGCTCCGGTCGTCACCGACGAGCGAGGGAAGAACTCGTACCAGGCACCGAATGCGCCGTGCAGGGGGTCGACGTCGACGGGAAGCGGATTGGCGAGGTGAGCGACCGGCGCGCGCGTCGAGCTCCGCCACAGGATCGGGGCCCACGCGTCGTCGGCGAGCGGGGTTCCGTCGCCCCCTTGGAGTCGGGTCCGCAGGGCCATGAGCCTGCTGCGGTCGGTGTCCGGAATCATGGTCGAGCGGAGCGCTTCGTCCAGCAGGTGCGACCCGGTGGCCAGCTCGAGGTGGACGTCGAGACCAGCGTTGATCTTCGCGACCGTGTCGCGCCGCCAGGTTTCGAGGTGGTCGATCCACCCCAGGATGTCGATGTCCAGACGGCCCAAGTCGGTCGGGGTGATCGACGCTGCGAACCGATCGTTGCCGATCGCCGTCATCGGTGCTTCCTGCCACGTCCCGGCGACACCCTCGGCGTCGACCGTCCTCCAGCGCAACGCGGCGACGGCGAGGTCGTGGCCGTCGGTGAACACGTCGGCCTCGACCCGGATCGGCTCACCCAGCGTCGCTTTGGCGGGGAGCGTTCCACCCTCGACCAGGGGCCGGATGGGTTCGACGACAACGCGGGAGGGTTGTTCGGTCGGGATCGAGGGCGTTCGGGACGGCATGGATCAGAGGGCTCCTTGGGTGGAATCGGGGGCGATGGTCTCGTCGGGCTGTCGTTCGAGTATGTGCTCGACCGGGGTCTGAATGTCGGGTTCCGCGAGGTGCTCTGCGGCGACCTGACGCGCCGGCCGGCGACTCGCTGCACGGACCGATCGGAGGACCACCATCGAGCGATCGGCGACGTCGAGGACATCACCGGCGCGTTTGTTGATCGTGCGCGTCGTGCCCCGTTTGGGGTCGGATGTATCGAGGTCGATGGTCCAGCGGCGACTCCATTCGGGCCCGGGGATGTTCCATGGGATCGGTTGGTCGCTCGCGTTGAAGATGACGAGGAACGTATCGTCGACGATCCGTTCACCGTACGAATCGGTGGTCGGAATTGTTCCGCCGTTCATGAAGACGGCGACGGCCCGGGCGAACCCGGCGTCCCAGTCGTCGTCGTTCATCTCCTCGCCGTCGGGACGCAGCCAGGCCAAGTCCTCGATGCCGCGGATGCGTTGCCCCTGAAACCAGCGCCGCCGACGGAAGACCGGATGGTCACGCCGGAAGGTGATGATGCGCTGGCACCACTTGGCGAAATCGGTGTCGACGCTCTCCCAGTCGAACCACGAGATCTCGTTGTCCTGACAGTAGGCATTGTTGTTGCCGCCCTGGGTGCGTCCGAGTTCGTCACCGCCGAGCAGCATCGGGACGCCCTGCGACAGCAGCATCGTCGTCACCAGGTTTCGCCGTTGGCGGGCACGCAGCGCGTTGATGCCTGCGTCGTCGGTCGGCCCTTCGGTGCCGTGGTTCCAGGACCGGTTGTGCGACTCGCCGTCATTGCCTCCTTCGCCGTTCGCATCGTTGTGCTTGTCGTTGTAGGTCACGAGGTCGGCGAGCGGGAACCCGTCGTGCGCCGTCACGAAGTTGATCGAGGCGGTCGGTCGCCTGGTGTCGGCTTCGTAGAGGTCGGAGCTCCCGGTGAACCGGTATCCGAACTCGGCCAGCGTCGACGGCTCGCCGCGCCAGAAGTCGCGGATCGTGTCGCGATAGCGGCCGTTCCACTCGGACCACTGCGGCGGGAAGTTCCCGACCTGGTAGCCGCCCTCGCCGATGTCCCACGGCTCGGCGATCAACTTCACCTGCGACACGACCGGGTCCTGTTGCACGAGGTCGAAGAACGCAGACAGGCGATCGACGTCGTACAGCTCGCGGGCGAGCGTCGAGGCGAGATCGAACCGGAATCCGTCGACGTGCATCTCGGTCACCCAGTACCGCAGGCTGTCCATGATCAGCTGCAGCACGTGCGGGTGACGCATGTTGAGGCTGTTGCCCGTGCCGGTGAAGTCGAGGTAGTACCTCGGGTCGTCCTCCATCGTGCGGTAGTAGGCGTGGTTGTCGATACCACGCATCGACAACATCGGGCCGAGGTGGTTGCCCTCGGCGGTGTGGTTGTAGACGACGTCGAGGATCACCTCCATACCGGCCGCGTGGAGCGCCTTCACCATCGTCTTGAATTCCTGCACCTGGCCGAGCGCGGCGGAAGCCGTGTACCCGTTGTGCGGCGCGAGGTAGGCGATCGAGTTGTAGCCCCAGTAGTTGCGCAGACCCCGCTCGACGAGGTGATGGTCGTGGACGAACTGGTGGACCGGCATCAACTCGACGGCGGTGACCCCGAGGCGCTTGAGGTGCTCGATGATCGCCGGATGGGCGAGGCCGGAGTAGGTGCCACGAAGTGCCGGCGGGACCTCGGGATGGAGCTTCGTCATGCCACGAACGTGGGTCTCGTAGATGATCGTCTCGTGGAGTGGGACGTCGGGCGGGCGGTCGTTGCCCCAGTCGAAGAAGCGGTCACCGACCACGGCCTTCATCACATGGGGGGCGCTGTCGTCGGTGTTCGGCCGGTCGGGGTGATCGAAGTCGTACCCGAAGCAGGCAGGTGACCAATCCATCTCGCCGGCGATCGCCTTGGCGTACGGGTCGAGCAGCAGCTTGGACGGATTGCACCAGAGCCCCTTCGCTGGTTCCCAGGGCCCGTGGACCCTGAACCCGTAGCGCTGGCCCGGTCGAACATCGGGGAGGTAGACGTGCCAGCAGTGACCGTCCACTTCGGTGAGCTCGACACGCTGCTCGTCGATGATGCCGTGGTCGCGGAGGTTGCCAGGCCCGCTGTTCGCGCCGTCGACATCGCCGAGGAGGCAGAGCTCGACACCGTCGGCCACACTCGAGAAGAGCGAGAAGTTGGTCCCCGATCCGTCGTAGGTCGCGCCGAGTGGGTACGGATTGCCGACCCAGAGGCGGCGCTGGTGTTCTCCGGATGGGTGCACGTTGGGCAGTCTGCCCTACTTCCATGGTGTTGAAACGACGAACGCTGACGCGAGCCGTGCCGAAGCCAGGCGCTGCATGGTTCTGCTGCACGACTCCAGCGCTGCAGGGTTGCGACGCCGAGCCATCGGGTACGGACCGGACATGTCGTTGCTGATCGGTCAGGTGGATCCACTTCCTGTCGACTTCGACGATCTCGTCGACGATTCGCTCAGTAGCGCCGACTGGATCCAGGCCGGGATCGTGGTGGCCGTCACCATCGTGGTGGCCGTCATCGCCAACCGCGTCGCTCGGTCGATCGTCGAGCGCACGGTCGGTCCGGGCTTTGCATCGCTGGTGATCGCTCGCATGATCGGCTACGTGGTGGTGCTGATCGGGGTCATCTACGCCCTCGGGGGGCTTGGCGTACGGATCGGTCCACTCCTCGGAGCGTTGGGTATCGGTGGGTTGGTGCTCGCACTTGCATTGCAGGGTGTGGTCGAGAACTTCTTCGGGGCGCTGATCCTGCAGTCGCGCCGGCCGTTCACCATCGGCGACACCGTCGAGCTCGGTGAACGCGTTGGTGTCGTGAAGGACATCGACTCGCGCACGGTGGTGATGCGCGGCCTGGACGGAACGTGGATCCGGGTGCCCAACTCGAAGGTGTTGAAGGAAACGATCGTCACGCTCACGACCGAACTCGTCCGGCGCAGCCGGCTCGAGGTGGGCGTCGCGTACGACACCGACCTCGAGCTCGCCGCCGAGGTGATCACCGAGGCGCTGCAACGCGTCGCCCGGATCTGCGACGACCCGCCGCCGCTCGTTGTCCTGCGCGAGTTCGGGAGTTCGAGCATCGATCTCGACGTGTACTTCTGGCACAGCAGCGATGTGCCGGCCGAGTTGGCTGCGACGCACGACGTGCTGTTGGCGATCCATCAGGCCCTTGCAGACCGAGACATCACGATTGCGTTCCCCCAGATGGTCGTGTGGTCCGGTGCCGCCGCAGCCGACGCTCCCTACGGCTCGTCCCCGGGCGCGCTGCGCGGCGAGATCTACACCGAGCACCCGGCGGTGCCCGCCGGACGCGAACGTGCGCCGTCGCAATCCTCGAGCAGCTGGCTTCCCTGGCGGCGCGGGTAGCGCGGTCCGCTCGCGTCGATCTGGCCGAGGCGATCGGGGCCGAGGCGATCGGGGTGGAGTGAACGTCGGGGTATCCACCGGAAGCAGCGGTGCGGCGTCCGATACCGTCGCGGGATGAGCACTGCCGTCACCGCCGATCACTATCTCGCCGGCATGGTCGGGTTCGGTCTGCTGCGCAACTGGTACGTCGATGGAGACGCGAACGCGCAGCGGATGGCCGAGCTGGCCGAGACGCTGGCTCGGTCCGACGAATTCCCGTACTCGCTCGTTCTCGACCCGACCGAACGCGACCTGCACGCCGGCTACGAGGAATGGGCCGCGATCTACGACGGACCGAACCCGCTGATCGAAACCGAGGAGCGGGTGGCGCATCCGATCCTGCGCGACCTCGTCCGGCCCGGCATCTCGGCGCTCGACGCGGCGTGCGGAACTGGTCGCCAAGCCGCGCTCCTGCACGAGTTGGGCTGCTCGACCGTGGCGCTCGATCAGTCCGAGGCGATGCTCGACGTCGCCCGAGCGAAGCTGCCCGACGTTCGGTTCGAGGCCGGAGACGTCGAACACCTGCCGTTCGCCGATGAGGAGTTCGACCTGGCGATCGTGTCGCTCGCGCTCTGCCACCTTGCCGACCCGGGCGACGCGATTGCCGAACTGGCGCGGGTGCTGCGCCCGGGCGGAGTACTCGTGGTCACCGATCCGCATCCGTACGGAGCGGTCCTCGGCGGCCAGGCGTTCTACGGCGGGATGTCGCCGAGTCGCCCGATGACGTGGGTGCGCAACCACCATCACAACGCGTCGACCTGGCTGCGGTCCTTCCGTGCAGTCGGGCTCAGCGTGGAGGAGTGCATCGAGGAGCCGTTCAGCGACGAGCAGATCGCCAATTCGCCCGCCGATCTCGTCTTCCCGGCAGCGGCCAAGGCGGCGATGACCGGGCTGGCCAGCGTGTGGGTGTGGGTGGTCCGCAAGCACTGAGCGGGGCGCAATCGTGCCCGCCGAAGGTTTGCCGGCTCCGGTGGTGGGAAGCTCACCGTCATGACCGAGCAACGTTCGCTGTGGGGTGCCGAGACGGACAAGGCGGTGGCCAACTTCCCGATCTCCGGTGAGCCGATCCCGATCCGGGTGGTCCACTGGCTGGGGCGCATCAAGTCGGCAGCGGCGTCGGCCAATGCCGATCTTGGCCTGCTCGACGACGAGCTGGCGTCGGCGATCGTTCAGGCAGCGGATTCGGTCGCGGCCGGTGATCACGACGACCAGTTTCCGGTCGACGTGTTCCAGACGGGTTCCGGGCACGTCGTCGAACATGAACGTCAACGAGGTGATCAGTGCGCTCGCGGACGGCCGAGTCCATCCCAACGACCACGTCAACCTCGGCCAGAGTTCGAACGACGTGTTCCCGTCGGCCGTGCACCTCGCCGCGCTCGATGCTGCGACAGCCGACCTGCTCCCGGCGCTCGACGGCCTCGCGGGATCGTTGGCCGAACGAGCCGACGCGTTCGCCGACGTCGTCAAGGCGGGCCGGACGCACCTGATGGACGCGGTGCCCGTCACGCTGGGTCAAGAGTTCGCCGGCTACGCCTCGCAGGTGCGCACCGCTGCCGACGCGGTTCGTTCCACACTCCCCGCACTCGGCCGGATCCCGCTCGGCGGCACGGCGGTCGGCAACGGGCTCAACACCGATCCCGACTTCGCCCGGCGGGTCCGTGAGCGGCTCGCGCTGACGATGCCTTCCGACGTCGGCGCGATGATCCAGCCGCCTGATGATCATTTCGCCGCGCAGGCGTCGCGCGACGGGCTCGTCGGTACGTCGGGGTCGCTGAAGGTGGTCGCTGTCGCGTTGACCAAGATCTCCAACGACCTGCGGTGGATGGCGAGTGGCCCACGCGCCGGCCTCGGCGAGATCCGGTTGCCGGAGCTCCAGAAGGGCTCGTCGATCATGCCGGGCAAGGTGAATCCGGTGATCCCCGAGGCGGTGCTGCAGGTGTGCGCCCAAGTGATCGGCAACGACACCACGATCACCGTCGCTGGAATGCAGGGCAACTTCGAGTTGAACGTGATGATCCCGGTGATGGCCCGCAACCTGTTGCAGTCGCTCGACCTGCTGGCAGCGAGTTCACGTCTGCTCGCCGAGCGGTGTGTCGCGGGCATCGAGGCCGACGAGGAACGCTGTCTGAGCTTCGCCGAGCTCACGCTCGCGGCGGCCACCGCGCTCAATCCGGTGATCGGCTACGACGCTGCGACGGCGATCGTGAAGGCGGCCGCAGCGAGCGGGCGTCCACTGCGTGACGTGGCTCGCGAACACGGCGTGTCCGATGATCTGCTCGACCGCGTCCTCGACCTCCGCCGTCTCGCCACCGGCGAGTCACCCGATCTCTGACACCCCCGTTTCACTGACACCCCCGTTTGCGTTGCAGTTCGGGTGGCCCGTCCCACCGGTTTCATCACGCAAACGTGGATGGGACCCGGTCAACCCGTTTGCGTTGCAGTTCGGGTGGCCCGTCCCACCGGTTTCATCACGCAAACGTGGATGGTGGCACAGGTGGGGCGCTGGGTGAACGGAACTCAGTCGCCGGCGACGGGCTTCATCGACTCGTCGGTGTCCCAGCCGCCGGCGAGCGGCGGCTCGGCGCTGTGGCGCTTGGCTTCGCCGGCCTCGATCGCTTCGAGGAGATGGATCGAGATGTCGGCGACGCGCACCTGGTCCTCTTCGATACCGGCACCCTTCACGCCGTCGTCGAGCATGATGTAGCAGAACGGACACGCCGTCGCGACTCGGCTGGCCCCGGTGGAGATCGCCTCGGCGGCGCGCTCGTCGTTCACCTTCGTGCCGGTGTTCTCCTCCATCCACATCCGGGCGCCGCCGGCACCGCAGCACATGCCCTTCGTGCCGTTGCGCGGCATCTCGACCACTTCGACGCCCTTGATCGACGCCACCACCTTGCGCGGAGCGAGGTAGACGTCGTTGTGGCGCCCGAGGTAGCACGAGTCGTGATACGTGATCCGCTCCTCGAGCGTGGCGTCGGTGACGTCGAGTTGGCCCGACTCGATCAACTCCTCGAGCAGCTGGGTGTGATGGATCACCTCGTAGTTGCCGCCCACCTGCGGGTACTCGTTCAGCAGGGTGTTGAAGCAGTGTGGACACTGCGTGATGATCTTCTTCACGCCCATGCCGTTGAGCATCTCGACGTTGGGTTGGGCGAGCATCTGGAACAGGTACTCGTTGCCCGAGCGGCGAGCGGAGTCGCCGGTGCACATCTCCGACGGGCCGAGGATCGACACGTCGATGCCGGCTCGGCGCAGCAAGCCCGCCATGGCCTGGGTGACCTTCTTGTTCTTGTCGTCGAACGAACCTGCGCAGCCGACCCAGTAGAGGTACTCCGACGTGAGCGCTTCGCCGGGGTCGACGATGTTGACGCCGTCGATGCCCTCGGCCCAGTCGCCGCGCTCGCCCTGGTTCATGCCCCACGGGTTCATCTGGTTCTCCATCGCGCGGTAGGCGTTGCCCAGCTCGGCGGGGAAGTTCGACTCCATCAGCGACAGGTAGCGCCGCATGTCGAAGATCTTGTCGGTGATCTCGATGTTGACGGGGCAGATCTCATCGCAGGCCTTGCAGGTGGTGCAGGCCCAGATCTCCTCGGGTGTGATGCGCTCGAACAACGAGTTGGCGCTGATCGTGATCTCCGCGTCGGTGCCGAGCGGTGGCGACACCACCGGCAACCCGGTGGCGGCCATCACTTCGCCCGACTTCAACACGATCTCGCGCGGGTCGAGTGCTTTGCCCGTGGCGTGGGCGGGGCAGACGCTGGTGCAGCGGCCGCACATCGTGCACGCATCGAGGTCGAGCAGCTGCTTCCAGGTGAAGTCCTCGATCGTTGACGCCCCGAAGCTCTCGAGCTCGGTCTCTTCGAGGTTCGGCATCGGACGCATCGCGCCCTTCGGCCGGTCCTTGTCCTTGAGGTACATGTTCAGTGGCGACGTGAAGATGTGACGCAGCATCGTGAGCGGCAACAGCGCCAGGAACGCGATGAAGCTGGCGACGTGGAGAATCCACGCCCACTGATGCCACGTGCTCAAAGATGACGCCGACCAGCCGTCGACGAGCGTGGCGAGCGGGTACCCGATGAAGCTCCACTTCTCGTAGCTCGGCATGCCTTCCTGAGCGATGCGGAACATCTCCGCGCCGAAGCCGGTGACGCCGACGGCGAAGAACGTGCCGAGGATGGCCGCATGCTCGGGCTTCGACTTGATGCGGATGCGGTACGGCCGCTGCACGTACCGACGCACGATTGCCCAGACGACGCCCGCCAGGAAGACGAGACCGGCCGCGTCGCCGACGAACGCGTAGGCCTTGTACGTCGTGCCGTGGAGAAACTTGAGCTGTTCGGGCAACTGGTGGTCGATCTCGAGCACGGTGGTGACACCGAGCAGGACGAGGAACCCGAAGTAGATCATCGAGTGCATCAGGCCAGCGCCGGCGTCGCGGAGCAGCGTCTGCATGTAGGCGCCGGCACGGAAGTCCTTCAGACGCTGAGCGGCGTTCTTCTTGGTGGTGTGGCGTTGGGCCGGCGCACCGCGCTCCCAGTTCTTCATCCGGTTGGCGAACATGAAGGCGCCCCAGATGACCATCACCGGGATCACCGTGTAGAACGCGATCTGGATCGGGCCCGGGATGTTGACGAACACCGTGCGGTGGACGGGATTCTCGTTCTCCCAGCCGGTGATCTGGGGCAGGATGCCGGACACCAGGATGAAGATGCCCATCGCGATGCCGAGCACCAGCGCGAGCTGATGCGGCTTGACGCGCTTGGGCGGCTTCGGCTCGCCGGACGTCGTGGTCTCGTCGTGTTCGACAGTGGTGCTCATGACGGCGGCAACGCTAGTCGTTGACGCCGCGAGCGGTCATGTCCGCTGGCGGGAGATCGGTCACGCCGGTGCCTGGCACCGCGCAACCAGTTACGCGGTGCCAGGCACCGGCGTGACGGGTCAGCCGAAGTACTGGCGGTCGAGATCGCGAATTCGAGCAGCAAGGCTCGAGAGCAGCTTGTGCGAGATCGCCGGCACCGAGTCGATCACACCGAGGAATCGACGCTGATCGATGACGAGCAACGTGCAGTCGGTGGCGCAGACGGCGGTGGCCGTGCGCGGACCGTGGTCGAGCAGTGACAGTTCGCCGACGACCGAGCCGGGCCCGAGCGTGGCGACCTTGCGGCCGTTGCGCTTGATCTCGATGTCGCCGTCCATCACCACGAACGCTTCGCGACCAGTTTGTCCCTGGTCGACGATCAACGTGCCCGCGGTCATGCGGATCTCGTCGCTCGCCTTGGCAACCTTCTCGAGTTCCTTGTTGCTGCACCCGCTGAAGAGTGCAACGCCTCGGAGCGTTTCCAGATGTTGTTTCTTGCTCGCCATGTGCCGAACACTAGGCGGTTGTGACACCCGGTGTGAGCAGTGGAGCGCTGCGGCCCGATCAGTGCGTCGTGCCGGCCTGGGCGGCGACCGCCGCAGCGGCCGCTGCGACGGCGTCGGCGTCGCCGAGATAGTCGGCGGAGGCGACTCGGAATCGGTCGTCGAAGGTGTACTGGCGTGGTGCGCCGGTCGGGATGTTGACCTCGGCGATGTCGGCATCGCTCACGCCTTCGAGGTGCTTGAGGAGCGCTCTCAATGAGTTGCCGTGGGCGGTCACCAACACGTTCAGGCCGCCGAGGAGTTGCGGAGCGATCCGGTCGTACCAGTAGGGCAACACCCGGTCGACGACGTCCTTCAGGCACTCGCTGGCCGGGAGCACGTCGGGTGGGAGATGTGAGTACCGCGGGTCGTTCGCCGGGTGCTCAGGGCTGTCGAGTTCGACGGGAGGGGGAGGTGTGTCGTAGCTGCGTCGCCATGCGTGCACCTGCTCGGCACCGTGACGCTCGGTGGTCTGCTTCTTGTCGAGTCCCTGCAGTGCGCCGTAGTGACGTTCGTTGAGCCGCCAGTTGCGTTCCACGGGCAACCAGGCTTGGTCCATGGCGTCGAGCGCGAGGTTCTGGGTGACGACCGCTCGCGTCTGCAGCGACGTGTGTGACGTGTCGAAGCGGACGCCGGCGGCGGCCATCGTGCGCCCCGCCTCGGCCGCTTCGGCGCGGCCCTTGTCGGTCAGTGGCACGTCGTGCCAGCCGGTGAACAGGTTGGCGAGGTTCCACTCGGACTGGCCGTGACGAAGGATGACGAGCGTTCCGGTCATGCCCCGATCGTAGGTGCGAAATGAAACCGAGAGGTCCGATCCTCGGTTCGACGTCAAACGATCTCGGCCGCGAGGGAGGGCAACTCGTCGGTCAGGCTCAGATGGCCGACGCCGGGAATGATGCGCAGCTCGGCACCGGGGATCAGCGATTGGGTGTGCTGGCTGTGGGTGACGGGTACGAGCTGGTCGTCCCCGCCGTGGGCGACGATCACCGGGCACGTGATCGTCCCTGGATCGAACGACCAGGCCCGACCCTGTACCCAGATGTCGTGGGCGTAGCCGACGACCCCCTGGAGGAACGCGTCGCCCAGTGCGGTGAACAGGGCGCCCGCCTTGACCTCGTCGGCCAGCCAGGCGTTGTCGGTGGCCCCGAGGTCCATCTCGCCGTCGAGGAACCTCGATCCGTCAGCGCCGTAGTGCTCGGCGCACCAGGCCATGGCCTCGTCAGCATCGGCGAGCGCCATGATCTCCAGCTCGGAATCGAGGTAGCCGGTCCTGGCGTCCGGCCAGCTCATGTCGGTGTTGCCCGCGGCGACGACCGCGCCGGTCACCCGGTCGCCGAGCAGCGAGGCGCACGCCACCGCGTACGGTCCACCCGACGACAACCCCATCACGGCAAAGCGGTCGGCCCCCAGGTGATCGACGAGCGTGGTGACGTCGTCGACCCAGTCGGCCGTCGTGCGCCCGGCGAGTGGGGTCGACCCGCCGTAACCCGGGCGGTCGGCGGTGACCACACACACGCCCACCGCGTCGAACGCCTCGTCGAGAGCGAGCAGTTCGAGTCGCCCACCCGGAGCACCGTGGTGGTACACGACGGTGGGGCCGTCGGGTGTGCCGATGGTCGTGTACGCCAGGAGTCGTCCGTCTGGCAGCGCCAGGATGTCATCGCCGGTCATGGGTCGTGAACGTAGTCTTCCGTCGTGCCCAGCCTGTTCGACGAGTATCGCTTCGACCGCTTCCTGCGCCATCCCGAGCTGGTCGAGTGGATCGAGCAACTCGCCGCGGCCCATCCCGACCTCGTGCGCGTCGAGACCTACGGCACGTCGTTCGAAGGGCGCGAACTGCTGCTCGTCACGGTCACCGATTCGGCGACGGGCGCCCATGACACCAAGCCCGCCCACTGGGTCGACGCCAGCATCCATGCAGTCGAGCTCACCGCCACGGTTGCCGCATGCCGGTTGTTGAGGCGGCTCGTCGACGGACACCGGGCGGGTGACGAGACGATCACGCGGGCCTTGCGAACCAGAACCTTCTACGTCGTGCCACGCGTGAACCCCGATGGCGCCGAATGGGTGCTGGCTGACCGCCCGCGGTTCCGGCGATCGAGTGTCCGGCCGTGGCCGCTCGCCGACGCCCATCGATGGCCGGGTCTGCACGAGGAGGACGTCGATGGTGACGGCCGGATCCTCCAGATGCGGTTCCCCGACCCTGACGGTCCGTGGATCAGTCACCCTGACGATGCTCGCCTGCTGGTGCCGGTCCCGCCGGCGGGCGTCGGCGTCGAGGTCAAGCGCTATCGGGTCCTCGACGAAGGCCTCATCGAGGACTTCGATGGGTTCGACGTGCCGTCGGCCCCGGCTCCCGAGGGCCTCGACCTCAACCGCAACTTTCCCGCCGGATGGGGGGCGACGGTGCCTGGCGCAGGCGACCACCCGCTCTCGGAACCCGAAATCGATTCGCTCGTGCGGGCGATCGTCGCCCGGCCGAACGTGTGCGGCTTCAACGCATTCCACACGAGCGGTGGCGTGATCCTGCGCCCGTCGTCGACGATGCCCGACTCCAAGCTGCCCCCAGGTGACGTGTGGACCTGGAAGCAGCTGGCAACGATCGGCACCGAGCTCACCGGGTACCCATCGCACTCGGTGTACGAGGACTTCACGTGGGACCCGACCGAGACGATGAGCGGCGCGTCGGACGACTGGGCCTACGAGCACCTGGGCATCTTCGGGTGGACGACCGAGTTCTGGGACATCGTGCACGCAGCCACTGGTGAGAAGCAGTCGAACCACTTCTGGTACACCGGCCCCACCGATGCCGAACGTCTCGCCGTGCTCCGCTGGCTGGACGGCAACACCACCGACGAGCGCACGCGGGGCTTCGTCGACTGGTATCCGTTCGACCACCCCCAGCTCGGCCAGGTGGAACTCGGCGGGTGGAACGGCCTGTACTCGTGGACGAACCCGCCGCCCGACCGGCTCCTCGCCGAGGTCGATCGTCACGCCGACTTTGCCGTCGCCCAGGCGCTTGCCGCGCCCTGCATCGAGATCCGTCGCGCCCGCGTCGAGTCGCTCGGTGAGGACACCTGGCGGGTCGTGATCGGGGTGATCAACACCGGATGGCTCCCGACCACCGTGAGCGCGAAGGCCAAACAGGACGAGCTCGTGCGGCCGGTGCTCGCCGAGGTGATCGGCGCAGTGGAGGTGCTCGACGGTGCCGCCCGTCGCCCGCTCGGCCAACTCGCCGGCTCGTCGTCGGCCCGGTTCACCAACAGCACCGGTGGCACGCCGGATCGCACGAGCTGCTCGTGGCTGGTGCGGGCGCCGGCGGGCACCACGATCGCGGTGACCGTGCAGCACCAACGCGCCGGCTCGGACTCGATCGACGTCGTGCTCGAATCCTCGGGCGAGGGCGCCGACCCGAGCACTCCGACGGGGCCATCGTCGTGACGACCGACGCCTGGATCACGCTGGCGGTGTTGATCGTCACGTTCGGCGTGCTCGCCTTTGATCGGTTGCCGGCCGCGGCGGCCATGGGGGCGGCGGTCGGGATGCTCCTGCTGACGGATGTGGTCGACCAGAGCGAGGCGCTCTCGGGGTTGTCGTCATCGGCGCCGATCACGATCGCTGCGCTGTACGTCCTCGCCGGGGCGGCAACGGTGACGGGGGCGTTGTCGCCGCTGATCGATCGCGTGCTCGATGGGTCACCGAGGCGGGCGGCGGCGACGGCGGGGGATCGGAGCCGGGCGCGGCTCGGTCGACTCGCCGTTGCGAGTGGCGCCATGTCGTCGATCCTTCCGAACACGCCACTGGTCGCGCTCGCCGCGCCGCGGGTGGTCACGTGGTGTCGACGTTCGGGCGTGTCGGCCTCGCCGTACCTGATCCCGCTGTCGTATGCCGCGGTGTTCGGCGGCGTGGTCACGGTGATCGGTACGTCGACGAACCTGGTGGTGTCCGACCTGCTCGTTGCACAAGGCGGAGATCCGCTCGGCGTGTTCGAGATCACCGGGGTCGGGCTGCCGATCGCGGCGGTCGGCATTGCCGTGCTGGTGGTGACGGCGCCCGTGCTCCTGCGTCATCGTCGTGGTGCTGGTCCCGACGACGGAGCGGCGACGCAGCCCTACACGATTGCCATGCGGGTGGACGCTGACGGTCCACTCGTCGGCCAGACGGTGGATGTGGCCGGCCTGCGCCACTTGCACGGCGTGTTCCTCGCCGGCGTCGAACGGGCCGGAACCGTCGTGCCCGCTCGTCCCGGCACGGTGCTCGGCGCCGGCGACACCTGCTACTTCGCTGGGGATGTCGTCGACGTCGTCGACCTGCTCGAGGTCCGCGGCTTGTCGAGCGCCGAACACGGCCATCTCGTCGGTGCCGGCGATCAGCCCGATGCGGGGCTCTTCGAAGCGGTCGTGTCCGAACGCTCCGAACTGGCCGGGGGCACCCTGCGAGATGCGGGCTTTCGCGCCCGCTACGACGCGGCGGTCCTCGCGATCCGACGCCACGACGACGATCTACCCGGCAAGCTCGGCTCGGTGGTCCTGCGGCCCGGCGACGTGCTGCTCGTACTCGCCACACCCGAGTTCGAACGTCAATGGCGCGGCCATGGCGACTTCAGCGTGATCGCTTCGCTCGACGCGCCTCCTCCGGTACGACGCGATCGAGCCGGCGTCGTGATTGCCGCCATCGTGGTGATGATCGCCCTGGTGGTCACGAATCTGCTCGACCTCATGGAGGCCTCGCTGCTCGCGGCGGTGCTGCTGATCGCGACGCGGGTGATCAGCGTCACCGAGGCACGGCGGGCGGTGAACCTCAACGTGGTGCTGACGATCGCGATGTCGATCAGCCTCGGCACCGCAGTGGCGGTGAGTGGGCTGGCGGCCGAGATGGCCATGGTGCTCGGCAACCTGGGCGATCCGTTCGGCGACGTCGGTCGCCTCGTCGCCGTGCTCGCTGCCACGATGATCCTGACCGAGTTGTTGTCGAACAACGCAGCGGCCGCGCTGATGCTCCCGGTGGCGATCGCCACGGCCGTCGAGGCCGGCCTCGACCAGCGCTCGTTCGCGATCGTGGTGTTGATCGGTGCGTCGTGTTCGTTCCTGTCGCCGATCGGCTACCAGACGAATCTGATGGTGTACGGCCTCGGTGGCTACAAGTTCCGCGACTTCACCATCGTCGGAGCGCCACTGACCCTCGTCACGTTGATCGTCACCCCGATCGTCGTCCCGCTCGTCCTGGGCATCTGATCGTCCTGGGCATCCGATCGTCCGGACATCGGAGGCCTCCACGGTCGTAGGGTGCCGCCGATGGAATGGACGGTGCACGGCGAGCGGACGATCTACGACAGCGAGTGGATGCGCCTCGCACTCGTCGACGTCGAGCTGCCGAGCGGCGCCCGGTTCGAACACCACGTGCTGCGGATGCCGGCCGAGGCCGCCGGCGTGGTCGTCGACGATGCTGATCGCGGTGTGTTGTTGCTGTGGCGGCATCGCTTCATCACCGACACCTGGGGTTGGGAGCTCCCTGCGGGCCGGGTCGACGAGGGCGAGACCCCGCTGGAGGCCGGTGCCCGGGAGACGCTCGAGGAGACCGGTTGGCGAGCAGGTCCGCTCACGCCGATGACGACCTACTTTGCGCACAACGGCACGAGCGACACGACGTTCAACGTGTTCCTCGCCACCTCTGCGACGTATGTCGGCGAGCCGACCGACCCCGACGAATCCGAGCGGATCGAGTGGTTGTCGTGGGACACCGTCCGCGCCGAGATTCGCGCCGGCAGAATTCGTGACGGTCTGTCGCTGACGGGTCTGTTGTTCCGCCTCGCCGGCATCTGAGGTCCACCGGGCCGCGTGTGGTCCAATGGTCCGATGGAAACGATCCTGGTCACCGGCGGCGCCGGGTACATCGGCAGCCACACCTGCATTGCATTGTTGGAGGCCGGCTACGACGTCGTCGTCGTCGACGACCTCTCGAACGGTTCCGAGCAGGCCGTCACCGAGGCAGCAGCGATCGCCGGTCGGTCGATCGCCTTCCACCGGATCGACGTCGCCGATGCCAGTGCGCTCGCCGAGGTGTTCGCGGCGCACGCGCTCGACGGCGTGATCCACTTCGCCGGACTCAAGGCGGTCGGCGAATCGGTCGCGGAGCCGCTGCGCTATTTCCGAGTGAATCTCGGCACCACCCTGACCCTCGCGGAGACGATGGCGGCACATGGTGTCAAGCGACTCGTGTTCTCGTCGTCGGCCACCGTGTACAGCCCGGCTGCGGCCATGCCGCTGCACGAGGACGCGATCACCGGACCGACCAACCCGTACGGCGAGACCAAGGCGATGATCGAGCGGATCCTCACGGCTGCCGGAGCCGCAGATCCCGAACTGGGGGTGGCGCTCTTGAGGTACTTCAACCCCGTCGGCGCCCACGAGAGCGGCCGGATCGGTGAGGACCCTGCCGGTACCCCGAACAACCTGATGCCGTTCATCATGCAGGTCGCCGTCGGCAAGCTGCCCGAACTGTCGGTGTACGGCGACGACTACGACACACCTGATGGCACGTGCATCCGCGACTACATCCACGTCGTCGATCTCGCTCGCGGGCACGTCGCGGCGCTCCGTCGCCTCGCCGAGACGCCGGGCGTCCACACCTGGAACCTCGGTACCGGGCGCGGGACGTCGGTGTTCGAGATGATCGCTGCGGTCGAGCGCGCCGTCGGTCACCCGATCCCCCGCCGAATCGTGGGTCGCCGCGCGGGTGACCAACCCGTCTCGTATGCCGATCCGTCGAAGGTCGAGCGCGAGCTCGGGTGGCGGGCCGAGCGGACCATCGACAACATGTGCGTCGACCACTGGGAATGGCAACGAACCCACCCGGAAGGGTTTGCCGGCTGATCGGCGACCGGGCGCCCCGGGTGCGGGCATGATCGCACCGGAGTTCACGATGCGGGACCGTGCATGATGGGGAGATGAGCACGCGCGATCCCGATCCGGAACTGTTGGCGGCCGCGCGGGAGGCGCACGTGCGGGCCTACTGCCCGTACTCGCACTATCGGGTCGGCGCGGCGATCCGGACCGGATCCGGCGCGGTGGCCGTCGGCTGCAACGTCGAGAACGCGGCGTACCCACTCGGGTCGTGTGCCGAAGCGGGAGCCATCGCCGCGATGGTGGCCGACGGTGAGCGTTCCATTGCCGAGATCGTCGTCGTCACCGACGGCGAACAGCCCGGAACGCCGTGTGGCGGGTGCCGTCAGCGCATACGCGAGTTCGCCGGCCCGGACGTCTTGGTGCACTCGGTTGCCGCAACCGGCGCCACCTGGTCGACCACCGTCGCCGAACTCCTCCCGCATTCGTTCGGCCCGGAGTTCCTCGACGTCGACTGACGATCGGGACGCGAACTCATCGGACGCGCGACGCATCCCGGTCGGATCACAAGTTGAGTCGAAGTGACTCAACTAATCTCACTCGGGTGTTGCGATGGCAGTGTTTGCTCCCTAGCCTGAAGGTCGAATCGCAGTACACCCCCCAGGCAACAGCCCACAAGAGGAGCAACACCATGGCCAAAGCAGTCGGTATCGACCTCGGAACCACCAATTCGGTGGTTTCCGTCCTCGAAGGTGGCGAACCCGTCGTCATCCCCAACTCCGAGGGTGCGCGCACGACGCCGTCGGTGGTTGCGTTCTCGAAGTCCGGCGAAGTTCTCGTCGGCGAGGTCGCCAAGCGTCAAGCGATCACCAACCCCGACCGCACGTTCCGCTCGATCAAGCGTCACATGGGCGAAGGCTGGAAGTCCGACGACATCGACGGCAAGACCTACACGCCGCAGGAGATCTCGGCGCGCACGCTGATGAAGCTCAAGCGCGATGCCGAGGCCTACCTCGGTGACACCGTCAACCAGGCCGTCATCACGGTGCCCGCGTACTTCGACGACGCCCAGCGCACCGCCACCAAGGAGGCCGGCACCATCGCCGGTCTCGAAGTGCTCCGCATCATCAATGAGCCGACCGCGGCGGCCCTCGCGTACGGCCTCGACAAGGGCTCCGAGGACGAGACGATCCTCGTGTTCGACCTCGGCGGGGGCACCTTCGACGTGTCCGTGCTCGAGATCGGCGACGGCGTGTTCGAGGTCAAGTCCACCCACGGCGACACCAGCCTCGGTGGCGACGACTGGGACCAGCGGATCATCGACTGGCTCGTGCAGCAGTTCAAGGCGGCGCACGGCGTCGACCTCGCTGCTGACCGCATGGCGGCGCAGCGCCTGAAGGAAGCTGCCGAGAAGGCCAAGATCGAACTCAGCCAGGTGCAGACGACGCAGATCAACCTGCCGTTCATCACCGCCACGGCCGACGGCCCGCTCCACCTCGACGAGTCGCTCTCGCGCTCGAAGTTCCAGGAGATGACTTCCGACCTGATGGAGCGCTGCCGTATACCGTTCGAGCAGGCGCTCAAGGACGCCGGCGTCTCGAAGGGTGACCTGCACCACGTGATCCTCGTCGGCGGCTCGACCCGCATGCCGGCGGTCACCGACCTGGTCCAGAGCCTCACCGGCAAAGAGCCGAACAAGACGGTCAACCCCGACGAAGTGGTCGCCATCGGCGCCGCGGTCCAGGCCGGCGTGTTGCGCGGCGATGTCAAGGACGTGCTCCTGCTCGACGTCACCCCGCTGAGCCTCGGCATCGAGACCAAGGGCGGCGTGATGACCAAGCTCATCGAGCGCAACACCACGATCCCCACCAAGCGCACCGAGGTGTTCACCACGGCCGAGGACAGCCAGCCGTCGGTCGAGATCCACGTGATCCAGGGCGAGCGCGAGATGGCGAGCTACAACAAGACGCTCGGCAAGTTCCAGCTGGTCGACCTGCCGCCCGCCCCGCGCGGCGTGCCGCAGATCGAGGTCACCTTCGACATCGACGCCAACGGCATCGTGCACGTGTCTGCCAAGGACCGTGCGACCAACAAGGAACAGTCGATGACGATCACCGGGCAGTCCACGCTCGACAAGAACGACATCGAGCAGATGGTGAAGGACGCCGAGGCACATGCCGAGGACGACCGCAAGCGCCGCGACGAGGCCGAAGTCCGCAACAACGCCGACTCGATCGTGTACCAGACCGAAAAGGTGCTGCGCGAGCAGGGCGACAAGGTCACCGCCGAGGAGAAGGACGCGGTCGAACAGCCCCTGTCCGATCTGAAGAAGGCCATGGAGGGCAACGACACCGATGCCATCAAGTCGGCCACCGACACGTTGATGTCGGCGAGCCAGGCGTTCAGCCAGAAGCTGTACGAAGCAGCGGCGCGCGACTCCGGCGCCGAGGGCACGTCGGCGTCCGGGCAGGACACCGGTGCCGGCGCCGTGAACGACGACGACATCGTGGATGCCGAGATCGTCGACGACGACACCGACGAGAAGGCCTGATCCGGCGATGGACGGCGACATGGTCGACCCGCCTGAGAAGCACGAACACGACACCGACCTGCCCGACGGCGCATCTGCACCGTCGGGTGGGCCGCTCGACGACGACGACGTCGAGCGTGCCAGCGAGATCGATGACATCACCGACTCGATCCAGCGGCCCGTCGGTGGTGACGTGACTGGTGAGATCGACGACTTCGACGCCATCGTCGGCGAGATCGACTACTCCGATGTCGATGTGCCGGTACTGCTCGCCGAGCGCGAGGAGTACAAGGGCATGGCACAACGCATCCAGGCCGACTTCGACAACTTCCGCAAGCGTGCCGCTGCACAGTCACTCGCCGAGGCCGACCGGGCCTCGGGTCGACTCGCCGAAGCGCTGTTGCCGGTGCTCGATGCTGCCGAGGCGGCATTCGTCCGGCATCCCGACGAGGTCGGCCCACTGCTCAACCAGATGTTGGTCGAACTGAAGAAGCACGGCCTCGAGGCGTTGGATCTCGAGGACCAACCGTTCGATCCGGAGTTCGCGGAAGCGGTGGCGCACGAGCCGGGCGATGGCGGCGAGCCGATCGTGGCCGAGGTGTTGCGCAGCGGCTACACCTGGAAGGGCAAGATCCTTCGAGCCGCCATGGTCAAGACGAAGGACTGAGACACACCGGACACGAGTCGAGAGGAGGTGATTTCCGATGAGCGCACAACGTGAATGGTTCGAGAAGGACTACTACCAGACGCTCGGCGTCGACAAGGGTGCGACCGCCAAGGAGATCACCAAGGCCTATCGCAAACTCGCACGTGATCTGCACCCCGACAAGAATCCCGGCAATGCTGCTGCCGAGGAGAAGTTCAAGGACCTCGCCAACGCCTACGACGTGCTCGGTGACGACGCCAAACGCAAGGAGTACGACGAAGTCCGAGCGATGGGCCCGATGTCGGGCATGGGTGCCCCTGGAGGTCGCGGCGCCCCTGGAGGCTTCACCTTCAACGTCGAGAACATGGGCGGCGACGGCGGGCTCGGCGACCTGTTCGGTTCGATGTTCGGACGCGGCGGCCAGGGGCGTGGCCGGTCGGGCGCAGCGTCCGGTGTCGGGCCGCGGCGCGGTGCTGACATCACCGCGCAGCTGACGGTCGACTTCAAAGATGCCGTTCACGGCATCACCACCACGCTGTTCCTCACCACCGACGCGCAGTGCTCGACCTGTCACGGGTCCGGCGCGAAGCCCGGTACGTCGCCCGTGATGTGTTCGGCCTGCGGTGGCCGTGGCGTGGTCGACGACAACCAGGGAGGCTTCTCGTTCTCGTCGCCGTGCCGTGTGTGCGGCGGGCAGGGCAGTCGGATCGAAGACCCCTGCCCGACATGTCGCGGCACTGGGGAGGAGAAGCGCCAACGTGAGGTCAAGACCCGCATCCCCGCTGGGGTGAAGGACGGACAGACCATTCGCCTCAAGGGCCGTGGCGGTCCGGGTCGCAATGGCGGGCCCGCCGGCGACCTGCTCGTCGAACTCCGGGTCACACCGCATCCACTGTTCGGTCGAAGCGGCGACAACCTCACCCTGTCGGTCCCGGTCACCGTCTCCGAAGCGGCGCTCGGCGGCGACATCGATGTACCGACGCTGGACGGGCCTCGTGTCACGTTGCGCCTCAAGCCGGGCACCCAGACCGGAAGTCGGCACCGGGTGCGCGGCAAGGGTATCCAGACCTCGAAGCACACGGGCGACCTGATCGTCACCACGAACGTGCACGTCCCGACCGACCTGACCGACGCGCAACGTGAGGCGATCGAGCAGCTCGCCGCGGCGACTACGGTGAACCCGAGGAGTTCACTGGCATGACCACACACGAGAACGAACGATCCGAGACTCGCGCGGTGTATGTGATCTCGGTGGCCGCTGAGCTCGCCGGAATGCATCCCCAGACGCTGCGCATCTACGAGCGCCGCGGTCTGGTTTCGCCGGCACGGACCGATGGTGGCAACCGTCGCTACAGCGACGCCGACATCGCCATCTTGAAGCGGATCTCAGAACTCGCCGAGCAGGGGATGAACCTCGAAGGTATCCGGCGGGTGATGCACCTCGAGATCGAAAACGCTCGACTGCGAGCCGAGGTCGAGCAGGCGAGAGAGATCGCCAAGCATGCGATCGCCGCTGCGGAGGGTGGTCGGCGCGGTGGCGATCTCGTGCCGCTCCGACAGTCGGTTGCCGTGTTCGGTCAACGCCCGTCGATCTTCGACGACTGAGCGTCGGCGCGAGGGGTTGCCGACTGCCGAATCGATCGACTCATCGGCGTCTCGGGAGGAGTCGAGCGAGGAATCGCTTGGCTGGACCGATGGTGGTCGGCTCCTGGGTCGTCGGCAGGTTCGAGACCCGTTCGATCGCCCACGGAGGTTCGATGTCGGTGGACGCACGTACGACCGGCAGCAGCATGTCGACCGGACGGAGTCGTCCGGACAGGCCTGCAGCGCCGAGCGCGGCACCGAGCGCCACGCATTGACGCTCGGATGCTCGGAGATCGTGTGGCGGGAACTCGGGGTACGCCGTCCCGGCGAGCGAGAGCCCGCACGTCACCGGCGGCGCGGCCTCGAGCAGCCGTTGGACCTCGGCAACGAGTTCGGTGGCCTCACCGACGTGGTCGAACCAGCCAATCGACACCTCGGTGTTGCTGCAGGAGAGCCCAGGTGTGGTTCGACCGATCGACTCCACGGCTGCGGCCGCCACGATGACGCCATTGCTGGCAATGGCACCGAAGCTCTGGTCGGTCGCTGCGTCGCGTCGAACATGCGTGATGTCGGCACGGAGCACCCGCGCGAGCGCGAGTGGGCTCGGGTCGATGGCGACGTCGATGAACCCGGCACGCTCGGAGAGCTCCTCGATCCGGCGGATCTCGGCGTCGTCCCACGACACCCCCACGAGCCAGCGTCGGGGGCCATCATCGAGCAGCACGCTCGACGTCGCGTTTCTCGACGCTGCGAGATCCGAACGGAGGGTGTTGAGGTCGGTCCCCGTCAGCCCCGTCGCATCGACTCGGCTCAGCGTGCTGCTCGGGGGGAACACCGCAACACGGGTCGGGACCAGTGGATCACCGAGTTCAGCGCGCAGGCGTACGAGTGCGTCGACCATCGTCCGATCGTCGAGCCGAGTAGCGACGGGCACTTCCGCTGCGGCGAGGACGCGGCCAGGTTCCGTCGAACCGAGTCGAATCCCGCGAATCACGCCGTGGGTCAGCTCGATGCCGACGCCGTCGCCGCGAGATGGTCCGATCGCCGTCATCGAGCGTCTCCGTTCGACCGCCGGTCGAGCAGTGTCTCGGTTGGCGCGTCGGCGACCGCGAGCTGCACGAGGTCGCCACCCGGGAACGCTCGACACCGTCCCACGATGCCGTCGAGTTCGCTCGGGTGCTCGACGCCGAGCGCCGCGAGCTCGTCGTGGTCCGACGAGGCGCCGACCAGTCGGCTCGAGGCGATCGTGGCGAACCTGCCGGCTCCCTCGAGTTCGCTGGCGTAGGCGATGACGTCCACCCCCGAGTCGGTCGCCGACGCTGCGACGAGGACCTCGTCGATGCGAGCCCCGAGGGGGTGGCTGGCGTATCGGCGTCGCAGCGAGACGAGATCACCGATCAGCACGACCGAGCGGGGGCCGTCGTTCGGGCTGGCACTGCGCGCTGTCACCTGTCGATGGAGCTCGGCGGCGATCTCGTCGAGCGCATCGACCATCTCGTTGACCTGATCGGGAGCGACAATGCGCATTTCGTGGCCGGAGTCGTGCAACGCACGGCGACGTGTCGACGACGCCTCGACGACGATGAGTCGCACGTCGAGCGAGGTGAGACGATCCACGACACCGAGCGAGATCGTGTCGAGCACCTGCTCGATGCCGGACCGCCGCGAGCCGAACACGAGGAGCGATCCGCTCCCTGGTACCCACCAGCGGGTCACGTGTCGGGCACTGCCCGGATCGTCGACGAGGCCGAGCGGGACGCCGTCGCCAGGCGATGCTGCGAACAACTCGTCGAGGTCGACCCTGGTCGGCATCGGCGGCGGCAACACCAGCCGATCGTGTTCGGTGAGCGGCTCGTGGTCGCCGGTTCGGCTCGTCGCAGCGTTCGCGAGCAGCGCAACGATCGGCGTGAACGCCTGATCGGGAACGGCCGTCGACTGCACCCAGCGCTGCTGAATGCGGCGTTCGAGGGGCGTGAGAGTCCGCCCGACGACGTACGGCCGCAGCGCCAGGGTCGCCGTGGTCGCCGTGGTCGGCTGCACGGGAGCGAACGCGGCGACCTGGGCCCTCGTTGCGGATCGCCAGCGTCGCCACGCGGCGAGCAGCGGGACCGCGCACGTCGCCGTGCCGCTCGATCCGGATCACGGTGTCGCCGAGCGAGGTCACCGAATCCGTTCGATCGGTGATCACGAGGAGCGCCAATCCGCTCGTCGCTCGGACCCCGTCGGCCAGGGCAGTGAGCCACGCCCGGTCAGGCGATGCGACATCGCTTGCTTCGGTGACGAGGACGATTCGAGATGGTCCGTCCTCGGCGGCCACCAGGGAGCGAAGTCGGGCGAGCAGCCGTCGGGGGTCGGTGGGGACGACTGCGTCCTGCGACCCGGCCGCGTGCGGGAGTTGCCACAGGAAATCCGCTCGAGGTGACCGATCGAGCAGCAAGGGCACGATCCACAGTCGATCGGGCGACGACTCGACGCACTGCGCGATCAGCGACGTGGCAGCCACGTCGAACGCGTCGCCGATCGACGGTCCCAGCACGACGGTGACAGCGTCGTCCAGGGCAACCTCCACGGTTTCCAGATCGCGACGACCGACCGCAACGGCCGATCGTGGTCGGTCCTCGGTCCATCGGGTGAGGATGTCGGCCGATGTGGCGACGTCGACCAGCTCGGCGATGCCCACGTCAGCGCTCGTACCTGTCGCTGTTGGCGCGGCAGCGGGGAGTTCGACGTCGACGAGTGGTGCCAGCGAGCGCGCGACGCGAGCAGCGACGGCCGTCTCGGTCAGCGCCGCTCGGAACTCCCCGACGTCGTCGGACAGCGAGAACGAGTGCAGCCGTGCCGAGCCGTCCTGTGCTCGGGAGATCAACGTCGTGCAGAACGATGGCGCCTGGGCCGCATCGTCGCAGAGGGCGATGAAGCGCATGTTGTCCGGAGGATTCGACAGGATCGGCCGCACGGGAGCATCGCGACGGTTCCACAGTGCGGGGTCGTCGAGGATCACCACCGTGAGGTGGCCGGAGGTCGACGGTGTCGTGCCCGATTCTGTGCGCCTCTGTGCCATTTCGACCCACCTGGCCACGCCGTCGCGGGTGCCCCAGATCGCCGGTTGCCCGTCGAGACGGAGATGGGGCAGCCACTTCGCCCAGTCCCACTGCGCCAGACGATCGGGCGCGGTCAACACCACCAGGTCGAAGTCGGCGGGACCGTGCAGGGTGACCGCCTCGACGATGACGGTACGCGCAAGCGACTCCCGGAATCGGTCGGATCCGGCGAGGGCCACACCGCGATCCGCGCTCAGGTCGACACTCACGCACGGAACCCCGACCGCGTCGAACTGCAACCCGACCGGTAGGACGAAGGCGTCTGCATGGTCGGGTCGACGTTCCCACAACGTCGTCGAGGCGAGTGTCGAGTCGTGCACGGCATCGACGACCGGGCGCCGGTCGGACGTCGAGCGGCTCCGAGGGGGACGGCTGAATGTCACGGTGCCGTCGTCATCCGGTGTCGGGAGCCTCCTGGCCGGGTCGGACCGCGCCGGGGTCTCGAGCCGGAAGGCGCGGGAGCCGGTCGTCAGGACGCCCTCGCGCCAGGCCGTCGTGGTCGTGAGCTCGACGCCGTCGAGTGCGACATCGGACCCCTCGGGGACCACGTCCACGTCCGAGACCGAATCGGTTGGCTCGACGACGAGCTCGAACGCAGCGAGTTCGACCGGAGCAATGTCGAGTTCGTCGGCGTTCGTACGCCGCCCCGAGCCGAACCGGTAGCGGCCGGGTCCGAGCCGCACCACGCGGCCTGCGCCGTGGCCGGCGATCTGGGCGATGTCGACATCGGTGATCGAGATGGCCGAAGGAAGCGGTGGTTCTGTCGTCACGACCGATCCGACCAGCAGCTCGACATCATCGAGCAACGTCGTCGGGTCGACGGCACGGTCGTCGACGAGTGCCAGCCGCGGAACCGCCTGACCGGTGACAGCGGCAATGACATCACCGAGGGTGGTCGTCGGCGCGTGGGTGTCGATCGAGACGTCGGCGTCACCATGGGGGGTACGCACGACGATTTCCATTGGGGTGAACACTACGGAACCTGACCGGGGTCGGGCGACGTCTCCGTTGGGTGGGTGCCCCCATCAGAGGAAATCTGAACAATTCCTTGAGTTCGCGTCCGGTCGTCCCGATGAACAGTCGTGAGTTTCCGCCACTCGCCCAACCGTTGAGGTACTCGTGACAATGTCGACCGTGACCTGGCGCCAAGCCGTTGCTGCCATGGCAGCGACGCTGATGGTGCTGTTCGCAGTGATGGTCGTCGTGCGTTCCGACGGGCTCCCCGCCGTCGACGCCGCTTCCGCTCGGGCCACGGGGTGGTTCGTGCACCAGCCATCGGGTCGTGTGGTGCTCGTCGACGGCTACGGGGGCCGTGCGCTCGCCAGTCTCGATGCCGGGGCGCCGTTCGACCAGATGTCGGTGGCCGAGGGGCGCCCGGGCGCGTTCCTGCTCAACGACACCACGGGAGAGGCCCGTGCGATCGACTCGGTGGATCTTCGTCTCGGCGCGCCGTCCGGGTTGTCGGCGCTCGGCGCTGGGCGCGCCCTGTCGGGGGTCGGCCAGGCTGGTCTGGTCGTGGTCAACCCCGACGACGGCGAGGCCAACGTGGTGCCGGCCGAAGGGGAACTGATCACGTTCGGCGTGGAGAGTGGCACAGCGACGCAGGTCGCGCCCGATGGTTCGATCTGGTCACTCGTCGCCGGCGACCTGGTTCGCACGACGTCGACGGCGGTCCAGCGTGAACAGCTCGGCCTCGACGGGGACGCGCTCTTGACGCTCGTCGGCAACGCACCGCTGGTCGTCGACGGGTCGGGTCGGCGGGCCCGCCTCGGAGATGGCGGATGGCAGTCGCTCCCCACCGATGCCGATCCGAGCGAGATCCTGGCCCAGGTGGCCGGCCCGCCGGGCGAATGTGGCTGGGTCGGGGCGAACGACGACCTGTGGTGCGTGTCGTCGGGCGGCGTCGACGAGACCAGCACCGTGCCGGGGCTCGACCTCGACGGGGGCGACTTCCTTGCGATCGCGGGCGAAGCCGCAGCGGTGGTGCGGCGCGGCCCCAGTGCGGTCGCCCGGTTCGACTGGCGGACCGGCGAGATCCTCGACGAGGCGACCGTGCCGGCGGACGCCACCCTCGCGGTGACGGCAACGGTCGACCTCATCTGGGTCGACGACGTCAGCGGCGACTTCGTCTGGGGTGTGAACCCGTGGGGCGTCCAGGCGATCGAGAAGAACGCAACCGGCATCCTCGTGCTCGATGGCGACGGTGACCTCGTGGACTCGGGAGAACCCGGCCAGGGCACCACGGGTGCCGATGACAGCGCCGCCAGCGAACCCGAGGTTCGTGAACCCGACGACAACGGAATCGACGATCCGCCGGAGGCGGTCGACGACCCGGTCACGGCTCGATCTGGTGCCTCCGTGCCGGTGCAGGTGACGGTCAATGACTACGACCCCGATGGCGAGGCCATCGCGGTGTCGACAGTTGGCGTGCCGGGACACGGATCGGTCGACATCGGCACGGCGACGACCGTCATCTACACACCCGAGCCCGGCTACGTCGGTGTCGACCAGTTCGAGTACACGATCGTCGACGGCAACGGGACGCCCGCCACCGCGTCGGTCATCATCGAACTGCTGGCGCCCGGCTCGACCAACAAGCCCCCCGTCGGTGTGGTCGACGCCGCCCAGACCGGACCTGGCGTTCCCGTCACGATCGATGTGCTCCTCAACGACGTCGACCCGGAACGCGATGCACTCCGCCTCGGTGGCTTCTCGCCTCCGCAGAGTGTCGGCCAGGCGACCTTGGGCGAAGTGACCGAGACCATCGGTCCTTCGGGGCTGCCGGCGCTGCAGTTCACTCCAACCGATGGATTCGAGGGGACGGCCGTCTTCACGTATCGGCCCATTGACGCCCTCGAAGCCGTGGGCGAGGACGTCGAAGTGCGGGTGGAGGTCGCTCGGATCGGGGACCCCAACCGTCCGCCGATCGTTCGGCCCGACGTGGTGCGACTGCGTCGCGATGTGACCACGCCGGTGCAGGTGCTCGTGAACGACTTCGATCCCGACGGTGACCAGATGACACTCTCGGTGGTCGAGCCGTTGCCCGAGGCACTGGACGTGGAGGTCGAAGGTTCGCTGCTCGCGGTCACCGCCCGGGCCGGCGCGGCGGAGCTGGTGCCCTTCACCTACACCGTCGACGACGGGAACGGCCATGTCGTTCGTGGTTCGGTGTTGGTCGGCGTGATCGACGACGTCGAGGCGAACCGTCCGCCGGTCGTCACTGCCGACACCGACAAGGTCGTCGTCGGACAATCGGTGATCATCGACGTGACGGAGAACGACGTCGACCCTGACGGCGACCCGCTCACCGTGACCGCAGTGACCCAACCGAATGACGAGAGCGGCCAGACGGTCGTGTTCAGTCGCGAGCAGATCCAGTTCACGCCGGCAGCCCTCCTCGACGAGGAGGATCAAGCGACCGCCCGGTTCACGTACACCGTCAGCGACGGCAACGGTCACGAGGTCGTCGGCGAGGTGACGATCACGGTGCTTCCCGAAGCATTGGACGAGCCCCCGTTCGCACGCGATGACTCGACGTTCACGTTCGTCGACGTCCCGGTGACCGTCGACGTGTTGCGCAACGACGGTGACCCGTCTGGCGGCCGGCCGATGCTCGTCGGTCGACCCGGCTGCCCGTCGGGCGGCCAGGCGACCGTCACCGCCGATGGGCAGGTCCGCTACGACCCGCCATCGGGCCGGTCCGGTGCGTTCCGATGCACCTACGAGGTGACCAACGCCCGGGGCCTCACCGCATCGGCCTCGATCATCGTGTCCGTTCGGGAACCGGTGATCACCAACCGACCGCCCGAGGCGAACCTCGACTCGTTGACGGTGGAGATCGGTGCAACCGCATCGATCGACGTGGTGGAGAACGACCGCGACCCCGACGGCAGCAATGCCGACCTCGAACTGGTGTCGTCGACTGCGCCGGTGATCGGCAGTGCAACCCGCAAGGACCGCATCATCACCTTCGTTGCCGGGAACCAGACCGGGAACGCCACGATCAACTACCAGGTCGCTGATGCAGATGGAGCGGTGTCACTCGGACGCCTCCGGATCACGATCACCGAGCGCGCGAACCGCCCGCCGATCGCCGTACCGGACACCTCGACGATCTTCGGGCCGGCGACACCCCAGCAGTTCGACGTGCTCGTCAACGACAGTGATCCTGACGAGACGCCGGGAGGTCTGTCGGTGGTCTCGGCCACGCGTGTCTCGGGCGACGCAACGGTCTCCCTCGGTGGTTCGGTCGTCACGATCTCGCCCGCCCCCAACTTCATCGGTCAGGTCGTGGCCACCTACACCATTCGAGACGGTGAGGGTCTCACTGCAACGTCGAACATTCTGTTGACCGTGCAGGAGCCGCTCAACCGGCCGCCGGACGCGCGAGACGACGGGGTCGAGGTCGTGAACGGCGGATCGGCCACCGTCGCGATGTTGCTCAACGACATCGACCCCGATGGCGACCCGTTGTCGGTGACGATCGTGTCGGAGGCTGATCCGTCACTGGGCTCGACCACATTGAACCCGAACCGGACGATCACCTTCGTGGCGACGCCCGGAACCTCAGGAACCGCGCTGGTCACCTATCAGGTGAGCGACGGTGAGCTGACCGACACCGCGGTCGTGCGGATCAACATTCGACCCTGCTCGGAATCGTCACCGATCGCCAATGACGGCTTCCTCAAGACGGGGTATCGACAGCCGCTCGCTGTCGATCTGAGTGTCTTCGGCTCCAACGGATCGATCGTCGACGTCACCGGGCCTCCGGGGTTCGTCGGTGGCGTGTACACCCCACCGGATGGTGAGAACGGCAACGTGTCGATCTCCTATTCGGTCGTCAACTCGTGTCGCCTGCGAGCGAGCGGACGCGTGACGATCGACGTCAACCAAGAGCCGGTCGGTGCGCCGACCTCGATCACGGCGTTCCGCGGCACGCAGTCCGTGATCCCCGTGACCGATCTTGCCACCGATGCCGAGGCCTTGACGATCACCTCGATCGTCGGCGCGCCGAGCTGGGTGGTCCGCGAACCCGCCAGGCTGCTCCTCAACGCGCCGCTCGGGCTCGCTCCGGCCGAATCGAGCTTCACCGCCACGGTGGTCGACCCGGGCGGACTGAGCACCGTGGTGAACATCACCCTCACGGTTCAGAACCGGTTGCCGGTCGCCAACGGCGATGCGATCGACGTGACTGGCGGCTCGCCGGCAACTGCCGATCTCGTCGCAAACGACACCGACACCGACTCCGGCGGCGAGCTGACCATCAGCGAGCTGTTGCCCACGACACTGAGTTTCTCCGGGGGTGGCACAGGCAGCGTTTCGTTGCGTCCCGACAATCGCAGCGTGCAGGTCGACCCGGGCGATGGCCGAGGTGTCGCAACCTTCACGTACCGCGTGCGCGACGGCGAGGGCGGTGTCTCTGCCGCAGCGACGGTCACCGTCAACGGTCCACCTGCAAATCAGCCGCCCATCGTCACCAACCAGACCGTGAACACGACGGTGGGAACCTCGGCGGTGGTCGTGCTCTCTGCGACCGACACCGACGGCCCCTTGCCGCTGAGTGTGGTCGAGGCCTCGTTCTCCGACCCCGGCGCTGTGGTCACCAGCCGGAGCGATCTGCAGCTCTCGATCCTCGCGACGACACCTGGGACGTTCGTGGTCACCTACGAGGTCACCGACGGTGAATCGACGTCGCTGCCGGCCACGCTCACCGTCGTGGCCGTTGCTCCGACCACGACCACCACCGGCACGACCACCACGACGACGACCCCCCCGACGACGACCACGATGGTCTGAGCGAGCGACGTGCTCAGTCGGCGACCGGCGAACGCGTGGTCGATCGCAACGAACGCAGGCTGAGGTACCAACGCAGTTGCTGCCATCGCGTGCGCGTCGAGGTGACTGCGTGTTCGACCGAACCGAGGCATGACACGGCATCGTCGGCGAGAAGGTCGGGATGGCGAGGAGTTCCGAACGTTGCCGCGCTCGACAGTGTTGCGAGTCGTGTGAGCTCGGGTGAAGCCGGCGCCACGATCGACGCCCCGTGGCCGGCGATCTCCGCGTTGGTTGCCGACGTCGGGATGTCGAGGCCGGCATCGACGAGTGCATCGGTGGCCGATGCCCAGGCGCCGCGAATTCGGGCGACCGGGTCCAGCGCGCCGAGGCGCCGTCGCCGCCGCCAGTACTTCGCACCGACGATCAGTCCCCCGATGATCACCACGGGCAACACCACCGCCGCCAAACCGATCGAACCGCGCAGCACCCAGATGATCGCCGTCGAGAACGCACCGTCGTTCGTCGTGTCCGTCTCGTCGTCGTCCGTGGCGCTCTCGTTTCCCGACTCGGGAGGCGGAGGAATCGGCGGTTGCGGAGCGGCCGGGGTCTGCACCTGCGGCTCGGGTGGCGGGGGAGCACCATCGACGGCTTCTTCGGTCGGCACGGGGTCGTACGCGATCCAGCGGCCATCGGCGAGTTGTACCTCGGGCCACACGTCGGCGTCGGATGACGCGAGTACGACTGGTTCGCCGGCGACGGCGATCGTGGCCTCTGCGTCGTCGCCGCTGACGAACCCGGTGGCCACGCGGGCTTCGAACCCGAGCGAACGTGCGAGCAGCACGAAGGAGGTGGCGAACTGCTCAGCGGTTCCACGCTGGGTGTCGCGGAGGAAACGATCGATGAGGGCCTGTTCGAGTCCGCCTCCCTGGACGTCGCTGTCGAGCACGAAGTCCTCGCGCAGTGTCGCCTCGAGACGGCTCAGCCGTTCGAGGTCGGCGCCGTCGCCCGCAAGCGCCTCGGCGAGCTGGGACAGCCCGGCGTTCGATTCGTCGACGACTCGAGTTGCCACCCCGGTCGTGACGGCGTCGCTACCGGACGCTGGGGTGTTCGCAATGACGTCGATGACCTCGCCTGGGGTCGGGCGCTGCGCGAGTCGGACAACGGTACGTTCGGCGTCGGTCTCGACGGGCGCCGCGACCTCGACGGGCGGCCCCGGAAGCGGTACCAAGGTCAGGTTGTCATCGAGAAAACTGATCTCGGCCTCGATGGTCGGGCCGAGGACCGGGCCAAGGGTGAAGCCGATCGGGCGCAAGGTGAGACTGGGTGACCAGCGACGCCCGTCGTAGTTCGACAACGCGGCAGTTCTCCATCGCACCGGGAGGGCGCGCCCGTCGTTCGCCGTCACGACGTGCAGATCGATCGGGGGGTCGAGGTTGCGCAACGCCAGCGTCGCTTCGATCGGGTCCAGGAGTGGTGCGGTCTGCTGCGCCGGGTCGTTGCGTCGGGGGTCGGCTCGTACCCCGAGTGAGACCGGTACGGCTGTCAATGCAACCAGGACGACAGCGGTACCGAGCAGTGGGATCAGACGCCGCTCGCCGCGGAGCAGCACCATGCGATCGCTGAGCGTGCCGTCGTTGCGGAGCAGTGCGAACACGATCGACACGCCGGCGACGCCGACCAACCATGACCAGCGGGTGCCGAGTGGAGCGCTGAGCGCCAGGACGCCGAGATAGGCGAGCAGCAACGGGACCAATGCGAGGAGGTGGAAGCGTCGTCGTGTCGCGAGTTCCGTGCTGGCTGCGCACGCCATGGCGAGCGCAGCAGCGACGGTGGCCATGAGATCGGGCCGCGTCGGGCTGGGCCAGTCCGTCGACAGCAGACCCTGGATGCCCGATGTGAATGCACTCGCGACATCGGCCGTCGATCCTCCTTCGACCACGACGCTGAGGACGACAGCGAGCAGCACCGCGACGGCAGCCCCGCCGAGCCGCACGAGCCCTGAACGTGACACCACGGCGAGTGCCACGACCGCAGGGACGAGTGGGGCGACGATGAGGGTCCAGGCGGCCTGGTCGAAGATGCCACCGGCTGCTGCGCCGACGATGAGAAAGCCGAACGCGATCACGCCGATCCGGAGCCGGACGAGCGCGACGTCGTTCGGCGTGGCCACCTCGGTCTCGGGGGTCATGCTGCGCACCTCGCCCGCTGCGTCTCGAACGTGGACCTCGTGATGAACATCGGGTTCGACGACACGTCAGCTCCACGCTCGCCAATGACGCACGAATTCCTTGGCGTCGGTCGCCGCGAGCACGATTCCCGGACCGCCGATCGCACCGTCTCCGATCCGCACCACCGACATGCGTTCGGAGGTCGCGAACCTGCTCGACGGGCCGGTCGGGCCGGTGACGAACACCACCGAGGTCTGGTCGAAGCCACCCGTGAACAGCGCCGCGACGGGGAGCAGCGTGTGCTGGTCTGACTGCTGCACCGGTGTGAGCAGGTCGAGGACCGACGCATCGGTGACCAGTGGGGTCGGACGGCCGGCATGGTCGTGATCGGTCGTACGCACCACCACGTCGAGACCCGTGCGGATCGCGTGGACGGCGAGCGTCGCGGCGACGTCGACCGCCTCCTCGAAATCGTCGGGCGTGCCGGCCGACGGTGCAGTGTCGAGCACCACGGTGAACTCGGGTCGGCGCACCTCGACGTGCTCGCGCACCATCAGCGTGCCGGTTCGGGCCGTGGTCGGCCAGTGGATCATGCGGGGGTCGTCACCAGCGACGTACTCGCGCATCGAGACGAACCCGGACATCGGGTCCGAGGTGGCTCGTCGAAGCACCGATTCGTTCTCGACGACGCGAACCGCGCCGTGCGGACCCACGAGGTCATAGACCTTGGGGTGGATGATCACCGAGGTGCGAACGGTGTCACGACGTCGCCCAACGGTGAGCCAGAACGGATCGACCCGTTCGATCTCGAACGGTCCGACGTCGAACACGCCTCGCCGTCGCGTCGGGATCGAACCGGTCACGGTGCTCTCCGTGTTCGACGCAACGGGGGCCACCTCGATGCGGGCCTCGGCCTCGTCGCAGCGGTCGATGATCGTGGCGCGACCCGACCGGAAGCGGGTGGGGTTGCGCACGCGGTACTCCACCACGATCGCGTCGCCTCGGGGCACCCGGACGGCCCGCAACCGCCTGGTCACCGCCGCGCGCAGAGGACGCTGCGACACCCAGATCGCCGTCAACAGAACGGCGACGATTGCGAAGGCAGCGACGACCACCTCCTCGTAGTTCCACCACCATCCGACGACCGCGAGCACCGTGGCGGCGAGGACCGCACCGAGGCCCGACTTGGTGAGCATTTCAGCCCGCTCGGGTACGCGGCACCGGGACGTCGTCGATGATGTCGGCCAAGACGCTCTCGACCCGAGCGCCGCGCAGCTCGGCTTCCGCAGTGAGTGCCATGCGGTGGGCGAACACCGATGCGGCAACCGTCTTGACGTCGTCGGGGGTCACGTAGTCGCGCCCGTCGGTGGCTGCGAATGCCCGCGCGACCCGCAGCATCGTGAGCGTGCCACGCGTCGACACGCCGAGGCGGAGGTCGGGGTTCGCCCGGGTGGCGTTGGCGATCTGCACGATGTACTCGTGCACCGACGTGACCACGCCGACAGCGTCGATCTCGCTGATTGCCCGATCGAGCTCTGCAGGATCGGTCACGGGTGAGAGGTCGTCCTCGGAGCGATGGCGGTGGAACCCTTCGAGGATCGACACCTCGGTTTCGGCGTCCGCGTAGCCGAGCGTGAGCCGCATCGCGAACCGGTCGAGTTGGACGTCGGGCAACGGAAACGTGCCTTGGAAATCTCGGGGGTTCTGGGTGGCGATCACGAAGAACGGGCGCGGCACCGGTCGGCTCACACCATCGGAGGTCACCTGGCGCTCCTCCATCACCTCGAGCAGTGCCGACTGCGTCTTCGGGCTCCCGCGGTTGATCTCGTCACCGATCAACACGTTCGTGAACACCGGACCTTCGCGGAAGGTGAACGTGCTCGTCCGCTGATCGAACACCATCACGCCGGTGATGTCGGTCGGCAACAGGTCGGGGGTGAACTGCACCCGCTTCCAGGTGCCGGCGATCGAGTTGGCGATCGCCTTCGCGAGGCTGGTCTTGCCGGTGCCGGGGACGTCGTCGAGCAGCAGATGTCCTTCGGTGAGCAGACAGCAGAGAGCGAGGCGGATCTCGTCGCGCTTTCCACGTACGACCCGGTCGACGTTGGTCAGCAGTGCATCGGCGACCTGAGCGGCGTTGGCGACCATGCACCGAGTGTAGGGGCGCACTCACGCTGCGTGGAGGCCATCTCGTGCAGTGAGCCGGATCAGGTGGTTGGTCGGTCGCCTGATCCGGCTGGCCGGTCGGATCGCTCGGCCGGTTTGCTCGGCCGGCTTGCGCGGTCAGTTCAATCCCATTCGATGCGCAGGTTGCCCAGCGCATCGCGTAGCACCGTTGCCAACTCACGCGATCTCGGCAGCTGCGGCTCGATCCGTTCGATGTCGCCGACATCGGGCAGTGCGGCGCCCTGGGGGATTCGCAGCAGCTCGGCGAGCGGGTCGACGTGCGGTGCCGGTGCACTGAACCGTCGATCGCGCTCGGAGGTGTCGGACCCGACGAGTCGAAGGTGACCGCGACGTCGTTCCCCACGGTGCTCGGTGTGTTCGGGAGTGGCGCTGACATCGCCGACATCGTCGCCTGGTTCCGCCTCGTCGAGATCGCCCCGCTCGGTCGCCCGGTCGCGCCAGAGGTCGAGGAGTTCGGGTTCGAGGAGGAATTCGTCGCTGAGCGTGAACATCGTCGCCACCACGTGTTTGCAGGCGTAGTTGTCCCAATTGTCGTCGTCGGGACACGTGCAGGTGAACTGCACGTCGCGTCGCAGCGGCATGCCGTCACCGGGCTTCACGGCGACCACGGCGATGTACGGGGTCGAGCGCGAACCCTGGATTTCGCAGGTGACCGTGCCGGGATCGATCACGATGTCGAGCACCGAGCCGTCCTTCGCGTACTGCTTGCCCCGCCGCAGCCGGGTCGGGTCACTCATCTCGGCGGCGAGCACCTTCATCATCGTCGCCGGCAGGCGACCCGGATGGTTCGCCCCGAACGGTTTGCGCGGCTTGGTCATGAGTCCAACTCCAACACCACGAGGTCACGGAGTTCGTCGGTGGAGAGCTCCGACAGCCAGGCTTCGCCGGTGCCGACGACCGATTCGGCGAGCTTGCGCTTGTCGTCGATGACCACACCGATACGTTCTTCGACGGTGCCCTCGCACACGAGTTTGTGGACGTTGACGGTGCGGTTCTGCCCGATGCGCCAGGCCCGGTCGGTGGCCTGATCCTCGACGGCCGGGTTCCACCAGCGGTCGTAGTGGATCACCTGGCTCGCCGCGGTGAGGTTCAGCCCGGTGCCGCCCGCTTTGAGCGACACGAGCAGCAGCGGCGGACCGGAACCGTCCTGGAACGCGTCGACCATTCGATCGCGGCCGTTCCTCGAGACGCCACCGTGCAGGAACGGCGCGTCGAAGTGGAACTGTTCGCTCACGTGGGTACGCAGCAGCTCACCCATCTCGCGGAACTGGGTGAAGACCAGGGCGCGTTCGTCGGCGTCGAGAAGTTCGGTGACGAGTTCGTCGAACCGCGTGAGCTTGCCTGATCGTCCGGCGAGGCGCGACCCGTCGCCGAGGGCGTGGGCCGGATGGTTGCAGATCTGCTTGAGTCGCATCAGCGCAGCGAGAACGAGGCCTCGCCGACGCATGCCTTGTGCCTGTTCGGCGTCGGCGAGGAGCTGATCGACCACTTGCTGGTACAGCGTCGCCTGCTCGCGTGTGAGTTTGGCGTACGCAATCTGTTCGATCTTGTCGGGGAGATCGGGAAGGAGTCGTTTGTCGGCCTTGGTGCGCCGCAGGATGAACGGCTGGGTGATGTGGCGCAGCCTGGCCGCGGCATCGGCGTCGCCGTGGCGTTCGATCGGCGTGCCGAATCGCTCGCGGAACTTCTGGAGACTGCCGAGCAAGCCGGGGTTGACGGCATCGAGGATCGACCACAGCTCGCTCAACCGGTTCTCGACGGGCGTGCCGGTGAGGGCGAGTTTCTGCCCAGCGCGCAGCTGGCGCACCGCTCGTGCTGCCTTGGTGTTGGGGTTCTTCACCATCTGTGCTTCGTCGAGCACGACGGTGGACCATTCGACGTCGCCGAGATGTTCGAGGTCACGAGGCAGCAGGCCATAGGTGGTGATCACGAGCTGGCGGTCGGGATCGGTGGTGAACAACGTGCTGTCGTCGTCGGCCTGCTTGCGGTTGGCGCCGTGATGGATCGTGACATCGAGCTTCGGGGTGAACCGGGCCGCCTCCTGGCTCCAGTTGCGCACCACGCTCAGCGGGCACACCACCAGATGCGGGCCGGGCCGTTCGAGCAGGTGGGCGAGTGTGGTGGCGGTCTTGCCGAGGCCCATGTCGTCGGCGAGGCAGCCGCCGAGGCCGAGCTTGGCGAGGAACTGCAGCCAGGAGAGCCCACGTCGCTGGTAATGGCGGAGTTCGCCGACGAACTCGGGTGACTCATGGGTTTCGTCGAGGCGTTCATCCGGAAGACCGGCGAGCAGGTTGCGCACCCAGTCGACGTCGCTCGATCCGGTGTCGTCGACCTCGCCGCGGACCGTGATCAGTGGCGAGGGTTCACTGTCCGGATCGCGGCCGTCGAGGTCGTCGGCGAGGCTCTCGTCATTGGCGAGGCGCAGCAACTCGATCGGGGTGACGACGGCCTTGTCGGTCTTGAGCTCGGTGAGTTTGGCGCGCTTGCGCCGGAGCTCGTCGGCGTCGATACGCACCCAACGGTGGCCGGTGTGCAACAAGGTGGCTCCGACCTCCTCGGCACGGGCGATCTCGGATTCGGAGATCTCCTCGTTGCCGATCACCATCTTCCACTCGACCAGGGCCTCCTTGCCGAACTGCTTCTTTCGATCGTCGGACGGCGTCGGTGTGGCCTCGCCGTTGATGCTGACTCGGGTGCGGATCAGGCGCTCTGGTCCGATCAGCTCGATGCCCAGTCGTTGGAGCTCGACCGGGGCGATGTCGAGGAAGTCCTCGGCGACGTCGAGTTCGAGCTCGATCTGGGTGGGTTCGTGCTCGAGCGCGAGGTCGGCCAGGCCCGGGATCGCCTTGACCTGCTCGACGGTCGCCCCGACGAGTTCGCGGAGCCGGTCGAGGTGCTGCGCGCCCTTGGCGACTTCGATCGAGGTGTCGTTGGCGTCCCACACGTCGTTCGCGGTGCACCAGCGGGAGCTGTCGCGGTCGTCGACGAGCTCCAGTCGCACGATCCAGGGGTCGCCCGGATCGTCGGAGATCAGCAGCCGAATGCGCGGAACGACGACCGGTTCGCCGGCCAGGCGTCGCTGGTGTCGGTCGAGGTCGTCGCGCAGGTGGTGGATCGCCTCGTCGAAGTCGTCGGTGCCGCCACGCACCACATGATCAGGCTTGGCGAGCGCGCCGAAGGTGGCACGCAGGGCCTGGACCGCAGGCTTGCGTTGCCGTCCGAGGTCGGCCTTCCACCCGTACTGGAACAGGAAGGATCGCGCGATGCCGTCGACGAGTTGGGCGTAGATGGTGGCGGCGTCGACGCCGGAGCCCGCGGTGCAGATCGGCGGCATCGAGGCGTCGAGCGCGGCGATCGTGGCGTCGATCGATTCGGTGGTGACCGGCTTCCATCGGGCGACCGTGAATGGACCCTCGTTCACGATCACCGGGGTGATGCGTCCGGCAGACACGGTGCGGCGGGCGAGCTCGGCGCAGCGGGCGAACCAGGCGAGCGAGTCGGACAGGAAGTCCGACTCCGGCAGTTCCGACAGCCAGACGGCGGTCCCCATCGCATCGAGCTGGACCGACGAGGCGTGCAGCGACGGTCGTCCGTCGATGTCGAGGCTCAGGCGACCAATGGCGCCGTAGGAGACCGGGGTGTCGTGCCAGCCAGTGCGGAGACCGTCGGCGTCGAGATGACGGAATCCGCCGTACAGCCATGCCATCGGTGCGGTGTCGATGCCGTTCCAGCCCCACACGTGGAGCGCGCCGCTGCGCCAGGTCCCCTGCGCCACATGGGGCGGCCGGTGACGCGACATCGTGGCCATCGTCTCGACGCTACCGAGGGGCTGTCACCGTCGTGGCCGGCGCCGCGGTCGCATGACGCCGAGCCTGCGCTGGGTGGGCGTGAGGGCGTGCACCGTCAGGCCACCTCTCCGACGGTCGTCGCCGTCCCGGCACGGGTGGGTTGTCGCCGCCCGGGTGGCGCCTCGCCGGATCGGCTGGCGGGGGCGAGGCCGGGGCGGTCGCGCGAGACGACGGTGCCGTCGGGAAGTCGGACGGTCAGTTCCCGAGTGGTCGGGTCGAGTTCGAGCTGCCACCCGCCCTCATGGGCGAGATGGTGATGGCGGGTGCATGCGGGAATGAGCCGGTCGAGGTCGGTGTGGCCGTGGTGCGCGGCCCAGTCGTCGAGGTGGTGGATCTCACAGTGGTCGAACGGGACCTCGCAGTCGCCCACTCCGCACGACCGGTACATCGAGCGGAGCGCCCGGCGTTGGTCGGGGGTCGCCAAGCGGCGGGATCGGCCCATGTCGAGGACGACGCTGTCAGCGCCGAGCACGATCGGGTAGATGTCGGCGTCGCAGGCGAGGCGGCGGGCGGTGGCGGCGGGGAGCTGCGTTCCGTCGGCGTACTCGCAGATCGAGTGGTCGTGCAGATCGTTCACGATCGTCTCGTGGTCGATCAGCATCAGCATCTCGGTGCGCCCGGGCCGCTGGGAGCGGTGTGCGCTGGTGACGAGGCCGACCAGTGCCTGCGCAGCGAGTTGGTCGCTACGACGGCCCGATGCGGCCCCGGAGTCATGAGCGCTACTGCCCGCCGCATCGGTTGGCCGGTCGGCTGTGATGAGCGCGGCGAGTTCGGCATCGAGCGCGGTGAACACACGGACGCCCGACTCGGGGTCGAGCTCGGCGTGCAGCCAGTACATGCCGGTGTCGTGGTTGATGCCCTTTGCGAGGGTTGCCGATCGGCGTTGACGTTCGGCCCGTTCGAGGCCACGGTCGGCAGCCAGCTGATCGACGACGCGGTCGACGTGGCGTCGGAACTGCTCGGGGGTGGAGGACGCGGCGTGCGTGGCGAGTTCGGCATCGAGGGCGAACAGCAGTGCTCGGTCGCCGCCGTCGAGCTTGGCGGCCGCGCTGGCAAGGGCGTCCGCGTGCTCTGCGCCGATGCGCCCCGCTCCGAGTTGCCGAGACATCGCTGGGACTTGGCCGAGCGTGTCGGCGCGTCGTGCAGTTCGCTGTGCCTCCCGGTGTGACATCGGCTGGCTGCGACCGAGCAACTCGTCCGCGGGAAGCCCGGCACCAGCGTCGGAGAGTTGGGTGGCGCGCCGTGCGAGTTCGGCCTCGAGACCGGAGATACAACCCTTCAGCCGTGCCACGTCGCGCAGCCGGGCGCTGACGCCACTCGCGTCGAGCGCGGCGATGTCGGTTGCCTCCAAGCGCTCGAGCAGCCGGGCCGATGTCATGGTTCCATCATGACGAGGGGGTGTCACACAGTTGAGATGGCGGCCGCAGCGAAGCCGTTGCTGTTCGAGTGGCTGTTGCGTGCCGCCGAGTTCGCTCGACATGATCGATTGCCAGGTGCCGAGGCCCTTCCTGCTGATCGTCATCATCGGTCTTGCCGCATGCGGATCGAGCGATGACACCGCGTCCGAGGTCACCGGCGGCGCACCGTCGGTCGCCGACGACCCATCAGCAGCGTCCGACGGTTCCTCGCCTCGCCCTGAGCGGGTGCCGGCCGATCGCTCCGTAACTGCGGAGCCGGACTCAGACCGAAGACGTCACGCCGGCCCCCGAGAAGTCCCGCAGCGCGTCGGCCATCGCCTTGCGGGCGTACTCGGACGTGACCATCGCGCCGACGGCGGGGATCGCGGTGTGGGTCTGGCCGGGGCACTGCACGTGCTGCACCGCCACACCAGCGTCAGCCAGTGCCTCGGCGTAGGCGTCGCCTTCGTCACGCAGTGGATCGAATTCGCACGTGATCACCAACGCCGGCGGCAGGCCTGACAGGTCGTCCGCGAGCAAGGGTGACGCCTTCGGATTCGAGCGGTCGCCCGGATCGCAGTAATGGTCCCAGAACCAGTTCATCACCCCCATCGTGAGTGCGTAGCCCTCGGCGTTGTCGACGTGTGACTGGCGCTCGGTGGTTCCATCGGTGACGGGGCACAGCAGCACCTGACCGACGATCGTCGGTGCTCCGGCGAGCTTGGCCTGCTGTGCGGTGACGGCAGCCACGTTGGCACCGGCACTCCACCCGGCGACCGCGAGCTGGCCCGGCACACCGCCGAGTTGCTCGACGTGGTCGGCGATCCAGGTCGCCGCGGCGAGGCCATCGTCGGCTGCCGCCGGAAAGCGAGCCTCGGGCGCGTGGCGGTAGTTGACCGACACGATGATCGAGTTCGAGTGCACACACAGATAGCGGCACAACGCATCGTCGGAGGTCGCGCTGCCCAGCACCCAGCCGCCACCGTGGTAGTAGGCCACGACGGGGTGTGGTCCGTCGGTCGCCGGCCGGTAGAGGCGGTACTCGAGGGGTGCGCCGTCAGCTCCCGGGAGCGTGTCGTCGACGATCTCGCCCACCTCGGGCCCGGGCGGCATGCCGGCGCCGGACGCCTCCATGAACGCCCGGGCACCCTCGACGCCCATCGTCTCGAGCGGCGGGAGTTCGAGTTCGGCCATCATCGACAACATCGCCTGGACGTCGGGCTTCAACGGCCTGATGACGCCATCGTTGGTCTGGGTTCCGCCGGCGCCGGTGAGGGTGAAACCGAGGTAGCCGCGCTCGACCACCTCGTCGCAGATCTCGCGGTAGCCGCCGACGCCGCCGGGGTACGGCAGGAACACCTGCGGCTTGCCGGGCACGTTGGCGCCCATGTACCACGAGTTGGCGGTGGGGAGCAGGGTGAGGTCGGCGATCTCGTTGCTGTGCTGCACCCATCGCCGCTGCGCGAGCTCGGTCGGCTCGATCGTGTCGACGCGGGTGGCGCGGCAGGTGGTCGATCGTGTCGGTGATCAGGTCGACGTGCTGCTCGATCGACACCATCATGTTCGACAACACCGACGGGCTGCCGGGTCCGGTGATCATGAACAGGTTGGGGAAGCCGACAGTCATCAGACCGAGGTAGGTCTGCGGGCCGTGCGCCCACGCCTCGCGGAGCGACTCGCCGTCGCGGCCGGTGATGTCGACACCGACGATCGCGCCGGTCATCGCGTCGAAGCCGGTGGCGAACACGATCGCGTCGAACTCCATCGACTCGCCGCCGCCCGGCCCGGACACGTCGATTCCGGACTCGGTGATGGTCGTGATCGGCTGGGCGTGCAGATCGACGAGGCGGACGTGCGGGAGGTTGTACGTCTCGTAGTAGCCGGTGTCGAGGCAGGGTCGCTTCGTCGCGAAGTAGTGGTTGGTGGGGCACAGCACCTCAGCGACGGCGGGGTCGTCCACGATCGAGCGGATCTTGCCGTGGATGAAGCGGCGCATCGTGTCGTTCGCCTCGGGGTTGACGCCCATGTCGTTGTACGGCTGGAGGAATGCCAGTTCGCCGCGCTGCCACACCTCCTCGAACGCGGCCTCACGCTCCTCGTCGGACACGGCGAGCGCACTGGTGTCGGGCGGGGTCCGGGGCACGCCGATGCCCGAGTGGCGGGCCTCCTCCCGGTAGCCGGCGGGATCCTTGCGGTACTCGGCGAGGCGTTCCTCGGTGATCGGTCCGTTGTGAGCGGGGACCGAGAAGTTGGGGGTGCGCTGGAACACGGTCAGCTGATCGGCTTGCGACGCGATGATCGGGATCGACTGGATGCCGGACGACCCGGTGCCGATCACGGCGACACGCTTGCCGGTGAAGTCGACACCGTCGTGGGGCCAACTGTTGGTGAAGTAGACCTCGCCAGCGAACCGCTCGGTTCCCTCGATGTCGGGGACCTTCGGCATCGACAGGCAGCCGGTGGCCATCACATAGAACTTCGCCGACACGTCGGCGCCCGTGTCGGTGTGAAGCGTCCACCGATTGGTGTCGTCGTTCCAGTCGGCGGACGTGACGCGGGTGCTGAATCGGATGTCGCGTCGCAGGTCGTGCTTGTCGGCCACGAACTGGGCGTAGCGGAGGATCTCGGGCTGCGTGGCGTACCGCTCCGACCAGGTCCACTGATCCTGGAGTTCGGGGTCCCAGCTGTAGGAGTAGTCGACCGTGAGGATGTCGCAGCGGGCGCCCGGGTACCGGTTCCAGTACCAGGTACCGCCGACGTCGTCGCCGGTCTCGAGGACCACAGCGCTCAGGCCGGCGCGGCGCATCCGGACCAGTTGGTACATCCCGGCGAACCCGGCGCCGACGATCACCACGTCGACCTCGGTGGTGTTGTTCTCCGTCATCTCATTCCCCTTCGGTCGTTCCCCATGTCGGCGCCGGACGCGCAACGTGCCGACAGTGTCGCGCCCGGCACCTGTCGGCGCCGACGCGGAGCATTCACGTTTGTGTTGCGGTTCGGGTGACCCGCCCCACCGGAAACGCAGCGCAAACGGATTGCCATTCACGTTTGTGTTGCGGTTCGGGTGACCCGCCCCACCGGAAACGCAGCGCAAACGGGTGTGTCAGACGGTGACGGGGTCGTGGGCGTCGGCGAGGAGGTCGACCGAGCGGAGGCGCTGGCCGATCGTCGGCGAGGAATGCGCCGTGATCAGTTCGTCGGCGCCTGCGATCGCAGCGAACTCGTCCAGGTAGGCAGTGACATGGTCGGGGGTGCCCACGGCGGAGTAGTGCATCATCCGGGCCACCTGCTGACCCTGCGGCGAGGCCAGGATGGCGTCGGCCTCGTCGTCGGTCAGGTCACGGCCGGGTGCGACGAACCTGGCGATCCGCCAGCGTCGCACGGTCGTCCACTGCTCCTGCGCCTCGTCGTCGGAGTCGGCTGCGATCACGTTGACGGCGGCAATCGCATACGGCTCGGCAAGCTGCTCGGATGGCCGGAACTCGCGCCGGTAGAGCTGCATGGCGTCGATCAGCGATCCCGGCGCGAAGTGCGAAGCGAAGGCGTACGGCAGCCCGAACGTGGCCGCCAGCTTGGCGCCGAACAGCGATGAGCCGAGGATGTACAGCGGCACGTTCGTGCCTGCTCCGGGGACGGCCGTGACGCCCGGGATCTTCGATTCGCCGCGAAGGAAGCCCTGCAGTTCGAGCACGTCCTCAGGGAATCGATCCGAGGAGTGGGCGTCGCGCCGCATGGCGCGCATCGTGTTCTGATCGCTGCCCGGTGCCCGACCGAGCCCGAGATCGATTCGGCCGGGATGCAGGGTCGCGAGGGTGCCGAACTGCTCGGCGATCGTGAGTGGTGAATGGTTCGGGAGCATCACGCCGCCGGCGCCGAGGCGGATGTGATCGGTGTGCGCCGCGACGTGAGCGATCAACACGCTGGTGGCCGACGACGCAATCGACGCCATGTTGTGGTGTTCGGCGTACCAGACCCGCTGGTAGCCCCGAGCTTCGGCTCGTTGTGCCAGCGCGACGCTGTTGGCGAAGGCATCCGCCGCCGTGTCACCGCGCCCGATGATCGCCAGATCCAGAATCGACAGGGGGAGCGAGCGCTTCACGTCGTCCAGCATGCCCGCGAGTCGCACCTCCTCGCACCCCGAGCACTCCGAGCGATGAGCGACAGCACCGCATCGGGGGATCCCGCTCATCGCTCGGCCGAGACTCACGGTCCGTTGCCGTTGGTGATGAGCGGGATCCCCGGATGGAGGGGTTTGGCTCATCGCTGGCGGGGTGGGGGCAGTTAGCGTTCCTTGTGATGGACCCTGTCGGGGAGACCGTGCCCGTGTCGCCGTATCTACCGTTCATGGACGGTCCGGCGCCGAGCGACGCGATCGCCTTCCGCTGGCGACTCGGCGTGCGTCCGCTCGACCTGCGCGACTGGATCGAACTCGGGCCGGACGCTGACGCGGCGATCGCCGCCAAGTCGATGTTGACCGCTGAGCATCCCGACACCGTCTTCGCGGTGCTCGACGATGTCGAACCCGAATCGCACGAGGTCGCCGACGCGCTGGTCGATCACCTGCGCCGGCGCTGGCCGGATCGGTACGCCGACGCCGCCATCGATCCGGAACTCCACCCGCTCGATGCCGCGGCCCGGCTCGTTCCCGAGGATCTCGTGTTGCTGGTCGAGCGTGACGGTCGCCTCGTGTTCGGCGGCGGTTCGGTGTGCTTCCCCAACCGGTGGGATCTTCGATCCAAGCTCGGACGCACGATGGCCGGCGTTCACGCTCCGGTTGCCCAACTCAACGAACAACTCGAGACGCCGATCGACGCGTTCTTCGAGCGATTGACGCCACAACGCAGTTTCTGGCGCCTCGGCTGGGGGATCCTCGACACCGCCGACTGGTACACCCCGCTCGACGGCACTGCGGCGCCACGACCTGTCGATCCGGCGCCCGAGGAGCTGTTCGTGCGTGTCGAACGTGAGACGTTGCGCAGGTTTCCGGCGACGAGCTGCGTGCTGTTCACGATCCGGACCTACGTCGCACCGATCCCGTCGGTCGCCGGTGACGTCGACGTTGCTCATCGGTTGGCCGATTCCCTGGCGGCGCTGCCCGATGACGTGCGGGGCTACAAGGACGTCCGGACGTCCGCCGACGCCCTCATTGCAGTGCTCCGAGGAACGCCCACCGAAACTTGATACACTAAGACTCAAGATTATTGAGTAACCATGACACCCCGTCGGGGAGGAGCACGAGATGGCCATCGATCCGAAGAAGTGGACGCTGAAGACCCAGGAGGCGTTCTCGGCGGCGATCGACCAGGCCAAGGAACTCTCCAATCCTGAGCTGACGCCCGACCACATCCTCGGCGCGATGATGCGCCAGGAGGGCACGATCGTGCCGGCGGTGCTCGCCAAGCTGGGCCAGGCGCCGTTGATGGTGCGCAACCGCGCCGACGAAGCCGTCCAGAAGCTCCCCAAGGCCTACGGCGGGTCCGAGCCGCGCATGAGCAAGGAGCTCAACAACGTCGTCGACAACGCCGACACGTACCGCAAGGACCTCCGCGACGACTTCCTCTCCGTCGAGCACGTGCTCCTCGCAATGAATGCCCGTCTCGACGTCGGTTCCGAGGAACTCCTCGGCGCGCTGAAGGAGGTGCGCGGGTCGCACCGGGTGACCGACCAGAACCCCGAGGAGAAGTTTGCCGCGCTCGAGAAGTACGGCCAGGATCTCACCGCGCTGGCCGAGAGCGGCAAGATCGACCCGGTCATCGGCCGCGACGAAGAGATTCGACGCTGCATCCAAGTGCTGTCGCGCCGGAGCAAGAACAACCCGGTGTTGATCGGCGAGCCGGGTGTCGGCAAGACGGCCATCGTCGAGGGTCTGGCGTCGCGTATCGCCGACGGCGACGTGCCCGAAGGCCTGAAGAACAAGCGGCTGATCTCGCTCGACATCGCTTCGATGCTCGCCGGCGCGAAGTATCGCGGCGAGTTCGAAGAGCGGCTCAAGGCCGTGCTGAAGGAGATCACCGATGCCGAGGGGGAGATCATCACCTTCGTCGACGAACTCCACACGATCGTCGGTGCCGGTGGCGCCGAAGGTGCGATGGACGCCGGCAACATGATCAAGCCGATGCTGGCGCGTGGCGAGCTCCGGATGATCGGTGCGACCACGCTCGACGAGTACCGCAAGCACGTCGAGAAGGACCCGGCGCTCGAACGTCGCTTCCAGCAGGTCTACGTCGGCGAACCGTCGGTCGAAGACACCATTGGCATCCTGCGTGGCCTCAAGGAGCGCTACGAGGTCCACCATGGCGTGCGCATCCAGGACTCCGCCTTGGTGAGTGCCGCCGTGCTGTCGGATCGCTACATCACCAGCCGGTTCCTGCCCGACAAGGCGATCGACCTGATGGACGAGGCCGCCTCGAAGCTCCGTATCGAGATCGACTCGCTGCCGACGGAGATCGACGTCGTGCAACGCCGAATCTTCCAGCTCGAGATCGAACAGCTCGCGCTCGACAAGGAGACCGACGTTGCGTCGAAGGAGCGGCTCGACGCCCTGCACACCGAGCTCGCCGAACTCAACGTGCAGGTTGCGCAGATGAAGCAGGTGTGGGAGCAGGAGAAGCAGGCGATCGATGCGATCCGTTCGCTCAAGGAGGAGCTCGAACACCTGCGCACCCAGGTCGAGCGCGAGACCGATCTCGCCGCCGCTGCCGAGATCCGCTACGGCCGGATCCCCGAACTCGAACGACGCATCGAGGAGGCGACGACGCACCTCGCATCGATCCAGGAGAACGGCGCGATGCTCAAAGAGGAGGTCGACGCCGAGGACATCGCCGAAGTCGTCGCCAAGGCGACGGGCATTCCGCTGAACAAGCTGATGGAGTCGGAGACGTCGAAGCTGGTCCATCTCGAAGAGCTGCTCCACGAGCGCGTGATCGGTCAGGACGACGCGGTCGTCGCCGTCGCCAATGCGATCCGACGCAGCCGGGCAGGACTGTCCGATCCGAACCGGCCGATCGGGTCGTTCATGTTCCTCGGCCCCACCGGCGTCGGCAAGACCGAACTGGCGACGGGCGCTTGCTGCGTACCTGTTCGACGATGAGAAGTCGATGGTGCGCATCGACATGGGCGAGTACATGGAGAAGTTCTCCGTCTCCCGCCTCATCGGTGCGCCTCCGGGCTACGTCGGCTACGACGAGGGCGGTCAGCTGACCGAGGCCGTCCGTCGCCGCCCGTACTCGGTGGTGTTGCTCGACGAGATCGAGAAGGCGCACCCGGACGTCTTCAACGTGCTGCTCCAGCTCCTCGACGACGGACGCCTCACCGACGGCCAGGGCCGCACGGTGGACTTCACCAACGTCGTGCTGATCATGACGTCGAACCTGCCGGGCGATCCGAGCGAGTTCTTCAAGCCGGAATTCATCAATCGTGTCGACGACATCATCCGGTTCCGTTCGCTGACCGAGGCCGACCTCGAACGCATCGTCCGGGTGCAGTTGGCCACGCTGGTCAAGCGGCTCGCTGATCGGCGCATCGTGCTCGACATCGACGAACCGGCGATGGCGCAGCTGGCACGTGAGGGCTTCGATCCGGCGTTCGGTGCTCGGCCGCTCAAGCGCGTGATCCAGCGTGAGATCGGCGACAAGGCGTCGCTGCTGATTCTCGGCGGCGACGTCGCCGACGGCGGCACGATCGAGGTTCGCGCCGGCTCAGCCGACGAGGGCCTCCGAGTCACCGCCGCCTGACGACAACAGGGGTCAGACCTGCGATGTCGCCATCGGTGGAGTACCAGGCGGGTCTGACCCCTGAGGTACTCCTGATGTCACCGGGACGAGCGTGAGACGGAAGACCGGCGGGCGAGATTGCACGAGGTCGAGGCGGCCGCCGTCGGATTCGGCGAGACGGCGTGCGAGGGCAAGGCCGCGGCCATGGGCGGCTTGGTGGTCGCTCGGTCGGTCGAACAGCGTGATCACTCGGTCCTCGGGAACACCGGCGCCTTCGTCCTCGATCGTCACGATCGAGTCCTGGACGAGGATGGCAACCGTGCCACGGCCGTGACGCAACGAGTTCTCGAGCAGGACGTTCAGTACCTGGCCGACCAGTCCGGGGGTGGCCATCACTCGCTGCGTGACCCCGGTGGTCACGACGACCTGGCGGCGCTTCTCGGCGAATCGCTGCCGCCAGTCGGCCACCTGATGGTCGACCAGCGTCGTGAGTTCCAGCTCGGTGCGTTCCTTCGTGCTGCCGGTGCGAGCGACGGTGAGCAACTCGTCGAGGGTCGTGTTGAGTTCGTGGGTCTGTGCGAGCGCGGCGGCGGCCTCGGTCGCCACGTCGGCGTCGCTGGACCGCTCGAGCAGTTCCAGCCGCATCGCGATCCCGGTCAAACCCGTGCGTAGCTGATGGGTCGCGTCGGCGGTGAAGCCGCGTTCCGACTCGAGCATGCGGTCGACCCGGTTGGCGCTCAGCCGAAGTGATCGCGCGATCGCGTCGATCTCCTCGATGCCGGAGGGTTGCGGTGCGGCGGCGCTGAAGTCACCGTTGCCGACGCGTGAGGCGCTGCGTGCGAGTCGTTCGAGGGGTCGAGCCAGCTGGCGCGCTTGGATTCCGGCGAGCAGCGCCGCCGCCGCGATCGCGGCCAGCGCGATCACGGCGAGTCGAGAGAGGACGACGCCGGGCAACGTGCCGCCCTCGGCGTCGCGCACGATCAACAACACGGGAATCGTGAGTACCAAGATCACCACGACGACCACGGCGATCGTCGACAGGACGAGCCGGCGGCGCACGTCGATCAGCTCCTGATCGACGTGCGGGTCGAGTCGATCGTCGGATCGAATCGGAATCCGACGCCACGAACCGTGACGATCTTCGACGGGGGATCGCTCTCGTCGAGAATCTTGCGCCGCAGCGTCGACGTGTGGGTGTCGAGCGTGCGCGTCGACCCCCACCAGTTCTCGTCCCACACCCGGCTCATGATGTCCTCGCGCTTCAGGGTCACGCCCGGCTGGCGCATGAGCAGTTCCAGGAGGTCGAACTCCTTGGTCGTCAGCTCGATCTCGTTGCGTGCACCATTGGGATCGGTCACGAAGCAACGTCGAGCATCGGTGTCGAGTTCGATTCCGGCACCGCTGAGGCGAGCGGTCTCCACCGCAGTCGTCGAGTGTTCCACGATGCGCAGGCGAGCCCGGATCCTGGCCACCAACTCGGCGAGTCGGAACGGCTTGGCGACGTAGTCGTCGGCGCCGGCGTTGAGCCCGACGATCACGTCCATCTCCTCGGCTCTGGCCGTCAACATGATGATCGGCAGATCGGGGTGATTGGCTCGGATCTTGCGGCAGACGTCGAGGCCGTCGATGTCGGGCAGTGTCAGGTCGAGCAGCACCAGATCGGGGCGGGCGCCGGCGACCGACTCGATCGCAGCACCGCCGGCGTCGACGTGCTGCACGGCGAAGCCTTCGGAGCGGAGCACGCGGATGAGGGGCTCGCTGATGCGTTCGTCGTCCTCGACCAGCAGCACGGCGGTGCTCGTACCGAGAACGGCGGTGTCGCCGGCTGCGCGAAGCGTCGAGTCCATCAGCTGATCATCGGCAGCTCGGGCCGGGGACTTGAAGGTTGCGCCGACGATCCTCGGTCGCGGGATCGACCACGACGTCGTGGCCCGGCTCGTCCGAACGGTCCTTCCGACCCTCTGAGGGTGCCGCCCCGCGCGTCTAGGGTCGCGGGATGGACAGCGACCTCCCGATCCCGATCGGCCGGCTCGGCGTCACCGCGTTCGATTGCCCTGACGCTGTTGCGCTCGCCGGCTTCTACCACTCGATCGTCGGTGGTGATCTGGTGCCAGGAGAGGACGACGACTGGGTCGAGGTGCACACACCGACCGGCCGACTCGCCTTCCAGGAGATCGACGATCATCGGCGCCCGACGTGGCCCGGTGGCGATGTCCCCCAGCAGGGACACATCGACATCGACGTCGTCGACCTCGACGCCGCGGAGGTGTCGGTGCTGCGCCTGGGCGCCGAGAAGGCTGCGACGCAGCCTCGCCCCGATCGGTTCCGGGTGATGATCGACCCGGCAGGGCACCCGTTCTGCCTCGTGCTCGCCGACTGACGATCGAGCGTCGAGGTTTCCGGGTCCCGGGCCCGCGGGAACTCAGTGCTGCCGGAGGCGGAGTGCGTCGCCGTGGGCGGGGAACCCCTCGTGGTCGGCGAGGGCCAACACCGACGGAGTCATGCGTGCGAGCGCCGTGGCATCGGAGCGAGCGATCGCGGTGCGCTTCAGGAAGGTGTCGGCGGTGATGCCCGACGACACGTCCGCGAAGCCCGACGTGGGGAGCGATGCCGGGCAGCCGATCACGAAGTTGGCGGCGCTGAACGGCGTGTGTTGGCCGACGAGGATCTCGCCGGCGTTGACCAAGCCGTCGACGATGCGGTCGACAACCGTGTCGGCGACGGCGACCTGGAGGTGCTCGGGCGCGAACTCGTTGGCGATGCCGACCGCCACGTCGAGTGAGTCGACCAGCACGCATCCTCCGTTCGGTCCGAGCGATGCACGAGCGGCGGTGGAGCGGACCTCGGCCAGCGCGGTCAGTTGCTGTTCGAGCGCTGCGTCGACGGCATCAGCGAGCCTGGTCGAATCGGTCAGCAGCACCACGGTGCTGTCGGTGCCGTGCTCGGCTTCGATCAGCAGGTCTGCGGCCAGCAGGGCCGGATCGGCGGAGTCGTCGGCGATCACCAGACTCTCGGTGGGACCGAGCAGCATCATCGTCGCCGCCCCGTGGCGTTGCATCTCGACCTGGGCGATCGTGACGGCCGGCGATCCCGGACCCACGATCTTGCGAACCTTCGGGATGGTGTCGGTGCCGAAGCCCAGCGCTGCAATCCCGGCCGGACCGTTCACGCGGAACACATCCGCGACACCGAGCTTGCGGCACACCACGAGCACGGCTGGATCGACGTCGCCCGTGCCGCCCGGGATCGGCGGCACCACGAGCGAGATCGACGGCACCCCGGCAACCACGGCCGGCACAGCGAGCTGGTACGCCACGCTCGGATAGCTCGCCTTGCCCGACGGGGTGAAGAGCCCAGCCGATGTGATCGGCGTGATCTTCTCGCCGACGGTCAACCCGGGCTCGCTCTCGATCGACCAGTCCTGCGCCTGCTCCATCTGGGCCTCGTTGAACGCCCGGAGATGTGCGATTGCATCGTCGATCGCGGCATCGACCTCGGCGGACACCGAGGCCCGATCGAACTCGTCGGCGCTCACTCGCAACCCGTCGGGCGACACGTCGATCCCGTCGAACCGTCGGAGCGCGTCGCACACGGCGGCGTCGCCACGGTCGCGCACGTCGTCGATCAACTCGCCGATCGAACGACGCAGTGTCGGGTCGAAGATGTCATCGATGCCACGGCGCATCAGGGCGTCGCGGGCCGCGACGTTCATGTCGTTCCAGACCTGTCTGCGCATCACGCTCACCTCGCCGACGCTACCGGGCACGACCTGGCCGGTGACCCGGGGCCGGGGACATCGGCACTCGTGTGATGTCCCAGGGGGCGTGTCACGTCACCCGTCGGAGCCACAGTTGATTGAGTTGCCAGATCGCCTCCTCGTAGGGAGACAGCCGTCCCTGGGTCGCGAGTGGTGAATGCAGCCCTCGCCACGGTCCTTCGTTGACGGGGATGTCCTCGCCGTGGATCCACGTCACCCCGTCGACGAGGTGCGCGAGCGCATCCTCCATCGTGCGGTCGACGGCCACGTCGGCATCGACCAGGACGTGGATGCGCAGTGTCATGCGGTCGTGGGCCCGGGGAACGAGCTGATACCAGGTGGCGAGTGTCCCCGTCGTTGCGACGAGCGTGTACGGGAACACGCAGAAGGCGAGCAGATCCGCGCGCTGTGATCGCTCCAGGCCGGGGAGGAATGGCAGATCCGGGCTCTCGTCCAGGTCGGTGTTGCCGGGCATGCGCAGCAGCGACCAGGGTCCGGACTCGTTGTCGACGACGTGGGACTGCGCAGCAGGATTCGTCTGTTGGAACGTCTCACGATGGGGCCCGATGTGGTGGTACGCCTCCATGAAGTTCTCGACCAACAGCTTCCAATTCCACGGCGAGTCGAACTCGAGCGTGTGGGCGATTGCCATCTCTCCCAGCCGGTAGTTCCGGATTCGTCGTCGCAGTGGCTCGAGCTGAGCAGCGAGCGCCTCCGGAGTCTGGGCGAGTGACACGAAGACGAATCCTTCCCAGATCTCGACCGCCACCGCCGGAAGTCGACACTCGGCGATGTCGAACTCGACCGCGCCGTCCATCATCGGCGCGGTGTGCAGCCTGCCGTCGAGCGCGTAGGACCACTGATGGTACGGACACACGATCCATCGGCCGGTCCCGGCGCCGTCGGCCAACGGCATCGCTCGATGGAGACAGACGTTGGACATTGCGTGGACGGCGCCGGATTCGTCGCGCGTGATCAGGATCGGATGGTCGTGGAGGTCGACGGCGAGGTGTCCCGCTGCGTCCGGCAGCTGATCGACGTGTGCCACGCAGATCCAGTCGCGCTGGAAGATCGCCTCGGTCTCACGGACGTAGACGGCCGGGTCCGTGTAGGCATGGGGCGGCAACGTCCAGGCGTGATCGAGCGGCGCGGCGACCCGTGCGTGTTGGTCGGGCGACAACAAGGGTGATCGGGTCATCCTGCTCCTGGGATCGATGGTTCGACCTCGCTCAGTGTTGCTGGACAGCGTGCTGGGAATGAAAGCGGCGCTCCACGCTCGTCGGGAGTACCATCTCCACACGTTCCAATCACCAATCGGGGAGCGTGCATGCCCGTCACCGTCGTCGTCGGAGCCCAATGGGGCGATGAGGGCAAAGCCAAGGTCATCGACCTGCTGTCGAAAGAGCACACCTATGTCGTGCGCTATCAGGGCGGCCACAACGCCGGGCACACCGTGGTGGTCGATGGCGAGAGGTATGCCCTGCAACTCGTTCCGTCGGGGATCCTGTACGACCACGTGATCCCGGTGATCGCCAATGGTGTCGTGGTCGACCTGCCGACGCTGTTCGCCGAGGTCGACATGCTCGAGTCTCGAGGTCACTCGTGTGCCGAGCTGAAGGTCTCGAGTCGAGCCCACCTGATCTTTCCGTGGCACCAGGCCCACGACGCCATCGCCGAGGCGATCCGCGGCGACGACAAGATCGGCACCACCCTCAAGGGCATCGGGCCGGCGTATGCCGACAAGGCAGCGTCGCGTCGGCATCCGTGTCGGTGACGTGCTCGACGCCGACCGTTTCGCCCGCCTCGTTCGCGAGCGGGCGCTGGCCGAGAACACCCTCATCGAGCAAGCGGGCGGTGACCCGCTCGACGTCGACGAGATCGTCCAACACTTCGGTGAGCTCGGCGCCCGCGTCGCTCCGTACGTGAGTGACACGGTCGGACTGCTCCACGGCGCCCTCGCATCGGGTGCACACGTGCTGCTCGAAGGCGCACAGGCGACCTTCCTCGACCTCGACCATGGCACCTATCCGTACGTCACGTCGTCGAACCCGACGGCTGGCGGGGCGTGTGTCGGTACCGGACTCGGGCCGCGTGACATCGACCGGATCGTCGGGATCACGAAGGCCTACACCACGCGTGTCGGTGCCGGACCATTCCCGACCGAGCTGTTCGACGGTGATGGTGACACGCTCGTCGACGTCGGCAAGGAGTACGGCACCGTCACCGGGCGACGCCGTCGTGCCGGCTGGCTCGACTGTGTGATGCTGCGCCAGGCGGTGCGCCTGAACAGCCTCACCGAGTTGGCGCTCACGAAGCTCGACATCCTCGACGGCTTCGAGACGATCAAGATCTGCACGGGCTACCGCCTCGACGGTGAGTTGCTCGAGCACTATCCCGATCGCTCCGAGCTGATCGCTGACGTCGAGCCGGTGTACGAGACGCTGCCCGGCTGGGGCAGTGTGCTCAGCGACAAGCGTGAGCCCGGCCAGCTGCCGCCCGAAGCCAAGCGTTTCATCGAGATCGTCGAGGAGCAGGTCGGGGTGCCGGTGAAAGTGGTCGGTGTCGGCGCCGAGCGGGACGACTATCTCGTCTGGACCTCATGATCCCGCGCTATTCCACCCCGGAGATGGACGCCGTCTGGGCCGACACGGTTCGGTTCGGACGTTGGCTGGAAGTCGAGCTGCTCGCAACCGAGGGCCATGCCGCTCTCGGGCTCGTTCCAGCCGACGATGCAGTCACCTGTCGTCAGCTGGCGCCCACGACGGATGACGCCTTCGTACAACAGGTGCTCGACCGCGAGGCGATCACCGACCACGACGTGGCCGCGTTCGTCGATGTCGTCCAGGCGGCGATCGGGCCGCCCGCCTCGTCGTGGATCCACTACGGGCTCACGTCGTCCGACGTGGTCGACACCGCGCTCTGCTGGGCCCTGCGCGATGCCGCCGATCTGCTGATCCAGGCATCGACCGAACTGCTCGCCACGTTGCTTCGACTCGCCCGCGAGCACCGCGACACGGTGATGATCGGCCGCACGCATGGCATCCACGCCGAGCCGACGACGTTCGGTGCAAAGGTCGCGCTCTGGGCGCTCCAGGTCGATCGCGATCGGACCCGCCTCCGCGCCGCTCGCGACAACGTCGCGGTGATGAAGCTCAGCGGCGCCGTCGGGACGTATTCGAACATCCCGCCCGACGTCGAGCGCCACGTGGGCGACGCGCTCGGGCTGCAGGCGGTGCCGGCCACCCAGGTGATCGCACGCGATCGGCACGCCGAGTTCCTGTACGCGTCCGCGTCGGTGGGAGCGACGTGCGAGTTGATGGCGGTCGAGCTGCGCCATCTCCAGCGCACCGAGGTACGCGAAGTGCAAGAGGGGTTCAAGCCCGGTCAGAAGGGCTCGTCCGCCATGCCGCACAAGCGCAATCCGATCTCGGCCGAGACGATTTCCGGGCTCGCTCGTGTCCTCCGCGGCAACCTGTCGGCGGGCATGCAGGACGTGGCGCTCTGGCACGAGCGTGACATCTCACACTCTTCAGTCGAGCGGGTGATCCTTCCGGACTCGTCACAGTTGGCGTTCTACGTGATGCGTCGCCTGCGCCGCCTGCTCGACGGTCTGATGGTCTTCCCCGATCGGATGCAGGCGAACCTCGATGCCAGCTACGGATTGGTGTTCAGCCAGCCCGTGTTGCTCGCGCTCGTCCAGGCGGGCGCCACCCGTGACGACGCGTATCGGATCGTCCAGCGCAATGCGATGCAGGCGTGGGACGAAGGCGTGGACTTCCGGTCGCTGCTCGAGGCCGACGACGACGTCGACAACGCACTGCTCGACGATGCATTCGACCTGCGCCGCTCGTTGCGCAACCTCGATCACGTCCTCGGTCAGCTCGACTCGCTCGAGGCGTGAACTCGCTCAGTCGCCGCGGCTGATGCCGGACTTCTTGAGGGTGCTTGCCGGCACACCGACATCGCGCCACGACGCGTACGAGATCGACTTGCTGTCCGAGTAGCTCTTGGCGACCTTCACGAATTCATCCTCGAGGGCGTCCATGTCGATCGAGTTCGACTTCGCGGCGAGTTCTGCCTCGAGATCGCGTCGTTCCTGCACCAGCAGGAGTTCGTCGAGGGGGCTGGCACCGGCGAGCTCGGCATCGATGGCATCGAGCCGCTTGCGGATCGTGTCCGGCGTGCGCTTGCGGCCGCGTTTGGGCTTGGTCGCCCGCAGCCCTTCGAGGTAGTCGCGAACGACTCGGCCCTCCATACGACCTTTGGCGAGCGCTGCCTTGTGCTCGTCGCTCATCGGTGTTCGTGGACCTCTTTTACCTGCCATGTCGACCAATCTTATGGAGAAATGTGGTGAATGCAATAACATCGAATTCGATGTTCGAACTGGCAGCCCATGGGACCGACGTCCACGTCGGCGAGGGCCCTCGATATCCGTGGGGCGGTTTGTACGGTGGGCAAATCGTTGCCCAGTCGTTGCGGGCCGCGGCAATTTCCGTCGACCCTGAGCTCGAGCCCCACTCGATTCGGGCGTATTTCATCCGCCGGGGTGATCACACCGAACCGGTGCGCTATGAGGTCGATCGGATCCGCAACGGCCGCAGCTTCGCGACGCGACGAGTGGTTGCTCGCCAGGCGATCGGCGCCATTCTCAACGCGGAGAGTTCGTTCCAACGCCCCGAGCGGGCCGCTGCCTTTCAATCGGTGACGATGCCCGATGTTCCGGACGCCGAGTCGCTCGTCGAGGACTCGTGGACACCGACGTTCGATCGAGTGATGGTGCCCGCTGATCGCGTGACCGGCGGGGCTCGCGACGGGACGGGTCGTGCCGTCGCCTGGATGCGCGTCACCGACGACCTCGGCGACCCTGAAGACGCCGAGCGCGCAGCTGCTCCACCGCTGCTGGCTGGCCTACCTCTCTGACGACATGCCGACCGACTCGGTGATCCGAGCCCATCCGATCGCCGACGACCCCGAGGCGAGGGAGAGCCTGTTCTGCGCCAGCCTCGACCACACGATCTGGTTCCACCGATCGCTGCGAGCCGACCGGTGGCACCTGTACGACTTCTCCTGCCACCACTACGTCGGCGGCCGCGGCTTGTCGCTCGGGCACGTCTTCGAAGCCGACGGCACGCACGTCGCCACCGTCGCCCAAGAGGTGCTGGTGCGAGACGCACGCGACCGCGACTGAACAGGAGTTGGGCGGGGGCGCCGGGCCGCGGGCTACCGTCGGCCGGAATGAGTGACGCATCCACACCGAGGTCCCTGTCGCCGACGTTGGAAGCGCTTCGGACCCACGTGCAGGAACACTCGGTGAAGCGCGGCGAGTTCACGCTCAAGTCGGGTGCCACCAGTTCGTGGTTCCTCGACACCAAGCAGACGGCGTGTCTGCCCGACGGGATCGTCGGCGTTGCCGATGCCGTGTTCGAGGTGTTCGGCGACGTGCTCGAGCAGATCGACGCGATCGGTGGGCTGACCATGGGCGGCGATCCGGTCGCCTACGGCGTCGCCGCGGTCGCCGCGACACGTGGGCACCACATGCGCAGCTTCAGCGTGCGCAAGGAGGCCAAGCAGGGCGGCATCACCGGCCGCATCGCCGGCGCACTGCGGCCCGGCGATCGCGTGCTGGTCACCGAGGACACCACGACCCGAGGCACCTCGCTCATCGAGGCGGCCGAGCAGGTCGCAGCGTTCGGAGCCGTGCCGGTCTGGATGACGGTGATCGTCGACCGCGGCGGTACCTGCGCAGCGATGGCGGCCGAGCACGGCATCGACTACCGCCCGCTGCTCACCGCCCCCGACCTCGGTTTCGGCTACGGCACCTGAACTCCAAACCACGTTTGTGTGCGGATTCTGGTGACCCGGTTCACCCGATCTGTCACGCAAACGTGGTTGACGCGTCGAGCACGCCGGGATTCAGGATGCCGACCGGGTCGAGTGCCTGCTTGAGCGAACGTTGTGCAGCAAGGTCTCCGGCGCTGCGCACGAGGTGCAACCACCGATTCTTCGCAATGCCGACCCCGTGCTCGGCGGAGATCGTTCCGCCGAGATCGGCAACCATCGGCAGTACTGCGTCGGCGATGTCGTTCGGGGCCGAGGAGTCGAGAAAGTTGAGGTGCAGGTTCCCTTCCGCGAGGTGGCCGAACGGGATCAGCCGTGCGCCCTGGGCGTCGGCCGCCAGGCGTGCGGAGCTGAGGACGTGTCCGATGGACGCGACGGGGACTGCGACATCCAGCTTGTAGGTCGGAGTGCCGGATGATGACGCGGCAGCAGCGATCGATTCGGTGACCCGGTCGCGGAACGCCAGCAACTGCTGACGTCGTGGCCCGCCGGTCGCGACCGCCGTGTCGGTGATGCCGTCGACCTGCTCGAGCGCGTGCTGCAGGTCGGTGGTGGGATCGACGTGGTCGGCGCACTCGACGAGCAAGGCCACCCCGCCGCTCGGCACCGCCACGGGGGACTCGGCGCCGAGATGTGCCGAGACGATGTCGACCGCCTCGGGAAACATGATCTCGATCGAGTCGAGCGACGCAACACCACGCCGGACGGCGGCGAGCACCGCCAGCGCGGCCTCGATGGAGCCGACTGCGGCCAACATCGTGGTGACGTGTTCGAAGTGGGGCACGAGGCGCAGGCGCGCTGCGGTGATCACCGCCAGCGTGCCTTCGGAACCGGCCAGCAGCGACGGCCAGTGCAGCCCGACGGTCTCCTTCGGCAGGCCGGCGAGCGAGCCGACCACCGTGCCGTCGGCAAGCACGGCCTCGATGCCGACGAGCTGCTGGCGCATCGTGCCGAAGCGAACCACACGGGACCCACCGGCGTTCGTGGCGATCGCTCCGCCGATGGTCGCCGAGTCGCGAGCGGCGAAGTCGACCGGTGTGTCGAGTCCGCGAGCCTCGGCGGCGCGCTTCCAGTCGGCGATGGTGACGCCGGCCCCGGCGGTGACCTGCATCGAGGCGGCGTCGAGGTCCCAGATCGTGTCGAGTCGGCGAGTCGACAACACGATCGTCGGGATGCCGCTGCGTGCTCTCGGAACGCTGCCGCCGACCAGTCCCGTGTTGCCCGACTGCGCCACGACGGCCACGACGTTGTCGCTGCAGTACCGCAGTACACCGATCACCTCGTCGGTGTCCGCCGGTCGGACGACTGCCGAACACGTGCCGGCGTAGCGGCCCGTCCAGTCGGTCTCGTAGCTGGCACGCTGATCGGCGTCGGTGAGCACGTGGTGGCCGCCGACGATCGACGACAGTGCACGCGTGATCTCGCCGGCAGGGTCCACGGTCGAAGTGTTGCACGGGTCGAGAGTTTGCGGTGCGGCTGGTCTGTGAGGTCTACGCTTGCCGGCAGTACCTGAGGGGGACAACATGCGGATGGAATCGTTCTGGCGCTGGCTCGGAGTCGCGCTCGGCAAGTATTGGAAAGTCGTCGCCGCGGTCGTCGCACTGATCACGGTCGTCTTCGCGTTCGGCGCTCGCAACATCGAGTTCGCCACCGGGCAGGACAGCTACCTCAACCCCGACTCGCAGATCGCCATCGACAACGTGGCGTTCCAGGACGACTTCGGGGGCGAGACGGTCATCCTGCTGTTCAGCTCCACTGACGGTTCCGACGTCAGTGAGCTCTACGAGGGGGACAACCTCGCCGAACTCGAGCGCATCACTGCCGACCTGGAACAGGTCGACGGCGCGTTCGCCGTGGTCACGCCACTGGTCTCGCTCGAGTTCAGCTCGAATCTGCTCACCGAGGGCGTCGGCACCGACGCGCTGCTTGCTGCGGCGGCCAGCGATGAGGCTGGGGCCGAGGCGCGTGGAGCAGACGTCCAGATCGCGCTGGCACGCCTCAACGCCATTCCAGGTGAAGAGCAGGTGATCGGCAACCCCGAGTACAACCAGTTGCTGCTCTTCGACAACAGCGGATTCGAGATCGTGGACGGCGCCCCGGTCGCGCCGCCACAGGAAGGGTTGGTCATCCGCAAGTCGTTGGAGGGCACCTTCCCCAATGTCGAGGGCGGGCCGATCAACGGCACCGCGGTCGGCGGCGTCGTGCTCAACGGCAATGCCACGCTCGACGAGCAGACCGCAGCGACGAAGGAGGTGCTCGACCAGCTCGACGGCGCCGAGTTCGACGGCTTCGAACTCACTGTCACCGGCTCACCCGTCTACCTCGCCGAGATCAACGACTATCTGCAGGGCGGCATGCTCCGCCTCGGCGCGGCTGCGCTCGGTCTGATGGCCGTGGTGCTGGCGCTGATGTTCCGCGTCCGCTGGCGGCTCCTGCCGCTGTTGTCGGTGCTGATCGGCGTGCTGTGGGCGTTCTCGATCCTCGGCATCATCGGCATCGATCTCTCGCTCGTCACGATCTCGGGTCTGCCGATCCTGATCGGTGTCGGTATCGACTTCGCGATCCAGGTGCACAACCGCGTGGAGGAGGAGGTGGTGCTCGACAAGGAAGCGCACCCGATCGCGGAGACACTCGCCAATCTCGGCCCACCGCTGATCGCCGCGACGGTCACCGGTGTCGCCGCATTCATCGCCTTGCGAATCTCCAAGGTGCCGATGATCCGTGACTTCGGCGTGCTGTTGGCGATCGGCATCTCGGTGCTCGTGGTGATCGGCATCGTGGTGACGGCCTCGGCGCTCGGCATCCGCGAGTACACCAAGCCCACCGAAGTGCGTCCGCCGTCCCTGGTCGAACGGCTGGTGGTGAAACTCGGCGGGCTGCCGACCAAGCTCGGCCCGGTACTCATCGGGTTGGCCGCGGTGTTGTTCATCGGCGGAGTGCTCGTCGAAGGTCGCGCCAAGATCGAGTCCGACCCGATCAAGTGGATCGACCAGGACAGCCAGGTCGTCAACGACATCGGCCGCCTCGAGGACGAGACCGGTTTCTCGTCGACGCTCGGCATTCTCGTGGCCGCCAACAACGTCTACGACCAGGAGATCGTCGATCTCGTCTGGGAGTTCACGCTCGACGCCGAGGCCCGACCGGAAGTGGTGTCGTCGTCGAGCATGGTCAACACGATGGGCAAGATCATCCTGATCGATGGGGCGACACCCATCGCTCCGACGACCGAGGACATCACGGCGTCGGTCGAACAAATGCCGCCGGCGATTTCGAACGCCCTGCTGCGCGACGTTGCCGACCCGACGGCGACGCAGGTGAACCTGCGACTGGCACCGAGCAGTCTCGATGAGCGCGCCGACTTCGTCGCCGAACTCGAAGCCGATCTGCAGCAGCGCATCGAGGCCCTCGACCTCCCCGCCGACAGCATCCTCCTCGTCGATCTGAGTGAGGGCCAGGAACCGGTCAGGGCGACGCCGGCAGGCCTTGCCACGGTCGGCATCGGACTGCTCGAGAACCTGTCGGCCAACCGCGCCAACCTCACCTACCTGGCGCTCTCGCTCGCAGGTCTCTGGCTCGTGCTGCGATTCCGCAGCCTGACCCGAGCGCTGTTGGCCCTCGTGCCCGTGCTGCTGGCCGTCGGCGTGTCGTCGTTGGTCGTCGGACTGCTCGGCTTCTCGCTGAGCCCGTTGACCACGGTGAGTGGACCGCTGGTGATTGCCAGTTGTGCCGAGTTCTCGGTCCTCATCCTCGGGCGGTATCTCGAGGAACGCCAACGCGGTCTGTCTCCACGCGACGCCACCGACACCGCCGCGAGCCGAACGGGTCGGGCGTTCTTCACCTCGGCGGTCACCACGATCTGCGGCTTTGCCGTGCTGATCGGATCGTCGCTGCCGTTGCTGCGCGACTTCGGCTTGATCGTCACGCTGAACGTGGCGATCGCCCTGCTCGCTGCCCTGGTCGTGATGCCGCCGCTGTCGGTGTGGGTCGACGACCGTGGTTGGCTCGGCACGCAGGACCGGGTCGCCGGTCCGATCGATTCGGTGCGCCTCGCCGCTGCGTTCCCCGGGCCGCAGGCGCTGGGTGCTGCAGTGGGTGCCGTCGGGTTCGTGGCGGCCGGCGCCGTGGTGTACTCCACCGCCGATACCAGTACGGGTCAGGCCAGTGAGATCTCCTACGAGGCCACGCCGCTGCCGACGACCACCACGACCACGACGACGACGACCACGACGATCCCTCCGACGACGGTGCCCGGCGACACGGTGCCGGAGGCCACGGCGCCCGAGGGTCCGGTGATCAACCCCGACGACTTCGGTACCGACCGGCCGGCCGGGCTCGTCGAGGGCATCTTGTTCGATGCCTACATCGCCGAGGGGGTGCCGCCGAACCAGGCGAACTGTGCGATCGAGTCGGTGGAAGGCGGCATCGAGAACGTCGACACCGGAGCGGTGCTCGGTGGTGACGACGCAGCGGCGCAGCCGGTCATCCAGGCCTCGCTCGACTGCGGTATCGAGCAGGGCACGGTCGACGCGATCCTCGCTGCGCTCCGAGGCGGCTGACCAACACTCGGTTGCCGGCGCGTCCAGCGCAATCGCCCACAGTGGGCGATGCCGCTGCTGCGACGGATTGGTTGGATGAGTTTGCCCCATCAACCCGTCACAAGGAGCATCCCCATGTCCAACAAGCCCTCGACCGTCGCCGTGGCGACCTATGCCGACAAGGCCAGCGCCGACCTCGACTATGACGCCGTCCGCGACATGAAGTCGGCCGGCCGACTCGACCACATCGCGATCGCCGTCGTCGAGAAGCAGGCCGACGGTGACCTCAAGATCGACCGTCACGACAGCACCGCCAAGCACCTCGCGTGGGGTGGTGGCATCCTCGGTGCGGCCGCCACGGTCGCGTTCGCCCCGCTGGGCATCGTGTTCCTCGGCCCGCTCGTTGCCAACACCGCCGTGTACGCCGGTGCCGGCGGCCTCGCCGGGCACTTCTGGAAGAACGTCCCCAAGGACGACGCCCGCAAGATGGGCGACATGCTCCAGGACGGCGAGTTCGGGCTCATCATCGTCGCCGTCAACCCTCAGGGCACCGACGTCGGAGCCCTGCTCACACACGCCAGCAGCAAGCATGTCGTCGACGGCGTGCACGACACCGACGGCGCCATCGAGAGCGCCTTCGAAGCGTCCGAGGCCTGACCGCTACTCTCCCGGTTCGAGACGTTCGGACCGGGAGAGACGCTGATGACCACATCGAAGGACGCACCGACCACGTGCATCATCGGCGCCGGGTGTTCCGGCTTCACGATGGCCAAGCGGCTGAAGGATGACGGGCTCGCGTACGACTGTTTCGAGATGTCCGACGACATCGGCGGCAACTGGTACTTCGGGAATCCGAACGGGATGTCGTCGTGCTACCAGAGCCTGCACATCGACACCTCGAAGTGGCGCCTGGCCTTCGAGGACTACCCGGTCCCAGCGGATTGGCCCGACTTCCCGCACCACAGCCAGCTGCTGCAGTACTTCCACGACTACGTCGATCACTTCGGACTCCGCGACACGATCACGTTCAACACCGCGGTCACCGACTGCGAACGTCTGGACGACGGCCGATGGAAGGTCACCCTGTCGACGGGTGAGTCACGCGAGTACGACCATCTGATCGTGGGCAGCGGCCACCACTGGGACGCCCGAACACCGACGTATCCGGGCACGTTCGACGGATATCAAGTGCATTCGCACCACTACCGTGACCCGTTCGAGCCGTACGACTTCCGAGGCAAGCGGGTGATGGTGGTGGGTGCCGGCAACTCGGCGATGGACATCTCGTCCGAACTGTCGCAGCGCCCGATCGCCGAACACCTCGTGATCTCGATGCGTCACGGGGTGTGGGTGCTGCCGAAGTACTTCGACGGCAAACCCGCCGACAAGGCGTCGCTGCCGACGTGGATGCCGGCTCGGGTCGGTCGGGCGCTCGCTCGATCGAAGATCAAGAAGTCGATCGGCAAGATGGAGGACTACGGCCTCCCGAAGCCCGATCATCGACCGCTCGATGCACACCCGTCGGTGTCCGGCGAGTTCCTCACCCGGGTGGGGTGCGGCGACATCACGCCGAAGGGTGCGATCGATCGCCTCGACGGCGACGGGGTCGTCTTCGCGGACGGCTCGCGCGAGCAGATCGATGCCATCGTCTGGGCGACTGGCTACAACGTGACCTTCCCGTTCTTCCATCAGCCCGAGCTGACGCCGCGGGACAACACGTTCCCGCTGTTCAAGCGGATGGTGAAGCCGGGCTTCGAGAACCTGTTCTTCCTCGGTCTGGCACAACCCCTGCCGACGCTGGTGAACTTCGCCGAGCAACAGTCGAAGCTCGTGGTCGCAGCGATCAGCGGCCGGTACGACTTCCCGAGTGAGACGGAGATGGCCGAGACGATCGTCGCCGACGAGAAGGTCCATCTCGGTCACTTCTACGACAGCCCGCGCCACCGCATGCAGGTCGACTTCAACACCTACGTCGCCGATCTCATGAAGGAGATCGAGCGTGGCGCCGAGCGCCTGATTCCCGTGACCTCCGCCTGAGCACCAGCGCCACGACGAGCGCGATCGCCACCAAACCGACGAGTGCGAGACGACGCGTTCCGCTGGCGGTGAGACCGTCGATCTGGTCCTCAGCCGATGCGAGGGTCACCAGCGCGGCGTCGTTGTCGCCCTGCTCCACCTGGGAACGGGCGGTGTCGAGGTCACGCTCGATGTCGGATCCCCACCGGCCGACCCAGACGGTGACACCCGATGCTGCGTCGAGTTGATCGTCGACCTCGATGATCCGCTCCAGCGCAGTGAGTTGGTCGTCCGCCGCGTCGAGACCGGTCACGAACCCGTCCACGCCGTCGACCGTGCCGAGTTCCGGTGGCGACACGCTCGCCGTCGCTGCGAGTTCGTCGATGGCGGCGACACGTTGCTCGAGTTCTTCGCCGACGCCGATCGACTCGTCGAGGAGCGCAATCGGTTCGCTGAAGTCGATTGCGCCAGCCGACCCTCGGGGCGCGGCGGCGTAGGTGCCGGCGGCCCGGTCGGGTTCCTCGACGCCGACCGTCCGCTCGATCGATTCGAGGATCCCTCGACGAGCCAGCACGGCGTCGGCTCCGGCCACCGCGTCGGTCACATCGTCGAACTCCCACAGTTCGAGGCTGTTGCGCACGCCGACGGGAAGCTCCCAGGGTGCACTCCGATCGGCGAGCGCGGACACGTCGGCAACGGCGCGATCGCGCTGTTCGATCAGCGTCCCGTCATCCATGCCGACGACGTGCGCACGGAACAGTTCAGCCACGTTGCTCGCGGTACCCACCTCGACGAACATGTCGTAGACACGCTTCCAGTCCTGCTCGGGCCGGGCACCGGGCACCCCGGCGTCGTAGGGGCTGACGCCGCTGGCGAGGGCGGCGACGACCTCGTTCGTCTGCTCGAAACCGATGTCGTCGACGAGTCGGTCGAGTACCCAGAACGATGTCGCGTACCCGTACTCCTCGGCGGCCCGGTCGCTGCCGACCCCGCCCCAGTCCGTCAACGGGGTGGCCAGCGAGTCATCGGCGCTCGGCTCGACCGGTGTGCGAGCGTCGTCGCCGTCTCGTCGGATCAGTTCGGCGGCGTACACCTGCGCGAGGCCCTCGGTGAGCCAACGCTCGGTCGACATCCTCCCGTTGAACCAGGCGTGGGACAGCTCGTGATAGATCGTGTCGGCATCGAGCGCTTCGCCGACGGCGATCTCGCTGCTCTGTGCGTCGAACCACCCGGCGTAGCCGCGCAGATTGGGTTCGACCGTCTCGCGTACCGCGAAGCGCCCGTCCACCGGCCACTCCCTGCCGATCAGTTCCTCGAGCGCCGGAATCCCGGTCTCGACGCGGTCAGCCGCAAAGTCGGCCCATTCGGGGTCGTCGGGCCATGAGCGCAGTTCGATGTCGACGTCCTCGACGTCGAGCGGCCGCGGCACGAGACGGTCGTCGTTCGCCATCCCGACCGTGATTCGCACGTCCTCGTTCAGCCCGGCCCGCGTGTACACCACGGTCCCGAACTCATCTGGTGCGCCGACATCGAAGCCGGTCAGATCCGTGAACTCGTCGAACTCGTAGCCGGACGGCTGCGAGACGCGCAGCGTGACCAGTCCCTCGTCGCCGAGCCCGAGCGCGACAAAGCCCGCGTAGGCCTCGTTGACGCGCCAGGGGACCGGGTCGCGGGGTGGAGCGCCAAGGTGGTCGTAGGTGATCCGTACGTCGGTCGACTGTTCGCTGAAGAGTTGGGTACCGAGCGGAAACCGGTACGTCGAGAAGGCCGGGAACTCGGGATCCGAGATCAGTTCGCCCGCGAGCACGCTGCCGTTTCGGGTGGCGACGATGTTCTCGGCGCCGCGGGGGACCGCGACGAAGTAGTTGTCGAAGAACGTGCGGTTGACGACGTTGCCATCGACCCGGTCGGTCGTCACGTTGCGCAGCGTGACGTCGATCGTCACCCGGACGACGCCGGCGTCAGGGTCGAACTCGAAGGAGTTGACCGACCGCTCCTCGAGTCCATTGCCGGCGCTCTGCGCAGCCACCGGGGACTCGCCAACGGCGACGGCGACGGCGAACGCGGCCACGACGACCGCGAGCAAACGGCACGAACTGAGCATCCGACGCACGGCGCCAGTTTCGTCGCTTCGCCTCATCCGGACACGTCAGTCGGCCTCGATCCGGTGTCGTGCGTTTCGTGAACCGACACGATTCGCGCACGGGTCGTCAAGATGGTGGTCGAGACCGGCGTCGATCCGGTGACCCCACGCTTTTCAGGCGTGTGCTCTGCCAACTGAGCTACTCGACCGTGTTGGTGTCGGACCTGGTATCCGACACCGGTGTTCCGACAGAAAAGCCACCCGCCATCTTGCGATGACGAGTGGCCCCCTGCTGCGGTCCCGACGGGACTTGAACCCGCGACCTCCGGCTTGACAGGCCGGCGTGAACTCCAGACTTCACCACGGGACCAGATATGTAAGACGCTTTCGCGCCGCACCCCCAACGGGATTCGAACCCGTGCCGCCACCTTGAAAGGGTGGTGTCCTAGGCCACTAGACGATGGGGGCCTGTAGGCAATGGCCTTGTCTCGTTGAGAGCGACCTGAATCTAGCAGCGGCCGTTCGGCAATCCACCCGGCGATTCGACGGGTCGATCTCGTCTACCCTCCGCGGATGCGACGCGGCGGTCCAGCTCTCGGTGTTGTGGTCGGACTCGGGTACCTGGTCGGCACCTTCCCGACGGCGTCGATCGTGGCCAGGCGTGCCTCTGGCGGAACCGTTGATCTTCGGCGGTCGGGTACGGGCAACCCTGGCTCGGCCAACGCGCTCAAGGTGCTGGGCAAGCGAGCCGGCGCCGCCGTCCTCGTCGGCGACGTGGGCAAGGGTGCGTTTGCCTGCGCGATCGGAGGAGTGCTCGCCGGGCCATCCGGGGCACACCTCGCCGGTACCGCGGCCGTCGCCGGTCACTGCTATCCGGTCTGGAACGGCTTCGACGGCGGCAAGGGCGTGGCGACCAGCGTCGGACAGTGTCTCGCCACGTTCCCGGCGTACTTCCCGATCGACGCTGCGGTCGCCGTGGCGACGGCGTCGAGTCAGCGGTGGCGGCAACGTGCCTTCGCCGCCACCGCGGTGTCGTCGGTGTGCTGGACGCTGGGCTCGGTCATCTGGTGGCGCAAGGCGTGGCCGAATCTGTGGGGTCCACCACCGAGCGGGCTGCTTCCGATCGCCGCTGCGCTCAGCACCACGATGGTCATCAAGCGGTTTCTCGATGCTGCACCGGCGTCGGCCGACGACTGAGCCGGTTCAGCCGACGGTCGTCGAGACGGACCGGGTGATCTCGACGAACGGGTCGCGGTCGGTGAGCGCAGCTCGCGCCCGCAGCTCGGCGGGAACGATCGGGGCGAGCATGCCGTAGGGCGCGGCGTTGTACAGGTGGTGGATCCGGTGGGCAGCAGCCAAGTGGTCGAGTGCGGCGAATCGACGGGTACCGAACGGGTCGATGCGGCGGTGGATGTAGCCATCGTGGACGAGGGCGTACGCGAGCCCGTACAGCGTGATCCCCACTCCGAGCGGCACGAGCGCCGACAGCTCGGTGTTGAAGCCGAGCCAGAACCCGAACATCACGACCGACGCGAAGGCCACCGGGAACCAGTCGTTGCGCTCCCACCCCGGCGTCCTGCTCGCACGGTGATGGCTGCGGTGGAACCATTCGCCGACGCCGTGCATCACCCACCGGTGAGTTGCGGCGGTCACGGGCTCCATCAGCACGAACGCCGCGAGGGCGAGCAGCACGAACTGGATCAGGGACACGCCGCTCAGGCTATCCCACCATCATCCGGGGGCTTGTGAGCGAGACACGCAGGGCCTGTGAGCGATACACGCAGGAGGCGCGCAGATCGCTCACAGCGCTCGAAGAACGGGGTCAACTGGCGTAGGTGGCGAGTGCTTCGGCGAGCGACGCCTGTGACACGCCGTGTTCGCGTGAGACGGCATCCAACCATTCGGGCCGGAACACGCTGGCGACGGTGACCGGCTCGTCGAGGTCCGATCCGGCGAGTGCGAGACGCACGAACAGCGTGGCGTAGTCGGGCGGGCGGAGGTCGCGGCCCAACTCGACGAGCGCATACGGATCCGGTGTGGTGGAGTTGGTCGGCAGCGAGAAGAAGCTCTGCGACGTCGGCCCCGTCGGTCCACCGGCGAGACCGGGACCGTCGACGAGGATCGCGCCGTACACCTGCGCCGCGCGGGCCCCGGCGATCTGCAGGGCGATGTAGGCGCCGAGCCCGCGGCCGACGACGGTGATCGACCGTGTCACGTCGCCCTCGGTCAACGAATGCAAGGCCGCATCGGCGTCGCCGAGGAGCAGCTCCGCGGTGTACCCGCCGCCACGGGGAATCGTCGAGGCCCCATGGCCGGTGAAGTCGAGCGCAGCAACGGGCCCGGGCCAGCTGTCCGCCCAGCGGGGAGTGACCCGCGGTGCCGCTTCACCGAGACCGTGCAGGATCAGCAGCGGCCGACCACCGGCCACGGTGGCATCGCGCAGGTGGTGCAGCGCCAGGTCGACCTTGCCGTGACGAAGCATGGTGACGGTGCCGAGGCTCACGATCCTGCTCCCGCCGCGGCGCCCGGTGTCCCGACGAAGTCGAGGATCATCGCCGCCACGAAGTCGGGCTGCTCGATGTGGACGAAGTGGCCCACGTCGTCGAGGATCTCACACCGGCCGTCGAGCGGCATGTAGGGCAGGACCTTCTCCGGTGGCGTGCCCCAGCCCATCTCCTCCATCTCGCGACCCAGGATGCCGAGGAACGGCATCGGCAGACCCGGAAGCCGCATCAGCGTCCACTCGGGGCGCCACGGGCCGAACCCGCCGAAGCGCATCGATGGGTCGATCTTCCAGCGCCAACCGTCGTCAGATCGGAAGCCGCCCGTGGTGACGAGCCGCTTCAGCCACTCGGGATCGAGTCGGGGATTCATGCGACCGCGTCGCTTGGCGAGTTCCTCGATCGTGCCGGGCTTGCGCTGTGCCGTCGCGGTCGAGCGACGGTGATCGAGCCAACCGGCGATCTCGGCCGAGACCATCTTCGTGCGCTCGTGTTCGGCGACATCGGGAATCCGCCGGTTGTACGGGATGCCGTCCATGTTGACGAGGTGAGTGAACCGGAAGGGTTGCGCGTCGGCGAGCTGCGTCATCAGCGCACCACCCTTGGAGTGCCCAACGACCGGGAGTGGGCGGCCGGGGCTGACGTGATCGAACACGGTGAGCGCGTCGCGCATGTCGGCGTCCCACGAATAGAGCTCCGGGTGTTCGCTGTCGCCGTGGCCACGCTGGTCCCAGCTGACGACACGCCACCCGCCGGCAGCGAGTTTGGGCGCGAACACGTCGTAGGTGCGTGCGAAGTCGAAGCCGCCGTGCACCAGCACCATCGGCGGTGCGTCGACGTCGCCCCATTCGTGGACGGCGATCTGCAGCCCGTTCGCATCGAGGTGGTACTCGCGAGTGGGATGTACGGCGTCGGGGTATGCGAACTCGGTCGATGGATCGCCGAACGACAGCTCGGCGACGATCGGGGTGGGGGTGCTCGTCACGGCAACCGAGAGTACGTCGCCGTGGGCCCGGCGCCGCCATCTCACGCGACCATCTCGCTCACCATCTCGCCCACCAGGTCCTGACCGTCGCAGCCTGCGTCGATGCCGTGGCGCGCACGAGCGGGGCACTCCGACGCCTAGCATCCGTGGCCATGAAGCGCCCTGACCGTGCAGTGACTGCCGCCGTGCTCGCCGTCCTCACCGTCGTCGGCGTCGCGTGCGGTACCACCGACCCGGCCGCCCAGGAGCGTCTGCCGCCGATCCAGACGACGACGCCCACCACCACGACCACGACCACGACGGTCGCTCCGGGTGACTTCCTCTATGTCGTGCAGTCCGGCGACACGCTCGGCAAGATCGCCGAACGGTTCAGCGTCACCATCGTCGCCATCGTCGAGCGAAACGGGCTTCCCAGTGCCGATGCCATCCAGGCCGGGCAGACGCTCGAAATTCCGGAGGGGCTGCTCGTCGTCGACGACAGCTCGAGCTCTGACACCACCCAACCCTGACACGACCGAACCCTGGCACCGAGTCGGTGATGGGTCACAGTGCCCTGGTCGCGCTCGTTGCGATTCGTAGACTTGCCATCATGAGCTTCTGGCCGACCCTCGATCACTGGAGCGTGGCGATCCCGCTCGAGACCCCGCACCGTCGCCTCGACGTGCTTGCCGAGACCGGGTTCGTGGCGCTACGTGACCTGCCGTACGAGATCCCCGAGTCCGAGTTCGTCGATCTCGAGTACCTGGACTGGAAGTCCGGTGGCGACACCAACTTCGCCCCGCTCGCCTCGGCCGACGGCGAGCTCGACTGTCGGGGCTTCTGGGACAAGGGCAAGACCGACAAGGACGCGCTGTGGACCTCGAACGCAGAGATCGCACCCACGATCCGGACCTATGTCGACGAGGTCGGCGCGAACTTCGGTCGCGTCCGCATCATCAAGCTCGAGCCGCAGGATCGTGAGACCGCGATCCGCTCGATTCACCGCGACGACAACAACCGGTTCAATCCCGACGGCGAGGGATGGGTGGTGCGCTCCTGGATCGAGCTCACCGACAACCCCGACAGCTACATGCTGCTGATGGACAACGGCCCCGACGGTCTGCCCGACCCGGCGACCGAGCGGCGCGTGCCGCTGCACCTCGGCGCTCGCTTCGTGGTCGACACCCAGCGTCTCTGGCACGTCGTGGTGCACAACGGCGACGCCCCTCGCTTCGCACTGATCACCAGCTTCGAGTCGAGCGACGCGCTCGACTCGTGGATCCAGCGCGAACAGCGTCAGTCCGTCACCGTCTGAACCCATCGGTTCGTGTCAGCCGACGTCGGTGATTCGACGATCTGCGCTGACACGAATCGCTGATCTCGGGTCCAGATCGCCCTCCAACTCAGTGACACCCCCACGTCATCGTGGGGGTCATGACCAACACCTACCGCCGGATCATGGCGGTCGCGACTGGTCAGCTGGGCCTGCTGTCACGACGGCAGGCGAACGGCGTTGGTGTGACCAACGCACAGCTTCGGAGCCGAGTCACGAGCGGTTCCCTCGTCCAGGTCGGGACGGACACGTACCGACTCCCGGGTGCACCGACGACCGCCGTCAGCGAACTGCGGGCGTTGATGCTCGACATCGGCGGCGAGGTGTGGGCCAGTGGGCCCACCGCTGCCGCGCTGCACGGCTTCGATGGGTTCGGGCTCCGAGCTCCGTTCGATGTCACGATCATGCGCGGCCGCGATGTGCAGCGAATCGGACATCGGGTGCACACCACCACGAGGCTGGAGTTGATCGACCGAGCCGTGGTCGACCAGATCCCCGTGCTCAGTGGAGCGCGGACGCTGATCGATCTCGCCCGGACACAGTCGATCGAACGCTTGACGGTCGCGTTCGACAGTGGCCTTCGTGACGGCAAGTTCAACGAGTCCATGGTCCATCGACGGATCGTCGCGCTCCGTTCGACGGGGCGATACGGAATCCCGAAGCTGCTCGAGGCGATCGAGGGAGCCGAAGCGATCAGCGGAGCGCACAGTTGGCTCGAGCGGGAGTATCTCCGCCTGATTGCGATCTCGGGTCTGCCTCGTCCCGACACCCAGCAGGTGCTCACCTCGGCGGGCGGGCGCCTCGTCCGCGTCGACTTCCGCTTCCCCGGGACCCCGGTCGTGGTGGAGGTGCTCGGCTACCGGTTCCACCGGACCAAGGAGCAACTCCGTCGAGACACCGAGCGCATGAACGCCTTGCTCCGTGACGGGCTCCTGCCGTACCAGTTCTCGTACGAACAGATCGTCGGCGACCCCGACTCGGTGATCGACGACACCCGCGCCGCCCTGGCCTGAACATCCCCGACCAGAGTTTGTGTCAGCTCAGACAGCCGCGTCGGCGATCTGGGCTGACACAAGCATCGGTCAGGCCGTTCGTGTCAGCGCAGATCGCGGGATCGCCGATCCGGGCTGACACAAATCGGTGGGTCGGGGGGAGGGGTCGGTGGGTCGGTGGGTCGGGGGGAGGGTCGGGGTGTTCAGGTGGCTCGGTGGGCGACGGCGAGGTCGGCGACGTCGCGCATGATCTTGGCCAGTTGGAAGTCCTTCGGGGTGTAGACCGCGGCGATGCCGAGTTCGGCGAGCCGCGGACGGTCGTCTTCGGGGATGATGCCGCCGACCACGACCGGAGCGTCGACGCCCATCGCCCGGAGCTGGCCGAGCACGTCGGGGACGAGGTCGAGGTGCGACCCGGACAGGATCGACAGCCCGATCACGTCGGGGTCTTCGTCGCGTGCGGACGCGGCGATCTGTTCGGGTGTCGACCGGATACCCGAGTACACGACCTCCATGCCGGAGTCCCGTGCGGCGACGGCGATCTGCTCGGCGCCGTTCGAGTGGCCGTCGAGCCCGGGCTTGGCGACGAGAAACTTCGGGGGTCCACCCGCCATCGCCTTGACGAATTCGACGACCTCGCCGAGCCCCTGTGCCGAGCCGGTCGCGCCACTCACGCCGGTCGGCGCGCGGTACTCGCCGAACACTGAACGCATCACGTCGCCCCACTCGCCGGTGGTCCCGCCCGCCTTGGCGAGGGTGATCGATGCGGGCATGACGTTGTCGCCCGACTCGGCAGCGCGCCGGAGCTCGTCGATCGCCGCATCGACGGCGGTCTGATCGCGCGTCGAGCGCCAGTCGGCGATGTCGATGGCGAGTTGTCGCTCGATCGTCGGGTCGACCTTCAGGATCGCACCCTCACCGCCGAGCGGTGAGTCGGCAGCTTCGACGAAGTCATTGACCCCGACCACGATCTGCTCACCGGACTCGATGCGACGGGTGCGCGCGGCCATCGAGGTGACGAGCCGCGACTTGAGCGTCTCGACCGCCTCGAACGCGCCACCCATCTCGAGTACGTCGTCGAGTTCGGCCTGCGCCGCCGTTCGCAGCTCGTCGGTGCGACCCTCGATCACGGTGGAACCGTCGAAGATGTCCTCGTACTCCAGCAGATCGGTCTCGAAGGCCAGGACCTGCTGCATCCGCAGGGACCACTGCTGGTCCCACGGGCGTGGCAGCCCGAGCGCCTCGTTCCACGCCGGGAGCTGCACCGAGCGTGCCCGGGCCCGCTTCGACAACGTGACGGCGAGCATCTCCAGCACGATGCGCTGGACGTTGTTCTCCGGCTGCGCCTCGGTGAGGCCGAGCGAGTTGACCTGGACGCCGTAGCGGAACCGGAGCGCCTTGTCGTCGGTGACGCCGTAGCGCTCGCGGCCGATCTGCTCCCACATGTCGGTCATCGCTCGGAGCTTGCAGACCTCCTCGACGAAGCGGATGCCGGCGTTGACGAAGAACGAGATCGACCCGAACACCTGAGCGAACTGCTCGGGTGACACCTGACCCGAGTCGCGCACGGCATCGAGCACGCCGATCGCGGTGGCCATCGAGTAGGCGATCTCCTGCTCGGGCGTGGCCCCTGCCTCCTGGAGGTGGTACGAGCACACGTTCATCGGGTTCCACAGCGGTGCGTGCTCTGCGCACCACGCCACCATGTCGACGATCAATCGACGCGACGGGACCGGCGGAAAGATGTAGGTGCCCCGCGACAGGTACTCCTTGACGATGTCGTTCTGCGTGGTACCGCGGAGCTGGGATGCCTCGATGCCCTGCTCCTCGGCATTGGCGACGTACAACGCGAGGAGCCACGCCGCCGTCGCGTTGATCGTCATCGACGTGTTCATCTTGTCGGGCGGGATCTGGTCGAGGAGCGTGCGCATGTGGCCGAGATGAGCGACCGGCACGCCGACCTTGCCGACCTCGCCCTTGGACATCGCCGAGTCGGGGTCGTAGCCGGTCTGCGTCGGCAGGTCGAACGCGATCGACAGCCCGGTCTGGCCCTTGGCGAGGTTCATCCGGTAGAGCTCGTTCGAGGCCTCGGCACTCGAATGGCCCGAGTACGTCCGCATCATCCACGGGCGGTCCTTCGCGCGCGTTGGCGGGGTGGATGCGCCGTCGGCGCCGGCGTTCGTCGAACTCATGCTCAGAGTGTGCTCGGTCGTCGAAGAAGTCCTCAAGTCCGCGGGCATTCGATCCGAAGAACTACACGTCCCACGGGATGACAACCGGACCGGATCTCCACTCTCCCCCTCGGAGATCCGCTCCGTCTGAGGTTTCCCCTTCTGGCGGGAACCCCCGCCGGCCGGATGGCGGAATTCGGCCGGCGAAGCTCTCGGAGCGGGTGGTGGCGGACCACCCGCTCCGACTGCTTTTTCTGGCTCGATCGGACGACGTTGCCGACGGCCCGCTCAGTTCGGTGCCGACTCCGAAATCGAAGGTCGGGTGGCCGCATGAAGGCGCGAGACGTACTCGACGCGGGGAATGGCGACGGCACCGAGGGTGGCGAGATGATCCGTGACCCATTGGACGTCGAGCAGCTCGGCGCCGGTGTCGTTCAGCCAGTCGACGAGCGCGACGAGCGCCGCTTTCGATGCATCGGTCGCCGTGTGGAACATCGCTTCACCGGCGAAGAACCGTTCGATCCGCAGCCCGTAGAGACCGCCGACCAGCTCGCCGTCATCGAAGACCTCGACCGAGTGACCCCACCCCAGGTCGAACAGCGCGGTGTAGGCGTCGATGATCGGCGGCGTGATCCAGCGACCTGGTCGTCTCGGATCGCCGCAGGCGCGCACGACGTCGGTGAATCGCGTGTCCATGCGCACCTCGAACCGGCGCATGCTGCGGCGCAGCGACCGGCTGACGTGGAGGCCGTCGAGTGGGATGATGCCGCGCGGATCCGGGGAGAACCAGGCCATCTTCGATCGTCGTCGATGCGGATCGACCGGCATCGGGAACAGCCCCGATCGGTACGCAGCCAGCAGTGTTCCCGGCTCGAGATCAGCGCCGACGGCGACCAGGTCGTCGCCACCGGTGACCTCGAGCGGATCGGGCATTGCATACCGCGATGGTGGCGGCTCGATCAGCACCCCCGTCGCTCGCTGCACACGCCCATTGTGTCAACTGGGGTCTGACCCCAGTTGACACACTCAGTACGAGCGGAAGCCCTGCTTGGTCTTGCGGCCGAGCTGGCCGGCGGCGACCATGCGGCGCAGCGCCGGTGCGGCGGCGAAGTTCGGGTCACGGAACTCCGCATAGAGCGCATCGAGAATGGCGAGCGAGGTGTCGAGCCCGACCAGGTCGAGCAGCGCGAACGGACCCATGGGGAAGTTGCAGCCACCCATCATCGCCGTGTCGATGTCGTCCATCGAGGCGGTCCCGTTCTCCCACATACGGATCGCGTTGTTGAGGTACGGGAACAGCAGCGCATTGACGATGAAGCCCGCACGGTCCTCGACCTGTACCGCGTCCTTCCCGCACGCGGCGGCGAACTCGAGCGCGGTCGTGATCGTGTCGTCCGACGCAGTCAGCGGCTTGATCACTTCGACCAGCTTCATCATCGGTGCCGGGTTGAAGAAGTGGATGCCGCACACCTTGTCGGGGCGCTCGGTCGTCATGGCCAACTCGACCACGGCGAGGGTGGATGTGTTGGTGGCGATGATCGCCTCGGGCTTCACGATGCGGTCGAGGTGCTCGAACAGCTCCCGCTTGGCCGCCATGTCCTCGACGATGCTCTCGATCACGAGGTCGCAGTCACGCAGCGCGTGCAGGTCGTCGGTGACCGAGATGCGAGCGAGGATGGCGTGACGCTCGTCGTCGGTCATCCGCTCACGAGACACCTGCTTGGTGAGACCGGCGTCGATGCCGTGCAACACGGCGTCGGCGCCGACCTGGGTGCGAGAGCGAACGACCACGTCGAAGCCCGCTCGTGCGGCGACCTCGGCCAGTCCCGACCCCATGATGCCGGACCCGATGATTCCTACGGTGCTGATCGTTCCCATACGCGCAAACTAGCTACCCATCGGTAACCGAGCCAAAGCGACTCCGATGCCGAGAAGCGCCGTCACCCGACCATGCAACGCGTATCGTCAGGCCGGCCAGATGTTCTTCCTCCTCGTCCTCCACCTCGTCGTCGGCATCGGCATCATCGCCGGTGGTCGCGCGCTCGGACGGCAGGCATTCCTCGTCGCAATCGTCCCGCCACTGGCCACGGTGGTCTGGGCGGCGTCGAAGGCGTCCCAGGTGCTCGACGGACGCCCGGTGACCGATTCGTTCGCCTGGGTCGCGGCAACTCGGCATCTCGATCGACCTGCGCCTGGATGCCTTCGCACTCGTGATGGTGGCGCTCGTGTCCGGCATCGGGGTGTTGATCTGCATCTATTCCCTCGGCTACTTCCGCCACGACGAGCCCGGTCTGGCCCGCCTCGCCGGGATCCTCACGCTGTTCGCGGGCGCCATGCTCGGTGTGGTCCTGTCCGACCAACTGATCGCGCTGTTCATCTTCTGGGAGCTGACGTCGGTCACGTCGTATCTCCTCATCGGCAACGGCGACACCAACCCTCGGGCGCGTGCAGCGGCGATGCAAGCGATCTTCATCACCGGTGCCGGTGGTCTGGCCATGTTGGCCGGGTTGATCATCATCGGCCAGGCCGGTGGCACCTATCGGATCTCCGAGCTGCTGTTCGATCCGCCGAGCGGTGGCGCCGTGAACGCCGGCCTCGTGCTCGTGTTGATCGGTGCGTTCACGAAGTCGGCGCAGGCGCCCTTCAGCAGTTGGTTGCCGGCGGCGATGGTCGCCCCGACTCCGGTGAGCGCCTATCTGCATTCGGCCACGATGGTGAAGGCGGGTGTGTACCTGGTGGCCCGCCTGGCGCCGATCTTCGCGATGACCGGCAGCTGGCGGATGCTCGTGCTCGTGGTCGGTGCCACCACGATGCTCGTCGGCGGTCTCCGGGCCCTGCGCCAGCATGACCTGAAGCTGCTGCTCGCCTACGGCACCGTCAGCCAACTCGGCTTCATGATGCTGTTGTTCGGCGTCGGCGACGACCACATCGCCGAGGCGGGCGTCATCCTGATCCTGGCCCACGGCGCCTTCAAGGCGGCGCTGTTCATGGTGGTCGGCATCGTCGACCACGAGACCGGCACACGCGACATCCGCGGACTGCACGGATTCGGTCCGGCGCCGGGATGGCGCGTGGTGAAAGCCGTTGCCGTGATCAGTGCCGCGTCCATGGCCGGGCTTCCGCCGCTGTTCGGATTCATCGCCAAGGAGAAGGCGCTCGACGGCTACGTCGAATACGGCGACTTCGCCGGTGGCACCGCAGCGTTGGTCGTGATCGTCCTCGCGTCGATCCTGACGTTTGCCTACTCGGCCCGATTCGTTCTGGGTGTCTTCGGTGCTTTCGGCGAAGCGGATCGCGAGGTCGTCTCGATTCCAGCACATGCCCCTTCGGCGCTGTTCGTCGGACCGAGCGTGGTCCTCTCGATCGCCACGGTGCTGTTCGGTGTTGCGCCCGTGCTCATCGACGGACTGATCGAGGGCGCGACCACCGCGCTGTATCCTGGCTCGGAACCCAAGCCGGTCGTCTTGTTCGCCGGATTCAACACAGCGTTGTTGCTGTCGATGGTGATCATCGGCTGTGGCGTCGCCCTCACCCTGATGCGACGGCCGGTCGCCCAGGCGCAAGCTCGAGCCTCGGCGAGGTTGCGGGCCGTGCCGTCCACCGAACAGGGATACCTTGCGGTGCTGCGAGCGATTTCGATCTCGGCGGCCAGGGTGACCGCCACGGTCCAGAACGGATCACTCCCGATCTATCTCGCCATCATCGTGTTGACGGTCACGATCGTTCCCCTCGGGGCGTTCGCCTCCGAACTCGACCAACTGCCGCAGTTCGTCGAGACTCCGACGCACGTCGCGCTCGTGGCGATCATGATCGCTGCCGGCCTCGGTGCGTGCATCGTGCGTCATCGCATCGCCGCGGCACTCATGCTCGGCGCCGTCGGTTACGCAATGGCCGGACTGTACGTGGCACAGGGGGCTCCCGACCTCGCGCTGACACAGTTCTCGATCGAGACGCTCAGCACCGTGCTGTTCGTGTTGGTGCTCCGGTTCCTTCCTCGTTCGTGGCGTCACCGCGCCCCGGCGATCGCCGCACCGATGCGCATCGCGGTCGCCGGTGCGGTCGGTGTGGCGGTGTTCGTGTTCGCGCTGTCGGCCAGCAACGCCCGCTCCGACGTCGACGAGCCGTCGATGTCGGAGGTGATGATCGAGAACTCGTTGCCGAAGGGCAAGGGGGCGAACGTCGTCAACGTGATCCTCGTCGACTTCCGCGGTTGGGACACGATGGGCGAGATCACCGTCCTGCTCGTCGCGGCGATCGGTGCCGTCAGCCTGGCCCGCCCCGGACGCCGGCGCGACGAACCCGATGCCCCCGTGTTCGAGGAGATCCTCGACGTCGGCGACGAGCCCAAGATGCCCGAGGCGCTCCGATGACCGACGCCGGACCCGGCACCGATCCCGGCACCGATGCCCCCGACCGAGTCGGCCGACGGATCCTCATTCTCGACACGTCGATGAGGATCCTCTATCCGTCGATTCTCACGCTTGCGCTGTACTTCGTCTTCGCAGGGCACAACCGTCCGGGCGGCGGATTCGTGGGCGGCCTCGTCGTCGGCGCCGCGCTGGCACTGCGGTATGTGTCTGGCGGCGCAGCAGCCGTTCGCTCGACGTTCCGACTTCCTCCGCACGTGTTCCTCGGTACCGGGCTGTTCCTCTCGGCGTTCACGGCGCTGCTCCCGGTGCTGCTCGGTGGAGCAATCCTGGAACACGGCGAGGTCGAGTTCCATCTGCCGATCTTCGACAAGGTGAAGATCACCAGCGCGCTCTCGTTCGATCTCGGTGTCGACTTCGTGGTGATCGGTCTCATCCTGATGGCATTCGCAGCCTTCGGCGTGGATCTCCCGGAGTCCCCCGAGGCGGACGATGGCGGCATCGACGGTCCGGCCGCATCGGCGCTCGAACCCCCAGGACCGGCTGCTCGATGAGCGTGCTCCTCGCGTTCGCCGCGGCGTTCCTGTTCGCCAGCGGCACGTACCTGCTGCTCCAGCGACGGCTGTCGCGCATCCTCATCGGCGTGGGCCTGATCGGCCACGGCTCGAACATCTTGTTGCTCACCTCCGGCACGGGCAGCGGCGTGGCGCCGATCATCGGAACCGCCGATGCGGTCGACTTCGCCGATCCGCTCCCGCAGGCGCTCGCGCTCACGTCGATCGTGATCACGTTCGGTGTCACCGCCTTCCTGCTCGCACTCGGCTACCGCAGCTGGAGGATCACTCACGACGACGTGGTCGAAGACGACGTCGAGGACCGGTACATCGCCCGGCGCCGTGAGGCCGATCAGATCGTCGAAGAAGAGCGACTGGCCGAGCGCGAGCAGGCCATCGACGAGGATCGTCGATGAGTTCGTTGGTGCCGCTGCCGGTGATCCTGCCGCTGCTCGGAGCGGCGCTCGGCGTGCTCGGCTCACCCTGGCGCTGGGTGCAGCGTGTGATCGCTCTCGTCGCGCTGACCTGCAACGTCGTGGTCAGCGTTCTGTTGCTCGTGGAGGTCGACGACGGCGAGATCCTGGTGATGCAGGCGGGAGGTTGGAAGGTGCCGCTCGGCATCACGTTGGTGGTCGACCGCTTGTCGGCGGTGATGCTCGTGGTCTCGTCGCTGGTCTTGCTGTCGGTACTCGTCTACGCGATCGGGCAAGGTGCCGAGGAGTCGCGGTACGCCGCGTTCAACCCGGTGTACCTCGTGTTGTCGGCCGGTGTGTCGGCGAGTTTCGTCACGGGCGATCTGTTCAACCTCTTCGTGGCATTCGAGATGATGCTCGTCGCCAGCTATGTGCTGCTCACCCTCGGGGGCCGACCCGGACAGGTGCGCTCCGGCATGTCCTACGTGGTCATCAGCCTCGTCGCCTCGACGTTCTTCATCACGGCGCTCGCCCTCATCTACGCCGCCACGGGGACGGTGAACATGGCCGAACTCAGCGAGCGCATTCCGGAGTTGTCCCCCGGCATCCGCACCGGATTCTCGCTGCTGTTGATCCTGGTGTTCGGCATCAAGGCCGGGTTGTTCCCGCTGTTCTTCTGGTTGCCCGACAGCTATCCGACGGCCCCTGGCGCAATCACCGCGGTGTTCGCCGGGTTGCTCACCAAGGTGGGCGTGTACGCGATCATCCGGTCGCAGACGCTGCTGTTCCCACCCGACGCTCAGCAGGGAACGTTCCTCCTCGTGCTCGCCGGGTTCACGATGGTGGTCGGCGTCCTCGGGGCGCTCGCGCAGGACGACCTCCGGCGGATGCTGTCGTTCCACATCGTCAGCCACATCGGCTACATGATCTTCGGGCTCGCCCTGTTCACCCTGGCGGGGATCGCGGCCGCGGTGTTCTACGTCGTGCACCACATCGTGGTGAAGTCCGCGTTGTTCCTCGTGGCCGGCTTGATCGAGCGCCGAGCCGGCTCCGACCGGTTGTCGCGGATCGGTGGGCTGGTGCGCAGCGCCCCGATGATCGCCGTGCTGTTCGCGTTGCCCGCGCTCAGCATCGCCGGGCTGCCGCCGTTCTCCGGATTCGTCGGCAAGTTCGCACTCGTCAGCGCCGGCATCGAGTCGGCGGACTGGGCGATCGTTGCGGTCAGCCTGCTCGTCAGCCTGCTGACCATGTATGTGATGGTGCGGATCTGGTCGGGTGTCTTCTGGGGCGAACCAGAGGATGCGGCGATCGTGGCCTGGATCGAGTCGGATGACTCGAGGGTGCCGCGCCTGATGACGGGTGCTGCCACGGCTGTCGTCGCGCTGACGGTGGCCTTGATGGTGTTCGCCGGACCGCTGTACGACTACGCCCAGCGCACCGCAGCGGATCTCCTCGAACCCGAACGCTACGTCGAAGCCGTGATCGGGGACCACGAATGACGCCGACGGTTCGACTCCCCGCGCTGATCATCTGGCTGACGCTCGTCTGGGCGCTCCTCTGGGGCGACTTCGGGCTGGCGAGTCTGCTCTCGGGCCTCGGCGTCGCGGTGTTCGTCGTGCTCGTCGCTCGCCCCACGGGCGCCCATGGCATCCAGCTCACCTCGTTCCATCCGCTGTCGGCCGTCGCCTTCGTCGCCTACTTCCTGGTGCAGCTCGTGAAGTCGAGCTTCGAGGTGGCGTGGGAGGTGATCACGCCAGGGTCCAACGTGAACCGGGCGATCATTGCTGTTCCGATGCACGTGAACACCGACGGGCTCACGACCGTGGTCGGCAACGCGATCACGCTGACGCCGGGCACGCTCACGGTCGATGTTCGACGTGCCGGCAGGGGCCAGCCCGCAGTGCTGTACATCCACGCATTGCACTTCGACGACGTCGACTCACTGCGTCGCGATGTCCTGCGGCTCGAACGCCTCGCCGTTCGGGCGTTCGGAACGAAGGAGCAACGAGCCGAAGTCGACCGTGTGGTCGCCGAGTGGCCACAGCGGGCGACGGACGAGGATGACCCGTCGCCGTCAGCCGACACGCCCCCGTCCGCCGAAGGCGGCCAGCGATGACCGCGTTCGCGATCGTGCTCCTGGCGATCGGAGCCGCCGGATTCCTGTTCCGGCTGCTGCGCGGTCCCAGCCTGTCTGATCGGGTGGTCGGACTCGACGGGCTGCAGTCGCTCGTCGTGATCGCCATCATCGTGGCCGCCGCCCGCACCGACAGCGGTATCACGATCGAGACGGTCCTCGTGGCCGTGCTCGTCGGGTTCGTCGGCACCACGGCGTTGGCGCGCTTCATCGAACGGCGGGGAAACTGATGGACACCGTCAGCGGGATCTTGATCGTCGCCGGGTCGGCGTTTGCAATGATCGGCGGGATCGGCGCCGTGCGCTTTCGCGACCTCTACTCGCGCATGCATGCGGCCGCGAAGGCCCCGACGCTCGGACTCGTCCTCGTGTCGATCGGCGCAGCGATTGCGATCGACACCCTGCTCGCGTACACGACGCTGCTGCTCGTGGTGATCCTCCAGCTGCTGTCGTCGCCGGTGGGAGCCCACGCACTCAGCCGAGCCTCGCGTCGCCAGACACCCGTTGCCCTCGACGGCCCCGACCACCTCACCCGCGACGAGCAGGCGGCTGAGCAGCGTCGAGACCCGACCTGAACCGAGGGTCTCAGGACTGGGTGATGCGAATCGACTGGATCTCGATCGGCTCGCTCGGCACGCCGTCGGCAGTGCCGGCCGCGGCCATCTGCTCGACCGTGGTGTCGAAGCCGTCGATCACCTGGCCGAACAGGGCGTACTCCGGCGGGAGTGCGGCGCCGTCCGAACCGGTGATGATGAAGAACTGGCTTCCCGCACTGTCCGGTGCCGGGGTCTTGGCCATCGCGATCGAGCCGATCTGGTACTGCCCGGGCGCGGGCGGCTCGTCGACGATCGTGTAGCCGGGCCCGCCGGTTCCGGTGGCGGTCGGGTCGCCGCACTGCACCACGAAGTTCGGGATGATGCGGTGGCACTCGGTGTCGTCGAAGTACTGGTTGCGTGCGAGGAACACGAAGTTGTTCGCGGCGACCGGTGCGGTCTCCGGATCGACCGCAATGGTGAACTCGCCCTTGTTGGTCGTGACGATCGCCTCGTACGAGGCTCCCGCGTCGAGACACATCGGTGGCGGTGCATCGAATGCCTGGGTCTGCGACCCGGTGCCGTCCGCTGGCGGACAGTCGGCGTCGGTCGTCCCGCTGGCGTCGGCGTCGCTCACTTCGGTGGTCGCCGGTGACGCGGTGACGTCGGACCGGGTGTCGTCGCTGCCGCAGGCCGCGGCCAGCATCATCGCAGCAACCGCGGCGGCTGCGAGCCGTTTCGTCATCATGTCGATCAGCCGTCGGTGGTGTCGGGTGTGGTGTCCGGTGTGGTCTCGGGCAGCGTGGCCGGAGTGATCGGTTCGTTGTCGTCGTCGCCGCTGCCGACGACGCTGCTGGCGATCCAGACGAACAGCACGATCGCCGCCACTGCAGCGACGCCGATTCCGATCTTCCGATACAGCTTCTTCCGGGTCGCTGCCTGCACCTCCTGCTGGTGCCTCAGTGCCCGATTGGCCTTCTGTCGTTCACGCTTCTCTGTACCCACAGGAGCGGCAGGCTAGCGGTCCGGGAGCGCTCAAGTCGGGCGGTCCCGCCGCCGATGTTGCTGGTGGAATGAGGCGGCAGGCGGCAATGGGCGGCGGAGGGATCGTCGCGGCTCGATGGATGGGCCGACTCGCGTGCGTCGCCGGATTCGTTGCGTGGGCGCTGTGGCTCTGGTGGCGGGTCACGTCGGCGTCGCTCGGCCTGGTGAGCGTCGTCGTGCTGGTGCTCGAGGTGGCCGCATGTCTCGTGGCGCTCGTGCTCAGCGCTGCGTTGTGGTCGCTTCGCGGCACGCGGGCGGCCGCTGATGGGAGCGATCTCCTGCCCGACGTGTTCGCCGACCTGCTGCTCCTCGACGATCTCGGGGCTGTCGACGCTCATGGTGCCGACGATTCCGGCGAGGTCGCTCGGGCCCGGCGGGCGTTGCGCCTGCTCGATCCCCGAGCTGTTCGACGGTCGTCGGCCAGGCGACACCTCGCAACGACCGCATGGTCACTGATCGCCATCGAGGGTCTCCGACGAGCGTTGTTCGTCGCCGTGCTCGTCGCCATTCTGCTGACCGGCAGTTCCCCGTTCGGCCTCCCGGAGTGGCCGGTGCTGGGCTTCCTCGTCGCTGCCCAGATGCTGATCTCCTGCGGTCACTGGTTGCTGTCGGGCGGCGTGCTTCGGCCCGGTGTTCGTCTGCGGTGGTCGATGGCGTCGATCGGCGCAGGATTCGGCGACGGCGTCTCCCGCTCGGGTCTTCCGATCCGGTGGACGGCGACGATGGCGACGATGATCGTGCTGAACCTCGCCGTTGCCCTGCGAGGCGTGAGTGACCGATGGACCCACGGACTCGGGCCGATGGCGTACGACGAGCGCGTCGGCGCGATGGTCGTGTCGTGGTGGCTCGTGATGGTCGGTTTTGCGGCATTGCAGACGTTGGCCAAGCCGTCACTCGGCTTCTACGGCGCCACACGGCGGCTGGAGGAGACCTCCACACGCCGACTGGCCCTGGGGACCACGCTCGCCGTGGCGATGCTGGGCTTCATCGCCGGACTGTTGCCCGGCGGCCTTCCGGCGTGACTCGGCGCGCCGGTCGAGATCGATCGGAACGAAGCCAGTCCAGCGGGGACTGCGCTTGTAGATTGATGGGCGTGCCACGACTTCGCCTGTTTGCTTCGGCCCGAGAGGCCGCTGGAACGGGGACCGATGTCGTCGACGGCGACACCGTTCGAGACGTGCTCACCGCTGCCGAGGCTCGCTATGGCGCCCGGTTCGCCGAGGTGCTCGGCACGTGCCGGGTCTGGGTGAATGGCGAGGACATCTCGATCGACGCCCCAGTCGGCCAACATGACGAGGTGGCGGTCCTGCCACCCGTGTCCGGAGGATCCACGTGACGACCACCAAGCTGCCCGACCCCGCGGACCTCTCGCTCGACGAGCTCCGCAGTCTGCGCCACCAGCTGCAACTCGAAGACGACGCCGTCTCGTATGCGCGGCGCGTTGCTCAGGCCCGCCTCGATCTGGTGAAGGCCGAGGCGCACCATCGCTCTGCCCAGTCGGACGTGGTCGTCGACGATGAACTGCGCACCGTGTTGTCGAGCCACCTCACCGGAGGTCCGGCGCGGCCGCCTCGGCCCACTGAGGATCTCAGCGATCACCCGCTGGCCCTCGAACTCGATGAGCTGTGTGCGACGCTCGGCCTGGGTCACCTGAAGTCGCTCGACGACAGCGAACTCGTCGCGCTGACCGAGGCAATTGCTGAGTTCGAAGCCCGGGTGTCGTCAGATCGGCGTACCCGCTTCGATCAACTCGATGCGCTCAGCGCGGAACTCGTGCGTCGCTACCGCGACGGCGAAGCCGACGTCGACAGCCTGCCCGACTGACCCGCCGGGCGCACGGCATCGGCGGCCACGAGCGTCGTTCCGGGTCGGCGTTGTTATCGTCTGCGCCGTTGTGCAACGCGCCGCGGTGATCTCACTTCACACGTCGCCGCTGCTGCAGCCGGGCTCCGGCGACAGCGGCGGGATGAACGTGTACGTCCGCGAGCTGGGCTCCGCGCTCGCCCAGGCCGGCGTCGAGACCACCACGTTCACCCGTGCCGATCGCGACGATCTTCCCGACGAGGTCGTCGTCGAGCCCGGACATCGTGTGGTCCACATCGCGGCGGGTCCTCACCACCTCCCCAAAGAGGCGCTGTCGGAAGTGACCGACGAGTTCCGCCATGGTGTGCTCGATTGGATCGCGCGCAACGAGCGTCCTGACGTGATCCACGGGAACTACTGGCTCAGCGGGGTCGTCGGGCATCGACTCAAGCACGAGCTTGATGTGCCGTTCGTGTCCACGTTCCACACGCTGGCTCGTGTCAAGGCGGCCCACGGCGACCCCGAGCCGCTCTGGCGCGATCGGGCCGAGGCCGAGATCGTCCACTGTGCCGACGCGATCTGTGTCAGTTGTGAGGAGGAAGCCGACCAGTTCCGGCTCCACTACGGCGACCCACAGGGCAGGCTCGAGATCATTGCGCCAGGGGTCGAGCACGCGTTCTTCGCACCAGGCGACCAGGCCGGGGCCCGTCGTGCGCTCGGATTCGATGTCGACTGTCCGTTGCTGTTGTTCGTCGGACGCATCCAACCGCTCAAGGGCCCAGACGTGGCGATTCGCGCGCTCGCCGCCCTCGGTGATCCGCAGGCGCGCCTCGTCATCGTCGGCGGGGCGAGCGGCCAGGAAGGCGACGTCGAAACCATGCGCGCCCACGCGCTGGTCGACGAACTCGGCCTGCATGACCGCGTGGCATTCGTCGAGCCGCAGCCCCACCACATCTTGTCGACGTACTATCGGGCGGCCGACGTGGTGATCGCCCCGAGTCGGAGTGAGAGTTTCGGCCTCGTCGCTCTCGAAGCGGCGGCGTGTGGCATCCCGGTGGTGGCCAGTGCCGTGGGCGGACTGCTCAGCCTGGTCGATGACGGCCTGACCGGCCGGCTCATCCCCGGACGAGATCCCGACGACTACGCGGCCGCGATCGCCGAGATTCTCCGAGACGACGTGCTGCGCACCCGCATGTCGGTCGCCGCCGTCGAACGGGCCCGGCGATATACGTGGAGCTTCGCTGCGGCACGGTTGCGGCGGCTCTACGGTGACCTCACCGTCCGCGAACTGGTCACCTGTCGATGACCGACGCGTTCGACGCCGGGCAACTCGCCGATCTCGATCGCCGTGTCGACGGCTGGCTCGCCGAGTTGGCGGCCGAACACGATCACATCCTCGCCGTCGATCGCACCGACGACGGCGCGGTGCGCTGGCACGTACGCATGCGCGGTGACGACAAGGAGTTCACCACGGTCTGGTTGACCTTGGGGCAACGGATGCTGCGCTACGAGACCTACGTGATGCCCGCGCCGGAGGAGAACAGTGGGGAGCTGTACGAGCATCTGCTGCGCCGGAACGACGGCTTGGTCGGTGCGCACTTCTCGATCGGTGTCGAAGATGCCGTCTTCCTGCGCGGCGAGATGCCCGTCGCCCAGGTGAGCCTGCCGGAACTCGACCGCGCCCTGGGCACCTTGTACGCCCAGGTCGAGCAGTGCTTCCAGGCGCTGTTGCGCATCGGCTTCCGCAGCCGGTTCTCCTGAGCGCCGCCGCCGAGCACCGCCGCCGGGTTCCGTTCGGTTGACATCGCCGCCCACTGTCGTGGTGTCCGGGTGGGTGTGCTCGGGGGAGTCGGTCCCACTCTCGCTCGCCCGGACAGTCGCGGCCGAGTGCATGTGGAGTGCACGGTCGCCGGGCGCAGCCGGCGACAGCAGTAGCTTTCGCCGTCGTGGACGACGACAGCACCCGGTACGAACTCTCGATCATCGGCGGTGGGAACATGGGGGCCGCGCTGCTCGGTGGGCTCGTCGATTCCGGCGTGTTCGCCGCGTCGGCGCTCGCCGTGGTCGAGGTCGCCGACGCGCGGCGCGAGCAGTTGGTCTCGATGTTTCCCGGTGTCACGGTCGCCGCCACGGTTCCGCCGAGTGCTGGTGCCGTGCTCGCGGTGAAGCCGGCCGATGTCGCTGCCGCAGCAGCCACCGCCGGCGCGGGTGGCGCCGGCCGGGTGCTGTCGATCGCTGCGGGCGTCCGGCTGAGCACCATCGAGGCAGCGGTCGGTCCGGACGTCGCGGTGGTTCGAGCGATGCCGAACACACCTGCTCTCGTGCGACTGGGGGCGTGCGCGATCGCCGCGGGTTCCAGCGCTGATGACGACGACGTGGCGTGGGCTCGCACGATTCTCGAGGCGGTCGGCACGGTCGACGTGGTCGACGAGGCGGCATTGGACGCCTTCACAGGCGTCGCTGGGTCGGGCCCGGCGTATGTGTTCCTCCTGGCCGAAGCGCTGATCGAGGCGGCCGTCGGCGAGGGGCTGGATCCGGCGATGGCCCAGCGCGTCGTGCGTCAGTTGCTGCTCGGCTCGGCCACCCTGCTCGATCGCGAGCGGCGACCCCACCCGGCTGCGCGAGATGGTCACCTCGCCGAACGGAACGACGGCTGCGGGACTTGCGGCGTTCGCCGATCGAGATCTGCGCGGGACCGTCGCAGCAGCCGTTCGAGCAGCGACGCAGCGCAGTCGCGAGCTCGGCTGAGACGTGCCGTTCGGACGTCGATCGATCGCGAGATCTGGGGCGTGTTGATTTCCGATCGGAATGGTCACGAATTTCATTGCTGTTTTTCCGATGTGCCACTTTTCACATGGCCTCGCGTGCCCTAGGGTGATCTGCGTGGAGACGCGTCCGCCGGCAACGGCGGGCAGCGCCGACAGGGCTGGTGCCATCGGGGGGTTGGCACCGGCCCTTGTCGCGTCCGGGGGTCGTTCGCAGTAGGTTCGCCACATGGGTCGCCGCTACGAGACGGTGTCGTTCCTCTCGGACTACGGCACCACCGATGAGTTCGTGGGTGTCGTGCACTCGGTGATCCGAGAGCTCGCCCCGCATGCGCGAGTGATCGATCTGTCGCACGGTGTCGCTCCGTTCGACGTCCGAGCCGGCTCGCTCGCGCTGGCCCGAAGTATCAGCTACGTCGCCTCGGGCGTGGTGCTCGCGGTCGTCGATCCGGGGGTGGCCACGGCCCGGCGGGCGATCGCGGTCGAAGTTGCGGACGGTGAGGGCGTGTTGGTCGGACCGGACAATGGACTGCTGGCGCCTGCGGTGGCGTTGGCAGGTGGTGCCGGACGGGCGGTCGAGCTGACCAACACCGAGTGGCACCTCCCGGCGCCCGGCGCCACGTTCGCCGGGCGCGACGTGTTCGCGCCGGTCGCCGCACAGCTCTGCAACGGCGTCGATCTCAGCGAGCTCGGCGACGCCATCGACGCCGACCTGTTGCTTCCCGGGGTGGTCGCGCTGCCACAGTCCGACGACGACACGGTGATCGCCCAGGTGCTGTGGGTCGATCGGTACGGCAACGCTCAGCTGAACGTCGGGCCCGACGATCTTCCCGAAGCGTTCGGAGCGCGTGTCGACGTGCGGTGCAGTTCGCCGACCGACCCGACCGGCGGCGTGTTCCGGAGCGCGTCGCGTGCGACGTCGTTCGCCGAACTGGGCGGGGGCGCTGTCGGGCTGGTGCTCGATTCGTCGGGCCTGCTCGCCTTGGCGATGGACCAGCGCTCCGCGGCGGAGGAACTCGGCCTCGACGTCGGTGACCAGGTGACGCTCACCGCGTCCGTCGACGGCGGTCTCACGCAGCCCGTCACGTTGCGACGTCAGAGCTGACCCACCGACATCCGGGCGGGTTCGGGACACTCGTGTGCTGCTGCTGCTCGGGACCCCTGTGGCGCTCAGCCGGTAGCCTCGAACCATGCGCCCCGCCACCACGTTGACACTCGGTCTGCTGCTGTTGGTCATCCTCGTCGCCGGTGTGATCTCGCTCGTCAGCCTCTGACTCGGGGCAGATCTCTCGCCGGACAGTTCCGCGAGCGGCTCGACGACGAGTACGATTTCCACCCGAGCGTGGCAACGGGCCGCGTAGGGGGACACCGTGAATCTCGCGCACATCATCGACGGTCACGACGACACCTCGACCGCGCTCATCTGGCGCAATCGCGCGCTGACCTACGGGGACCTGCGCGAGCAGGTCGCAGCGTTCAGGGGTGGTCTTGCGGCCAACGGTGTGGTCGCCGACGACAGGGTGGCGATCCTGGTCGGGAACTCGCCCCACTTCGTCATCGCCTATCTCGCAACGATCGGTCTGGGTGCGGTTGCCGTGCCCCTCAATCCGGCGAGCCCCGGACCCGAGCTGCAGTCGGAGCTCGCCGTGGTCGCTCCTCGCGTCGTGGTGGTCGACAAGTCGGGTGCCGCGAACTGGTCGCACGTGGATCGAGCCGCGGTGCCGACGATCGGTCTCACGATCACCACCGAACCGACGACCGACGTCGAGGGCACCGTGGCGTTCGACGATCTGCTTGCCAGCGCACCTGTCGAGACCGTCGACGTGGACGACGACCAGTTGGCTGCGCTCATGTTCACCAGCGGCACCGCTGGATCGCCACGGGCGGCGATGCTCACCCACGGCAACCTGCGAGCCAACCTCGACCAGAGTCGTTCCGCTCAGGGGCACATCGACGCCGATGACGTGATCTACGGGGTGCTCCCGCTGTTCCACATCTTCGGGCTCAATGTCGTCATCGGGCTCGGACTCTTCGTGGGCGCGAAGATCGTCCTCGTCCAGCGCTTCGACCCGGCGACGGCTGCGCAGTCGATCCGTGATCGAGGTGTCACCGTCATCCCTGGTGCACCGGCGTTGTGGGGTGCGTTTGCTCACTTCGACGAACTCCCTGCCGACTCGTTCGCGACCGTGCGCCTGGCGCTCTCGGGTGCGTCACGGTTACCGATCAGTGTTGCTCGGGCGGTGCAGGAGCGCTTCGGTCTCGAGATCCGGGAGGGCTACGGCCTGACCGAAGCATCGCCGATCGTGACCACGTCCACCGGTGTCACGCCGCGTTTCGGATCGGTCGGCCGCGCGTTGGCCGGCGTCGAGGTCCGATTGGTCAACGACAACGGCGACGCGCTCGTCGGTGACGTCGGTGAGGTCTGGGTGCGTGGCGACAACGTGTTCGCCGGCTACCTCGACGACGAGGAGGCAACCGCTGAGGTGCTCGACGCCGACGGGTGGTTGCACACGGGCGACATGGCCACCGTCGATGACGACGGCTACCTGTTCCTCGTCGATCGGTCCAAGGATCTGATCATCGTCTCGGGTTTCAACGTGTACCCAGCCGAGGTCGAGGAGATGCTGGCGTCGCATCCGGCGGTCGCCGAGGCGGCCGTCGTCGGAGTCGCCCACCCGCACACCGGTGAAGCCGTGAAGGCCTATGTCGTCACGGCACCGGGTTCGGACGTCGACGAAGAGACGCTGATCGAGCACTCGCTCGACCACCTCGCCCGCTACAAGTGCCCGAGCAAGGTGATCTTCGTCGACGCGTTGCCGCGAAATGCATCGGGCAAGCTGGTTCGCCGCAGTCTCGACGACGCGCTCCGCGTCGGTGCGCTGCCGGCCTGACGGCCCCGAACGCCGCGCCGTGTCGCCAGCGGATGTCACACCGTGAGGTCCAGGGCCAGCTTTGTGAAAACATGCACGAGCGCTCTAACGTGGTCGGTCCATGGCAGGGCAACGCACACGACGCCGCATTCCCGAAGCGACCGTGGCCCGTCTTCCGGTGTACCTCCGCATCCTCTCGGAGCGATTCGACGAGAACGTCACCAACATCTCGTCCGAGGAACTTGCCGAGTTCGCCGGCCTCAACGCTGCCAAGGTGCGCAAGGACCTCAGCTACCTCGGTAGTTACGGCACCCGTGGCGTCGGCTACGACGTCGAGTTCCTCGTCTATCAGATCCGTCGTGAGCTCGGCCTCACGCACGACTGGCACGTCGTGATCGTCGGTGCCGGCAATCTCGGGCAGGCGCTCGCCGGCTACAACGGTTTCGGCGAGCGTGGGTTCCCGGTGGGGGGCATCGTCGACGTCGACGAGGCCAAGGTCGGCTCGGTCGTCGGCGGCGTCCGGGTGCGTCATCTCGACGAACTCGCCCAAGTGGTGCAGGCACGCAACATCTCCATCGGCGTGATCGCCACCCCGGGCAACGCCGCACAGCAGGCAGCCGATGCGTTGGTCGCTGCCGGTGTGACCAGCCTGCTCAACTTCGCTCCCTCGGTGATCGGCGTCCCGCACGGCGTCAGCGTGCGCAAGGTCGACCTCGCCGTCGAGCTGCAGATCCTCAGCTACTACGAACAGCGTCGTGCGACGGCCGCGCCGGCAGCCGGGCTTCGTGCCGTCCCCGGCGAGCCACGGCGTGGTGCGACGGCGTAGGCTTGGCCCGCAATGTCCATTCTCGTCGTCGGCGTCAACCACCGCAGTGGGCCACTGTCGTTGCTCGAGCGCGTCACGATCTCTGCGGAGCATCTCGCCAAGGCGGTGAGCGGTCTCGCGCAACGCGACAATGTCCGTGAAGCGGTGATCCTGTCGACCTGCAACCGCACCGAGGTGTACGTCGTCGCCGAACTGTTCCACGGCGCGTACGGCGACGTCCGCGACCTGTTGTGCGAGCTCGGGGATCTCGGGGTCGACGAGCTCACCCCACATCTCTACAGCCAGCACGACACCGCCGCGGTGACGCACCTGTTCGAGGTCGCTGCCGGCCTCGATTCGGCCGTGCTCGGCGAGAGCGAGATCCTCGGTCAGGTCCGCAACGCCTGGGACATCGCCCAGCACGAAGGGGCGTCGCGTTCGACGCTCAATCAGCTCTTCCGCAACGCGCTCGCGACGGGCAAGCGAGCTCGCAACGAGACGGGCATCGCTCGCGGCACCGCATCGATCAGCCACGCCGCTGTCGAGATGATCACCGACGTGGTCGGGGACCTCGCCGGCCGACGAGCGCTCGTGGTCGGAGCCGGGTCGATGGGTGAAGGCGTCGCAGTGGCGCTTCGCCGTGCCGGCGGTGCCGAGATCCTCGTCGCCAACCGGACACCCGATCGTGGCGCTTCGCTTGCCGAGCGAGTCGATGGCGTCGCCGTGGGTTTCGAGCGTCTTCCCGAAGCTGTCGCTGCGGCAGATGTCATCGTCGTCGGTACCGGCGCCGACGAAGCCGTGTTGACCAAGGCGCTGGTGGCCGAGGCCCGTGCCTCCCGCAGGACGGCGCGGCCCCTGCACATCGTCGACATCGGCGTCCCGCGCAACGTCGACCCATCGGTCGGCGACCTCGCCGGCGTCACGTTGGCCGACCTCGACGACCTTCGAGACTGGGCAGATCGGGGCCTGTCGCATCGTGCCGCTGAGGCCGAACGAGTCCGCGTGATCGTCGCCGAGGAAGTCGAGCACTTCCTGGTCGAGTCGACTGCCCGCCAGGCGGCGCCGCTCGTGGCGTCGATGCACGGGGCCGCCGACCGGGTACGCCACGCGGAACTCCAGCGATTCGCCGCCCGTCTCGCAGACCTCGACGATGCAGAGCGCGACGCGGTCGAGTCGCTCACCAAGGCCATCGTCGCCAAGCTGTTGCACGAGCCGTCGGTCAGGCTCAAGGCGCAGGCCGGCACGCCCCAAGGCGAACGCAACGCAGCCGCGCTGCGCGACCTCTTCGACCTCGGGTGAACGAGCAATCGCTCCCGCCCCTACGCGTCGCGCACGCGGGGGTCGCGACAGGCCCTCGGCCAGTCCCGTGCGGTCGCGACGTCGATCACCGCCGCCACCGGTCGCGGCGTCGAGTTGGTCACGATCGAGACGACCGGCGACATCCGGCTCGACGTACCGCTTCACGTGATCGGTGGGCAGGGGGTCTTCGTCAAGGAGGTGCAGCGAGCAGTGCTCGACGGGCGCGCCGACCTTGCGGTGCACTCGGCCAAGGATCTGCCCTCGGCGCCGGCGGACGGTCTCGAAGTGGCCGCGTTCTGCGAGCGGCGCGACCCCCGCGACGCCCTCGTGGGCCGCACCCTGGAGTCGCTCCCGAACGGATGCACGGTGGCGACCGGTTCGGTCAGGCGGCGAGCTCAGCTGCGACGGGTCCGACCCGATCTCGACTTCGCCGAGCTACGAGGAAACATCGACAGTCGCCTGTCCAAGATTCCCGACGGTGGTGCCATCGTGATGGCGGTGGCCGCGCTCGACATCTTGGGGTTGACGGACCGAATCGCCGAACTGCTCGACGTCGATGAGTTCGTCCCCGCGGTCGGCCAGGGCTGCGTGGCGGTCGAGTGTCGAACCGACGACGAACCGACCCGAGCGGTCCTCGGCGCGATCGACCACGCCATCACACGACACGACGTCGAAGTCGAGCGTGCGTTCCTCGCCGAGCTCGGTAGCGGCTGTTCGCTGCCGGTCGGTGCCCATGTGCGCGCCGGCAGGTTGTGGACCTTTCTTGCCGATCTCGACACCGGTGTCTCCGTGTCCGACGAGATCGAACTTCCCGGAGGCGCCGCCGATCTCGAGATCGCGCGGGCTGCTGCTCGAGCCGCACACGGCGCCCTGCGGTGAATGGCGCGACTCGCGTGACGTCGCCGCTGCAGGGGTGCCGCGTGGTCATCACCCGGGAACGCCCGGGCGATCTCGGGACGAAGCTCGCCGAACGAGGTGCGACGGTGATCCATGTTCCACTGATCGCGGTGGTCGAGGCAGCCGACGGCGGACGCGCGTTGCGCGATGGCCTGTCGAAACTCGCCGAGTTCGACTGGCTCGTGGTCACGTCGCCGGCCGGAGCTGAGCGTGTCGGCGCTGCAGTGCGGCTGGTTCCGGGCGTCCGATTGGCGGCGGTCGGTTCCGCAACCGCCCGCGTGCTGGAGCACGAGAGCGGCCGACCGCTCGATCTCGTTCCGGCCATACAGCGAGCTGACGGTCTCGTCGCAGCCTTCGCGCACACGACCTCCGCGCCGCAACGGGTGTTGATCGCCCAGGCGGACATCGCAGCGCCCACGCTCGCCGACGGGCTGCGTCGGGCAGGTCACGACGTCACGACCGTCATCGCCTACCGGACGGTCGCCGCACAGCCCGATCGGCTCGCAGTGGCCGATGCCGATGCGGTCCTGTTCGCGAGCGGCTCGGCTGTCGAGAGCTGGTGTCGGGCGTTCGGAACGAGCGGTCCACCGCTCGTGGTTGCCATCGGGCCGACGACGGCGGCGGTCGCCGACCAATTCGGCCTCAAGGTGTCCGCCGTGGCTGCCGATCACTCTCTTGATGGACTGGTGACCGAACTCGAACGTCTGCGTGCTGATCCAGGCGCGTCGGGCGAGACCGGTCGCCCTGTCCCAAATGCGTGAAGACCTGCCACACTTGGCGGGAGAACGAGGATCAGACACGAGGTGAGGGACGAGGTGGCCGAACGCAGCGGGCGACGACGAATCGTTGGCGTCCTGGCGAGTGTGCTGTGCGCAGGGCTGACCCTGAGCGCAAGCGACGTCGATGCGCGCCCCATCGTCCTGGTCGACCAAGCGGTCAGCGTCGACGCGTTCTCTGCGATTGCACCAGCGGCCCAGGCCCTCGGGTCGAGTGCGTCGATCTCCGGCGACGGTCGATTCGTCGCCTACGAGGGCGTGCCGGGCGGCGGCGATCCCGCCATCGCGGCAACCGATCCGCGAACATCCACGGTCTACCTCACCGACCGTGAGACAGCGACGACCATCGAGATCACTGTTGTTCCCCAAGGGCAGCGATCGGGCAACTCGATCAGGCCGGTGCTGTCGGGCGATGGTTGCAGCGTGGTGGTCGTCACCGAGCTCGCACTCGACGTGTTCCGCGACGACGACACCGGGTTGCGTTGGGACGTCTATCGCCAGCGACTCGAGCACTGCGGTGGCATTCCGGGTGACTGGGAGCTCGTGTCGAGCCGGAGTGACGGCTCGGCGATCGCTCGCGACGATGTCGACGTGGCCGATGAACCGGCGGTCTCCCGCTCGGGGACGCTGATCGCCTACACCCACCCTGCGACCGACCTGCTCGACGGCGAGAACCTCACCTCGGTCACCGTCGTCGATCTCGAGCAACCGATCGGAAACCCCTTCCGGTCTCGATCCGTCGCCGGCATGCCGATCATCTCGCCGGACACCGAGTACGTCCACGCCGGGATCGACCAACCAGCGATCTCCGGCGATGGCCGCTTCGTCGCCTATCGGTCCGATGCGAACTCCACCGACGCCGTGCCCGGCTGGGGCTACGGACCAGTTGCCGGCGGGCCCGCAACGGCGCAGATCTTCGTGTGGGACCGCCTGGAAGCCGATCCGTTCGAGGCCGTCGAACTGGTGTCGAACCGGGTCGATGGGCTGCCGACGATGACCGGCGCATCTCAACCCACCCTGTCTCGCGACGGACGCGTCGTGGCCTTCACCAGCAGTGACGTGGGACTGGCGCCCGCCGTCTTCCCGCCCTGTGCCGACGGCTGCCCGAGCCAGGTGTACCACCTCGATCGCGACATCGACGCCAACGGTCGCTACGACGAGCCCGATCGAACCGTGATGACGCTGGTCAGCAGCGAACCCGGTACCGCTCCGGTGGTTGCCGGGACGGCACCCTCGTCGCAGCCGTCGCTCAGCGCGGACGGACAGCTGGTTGGCTTCATCACCAAGGCCACGAACCTGCAGCTCGTCAAGGCATCGGGCGGTGGCGAGGCCACCGACGGTGACCTGCTCGTTGCCGACGTCGCTCGCAAGACGTTGCGCCGCGTGACGATGATCGATGGGGGCGTGCGCCCAGCGGTGGGCGCCCACTCGCGGCCGCAGCTGAGCGACACCGGCCGGACGGTCGTCTTCGACACCCTCGCGGCGGCACAGCTGATCCCCGGGAGCGTGCCGGGCCGACAGGTGGTCACGACGGTGAGCCCGCCCACGCTGTCGCTCGCCGAGGGCGACCTCGGCACCACGTTGGTGGGCTTCACGAGCGACGAATGGTACGTGGCGGTCAACAACGACGGCCCGACCACCTTCACCCCCTCGAGCGTCTCGGTGTCCGATGGACGCTTCAGCGTCAACCAGGAGCTGAGCACGTGCGCACTGGGGGCACCCGTGCCGCCGGGCGGTGACTGCACGGTGCGGCTCACCTTCACGCCGACCGCGCCCGGGCCGGTCAGCGCCAGGCTCACCATCGCCGAGGACGGGTTCCAGGCGGTGTCGGTGTCCACCACCGTTCGAGGATCGGGCGGTGAACCGATGTTGCGCACCAATCCGGCCGGGCAGGCGCTCGGTTCGGTCGTGGTCGGCCAGTCAGGACCAGAGTTCCTGTTCGACGTCGAGAACATCTCCCTGGTGCCGACATCGGTGGCGTCGGTCCGAGTGGTCGGCCCGAACCCGGACGACTTCATCATCTCGTCGAGCAGTTGCGAACGTCGCTCGCTGAATCCTCGCTCGACCTGCTCGATCGGCGTCACGTTTGTGCCGACGGCGTCCGGACCACGCTCGGCGGTCATCGAGGTGGCGACACCGACAGGTCAGTACACCGTGATGGTCCCCGACGGCGAAGGCAGGTACGAACCGAACTTCGTGCTCGATCGGACCGAGGTCGAGGCGGGTCGCGACTTCGGGATCGGGGGCAACGGATTTCCGCCGTCGACACCGGTCTGGATCATGTTCGGCGACGATGCATCGCATCGGGTCGGCATCGTGACCAACGAAGACGGAGCGTTCCTGGCATCGATCCCGACCCTGCCGAGTGAACGAGGCGGCGAACGCACGGTTGTCGCACAGGCAGACGACGGGACCACCGCAACGGCGACGCTCAGGGTGATCGAACAACCGCTCGCCCAGATCGGCCTGCCGGGCTTCGGCCTCGGCGGCTGAGCGAACCCCCGTCAGCGGGCCTCCTCAACCGGCCTCGTCAACCGGCCTCCTCAGCCGGCTGGGTCGGCGATGCTCAGCCCGACCAGGTTGAGCGCGTTCGTGCAGGTGGTCCGACCGGTGTCGCCGATCTCGTCGCAGCGAACCGAGAAGGTGATGTTGTCCCCCGGATCGAGACGGATCGGCGTGATCCGCGGTTCGAACGCCGATCCACGCACGTTCTCCAACGACCAGATGAACACTGGCTCGCTGTTGACGAGCAGGGTTGCCACGCCGCGGTCGTCGTACGGGTTCTCGACGCGAATGTCCGTCAGGTCGAACACGGCGCCGCTCGGCAGCGTCGTCGACTGATCGGCGGTCTGGGTCAGCGGCGCGTCCACGGCGAGCCGGATGAACGTGGATGTCCCCGCATTCTCGGTCGCGTCGCCGCTGGTCGGCAACGTGGTCGTCGCCGAGTTGTCGGTTCCACTGTCGCCCGGATCGGTCGGAGCGAGTTCGGCGAGCTGACGGTCGACCTCATCCGCAGCAGCATCTTCGATGGTCGGCTTCACGACGGCGAACCAGGCAAGGGTGGCGACAGCAACCACGGCGACGACTGCGGCGACTCGGGCGATCACGTCGCCGGGAATCGTGGGTGACTGCACCAACGACATCGGCGCCGCGACCGGATCGAATCCCTGGCGGCCGGCTTCGACCTCGAACTCGAGGGTTCGAGTTGCCCTCCGGAAACCACGCTGAGCGCGCGCCTTGAGTCGGACGAGGGTGGCGGATCCGGGGCCGACGCCGACGGCGGGCGGGTCGAAGTCGCCGTCGACGCGTTCGGTGGAGTCGATCAGGTGCAGCCGGCAACTGGCGACGGTGTTGCCGTGATTCTCCACCATGAATTCGAACGTGGCGCGGTGCCGGGCGCGTTGGATCGGCTGCAGCGGCACGAGTCGGCAGTCGTCGAACGGCTCGATCACCAACGTCGCCTCGGCCACGACCGCATCGTCGGAGTCGCCCAGTGGAATGACACGGATCGAGATCGCGGTCGGGCCGGCGGTGGTCGACGACAGCGCCGGGGGAGCGATCGTGACCTCGATCACCTCCTGTGACCCGCCGAACAGCGTGAGATTGCCGGGTGTGATCGTGGTCCAACTCGCCGTCAAGCCCGCCGGCACGATCGTGTACGACTCGGTCTCGTCGCCGAGGTTGTGGACCGTGAGTGGCAACGTCAGCGTGTCGCCGGGGGCGAGCGACGCTTCGTCGTTGGAGAACCAGGCGTGGACCGACACGCGGAGCACGCTACCGCCTGGCCGGACGCCGAACCGTGCGTCACGCGCCCTCCCGGCGGCCGCGGTCTCGTCACGAATCGGCCACCATTCGGCACGGCAGGGCGCCACCGTTAGGCTCGGCGGCGTGCCCCGCCCCGAGATGCTGACCCCGTCGGTCCGACCCCGCCGGCTCCGTCGGACCGCAGCCCTACGCGACCTCGTGGCGCAGCACCACCTCCGTGTCGATGACCTGGTCGCGCCGTTGTTCGTTCGCGAAGGCATCGACGAGCCACAACCGATCGTCTCGCTGCCCGGTGTGGTCCAGCACACACGTGACTCGCTGCGAGCCGAAGTCGCGGCACTGGCCGAACTGGGTGTGCGCTCCGTGATCCTGTTCGGTGTGCCGGCAACGAAGGACCCGACCGGGAGCGGCGCCTACGACCCCAACGGCATCGTGCAGCTGGCCCTGGGCGACCTCCGGCGCGATGTTGGCGACGATGTCGTGGTGATGGCCGATCTGTGCGTCGACGAGTACACCGATCATGGCCACTGTGGGATCGTCGGCGAGGATGGCACCGTCGACAACGATGCGACCCTCGGTCTCTACGCTCGTGCAGCACTTGCCCAGGCGGATGCGGGCGCCCAGGTGGTGGCCCCGAGCGGCATGATGGACGGCCAGGTGGCGGTGATCAGAGATGCACTCGACACCGAAGGGTTCACCGACGTTGCCATCATGGCGTACGCCGCGAAGTTCGCGAGCGCTCTGTACGGCCCGTTCCGTGACGCGGTCGACGTGTCGATCGTGGGTGGCGGCGACCGAAAGGGATATCAGCAGGATTGGCGCAACGCTCGTGAAGCCCAACTCGAGATCGAACTCGATGTGGCAGAGGGTGCCGACATCGTGATGGTCAAACCTGCGCTCGCCTACCTCGATGTGATTGCCGAGGCGTCGGCTCGACTCGATGTGCCGCTCGCGGCGTATCACGTCAGCGGCGAGTATGCGATGGTCCACGCGGCGGCCGAGCGGGGCTGGATCGACGGGGACGCGGTGGCCCTCGAACACCTCACCGCGATCAAGCGGGCCGGTGCCGACATCGTGCTCACCTACTTCGCACGATGGTTCGCGGAGTCGATGGCGTCAGGACGGCTGGCGCCGTGAGCGAGTCGCGACTCGCTGCGGGCGGGATCCTGCCGTGTGACCCGGCGTCCTGCGAGCGCGCCGGGTGTACCCCGACGGTGTGCACCGGTGCCGGTGTCCCATCGAACGCCACACTGTTCGAACGTTCGCGCCGTGCCATCCCTGGGGGTGTCAACTCCTCGATCCGGGCGTTCAAGGCGGTCGGCGGCGAGCCCTACGTGGTGGCACGCGCATCGGGGGCCACCATCACCGACGTCGAAGGCACCACCTACTTCGACCTCGTGCAGAGCTATGGCGCCGTCATCCTCGGACACGGTCACCCGGCGATCACTCGGGCCGTGCACACGGCGGTGGTCGACGGCACGTCCTACGGGGCGCCGACCCCGCGCGAGATGAAGCTCGCCGAGGCGATCATCGCGAGGGTGCCGAGCTGTGAGCGCGTCCGTCTGATGAACTCCGGTACCGAGGCGACCAGCACGGCGATCCGGCTGGCCAGAGGCGTGACCGGTCGTGACCGCATCGTCACGTTCGCCGGCAACTTCCATGGCGCCACCGACGCGCTGTTGGTCACGGGCGGCAGCGGCGTCGCCACCTTGGGACTTCCGGGTACTGCCGGAGTTCCCGACGGCGCGGTCGCGGCCACGATCGTGGCGCCGTACAACATCGTGCCCGAACTCGACGACCAGGTCGCTGCGGTCATCGTCGAACCCGTGGCAGCGAACATGGGCGTCGTCGCACCGGCGCCGGGGTTCCTCGCTGGTCTGCGGGCAGCGTGCGACCGGGTGGGTGCCTTGTTGATCTTCGACGAGGTCATCACGGGATTCAGGCTGGGCGCCGGCGGCGCGCAGGCGCGTTTCGACGTGCGACCCGACATCACCTGTTTCGGCAAGGTCATCGGCGGCGGCTTGCCCATCGGCGCCATCGGCGGCTCGGCCGCGGTGATGGAACACCTGTCGCCGATCGGACCGGTCTTCCACGCTGGGACGCTCTCCGGCAATCCGATCGCCACCGCTGCTGGCCTGGCTGCGCTCGATTCGCTCACCGCCGACGTGTACATCGAGCTGATGGCCCGGGCCCGTCACCTCTCGGCACTGCTTCGCGACGCCTGTGCATCGGCAGGGTTCGAGGCGGCATTCCCCGTAGTGGGCACGCTGCTCGGCATCGTCTGCGGCTCCGAGGCTGGAACCGTGCAGAACTTCGACGACGCGAAACGTACCGACGAGCGGGCCTACGCCGCCTTCTTCCGGGCGATGCTCGCAGAGGGGGTGGCGATGGCGCCAGGCGCATACGAGGCGCTCTTCGTCGGCGTCGGCCACACCGACGACGTGCTCTCCTCGATCGGTGAGGCTGCGCATCGAGCCGCCGCCGCTGCTCGGTCCGAGCTCGCTACCTTGGACACGTGAGGCAGCTCTTCAACTGGCGGTTCGTCGCAGCGCTGGCCGCGCTGGCCGCACTCGCGCTGCTCGCTCGAGCGATCTTCACCGATGACAGCTCGATCGAGGCCGTGATCGAACCGGAGCTGATCGAGCGTCAGATCGACCTGATCGAGCCGATCGAGTCGGCGACAGGGCTCGATTCCTTCTCGATCTCGCCAGCTGGTGTGACGACCGGGTTCCTCGACCTGGCCCTCGACGCCGAGCGAGTACTGCGCATCGTGCCCGGCACGCTCGGTCAGATCGATTGTGACGAACTCGACACCGCGAACCGGTGTGCCGTGTTCGCTGACATGCTCGGTGACGCGGTCGTCTGGTTCGCGATCTTGCCCCAGGCACCGCGTGCCACGGTCGAGCTGCCGCCGATCCTCGATCTCGACGATGGTCGCGCCGTGTTCGAGAGCGGATGGCGTATTCCGTATGCACCGGTCATCGAGCGCGATTGTGGTGGCGAGGACATTCCCACGTTCAGCGACTTCCTGCGTCGGTTCGGACCGGACAGCGTGACCATCGTCGATCTCGACTCGCGGCAGGTCACGTCGGTGCGCTGCGGCGATCCTGTCGACGGCTGAGCGCGCAGCGGGTCCTCTCACGGCGCCGGCCGGAGTTGAGCTTCAGCCGACGAGGGCGTGTGCAGCTGCGAGCCCCGAGTTGTGGGCCGCCTCGATCCGTGGGCCGTCGAATGCGTCGCCGGCGAGCACGATCCTGCCCCCCTCAGCGACCCAGCAGGGATCTGGCCAGGGTGTTCGAGGGGTCGCGAAGCGCCACTTCTTCACCTGGGCCTCGAGGACGACTGCCTCGCCCAGCCACGGACTGACGAGCTCGACGAGGGACGAACAGAGGTCGACGAGTTCGTCGTCCCAGTGCTCCTTGCTCCAGGTGGCGGACGCGTGCACGGTGATCGCCGGCGTGGCACTCACGCCCTTGGCTGCATTGTCGGCCACGAACGAGAGGTCGGACGTCGGGCCCTGCAGGCCACCCGGGGCGGGAATCGCGGGGGCGCGATCGAGCGTTGCCAGCAGCGCGACCGTTCGGTCGTAGTCGGTCCGCATCAATGAGTCGGGGAGGTCGATGTGCGAGTCGGCGAGCAGGGCGAACGCCTGCGGGAGCGGGGTGGTGACGATCACCGCATCGGCATCGTGGACGGCGCCGTCGTCGATGACCACCTGCCATGGTCCGTCGTCGTCTGGCGCCGCGGCCGGGCGGATGGTGAAGGCCATCGTCGAGCACCGGACGTCGAGGTCGCGGCGCAAGGTCCTTGGCCAGCGAATTCATCCCGCTGGTGGCCACGTACCGCGGGTGTCCGTCTTCGGAGCCGAAGCCGTGCGACCAGATCGATATGAGGTCACGCTCGGTCCAGTCGTCGACCTGGTGCTGGAATGCGGGGCTTCGAACGGTGAAGAACTGTGCACCGTGGTCCAGCGTGGCGTCGCCGATGCGACGGGTGGCGAGCCGGCCGCCGGGCGACCGTCCCTTGTCGACCACGACGACGTCGGCGCCCGCGTCGGCCAGTCGTCGCGCGGCGACCAGACCACTGATTCCCCCACCGACGACAACGACTCGCATCAGCGAAGTCAACCGTGGTCAGCCGGCCAGCGCCTCATCGAGCTGGGTGTCGACGGCGATGCGTGCCTGGTAGGCCCGCTCGGCGCGGCCGAGGAACTCGAGCAACACGCGGTTGAAGGTGGTGGCGTGCTCGACCATGAACCCGTGCGCGGCGCCGCTGATCACGACCAGCTCGGCGGTGGGAATGGTGGCGGCCAGGTCCTCGCTGTCACCGCGTGGGGTGAGGATGTCCTGATTGCCGACCATCACGAGGGTGGGCACCTCGATCGTGGGCAACAGCTCGATCAGCTCCTGGTGGGAGTCGCTCGCTGACAGGATCGCATCGCATTGCGCTGCGAAGGCGTGTGCCGGTCGTCCGAGGGCCAACGGGCCGAGCCAGCCGATGGCCGGGAGCAGCCGGCGGAACGAGCGCGGGCCGATCATCCAGCGGGCAGCGTCAGCACCCATCGAGCCGATGCCACGCTCGAGTGCGGCATCGCGCCAGCTCTCGAGCAGCTCTTCGCGCCACGGGTGATTCCTTCCCGCCGTACAGGCCAGCGTGATCGAACGTGTCCGCTCGGGGTACTTCACCGCAAGAATCTGGCTGATCGCGCCGCCCATCGACGTGCCCACGATGTGAGCGGTCTCCTCGCCGGCGTGGTCGAGCACGGCGATGGCGTCGTCGGCCATCTGTTCGAGCGAGTAGGCGCCGTGCGGTTTGTCGCTGCGTCCTGCACCTCGATTGTCGAGTGCGATGCCCCGGTACCACGGCGCCGTCGCGAGGCGCTGCAGGTCCCAGCCGTGCTTGTCGGCGCCGAGACCCTGGATGAACAGGATCGGAGCGCCGCTGGACCTGCCGGTGATGCGGTAGTGGATTCGGGTGCCGTCGGAACTGCGGACGTAGGTCATCAGGCTCCTCCGAGGCCGCTCAAGGGAAGCCAGTCGAGTGGGGTTCCGGTGCGGATCTCGCCCATTTCGGCCAGGAGGAGTTCGATGTCGCTGCCGACCTGATCGGCGAGCTCGAGCTCGCCGAGTGGACCACGTCGACGTCGTGGCGATCGAGACGGCGAACCGATCTCGAGCCGAGCCGCGCGGCCGATCGGGTTGGAGGACGTGGCTGCTGGAAAGACCTGGACCCCCGCTGCCAAGGCTCCACCGACGAGGGCGTGATCGACGCGGCCGACTTTGCGAAGCCGTTCGTTGTGGCTGGCGCCCATGATCACCAGCTCGCCGGCCGACAACGCACCGGCGACTTCGTCGGGGTGATCGAGCAGACCGCCGATTCGACGAACGAACGCCCCGACCGGCGCCGTGTCGGGCCGACCGACGAAGCGCACCGGACGGTCGACGGCCTCGCTGAGCGCCAACGCCGAGAAGATCGGAGCGAGGGCACGGGCACGGGCATTCACCACGATGAGGGCGCCCTTGCGACGCGGGAGACGCTGATCGCCGCCGACGGTGACATCCCAACGCAGCCGCGAGGCTCGGATGACCGTGCGGACGAGGCCGGGATCGCGGCCCCAATCGTCGATCATGCCGGCCTGTTCGTCGGTGAGACGGGTGACGGAGGCATTGAGGTCGGCAGCGGCCCGGGAGACGGCTGCCCCGGCGCGAGTGGCGGTGTCGCGGCCGGGAAAGTTCACGACGCGTCCGAGGGTCGAGGTCATCACGCCACCTGTACTCGTGCGGGTTGATGAATGATGCTGGGCCAGTGGTACAGCCGGTCGATCACGTCGACCGTGCCATGTGCCGGGGTGATCCCCAAGAGTTCACCCATGCGGCTGTTGTCGGCGAGCCGCCCACGGTGCAGCGTCTCGGAGACGTGATCGGGGATCGGCGCGCCGAGGAGATAGCTCATGGCGCGGGCCACACGCCACTCCGGGCCGACCAGGGGGATCGGGATTCGGCGGCCCCGTCGGGCGGCCTGCAGTGCGGTGATCGCTCCGGACGCCACCACGTTCACGGGCTCGGCGAGGCCGATCCGAGCTGCTGCCACGACGGCCGCAGCGGCGTCACGGTCCTCGATGACCGCGAAGGGCGGATCGGCCAACACGCTGAACGGCACGCCAGGTTGTCGGAGCAGTCGGCCGAGCGGCGATGGCACATGGGGGCCGAGCACGGGTGCGAGCCGCACCGCGCCGACGGTGACGCCGACCCGCTCGCCGACCTTGGCAGCGGTCCGCTCGATCGCAGCGACCGTGCGGCCCCAGTCGCTCGTGGGCGTGATCGGGGCTGCCTCGCTGGGCCGCGTCGAGCGCGCCATGGCCACGGCCGTAGATCTCGATGCCGCTGCGTACGACGACGTGTTCGAGCGCCGAGCATTCCGCCGCAGCTCCGAGGATCGACGTTGCCGCCTGGTCGGTCAGCACCGCAGCTGCACGAGGGGTGGCACGGGCATCCGGCTCCCACACGCCGACGTGGATCAGCACGTGTGGGTTGAACTTCGAGACGGTCTCGACGATTCGATCGTGCTCGTCGGGATGAATTCGGTGAAACACCGTACGATGGAGGCGACGCCGTGGCGGGTCGGCGTCGATACCCGACAGTTCCCCCACCCACGCCTCGGCCTCGAGCAGGCCGGCAATGGTGGTGCCGAGTTCCCCACCCACGCCACTGACGAACACCCGTTTCCCACCCATCACCATGAACGTTAGTACCACCCGCCGTCAACTGATCAGTTCCGCCGTGGCGCTCGTCGGGGTCGGCGCGGCCTGGCTGCGGGTGGCGTCGACGCCCGTCGTTGCGGTCGATGGGCTGTCGCAACTCGACGGACCGGGCGTGGCAGTGCAGCCGGCAGTTCGACTCCGAACGATCTCGGCGTTGGGTTTTCCCGTGCAACTGCCCAGCGACCTGATTCTGCTCGACAACTTCGGGGGCCCCAGGGTGTTCGGCTCGGGCGCTCACCAGGGCATCGACATCGGCCGGCGTGATGCACAGCCCGGTCAGCCCATCTTGGCCTGCGTCGACGGCGTCCTCGTCGATCAGAACGTCCTCACCGGCAACCAGGGCAACTCGTGGGTGCTGCAGGGAGCGAACGGTGACGCCTACCGGTATCACCACCTCCAGGACTTCGCATCAGGCCTCGTCGTCGGGAGTGCTGTCACCCGCGGACAGGTGCTCGGCACGATGGGAAGCAGCGGCAATCCGAACTCTCCGCACCTGCACTTCGAGGTGCGTCGGGGTGGCCCGATCGGCACGCCGGTCGATCCGGTACCGCTGCTCCCGCTTCCTCTCGCCGGCGTCACCGTCATCTGAGCCATGGGCAGGTCAGCCAAGGTCGTGGGACGCAGAATCAAGTGGGCGACGCAAGGCGCCGATGACTCTCTCATGGCAGAACACCGTTCGAGTCGCCGTCGATTCCTGGGCGCGATGGTCGGTGCGGCGTGCGTGTGCCGCCTGGCCGTCTCGGCGTCGCCACTCGCACATGCCAGCAACGACGGCTCGGTCGCTCGGCTCGATCAGCCGGGGACCGCGCTGCAGCCCGCCGAACGGCTGGCACTCCGCGTGCCGCCGATTCCCGAGGGGAAGCTCATGTTCCCGGTGTCGGCTGGCTCCGACTGCTACGTCCTCGACAACTTCGGCGACGCCCGAGGGAGTACTCGGCTCCACGAAGGCGTCGACATCATGGGGTCGGCGGGTCGGCCGGTCGTTGCCGTGGCCTCGGGCGTGCTCACCAAGCGATACACCAACACCGGAACAGCCGGCTGGGGGTGGACGCTGTACGACGAGTCGACCGACACCAGCTACAAGTACTTCCACCTGGCCGAGGACGCCGCGGGTCTCCGCGAGGGGCGTGTCGGTGTCGGTCGGGCAGCCACTCGGATACGTCGGCAACAGCGGCACGTTCGGCGTGAACAACTTCCACCTGCACTTCGAGGTGCGACCGCGGAACGTGGCCATCAATCCGTTGCCGCTGCTGGTCGTCGACCGCGACGTCTGTCGCGTGTCGCCGCCGATCCGCGCCTGATCGTCAGCGCAGGGTGTGGGCGCGCAGGATGATCTCGCGTGCGAAGGGATCGAGCTGGCGGCCGGCGAGGCGTTCGGTGACCTGGATCGCCTTGGTCGGTTCCTCGACGAGACCCGCCCAGCGGATGTAGCCACCCATGATCCCGATGATGCGATCGCCCACCTCGTCACCGTGGACCAGCACCTTGGTGCCGTGCTTGAGGAGTTCGCGGATCTCGGTGTAGAGCGCCGTCAGGTACTGATCGGTGTGCTCGGCGCTGAAGGGCCGGTGTCGATACGGGAGCTGCAGCTCGTCGTAGTTGTGCAGATTGTGCGGTGCGACGATGATCGAGATCACGCTGCCGAAGCCGTTCTCACGGAGCCAGATGATCTCCTCCTGGCGTCGAACCCGGCGATGGCTGTCGCCGACGCCGCCGGGACGCTCGCAGATCGCCAGCTTGTCCTTGAGAATCCAGGTGAAGTTCCTGGGCGTGATGCCCAGGGCCCACTTTCCACGAAGACGAGGGGGCATCAGTGGACAGCTTCTGGACGGGCGCGGCTCGACATAACGGATGGCCACGTTACCGGTTGGACGATCGGGTCAGCACAAGGCGGAGACGGTCGCCGTGGCGCTCGACGCGGCGACCTCCGGTCAATTCGCATGCGGTGGAGCTCCCGCTTGCCACGGCCAGGACACGCCCGACGGCGTCGGCGTCGGGCGGATAGCCCTCCTGTTCCAGCCACTGGCGGACCGCACGCGACGCAAGGACTCGTGGAGCGCTTGCGAGCGCAACCGCATCGGTGGGGTCGATGTCGCCGGCAGAGAGCTGGAGGAACTGGTCGTCGGCCCGGAGCAGGTCGGCGGTGCGGTTGAGCAACACGGTGACGTCGCGTTCGGCGATGTCGTCGAGGAGCGGCAACAGTTCGTGGCGGATCCGGTTGCGCCGGAATCGGGCGTCGTGGTTGGTGGGATCATCGGCGACCGTGAGACCGAGCTGTGCGCAGAGGGCGTGCGTCTCGGCTCGTCTGATCCCCAGGATCGGGTGGCGCCATCCGGGTCCGATCGCGCCGAGCCCGGTGGCTCCCGACCCTCGGAGCAGCGCAAGGAGCAGCGTCTCGGCCTGGTCGTCGGCCGTGTGGCCCGTCAGAGCGTCCGGGCCGAGTGCCGCCCGCCGAGCCGTTCGCGCTCGCGCCTCGAGATTGGGTCCCTGTTCGACCTCGACGTGAACGACGTCGAACGCGACGCCGAGCTCCATCGCGATCACTTCCGCCACGTCGGCGTCGTGGTCTGCTGAACGGCGCAGACCGTGGTGCACGTGGATCGCCGTGACGTCACAGTCCGCTGCCACGGCCAGTGCGATCAGCGCGGCCGAGTCGGCTCCTCCCGACAGCCCGCACCGCACCGCGGTGCCGGACGGAGGAAAGCTGCAACGCGTGAGCAGTTCGACGATGTCGAGCAGCGCGACGACCTTGGTGGGCGACCGTTAGAGGTCGGTGTGGTGGTGCGACTGCTGGGCTCGACTGGGGTGCTTCTTCGCGGTGACCAGTCCCAGGTACGAGACGACGAGCGCCGCGAGGGAGACGACGGCGAGGAGCACGAGCGCGATTCCGATCCACCAGTGCCAGACGTTGGCTGCGAGCATGCGGAGAGGCTAACCCGCGCGGCGTGAATCGGGCGAAACGCTCTCGGTGATCAGCCGATCTTGCCGTCGCCGTCGAAGTCGGTACCGAAGCACTGTTCGATCTTGCCGAGCAGGTCAGGGGGCATCTCGTCGTTGTTGCACTTCTGCGCCACCACCGTCTTCAGCTCGGCATGGAAGTCGAAGGCGCCCAGACAGTCCATGCACCCCTCGAGGTGGTGATGGATTGCGGCGCGCTGGTGGTCGGAGAGCTCGCCATCGAGGAACACGTCGAGTTCTCGCAGCGTCTGTGCGCAATCGGAGATCACCGGCTCGTCGGTTGCGGTGGTGTCATCGCTCATCGTCAGCTGTCCTGTCCGAAGTTGCCGTCGGCCGCTGCCGGCTGGGCTGCGACCAGCCCTCGTTGGAGGGCATAGTCGTGCAACGCCTTCTGCATGGCTTTTTCTTCCCCGATGCAGACGTGACATGACCGTGCCGATCGGGATGTCGAGCATCTCGGCGATCTCTTTGTAGGCGAAACCCTCGACGTCGGCCAGGATCACCGGCAAGCGGAAGTTGTCGGGGAGGTCCTCGAGGGCCCGCTTCACCTCGTCGTCGGGCAGCAGTTCCATCAACGATTCCTCGGCTGATCGGCCGACGCTCGCATCCTGGAGCGCACCGATGTTCTTGTACAGGTAGAGGTCTTCGAACTCACCGAGTTCGGTCTCGTCCGGGCGTCGTTGCTTGGCCCGATAGGTGTTGATGTAGGTGTTGGTCATGATCCGGAACAGCCACGCCCGCAGGTTCGTGCCCTCGGTGAAGGTGTGATAGCTCCGGTAGCCCTTGAGATAGGTCTCCTGCACCAGGTCCTCGGCGTCGCTGCGGTTGCGGGTCATGCGCAGCGCACCCGAGTAGAGCTGGGGGGCGTATTGCATCGCCTCGTTGGCGAATGTTGCCTGGTCGGCCATGTCGGCGACTGTACCCGCGAGCGCTCGGACCGAACCGCGCCCGGATCGCCGGTTGTCAGTTCGTTTCGGAGTCGTCGGTGCGTTCGAGCCGTTCGACGACGGTGTCGATCGACGCGATCAAGCGATCCATCAGGTCCGCGAGCTGGGCCCGTTCGCTCGGATCGAATTCGCTGAGGATGTGCATCATCGCGATCGACCGGCGAGCGGCGACGGCATCGTGGCGCCGACGCCCTTCGTCGGTGATCCGTACGAGGACCACACGTCCGTCCTCCGGTGAGGTGAACCGCTCGACGAGGCCGTCGTTCTCGAGACGTTGCATCGCTCGGGTCGCCGTGGACGGCTCGACACGGAGGCGGGCCGCCAGTTCCTTCATCGGGCGCTCGTCGCGACGGGTGAGCAGATCGAGGGCGTCCATCTGCCCCTGCTCGAGCGCCTTCTCGGTACCGAACAGGTACGAACGCAGCGCCGACGCCGCTGCGCCGCGACGGAGTTCGATCCAGGCTCGGCCGATGCGGCGCGCGTGCTCACGGTCGGTGCGGTTGCGGAAGTCGACGGTGCTGGTTCCGGTGGCTGACCTGGGCATGTGCGTTTGTACGCTAACCATCCATGGCTGACGGCAGCGGAGCGGACGCACCACCGTCGCAGGCGGACCATCCGGAGCTCCCACTCGCTGATCCCGCTGGCCCGACGGCACTCGAGGCACTGAGACCGCTCGCCTCGAGCGAGGTTGCCGTGACCGCGTCGTTGTTGCACCGGGAGGTGTACACGTCGCGGGGCCTGTTGACGGTGTTCCGACATCAGCCGGTGAGTGGAGCGCAGGCTCAACCGGCAGCGATCGTGGCGTGCGGGGGCGCGATGGGCGGCGTCCTCGGCCCCGGGCACGGGCTCTATCAGCGCCTCGGTGAGCGCTGGGCGGAGCGTGGCGTCGAGTTCGTACGCATCGGGTATCGCGAGCCGAACAACCTGGATCTCTGTGCTCACGACCTCGCGTGTGGGGTCGAGCTCGCTCGGGACGCCGGCGCCGAGCGCATCGTGGTGATGGGTCACAGCTTCGGTGGGGCCGTGGCGGTCAGGACCGCGGTGATCATGCCGGTATCAGTTGTCGGTGTGGTCACCTTCGCCACGCAGTCGGCTGGATGTGAGGTGGCGGGCGCGCTGGCGGGTCGACCGCTGCTGCTGTTCCACGGCGACCGCGACGAACTCCTGCCGCCGGAGGCGAGTCATGTCGTTGCCGCGATCGCCGGCCACGGCGAGGTGGAGATCCTGCCGGGTGACGGGCACCTGCTGGCTCGCAGTGACGACGTCATCGCCGAGCGCCTCGACGCGTGGTTGCCGCCGGTGTTGCAGGTTCCATCGTCTCCTTGACGCCGCGCGACGGACTGAGCTGGCATTGCTGAGCTCACTCACAGGCTGACCGCAGACGTCTCCGTTCTCGACCACCTCAGCTTGCTTGAACGCCTGGCGGCTGGTCGCCGGTCACCCGCTCCCACCCTGCAGCGGTTCCGCGAACCGCCACGACCCGCGCAACCGCTGCGCCGACGCCCGCCGCCAACGCCCAGCCGAGTGCTTCGCTCCACGAGGTGCGGCGGTCCGCCGGGTTGAGCGGAGGATCGGTGTCGCTGGGCCAGATCGCCGACACGCCCTTCCTGGCGGCCACCGCCGCTGCGAGGCCGGCCGCCGCTGAGAGTCCGTTGTAGATGAGCCTCTTCATGGTCGTCTTCTCCTGTCGTTGGTATTCGGGCTGCTGCTGTCTCGTGTCGCGCGTACGCGATCTCGTGTCCCGCGTACCCGATGTGCCGTCGCCCACACATCGATCACACCGATCCGGGTGGGTCGTGCGGGGACGCAGGTGCATTCGCCTGGTCGGAGGAGTAGGTCCGCGCCTCGTCCAGCACGTTGATCGCCACCGAGATCACCGGCACCGCCAGCAGGGCTCCCACGAAGCCGAACAGCGCGGTACCGCATGCGATCCCGAGCAGGATGACGAGCGGGTGGAGTTGCAGGCTCTTGCCGTAGATGACGGGGGCGAGCAGGTCGTTGTCCAGCTGCTGAACGGCGACTGCCACGATGGCGACGATCAGCGCCGGTGTCGTACCGGCGGTGGCCAGGGTGACGAGCACGGCGACGACACCCGCGACGACGGCCCCCACGATGGGGACGAAGGCGCCGATCAGGGTGACCACCACGACGGCCGCAACCAGTCGACCGCCCACGATCCACACGGCCGCTCCGATGACGATCGCCTCGATCACGCCCAGCAATCCCACACCGCGGAGGTAGCCGCCGAGCGTGGCCCATGCTCGCAGGCCGAGAGCCTGCAACATGGGACGGCGATCTTCCGGGACTGCCCGCAACCCCGCGCGGCGATCTTGGCGCGATCCTTCACCACGAAGAACGTGACGATGAGCGCCAAGAGCAGTCCCGAGACGAACTCGATCGCCAGTACAGCAGTCGACATGAGTGAGTCACTGGACGACCAAGCGATCGAAGCCAGGCGCGAACCTGCTTCCTGTCGGAGCTCGGTGACCCGGCTCTGATCGATGTCGAACGGGCTGTCCTCGACCAACCAGGTCTCCACATTGTCGACGCCCTGAGAGACCGTGGTGCCCAACTGGTCGAACTCCGAGGCGACCCGGAAGCCGACCACGGCGACGAGCGCGAGGAAGATCAGGATCGACAGCATCACGGCCAATGCCGCAGCGACAGAGCGCGGAAGTCCCCTGGCCTCCAGCCAGCGGGCCGGTCCGACCAGTGCTCGAATCAGCAGGAGCGCTGCTGCGAGCGAGATCACCACGACGATGAGTTGCCCGAGCAGCCAGAGCAGCCCTGCGACCGCAACGGCGATCACGAGCAACCGCCACGCGTAGGCCGCCGCCCACTCCACTCGAGGATGGACGCGTGATCGCGCTCGACCCGGCGTGCGATCGTCGGCGACCGAGGTCATGATCGAACCCCGCCGCCGGGAGTGACCGCCGGTTCTCCCTGCAGCGCTGCTCGGAAGCTCGGTGTTGCTTGGAGGGCCATGATCGAGGCGGGCATCTCGATGCCGGCCTCGTCCAGTCGACGCTTGACGCTGCGGATGGCGACATCGCGGGCGCTGACGGATCCGGCCTGCCGCGAGTCGGTCCAGAACATGACACGGATGTCGACGGTCGACACACCGAGTTCGGTGACGATCACGACAGGTTCGGGTTGGTCGAGGACCAACGCTTCAGCCGCCAGGGCGTCTCGGATCACCGCAAGCGCTTCGTCGGGATCGTTCTCGTAGGCGATGCCGACGACGAACTCCAATCGATGCTGGCGGTTGTGGGTGTGCACGTTGATCACGTTCTTGTAGACGTCCCGGTTGGGGATCACGACCAGCTCTCCGTCGAACGTGGTGATCTTCGTCTCTCGGATCGTGATGCTCTCGACCGTGCCGGACCGGTCCACCACGGTGATCTGGTCGCCGGATCGGAACGGCTGGCGGAACAGGAGCAGGATGCCCGACAGGGTGTTCTCCAAGATGTCCTGGAAGGCGAACCCGACAGCGACCGAGAAGAACCCGAGTCCCGCCAGGAGGTCGACCGGCTTCACCGATGGAAACGTGATGGTGATGGCGATGAGCACGACCACAGCGAGGAAGACCCAAGACGCGATTTTGCTCATCACCGTCGCGAAGCTGGGTGTTTGGTTCCTCTGAAAGCGGCGGTGCAGCAACCATCGCAACCCACGCGCCAGCAGCCAGCCGGCCACGACGATCGCGAGCGCCACACCCGCGCGCGGGAGGGCATCGACGGTGGTCTCCCAGAGTGACGTTGCCGAGTCGGCGATGTCGTCTTCGGGTGACGGAGCACTGCCTGGCCACGGCATCCGTGCTGACGGGTGGCCGGTCATTGCAGGGGACGACGATCGCCGAAGGTCATGGCGTCGCATACCCCGAATGCGGCGCGCCCAACCGTTCCGTGGTCGTCGACGGTTCCGCCTTCGGCGTCTCCCCGGCGTTTCGCGAGGGCGGAGTCGGGGAAGGCCTGTCGCACACAACGGAGGTGCACGATGGCAGCTGATGAGACTGGACACGAGCGTTCGATACGGGCAAGGCAGACGATCCGAATCATCGTGTGGGTGGTCGTGGTGGTCGCCGTCGCCGTGATCGCCGCCGTCAACACGCAGGATGTCGACGTCGACTGGGTCGTCGGAGAATCCTCGCTGCCGCTCTGGGGTGTGATCGCCCTGGCCGCGCTCGCCGGTGCCGTCATCGGCTACGTGGCGCGATGGCGGCGAGACTGAGCGCAGGAGCCGCCGCCGGATCCCCCCAGGTGCACCTGGCTACGCTTGGCGTCATGTGCAGCCCTCGAGGTACGTCGACGTCGCGATGACCACGACGGGTGCTGACGTCAGCGTCATCGTGAATGCGGAACGGCTCCAACTCAGCGCCCCTCGAGCTGCGCATGTGCTCTTCGAGATCCGGCGGCACGTTCGCGACTTCCTCGACCGACGCACGAGGTCCGCTGAGGTGGTCGCCGACCTCGAGCTCGCGGTCAGCGAATTGGCGACGAACGTGATCCGCCACACTTTGTCGAATTCGATCAGTCTCCTGATCGCACGAACCGACCAGGGCTGGCGCCTCGACGTCGCGAACGCCGACCGCGTGCCACCGCTCGACGACCTCGTTCCACCGCCACCGACACAACCGACCGGGCGGGGACTCCTGATCGTCGCCGCCGTGATGGACGAGTTGACGGTCATCGAGGTGGACGACACGTGCGTCGTGCGATGTCTGCGCCTCGACCCCGCTCGACAGCCCGGCAAGGATCACCACCGCGAGCGGCCGCCACACGGTGAGTGATGCCGAGGGCGTCGGCTCTCGAACACCTCCACCGCGCCGACCCGCTCTTCCAGTCGTCGGTAGCGAGCGGGTGGGACTTGTCCTCAGGTCTCCATGAGGGAGCGCAACGCGGCAAGGTCTCGGACGACTGCGTTCACGTCGGAGACGAAGTCTGCTTCGCTCATCGCCGCGAGTCGTCGCACGCTGAATACGACATCGCAGCCGTCGCCGTTCGCGAAGATTCGCATTGGGTTCGTGACCGTCTCGCCGGTCGGCAACGTCACGTCGTGATCGGCGACGCCGAGATCGTTCGGGCCCACGAACGCCACCGTCACGCGACCGAGCGGCGAGTCGGCCACCCATTCGCCTTCGACCTGGCGGAGCGGACTCTCCGCGAGACCGGCCGCCCACATCGACAGGTTTGCAGGATCCGTGACGTAGGCGTAGACGTCATCGGCGTGACGATCGATTGAGGTGGACACGTGGACGCTCTCATGCACCATTCGCACAGTGTGCCGATCGTCAGTGGCCGACCGGCGCCGACGGTGGCGGTGATCAACGCTTCGGTCGTTGTGGTCGTCAGCACCGTCGTGCCGGAGGTAGAGGAAATCGCCGAAGACCTGGTCGCTGTCTCACACGAGGAGAGACATTGCCAACGCGACATCGTTGATCGAAATGGAGTCGATTCCTGCTGCGAGCGCCGTCTCCATGTCGCGTTGGTCCCTCGCGTCGTTGGCGTGCACCGCGTACCCGAGATCACGAAGTCCCTCTGCGATCGACGATGTGATGGCTCCCGCGTAGACGTGCGCAACGTCGAAGCCAGCGGTTTCGGCGGTCCCGAGGACGTAGCGCTCGAAGACGGCGTCATTCATCCATGGTTGCGGTGGCTGTGAGAACAAACCAACCGTGGCACCAGGGCGCTCCAACTTCAGGGTGCACAACATCGCATGGTTCCACCCCGTGAACTTCACTCGATCGAACACACCCGCTGCATCGACCTCGTCCAGGACCGCATCGAGAAGCGCGCGGCCCCACGTCTTGATTTCCAGTTCGAAGATCCTGGCTGGCAACTGCAATACCTCCTCGAGTGCTGGCACTCGCTCTCCTGCGAATTCCGGGCCGAACCTTCCACCAGCGTCCAACGCCTGAAGGGCGTCGAAGTCGTGCTCGAACACGGGGCCAGACCCGTCGGTCGTTCGTTCGAGCAACGCGTCGTGGATGACGACCGCCTTGCCGTCACTCGTGAGCTGCACATCGAACTCGATCCCGTCGGCGCCGAGCTGAAGCGCACGCTCGAACGCCACCATCGTGTTCTCTGGAGCCTCAGCCGATGCGCCTCGGTGACCGATGACGTCAACACGTTCCATCGCCATCCGAACACCCTGACACGGGGATGGTCTCGCATCGTGCGCGTGACGTGCACAGAACCGCCCCTCGGCACTACCAATCGCGTCCAGGTGAGGCACCACGCGCGGTGGTCCCCTGCCCCGGTGGCATCATTCGGAATGGACGGATTCTGGAATCGCATCCCTCAATGGGCGGACTGGATTGTGGCAACGATTGCTGCGATCGTGATCCTCAACCTCAACATCACGACCGCAGGTGACCCGTTGAGCGGGGTGGGGCTCCCGGCGGGGTCGGCTTCACCCGGCATCACCGAGGGAGCGCGAGCCACTTTCTACGGTGCACTCGCAGTCAGCGCCTCCGTGCTGGCCGCCACTGGGCTCATCATCTCCACGTCCGGTCGCCAATGGCGCACGGTGGGAGGCCTGCTCACGAGAACGTTCGCTGGAGTGGCGCTCGCTGGAGTGCTCGGTCTCCTACTCGACTACCGCGACGGACCGGTCCGAACGGTGCAACTCTTCGTGTACCTGATGCTCGCGCTCGGCATCGTTCGACTCGCCAGAGTTGCTGCACTCGCAGACGAAGAGGAGCCGCTCAACTAGCGCGGACTGCCGCTCGGCGCTCGCAGGGTGACGCCCCGTCGGGCGTTCAGCACCCGTCGTCGCAGGCTCCGCCATCGGTCGGACGACATGCCTGCGCCATGAAGCTACGGTGTTCCCAATCGGAGGTTCCAAATGAGCGAGTTTCCCGAAGATGATCAAGTTCGGTCCACAGGCGACCAGCCGTCGCGGTGGACGCGGCTCGTCCAGGCTGTTCTGCCTCGCAAGATCACCCAGCGTTGGGACCGCTTGCCTGAGGGCAGCCAGCGGGACGCAGCGCACTACAACATGCGAAGCGGTCTCTAGCACCCTGCGAGTACTCGCGTACGTATCGGGCATTCGGCGCTACCGCAACCAAGGTCCGGGCACACCGCACGGCCAGTCCCGAGTGAGCGTTCGCAGCCTGCGCCCGTTCTACTGTGTGCGTGTGCGTGTGGTCCTCGTTCGGCACTGCCGATCCGCTGTCGACACCACGACGCCTCCCCCGACGTGGGGACTCACCGCCGAAGGCCACCGCCAAGCCGCCGAACTCGTCTCGTCGCCGTGGCTTGCCACTGCCACAGTGTTGGCCGCTGGACCAGAACCGAAGATGGTGCAGACATTGCACCCGACCGCCGAGCGGCTCGGCGTCGACGTCGTCATCGATGATGCGTTTCGTGAAACCGACGCCTCTTGGCTGCCAGACGGGGAGTTTCTCTCCAGCGTCAGTCGCCTCTTCGCATCGCGGACTTCGTCACCGGCCGCCGGTTGGGAGCCATCACGGGACGCGGCACGTCGATTCTTTGCCGGAGTGACGTCGATATCGAGTTCCCGGTCCGACGTCGACGTGGTCGTCTGTAGTGGCGGGCGGGTACTGACATCGCTGTTGATGGAGGTTGCTGCGATCGATTCCAAACGCGCATTCTCCTACTGGCAATCGATCTGCATGCCCGATATCGCCGTCGTCGACCTGCCCGCGAACGGCGCAGCGATCATGCGCCAGCACTTCGCCGACAAGAAATGAACTCTCAGCACACCACGACATGCGTCTCCGTGGGGTGTGATGCCTTCAATCGGTAGTCGATGACCGAGCCGAACCCGTCCGGTCGCCATCGGGCTCCAATCGCCTGAGAGGAATGCTCCGCTCCGAGCCGTCAAGTAGCGATCGAGGATTCGATCAACGGATCGCCCAGTGCGACGGGTCCGCTCTGTTCGGAGATGCTGGACTGCGCAGCCGTCTGCGACTTGCGCGTTGCCTCCACGAACGCCGGGTGAGCACCGTCGACGATCACCCCGATCGACTTCTCGTACGTCGCAGTGATCCCGTCAACATGGCCCTCCCTGAACGGCAACTTCCCCCACGGGTGATCGGAATCCGCAGTCCACTTGGCGACGACGAACCAGAAGATGCTGAGGGGCAACAGAAACCACGGCCACACCGTCGAGCGGCGAGCCTGGACGGGCACCATCTTCGTCGCCGGGAGCCCCGAACGAACGCAGACCATTGGATAGTCCCCCTGCACGAACCGCTCGATCCTGGTCACGTACCTCACCCCATCAGTCTCGCATCCGACGAACTGCGTCGCGTTCGCGTGTGGGCATCGGACCGCCTCAGTCACCCCTGGAGGCGACGTCACCGTGATGATGCGTGCCGATGTCCGGCGGTCTCCTGTGTATGCGCGTGAACTCCGGGCAGCACCGCTGGGCTAGCAGTCGTTCTGCTCGTAGCTCATCGCAACGACCCGGTCAGCGGCGTCGAGCTGGAAGCTGACCGGTCCCGTTCCAGCAAGACCAAAGAATCGGTCGCCCTGTCGCAAGAACTGAGCCCACCCAACGTCTTCGAGCCGATTGGCCGAGGTACCGAGTCCGATCCCGTCGGCGGTGGTGATCCCGCTCGGTTCAGTGATCTCGACGGCGAGCGCAGGCGAGTATGCGAGCTCCGTGTCACCGATGCTCCAGGCCGCGATGTATGAGGTTCCGACGCCGGCAGAGCGTGCCAGGACGAAGCGGAAGTCGGCCCAGAGCAGCGAGCGGTACTCGGTGGCGCCGCTGCAGGCGTACGCGTCGGGCATCGGGATCCACCCGGTGTCGTCATAGGCGGCGCCGAGCGCGTCGCTGACGTCGTCAATCAACGCAGCATCGTCCACCTCGGTGAGCGCGCTGTACCCGAACACCGAAGGATTCCGCAGCGGATCGCTGTCGAGGTTGAACTCCAGTGCCCCCACGGTGCTCGAGGACGGTAGCTCGGTGGTATCGGTCGTTGCCGGGCCACTCCACTCGCCTGCTGGTGTTGCGCCGAGGATCACTCGTTCTCCGAGCGGAGACCCCAACTCAACGACGTACGGCGTGATCGGATTGCCTTGACAGTCCTGATCGCCCGGTCGCCGCTCGACACGGACATCGAACGTGATCGATTCCACGTCCTCGTCCACTGTCACCTCGATTCGACCGCGTGCAGATCGGCCCGATGCGCATTCCCGCTCGATCACATTGATCGGGACCTCTCGCGAAGCCGGCGCCAGGCTCGCGGCGGGATCAACTTGCCACTGTGCCGGTTCCGGCTCACCGGGCCGCTGGGTCAACCACAACCCGAATGCGACAGCGACCACGATGGCAAGAAAGAACAGCACGATTCCCTTGAGGTTCGGCCCACTCGCCGTGTCCATCGCTGCAAGTCTCGCATGAGCGCCCGGAACGAAGGCACCGCCTCGGCACCGACCAGATGACCGCGGTTCGAACAGAGCATCGCCGAGTGTGCTGCGTGTGCGGATACGTCCGTCACTACCGGGTACTCGGCTTGGGTCGAAGCCGAGTGGCCCCGACGGCGCGGCGATCGTGACGATGCGTGTCGTTGTCGAGCGGCTTCGGTGCGACTGCGCCATGCGATGAGAGGACCGAAGTACCGTCTGCCGATGGGTCTGTTGACGCGCGTCATCGGCGAGACGGTGTCGATCACTTGGCAGTTGGAGCTCGACGCCGAATCGACCTGGCGTCATCTCGTCGACCTCGACAACTGGCCGGCATGGCTCGGCTCACCGATCGAGGGCAGTCTGCACCCTGGTCTGCAGCTCATCGTCGATCACGGTGACGGGTATCTCTGCACGAGCGAAGTCGAGAGCGTCGAGAAAGAGCATTCGCTCGTCATGAGCTGGGCGTTCCCCGACGAGCACAGAACCTGGCTGGAGCTGACGGTGTCCCCGACCGGCGAGAGCGGGTCCGTTGTTGTCCTGAGCCACTACGAACTCGGAGCGCTCTCGACCTCGTACTCGGTCGGGTGGCTCGTCCACCTCACCTACTTCGAGGCATCCGCAATGGGAGCGCCGCTCCCCATGTCGCAGTTCTGGCGGATCCACCGGACCCTTCAGGCTCTTGCGAGCGAGACACCGACCAACGACTGACTCGGCGGCGCCGCATCGGGTGGATCGTGGCGTACTGCGCACATTTCCACTGCGGTACCGCCCCACCGAGGTCTGGCGCCTTCGTTGGGTCGGTTCCCAATCGGCGCGCTGGGCCTCAGCGACCAGGCAATCGTGCGCCCGATGGGTGGACTCGGTCAACCTCGCCGTCGTTCGACCCACCGAAACAACTGGTACACGCCGCCAAGGGCGAGGGCAACGATGAGTAGCGGGGCGACGAAGGCCAGGACAGCGATGGTAGGACTGGCTCCTTCCTCGCCCTGGATCGTGATGGAGGCGCTCCCATCGCCGGTGCTGGTGACGGGTTCAGGGGACGTGGACGCCGAAAGCAACTCGACGTACTCCCGCGAGATCTCGAGCTGTCCATCGAAATGCGGCGAGGTCGGACTTGGCGAGGGCATCGCGATCATGAACGTGGACGTCAGCGGCTGATCGGATGGGACCGGCACTCGGTGAGTCTTGCACGCTCGGCTCGACGACGGTGGTGACGCGTCCATCCGGTTTGCAAAGTGGCACGGTGCAGCTGGCAATCGAGCCGTAGAACCGCGACAACAGTGCGGCGGGATCTCGAACATGGACTCAGCCGTCTTCCAATCGGCATTGTGAGCGGCCGATCCACCGGCAACCCACGCATCAGCTCGCCACCGCACCCCGCCTGTGTCACGGCAAGCGACGCCGACGGCACCGTGCTCGTCGGCAACCAGCCGACCGAGCATGGCGCCAGCTCAACGACCTGGTCGTTCGGCCGACCGACTCCGGGATTAGCGAGCACTGCAAAGGGCTTCGCCGTGCGGCGGGTGGTTGCTTGAGAACTCGCGCGATTCTGGGGCGCAGAAGTGCGCGACCCGCTGGTCAGGAACTGGTTGGCGAGCCACGCGCCCAGTTCGACAATCACACCGCATTTGTCGTGAGCGCCCGTGGGGCCGAAGCCATCTACTCGGCAGCAGCGGCGTCCACGCAACGCGGGTTCCGACGAGTCGGATGTCGGCCAAGGCCACCCAACCCGCTCTGGAAGCACGTTCGGGTGAACGACGGCGACTGATGGCCTTGCGGCGCTCACCGCTCTCACAGCGCGCGCCAATCGACGCCCACGGTCAAGCATCGCAATATTCGTGCGATCGAGTATCTGGTGCTGCTGTACCGTGAGATCGAGTCGGCATGCGGGGCCTTCCTGCTGACCGAGCGTCTTCGCTCAAGCTGATCGATGTCGTGCGGAATCGACCGACCGGAGCGGAGCACCGTCATGAAATCCTCGCAAGCCGACCTCGACACGATTATGGAGTCCGAAGTCGCCACCCTGAGAGGCACTCAGTGGGGAGAGATGGCGGTGAACATCAATCGCTTCGAACCTGGAGCAGATCTGTCGCCTCTGCTCGCTCTGGTGTCGAGCGGTTCGTGCCCGGTACCGCACTGGGGCTACGTCATCGAGGGGTCGTGGACCGTCGGCTACACCGATGGTTCCATCGAGACCATCAATGCGGGCGAGGTCTTCTACATGCCGTCGGGCCATGACCGCGTCTTCACAGAGACCGGTTGCTTGCTGGCCGAGTTCAGTCCGGCCGCCGAGAATGCAGCGTTTATGGAGGAAGTCGCGCCGCTGCTCGCCCAATAGCCGGCGGACATACGTAGACGTTCGGCGAGACGACAGTCCCACCGGGATGGAAGACCGGCCTGCCGGCCAGTCACGACAAGACGCCCGGAATGGGCGGGGACACCACACCCACACCCGCGGCAGATTTGCACCTGCGGGCGAGTCCGCATACCCCGACCGCCAGGTTGGTCGACGTTGTTACGTGACGCAGGACTTGGGCCGCGATGCGGCGCAAGTTGCTGCGGCGTCAACGCGTTACGGGGCGGTGATGTCGAGTGCCTCCGACCGGCAGCTCTCCTGGATGATTCGTCACGCATCTCAGTGCGGAAACTGTCACGGATGGGTGAAGGACGGAACGAGTCGACGAAAGCGATCTCTGCGGTCTCATGGGGCCAATCGTGCGGAGGGCTCGCGAATCATCCCAGTGAAGGTGTGGCCGTCGAAGTCCACTTGACCGGCGATCTCGAACCCTCGCTTCGAATAGAAGTCGATGTTCGGTTGCGTCCCAGTGTCCAGATAACACGACACCCCGGCTGCGTCAGCACGCGATGTGCCCACCTCCACGAGCGCCGACCCCAGTCCCTGCCCCTGGCACTCGGTCCGCGCGCCAACCGCGACGAGATACCAGTGTGGGCCGTTGACGGACTTGTGGAACGGCTCCGTCGACGACGTCGCCTGGATGAACCGACGGGTACCCGACATCCCCAGTCGCAGCGGCATTCTGGCCAGGCCGATACGCAGCATCCGACCCAGGCTCATCTCACCACTGTCGGGCGGGACCCAGACCGCGACGGCGGACATGTCGTCGGTGCACCAGACCTCACCCCACCGCAGCCCGTACTGCACGGTCAAGCTCATGAACCAGTCGCCCCAGCGCCGTCGCGTCGCCTCGTCAGGAGCGACCACCTGCAGCAGCGGATCGTCGAAGAACGCTTCGCCCAGAGTGGCGGCCGCTTCATCGACGTGGCGGGCATCGAGACGCTGAATCGACATGGTGGGGCTCCTGGGTCGAGGGCGCCCACGGCGGCGCCATGAACCTGTCGGACACTAGCCCAGCATCCGAGGTCAAGGTTCCGGGCACCATGGCCGCCCGGCGGGCCGAAGTCGACGGCCCAGCGCGAACAGCGAGCGCCGCACCCGGGCCTCGAAGCGAGACGGGCGAGCGGCAATGTGTGTGTCGGTATCGAGCAGCGGCGGCCCCTCACGATCGCTCGTCATCTCGGAACGAAGTCCCGATCAACGCCTCGACTTCTTCACAGAAGTCCCGGTCGCAGTCGGTGAAGCTGATCCGATCAGCGACCGAAATGCTCCCTTCCAAGCCGTGATAGTGCGCCGCCGCAAATGGGCCGGAGTGTGCGGGTGGCGTGGGCTGATGGATCGGTTTACAGAGCGGGGGCTATCGGGTGCCGTCGGCCGGGCTGATACCGCGAAGGTGTCCGGGCCGCAGTGACCGGGTGTAGCTACAATAGAACAATGAAAGTAGCCACATCACGTTCTGAAGTCGGGATACGTGAGCTGAAGAACGGACTCAGCGGATACATCGACCGCGTCCGCAAAGGTGAAGAGGTCATCGTCACCGATCGCGGCCGTCCCGTCGCCCGGCTGTCATCACTCGAAGCCACCCATGACCGCCTCGCCGAACTCATCGCGGCCGGGATCGTACGAGCCCCTACGAGCAGCAAGCGTCGTCACGTGCCACAGCAGCGGATCAAGTCGAAAGGCACCGTCAGCGACCTAGTTGCCGAGCAGCGGCGCTGACCTCGGTGATCACCTACATCGATACCTCGACGTTGCTCAAGCTGATCATCGACGAGAGTGGTTCCGAGCGCGCCATGACCATCTGGTCCTCCGCTGACGCAGTCGCGTCGGTGAACCTCATCGTGGTCGAGGCCCGCGCTGCGCTCGCTGCCGCCAGACGGGTTCGGCGTCTCACCGACGCGCAGCACCGCTCCGCGGTCGCTGAGCTCGACGCGCTGGTGAGCGATCTGCACATCGTGCCTGTGACAGATGAGCTCGTGGCGAGCGCCGCAGAACTCGCCGACGACGAAGGACTTCGCGGCTACGACGCAGTTCACCTCGCTGCTGCACTCATCGTCGAAGCGACCGTGTTCAGCAGCGCCGACACTGCGCTCAGCGCCGCCGCCGCACGCCGCGGACTGCACATCGCCAACCCGCTCGGAAGCTGAGACCGGCGCATCCCGACCGCCGATCGTGGGCGGGATTACTTCGCGTGCGGCTTGGGCCGTACCCGAGTGGTCGTCGTCGAGCGGGTGGTGGGTTATCGAGCGCCGATTATCGGGTGCCGTGAGTGCTGAGCCCTCAGCCCGGCTCGCAAGCTTCCTCGGCCGATTCGAGCCCGCTGAGGTCACGATCCCGCACGAGGTCGCCGTATGGACTCCAGCTTCGCCCGGACTGCATCCATTCGTCGAACGTCGGAGCGGCAGAAGACGTCGGAGAGAATCCCTCGCGAACCATGCACTCGTGGATCACGACTAATCCGTCGTAGGTGCTGCGTGCCATCTGTGCCGAGTCATCGGAGAACGCTGCGTACTTCGGGTGTTCGAGCAATCTCGCGAAGCAGTCACTCACCACGTTGGCTTCGTCACCGACGCCGCCAACGATTCCTCCGTCGCTGAGATACGCCTCCTCGACGCCAGAGTCGTGAGCGCACTCGAGAGCGTCGAGCGTAAGTTCATCAGCGAGTTCACTGAGATCGGCATAGGCGGCCCCGAGTTCCTCACCTTCGACTTGAGATCCGCATGCCGAACCGAACGCCGACAAGCACACCCCGGCGATCAACACGATTCCTCGCGCATTGATTCGGATGGTCGCTCGCAGCATCCGTGAGGCTCCAGTCACTCAGGCGATGATCCACCGTATGGCTGCCCCAGATGGTCGTCAACAGGACGGGATTATCTCGTGTCACGCTTGGGCCGCAGCCGGGTGGTCTCCTGTGCGCCGGTCAGGTGATTCTGTGCGGCGAAGTGTGCGGCGCGTCGGGCCCCAATCGTCGTCGACGACGGGACGAACACTGGCGATTCACGCGTGAGTCGGTCAGGGCACCTGGCTCGCGCGCTCAAGGACGCCGGCGATGAACGCCGACTTGGCCTCGGTGTAGCTGGCTCGGTCGTTGCGATGCGCTGTCGCCAACGAGTGCTTCAGCGCTGCGTAGCGATCACGATCGTCGGGGTGTGCACGGAGCCAGTCACGGAACCGAATGTGTCGGTCCCACCACTCGAGATCCGTTCGCTCAACGAGGTGTAGATGGTGCGTGGTGACACGGGTCGGCGATGTGCGACGGAAGTAGCGCCGATCTGGCAGCTCGCGTTCGTACTCCGGGACATACACGTACCCCAAGGCTTCGACCGCGGCAACGATCTCTGCGCTCGCCTCGAGAGTCACAACACCGACCTGGATATCGATGATCGGCTTCGCCGCAAGCCCGGCGACGGCGGTGCTACCGATGTGCTCGACATCCACGACCCACGGCCTCAGCGCATCGCTCAGGTCGGAAGCGGCTACGTCGGACGCCTCACACCAGCGAGGATCGTGGTCGACGATCACGACTGGTTCAGCGCTCACGATCAGAACCTAACTCGAAGCGCTGCCCCTTGATACGACTGCCACCGACCGCTGGTCGATCACGCGATTACGTGACGCCACAGTGGGGCCGATATCGCGTGATCCGTCAGGTTGTGCTGGCGGGATTCGGTTCGGCGAAGTGTTCGGCGGTACGCGATTGGCACGTCGCATTGCCGGGCAGCGGATGCCCGATCACGTGAGGCGGATCGCAGTGCTCCAAGCTCGGTCTGATTCGCCGCGAAGTCAGGCTCGCCGACACACCAGAGCCGCGAGCTGCAGTTCGCATCGGAAGAGTTCGTTGTTCTGTGTGAGGAACACCAGCGGTGGCTGTTGTGCGTACTCGATTTTCAGCCACCCGGATGCCATGTCATAGGACGCGTTGAAGGAGTCGCCCTCTGTTCGCTCAAGTCCGGTGCCTGGCGGGACTCGGATCAGGTTGACCGAGGTAGCGGCCGTATCGTCGCCCCAGACGAACAGCGGGTTGGAAAGCGGTGGTTGGCACGAGGTCACCAGCTCGCTCCCCGAGCCTGGATCGGTGAGTGTGGCACATCCGTCAGCGACCGAGATCATGACGGTCTCCTGTAACGCTCCGCTGCTGGTGTTCGATTCCTCGGAAGGATCACTGCCATCGGCGGAGCCGCATGCCGCGGCAAGCACGAGCACAAACACAAGTCCGATCAGTCTGTAGGTCGCCACGAGTCAATTCCCTGCCCGATGTGAGTCTGTCACCGAGAGCGCGGTCGGCCGATCATCCGTACACCACCCGAGCGATGATCACGGGCCACATCGATCGTCCTCGCGCATCACTCCGGGCGCAATCGGTTGCGGCCGATCGGAAGGGTCTGTGTGCTGCTCGGACCACTGTCGAGCGATCCGGGCTGCATTGAACCGCGGGTCACAGCGCCCGCGTTCTTGCGTTGTCGTCCGCACGGCGGGTCGGTGCTCTTCGGAAACCAACACCGAGGGACGATGGTCACCCGTCGATCAGGCGCTCGTAGCGCTGTCTGGCGCCCTGACGCGTTACTCCGAGCTGCGCACCAATCGTGCCCCATGACAGACCAGCCGCCTTCGCCGCAATCACCGACGCCTCGAGTCGTTCTTCTGCGGCCCGACGTCCCGCTGCGGCAGCACGCAACTCGCGGAACACCGCGCCATCGACCGGTCGGACGCGACCTTGTTCGACCGCATCGTCAAAGGCAGCGACGAGGGCGTCGACGTCGGCGTCAGACAGGTCGCGGGGATGCTTTTCGTGGTTGCCATCTCAATCACAGCCAATCCAGGTATTGGTTTCGTGCTCGCATTGCATGAACTACATACTCGATGTCGTCGGTGACGACGATGCCGACCTCGATCAGGTTCCCGGACTGGTCCGGGCCTACCAACATCACGAAGTCCGTCTGGTCGTCTGAGCGGCCACCGGCGAGTGAGTTCTCAACGGCGTGTCGAATGTCATCATCAGAAATCCCGTGCCTGCGAGCGCTCGCCAGGATCTCCACTCCGACAAGGATAGTTGTCAGACGAGGCGGTCGCAAGGCCCACCACCGACACTCAACGACCGAGCTGCGGGGGCGGACGTCGGTCCGAACACTCCGATCTTCGCCGCAACACAACCGGCCTGCCGCACACGATCTGACCCGCTCATAATCGCGAGCCAGAACCTGCGGTCAGCCGCCCGAGTACCGGCGCACTGTTGCGCCTCGACCGCCCCGCGGCGACGAAGGCGCTTCCCGATCCGGTGACGGCGCCCGACACACCGATATGACAGCATCCGAGAAGTGCCGGCCGAGGGGCACGCACATCGACGCGGACTCGGGACGGGTGCCGAGCCGAGAAGTACGGCACCCATGCGCCCGCCTGACCCGCTCGGAAATGTCGGAGTGCGAACGCCTTCGCCGCGTGGCAGTACCGGCGATATGCGCACGTGAACTGCAACAGTTCACCAAGTTGCATCGTGATATCATGATGTCATGGCAAAGCAGACCACCGTTCGGTTGCCCGACGACCTCGCCGACGACGCCGAGGCCGTCGCCCGGGTGCGAGGCGACAGCGTCAACCAGCTCATCATCGACGCACTCGCTGCCGAGATCGAACGAGTCCGCTCCGATGACGACTTCACCGCACGAGCCAAGAAGTTGCTCGAGCGCGATCGGGAGATCCTCGACCGCCTCGCCAAGTGACCCGTTACCTCAGCCTCGCTGAGTTCTGGTACCTCGCCGAGCACGTCACCGGTATCAACGCAGCCACCCTGATCAAGGCCAGCCGCCTGGAGCTTGCCGACTCAGCGCTTCACGCACCTCAGGCCGGCTTCGGCGCTACCGACTTCTACCCAGACATGTACGACAAGGCCGCAGTGCTTGCGTGTCGGATCGCGTGGAATCACCCATTGCCCGACGGCAACAAGCGAGCAGCGTGGGCATGTCTCGTGTTGTTCATAGACCTCAACGACGGGTCGTGGAACGACGAGCAACCCGGCACCGACGACGCTGTCGAGGCAATGCTCGCGGTGGCAGCACGAGCGGTCGACGAGGCCTGGCTCGCAAGCTGGCTTCGCGAACGGGTCACCTTCCGAGCCTGAGGCAGGAAGCCGCTCGGTAATCCCCGATCGAAACCGTTCGCGCCGCGCTCGCGTACCGGCGAAGTGTGGGAGGTCGAGCCTCCGATTGGCCAGCGCATAATCATTGCCGGAGAACCCGTGTCCGTCAGTCTGGATCGTCGATGAGGGCGCCGAGGCTCTCCGCGGCGTCGTGGTCACCGCGGTGCCCGCGGTGGGCGTAGACCTCGGGATGCCGCTTGAGGCGCATGCTCCCTCGTGCCATGAAGTCACTGTCGTGTGGAGCCCAGAGCGAGAATCGAACTCGCGACCTACGCATTACGAATGCGTTGCTCTACCGACTGAGCTATCTGGGCGCGCTGGAAGCGCAGGGCGTGATGTTATCGGTGGGGCCGGATCGTCACGACGGTGATTGTGGAGCTCGCGATGTGAGCGGATCACGGCCGTTCCAGGTGCCGGTCGACCCGTAGGGCTCGAAACGGGCGAACATCTCCTCCGCGTACCAGTCCTCGGCACGGGTACGGCGAACCACGTCGCGATGGTCGGGCATCGAATACGCGAACTGCCGGGCTGCGTCCAGCGACTCCCACAGGCTGAACGTGGCAAGGCTCCCGATGGGAGTCTCACCAATCCCGACCACGTCGATCAGTCCTGGTGCACGGTGCAATTCGGCGTCGACGACCTCACTTGCTGCGCCGAACGCCTTCCATGACCGGCGGCGCACATTCGCGCGCGTGACGATCGCCACGGGTCCGTCGCTCGATCCCTGTTCGAGCCCAGCCAACGGGTCGACGCCCTTCCACGTTCCGTGACCGCCGATACCGCGGAGTCTGACGTGCCAGTTCTCCTGGGCGCCGTGCCAGCGTCGGCCGATGGTGCTCTCGCTCAGGAAAGAGTCGAGGTGGTGCTCGTCCTCCCACACGACGAACAGCGCACTGCGCGAGAGGTCGGCACCTCGCCCGGTGTCGTCGCCGTTTCCCGTGCCGAGCAGCCGCCAGAACGCGATGCCCGGCACTCGGTGCAGGCGGAGGCGGTCGACGCCGAGGCGAGCGAGAACGAGCGGGGTCTTCCACGACGGCTCGCTGACGAGGTGGAACGATGCGATGCGACCCATGCATCGGCCATGCTGTCACCGATGGGCGTCGAGCAGGGAGTCACGATCGCAGTCACCATCGCGGTCGGCTACCTGATCGGGTCGATCCCGGTTGCCAACCTGGTCGCGGCGCGCCGGGCTCGCGTCGATCTCCGAGACGTCGGCGACGGCAATCCGGGGTTCTGGAACGCGCGAGAGACCCTGGGGCGCCGGGCGGCCGTCCCCGTGTTCGTCGGCGACAGTGCGAAAGGCGTCGCCGCAGCGCTCGTCGGGACCGTGCTGGCAGATCCCGGTGTCTGGGGCCTGGCATACGTCGGATGTGGCGCCGCCATGGTCGGTCACGCGTTCCCGGTCTTCGCCCGGTTCCGGGGCGGACGCAGCATCCTCACGTTCGCCGGCGGCGCAGCCGTCTTCGCAACCATCCCGTTCCTGATCTCGATCGGGTTGTTGCTCGCCACCTTTGCGGTCCGTCGGTCGTTCGCCATCGCCGCACGCGTCGGTTTCGTTGCGTTCCCGATCGTCCAACTCGTCGTCCAGGGTCCCTATCGGACCGCAGCGACCGGGGTGTTGATGACGTTCATCGGGCTGCGGTTCGCGATGGCAGCCGTGGCCGACCGCCGCCGGGCAGCGCGTCAGGTGTAGCTGCGCCCTCGCCACGTCTGACGGCCACGCTTGGCGATGCCGCGGGCGATGGCGACGGCAGCCAACGGATCGGCGAGTGGGCTCAGCCAGTAGGCGGCGTCCGTGCGCTCGTACGCCCTCCGGGTGCCGACGAGTGTCCCGAGCCGCGTGAGAGCGAGCACGACGTCGATCACGTCACCGCGTCGGAACAGCAACCGGGGAATCGGCACTACCTGGGCGAGCACGACGACGGCCAGATCGAACAGTTGACGGCGTCGAGGTTCGACGCCGGGCAAGGCGAGCGATCGTCCCCACCCGGTCCAGGCATCGCCGAGCGACTCGAACATCCGGACACTCAGCAATTCGCTGGCATCGAGAAACCCGACGCGATGGCCGCCAGCAGCCAGTCGCCTCGCCAGTGCGAGATCTTCCACCACCTCGTTGCGGACCAGCTCCATGGCGCCAGCAGCGAGGAACCTCGCTCGCGGGACGGCCATGCACTGACCGTTCGCCATCGTCCGGTCGGGCTCGGATGGTGGCGCGCCGGGTGGGCCGAATCGGTACACGAGGGTGGTCAGCATCGCCGGATGCAGCCACCGGCTGCCGGGCGTCGGACACTCGAATCGGCCACCGACGGTCAGCAGATCGAGGCGATCGGCCACCGCCCGCGCCACCATCGCCGTCGGCAGTCGTGGATCGGGTCGGGCGTCGGCGTCGAGCGTGACCACCCAGTCCGACGTGGCCGCCGAGATGCCCTGCTGCAGCGCCCAGGCCTTGCCTGCCCAACCGTCGGGGAGTGGTGCGCCGGAGATCACCGTGGTGCCGGCGCCCCGTGCGATCTCGGCGGTGGCATCGCTCGACTGGTCGTCGACCACGATCACCTCGGCCACACCGGGGGCGCCGACAATGGCGGCCAGGAGCGGAGTGATCCGCTCGGCCTCGTCACGCGCCGGCACAACGACGCTGATGGTCTGCATCGGGGTGAGCGTCGGGCGGACCGGAGCATCGACCGTCGCGGCCCGGACGATCCGGCTGATGGCGACTGCTCCAGCCGCTGCCCGGACGCCGACGGACGCCAGCTTCGCCGCACGGCGGGCGCTCATGCGAAATCCTCGACGATCATTTCGGTGACGATCTTGGCGCTCGTGGTCACGAGCGGGAGCCCACCTCCAGGATGGCTCGAACCTCCGACGAGATACAGCCCGGGGCGAGCGCCACGATTGGCCGGGCGAACGAACGCAGCCCGCTTGCCGTTCGACGACGTTCCGTAGATGGCGCCACCCGGCGACCGGTAGCGACGTTCGATGTCGGCCGGTGTCATCGTGTGGCGGAACTCGAGTCGGGGACGCAGATCCAGCCCGCGGTCCGCCAGTCGGTCGAGCACGAGGTCGCCGTAGGCGTCGGCGTCGACCTCGACGTCGGGTGGTGTGTTGACGAGGAGGAACCAGTTCTCGCACCCGTCGGGAGCCTGGCTCGGGTCGGTCACCGACGACACGCAGGCGTAGATCGTCGGGTCATCGGCCAGCTCGCCGGCCTCGAGTTGGTCGTACTCCGAGCGGTAGCTGTCGGAGAACCAGACGCTGTGGTGTTGGAGCCTTGGTGTGAGGCCACGAGCCCCGACGCACAGCACGAATCCACTCGTCGACCGCTTCGCTCGACGCACTCGTTCGAGCGCATCTGCGTGCGGCAACAGGTCGGCGTACAGGTGCTCCGCGTCGGTGTTGGCGATCACGATGTCGGCGCCCTCCACCGAGCCGTCGCCGAACTCGACACCGCAGACGGCCTCGTCCTCGTCGGTGGCGATCCCGGTGACGTCCATGCCGGTCTCGATGTCGACGCCGATGTCACGTGCCACGCGCTCGAACGCAACTCTCAAGGCGTCGAGGCCACCCATCGGGTACCAGCAGCCGAAACGGGCCTCGATGTGGGGGATGCAGGCGAGCGTCGCTGGGGCGGCGTAGGGCGATGATCCCGAGTACGTGGCGTACCGGCCGGCCCACTGCACGAGACGGGGGTCGTCGAAGAACGACTCGGCCGAGCGGTGCAGTGTGCGCATGGGGTCGATCGCCGTGAGATCGAACGGCGAGCGCATGCGCTTCGCGAGCGACCACGGATTCGACATCGGTCCGGCGAAGAACGTCCGCTCGGCGACGTCCCAGATGCGTCGGCCACGGGCATCGAAGGCGCGCCACTGATCGCCGGACCCGGCGACGAACTCATCGAAGGCCGCGGAGGTGTCGTCGTCGCCGTCGGGCACCGTCAGTGACGAGCCGTCCGCCCAGTGGTAGGCGAACTGGGGGTCGAGACGGACGAGTTCGACCTGCTCGTCGAGCGTCGTGCCGGCCGCGCGGAACACCTCGTCGAAGAGGTGGGGCAGTGTCACCAGCGATGGCCCGATGTCGAACGTGTACCCGTCGCGGACGAAGGTCGCCAGCTTGCCACCCACGACGTCGTTACGTTCGAAGATCGTCACGTCGTGCCCGAGTGCCCGCAACCGGATCGCCGCCGTCAACCCGCCGACGCCACCTCCGATGATGACCACCTTCTTGCCGGTCATCGCCTGGAGCCCCCCCGACGAGAACAGCGGTCTGACCTGTGATGCACTCCCGGCTGCTCAGGCACGGAGCTTCCCTGCGAGCGCGGTGGCTGCGATGGGGAGCATCCCGAGGCCGCCCACGATCGCCACGACCGGATCGCGGAAGTAGCGGGCGAACCCGATCGTTTCCATCACGCCCATGTAGGCGTACTCCCCGACGAGTGCGCCGTCCGCGCCTCCGCCGTCGTCAGTGGGAGGGAGGAGTGCTTCGAGCAGCGCCATCACGCCGAGCCCGGTGACGAACCAGCCGAGGAAGTTCGTGAGCGGGATCCCGCGGTAGATGCCGCGCTTGGCCCATGTCCAGTAGCCCTCGCCCACCATCTGCGGATCGAGAAAGAGATCCCACGCCGTCAACGCCGCCGAACCGAGCGCGATGCGTGTTGCCGGCGTCGATCGTGGACCGAGCGCAGCATGGGCGGTTTCGCGGGCGGGCACGCCCAACGCGAACCAGGCCAGTGGCACGATGGCGGGAACGTGGGCCACCTGCGGCCGCAGGGCGGCCGTGTATCCGTAGCGCCCGAAGGGAATCCCGGTGTTCGTCCCCACGCGTTCGACCACGGTGGTCGCCACCGCGGTCACTGCCGCTGCCGTCCCGGCTCGTGGGGCGCCCCACCGCCGCATGGCGTTCGCCGTCGTGGTCGCGAACGAGCCGACCACGACCACGCTCGACAGCACCCGCCGTGCCCGGCCACCCTGCGGCAGCAGCGGCGTCGCGATCATCCCGGCAACCGTGACGACGGAAGCTCCGGCGCTGACCCACCCGGCAACTCGTGAACTCGTGCGGGAATTGTTCCCGCACGAGTTCACGAGAACGGGATCGGCGGGCGAGGCGGGGGTCACGGGAGGAGGAGCTTGGCGACCATCGTTGCCTTCTCGGTGGTCGACACGCTCGCTCGTGAGGTGAACACGTCGTAGTCCTGAGCTTCGATCTTGTCGAGGATCCGGCCGTAGAGCGCGTGGGCGGCCCCGACGCACTTCGCCGATCGGTCGGGCAGCATGTCGATGCCGATCTGCGCGGACCGGTACAACTCGCGACACCGATCGATCTCGAAGCGCATCAACGCAACGAACTCGGGGGTGACGCGACGCTGGGCCAGGTCGACGCCGAAGCGATCGGTGTCCTCCAGCGGGATGTACTGCCGACCACGATCGAGGTCCTCGTCGATGTCGCGTAGAAAGTTCGTGAGCTGGAACGCGTTGCCGAGGTCGCGGGCGTGCGGCAGGGCCTCGTCGTAGTCGGTCGGCTCGAGGATCGGCAGCATCATCTCGCCGATCACCGCGGCCGAGCCGTCCATGTAGACGAGCAGGTCGTCCCACGTGGCATAGCTCTCGACCGTGAGGTCCATCGTCATCGAACGGAGGAAGCGGTGGAAGCCCTCGGGGTCGATGTCGAAGGCGCGCACGGTGTGCACGACGGCCTTGAGGACCGGGTCGTCGGACTTGCCGATCTCGAGGTCGGCGAAGAACCGGTCACCGAAATCGGCGAGTGCCGCGGCTCGAACCTCGGTGGGCACATCTCGTCCACCCTGAGACGGGATCTCGTCGACGATGTCGTCGGCGTAGCGGGCGAAGGCGTACAGCGCGTGGACGTGATGCTGCTTGATCTTCGGCAGCACCTTGGTCGACCAGTAGTAGGTGGTGCCGTGGCGCTTGTTGAACTCGCGACACAGTTCGTAGCTCTCGTCGAGCGTGACCGGACCGGTCGGCAGGAGCTGCGTGGTGGGGGTGGGCGGCTTCCGGCTGAACCGATCCCTGACGCTCGCCATGGTCATCGCCGCCGCGCGTACTCGTCGACGCGCTGCGCGGCAAGCTTGCCCGAGACGAGGACCATCGGCACGCCGACCCCGGGGAGCGTGGACGAACCGGTGAACACCAGGCCGGGAACCTTCTTGTTCACGTTGTTCGGCCGGAACGGGCCGGTCTGGAAGAAGGTGTGGGCGAGCGCGAACGGGGTGCCCTGCTCCATACCCATCCGTTCCCAGTCCTGCGGGTCGTAGATCTCCTCGACGATCACCTCGGTGGGGTAGCCGAGCGAATCGACGCGCGTGCGCAGGCTGTCGACGATGGTGTCGCGTTCTTTCGACCAGTCGATGGTGCCGCTCAGGTTCGGGGTGGGCTCGAGCACGTAGATGCTCGAGTGGCCCTCGGGGGCGAGTGAACGGTCGTCGAGACTGTGCAGGGTGACGAGGATGGAGGGGTCGGGCATCCGGACGCCGTCGTCGATCAACGCCTTGAACGAGCCGTCCCAGTCCTCTCCGAAGTGGATGTTGTGATGACTGGCATCGGCGGGCGGCAGGCCCTTGACGCCCGCAACCCACAGCAGGCACGACGGCGAGTACTTGCCGTTGCGCGCAGCACGCGGTGCGTCGATGCCCGGCAGGAGTTCCCGGTAGGCGACGGGCAGGTCGACATTGCAGACGACCGCGTCGGCGTCGATCCGCTCGGATGCGCCCACCTCGACACCGGTGACCGCACCGCCCGGTGTGCGCAGGATGCGGGTGACCGGTGACGAGTAGCGGATCTCGACGCCAGCGGCGGTGACCGCGTCAGCGAGCCCTGCGGCCATCATGTGCATGCCGCCCTCGGGCACGAAGACACCTTCGACGGAGTCCATGTAGGTGATCACGGCGTACAGCGCGAGTGCCTCGTAGGGGGCGAGTCCGGCGTACATCGACTGGAAGCTGAAGATGCGCTGGAGTCGTTCGTCGTCGAAGAACGACGCCACCTTCTTGCCGAGCTTGCCGAAGCCGCCGATCTTGACGAGCTCGAGGCCGGACTTCCACGGCTTGATCAGGTCGAGCGGGCTGTCGAAGTTGGCGTCGATGAAGGCGTCCATCTCGGCCCGGTAGAGCCGTTCGAGCCAGGTACAGAACCGACCGAACGCCTCGGCGTCCTTCGGGCCGGAGAAGTCGCGGATCTCCTGCGTCATCGCCTCTCGTCCGTGGCGGACGAACAAGGTCGAGCCGTCGGCGTAGACCGCCCGGTACATCGGGTCGACCGGGTTGATCGTGATGAAGTCCTTCATCTCGGCGCCGGCCGCGTTGAAGGCCTCTTCGAGGAGGTTCGGCATCGTGAGCACGGTGGGGCCGTTGTCGAGTCGGAAACCCTGCTCGGTGATCATGCCGGCGCGCCCGCCGGGGATCGCATCGCGCTCGACGATCGTGACGTCGTGGCCGGCCCCGATCAGGTGGGCGGCGGCGGACAGCCCGCCCAGGCCGGCGCCGACGACGACGACCTTCATCAGACGTTCCTCCAGCTCACGTAGTCGGCGAGCGCCGCCAGTTCGGACTTGGCGATCTCGACGATCGGGGCCGCTTCGAGTGCCGCCAGGGCGGACTCGGTCAGCGCGGTGATGTGATCCTCGAGTTCGGCGAGGGCGCCGGTGTCGACGATCACCTGCTGGATCCGAGCGACGCCGTAGCCGTCGAGGCCCGGCGCGCCCACCTCGGCCAGCACCTCGAGCTGCTCCGCAGTGGCTCGGCGGACGGCCCGTGCGAGCAGCGGAGTGGGCTTGCCTTCGCGAAGGTCACCCCCGACGGACTTGCCGGTGAGGCTCTCCTCGCCGAAGGCGCCCATGACGTCGTCGCGCATCTGGAACGCATCACCGAGCGGGAGGCCGTAGGCACTGAGGGCCGGAAGGAGTTCATCTTCGCGTTCGGGTGCGGCAAGGACGGCGCCGAGGTGCAACGGGCGCTCGATGGTGTACTTGCCGGACTTGTAGCGACAGATCCGTTCGGCTTTGTCGACGTCGCGGATGCTCTGTACCGACCCGAGGATGTCGAGGTACTGCCCGATGTTCAGCTCGACGCGCAGCTCGTTCCAGATTCGCATCGCCTCGGGTGGAGCACCCTCCATCAGCCGGTCGGCGTACACGAACGCCAGGTCGCCGACGAGGATCGCCACACCTTCACCGAAACGTCGTGACTCGCCGACCCAACCCGCCGCGGCGTGCCGCTCGGCGGCGAGGGTGTGGGTGGTCGCCTGTCCCCGTCGGGTTGTCGCGTCGTCCATCACGTCGTCGTGGAACAGGGCGAACGCATGCATCAGTTCGAAGGCGGCGCCCGCGTCGACGTCGATCTGATCGTCGGTGCCGCCACCGGCGCCGACGTACCCCCAGTGGGTGAACGCCGGTCGGAGCCGCTTGCCGCCCGACAGGACGAGGCGGCGGATCTCGTCGATCGGCTCGGCAAGGTCGGCGTCGAAGGTGACCCACCGCTCTCGCTCGGCGGTCAGCAGCTCGTCGAGGCGGGCTTCCACCCGGTCGGCGATCGTGCGGAGGCTGGTCGGAGCGGTTCCAGGCATCTCCGCTCAGGCTACTGCCGGGTTCGCGGCGGCGCCCCGACGTGCGCCATCGCGCTCCTCGGGCTCGGCGGTGTCCGCCGGTACGTGCCAGGGTGACCGGCATGGGCGCGCTGACCACGACTGTCGAGGCGTACAACACTGCGACCGACTCGACGAATCGCATGCACGACGACACCGTGGCTCAGACCTACGGGTTTCGTGGTGGCCTGGTGCCCGGTGTCGACGTGTGGGCGTACATGACACAGCCGTGCCTCGACCGCTGGGGCGATCAGTTCCTGATCGGCTCGACGATGGAGGCCCGTTTCGTCTCACCGGTGTACGACGGCGAGTTGGTCGATGCGCGCCTCGACGACGACGGTTCGTTGACGATCAGCGGCCCTGACGGCATGGTGCGCGCGACCGGAGCGGTACGCCTCGACGACTCGCCGCCCTCCGTCGTTGCCGTGCCGACCGCCCCGCGGCCGTCGCCGGTGCCGCCGGTGACAGCATCGCTGCTGGCACCCGGTACCGCGCTGGGCACACTCGAGTTCTCGTATCGACGTGAGTTGGGTGCGGTGTACCTCGCAGAGGTGCGTGACGAGCACGACGTGTACGCAGGTGGCGCTGTGTGTCATCCGGGGTTCCTGGCTCGTCAGGCGAACGCAGTGCTCCACCTCAACGTCGGCCTCGGCCCCTGGATCCACGTCGGTACCAGGGCGCATCATCGTGGCCTCGTACGTGATGGGGACGCGCTCGAGGTGCGCGGCCAGGTTGCGGCCGAGTACGAGCGCAAGGGGCACCGGTTCGTCGATCTCGACGTCGAGGTCACCGCCAATGGCGTCGCCGTGTGGAGCGCGTTCCACACCGCCATCTGGCAGCCACGGGCCGGCTGACGGCGTCGGCTGTCGTCGTTCAGCCGTCCTGCTCGGCAACGGCGTCGAGATCGGCGGTGACCTGCTCGATGCGGAGCTGGGCGGCCGAGATCTTCGTGCGGCACAGCGTGATCAGTTCTGATGCCCGTGCGACCCGATCGGCGAGATGGTCGACGTCGACATCGGATCCTTCGAGTTCGCGCAGGATCGAATCGAGTTCAGCGAGCGCATCGGCGTAGCCGGGGGTGGTGTCGTCAGCCATGAGTCAGTCCTTCGGTGTGGTGCGGTCGGAGGAGCGTGTGTCGCTCGAGGTGGGGTTGGGGGTGGTCCCGGTGATCGTGCTGGCGGCGGTGCCGTCGGCGAACGCAGTGGTGATCGAGTCGCCGACGTCCAGGTCGTCGACCGAGCGGACGATCGTGCCGTCGGCGCGCCTGGTGATCGACCACCCGCGCGCCAGCTGGACGGCGGGGTCGACTGCGGCCACTCGGGCCGCGGTCACGTCGAGGCGATCGCCTGCCCTGCCGATGAGCGCGTCCGCTCGGGTCAGCACACGTTGTTGCGCGTCGACCAGTCGCTGATCGGCCCGGGCGAGGCAGGCGGGCGCCGTGCGGGCGAGGGTGTCGATCCGCATGCCGAGCCGTTCGTCGGCACGCTCGACTGCCGCATGCGTCCGTCGGGCGATGCGGTGCGCTGTCTCGGACAGGTCCGTGGTGGCGGAGATGAGCGCATGTCTGCTTTCGCGTGCGATCGAGGCGAATGTTGCTTCGGTGTCGGCGCTGTAGCGCGCCGCTCGGGCGATGAGCTCGCCAGCGCAGGCGGTGGGTGTCTTGAGCGTGGTGTGCGCGACGTCGTCGGCGACACTGCGGTCGACTTCGTGCCCGAGCCCGGTGAGCACGGGGACGGGCGACAACGCGATGGCACGGGCGATCCGTTCGGCGTCGAAGACGGCCAGTTCATTGCGGGCGCCACCGCCGCGAATCACCACGACGGCGTCGAGATCGATCCGCCGAGACAGCGTGATGATCGCAGCGGCCACCATCTCCTCGGCGACGTCACCCTGCACGCGGGTGTCGATCACGGTGAGCGCGAACCCCATGGAGCTGCGCTGGAGCTCGTCGTGGAAGTCGTGCCAGGCGGCGGTGCCGACGCTGGCGACGACCCCGACCCGGAGGGGGATCGGCGACAGCGGGCGTCGCTTGTTGGCGTCGAGCAGCCCCTCGGCGACCAAGCGTCGGATCACTTCGTCGCGCGACGCTGCGATGTCGCCGAGGGTGTACTTCGGATCGATGCCCGTCATCTTCAGGCCGATCCGACCGTTGGGCGCGTAGTAGTCGAGGTAGCCGAAGACCCGCACCTTCATGCCATCGGCGAGGCGTAGACGGTGCTTCTGCAGCATCGGGCGCAGGCGCATGCGGGCGTTGGCGAAGAACTGGACATTGACCACTGCCTTGCTGCGTCCGTTGCCGCCCCGCTCGGAGGGATCGGCGTCGTCGACCAGCGTGAAGTACGCATGCTGCCCACGATCGCTCCACCCGGTGATCTCGCCACGGACCCACACCCCGTCGGAGAACCCGCGTCGCAGTGCATCGTTGATGGCCTCGGCGAGTTCCCCGACCGAATACGTGGGATTCGCAGCGTCGTCGAGTTCGTCGTCGCCGAAGTCGAACGCGGGCTGACTCACGGGCCTGATTCAATCAGTCGGCAGCCGCCATCGGTGATTCGATCGCGGCGCGAGGCGGATCATGCGCCCAGCATCCGGATCGTGCCGCCGGGTGGCGTGTCGGTGTCGTCATCGGCGGACTCATCAGAGGTGATGGGTGTCGCGAAGAGTTCCCCGTCGACGGGGAGATTGCGTTCGAGGCGCAGCTCGTCGAGCTGGCGAAGCGGCTTCTCGAGCTGGCGGCGCCGGGGACCCGTGAGCTGCTCGAAGGCACGGTCGACCTGGTCGAACTTCTTCTTCACCGAGTCGACCTGTTCGTTGTACTTGCGCCACTGCGCGCTGAACGTGCCCAGCAATTGCAGGATCTCGTCGCTGGTCTGCTCGATCATGAAGTTGTCGAACGCTTGGCGGATGACCCCGAGGAACGCGAACAGGGTGAGCGGTGAGCACAGCACGACCTTCTGACCCATCGCGTCGTCGATCAGGCCGGCGTCGTGCTCGTGGATGAAGCCGGTGAGCTGCTCGTTGGGGATGAACAGCAGCACGTAGTCGACCGATGGGGTCTCGCTCTCGCCGGCGTAGTCGCGCTTCGCCAGTTCCTTCACCCGCAGCCGCACGTCGGCGAGGAACCGCTTGAGGTGAACGTCGCGTTCCGCGTTGGTGCCCACTTCGAGATACCGCAGATACGACGCCATGGGGAACTTGACGTCCATGTAGAGCGCATGGCCCTTGGGCATCGGGAAGGTGTAGTCGGGCCGGCCGGTGCCGCCTTCGATCTGTGTCTGCTTGACGTAGTTGATGTTCTCGACGAATCCCGCGAGGCGCAGCACGTCCTCGGCCATCCGCTCGCCCCACTGGCCGCGCGCCTGCGGGTTGGCCAGTGCCTCGCGGAGGGCCCGGGTGGAGTCGGCGAGGGTGTTGGCGATCTCGGCGTGAGCCTGCAGCGAGCTGGTGACCTGCCCGAAGTTCTCGGCACTCGAACGGCCGAGCGTGGTGACCATCTCGCTCAACTTGGTGAGTTCGGCGCGCATCTCGGCGTGCACCTGGTCGAGTCGGGCGTCGATGACGTCCTTCTTGGCACCCAATTCGGAGGTGGTCTGTTCCCGCGCCGACAGCGCAAGCGCCCCGAACTGCTCACGCTGGAGGACTGCGGTCTGCTCCAACGCGGCGGCGACCGCGGCATCTCGCTCGGCAGTGGCCTGGTCGCGCACTTGGGCGACAGCGCCCTGCACCGCGGCATCGATCGCGAACTGCAGCGATTCGGTGGCGGCCGCGTGATCGTCGGCGCGGCTGGCAGCATCCGCCTCGGTGCGTTGAACGGCGAACAGGTATCCGCCAACGGCGGCCCCGACGGCCAACACGACAGCGACGACGAGCAGTGCGATCTCCATGCGTCCCATGATGACGTGGGGGTGTCACAGAGTTGCGGATGCACCGATCACCCCAGCTCAGGCCGGGAAACCTGGTCAACGCAGCGGGATCGTGAAGCAGCGCTCGGCGAGGGTGCCGAGCGCGTACGTCTCGTAGTCGACACCGAAGTCGGAGTACAGCCCACGGCACGACTCGCTCCACGCCAGCGCTTCCGGCGCCGACATGCGGTGCACCACCTGCATGATGCCGCCCTCGAACACCCGGTACTCGGCCCACGTACCCGGGAAGTCCTTCGTGCAGCCGATCTCGATCGACGGCACCCCTGACCGGGTCATCGGGCGCACCCGGTGCCGGTGGGTGTGGCCTGCAGCGTAGGCAATGACGCCGGTTCGGCGAGCGATCAGCGCGTCGAGGCCGTCGCTGGCATCGGGGTGGAGTCCGAAGTAGTCGTCGCTGCGCTTCGCGTCCGCGTCGCCTGCGATCCACTGCTGGTGATGCCCCATCACGAACACCGGCCGATCAGCATCCGAGCAGACGTCGTCGAGCCAGTCGAGTTGTTCGGCGGTGATCGTTCCGGTCGTTGCGCCGGGGATGGCGGTGTCGAGCAGTGCCACGATGATGCCAGGCAACTCGATGCGTTGGTCGCCTGCGTACTCGCCCTGATGGCGATACGCATCGTGGTTGCCGCGCACCACGTGCAGTCGATCACCGAATGGAGCCCGATAGCAGGCTTCGAATGCCTCCCATTCGACGGGTTGCCCGTCGACGGACAGGTCCCCCTTCACGATGACCGCCATCGGGTCGATGCTCGCCATCTCGGCGGCCGCCGAGCGGTTCATCACCTCCGGGTACGGCTCGTCACCGGCTTCAGCCCGCCGGATCGGACCCTCGGTGAGGTCATCGACGCGTCCGGCCTCGACCTCACCGAAGTGCACGTCGTTGACGGTCGCGAAGCAGCCCAGCAGTTCGCCGGCGGGCCGAGCCAGGGTTCGTACGACCGCGCCGTCGAGGTCGTACTCGGTGTCGGGCGAGAGGCCGTCGTGGCGGCGTACGTCGAGACCGTCATGGATGACGACGAGGTCGTCGGCAACGGTGGTGATCTCCATGGTGGCGCCCTGTTGTCCAGTGACCGAGTCGGGTCCTCAGACCTTCACCACGATCGAGCCCACGACCTTGTCCTGCCAGGTCTGCTTCTTGTCATCCCACAACATCCAGAGGTAGCCGAGGTAGAAGATCTGCGCCGAGATGAAGCCGGCGAAGAGTTGTCGCCCGAGCGCCCGGCCGAATCCGATCGGTTCGCCACTCGTCTCACCGATGACCTTGATCCCGACGATCCTGCAACCCCAGGTCTGGCCGGTCCGGCCGAGCGCTCGCAGGTAGATGAAGGCAACGAGGAGAACGCCGACGACGATCAACGCGATACCGCCGGCGATCATGCCGGCGTTCGGTGAGCCGTCCGGGCAGAAGATCTCGTCGTTGATCGTGACGCAGTCCTGAAACGAGGCGCCGATCAAGACCGCACCGGGAATGACGAACACCGCCATCAACAGCCCGTACAACAGGCCGTCGAGCAGGTAGCTGCCGAGGCGGATGCCGAATCCGGCGCGTTCTCCGCCGACGGGTGGCGCGGCGTAACCGTACGGGGGATATCCGGGCGCGGTGGCGACGGCGCCCGGAGGCGGTGGTGGTGGTGTGCCGAAACCGGGCGGCGGCGGTGAGGGCGGCGCCGGGGAAGGAGGGGGAGTGGAACCCTGCCCCGGTGGCGGAGGTGGTGGCGGCATTCCCATGATCAGAGTGTGCCACGTCGCCTGGTCTCCGACCGGCGATTGCCTGCCCGCCGTCAGCGGTAGGGACGGTCCCGGCGGGCCGGAACCGGTCGCGACCACCAGCGACCGCTGAATCGCCAAGCCGTGCTGCGTGGCGACGTCGAGTCGAGCGTGACGACGGGCTTCGGCCACAGGGCTTCGACGCCGGCCATGATGGCAACGACCTCGTCGTCGCTCGGAGTCGGTGACACGTCGATGGGCCCGGACATGGAGTGCACGATAGGTGCCTCAGGCATCGGTGACCTCGTCGTCGATGGACCAGCTGGCTCGTGGAGGCCGCACGACGACGGTCCCGGCGATGTTGTCGTGGAAGGTTCGCCGCTGCGAGTTGCCGAACGCCATGAGGAAACCGATCAAGAAGATCGTCGACACCAGGTAGCGCAGTATGAATCGCAGGCCGCCTTCGCCGGCGGTGACCATGCGGCCGTTTCTGGCGTCGACCACCGTGGTGTTCGTGACGCGGTTGCCGATCCACTGCCCGGTCGACGACACGGCTCGCCCGTACAGCGCTGCGGCTGCGAGGAACCCGGCCGCCATCGCGAGCAGCCCGACGATGATCACCGCGGTCGATCCGACCACGACGAGCGCGATCCCCGGCAACACGAAGAGTGTGAGGACGATGGTGTCGATCAGGAGGCCGCCGAGGCGTGCCCCGAACGACGCGAGGTCCGGGTCGAAGTCGATGCCGCCGTCGGACTCGATGTGGGCCACCTCGGCCTTCTCGGGGCGCTGCGCGTCGGTCGGCTTCGTGAGCGCTGCGCCGACGACCGGAGCGGTGGGCACGTCGTCGTCGGTGATCTGGGCCAAGAGCGCGGCGAGGTCGTCGTCGGTGTCCGGCGAGGTTCCGCCTGTCGGCGTCCGGGGTGGTGGCGGCGGCGAGTCCGACGCTGGCGCATGGGTCGCCGGCGATGCAGGTGGCGGAGGCGGTGCGGCTGACGGGGGCGGTGCGGCTGGCGGGGGTGGTGTGGCCGGCGGTGGTGGTGTGGCCGGTGGTGGTGGTGGTGGAGGCGGCGGCGGTGGCGCCGATGACGGTGGAGGTGGCGGTGAGGAGGGCAGACCGGGCAGCGCCGGCTGTCCGGGCACGATTGGGCTGTCGCTCATCGTGGGTCTCGTCGGATCACAGGGGGACGTTGCCGTGCTTGCGCCTCGGCAGTTCCTCGCGCTTGGTGGCGAGCATCCGCAGCCCCGCCACGAGCTTCTGGCGCGTCTCGGCTGGGTCGATCACGTCGTCGATGTAGCCACGTTCGGCAGCGGCGTACGGCGACGCGTACTTGTCGGTGTACTCCTGCACCAACTCGGCGCGCCGGCCCACCGGATCGGCGGCTTGTTGCAGTTCGCGGCGGTACACGATCTCGACAGCGCCCTGGGGCCCCATCACCGCGAGCTCGGCGGTCGGCCAGGCAAAGGCGAGGTCGGCACCGATCGACTTGGAGTTCATCACGACGTAGGCCCCACCGTACGCCTTGCGGGTGATGACCTGGATGCGTGGCACCGTCGACTCGCAGTAGGCGTAGAGCAGCTTGGCGCCGTGGCGGATGATGCCGCCGTACTCCTGGTCGACACCGGGCAGGAAGCCAGGCACGTCGACGAAGGTGATGAGCGGGATGTTGAACGAGTCGCAGGTGCGCACGAACCGTGCCGCCTTCTCGGACGACTCGATGTCGAGCACGCCGGCGAGCACCTTGGGTTGGTTGCCGACGATGCCGACCGGCTTGCCGTCGATGCGTGAGAAACCGCACACGATCGACTTCGCCCAGTGGGGGAAGTACTCGAAGAACTCGCCGTCGTCGACGACGTGGCGGATCACCTCGGTCATGTCGTAGGGCAGGTTCGGGCTGGCCGGCAGGATGTCGCGGAGCTCCGGGCAGAGCCGGTCGGGGTCGTCGCCGAGGTCTTCGACCGGTGGCTCCTCGAGGTTGTTGGACGGCAGGAACGACAGCAGGAAGCGCACGTCGTCGAGGCACGACTTCTCGTCGGCCGACACGAACGTGGCGACACCCGACTTGGTTGCGTGGCTCATGGCGCCGCCGAGCTCTTCGAGTGTGACGTCCTCGCCCGTGACGGTCTTCACCACGTCGGGCCCGGTGATGAACATGTGGCTCGACTCGCGGACCATGAAGATGAAGTCGGTCATCGCCGGGCTGTACACCGCGCCGCCCGCACACGGGCCGAGGATCACCGAAATCTGTGGAACGACACCCGACGACAGCACGTTTCGGTGGAAGATCCCGCCGTAGGAGGCGAGGCTGACCACGCCTTCTTGGATACGAGCGCCGGCGCCGTCGTTGAGGCCGATCACGGGTGCACCCACCTTGAGCGCCAGGTCCATCAGCTTGTGGATCTTCTCGGCGAACACCTCGCCGAGGGCGCCGCCGAACACGGTGAAGTCCTGCGAGAACACGAACACCTTGCGGCCATCCACGGTGCCCCAGCCGGTGATGACGCCATCGGTGTACGGCCGATCCTCGAGGCCCGATGCCTGGGCTCGGTGTCGGGCGAGCATGTCGAGTTCGTGGAACGAACCCTCGTCGAGGAAGTACTCGAGCCGCTCGCGGGCGAGCATCTTGCCCTTTTCGTGCTGGCGATCGACGGAGCGCTGCGAACCGGCGTGAATGGCCTGCTCGCGTCGTTCCGCGAGATCGGCGAGCTTCTCCTGCATGGGGTTCGTCACGCCTCGCAAGTTACTGGCTGTCGACCCCTGTCGGAAGATCGACCACAATGCGTGCATGGCAGATGCGACTTCGACCCCGCCCGTCGCTGCGCTGAGGCTGCCGTTCCAGCCGCCGCTGCAGCCGATGCTCGCGAAACTTGCTCGATCGATCCCGGACGGCGACAACTGGCTGTACGAGCCGAAGTGGGATGGTTTCCGCTGCATCGTGTTCCGCGACGGCGATCGGGTCGAGTTGATCTCCCGCAAGCTCCGCCCGCTCGGCCGCTACTTCCCCGAACTCATCGGACCGTTGCGCGATGGGCTGCCGGATCGCTGCGTCGTCGATGGCGAGATCGTCGTCGCTGACGCGGATGGCCGCGGACTCGACTTCGACGCGCTGTTGCAGCGCATCCATCCCGCCGAGTCGAGGGTCACTCGATTGGCCGCAGAGACGCCAGCAGCGTTCGTTGCGTTCGATCTGCTGGCGAGGGACGACATCTCACTGCTCGAGCAACCAATGGCCGACCGCCGTGGCGCGCTCGTCGATGCGATCACCGAGAACGAACTGGTGCAGGTGACCCCGGCAACCACCGATCGGGCGGTCGCTGACGACTGGTTCCACCGATTCGAGGGTGCTGGCCTCGACGGCATCGTGGCGAAGCCGCTCAGCGGGACCTACGAGCCGGGCAAGCGGGCGCTGGTCAAGGTGAAACACCAGCGCACCGCCGACTGTGCTGTCGCCGGCTACCGGATCCACAAGGACGGTCACGGCGTCGGCTCACTGCTGCTCGGGCTGTTCGACCCCGACGGTGAGATGCACTCGGTCGGTGTGGCGGCGTCGTTCTCGGCCACGCGGCGTGCGGAGCTGCTGGCCGAGTTGGAACCGCGTACACGTGACGCGCTCGAGGGGCACCCCTGGCGGCAATGGGCCGAATGGGATGGTGACAAGTCCGGCGCGGCGACTGGCGGCGGGAGCCGGTGGAACGCCGGGAAGGATCTGTCGTTCGTGCCGATCCGGATGGGACTGGTCGCCGAGGTGTCGTTCGGGCAGCTCGAAGGTCGACGCTTCCGTCACGGCGTCGGTTTCCTGCGGTGGCGGCCCGATCGGACGCCCGAATCGTGCACGTACGATCAGCTCGACGTGGCCGATCCGGTCTCGTTCCGCGATTTCGTCACGACGTCCGCGATGAAATGACCGCAGCGGGTCCGAACCCGTCGATGTCGTTCACGGCTGACTGATCGGCGGGATCGTGACGACGACCACCGGCGGCACGGTGAGGTCGGCGACGGCCTCGGTGCCGTCCGCGTTGAGAATCGTGAAGCCCTGTGGCGGGCTGGTGAACACGCCGGTCGGGGTCACCGCATTGACCACCAGGGTCCAGTCGCCCGCGACCGTCAGGGGCAGACCCTGTGGGCCCTCCGGCAGCACGGCCACCCCGACTCCGGTGAGTGGAACCGGCTGGGTGATCGTGCCGATCGTGTCGTTCGCCGGAGCGGTGAGGACCACCTCGAGTCCCGAGAGTCCGTCATCGGGAGCGTCGACCACGACTTCCATTCCCGACAGGCCCACCTGGTTGCTGGTGAGACGGACCGTGACGTCGAGATCCGCTTCAGGAGCATCCACGGTGACGGTGATCGCGTAGGCGATGGTCGGCCCGGTCTCGACGTTGGCGGGCGCCAGCGAGAGCAGCCAGGCACTCATCGCCAGCACGAGGACGCCCGCTGCTGCTTCGACACCGAATGCACGGCGCAGGCGATCGGCCATCGGCACGGTCATCTCGTTGGCGCGTGCCAAACGTTGGTTGACGTACTGGCGGGCGGAGACGGCCACGAAGATCATCGCCGCCACGACCAGCGTCTTCAACAGGATCACTCGGCCGTGCGAGGTTCCGAACAGGTTGCCACCGTCGAGCAGGACCATCTGGATGATGCCGGTGATGATCGTCGTGCCGATGGCGAGGTTCGACAGCCGACCGAACCCGCGCACGGCATGCACGAGGTCTTCCTCGCCCGGCCCGGCCAGCACGACGCGGGCGAGGAGCACGACGCCACCCAGCCACACCGACATCGCGAGGGCATGGATGATCGACAGCGGCACGCCGATGATCGCCAGGTCCATGTTCGTCCGGCTCAAACCGATCGTTGCGACAGCCAGCGCCGGGATCCCCAGGGCAGCCATCTGCGTGACCGGATCGATCACCCGGTCGGGACGGAAAGCGACCCATGCCGACGCAACGACGAGCACGATTCGAGCGACGGCGGCAATCCCCGGGATACCGGCGCTGAAGAGGTCGACCCAGTTCGCCGGGTTGAATCCGCTGCCCAGCCCTGAGCCGGTCACCGCCGCGGTGGCGGCGGCGACGTACAACAAGCTGCCGATGAATGCCACGATCCACGTGGCGCGGATGAAGCGGATGGTGACCAGGTACTCGACGCCCTCGGGCCAGGCGGCGGCGATCAGAACCAGCGATCCGAACAACACGGCGAGTCCGAACACCGAGAGCAGCCGTCCGAGCCAGAGGGGTCCTTGGCCGGCGTCGACATCGGACAGGTTGGTGATCTCGCCGTCGCTGGTCGCAGACGTCGTGGCGGTGTCGGGTGGAACGCTGTCCCCCGTCGCCGGCGTCGATGTCGGGGTGGTCTCCACCGTCGTGGGATCGTTCTCGACCGTGAAGGTGATGTTTCCCTGTCCGTTCGGCGAGCCCTCCGAGTCGCTCACCACGTAGGCCGCAACGCACGCACCTTTCGGAAGGACATCGATGATGTCCGCGGTCATCGTGAGGCGGTCGTCGCTGACTTCGCGTGGCCCGACGGTGAACAGCTCGGTGCACGTCAACGTGATGGTGTTGACCTCTCCGAGCGGTTCGTTGAACGTGAACGAGATCGACTCGGGGGATTGCGCAAGTGTCGAGCCGTCAGCCGGGTCGGACGAGATCAGCGTGTTCTCGGCCAGCGCAGCGCCAGGAACGAGCCCGACGACGCCGACGACGGCGAGTGCCGCGCCGGCGATGACCTGGCGGAACCGTCCGGCGGGTCGGAATGGAGTGCGCTCGTTCACGATCGTCCGAGGCTAGTTGCCCGCCGGCCCATCAGCCCGGGCACCCTCGACTTCGGCATGCGTCGGTGTCGTTCTCGCACGTTGGCGTCACACCTGACCGCGCCGACATCCGCCGGCACCCATCTCGTCGACGAGATCGTTGCGACCACGGATCAACTCGCCGACGCGTACGGTCAGTTCGCCGAACCGGGCGTCGCCTTCTGCGACCGTGGCGATCTCCCTCCAGGCCTCGGCCTGCTCGTCGGTGTTGCGGATGAAGGCTCGATGGTCGTCGGCGAGTTCGTCGGGGACCTCGAGCGCCCGCGACCGCTCGGATTCGTTGTCGAGTGCACTCGCGGCACTCGTGGCGAACTCGGCGACGGTGATCTGCTCGGGAGGCTGCGGTAGCGCGTCGAGTGCGGACGTTGTCGCTGCACAGATCATCTCGAGGTCGGCGAGGTAGTCGGCCTCGGTGACCGGGGTCGGCTCGCTCGCGCAGGATGCGAGGGCCAGCACGGCGACGACGGCGATCACGCGAGCTGACATGCGATCGATGCTACGGGTCGGCCTCGTGTGTGGAGCGGCGTCGCTATCGTGGCCGCGATGGCCACCCAGTCGCTCTACCGTCGCTACCGGCCCCGCCGCTTCAGCGAGGTGAAGGGCCAGGATCACGTGGTGCGCGCATTGCGCACGTCGGTGGCAGAAGGACGTGAAGGGCAGGCGTATCTGTTCTCAGGCCCGCGAGGTACCGGCAAGACCACGTCGGCACGGATCCTCGCGAAGGTGCTCAACTGCGAGAACGCCGTCGACGGCGAACCGTGCTGTGAGTGCGACTCGTGCCTGGCCGTCGAGCGGGGCGTCAGCTACGACGTCCACGAACTCGACGCCGCGAGCAACAACGGTGTCGAGGCGATGCGAGACCTGATCGAGAAGGCGTCGCTCGGCACACCCGGCCGCCACAAGGTGTACATCCTCGACGAGGTCCACATGCTCTCGCGCGCCGCGGAGGCGGCGCTGCTCAAGACCCTCGAGGAGCCGCCACCGCACGTCGTGTTCGTGTTGGCCACGACCGACCCGCAGAAGATGTCCGACACGATCCGGAGCCGGACCCAGCACCTGCAGTTCCATCTGCTCCCCGCTGACACGCTCGCCGAGCACGTTCGCTGGGTTGCCGCTGACGCGGGGCTCGAGGTGAGCGACGCGGCATTCGAACAGGCGCTGAGCCGTGGCGGCGGCTCGGCCCGCGACACGTTGTCGGCGCTCGAGTTGGTGTCGAACACCGGCGACGAGGGAATGGCGATCGTGCCACTCGACGAGTTCGTCGACGCGATGATCGACCGCGACTCGGGTCGCGGACTCACCGTGGTCGCCCATGCGATCTCGAATGGAATCGATGCTCGCACGCTCACCGAGGAGCTCATCGCGTTCCTCCGCAACGGCTTTCTCGCCCTGATGGCGCCGGAACTGGTGCAGGTGCCGTCGAACCGTCTCGATGCGCTCGCCGCGCAGGCACAACGGCTGGGGGCCGCCGGGCTCGTGAGGGGGATCGAACTGCTCGGCGGCGCATTGGCCGAGATGCGCCACGCTCCCGACCCTCGTGTGCTGCTCGACGTGGCCACGGTGCAACTCACCGCTGACAACGTCGGGGCTGACCCGGGTGCGTTGCTGCAGCGCATCGAACGCCTCGAACGTCAGGTGGCTGCCGGCGTCGCGGCACCGGTCGACGCAACACCAACGGTGCCGGTCGACCCGGCCACCGGGCGCGCCGCCCTCGGAGGTCGAGCGCGCTCGGCCGCCGCAGCGACACCGGTGGTCGAAGCCGATGGCGGCCCGAAACCAGCCACCGCCGACGACGTCACCACTGACGACGTCACCACTGACGACGTCAGCACCGACGAGTCGTCGGATGGCCCCACGCCTGCTCCGCCGTCGGATCGCCCGGCGCCGACCGACGTCGCCGAGTCGCGGGCAACGCCGGCCGCAGCGGTGGCGCCGACCCCAGCCGCTGGGTCGAACGTGCCGATCACCGCAGAGGTGTGGGAGAACACGATCCGTCCTGCGCTGCGCGGGATGGCTCGCGCGGTGTACGCACCGGCCGGCTTCGTCGGCAGCACCGACTCGACGCTCACCCTCTCGGTACCGAACGCGGTCCACCGGGGCAAGTGCGAACAGCAGCGTTCCGTGGTCGAGACAGCGCTCGCGAACCATGCCGGCGGCCCGGTGGCAGTCGAATTGCTCGACGGTGGCGGCGATGGCCCTGGCAGCGGTGGTGATGGCGCGAGCGATGCCGGATCCGGTCGAGACGCAGCGTCGCGAGTCGCCCCCGAGTCGGCCTCACCGGTGCCCCGCGATCCGGATCCGGCCGGTGACACCTCCTCTCCACGCCAACGCGGGTTCGCTGCGGCCGCTGCAGCGTCGGCGGCCGGCGAGGCGAACGGCGGCAGCGACGATGACCTGGCAGGACCGTCGGCCGAGCTGCCCGACGACGATGAGGTCGACATCGACGACCTCATCGATGCGCCGCCCGAATCGGTCAAGTCACCGATCGATCGTCTGGCCGAAGCGTTCCCCGGTTCCGAACTGATCGAGGAAGCGGGCTGACCGTTCCCTCATGGCCGGCAACTACACACCCCCAGTCCAGTCGCTGATCGACGAACTCGGCCGTCTGCCGGGCATCGGACCGAAGTCAGCGCAGCGCATCGCCTTCCACCTCCTCAAGATGCCGACCGAGGATGCGACGCGCCTCGCGTTCTCGATCACCGACGCCAAGGCACGCGTGCGCTTCTGCGAGCGGTGTTTCAACGTGGCCGACGATGTGCTGTGTCCGATCTGCAACGACGATGGTCGAGATTCGTCGGTGCTCTGCGTGGTGGAGGAATCGCGAGACATCGTGGCGATCGAGCGCACCGGGGAGTTCCGGGGGCGCTATCACGTCCTGCTCGGTGCGATGAGTCCGCTCGAAGGCATCGGGCCCGAGCAGCTCAAGATTCGCGAGCTGGTGGCCCGCATCGATCCCGAGGGCGTGCAGGAGATCATCCTGTGCACGAATCCCAACACCGAAGGTGAGGTCACCGCGATGTATCTCGCCCGGTTGCTGAAGCCGATCGGGCTGACCGTGACGCGCATCGCCAGCGGGCTGCCCGTGGGTGGGGATCTCGAGTACGCCGACGAACTCACGCTCGGCCGAGCGCTCGAAGGTCGTCGCGCCGTCGACTGAGTCGATCCGCAGCGCTGTCCTGCGACGAAAACTGAACTGGGACACCATCTCCACGAATCGGTAGCGGGCGGACGGGCCGATTCGTTTCGATGATGTCCCAGAAAGTGGCGAACCGGACGGTGGTTCGCTCGATCAGTTGTTGCAGTTAGATTACGGAAGTCAGCGCTTTTCGTCAACCTTCCGTAACACAAGTCGCTCTAGATGTCAGTATATCCACCATCAGTAGCGTGTCAATCACCCAAAGTGGTGAATCGGTGTGAACGGGTCCGCGTGGGTCTGAACGCGACGGGGTACCAGTGCACGGTGTCACGACCGGCATCGGGAGGTGCTGCTCGATGCAGCGACGACTCAGACGGTGCGCAGAATGGCAGCGTCGCCCTGGCCGCCGCCGCCGCACAGCGCCGCCGCACCGACGCCGCCACCGCGACGCTTGAGTTCGTGGAGCAGCGTGAGCGCCAGTCGGTTGCCGCTCATGCCGATCGGGTGGCCGAGGGCGATCGCGCCACCGTTGACGTTGACCTTGTCGGGGTCGACGCCGAGTTCGGCGGTCGACGCGATGCCGACAGCGGCAAAGGCTTCGTTGAGCTCGAACAGGTCGAGGTCGCCGACGGCGATGCCTGCGCGTTCAGCGGCCTTCATCACGGCGCGGCTCGGCTGATGGAGCAGCGATGCGCTGTCGGGGCCGGCGACCATGCCGTACGAGACGAACTCGCCGAGCGGCTCGACGCCACGACGCTCTGCTTCGGCCTTGCTCATCAGGACGATGGCGCTGCCACCGTCGGAGAGCTGCGAGGCGTTCGCTGCGGTGATCGTGCCGTCGTTGTCGAATGCCGGGCGCATCTTCGACAGCGTCTCCACCGTGGTGCCCGGGCGCACCCCTTCGTCGTGCTCGACGAGGATCGGGTCGCCCTTGCGCTGCGGTACCTCGACGGGCACGATCTCGTCGGCGAATTTGCCGTCCTTGATCGCGTTGGCGGCGAGTTCGTTCGAGCGGGCGGCGAATTCGTCCTGCTGCTCGCGGGTGATGCTGTCGCCGGTGTAGCGGTCCGTGCCCAGGCCCATCAGGCACGCATCGAATGCGCACCACAGTCCGTCGGCGATGATCGCGTCACGCAACTCGGTGTTGCCGTAGCGAAACCCGGCGCGGGCTCCGTCGGCCAGGTACGGCGCGTTCGTCATCGACTCCATCCCGCCGGCCACGACGATGTCGGCCTCGCCTGCGGCGATCATCTGGTTGGCGAGGTACACGCTGTTGAGCCCGGAGAGGCACACCTTGTTCACGTTGATCGACGGCACGCTCATGGGGATGCCCGCCTTCACGGCAGCCTGGCGGCTGGGAACCTGTCCCTGGCCGGCCATGAGGACCTGGCCCATGATCACGTGCTCGACCTCCTCGGGGGCCACGCCGGCGCGTTCGAGCGCGGCGGCGATCGCGAACCCACCGAGGTCCGCAGCGGAGAACGAGGCGAGCGCACCGCTCATCTTGCCGATCGGGGTGCGAGCGCCAGCGACGATGTACGAACCAGATGAAGCCATACCTGAACGCTACTCCACCCCCCACATCCCGAAAAATGCCGCCATCGTTGCGCTGAGCGCAACGACGGCGCGCCATTTCGGGTGTTGTGGGATTCGGGAGTGGAGGGAGACGTTGCCCGCTTTGTCGGTGGGGATTACCGATCGGTAGCGTCGCGCGCCATGCAGGAGATCCTCGAAGCGATCCAGTCCGGTGCGAGCGGCGACGACATCGCCAACCTCTCGATCCCCGAGAGCTATCGGGCGGCGTTCGTGAAGCGTGACGAAATGGCGATGTTCGAGGGTGTCGACTCGTGGGACAAGGATCCGCGCCGGTCGCTGCACGTCGACGAGGTCGCGACCCCGGAACTCGCGCCGGACGAGGTGTACATCGCCGTGATGGCCTCGAGCATCAACTTCAACACCGTCTGGACGTCGATCTTCGAGCCGCTGCCGACCTTCGGCTTCCTCGACAGGATGGGCCGCCAGAACGAATGGGGCAAGCGCCACTCCCTGCCGTACCACGTCGTCGGGAGCGACGCGTCGGCCGTGGTGGTGCGCGTCGGTTCGTCGGTGCGCAACTGGAAGCCAGGCGACCGCGTGACGGTGCACTGCAACTATGTCGACGACCAGGACCCGAGCGCCCACAACGATTCGATGCTCGCGAGCAACCAGCTCATCTGGGGCTTCGAGACCAACTTCGGGGGCCTCGCCGACCTGGCCGTCGTCAAGGCCAACCAGCTGATGCCCAAGCCGACGCACCTCACCTGGGAAGAAGCGGCCGTCAACGCGCTGTGCAGCTCCACGTCGTACCGGATGCTCGTCAGTGACAACGGCGCCCAGATGAAGCAGGGCGACTCGGTGCTGATCTGGGGTGCGACCGGTGGGATCGGTGGCTACGCCGTGCAGTACGTCCTGAATGGTGGCGGCACACCCATTGGCGTGGTCTCCTCGCCCGAGCGGGCAGCGCTCCTGAACAAGATGGGCTGCGAGGCTGTGATCGATCGTCGTGCAGAGAACTACCAGTTCTGGGCGGACGAGCACACCCAGGACGAGTCGGAATGGCGACGATTCGGCAAGAAGATCCGCGAGCTCAACAACGGCGACGACGTCGACATCGTGTTCGAGCATCCCGGCCGTTCCACGATGGGTGCTTCGGTGTTCGCCGCCAAGCGCGGCGGCACCATCGTGACCTGCGCGGCGACCTCGGGCTACATGGTCGAGTTCGACAACCGTCACTTCTGGATGAAGCTGAAGAACCTGATCGGCTCCCACTTCGCCAACTACGCGGAGTCGTACGCCGCCAACAAGTTGCTCGACCAAGGCCGAATCCAACCGTTGCTGACCGAGACCTACACGCTCGACCAGGTCGGTGAGGCGTCGCTCGCCGTGCACCACAACGAAGCCGAGGGCAAGCTCGGCGTCTTGTGCCTCGCACCGTCGGAGGGCCTCGGCGTCGACGATCCCGAGAAGCGCGAGCGCATCGGCGAGGACAAGATCACCGTCTTCCGCTCGTGACGTGGCCGGCCGCAGTCCTCTGGGACATGGACGGCACGCTCGTCGACACCGAGCCGTACTGGTTCGACATCGAGTTCGAGTTGGTCGCAGAGTTCGGCGGCACGTGGACCGAGGCCGATGCCCTCTCGCTCGTGGGCTTCGATCTGCTCGATTCGGCACACGAACTGCGCACTCGCGGCGGCGTGCGCCTCGAGCCCGTGGCGGTGGTCGAGCGTCTGCTCGATGGAGTGATCGAACGCGTGTCGCGCGAACTGCCGTGGCGCCCTGGTGCGCCGGAGTTGCTGGCCGAGTGCGTTGCTGGCGAGGTCCCGTGCGTGCTGGTGACGATGTCGTGGCGTCGCCTCGCCGAGGCCGTGATCGCGTCGGCTCCTGCCGGTTCGTTCGTGGGTTCGATCACCGGCGACGAGGTCAGCAACGGCAAGCCGGACCCCGAGCCCTACCTGGCAGCGGCGGCGATGCTCGGGGTTGACCCCGCAGCGTGTGTCGCGATCGAGGATTCGCCCACCGGGGTTGCCTCTGCGCTGGCCGCCGGGTGTGCGACGCTGGGGGTCCCCCATGTCGTCCCCGTTGCTGCCGCCCCCGGGCTCACCCTCGTCGAGTCCCTCGTCGGTGTCCGACTCGCCGACCTCCGCGAACTCCGGCCCCACTGACGACGGGGACGACGGACCGATCGACCCCGAGCCCCGGCGCGCCCGGAGTCGTCGATTGGTCGTGCTGGGCCTGCTCGTGCTCGCGCTGGTCGGCGTCGGGAGTGCTGCGGTGTACGTGGCGACCAACGAAGAGCCGCCACCGCCGAAGCCGGACATTCCCCTCGACGCCTGGGTGCCCTACTGGGGGCTCGACGCGTCGCTCCCGGATGCTCGCGAGCGAGTGCCCTCGATGCGCGAAGTGTCACCGTTCTGGTTCAACGCGGTCGGGGTCGATCAGATCATCGTCGATCCGAACGCCTCGGTCGAGATGGCCTCGGAGTTCATGGACACCGTGCGGGGCCTCGACGTCGACGTGTTGCCCTCGATCATCGACGCCTTGCCGGCCGGCGAGATGGCGGCGATCCTCGCCGATCCGGTCACTCGGACGCAGCATGTCGAGACGATCCGGGCCTTCGCCGCCGATGGGGGCTACGACGGCATCGACATCGACTACGAGCAGTTCGCGTTCGCCGACGGCCGAGACACCTGGGCGACCACGCGGCCGAACTGGGTCGCCTTCATCGCCGAGCTCTCGGCGGCGCTGCGCGCCGACGGTCGTTCGCTCGCGGTCAGCATTCCCCCCGTGTACGACGCAGGGCAGACCGGCGACAGTGGCTACTGGGTCTACGACTACGGGGCGATCGTCGAGCACGTCGATCGGATCCGCATCATGACCTACGACTACTCCGTCGGCGAGCCGGGTCCGATCGCCCCGCTCGAGTGGGTCGAGTCGGCGATCACCGGGGCGATCGAAGCGACCGGGTCCCCCGAGAAGCTGGTGCTCGGCCTCCCGGCCTACGGACGCAACTGGCCGGTGGAGACCGTCGGCACCTGCCCCGCCGAGGATGTTCCGGGCCGCACCAGCGTGTCGGCTCGTTCGGTCGACGAACTGATCCAGCGACGCAATGCCATCCCGGTCCCCGTCGACGAGACCGGCGAATGGGAGTTCGAGTACGAGCTCGAGGTCTCCGATGGCACCACGACCTGCGTGCAGACGCGTCAGGTCCACTACGTCGACGGTGACGGCATCGCCCTTCGCATGGACCTCGCCAGGCAGTACCGACTCGATGGCGTGGCGCTGTGGGCCTTCGGTTTCGACGATGCGGCAGTCTGGGAGGCGATCCTGCCGACCGTCGCCGACCCAAGCGCAACGACAACCACCGAGTAGAACGATCAGATGACAGTCGGCGAAGCTTGGATCATCGACGCAGTGCGTTCACCGCGCGGCATCGGCAAACAGGGCAAGGGCAGCCTTGCCCACCTGCACCCGCAGAAGATTCTGGGGCAGGTGTTGAACGGTTTACGCGACCGTGTCGGATTCGACCCGACCGACGTCGACGACGTCGTGTGTGGCAACGGTTCGCACGCAGGCGACCACGCCCATGACATCGGTCGCATGGCGGTCCTCGAGGCCGGCTGGCCGGTCTCGGTCCCTGGCGTCACACTGAATCGGTTCTGCGGATCTGGCCAGCAGGCGGTCACGTTCGCGGCGATGGGAGTCGGCGCCGGTCACCAGGATCTCGTGATCGGTGCGGGGGTCGAGTCGATGAGCCGGCCGGCGCGCAACGGCACCGACGGGTTCCACGCCAACAACGAGCATCTGCTGGCAACGCACCCGCAGGTCCCACAGGGGCTCTCTGCAGACTTGATCGCGACGCTGGACGGGTACACGCGAGTCGAGGTCGATGCGCTCGGCCTCGAGAGTCAGCATCGGGCGGCCGCCGCCATCGCCGAAGGGCGATTCGACCGCAGCTTGATCACGATCCGCAACGACGACGGCACGGTGGCGCTCGACCACGACGAATATCCGCGCCCGGAGACCACGGCAGAGGGGCTCGCAGCACTCCATCCGAGCTTCTCGAAGTTCGTCGACTTCTCGTTCGAGCAGACCGAGCTCACCATGGCTGAGCTGATGGCGCAGAAATACCCGGGTGTCGAGCTCCACAACGTCCACCACGCCGGCAACAGCTCCGGCGTGGTCGACGGTGCGGGCGCGGTGCTGGTGTCATCGCCCGACTACGCCAAGGCGCACGGTCTCACGCCCCGCGCCCGCATCGTGATGTCGGCCGTCGCTGCCGACGAGCCGCTGATCATGCTGACCGCGCCGGGTCCGGCGGCCAACAAGTGCCTCGAACGAGCCGGCATGACCGTCGGCGACATCGATCTGTTCGAGGTCAACGAAGCCTTCGCATCGGTCGTGCTGCGGTTCCTCCGCGACACCGGTGCCGACCCATTGAAGGTGAACGTGAACGGTGGCGCGATCGCGCTCGGCCACCCGATCGGCGCGACCGGAACGATGCTGATCGGCACCCTGCTGGACGAGCTCGAACGCCGCGATCTCCGGACCGGCCTGGTCGCCATGTGCACCGGCGGTGGCATGGGAACCGCCACCATCATCGAACGCGTGTAGAACAATTCGTGGTCGCCCGCTCGGCGAGGGAAGCGCCAGCGACGAGCCGAAGTCGGGCCGACCAGGAGTGACCGCCCACCGGCTGCCTGTGAGGCCCGACCAGCAATTCAGCTGTATTGATCGAGAATGGTCGTCTCGGTGACTCGGCTGAGCGTGTCACGGATCGCCCGAGCGGTCGACTCGTCGACGTCATCGACCGCCATCAGATCGTCGACGGTTGCTCGCTGCAGTTTCGCGAGGCCGCCGAAGTGGTCGGCAACAGCGATCGCGGTTGCCGAGGGCAACCGGCTGACCCGGTGCAGCAGCCGCATGCCTTTCGGAGCCACTTCCTGGGTGAGGTCGGTCGAGTCGCGACCCGGCGACAGTGCATCGGCGGTGAGCCGGAGGTTCGACACCTCGTCGTCGGACAGCTGGGCCATGCCGTGGAGCGCTTCGGGCACGGTGCGGCCGGGAGGCAGATAGTCCGAGACGACCAGGTCGAGTTCGTCGTCGATCTCGCCGTACAGCTCGTCGAGCTGCAGCCGCAGCAGTCGGGCGTCGATGCCGAGTTCGATGATCATCGTCTCGATCTCCTCGGCGATGCGGTGGACCATCTCGCCGCGTTGGACCACCGCGACGACGTCGCGCAGTGTGACGACGTCTTCCACCTCGACCGCGGTGAGGTTCGTGATGGCGTCGTCGAGGCGGACCTTGTACCGCTCGAGCGTCTGTAGGGCCTGGTTTGCGCGGTCGAGGAGGTGTCCGACTTCCTGGAGTTGCCGCTTGCTTCCACCGGCGTAGACGTTGATGACGCCCATCTCTTCGCTCGCGGAGACGACGGGAACGTCGAGCGAGCGTGCCACTCGTTCGGCCGTGCGATGTCGGGTTCCGGTCTCGGTGGTGGGAACGGAGGGATCCGGAACGAGGTGAACGTTGGCCCGGGCGATTCGTCCACCGTCGGTGGACAAGATGATCGCACCGTCCATCTTCGCAAGCTCTGACAGCCGCTGGGGGCTGTACGGAGCATCGACGAGAAAACCGCCGGAACAGATCGACAACACGTCGGCGTCGTCGCTGAGCACGAGCAGCGCGCCCGCCTTGGAGCGCACGACGCGGTCGATGCCGTCGCGCAGCGGCGTGCCGGGAGCGACCCGTGCGAGCGCATCGCGCATCGCTTCATTCACGCCGCCGTACCGGGAGTTCATGGCCTGATCTTAGATGAGCATGGCGTCGATCCAGTCGGCGAGTGTCATCAGCCCGCAGCGCGCAGGCCGTTGGGACCCGTGTGAGCGCCGAGACCGGCGGCGGCGATCGCCTCGGACAGCGTTGCTGCTCGCACCACCTCGATGTCGACGTCGCACTCTGGTGAGTTCGCCGGCACCACCACGCGTCGCAGACCGAGTCGACCGGCCTCGATGAGACGGCGCTGCGCCTGGCCCACCTGACGAAGCTCGCCGCCGAGTCCGACCTCGCCGAACACGGCCAGGTCGGCGGGGAGCGGTCGGTCGCGGATCGCGCTCACGACGGCGAGGCAGACGCCGAGATCGAGCCCCGGCTCGCTGAGCTTCACACCACCTGCCGTCGACGAGTACACGTCCTGGTCGCCGACCTGCACTCGCGACCTGCGACCGAGCACCGCCATCAGCATCGAGAGGCGCCCACCGTCGAGTCCGAGCGCGCTCCGTCTCGGTGGCACACCCGGCACGCTCGGGCTGGCCAGAGCTTGCACCTCGACGACGATGGGGCGCTGTCCCTCCATCGTGGGGACCACCGCCGAGCCGGGCACGCCGGTGCGGCGGTCGGCGAGGAACAGTGACGACGCGTCGGGCACACCGATCAATCCGGAAGTGGCCATCTCGAACAACCCGAGCTCGTTGGTCGGGCCGAAACGATGCTTCGACGCTCGCAGCAACCGAAGGGCATGGTGGCGGTCTCCTTCGAACTGCAACACCGTGTCGACGACGTGTTCGAGCACGCGCGGTCCGGCCAGGCCACCCTCCTTGGTGACGTGGCCGACGAGCACGATCGAGACATCGCGCTCCTTTGCCTCGTTGACGAGCCGTTGGGCGCACCCGCGGACCTGCCCCACGCTGCCCGGCAGCGACCCGAGCCCAGGGTCGGACACCGTCTGGATCGAGTCGATGACGACGAGTTCCGGACGAATTCGTTCGATCGCTTCGAGGATGTGCGGCAGTGACGTCTCCGCGTGCAGCCACAGGTCGTCGCGGGTGGCGCCCAAGCGCTCGGCACGGCGCTTGACCTGCTGCGCGCTCTCCTCGGCGGTGACGTACAGCGTCGGGCCGCTCCATGCAGCGAGCAGTTGGAGCAGCAGCGTGCTCTTGCCGATGCCGGGCTCGCCGCCGAGGAGCGTGACCGAGCCGGCCACGAGACCGCCACCGAGCACTCGGTCGAGTTCGGTGATGGTGGTGAGGACCGGCTCGCCGTGTTCGGTTCCGACGTCGCCGATGCGGGTGGGCCCCGGGCGCGACGATGCCGCGACCGGCGCACCCTCGGCCCCTGACACTTCGACGTCTTCGACGAGGGTGTTCCAGTCACCACATCCGGCGCATCTCCCCGCCCACTTCGGATGCGACGTTCCGCACTCGCTGCACACGTGGACCAACTTGGTTCTGCTCATGGCACCATCATGACGAGGGGCTGTCGCAGGGTTGGATGATGTCAGTCGAAGGAGACGACCTTGCCGCGGTTGATGCTGACCCAATCGCGAGCTTCGAGATACGGGCGCAGACGATCGGCGATCACTCCACCGTGGTGGAGGTTCTTCGGGCGCTGCAGTTCGAACAGGTAGGGGAACTCGAGCCAGGCCGTGGTGGCCTCCCACAGTCGGAGTGCCGCTGCGCCCGTCGGCGGATCCATCACCACGGGGCCGAACAGGCACTCTGGTTGGCCGTTCGGGGCGATGAACTCGGGGAAGAAGAGTGTGGGGACGCCGTATCCGCCCGCGGCGGTCACCCGGTCGTGGTCGGCGCGTACTTCGTCGTGGGTCGTCTGGTCGGCGATCGCCCGGTCGACGACGCCCGGGTCGAGACCGATCTCGTCGAGCAGGTGTCGGGCCACCTCAGGATCGTGCGGGCGATGGCCCTCCTCGTGCAGCGCACGAGCCGCTCGCTCGTACCAGCGATCCAGGTCGTCCATGCTGGATCGTCGCAGGAGCGCACCGATGCGCATCATCGACCATCCGTACGACCACTCACGCTCCCAAGGATGCTTCTTGCCCTCGACGCGGTTGATCTCCTCGAGACTGAAGAACTTCCAGTCGATCTCGATGCCGTTGAGCCGGCGTACCTCACGGATCCACTTCGCCGTCTGGTACGCGAACGGGCACATCACATCGAAGTGGAAGTCGACTCGTGTCGGTGCGTCGGCCATATCACAGGCTGCCACACGCGGGTGTCAGCGGGCGGGCCCAGGTCGGCGGGGTGGCCGACGGGGCGGTGGTCGGCGATGGGTGCGTTGCCAGCGGGTCCAGACGACGTAGCCGATGAACAGCGTCATGAACGCCACCCAGGCAACGAGCAGAACCAGCGCGAGCACCGAGAGTGGACGCGCCCACCAACGGTCGTCGCCCGGTGACTGCACCGAGACGGCGCGCCACTCGAGGATCGTGCCGTCCGTCGGCACCTGCCATTCGAGGCGGTCGTCGCCGAGTTCGGTGCCGTTCGTCTCGTCGGCGTTGATCCGGCCGGGGAGTTCGGCGCGGACGACGGCCGTGATCGCCGACTCGGGCGTCGCCCCGCTCGCGGCGAGCTGCTCCGAGAAGGGCACCGATCCGACCGCGGCGATCAGATCTTCGTCGGCGAAGCTCTCGAACCCGTCGGGGAGCCCGAGCAGGCCGGTCAGCCGGGTGGTGGTGTCCTCGCCGCTGGTGTTGCGAGTCATCGCCATCTGGTTGAACGGTGGCCCGAGGCTGTTGAGCAGATTCGTCGCTTCGATGTCGGACGCGAAGTCGTGACTCAAGGTGATCGTGAGTCCGCCGTCGGGTAGGGCGGTCGGACCGTTGATCGTCCAGCCGGCGGCCACGATGTCGTCAGTGGCCAATTCCTCGGCCAGGGTCGGCACCGCTGCCACCACATCGGCATCGGCCGTGGCGACGAGCGCGATCGTGCCGGTGCCATCGGGCTCGACGGTCATGTCGACACTGAGGTCGATTCGGCATCCGGCGAGCGCGGCGACGCACACGCACAGAGCAAGGACTCGACGAACCACGGTGACGAGTATGGCCGACGGCGGTCGGTGAGGTCAGGACAGCGATCTCGCGAACGAGATCAGCTCAGCTCGGGAGGCGGCAACTCAGCGTCGCCGCCCGCCGGGGGGATCGGCTTCTCGGTGGCCGTCGTCGCGAGCTCCACCGATGACGGCGGCACGAACCCTTCGACTGCGGTGAACGTGAAGCGCTTCTTGCCCTCGTTGTCCGGATCGTCCTCGGTGTCGACCACGATGATCTCGCCGGCGGAGAACTCCTTGTAGAGGATCTTCTCCGACAGCGCGTCTTCGATGTGACGTTGGATGGCTCGACGCATCGGTCGGGCACCCAACTGCGGGTCGTAGCCGAGATCGCCGAGCAGTTCCTTGGCGGACTGCTTGATCTCGATGCCGAGACCCTGACCCTCGAGCTGGCCGACCAGACGCTGCGTGAGCAGGTCGACGGTCTGCAACACCTCGTCGCGAGTGAGTTCGTGGAACACGATGATCTCGTCGATGCGGTTCAGGAACTCCGGCCGGAAGTGGTTCTTCAGCGACTCGTTGACCTTTTCCTTCATGCGCTCGTAGCTCATGGCGGTGTCGTCGCTGGTGAAGCCGACGTTGGCCTTGCGGAGATCCTGCGTGCCGAGGTTCGAGGTCATGATCAGCACCGTGTTGCGGAAGTCGACCGACCGACCCTGGCTGTCGGTCAGGCGACCTTCCTCCAGGATCTGCAGCAACGTGTTGAACACGTCGGGGTGGGCCTTTTCGATCTCGTCGAACAGCACCACGGAGAACGGCTTGCGCCGCACGGCCTCGGTGAGCTGGCCACCCTCTTCGTAGCCGACGTAGCCGGGAGGCGAACCGACGAGGCGGCTCACCGTGTGCTTCTCCATGTACTCGGACATGTCGAGCGTGATCAATGCAGAGTCGTCGCCGAACAAGAACTCGGTGAGGGTCTTGGCGAGCTCGGTCTTGCCGACGCCGGTGGGGCCGAGGAAGATGAACGAGCCGGACGGACGCTTGGGGTCCTTGAGTCCCGCACGGGTGCGCCGAATCGACTGCGACACCGCAGCGACGGCGTTCTCCTGGCCGATGATGCGCTTGTGGAGGTTCTCCTCCATCTTGAGCAGGCGCTCGGTCTCTTCTTCGGTGAGCTTGTAGACCGGGATCCCGGTCCACAGCGACAGCACCTCGGCAACGGCTTCTTCGTCGACCTCGTCGAACAGGTCGACGCCCTCGGCCTTGACCTCGGACTCCTTCTCGGCCTTCTCCTCGAGCAGCGACTTCTCCTGGTCGCGCAGGCGGCCGGCCTCTTCGAACTGCTGCTCCTCGACGGCGCGCTTCTTGGCTTCCTGCACGTCGTTGAGCTTGGTCTCGATCTCGCGGAGGTCAGGGGGTGTGGCCATGCGCTTGATGCGCAGGCGCGAGCCGGCCTCGTCGATCAGGTCGATCGCCTTGTCGGGCAGGTGACGGTCGGAGATGTATCGGTCGGCGAGGTTTGCCGCAGCGACGAGCGCCTGGTCGGTGATCGTGACGCGGTGGTGGGCCTCGTACTGGTCGCGGATGCCCTTCAGGATCTCGATCGTGTGGGCGAGCGTCGGCTCGTCGACCTTGACCGGCTGGAAGCGACGTTCGAGGGCTGCGTCCTTCTCGACGTGCTTGCGGTACTCGTCGGTGGTGGTGGCACCGATGGTCTGGAGCTCACCGCGGGCGAGCATCGGCTTGAGGATCGACGCGGCGTCGATGGCACCTTCGGCGGCGCCGGCGCCGACGAGCGTGTGGATCTCGTCGATGAACAACAAGATGTCACCGCGTGTCTTGATCTCCTTGAGCACCTTCTTCAGTCGCTCCTCGAAGTCGCCGCGGTAACGCGAGCCGGCCACGAGAGCGCCGAGGTCGAGCGTGTACAGCTGCTTGTCGGTGAGCGTGTCGGGCACGTCGTTGTTGACGATCTTCTGGGCGAGGCCCTCGACGATGGCCGTCTTGCCCACGCCGGGTTCACCGATCAGCACCGGGTTGTTCTTGGTGCGACGCGAGAGGATCTGCATGACGCGTTCGAGTTCGTTCGAACGGCCGATGACCGGATCGAGCTGGCCTTCGCGCGCCGCCTGGGTGAGGTTGCGACCGAACTGGTCGAGGATCTGGCTGTTGCCGCCCTTTTCGTCGTCACCGCCCTTGCTGGCGCCGACACCGGCACCGGCCGGGGCTTGCTCGCTGCGGCCGCCGCCGGTGGAGCCCGACGGGCCCTGGTAGCCGGAGAGCAGCTGGATGACCTGCTGGCGCACGCGTGACAGATCGGCGCCGAGCTTGACGAGCACCTGAGCTGCGACACCCTCGCCTTCACGGATGAGGCCGAGCAGGATGTGCTCGGTGCCGATGTAGTTGTGGCCCAGCTGGAGCGCTTCACGCAGGGAGAGTTCGAGCACCTTCTTCGCGCGCGGCGTGAAGGGGATGTGGCCCGACGGCGACGAGCCGCCCTGGCCGATGATCTCCTCGACCTGGCTGCGCACGGCCTCGAGCGAGATGCCGAGGCTTTCGAGTGCCTTGGCAGCGACGCCCTCGCCCTCGTGGATCAAGCCCAGGAGGATGTGCTCGGTGCCGATGTAGCTGTGGTTGAGGAGCCGAGCCTCTTCCTGCGCGAGCACGACGACTCGACGAGCCCGGTCTGTGAAACGTTCGAACATGGAGTGCCCTTTCCACGAAGTGGGATTCCGTGCAGCAACCCTACCGGCACGGTTCCAGTACCACGGGCCGAGCCCGCGTGACAAAAAGATCACGCGTTCCGGGAATATGGAACCGCGGATGCGAACGCCTCGGTGTCAGGTCGACGGACTGACGCCCTGCGCGTCGGGCAGTGACCACAGCAGCGACTCGACGAGCAGCTTCTCGTTCGGATTCCGATCGAGCGTCTCGATCGCCTGGTGGATCCGGTGGACGGCCTCGGCGCACCCGTCGATGTCGGTGGTCGAGGGGTTGATCGCCGTGTCCCGGTACGTCGCCGCCATCGCCGCCAACCCACTGCGCAATTCGTCGGTGCGGTACCGCCGCAACTCGCGGCGGTGCCGCTCGTCGAGTTGCTTCTTGCCGCTGCCGCGCTCGCCGTGGGCCTTGATGCGCTCATCGAGTTCGGCCACCTCGACCGCATGACGGGCGGCCAACGGCTCCGACGCCGCATCGATCAGTCCCAACAGGTGCGCGGCGATTCGCATGGCTGCCGCGCCGGTGCCGTCGAGTTCATGGGGGGCCTCGGCGAACGCCGCTCGGCGTTCGGCCAGCGCGGGGTCGGTGGCGAGCACTCTTGCCCGTTCGAGATCGCCGTGCGCTGCCCGTGCAGCACCCATCGCCGCTGCCGGAGCGACGCCTTCGCCAACGAGCTGGGCAGCGATGACGTCGGGACCGATCGCACGGAAGTCGACCCGAACGCACCGCGACGAGATGGTGATCAGGTCGTGGGGTACGAAGTCGGCGAGGATCACGAACGTCACCGAGTCGGGCGGCTCCTCGATCACCTTGAGAAGCCGCCCCGCCCCTTCCGGCGCCAGGAGGTGGAACTCGTCGAGGATCATGACCTTCGACGCGCCCTCCGATGGCGTGAGTGAGGCTTCGTGAATGATCGAGATGGCTTGGTCCTTGTCGATCCGGGCCCCCACACGGCGGACCTCGCGCACATCGGGATGCTCGCCGCGCAGGATCAGCGCAGCGTCGCGCTGGTCGCTGTCCTCTGCCTGCGTCATCAGGCGGGCGGCGAACGCGCGGGCGGCCTGCAGTTTCGTCGAACCGGCGGGCCCGACGAACAGGTAGGCGTGCACCGGGCCACGATCTGCGGCTGAGCGTAGGCGCTGGACGGCATCGGGCTGCCCGATCACTCCGTCCCAGATCGGTCCCGGGCGGGTGTCGCTCGCCGTGGTCACAGGGCATCTCGCTCGTCGAGCGCGCGACGGATGTCGTCGGCGACCCGTTCGACCGAGCCGACCGCCTGCACGGTGATCCAGTGGTCGGGAGCGGCGGCTGCCATGGTGCGGAACCCGGCGAGCACTCGGGCGTGGAAGTCGTCGCCGGCGGCCTCGAAGCGGTCCAGGTCTCGTCGGCTCATGCGTTCGGCGATCACGTCGTCGGGCGTGTCGAGGAACACCACCGTCGTCGGCCAGACGCCCCCCGTGGCCCACGCATTGAGTTGGTGGATCTCGTCGATGTCGAGCTCGCGGCCGTAGCCCTGGTAGGCCAGCGACGAGTACACCGAGCGATCGCTCACGACGGAACGGCCGGCCGCCAGCGCGGGGGCCACGACCTCGGCGATGTGCTGTGCTCGATCGGCAGCGGTGATCAGTGCTTCGGCCCTGGGGTTGAGATTGTGGACGGTCGTGTCGTGCAGCAGGGCGCGCAGCCGTGCGCCGATCTCGGTGCCACCGGTCTCTCGTGTGAGCACCGCACCGATTGCCTCGGCGAGGCGGGCGGCCTGGGTCGACTTGCCGCAACCCTCGGCGCCCTCGAACGCGATGTACGGCGGACGGTCGCTCACGAGTGGCGATCGTACCGAGTCGGCCGGCGCTCGACCCGGGCCCGTATACCCCGGAGGGGATGTGACGAAAGGCCATGGTCGGTGCCCACGGCGGTGCGTACCGTCGACATCAGAGGCGGTCCCAACCGTTGCGGTCCGCAGGATTGGAGTTCACGGAGATGTCGTCCGATCAGAAGCGACTGTTGATTCTCGGGGCAGGGACGGGAGGCACGCTCGCTGCCAACCGTCTGCGCAAGAAGTACAAGGCCGACGACCTGCGGATCGACATCGTCGATCAGGACAACCGGCACGTGTACCAGCCCGGCCTGTTGTTCGTGCCGTTCGGACTGACCGAGCCGGACGAGATCGTGCGCCGACGAGACCGCCAACTCAAGAAGGGCATCGAGTACCACCAGTGCCCGATCGACTCGGTCGACATCGAGGCGAACACGGTCGCACTGCAGAACGGCACCACGCTCACCTACGACGTGCTCCTCGTCGCCACCGGTGCCGTGCTGCTCCCCGACGAGACCGAGGGGATGACCGGCGTGGGTTGGCGCGAGACGGTGCACACCTTCTACGACATGGAGGGAGCGACGGCTCTGGCGGAAGCGCTCGACGGCTTCGAGTCCGGCCACCTGGTGATCAACGTGATCGACATGCCGATCAAGTGCCCGGTCGCTCCGCTCGAGTTCGCATTCCTCGCCGATTGGTACTTCACGGAAAAGGGGGTTCGCGACGACATTCGCATCACCTACGTCACGCCGCTCGACGCTGCGTTCACGAAGCCGACGGCATCCGCAACGCTCGGATCGCTGCTCGACGACAAGCACGTGGAGATCGTCACGGAATTCAACACCGGTGAAGTGGTCGGAGGAGTCGACGGCGAGCGCGGCAAGCTGATCAGCTATGACGGCCGCGAGGTCGACTTCGATCTCGCGGTGGTGATTCCCTTGCACGGCGGCGCCGCCTACGTCGAGAACTCGCCGGGGCTGGGTGACGAACTCGGGTTCATCCCCACGGACAACGCCACGTTGCAATCGAAGGTCAAGCCGAACATCTTCGTCGTCGGCGATGCTGCCGACCTTCCGGCGTCGAAGGCCGGCTCGGTCACCCACTTCGAGGGAGAGGTGCTGGTGGAGAACATCGAGGCGTTCCTCGATGGCAGGCCCATCGAGCACTCCTTCGACGGTCACGCGAACTGCTTCATCGAGACCGGCTTCTCGAAGGCGTTGCTGATCGACTTCAACTACGAGAACGAACCGGTCGGCGGCCACTACCCCGGCCCGGTCGGACTGCCACTGCTCAAGGAGTCGCGGGCGAACCATCTCGGCAAGTTGATGTTCCAATCCTTCTACTGGCACGGCCTGCTGCCCGGACGCGACATCCCCGGCATCGGCCCCGACATGCCCACATTCGGCAAGAAGCAGCCCGTCGAGGGCTGACACGAAAGGACGACCACCCATGCCCACCCAGACACTCGCCGGCACATCCGTCGAGGTGAACGACGAAGGGTTCTTCGTCGACGCCGAGCAATGGACCAAGGAGATGGCGCCGGAGATCGCCGAGGAAGTCGGTGTGCCGACGCCACTGACCGACCGTCATTGGACGGTGATCGACCTGATGCGCAAGGAGTACTTCGACAAGGGCACCGGACCGACGGTGCGCAAGATCAGCAAGCTCTCCGACGTGACCACCAAGGAGCTCTTCGCGCTCTTCCCGAAGGGCCCCGCCAAGCTCGCCGCACGGGTGGCGGGCATCCCCAAGCCGAAGGGCTGCATCTGACGGCCCCACCGAAAGGACCGCGTCACATGACCGACACCCATCCCATTCCACCGGCGCCGGTCGCCGCGCCGATCGAGAAAGTCTCGATCATCGTGTCGAAGGGCTCGCTCGAAGGCATTTATCCGGCGCTGATCATGGCCAACGGCGCCCGCAACGAGGGCATCGAGGCCAATCTGTTCTTCACCTTCTTCGGCATGGACGCCGTGCACAAGGAGCGCCACGACCACATCAAGGTGGCCGCGGTCGGCAACCCCGGCCTGCACATGCCGACACTGGCCGGGGTCATCCCGGGTGCCTCGGCATTGATGACCAAATACATGGAGAAGCAGATCGAGAAGCTCGATTTCCCGGGCATTGCCGAGTTCATCGAGATGATCCACGACACCGGCGCCGGGCTCTATGCGTGCCTCGCCTCGGTCGAATTGTTCGGCATGGAACGCGAGGACCTGATCGACGAACTCGACGACATCATCACCGTCGGCGAGTTCTACGACATGGCCGCCGGCGGGCAGATCATCTTCACCTGACCGTCCATCCGACCATCCATCCGACCATCCGTCCGACGGCACATCGTCGCCCCGAACTCGCTGGTTTCCGGATGCGGCCGCCTGCGAGGATGGCCGATCGTGGGGGACGAGTTCGCAACGCCAGATGTGGAGACGTTCTTCGAGGTGAACCGGACACGACTGCGGGCGTGGTGCTGGGGCGATCCGGCGGCGCCGCCGGTCGTGCTCGTTCACGGCGCCTACGACCACGGCCGCACGTGGGACGGCTTCGCCCCTCGACTGGTGGAGCTCGGCTTCCACGTGGTGGCGATCGACGTTCGCGGCCATGGCGATTCCGGGCGGCTGTCGTCCGGGGTGGCATGGAATGCGTGCACGATCGACCTGTGTGAGATCGCCCGGCTGTTGGCGCCGGCACCGGACGCGCCGATCGGCATGATCGGGCACTCGATGGGCGGCGGTCAGGTCCTCACCGCCGCCGCCACCATGCCCGAGCGCTTCGCGTGGCTGGTCAACCTCGACGGGCTGGGCCCGCCGGCCGAGGGCTTCGTTCACGATGACGTCGTCGACGTGGTCACTCGGAGCCTCGACGAGATCGACAAGTTCCGCGGCCGCCCGCCGCGCCCGTGGGCGTCGCGCGACCAGCTCGCCGAGCGGCGCGGGGCGATCAACATTCGGCTCCCTCGCCCATTCCTCGAGCACCTGGTCGAGTTCGGCACCAGCGAGGTCGAGGGCGGGTTCGTGTGGAAGTGGGATCCGGCGTTCCGCGCCGGGATCCCCGATGGATTCTCGCTCGATCTGATCCTGGCCCAGTACCGCCACGTCGTTGCGCCGACGCTCGTGCTGGTCAGCTCCGAGGAGGACGCCTGGACCGAGGTGCACGACGAGGAGGCCGAGCGGCGGGTGGCGATGCTCGTCGACGGGCGGCTGGAGTCGGTGCCCGATGCCGGCCACTACGTCCATGTCGAACAACCCGACTTCGTACTCGATCGCATCACAGCGTTCCTCGACGAGATCGGTGCCCGCCCGTGACCGACCTCCTCGTCCTGCACGACCTCGGCGCCTCAGGTGGCGGCGAGTGGGCCGCCGCGTTCGTCGACTGGCCGGGACGCGTCCTGGCACCTGACCTCCCCGGGCACAACGGGATGCCACCTCCGATCGGGGGGCACTACGACACGGGCGACGCGGTGTTCGCGGCGCTCGATCTGCTGCGGGCAGAAGCGGCCCGTGAACTCGTGGTCGTCGGTGTCGGCCACAACGGTGCATCGGCCCAACTCCTCGCGCTCGGTGGCCGGGCCGTGGGGCTGGTGCTGGTCGACGGGTTGGGCGGCCCGTGGCTCGGACCCGTGGAGATCGACGCGCAACTGCGTGAGATGCGCAGGCGGATCCTGACGACGCCCGATGCGATGTCCGCGCCCGAGCCCGGCGCGACCGACCCCCGGGCGACGATGGTCGCGGGCGCTGCCGACCGGGGATTCGCCGTCCGCCAGGCCGAGGCGCTGCCGGTGCCCGTGTTGCTGGTCGAGACGCCATTGTCGCCCACGCCCGACACCGACGACCTCGTCGACCACTTCCCCCAGGCGACGCTGACGCGCATCGACGCGCGTGACCCGGCTCGCGCGGCCCGCCTCGTGGCGTCGTGGTGGGCGACGAATCGGTGACCATCGAGTCGAGCGATCGCAAGCTGCAACGGCTGCTCGACAACGGACGGTGGGGGAGATCACCGACGTCTCGAACTCACCCGACGTCGAAGGTGCCGATCATGCCGAGTTCGGTGTGTGGCTGATCGGTGGCCGGGTCGACGAGAATGCACTGATAGGTGTAGACGCCGGGCGACGTGAACGTCAGTGTGGCGCCACCCGAATCGCCGGGGTTCATCGCTGCGACTTCGCCGATCGGTTCGCCGTCGGGGTCGATCACCTCGAACTCGTGCGGCTGCTCGCCGTTGTTGGTCATTGCGAAGCGGATGGTGTCTCCGTCGGACAGACCGGTGAGGTCGAGGTTCTCGTAGTCGAAGTCGATCGCCTCGAAGCTGATCTCCCGGTCGGGCTCGGCCTGCGCGGTGCCGCCGTCGCCCGTGACGGTGAACGCCGACTCGAATCCGTCACCGGACTGACCGGGCTTGCACCGCACCAGGTAGTCGCCGGCGACGAGATCGACGGTGAGGGTGCGAGAGGTGCCGGTGGTGACGTTCTCGACCTCGCCGAGTGTGTCGCCGTTCGCCTCGAGCACATACAGCTCGTTGACCTTGCTGCTCTCGTTGAGGAACTCGAAGCCGACCTTGCCGGCGTCGAGGATGTCGTTGTCCAACGTGCAGGCGTCGTCGGTGCCGGTCACACCGACGGCGGATTCGGCGGCATCGGTCGAGCAGGCTCCGAGTGCGAGCAACGCCACCATGGGGGCGGCGAGGAACATTCGGCGTGGGGGCATGGGGATACTCCTGGAGGTGGGTGGTGGAGCGGAGGTGGGTGGATGCGGAGGTGGGTGGTGGAGCGGTTGGGTCGGGACTACCAGGACGGCTCAGCGGGCGGTCGCGCCTGCCGTCTGGGTGTCGGACTGCTCAGCGCCGTCGGGCGCGGTTCGCCTCGCGTCGCCGGGGCGGAGGAACAGGAACATGGTCGGTGTCAGGTAGCCGAGGTAGACGACGATCTCGAGCACGGTCATCTGCGGGCCGAGATTGAAGATGCCCTTCAACAGCGCCCCGTACCAGCTGGTGATCTCCCAGCCGTCGACGTCCCAGGCGAGCGTGTCGATGCCGGGCAGGATCCCGGCCTCCTGCAGATCGTGGACGCCGTAGGCGAGCACGCCGGCGGCGATCACGATGAGCGCAGCGCCGGTGACCTTGAAGAACACGGCGAGGTTCATCGACACGACGCCGCGGTACAACAGCACCCCGATCACGACCGAGGTCACGATGCCGAGCAGTGCGCCGACCGCTGGGCCGGCGCCGGCACCTTGGGCCTGGAACGTCGGGTAGAGGAACAGCGCGGTCTCGAGACCCTCGCGGCCGACGGCCAGCAGCGCAGCGGTGAAGACACCGATCGTGCCGAGTTCGATCGCCGCCGACATCTTGTCGTGCAGTTCACCCTTCAGGGTGCGCGCCGCCCGCTTCATCCAGAACACCATCCAGGTGACGAAGGCCACGGCGATGATCGACAAGATCCCGCCGAACGCCTCTTGGGCTTCGAAGCTCATCGAAGCGGACGTGTAGTGCAACAGCGCCCCGAATCCGAACGACACGAGCACCGCGACGCTGACGCCTGCCCACAGCGCCGGGATGCGATCGCGGTGTCCGGTGCGGACCATGAACGACATCAGGATGCTGACGACCAACGCCGCCTCGAGTCCTTCGCGAAGCCCGGTGAGGAATGTCTGCAACACGAAGATCTCCAATACGAGACGGTGGGCGGCGGCCGTCGTGTGCCGGCTGTTAGGTCACCCTAACAATGAGCCTTCCCGCGATGCAACACCTCGGTCCGATGAGGTTCGCTGCGCTGTGTGCGCGTCGGGCCTCATCGCAAGCGGGTGTTCGTCGGCGGGTGTCAATCGTTGAGATCGGTGATGACCGGTGTCGACGTCGCAGCCTGCTTGGCCGGCGCCTTCTTCGCCGCGGATTTCTTCGCGGGGGCCTTCTTTGCCGCCGCCTTCTTCTTGGCGGGGGCCTTCTTCTTGGCGGCGCGCTTCTTCTTGGTCGGGCCGCCCTTGGCGATGATCGCCTCGCGCCGGATCGCCAGCAGTTCGTAGGCGCGCTCCGGCGCCATCGCCTCGAGGCGGTCGCCCTTGCCGAGTGACGCGTTGGTCTCGCCATCGGTGACGTACACGCCGAACTTGCCGTCCTTGGCCACCACCGGGCGCTCGCTCACCGGGTCGGTGCCGAACTCGCGCAGTGGACCCTTGGCCGCCATGTTGCCGCCCCCGCGCTTGTACACCTTCGGCTGGCTGAAGATCACCAGTGCTTCATCGAGGGTGATCTGCAACAGCTGATCTTCCGAATCGATGTTGCGGTAGTCCTTCTCCTTCTGCACGTACGGCCCGTACCGTCCGTTGTTCGCCATGATGGCGACACCGTCGCTCGGGTCGTCGCCGAGGTGGCGCGGCAGTTGCAGCAACGCCTCCGCTTCGTCCATCGTGATCCGCTCGAGGACCATCGTCTTGAACAGGCTCGACATCTTCGGCTTCTCGAACCCGGGTGGCGGGTCGTCGTGGTCGCCCCACTGCACGTACGGCCCGTAGCGGCCGTTCTTCGCGTAGACGGGATACCCGTCGAGTTCGCCGATCGGTTCGTCGGACTTGGGTGCAGCCAACAGCTCGATGGCCTTGTCGACCGTCAGCTCGTCGGGAGTGAGGTCGTCGGGCACGCTCGCCGTGTCGTCGCCGCGCTTCACGTAGGGCCCGTACTTGCCCGGCTTGACCACGATCAACTCGCCGTCGGCGTCGAGGCCCAGTGGGAAGGTGTTGATCTCGGCGGCATCGATCTCGTCGAGGTTCTCCTCGACCAACCGCTTCAGCCCCAGCAGCGCGTCCTCACCGAAGCCGGCCTCGGCCGAGATCGGCTCGGTGTCGCCGTCATCGGTGTCTCCGAAGTAGAAGCGCTTCAGCCATTTCTCCTTGGCGCGACGGCCGTTGGCGATCTCGTCGAGGTCGTGGTCGATCGAGGCGGTGAAGTCGTAGTCGACCAACGCATCGAAGTGCTCTTCGAGGAGGCGGATCACGGCGAAGGCGGTCCACGTCGGAACGAGCGCCTGCCCCTTCTTCCAGACGTACCCGCGGTCTTGGATGGTCTGGATGATCGACGCCCACGTCGACGGACGGCCGATACCCAGCTCCTCCAACCGCTTCACCAGCGACGCTTCGGTGTAGCGGGCCGGCGGCGAAGTGGCGTGTCCGTTGGGTTCGATCGACGCGATCGGTACCTCGTCACCCTGGTTCAGTGCCGGAAGCAGTGCTTCGTTCTCCGCTTCGTCATCGCCCGTCTCCTCCTTCGACGCGACGTACACCGCGTGGTAGCCGGGGAAGGTGATCGTGGTGCCCGACGCAGCAAATTCGCAGTCGGTGAGTTCACCGGTGGTGCGGTCGGCGGCGTTGGCGGCCAGGCGCACGCTCACGGTGACGCCCGAGGCGTCGGCCATCTGTGAGGCCAGCGTGCGCTGCCAGATCATCCGGTACAGCGCGAGTTCCTGGCTGTTGAGTTCCGACCCGAGGCTTCCTGGCGAGCGGTACGGCGTGGTCGGCCGGATCGCCTCGTGGGCCTCCTGGGCGTTCTTGATCTTCGACGAGAACTGCTTCGGCGCGGCGTTGAGGTAGTTGGCGCCGTACTCGCTGGTGACGGCGGCCCGGGTGGCCTGCATCGCCTCGTCGGACAAGACCACGTTGTCGGTACGCATGTAGGTGATGAAGCCGCGTTCGTAGAGGCCTTGGGCGACTCGCATCACCTGCGACGACGACAGGCGCAACTTCCGGCCGCCCTCCTGCTGGAGCGTCGACGTCATGAACGGGGCCTTCGGTGACGAGCGGTAGGGCTTCTCCTCCACCGAGCGCACCGTGAATGTGGCGCCGCCGAGACCGTCGGCCAGGCCCCGGGCGCGCGCTTCGTCGAGTGCGACCGCTTTGGCGGACACCTGACCCTTCGTGTCGAAGTCCTTGCCGGTGGCGACCCGGTCGCCGTCGACGGCGACGAGTTTGGCGCCGAACGCCGGTTGGGTCGCGGTGCCGAGATCGATGTCCCAGTAGTCGGCGGTGATGTACGCGATGCGTTCGCGTTCGCGTTGGACGATCAGACGGACCGACGGGCTCTGCACTCGTCCGGCCGACAGTCCACGATTCACGCGGCGCCACAGCACCGGTGAGACCTCGTAGCCGTAGAGCCGGTCGAGAATGCGCCGCGTCTCGGCGGCATCGACGAGGCCGTAGTCGAGATCGCGAGGGTTGTTGACCGCGTGGTCGATGGCGGCCTTGGTGATTTCGTGGAACACCATCCGTTTGACGGGCACCTTGGGCTTGAGGTACTCGATCAGGTGCCACGAGATCGCTTCGCCCTCGCGGTCTTCATCGGTTGCGAGATAGAGCTCCGAGGCATCCTTGAGGGCTGCTTTGAGGTCTTTCACCACCGTCTTGCCGCGCTCGGTCAGCTCGTACGTGGGCTTGAATCCGTTGTCGACGTCGATGTTCAAGCCCTTGCTCGGCAGGTCGGAGACGTGGCCCACCGAGGCGCGCACGTCGTAGTCGTTGCCGAGGAATTTCGACAGCGTCTTCGCCTTGGCAGGCGATTCGACGATGACGAGAGGTTTGGACATCAGTGCCTTTCGGAGCGGCGTTGCTGTGTTGGTCGTGCAGGGTGATCGCTATGTGATCGGACACCGGGTTGTCAAGACGGCGTGAGCGTCCGTAGGGGGTGAGTGTGCCAAGGGAACCGGGGAATCCACATCGGGGGTACGGTTCGACCTCGATGTCGAGCGCACGCCACGAGCCGGACCCGGCACTCGGATGGGCCGCGGATTTCGACGAGGCCTGGGACGACATCGGCCGTCCAGGCGCCCCAGGACGAGCGTCCCGGCTCGACCGGGGATGGAGCACGGTCGTGCGATCGATGGACGAGGCCCGCGGCGTTGCTGAACCCTTGCGGGTCCGCAACATCGGCGCCGACGTGGCGGTTGGCGACTGGGTGATCCCATCCGATGACGGTGAGCGCGTCGAGCACGTGTTGGCGCGACGTTCGGCGTTCACGCGACGGGCTTCCTTCGATGGGATGCGAGCGGTGTCACACACGCTGGCGGCCAACATCGACGTGGTGTTCCTGGTGCACGCGCTCGGCTCGCCGCCGAGTCCTCGGCGCCTGGAACGCGAGCTCGTGCTCGCCTTCGACTCCGGTGCCGAACCGGTGGTGGTGCTCACCAAGACCGACCTCGTCGACGACCCACAACCCGGTCGGGAAGCACTCGCCGACGTGGCGCTCGGGGTGCCGGTGCTGCTCGCGAGCGGCAAGACGTCCGACGGCGTCGAGGCGATCAGGGCCTTCGCCGTCGGCAACCGAACGTTGACGTTCCTCGGGGCGAGCGGTGTCGGCAAGTCGACCCTCGTCAACGCACTGATCGGGGCGGAGCGCCAGGCGACGTTCGAGGTTCGCGAAGGCGACCAACGAGGTCGCCACACGACCGTTGCTGCCGAACTCGTCCCGCTTCCGGGTGACGGCTGGTTGATCGACACGCCAGGAGTGCGAGCGCTGAGCCTGTGGCTGTCCGGCGACGGCATCGAACGCGCCTTCGCCGACGTGTTCGAGTTGATGGATCACTGCCGCTTCCGCGACTGCAAGCACGATCAGGAGCCCGGGTGCGCGGTGCAGGCCGCGATCGCGGCGGGCGGTCTCGACCCGGTTCGGCTCCACAGTCTCGAGCGGCTGATCGAAGAGGAAGCGGCGCTCGAGGAGGAGCAGCGGGCCCACGACAAGGCCGGCGACAAGCGAGCAGGCGGCCGCACCCGGCCACCGGAGCAATCGGAGTTCGACGAACTCGACGATCTGTGAGCACGATTCGACGTCCGAGCCGTGTCAGGCGCATCGTTGGTGTCGTGGAGATCGCAGCGAACGGCAAGCCCGTCGAGTCGGTGTGGGACTTCCCCCGGCCTCCTCGGCTCGAACGGGTCGAGTGGCGAGTGCGGGTGGTGCACGCCGGCGCGACGGTCGTCGACGCACCCCGTGCGGTGCGGGTGCTCGAAACGAGCCAACCGCCCGCGTACTACGTCTCGGCGGAGTTCGTCGATCTCGACCGGATGGAACCGTCGGACCGCCGAACGTTCTGCGAGTGGAAGGGAGTCGCCGACTACGCCGACATCGTGGTCGGTGACGTCCGTGTCACCGATGCGGGATGGACCTACCGCGATCCGTCGACGGAGTTCCTCGAGGTCGTGAACCACTGGGCGTTCTATGCCCAGAAGGTCGACGAGTGCTGGATCGACGACGAACGGGTGACCAGCAACGACGGCAGCTTCTACGGCGGCTGGGTCACCGCCAACGTCACCGGCCCGTTCAAGGGCGCCCCCGGCACCAGCCACTGGTGACGACACCCGATCTGCGCCCCTGGAGTCCCAACGCTCGATCTGCGCCCCTGGCGTCCCGGATGCCGGGACCGTGTGGGCGCAGATCGGGTCAGATCGGTCGTGTCAGGCGTCGTCGATCGACCACTGGCTGTTGGGTCGACGGACCCATGAGGACGCGAGGTTGACGGCGGCGATCGGAAGCGGGCCGTAGATGTGCGGGAACAGTACGTCCATGCCCGGCGCCGGTGGCTCCAGAACGATCGGCGAGGGCACGAGCAGCGGATCGATCGTCAGCACCACGAGCTGATCGAGATCGCCGTAGAAACGGTTGGCGGTGTCCTGCATCTGCTCGCGGGTCGAACAGTGGATGAAGCCTTCCTCGTCCAACGTGACGCCTCTCGTCGACATCGTGTACTCACCGGCGGCGAACGCGGCGGCCCAGTCGTCGGGGACGGCGAGGTGGAAGATCGGATCGTCGGTGGCAGCAGGCTCGGTCACGGTCACAGCGTGCCGTCGTCGAGTCGGCGTCGCACCTCGACCGCACGCTCGCGCACTGCGGGCAGGTCCGACAGCCGCTCGGACGCTCGGACCTGCCGGGCAACCCGCGGGTTCTTCACGAGGACGTCGTGGTGTCGGGCGAGGAAGTCCCAGTAGAGGGTGGTGAAGGGGCACGCATCGTCGCCGACGCGCTGCTTGCGGTCGTAGCGACACGAACCGCAGTAGTCACTCATCTTGTCGATGTAGTTGCCGCCGGCGGCGTAGGGCTTGGTCGCCATCATTCCGCCGTCGGCCCACTGGCTCATCCCGATCACGTTCGGCAGCATCACCCATTCGGCGCCGTCGATGAAGCTGGACCACATCCACTCGGTCATCTCCCACGGGTCGACGCCGTGCAGCATCGCGAGATTGCCCAGCACCATCAACCGTTGGATGTGGTGGTTGTAGGCGCGTTCGTGCAGCGTCGACATGCAGTTGGCAACACAGTTCATGTCGGTCGACGCGTCGCCGCGGAACACCGGCGGCACCGGTCGGTCGGCGCCGAGCGCGTTGCGATCGCGGTACTCGGGCATCCAGCGCCAATAGACACCCCAGACGTACTCACGCCAGCCGATGACCTGGCGGATGAAGCCCTCAGCGGACGCGATCGGCACTCGCCCTTCGTCGTAGGCGTCTTGCGCTGCGTCACAGACCTCGCCCGGCAGCAGCAAGCCGATGTTGAGATACGGCGACAGCACCGAGTGGGCAAGGTGCCACGACCGTTCGACCATTGCGTCTTCGTGCGGCCCGAAGATCGGGAGCACCTCGTCGACGAAATGTCGCAGCCGGGCCAGCGCTGCTCGCCGTGAGGTCGCCCACGTGCCGTCGGGATCGGCTCCCCAGCAGGTGTCGGGGAGGTCGGCGAGCACTGCGTGGTCGAGGTCGTCGAGGCGTGACTGCTGTGGCGCCGGCCACGGGTTGACGGTCTTCGGCGGCCGGTCGCGGTTCTCGTCGTCGTAGTTCCACCGGCCCGTGATCGGGTCGTCTCCGTCCATGAGGTAGCCGAGGCGCCGGCGCTGCCAGCGGTAGAAGTCCTCCATTTTGATCTGCCGCCGACCGTCGGCCCACCGAGCGAAGTCGTCGTAGTGGCAGAGGAACTGGTTCGAGCGAACGGTGGTGACGCCGAGGCTCCGCAGCAGTTCCACACCGTCCCAACTCGCGGGCTCGGTCGCGACGACGTCAGGAGGAGCGAACGCTGCGACGTGGGCGTGGTAGCCCGCACGGAGCGAGTCGGCACGACGGTGGTCGACGTCGAATCCGGCCGTGCGCAGTTCGTCGACGAACCGCCGCATGGAGGCGACCACGAAGTGGGCTCGTTGTCGGTGCCACCGCTTGGCCTGGAGCTTGGCCGTGCTCTCGACGATCAGCACCCGATGCGATGACGGGGTGGCGTCGCGCAGCGCACCGAGATCGCGGTTGAGCTGGTCGCCGAGCACCCACACCGTTGGTCGGTTGGTGGAGTCGGAGGTCACGCGATCGAGCCGCGCACGGTGACCGCTCGGTCGAAGCGAGTCTGCGTCAGCCGTTCGCGGAGCGCCGGTCGAGTGCAGACGATTTCGAGGTCGCCGCCGGCGTCCCTGGTCGATGCGGCGGCGCCGAGCAGGACGCCGAGGCCGGCATCGTCGAGCACGGTCACGCCGTCGAGGTCGACGACGAGCGCGACGCCTGGATGCTGGCGGACGGTACGTGCGAGGTCGTCGCGAAGGTGGCCGACCGAAGACAGGTCGATGATGCCGTCGACGGTGACCACGATGGACCCCGCGACGCTGGCGACTCGTGTGTGGACCTGCACGGTCGATCAGGCTACGGGTGCCACCGATGGGCTGCGGCACGGTCGTCGCGGTCGGTCTCGCTGTCGCTGTCGGTCGTCGCTGTCGATGTCGCCGGGTCCGTGCGGCTCATGGTGGCTCGAGCGCCATCGTGGCCGAGGCCGTGTGGGTGACGGGCCCGATCAGGATTCCGATGATCGCCACGTCGACGGGATCGACGTACGTGACCGTGACGGTGACGGTGGTGGCGTCAGTCCTGGTCGCAACGTCGATGGGCAGTGTGACCGCTCGAGTTGCCGCGCCGGTGGCCGCCGCGCCCGGGCTCGCCGAGACCGACGCCGCGCGGGCACCCTCGCGTGCCGCCAGTTCGACGGCGAGTTCGTTGCGGACCGCGGTGCCGACCAGCACCAGACCGACTGCCATCACCACGACGATCGGGAGTGCCAAGGCGAACTCGACCGACGCCTGACCGGAGTTCCCGCGAAGTGGTGCTCGTTCAGACCTTGTCGATGACGGCATCGATCACACCGTTGAAGAGCCGACTGATGCGTTGGGCGCCGCCGCCGGCCGTGGCCCACGCGACGACCATCAGGCCCACCAGTGCAGCGGCGAGTAGCACGAGTGCGTACTCGGTGGTCGCCTGCCCCCGGTCGTCACCGTGGGACAGGCGCGATCGTCCGGCGGCGTCGGCGGCCAAGAGGGCGGTGTGCAGGTGGACGAACAGCATGAGTGTGAGGTGGTTGGGCATGGTGCTCCCGTTCGAGGTTCGAGTGGTTCGAGGGTCACCAGGCGGTACCGCCGAGCGACGAGAGTGCGGCGATCACCGCAGGGGCGATCGCGAGGAGGACGAACGACGGCAACGTGCACACGACGAGCGGGAATGACAGGCGAACCGGCAGCTTGCGTGTCTCGGCCTCGTCGAGGCGTCGCCGGGTGGCACGAACTTCTGCGGTGAGTTGGTCGAGCATGGGACCGAGGGGGAGGCCGTGCCGGTCGCAGGTGGCGATGAGGTCGGCGAGTCCACCGGCGTGTGGGCCGAGGTGCTCGGGCAACGCGCCGAGGGCATCGGCGAACGGTTGGCCACGCTCGGTCCGTCGCACGACGTCGGCGAACGCGACCCTCAACGCCGGCGGAGCTGATGCGGCGAGATTGCCCACGGCCTGGAATGGCGTGAGCCCGGCCCGCACGCTCAGGACCAGCACGTCCATCGCGTCGGGAAGCGCCCGCTCGATCACGACCCGCTGCCGTCGAGCCGCCCGAATCGGCCGGAGCCGACGCACGAGCAGCGTTGCCGCGATGCCAACCCCGAGCACCGTGGGCGTCGTCGCGAACGTGACGATCGCAGCGACGACCAGAGCGATCGCACGACGGGAGCGATGTCGGTCGGGCGCGTCGGTGGACGGTGTCGCGACGGGTCGTGCGCCGAGGTCGGCACGCACGCGCCCGGCGATCAGCGGCCGCGCCATCGCTCCGACGATGGTGACGCCGATCGCCGCGAGGGCCGGAGCGATCACCGACTGCGCCGAGACCAGGTCGGCGCCCATCACCATGGGATCCCGACGATCCGACGCATCCACCACCAGCCCGCGACGTTCATCACCAGTCCGGTCGTCACGCACGCGATTCCGACCGGCGACACGACCACCGCGCGGACGTCGCCGTCGGTGGCGACGAGCACGGCAAGCATCAGGACCGGGACCGCGGTCATCACGTGTGTCGAGAGTCGCGCCTGCGCGGCGTGCAACGATCGGTCGTCGAGATCCGCGGCACGCTGGCGCAGAAGCGCCGCCGTTCGGTCGATCGACGCGGCCGACGGCCCGCCGATGCGACTCGTGGTCGCGAGCACATCGAGAGCCAGGCGCAGATGGTCGCCCGGTTCGTCGACACGAGCGATCGACTCGCTGATCGAGAGTCCGCGTTCGATTGCCATCCTGACCGTCGCTGTTGCTCGTTCGGTCGCCGCGTCGGCCGGCACGACACAGACTGCGTCGCGAAGCGATGATCCCGAGCGGACGAGCCGGGCGATCGCATCGCACCAAGAGGCCACGCCACGGGCAGCGGGTCGCTGTCGGCGACTGCGCTGGTGCATGGAGGCAGCCACCACGTCGCCGAGCCGCACTCGTGCCGGACCGGCGACGAGGCCGGGGCGCCGCCGTCGTGGTCGCATGGGTACCGCAGCGACAGACGCAGCGAGCACGACGAGGACTGCTGCGATCACAACGAGCCCATCTCGGTCGTGTACGCCGTCACCGGCGTCGCCGTTCGGGTGCAGCGATGACGCCGAGGTCGCCGCCCGGCTGGAGCCGACCGAGTGACCGCAGCGTCGGAGCACCGGTCAGCTCGTCGCCGGTGCTGGCGGGCGGTGTCACTTCGGCGACCTCGGCGACACGTCGGCGGCCGTCGGCATCGCGTTCGACGTGCACCACGACGTCGATCGAGCGGGCGAGTTGATGGCGAATCGCGGCGAGCGGCCAGGTGGGGGCCGCCTGCAGGACGAGCGATTCGAGGCGGAGCAGCGCGTCGGTCGGGCCGTTCGCGTGGCAGGTCGAGATCGAACCGTCGTGGCCGGTGTTCATTGCCTGCACCAGGGCGAGCACCTCGTCGCCGCGCACCTCGCCGACCACGATTCGATCCGGCCGCAGGCGGAGCGCCGTGCGCACGAGGTGGGCGAGGTCGACAGGACCAGGCCCATCGATGCTCGGCGGCCTCGCTTCGAGGCGGACTGCGTGTGGGTGTCGGATCGGGAGCTCGGCGGTGTCTTCGACCACGATGAGCCGCTGGGTGGGTGCCACCTCGTTCAACAGTGTCGCAACGAGCGAGGTCTTGCCCGACGACGTCGCGCCGGACACGATCAGATTGCATCGATCGAGCAGCAGCTGGCGGAGCAGCACGCTGCCGGCGCTGCCGGTGAAGGCCTCCACGGGCAACACCCGGCGTCGGAACCGGCGAATCGACAGCAACGGTCCGTCGACCGCGATCGGAGGGAGCACGGCGCACACCCGGGCGCCGTCGGCGAGCCGGGCGTCGACGATCGGTGAGGTGCGGTCGACTCGCCTGCCGAGTGGGGCCAACACCCGCTCGATCAGCACGTCGACGCCGTCGACACCGAGCGAGCCGACGTACTGCAACGTGCCACCTCGGTCGACCCAGATCTCGCGTCCGGCGTTGACCAACACCTCGTCGACGGACTCGTCGCGGACGTACGCGTCGAGTTCGCCGAGCCCGCGCAGGTTGGCGATTGCCTGGTCGACGAGTCGGATCTGCTGCTCGGGTGAACTCAGCGGAGCCAGTCGGTGGACCTCCGCCTGCACCAGCAACGTGGGGTCGCCGGGGCGGTCGGCGACGAGCTCGCACACCGTGCGCACGATGTCGGGGTCGATCATGCGGCGACCTGACGGAGTGCTCGAGTCATCACCCGTGGAAGGCGGCCGGCGAGCAGGCCGGCATCGACGGCACGCGCGATCACCGGGTCGAGACTGACCACCGCCTCGACCGGCACGCCGAGGGCATGCTCGACGTCGCGTTGTCCGAGGCCGTGACCGGGCTCATCGACGAGGATCACGCCGGTCGGCCGAACCGGGCTTCGCACCGCACGGCGCACGGAGAGATAGCACGGTCGAGTCACGAGCAGTGAGCGGTCGGCGCGTGCTGCCAACGGCTCGTTCGGGGGGCGCGTGCCGACGTCGACGGTGACGTCGCATCCCCATTGGTCGGACCAGTCGTGGAGCCAGTCGCCGAGTGTGGCCCAGCGGGCGCTGCGCATGTCGACATCGACGCCGTGGCGGTCGAACAGGCCAGTTCGCCAGGGCAGCAGCCACGTGCGCGGGCCGATGTCGATCAGCAGCTCGGCGAGGTGGTCGGCGGACGTGTCGCTCGCCAGCCACTCGGCGATGCCGGGACGATCTGGTTCGGGGAGGCCGAGGACGGTGGGGATCTCGCCGTCGAGGTCGACGAGGAGTGAGGGGCGCGGCGAACTCAGTGCGAGTGCGGTGGCGACGACCGTAGTTCCGCTGCCGCCCTTGGCAGCCCAGCAGAGTGTGACCATGACGTTCCCCCGATCAGCGGGCGGATGCATGGGGAGAGTCGGTGCAGTGAGAGTACCGACGGTGTCCGCGCTCCACAACGCAGCGTCGCGTCGTCGCCGGTAGTGTCCTCAGCGGAGGTGTCCGGGTACCTGGTGGGCTCCGCCGCCTTCAAAGCGGTTGGGACGGGCGATCCCCGTCCGGCGGGTTCGATTCCCGTCCACCTCCGCCAATCACCCTCCGCCTTCGCCTCCGCCACTCAGTGGCGCTGCGCCTGGTCGCCGAGTTCGGCAAGGAAGGCGTCGGATCCAGGAGCGATCTTCGACGGCTTGCCCGCCTTGCCCATGATCTGCGGCTCGAGCAGGTGCCGACCATCGGGAAAACCCGTGACCAGCCAATGACGCCAATCGAGCTTGTCGATCGTGAGATCGTTGGCCGTGAACTGCATCTGGGTGCGAGGAGCGTCGAAGGCGGTGTCCTTGATCTTCTCCTTCAACCCGCCGAGCCGCAGGATGTAGAAGTGCGTCGCGGTGAGCGTCAGCAACCCCGCCCGTCCGCCGAGCACCCATGAACGGTTCTCCGGATCGAGCCCGAGCGACTGCCGGGTCGCCTCGGTGCTCCCGACATTGCCCCCGCCGGCGCTGAATTCGGCGACGTCGTAGTTGGCCGGCGTCATCACCCGGGTGAAGGCGAGGAGTTCGTCGCCCCCATGCTCCTCGTCGAGCCACGTCTGCACCGGCCCAGGGTCGAGGAGCACCATCGCCATGCGAGCAACGTAGCCGTGGGGCGGTCCGAGTGCGTCAGCGCACCTTCGATGCTGAGCGCCGTGAGGTGATCGTCGCCACCATCAACGAGGTCGGCAACGACGAACCCGGCGGCCGTGAGGAGCGTGCTCCCGGCGACACGTTGCTGATCGACGATCCGAACGAGCGCCCACACGGCACCGGTCGCAACCGCGACCGTGAGGCCGCGCCGCAGCCACCGTTCGACCGACCGGCGGTCGATGGTCGCTCGTGGCGGCGTCGTCGACATCAGCGCCACGAGGGTGTGGAAGGCGAACAGGCAGAGCGCGACGACGAGCGCCCAACCGCTGGTGGATGCCCCGGTACTCGCTGTCCAGTGCCACGCAGTGAGCAAGGGCACCGCGAGGCCGATGTGCGAGTCCGGCTGGGCGGTTGCGGCGCCTGCCAGCCCCACCACCAGGGCGAGGACGACCGGCGATTGGCCCGATCCGGCGATGCCCGTCACGATCGGGACCGCGGTGGCTGCCACCGAGCGCGGCGAACGCGAGCGACCACCGCTGTGCCGACATCCGTCGCACGTGGGTCGCGACATCGGTGGCAGCGAGCCTCATCGAGCCACCATCCGTGGTCCGGTGGTCCGCCGAGCGATGTCGCGGATCACCTGGTCGAGACTGCCGGGCCCACGCCATCGCACCACGGCGATGCCAGCCGCGCCGACCATGCGGATCTCGTGTCGGCGCTCGAGGAGTCGGATTCTCCAGGCGAGCGCCGTGAGATCGTCGTCGTGGTCGACCACGTGCTCGGGGAGCGTGTCGATCACCACGACCGACATGCCGCGTCGCCCGAGTGACACGGCAAGATCGAGCGCCTCGGTCGAGATCAATGGCGACAGCAACACGGTCATCCGACCGCCAGACGCCTGTTGAATCACCGGTCGTGCCGCGCCCGCCGACCGCTGTCGCTGACCCGCCCGCCGACCGTGTCGCTGACCCGCCCACCGACCGTGTCGCTGACCCGCCCACCGACCGTGTCGCTGACCCGCCCACCGACCCGCCCGGCTGGATCCGCGCCATCCGATCGAGCACGCGACGCAGCTGCGCTCGGCCACTCGCCGGCGGGACGGCCTGCGCGACACGGGCGCCGAAGGTCTGCAGCGACACCCGCTCACCACGAGTTGCGTAGTGCTCGGCGATCGCGCCGGCCGCTCGCACCGTGACGTCGAGGCTCGACGCCCGCCCGTCGATGCCCTCGCTGATGCCCAGGTCGTCGGTGGCATCGACGATCAGGGCCACGTGCGTGTCGAGATCGGCCCAGGTCCCGTTGATCTGGAGCTCGCCGGCGCGAATCGAGCGTGGCCAGTTGATTCGCCGCATTCGGTCACCGGGTCGGAACGCTCGTAGCCCGGCGAACTCGTTGCCGTCACCCGAGCGTGTCGATCGGTGCAGTCCGACCAGGCCGTCCTGTGGGCGTGGCGATGCACCGACGTCGAACGCTCCCGGTACCGGCAGCGTCGCCAGCGACCGAGGTGGAGTGACCGTCGACCAGCGGAAGGCGGCCCACGGTGAGACGGCGAACACCTCGACGCGCTCGATCTCCCGGATTCCCCAACGCGTCGAACGCAGGGCGATGTCGAGCGATGCACGTACCGGCGTCGCCCGACGCCGTCACGACGCCGCTGCTGGGACGGGTCTCGAGCCAGGCGTCCCGATCGAGAGCGGCGACGGCGAGGTCGACCTCGTGGACCCCGGCGACGGTGCCGCGCCACACCGTCGCATCACCCTCGCGCACCGTCGTGTGCCCCACTGCGTCGTCGAACGTCGGCGGTTGTGTCGGCTTGGTGAGTCTCGACCAGGCGGCTGCGATCGCGAAGGGCGTGGCGATCACCAGCAGGTCGGGTCGACGCCAGATCAGCGCGATCGAGACCAGCACCACACTGACCGTGATCATGCGGAGCAGCGCCGCAGTGGGGAGCCACGGAGACGCAGGAGCGGGATCTGGCATCGCTCAGGCGTCGCCGACGATCGGCTCCAAGGGGCTGGGTGCCGGGACCGACCCCAGGACGGCGTCGACGACGGTTCGCCCGGTGATCTCGCTCATCCACATCTCCGGCTTCACGGTGATGCGATGCGCCAGCACCGGCTCGGCGACCGCCTTGACGTCCTCGGGTGTGACGAAGTCGCGTCCGGCGATGATCGCGTACGCACGAGAGGCCAACAGCAACCCCAAGGCGCCCGCGCGGCGAGGCTCCCATCAAGACATGGGGGTGGGTGCGTGTGGCCCTGGTGAGCTCCACGCAGTATCGCCCGACGCTCTCGTCGACCGTCGCCCGCTCGACGGTGGCCTGCATGGCGAGCACCGTCGCTGCGTCGGTCACCTGGCGCAGTGTCTGATCTTCCTGTTGCCGGTGCATGCGGCGTTCGAGCACGTCCCACTCCTCGTCCGGCGACGGATAGCCGAAGGTGGTGCGCATCATGAAGCGGTCGAGTTGCGCCTCGGGCAGCGGGTAGGTGCCTTCGTACTCGACCGGGTTGGCGGTGGCGAGCACGTGGAACGGCCGCTCGAGCACGAAGGTCTCACCCTCGACGGTGATCTGGTGTTCCTGCATCGCTTCGAGGAGGGCTGCCTGTGTCCGCGGCGGCGTGCGGTTGATCTCGTCGGCGAGCAGCAGCCCGGTGAACAGCGGGCCCTTTCGGAACGAGAAGTCGCCGCTGCGTTGGTCGTACACGAACGATCCGGTGAGATCGGCGGGGAGGAGGTCGGGGGTGAACTGGGCGCGAGCGAAGTCGAGGCCGAGGGTCTGCGCGAACGACCGAGCAGCAAGGGTCTTCCCGAGGCCGGGAAAGTCCTCGAGCAGCACATTGCCGCCCGCCAGGATCGCGGCAAGGACGAGCGTGAGTGCCTGGCGCTTTCCGACCACGGCGACCTCGACTTCGTCGAGTACCTCGCCGGCCAGTCGGGTCACGTCGTGGAGTTCGAGTGGTTCCATGGGTCCTTTCGCGGTCACAGCCGCTCGATGTGGGTGAGGATGCGGTCGAGTTCTCGTGCGCCCGGCAGCGCCGTCCTCGCCGCCGGGTCACCGATGAACGCCGCGAGTTCGGGTCCGATGACTGCGTCGGCGGCGGCCGGGTCGACGCTGCGGTCGATCTGATGGCCGGCTCGAAGCTGATCGTCGATGATCGCGACGAGGCTGCCGTGGAGTCGCTCGGCGGAGAGGCTGTCGGTCTGGCCGTGGGCGAGGCCCGACCGCAACCGCGTCACCCGGCGGTCGACGCGGTGCACTGGCTCTCGGACCGCGGCGCCGCTGATCGCCGCCTCGGACGGAACCGCGTCGGCAGTGTCGATGACGACCCAGACGCCCGCTCCGATGGTCGCGGTGGCCGCGGCGACCAACAGCACATCAGGACCCATCCCCGAGACGATCATCAGTATCTCGATCACGATCGTCGTCACCACGATCACCATGACGGGGCGCTTCACCGCGATCACGCTGATGCCCGCACCGATCGGGTCAGCCCAGCGTGCACCTGGTCGAGTGCACCGATCGCCGTTGCCCGAGCTGCTTCGCTCATCTCGTGATCGGAGAATCGTGCCTCTCGGTAGAGGGCGGCGAGCGCGGCCAACGAGTTCGGATTCACCTGGTGTTCGGAGAGGACCCGCTCGACGAGTTCGGTCGAGGTGTCCGACGGACGTCGTTCGACCCCCGCGGCGATCACCGACGTCTCGAGCCTGAGCCAGCACGTCACGATCGCGTCGCGGGGAGCGCCGGTCCGCAAGGCTGCACGTTGCTCGGCGGCGTCGGCCGTGATCGCCGACGCGACGTCGGCGAGGAGGTCGAAGGGTTCGTCCTCGCTCCGGCGGCGCCGCCATCCGAACGAGGGACGCTCGCGCCACAACGCGGCGATCGCCAGCGCGGTGGCCAGCGCGATGACCGTCCACAGCAGGATGCGCATCGCCAGTTCGATGAACGGCGACAGTTCGGTCTCCTCGTCGTCCTCGTTCGTCGCTTCGCTCTCGACGCTCTCGGTACGGATTTCACTGACCGACTGCACCTCGTCGAGTTGCTCGAAGAAGCGTGGTGGTCCGTCGGCGTAGCGGACACTGCCCGACGTGGCGACCGCGGCGAACAACACGGCCACGATCGCGCCGAGCGCAACGGCGAGCACGGCCCTGCGGTCCACCGATGCAGGGTAGCCAACGTGTCGCTGGCCGCTGGCACGGCAGCGCCTCCGCCGATGATCGACGAACGCCGGATGCGTCAGCGCCCCGGAGCGGTGCGCCATCATCGGGAGATGGATCCCGATCGCAGCCGGCTGATCGCTGAACTCGGCGGCTGGCCGATCGACGAGCAGCACGTTCGGATGGAGATCGAGGGCGATGACCCGGTGGTGCAGACCCCATGGCCGATCGGTGAGGTCGCGGCGGTGGCGCTCGCCCTCGCCGGAGCGTCGGCTGCGGGACTCGCCCGTCGGGTGGGAGGTGATCCTGGCCCCGTCCGTGTGAGCGTGGCGGAAGCGGCAGCGTCGACGATCGGGTTCGCCGTGATGCGCGTGGACGGTGCATCGATGTCGCGCACGAACGCTGCGAACCCGTGGGTCGGGCGATACCGGTGTGCCGACGGCCGCTGGATTCATCTCCACGGCGGTTTCCCACCGCTGGTCGCTCGCCTCGCCGAGGTGCTCGACCTCACGGTCGATTCGGACGGCGACGCGATCGCGGCGTCGACCGCTCGGTGGGAGTCGGCCGCACTCGAAGACGCGGTCGCGGCGCGCGATGGATGTGCCGCGATCATCCGCACCGAGGAGGAGTGGAGGGCGCATCCACAGGGGCAGGTCGTCAGCTCGCTGGCGACGGTCGTGCAGCACGAGCGCGGAGTCGCCGAGTCGCGGTGGACGCCGTCTCCGCATCGACCGCTCGACGGCTTGCGCGTGCTCGACCTGACCCGGGTCCTCGCCGGGCCCACGTGCGGACGAACGCTCGCCGCATTCGGCGCCGACGTGCTGCATGTACGGGGGCCCCAGGTGCCGGTGGTGCCCGCGTTCGTGGTCGACACCGGCCACGGAAAGCGTCAGGCGTTCGCCGACCTGACCGACCCCGGCGAGCGCGCGCAACTCCGCCAGGTTGCGCTCGACGCCGACGTGGTCGTGCAGGGATGGCGGCCAGGCGTGGTCGCCCGATTCGGACTCGACGAGGAGGCGTTGCGCAGCGACGGCTTCGCGGGAGCGTACGGATCGGTCTGTGCGTACGGTCACGACGGGCCGTGGTCGGGTCGGGCAGGGTGGGAGCAGTTGGCGCAGTCGACGAGTGGGCTGTGTCTCGATCCACTCGGCGTCGACGCGCCGACGATGTTGCCGAGCGCGGCCACCGACTACACGACCGGCTTCGCGCTGGCCGCCGGGGTCATGGCAGCGCTCGACGCCACGCTCACCGACGGTGCTGCCAGGCGCATCGAGGCGTCGCTGTGTCAGACCGCTGCGTGGATACTGCGGGTCGGGCGGCTCGTCGACGACTCGACCAGCCCGAGCGGTTTCGTCCCTGAGCTGTTGCGCTCCGACACCGACTTCGGCGTGGTCGAACACCTCGGGCCATGCGTGACGGTCGAGGGCCTCGACGTCGGTTGGTCCCGGCCGACCGCCCCGCTCGGGCAGGGGGCGCTGTCGTGGTGAGCGAGTACGAATTCGTCGCGGACCTGTGGCGCTGGACGGGCCAGGCAGCCTGGCACTTCGTCACGCTGCCCCACGAGGTGACCGACGACATCGACGAGACGCACGAGGGTTCGCGGGCCGGCTTCGGCTCGCGGCGGGTCGAGGTGACCGTCGGCTCGACGACGTGGCGAACGTCGGTGTTCCCCGACAAGAACGCGGCCTCGTATCTGTTGCCGATGAAGCAGGCGGTCCGGACGGCCGAACACCTGGTCGAGGGCACCGCGGTCGAGGTTCGCCTCCGGCTGATCGAGGAGTAGCGACGTTCGCCGACCGGAGCCCACCGACGATCTCAGCCGTCGATCCGTCGGGCCGACACGGCGATCACTAGGTTTGGTTCGTCCGCTGAACCTGGGAGAAGCAAATGGCCGGTCTCGAAACCACACCCGACATGTACGACCTCCGGATGTCCGAGGGCGTCCGACCCCTGTACGACGCGGTGAAGAAGTTCATCTACACCGAGGTCGAGCCGATCACGGCAGAGTTCTTCCGTCTCGGGCAGGGGCGCGCCGATCACTGGGGCTACGGCGACGGCCAGCTCGAACTGCTCGAGTCGGTCAAGGACAAGGCCAAGGAGCAGGGGTTGTGGAACTTCTTCCTCCCCGACGCCGAGACCGGTGAAGGTCTGAAGAATCTCGACTACGCCTACATCGCGATGGAGTTGGGCAAGAACCCGCTCGCCTCGGAGTCGATGAACTGCGCCGCTCCAGACACCGGCAACATGGAAGTGCTCGAGCGGGTCGGGACGCCCGAGCAGAAGCAGCAGTGGCTCGAGCCGCTCCTGCGTGGCGAAATCCGCTCGGCCTACGCGATGACCGAGCCCGACGTGGCGTCGTCGGACGCGAAGAACGTCGCCTGCAAGGCCGTGCGCGACGGCGACGAGTGGCTGATCACCGGCGAGAAGTACTACATCTCCGGCGCCGGCGATCCCCGCTGCAAGATCATGATCACGATGGTGCAGACCAGCCCAGACGGCCCGCCGCACCAGCGCCAGTCGCAGATCCTCATTCCGATGGACACCCCCGGCGTCGAGATCCTGGGCCCGATGCACGTGTTCGGCAAGGACGATGCACCGCACGGGCACATGCATCTGCGCTTCAACGACGTGCGGGTGCCGTACGAGAACGTGCTGCTCGGTGAAGGGCGCGGCTTCGAGATCTCCCAGGTCCGTCTCGGGCCTGGTCGTATCCACCACTGCATGCGCTCGATCGGTGCCGCCGAGCGTGCGCTCGAGTTGATGGTGAAGCGTGGGCTCACCCGTGAGGCGTTCGGCAAGCGCGTCAGCAACCTCGGCAAGAACGTCGAGATGATCGCCAAGTCGCGCATCGAGATCGAGTCGATGCGGCGCATGGTGCTCACCGCGGCCAAGGCGATGGACGAACTGGGCAACGCCGAGGCTCGCGTGTGGGTCAGCGCGATCAAGGCGATGGTGCCGATCCGGGTGTGCGAGATCATCGACAACGCCATCCAGATCCACGGCGCAACGGGCGTGTCGCAGTGGACACCGCTCGCTGACATGTACACCTCGCAGCGCACCTTGCGTCTGGCCGACGGCCCCGATGAGGTGCACTGGTTCGTCGTCGGCCGCTCCGAGATCGCCCGGTGGGAAGAAGAGGGTGGCAACACCTACGACCCGAAGGCCGAGTACCTCTCGCGCACGAACGACGTCAAGGACGGCATCTTCTCCGGCCCCTGACCCTCTGAGCGATGAGCGAACGCCCCGAATCTGGGGGATTCGCTCACCACCGGTGTCGTCAGCCCGATGCGATGAGCGAACGCCCCGTATCTGGGGGATTCGCTCATCGCGTCAGTAGCCGGTGCCGCAGAACGGGGCCGGTCGGACCGCGAAGAGTCCGTCGAGGCGATCGATGGAGTCGTCGCCGGCCGTCACCCCACCGATCGCTGAGAGATCGCGCCACGACACCGCGCCGAGGTACGCGGCCGACAGCGACTCGATGTCGACCTCGACGTCGGCAGTCGCGTCGGTTCGAGCGGCTCCGGAGTGCGACAGCGACCAGGTGCCGCAGTTCTCGATGAACAACGGGTCGTGCACGGCGACGACGACCGGCGTGTCGGCCGGCCCGTACGAGCGCACCGACAGCGCGGCATCGACGTCGAGAATCCTGACCCACTGATCGTCGAGACGTTGGCGCGACTCGTAGGCACGCGAGTCGTGCATCGCTCGTCGAACCGGCTCGTCGCTCGGACGGATCTCAGCGAGCCAGGTGACGATCAGATCGATGTCGAGCAGATACCGCCAGAGACCGATCTCCACCTCCGGAGAGGCACCCCACAAGTCGCGGACCTTGCCGGCCCCGACTGGATTGGTGGCGAAGCTCTCGTTCCAGTCGACGTCGTAGAACACGTAGCCGTCGTCGATTCCGCTGGCGTCGGAGTGCACGGCGACGAAGGATCCCTTTCCGTGAAAGGCTTCGACCGGTTCGCTGGCTTCCTTCAAGGTCCAGTCCCACCACCACGGTGGCCGGCTCACCGAACCGACCCGCCAACGCGCTGTGCGCTCGTAGAGGCCGGGCACGACGCTCATCACGTCGGTGTAGGGGAGGAGCCGAATCGATCCGGGCACGGGCGGCATGCGCCACGGCTTGGAGGAACGGGTGGTGACCATCGCAGCGATCGAGTCGGTGGCCAGCCCGAAGCCGAACCGTCGATAGATCGAGGTCTCGCTGGCGTGGAGGGTGGCGAGGACGTTGCCCCGCTGGCGCGACTCGATCAGGAGTCGGTGCATCAGCTGCGTGAGCACGCCCCGTCGAGTATGGGTCGGCAGCACGCCGACACGGGTGACCGCGGCGGTCGGCACCCTGGCACCGCCTGGCACCGTCGAGTCGAATCGGAACGCTGCGACGTTGCCGATGCACTGCTCACCGTCCCAGGCCGCCAACGCATCGCTGTCGTCCCACGACGCCCGACTCTTCGCGAAGCGTTCGTCGCTGACCGCGCCACTGAGCAGCGCGATCCGGAGGGTGTCGGTGGCGCGTCGACGTTCATCGTCGGCAACCGGTCGGATGTCGAAATCAGTCACACCCTCACGTTGCCACAGCCAACGCGCTGTCCGCCCGGGAGTTTCGACGCCAGCGATGAGCGACGCCACCCGATACCGGGGTTCGACTCATCGCAATGCGTGGCGAGGGCCCGCCGATGAGCGAAATCCCCGTACCCGGGGGTTCGGCTCATCGCTGAGCTCGTGGGTGCGTCAGACCGCGAGGAGGTCGCGGGCGCCGGTGTCGCTCGAGGGGTGGCGCAGCTTGCTCATCGCGCGTGCCTCGATCTGGCGAATGCGCTCGCGGGTGAGGTTGAAGTGCTCGCCGACCTCTTCGAGGGTGCGGGGTTCGCCGCGGTCGAGGCCGAAGCGGAGCTTGAGGATCTCGCGCTCGCGCTCGTCGAGCGGGGCCAGCAGCCTCGAGATCTCATCGGGCAGCAGTGCCGTCGCAGCAACCTCGAACGGCGACTCGGCCGAACGGTCTTCGACCACGTCACCGAGTTCGGCATCGCCGTCTTCGCGCAGGGGCTCCGAGAGCGAGAGCGGCTCGGCGGCGAAGCGCAGTGCCTCGGTCACCTTGTCCTCGGGCATCTCGACTTCCTTGGCCAGCTCGGACAGCGTGGCGGGACGGCCGTACTTCAGCTCGAGTCGCGAGCGCGCCTTCTGCAGACGAGCGAGCGTGTCGCCGGCGTGGACCGGGAGGCGGATCGTGCGACCGGTGTTCGCGATGCCGCGGGTGATCGCCTGACGGATCCACCACGTGGCGTAGGTGGAGAACTTGAAGCCCTTGCGCCAATCGAACTTCTCGACGGCGTGCATCAGTCCGAGGTTGCCCTCCTGGATCAGGTCGAGCAGCGGCAGCCCCGACGCCTGATACTTCTTGGCGATCGAGACCACGAGACGGAGGTTGGACTGGACGAACTGACGCTCGGCCTCTTCGCCCTGGCGGGCGGTGCGGCGCAGCTCGCGCTTCTTGGCGGCGGTGAGCTCGCCACCCGCATCGAGTTCGGCGATCGCCTCGTTGCCCGCCTCGATGGCCTTCGCCAGGCGGACCTCGTCGTCTTTCGTCAGCAGCGTGTACTGCCCGATGTCAGTGAGATAGAGACGGACGAGGTCTTCGTCGTCGCGGTCGACGCGGTCTTTGGCCACCTGGTGCTCCTACTGTGTCGTTTCGACGACAGCATCGGTGGTGCCGGTGCCGTCGTGGAGTATTCGGCGTGCGAGGGTGTCTGTTGACGAAGTCTGCGAAGAAGAGTGCACGACGATCGACATGAGACGCAGGTCACGATACCGACGCTGCCCGATCCGTCAACCAATGGAGTCAAACAGCAACACTCATATCGCAGTTCGAGATGGGTGAAAGGGAGAAATCACCATGAGCGATGAGGCGGTGCCGGGCGATCGAGCGGCCGACGTGACGAGACCCGAGGTGGAGCTGACCGTGGTGACGATGACGTTCGACGCCTCGGACGACGCCGCGCTGCTCGCCATCTTGTCGAAGTACGTCGTGCTGACCCGGATGCAGGACGGCTGTCGAAATGTCGATCTCTGCTCGAGTGTCACGCACCCAGGCCGCCACCTGGTGGTGCAGAAGTGGGAGACACCCGAGCACCAGCGGGTCCACTTCGACTCCGAGGTGATGATCGAGATGGCGACGGCGTGTGTCGGGGTGTTGTCGAGCGCGCCCGACATCGACCTCTGGGACGCGACGAGCGCCCACGACCTGCGCTGACGGATTCAGCGGCGATCCCGTACCCGTCATCCCGTCGACGTCGCGCTCGGTGAGAACTCGGTAAAGCCGATCAACGGAGGGCACCTGGTCGACCTGCTGGGGTAGAATCTCGGGACCATGTCGAATCCAGTGTTCAAGGAAGAGTCGTTCCAAGCCGCATCTCAGAGCTACAACGCGGGCAAGGGCGCGCAAGCCGGTTGGGGTGCACCCGCTGCCGGTAGTCACGTCGCCACGCAGCCGGTGTCCGATGGCCCGGTGTCGGGTTGGCAGAAGGCGATGACGATCAACGGCACCATCACAGCGTCGCTGGTGCTGCTGGTGTTGCTGCTGGTGTCGGGGTCGTTCGGCTGGTCCGCAGCGTCGGGCCCGACCGACGTGAACGGCGTTCCCACGTACCAGTTCCCGCCGATCGCCTTCGTCGGCATCATCGTGGGCTTCATCGCCGTGCTGATCGCCATGCGAAAGCCGAACCTGGCCAAGATCCTCGGCCCGGTGTACGCACTCGCGTACGGCTTCGCCGTCGGGGCGATCTCCAAGGGTTACGAAACCTTCTACGACGGCATCGTCGTGCAGGCCGTCATGGCGACGGCGTCGGTCTTCTTCGTGATGCTCGTGCTCTACCGCACCCGCATCATCAAGGTCACCGACAAGTTCCGTCGGGCCGTCATCTTCGCCACGCTCGGCGTGATGGTGCTCTACCTCAGTTCGTTCGTGATCGGCCTGTTCGGTGCGTCGTTGCCGTTCCTCAACGGCGACAACATGATGCTGAGCATCTTGTTCTCGGTGTTCGTGTGCGGTCTCGCTGCGATGAACCTGGCGCTCGACTTCGACTTCATCGAGCGGGCCACCAACGCCGGCATGCCGAAGGACTACGAATGGGTCGCTGCCCTCGGCCTCGTGGTCACGCTCGTGTGGCTGTACCTCGAACTGCTGCGCCTCTTGTCGTATCTGCGCAACTGATGCGGAGGCAGCTGATCCACCCGGTCAGCGCATCGACATGACACTCGATCAACCCGACGGCGGCAGCTTCACCGAGGCTGCCGCCGTCGGCGTTCTGGGGGGCGTTGTCGCGTCCGCCGTCGGTGCCCCGCTCGGGTTGGCGGCGCCGTTCGCTGCGGTCGGAGCGGCCAATGGCGCCCTGGCGGGGTGGCGGCGAATCTACGACTGGAGCTGCTCGAACGGCGTGGTGGCGTTCACGCTCGACTCCACGTGGGCGATGCCGATGACCGCGGCCGGGCTCGTGTCGCAGGTCCTCGGGCTCGCCCGCGGACGGCCGGGGTTCGACCCGTCGCTCAGCCGGCGGTCGAATCGTCAGGTGTTCCAGCGCGGCTTCGTGCCGAGGCGCGGGTTCGCCATCACGATCGGCAACGTGGTCAGCGGTGCCGGCGACACGTCGAACCCGCGGCGTCGGCGGCTGGTGACCGACCACGAGGACGTGCACGTGTGGCAGGCCCGTTGGTTCGGGCCGCTGTACCCGCTGATGTACGGGGCATGGATGCTCAGCGGTGGCGCGGTCGGCATGCTCGTCTGGGTGACGACCCGACGCGACGAACCGTTCGTGAAGGTGGTCGAGTCGTGTGCCTACTACCTCAATCCGTTCGAGTGGTGGGCGTACAGCCGCGACGATCACTGGCCGCCGTCGGGCAAGGTTCCGGGCCTCGGCTGGCGTCAGCCGATCGTGCGTCCGCGTCGCCGTCCCGCCTGACCCGAGCTGTGCACCAACCACGTTTGCGTTGCACTTCGGGCGGCCCGCGCCACCGAAACCGCTTCGCAAACGTTCGGTTTCAGCGGCCGCCGGTGGCGATGTCGGACCAGCCGAGGTCGTCGGCCGACCAGAGCCGGTCGAACAGTGCATCGACATCGTCGTCGAACCCGAAGCGGTTGCGATGGTTGTAGCGCCACCGCTGCTGGTTCGTCTCGACGCCCATCCGAGCCAGGCGGCCGGCGCAGTAGGTGTCCCACGCGGCGTTCTGTTCGAGGGTGAGATCGAGATCGCCGGGAGCGTCGGCGAAGTCGGGTCGCATCCGATCGTGGGCACGCAGCAGGATCCGCCCGAGTGACTCTCGGGCTCCGGCCGGGCTGAACGACATCGGGTGCTTGCGGTCTTCGAGCGCCCCGCTCTCGGCGTGCAGGGTGATCGTGGCGTCCGACGAGGCGGCGTCGATCTCCTCGTAGACCTTGGCGAGCGGCGTGGTCTCGTTGACGGCCACGTGGATCGGGTTGGCGATCTCGAGCCGCTCGGCGAGTTCGGCGACGATCGCTGCGATCTCCGCGGCGTCGTACTTGACGAAGGTGAACTCCTCGGGCGAGACGGTCACCTTCGCCGTGGAGGCTGCAGCGGTCACATCGGGCATCGTTCGCTGCCGGTCAGGCGTCGGCGCCGACCCGCTCGCGGTACTTGCGGACGGCTTCCTTACGCTCTTCGAGCGCCTCGTGGTCCATCTTCGAGATGGTGTCGACCTCGTCGTCGGTGAAACCGGCGAGCTCGCGGAACCGCTTGGCGAGGCTGAACGAGCTCTCCTCGCTCTCTCCGCGGGCGCCGCCGAAGCTGAAGAGTTTGTCGACGACCTGCTGGAACTCGAGTGCCTTGGCGCGGCGGTCGGGATCGTTCGCGGTGACCTTCCGCAACCAGTCGGAGCCCATCTTCACGTGGGTGACCTCGTCGGCGAGCATCCAGTCCTCACAGAACTCGAGGAAGGGGTCGCCGGCGACGTCGCCGAATTCCTTCATCTGGGTGAAGACGTCGATGGCAAGGCCTTCGAGCGCCCGGTTGACCCCGGCGAGGCGGAGGATCGGGTCGTTCGAGCAGGCCGCTTCGAACAACACCGTGTTCTCGGCGAATTCGCCGAGTTCCGTGCCCATCCAGTCGGACAGCTTGGCGCTGATCTCGACGTGGCGTGCTTCGTCCCATGCCTGGCGAGCCATGTCGAGCTTCAACTCGAACGGCACGGTGTCGTTCGTGCCGTCGCCAGCGGCGAAGTCGTGCGCGGTACGTCCGGCACCCTCCAGCGCCTGGATCTCACCGACCATGATTCCGTGCATCAGACCCCGAGCGGCATCGGACGCGTCGTGACGATCAGGGGTCAGGCGCTTGGATGCCCCGCGGCTCTTCGCGCTCGACGTCTTCTCCACGTCGATCGCCGTTCGGCCGTCCTTCATGCGTTCGGCCATGTTCGTCTGCACGAACCGCTCGTCGCGAGCAAGATCTTCAACCGGAAAGAACTGACGCATCAGGCGCCCCCTTCAGTGCTTGTGGTTACCGCGCTGCCAATACTACCCATACCGGTGATGCCACCGGCCTCGACCATGATCGCGTCGAGCTTCGCCTGGTGCGCTGCTGCCCGTTCGACGTGCTCGGGAGTGGTGATCAACGACTGCAGGAGCATCTCGCCGTCGCGCCAGTCGTCGAACTCGTCTTGGAGGATGAAGTTGATCGACCGGATCGTCGGTGCGTCGGTGATCTCGCTCGTGTTGTTGCGGTGGTAGGTGTACGCGGCGATGAATCGCGGGATCAGGACCCGATAGACGCCGACCAGCTTCTCGATCGTCAGCCCGGGTTCCTCGGGCTCGGTCATCGCGGCGATGAAGCGCTCCATGGCGTCGTTCGCCGGCACGGTCAGCCGCTCGGGCTTCATCTCGCGGAGCTCCGGGAGACGCTTGTGCCACAGATCGGCGTGCCAAGCGTGGTGGTAGCAGTGCGTGCCGAGGCGCATCTTCACGTCGAGCTCGGGCACGGTCGCCACCCAGCCGCCGAGCGCCTCGAACAGCTTCATCTCGGTCCACTTGTAGTTGCCGACGCGCCGAGCGGTCTCTTCGACGCTGAACGATCCCGGGATGTCGCGCCGGTCCCATGGCGCGAACGGCGCTCGTGCAGTCGATTCCTGTGTGTCGGTGGCCCCGTTCCCCATCCCGGCGACGTTACTGAACGTCGAGCTCGCGGGCCGACCCGGGGAGGCGATGAGCCAACCACCCGGATTTGGTGCCGTCGCTCATCGCCCGCCGGCAGATCCAGAGAGCGATGAGCGAACCACCCGGATGGCGGGCGTTGCCTCATCGCTCGCGGGTGTCAGGGGATGGGGCGGCCGGCGTGCCAGGCAGCCTCGGCGGCACCGAGATCGGTCGCGGGCTCGCCGTCGGCGATGTACTCGAGCAGCATTCCTCGCCACGGGCCGGTGGCGTCGAGTTTGCCGAGAATCGCACTCACGCCCCACACCACCCGGTCGAGGATCACGAAGCTGGACGGCATGTTGAGCTGCTCGATCACCGGCGCGTGCGGACCCTGGACGTCGAAGATCTTGGCGATCGTGGTGCGCATCCAGTCACGTGTGAACGTGAAGGTGTCGGTGAGATACGGGGTGTAGGGGCTGGACACGTAGTCGTACACGAGCGCCGGATCGAGGCCGTGGCCGGCGGGCAGGAAGTTCGATCGCACCATCTCGCGAACGAGCAGTTCGGGGTCGCGGTCGATGATGATCGCATCGACGGTCGGACGAAGCGTCTCCCATTCGCCCGGCGACCATCGCTTGACGAGGCCGTAGTCGAGGAACGTCACGCTGCCGTCGTGGTGGAACTTGTAGTTGCCGGGGTGCGGGTCACCGTTGAAGATCCCGTTGCGCATGATCGCGCCCTGTGCGAATCGCCAGATCACCTCGCCGGCGCGCTGCTTGGTCTCGTACGACTCGGTGGTGCGGAACTGATCGAACGTCATGCCGTCGACCCACTCCGTGGTGAGTACACGTTCACTGCACAGCTCGGGAACGAGCTTCGGGATCCGTACCCACGGGTGGCCTTGGAAGCGCGCCTCGAACTCGGCGAGGTTGCCCGCCTCGATGGAGTAGTCGAGCTCTTCTCGCATCCGATCGCGGAGCTCGTCGACCAGACCCTTTGCGTCGAGGCCCTTCAGCATCATCGACGAGAACATCGCATACATCACCTCGGCGGCATCGAGGTCGCTCTCGATCGCCTCGTGGACTCCGGGATACTGCACCTTGACCGCCACGTCACGGCCGTCGTGTGTGATCGCCCGGTGGACCTGGCCGATCGACGCCGCGGCGACCGGCATGTCCGACCAGTCGAGGAACACCTTCTCGGGCGGCTTGCCGAAATCGCCCTGCACCACATTTGCGGCGAGCGTTGGCGCCATCGGCGCCGCATCGGCCTGCAACGTGGCCAGTGCTTCTTGAGCTTCGTCGGGGAGCGCTTCGAAGATGAAGGAGATCAGCTGTCCGGCCTTCATCAGGACGCCCTTCATCTCGCCGAGCTCCTTGGCAACGTCCTCAGCGGTACGAATGGCGAATTGCTCGTCCAACTGCGCCCGACGTTCCTCGGCCGAGCCGATCCCTCGAACCCGAGACACGGCGAAGCGCGCAGAGTTCCGAGCGGAGAGCTTCCAGACGCGAGCCGACCGGTTGAACCGACTGGTCAGCGGCGACTCCTTGGCCTTCTGCGCGGCAGCGGCGAGCCCGGCCGCGAGCGCCACGACCGATGCGAGTCCGGCGACCGCCTTGCGCTGCATCATGCCCTCCGAGCGGTGGGGTCGGCGGCGAGCACGTGCTCGGCGATGGGCTCGCCGGTCACCTCGTCGGTCCAGTAGGTGCCGTCCGACAGTCGCTGGAGCGCCGTCTCGACAGCGGCGAGGTCACGTTCGACCGTGTCGAGGTCGAGTTCGGGCACGCTGACCACCGGATCGGGGTGCGTGGCGTCGAGGACAGTCGGCGGTGTCGTCGGCTCGGGAGGGGAGTCGGTCACGGGGAGCGAGGCTAGTCGCTGACCGATGACCATGACCGCGTGCCGACCGGTGGGCATCTGGCTCGGCCGGGCCGACACCTCGACCGGTAGGGTCGGGCCCATGCCAACCGCATTTCCCCCGTTCGATGGTTCCGCGCCCAAGCAGCAGGACTTCAAGGAAGCTCCCGAGATGGGCATCGACCCGTCGAAGCGTTACACCGCCAAGCTCGACACGAGCCTCGGCGAGATCGTGATCGCACTCGACGCGATCAAGGCACCGAAGACGGTCAACAACTTCGTGTTCCTGGCGCTCAACCACTACTACGACGGTGTGATCTTCCACCGGATCATCAGTGGCTTCATGTGCCAGGGTGGCGACCCCACGGGCACCGGTCGTGGTGGCCCCGGCTACCGGTTCGAGGACGAACTGCCCAAGCCGCGTGAGTACCAGATCGGCTCGGTGGCCATGGCCAACGCCGGCCCGAACACCAACGGCAGCCAGTTCTTCATCGTGTCGGGTCCGTCCGGTGTGGGCCTGCCTCCCGCCTACAGCCTGTTCGGTCAGGTCGTCAAGGGCCTCGACATCGTCGACCAGATGCAGAGCGTGCCCACCGGCGGCGGCGACAAGCCGAAGACCGACGTGGTGATCAACTCGGTCGACATCACCGTCGCCGACGACTGACCGCAACGCACCGACAACGCCCACGTACTGACACGGCGTCAGCCGACCGAGGTACGGTCCGGTCGATGGCGTCGAACGCATCGCTCTCCAACGCGCAGGCTCGACGCCTCGCGCTCGGTGCGCAGGGATTCAATGATCCGCGTCCGGCGGGGCGCGTCGATCGTCGACACCTGCGGCGCGTCGTCGACCGGATGGGACTGATTCAGATCGACTCGGTCAACGTGCTCGTGCGCAGCCAGGAACTGCCACTGTTCGCCCGCCTCGGTCCGCACCCACGCGGCCTGATCGACGACGCGACCCGCCACGGCGATCTGTTCGAATTCTGGGTGCACGAGGCGTGCCACGTCCCGATCGAGTTGTACCCGCTGCAGCGTTGGGCGATGCTCGGCCACTCGAGATGGAAGTCGCTGCGGAGCTGGGCGGCGGACAACCGGTCGTTGGTGGCGAACGTGCTCGACAGGGTGCGATCCGACGGCCCGATCGTCGCCAGCGACCTGGCGATGCGCGAGCGGCCGAAGGGCACCTGGTGGGACTGGGACGACGGCAAGCTCGCGCTCGAGCACCTGTTCCGGACCGGTGAGGTGGCGGCTCGACGTCGCCAGAGCGACTTCGCCCGCCTCTACGACCTCGCCGAGCGGGTGATCCCGGCCGACGTGCTCGCACGGTCCGGCCCTCCCGCGCACGAGGCGAAGAAGGAACTGCTGGTGCTGGCGGCGCGGCACCACGGCGTCGGAACGGCGTCGGATCTCACCGACTACCACCGGCTGTCGCACACCCGCTCCCTGCTCGCCGAACTCGTCGAGGAGGGTCGGCTGCTGCCGGTCTCGGTCGAGGGGTGGTCGAAACCGGCGTACCTGCATCCCGATGCCGTGATCCCCCGCCGGGTCTCCGCCCGCGCGTTGCTCAGCCCGTTCGATCCGGTGGTGTGGAACCGCGATCGGATCGAGCGACTGTTCGGCTTCCACTACCGCATCGAGATCTACGTGCCGGCGGCGAAGCGGCAGTACGGGTACTACGTGTTGCCGTTCCTGCTCGGCGACGAGCTCGTGGCGCGGGTCGACCTCAAGGCCGATCGTTCGACCGCCCGGTTGCTGGTGCAGAGCGCGTTCGGGGAGCCGGGCATCGACGAGGGGTACGTCGCGGCCGAGTTGGCGGAGGAGCTGACGTCGATGGCGCACTGGCTCGGATTGGTGGCCGGGATCGAGGTGGTCGCTCGCGGCGATCTGGCGCCGGCGCTCAGACGTGCTGTCTCGTCGATCAGCTCGGACAGCCGCGCACGTTGAATTCGGCGCCGTCGATGTCGGCGAAGGTCACCGTGTACTCCTCGGCGTCGAGTGTCATCTGAGCCGCGCCGACGCCCTGTCCACCGCTGGTGGCGTCGACGCTCAGGTCGACGCCGGTCGAGGGGTCGAGCACCCCGGTGTACACCGCCGGCTCGAGGCCTTCGGCCACCACGGTCACGAGGTTGCCGCCGAGGTCGGAATCACACTGAACGGCGACCACGATCTCGCCGGTCCCCCCGGCGAGCAGTACCTCGTCGTGTGAGTCGGAGGCGATGATCGCGTCGTTGTAGGCGCTGCCGGTTCCGCCCTCCGGCAGCTCCGGGGTGGGGTCGTCGCTGCCACACGCCGCGACGGTCGCAGCGAGGGCGATGGCGGCACCGACGTTGGCGAGGCGACGACGGGTGGACGTGGAGGGTGAACTCATGACGTCGACGGTACCGGTTGGGCGCGTTTGCGTGCAGGGCACATCGTCACCAGCGACGGACCGATCACCAACCACGTTTGGGTGACACTTCGGGTGGCCCGCCCCACCCGAAACGTCACGCAAACGTGGTTGGTGCGCCCCACCCCGAACCGTTACGCAAACGTGGGTGGTGCGGGTGGTGGTTGGGGAGGGGTGGTTGCCCAGCGAAGGGCGCGGGTGACGACGTCGCCGGCGGGGCGCAGTGCCAGCGCCTCCGACACCGGCAGCCACGGCAGGCGGAGTGGCCGACGGGTCCAGGTGGGCATCAGCGCCACCGCCGCGCCGGCGATCAGGCCATAGGGAGCGCGTGCGGCGAGCGGGAGGGGTGGCTGGAGGAGGAGATAACGCGCCGCGTCGCGCGCCGCACGGGTGCCCCGCAGCTCGGGCCGGAACGCGGCGAGGCGAATGCGCAGTTGCGCCTCGGTGTCGGGTGGATCGACCACGCCGAGCGCGCGTGCCACCACGGCGGCGTCTGCGACGTACCGGTCGCGTTCGGCGCCGATCAGTGGTTCGTCGCCATAGCGGTCGTGTGCGGCGAGGAAGCTGTCCAGTTCAGCGATGTGCACCCACTCGAGCAGATGCGGATCGTTGGCTGCGTAGCGCTCGCCGCTCGGCGCGATGCCCTCGACGCGACGATGCACGCGGTGGACCCGATCGACGGCCAGCTGGGCCTGCGATGCGGGGCCGAACGTGGTGGCGGCAAGGAAGTCGGCGGTGCGCTGGAGTCGCCCCCACGGGTCGTGGCGGTAGTCGGAGTGCTGTGCGACGCCTGCCATCGCCAGCGGGTGGAGCGACTGGAAGAGGAGTGCCCGGAGCCCTCCGACGAACATCGACGCGTCGGAGTGGACCCGTCGGATGGGTGCATCGTCGGCGAACCAGCCCGCTTCGCCGGTGTCGAACAGCTCGGCGCGACGCGCGGGCGCCTCGGGTCCGACCACGCGCGTCCTGACCTGTTCGCCGAGCCACGAGCGGACGTCGAGTGTCATTGGCTCATCGTGCCACGACCCCGTGAGTACCATCCGAACGTGCCAGAAGAAACGCCGCAAGACCCGAACGCGGCGCACGCCGCGCGGCGTGCGCCGGCGACACCGGGCGGGTCGGCCGATTCAAGCCCGTCGGGCGCACGCCCGACGGATGCCTCCGGCCGACCGCTCGAGCGGCGTTTCACCGATCGCACGCTTCCGAGGTGGGTGATCCCCGCCATCTTGCTGTTCTGGATCGGCTACCTGCTGACCTTCACGACGCGGCACGTGTTCCACCGGCTGTCGTCGCTGTTGGTGCTGCTGCTCGTGTCGGTGTTCCTCTCGTTGGCGATCGAGCCGGGCGTCAACAGACTGGCCGCACGGGGGTGGCGGCGCGGCAGGGCGACGATCATGATCCTGCTCGGCGTGCTCGCGGCGTTCTTGATCTTCGCCGGTGCGGTGGGCACGCTCGTCGGCACGCAGGTGGCTGAACTGCTGTCGGAGTCGGATGCCTACATCACCGACACCGTCAACTTCCTCAACGACAACTTCAACACGAACATCGATCCGCAGGACGTGATCGACGAATTCAACGACCCGGACGGCCGCGTGCAGGAGTTCATCGCGTCCCAGAGCGACGAGGCGGTGCGATTGTCGCTGGCGGTGGTCGGCGTGATCTTCCAGGCGCTCTCGGTCCTGCTGTTCACCTACTACCTGGTCGCCGATGGACCACGCATGCGACGAGGAATCTGCTCACGTCTCAACCCTGCGCGCCAGGCCCAGGTGCTCAAGGCGTGGGAACTTGCGATCACGAAGACCGGTGGCTACCTCTACTCCCGAGCGCTGCTCGCGCTCCTGTCAGCGTTCTTCCACTGGATCGTCTTCCAGTCGATCGGTACACCGGCGCCGATCGCGCTGGCGCTGTGGGTCGGTCTCGTCAGCCAGTTCCTGCCCGTCGTCGGCACGTACCTCGCCGGCATCCTGCCGGTGCTGTTGACACTGCTCGACTCACCGCTCAATGCCGCGATCGTGATCGGTTTCATCGTCGTCTACCAACAGATCGAGAACTACTTCTTCGCGCCGCGCATCACGGCTCGCACGATGGAACTCCACCCCGCCGTTGCGTTCGGTGCAGCGCTCGGCGGCGCGGCACTGCTCGGTTTCGTCGGTGCGTTGCTCGCGCTCCCGGCCGCGGCGATGATCCAGGCCTTCGTGAGCGAATGGGGCAACCGGTACGACGTCATGGAGAGCCACCTCACGGCGGTTCCGGAGCCGCGCTCGAGCCGACCGAGCAATGGACCGAACGCGCCGCCTGAGGCCGGAACCCCGAAGCCCGATCGGGCATGACCCGCTTCGACGGTCGGTTGGCGCCGATTGCGGTGGCGACGCGTAGCGGCCTCGAGGAGTCGGTACACGACGGTGCCGGCGTGGCGATCGGCCCAGGCGGAGTGGAGCTGGCCTCGATTGGCGATCCGGATCTCGTCGTCTATCCCCGGTCGAGCCTGAAGCCGATGCAGGCCCACGTGATGCTTGGCCTCGGGCTCGAACTCGCCGACGAGCAGCTTGCCGTCGCATGCGCGAGTCACAGCGGATCCGCCGCGCACCTCGCAGCGGTCCGCTCGATCCTCGATCGATACGGTCTCGACGAGTCGGACCTCGCCAACACGCCTGCGCGACCGTTCGGGGCGGCGGAGCGTGCGAGCGCCAGGGTCGCCGGCATCGAGCCGTCGTCGCTCCAGCAGAACTGCTCGGGCAAACATGCGGCCATGCTCGCCACGTGCCGCGTCAACGGCTGGACCACGGACGGCTATCTCGACACCGACCATCCGTTGCAACTCGCGATCACTGCCGGGATGGCGTCGCTCGGCGCCGGCGTGCACCACGTCGGGATCGATGGCTGCGGTGCGCCGACGCATGCGTTCTCGCTGCGTGACCTCGCGGGTGCGTTCGCCGAGTTGGCCGCGCCCGGCTCGATGATCTCCCGGGCCATGACCGCCCATCCGGTGATGGTCGGCGGGTCGACACGCGACGTCACGCTGTGGATGCAGGCCGTGCCGACGTTGATGGCGAAGGAGGGCGCGGCGGGTGTGATGGCAGCCGGACTCGCCGATGGCACGGCGATTGCCTTCAAGATCGCCGATGGCAGCGATGTCGCCCGCCAGGTGGTGGTTCCGGAGGCGCTGCGCGCGGCAGGGATCGATGTCGACTCGGCCGCAGCACCCACCGTCGAACGGGTCGCGGTGCCGGTGCTCGGCCATGGCGAGCCGGTCGGTCGAGTCGCCGCCCTGGAGTGGAACCGATGCGGTTCCTGACGCTCGATCGCGAGGCGTTCACCTACGGCACGGCCGAGCCGATCGCACCGCTGATCCGGCGCGTCATCGCCGAGAACCCTTCCAAGTTCACGTACCACGGCACTGGCACCTACGTCGTCGGTGGCGACGCTCTGGGTCGCGGCGATGTCGTCGTGGTCGACCCCGGACCGCTCCTCGACAGCCACCGCGATGCGCTCGCGGCAACGCTCGCCGGGAGCACCGTGCGCGCCATCTTGATCACCCACTGCCACGCCGACCACTCGCCGCTTGCGGCGTGGCTGGCGGCGGAGACCGGCGCCCCGACCGTGGCGTTCGGCCCCCATGGTGACGATGGATGGGACATCGGCGATGATCCGCCCGAAGTGTTGGCTGCCGAGCAACGTGAGGCCGAAGAGCGGCGGGCCGAGCGCGGTGCCGAGCCGCCTGAACCGGTGCTGGAGGAGTCGACCGATCGCGACTTCGTCCCCGACGTCGCGGTTCGCACGGGCGACGAGGTCGCCGCCGGTGACGGCTGGGTGATGACGGCCGTACACACGCCTGGCCACACCTCGAACCACACCTGCTTCACGCTCGATGACGGCACGACGCGGACGATCTTCACCGGCGATCACGTGATGGGGTGGAGCACCACCGTGGTGTCACCGCCCGACGGCGACATGGCGGCCTACCTCGAGTCGTTACGCGTCGTGGCCGGTCGCACCGACGACGTGGCCATCCCCACCCATGGCCCGCCCATTCCCGATCCATCCCGCTTCGTCACCGAGTTGATCGACCATCGGCTGCAACGCGAACGCCAGGTACTCGACGCAGTGCGTTCCGGACTGGTCACCGTCCCCGCCATGGTCGAGCTTCTGTACGTCGACGTGCGGCGAGAGCTGCACAAGCCGGCACGTCGCAGCGTCCTCGCGCACTTGGTGAAGTTGGTCGCCGACGGCACCGTGGTGGTCGAGGGTTCGTCACGTCCCCGCCTCGACTCGACCTTCGAGGCCGTCTGACCAGGTCGGTGCACGATTGGCCGCAGCGGGGCCTTCGGGCGACGATGCACCGATGAGATCGACGATCACCTCGCTCCTGATCGCCGTCGCGCTGATGACGCTGGCCGCCTGCACGTCCGACGGCGACACGTCGGACGCCGACATCTCCGGTACGACGTCGGCGGCGCTCGCACCGGCGACCACCACCTCACCGTCGACCGTGGCACCCACGGACGTGACCGAACCCTCGACGGTCCAGCCGGTGACCACCGACGGGGCCGAGCCGATCGCCGTCGGCGCCTGGCGGTCGGTGGCGGCGGACGACTGTGTCTGCGCTGACGGCAGCCCCTTCGAGCTGTGGGAGCGACCTGCCGATCCGACCAAGGTGGTGTTGTTCCTCGAAGGCGGCGGTGTGTGCTTCAGCGCCGTGACCTGCGGGCCCGCCAGCCCGATCTACACCAGGAATCTTGCGCTGGGTGAGCAACCACGCAGCAGCGGGATCTTCGCTGCTGACACCGCCGAGAACCCGTTCGCGGACTACTCGATCGTGTACGTCCCGTACTGCACGGGCGACGTGCACCTCGGCGACCGCGTCAACGAGTACTCCGACTCGCTCACGATCAGCCACACCGGATTTGCGAACGCGTCGAAGGGCCTCGACACCGTGATCGCTCGATACCCCGATGTCGAACAGCTCGTCGTCGCCGGCTCGAGTGCCGGATCCGTCCCCGTTCCGGCGTTCGCCGGACGCGCTGCCGACGCGCTGCCCGACGCCGACATCGTTGCGTTCGGGGATGCGTCCGGCGCCTATCCCGACGTGCCCGAGCTGAATGCCCGGCTCGGCGCCGAGTGGGGAGTGCTCGGCAACGTTCCCGACTGGCCGGTGAACGAGGGGCTCATCGCGGAAGAGTGGAGCTTCCCCGGGTTGTACGTACAGGCGGGTACCCAGCACCCGGACATCACGTTTGCCCGATTCGACCATGCGTACGACGGCGTGCAGACCTTCTTCTCGAGACTGCTCGGCGTGGACACCTCCGATCTCCTTGCCACGATCGATGCCACCGAAGCCCAGATCGAAGGCGCTGGGGTGCCCGTGGCGTCCTACATCGCACCGGGCGCCGGCCACACGATCCTGGGGAGCGACGACCTCTACGACCTCGAGGTCGAGGGTGTTCGTCTCGTCGACTTCCTTGCCGGGCTGCTCGCCGGCGACGTTCCCGCCGACGTCCGCTGCACCATCTGCAGCTGACCGTCGGAGGAAGCTGAGCGTTCGACGGCGCGGAGCGTCACCCGGGGTCCCACCAACTGCTCTCACGGATGTCGTAGCCAGCGGCCCGCGCCGACTCGATCAGTGCGGCCGCTCGTTCGCCGCTGCGCACCGCGAAGGTGGCGTGGATGCCCGTCTCACGAACGTGCAGTTCGAGGCCCTCACGAACGTGCTGCACCTCGATCAGATCGGCTCCACCGTCGGCGAACACCGCGAGCAGGTGGGCGAGCGAACCTGGCTGGTCATCGATGCGGGCGACCACGGACAGCCGGTGCCCGGCGGTGTTCTCGTGGCGTCGGATCAGACTCGGTACGACTCCGAGATCGACGTTGCCGCCGGACAACACGACGCAGGTCGACCCCTCGGTCCCCGGAGTCACGGCGCCGGACAGCAGCGCCGCGACGCCCACGGCTCCCGCACCTTCGACGTACAGCTTGGCTCGGTCCATCAGCAGCACCATGGCATCGGCGATCGCGTCTTCGTCGACGGTGACGATCTCGTCGACCCACCGCTCGACGAGCGGTCCGGTGAGTTCGCCGGGGTACTTGACCGCGATCCCGTCAGCGAGCGTGACCACCGGACCCTCCGCCGGCGTGCCGCCCGCATACGGAGCGCACACGGCGGCTTGCACGCCGATCACTCGCACGGCGGGTCGCAGCGACTTCACGGCGATCGCGGTACCGCTGATCAGACCCCCTCCACCGAGGGGGACGATGACGATCGCCAGATCGTCGATGTCCTCGACCAGTTCCAGCCCGAGCGTGCCCTGACCAGCGACGACGGCCGGGTCGTCGAACGGTGCACAGAACGTCATCCCGGTCGTCCGAGCTCGCTGCTTTGCCGCGGCGACCGCCTCGGCCAGCGCCGCCCCGTGCTCGACGACGACAGCACCGAGGGCCCGGCAGGCGTCGATCTTGGTGATCGCCGCCCCGACGGGCACGAAGATCTCGCATGGCACGCCGAAGTACTGGGCGGCGAACGCCAGCGCCTGTGCGTGGTTGCCGGCGCTCCCGGTGGTGACACCGCGTGACGCAGCAGCGCCCAACGACGCCACTTTGTTGGTCGCGCCGCGGATCTTGAACGCTCCGGTTCGCTGCAGGTTCTCGGCCTTGAGCACGATGCTGCCACCGATGTCGGTCGACAGCGTCAGTGAACTGATCACCGGTGTCCGCTTGACGACGTCGGCGATCACTTCGCGGGCAGTGAGAATGTCGTCGAGGTCGACGTCGTTGTCCACGATCGAACCGTACTGCGGCCGAGACGACGCGGTGTTCTGATCGGCGGTCGGTCGGGCAGGGGTCGGGTCAGCCGGGCTCGGGAAGGGGGTTCTCGGGAAGTTTGCGGACACGCGCCCGCCGCCGGCGACGGGCGGGGATCATGTCTCGCATCTCTTCCAGGTTGCCGAAGCACAGCAGTCGGTCGTTTCCCTCGAGCACGCGGGCGTCGCGCGGGTTGGGGATCACGTCGGTGTCGCGGTGCAAGGTCAGCACCGTGATGTCGCGGTCGCGTAGGCCAGACTCACCGATCGTCCTGCCGACGAAGTCTCCGTCGTCGCGCACGAGCAGTTCGGCGACGCCGTAGCCGGTACTGATCGACAGTCGTTGACGAACGTCGAGTTCCGGGAAGGCAACCTGGTTCGCCACGTGATCGATGATCGCTCCAGCGACGTCGAGACCGGTTGCACGTTCGATGCCTTCGAGGCCAGGAGAGGAGTTGACCTCCATCACCAAAGGGCCGTCGTTGCCCTCGAGCATGTCGACGCCCGCGACCCGAAGCCCCATGATCTGTGCCGACCGCACGGCGGTGCGTTCGTACTCGGGGTCGAGCGCCACGCCCTCGACCGATCCACCGCGGTGAACGTTCGAACGGAACTCGTCGCCTTCGGCGGTGCGTCGCATCGCAGCGACGACACGGTCACCGACGACCAGTGCTCGAATGTCGCGCCCCTTGCTCTCGGCGATGAACTGCTGGATCAGCACGTTCTGCTTGGTGTTGTGGAGCGTCTCGATGATCGCTTCAGCGACCTTCTTGTCCGGGGCGAGGATCACCCCGATGCCCTGCGTGCCCTCGAGCAGCTTGATGACGACGGGGGCACCACCCACCCGTTCGATCGCCGGCAGGACGTCCTGGCGGTTGCGGACGAATGCCGTCTTCGGCATGCCGATGTCGTGGCGCGACAGGATCTGGATCGCGCGGAGCTTGTCGCGCGAATTGGTGATGCCATTGGCGGTGTTGGGTGTGAACACGTCCATCTGTTCGAATTGACGAACGACCGCCGAGCCGAAGTAGGTGATCGAGGCGCCGATTCGGGGCACGACGGCGTCGTAGTCCGACAGCGGCTTGCCACGGAACTGGAGGTCGGGCTCATGGCGCGACAGGTCGATCGCGAAGCGCAGTGTGTCGAGGACCTTGCACTGGTGGCCGCGGTCGAGTGCAGCCAGCTTCAGACGTTGGGTGCTGTACGAGCGGGGTGCCCTGGACAGGATGGCGAGCTTCACGGGGTTCTCCTGGGTGGGCGTGACCGAGGCGCGGCTGGAGTTGTGGTGGGGGTCGTGGTGGGGGTCGTGGCGGATGGCGTGGCAGAGGGCGTGGTGGGGTCACTGCGGTTGCGGCGTCGGATCGACTTGTCGGGGCGGCCGCCGAGGTAGGAGACCCCCGGGTCGACCACGAATCGTCGGCGGAGGGCTTCACGTCCGACGAGCATCCGGAATCCCATCTCGTCTCGACGGGTCAAGGTGACCTCGGCGGTGACGGTCCGCCCGGCGAGGACGAGTGTGGTGTGCACGACCGGTCGATGCTCGATCTCGCCCGACGAACTCTTCACATCTCGTGTGGCGACGACGCCGGCCTCGGCGATGACGTAGTCGTTCGTCGAGCGCTGCCACGGGTGGACCTCGAAGCGAACCCATGGGGTCCCGGCCCGGTCGAACCACTCCAGCCCGAATGCGTGCAGCGACGAGGTGCGGGCACCGGTGTCGATCTTGGCCTTGAGGTGGGCGACATCCCAGTCGGGGAGCGCCACCCATTCGCGCCACCCCAACGTCGTCGGGTCGGGACGTTTTGCTGCAGACACGCGCGCACGCTACCGCCCAGCACACCGAGAATCGAGATGACGCCGCGCTTCGCTCGCGGCGGGGTGAGCGATGTCACAGAGGGCTTCCCCCGAGGCGACGTTGCGGAGGAGCCGTCCGATGGCAAGATGACTCCGTAACACAACCGTAATGTTGGCGATCCGCCAACCACCACCTCGTCGTCACCGCAAGGACCTCATGCTCACCTGGCTCGCCTCGATCTCCGAGGCCATCGTCATGCTCCCCATCGCCATCGGTCTGTCCTGGTTCGCGCGCACGGCGATCCGCCAGTTGACGCGACGCGCTGTTCGTCGTGCGCAACGCTCGGAAGGAGGCTGGCGGGTGCGACTCGATCGGCTCGGCGACGACGGCCAGGCCGACGTCCGTAAACGTCAGCGGGCTGACGCAGTGGCGCGCATGCTCGGCCGACTGGTGACGGTCGTGATCTTCATGTTCGCGATCTTCGCTGGGCTCGAGATCCTCGGGGTCAACCTGGCGTTCGCGATTTCGAGCGCTGGGTTCATCGGCGTCGCGTTCGCCCTCAGCGCCCAGGACGTCGTGAAGGACTTCCTCGGTGGCACACGGGCGTTGCTCGAGGATCGCTATGCGGTGGGTGACGACGTCATCCTGCAAGTGTCGGGTGCCGAGGTCTGTGGAACCGTGGATCTGATCGGTTCAGCGTCGATCCGGCTCCGCACTGCCGACGGTGCGACGTGGCATGCCGGGCATCACTCGGTCGAGGCGGTCACCAACCTGTCGCAGCTGCCGGCCGTGAGCGACATCCAGGTGCCCGTCGACGATTGGGCCCGAGCCGATGAGCATGCCGCAGTCGAACGTCTGGCCGTCGCGTCGAACGATGTCGGGCTCACCGGTGTGGTGTTCCTGCGCGACATCGAGACCCACGAACCGGACTCCGACAGCCCCGTGCCCGCTGACACGGTGACGGTCCGGGTGAAGACCAATCGTCCATTGAGTTCACCCGAGACCGAGATCGTCCGGAACAAGCTCCTCGAACGCTGAGCCGGGCAGAGAACCTCCGCGGGCTTGCAGGTACGATCCGACCGATGTTCTCGAGGTTGCTGTCCGCCGCCTTCCAGCGACTCGAGTTCGCAGCGAAGCGGGCAATCAGCGGGATCGTGAGCAGCGCCAGCACGGTGTACCACGGACGGTGGTACTACTCGAATCGTTGGCATCCCCACCACGCGCTGCTGCAACGGGCGCTCGACGAGACCGCCGACTACATCACCGCCAACATGAGCGACGCGATGATCAAACACGATGACATCGCCGTGTTGAACGACGCGCTGCGTCATGCGTCGGCGGATGGGCTGTACTTCGAGTTCGGGGTTCGCAGCGGTCGGTCGATCAACCACATCGCGCGGCGGCGCCCGAAGGTGACCGTGCACGGCTTCGATTCCTTCGAGGGGTTGCCGGAGCCGTGGACCGGTTGGACCATCGGTCGCGGCGGGTTCAGCGGCGAGGGAATCCCGAAGGTCGAGCCGAACGTCGAACTCCACATCGGCTGGTTCGACGACACCCTCGACCCGTTCCTCGCCGACCACCCTGGTGATGCCTCGTTCGTCCACATCGATTCGGACATCTACAGCTCGGCCCGGACGATCCTGCACGGTCTCGCCGCCCGGCTGCGGCCCGGCTCGATCATCGTCTTCAACGAGTACTTCAACTATCCCAACTGGAAGCAGCACGAGTTCAGGGCCTTCCAAGAGTTCTGCGAGGAGTACCAGGTGACCTACGACTATCTGTGCTGGGGCATGTACGAGGCGGCGGTCGAGATCACGTCGATCGGGACCGATCCGACAAACCGCGAGGTCGGCTCGTGAAGCGGGCTCGTGCAGCGGTGGTCGCCGCCGGGTTGCTCGGCCTGCTCGCCGTGTTGACACCGATCTGGTTCGTGCATCACCTCGTGACGAGGGCGACCGGTGCCCGACGCCGGGGCCGTCGCGTCGAGATCGAGCGACGCAGCGCCGATGCCGTCAGCCTCGACGCAGTGCTCGAGGCCGGCCGGCCCGTCATCATCGAAGGGCTGCTCGATGCGCTCGACATCTCCGACGTCGCGACGCCCTCGGATCTCGAACGTGCTGCCGGCGACCAGATGATCACCGTCACATCGTTCGACGGCGCCTCGCCGTACTTCCTCTACAGCGGCGGGTATGACACGACCGTCGTCGGCCGGCAGAAGCTGCCCGTGCGTGAGTTCCTTCGGATGATGTTCGACGACGGGGTCGAGCCCGGCACGGTGGTGTACCAGTTGTTCGGCATTCGGTCGCTCGACGGCCAGGCCGCGGCGATGCTCGATCGGATCGACCGCGCGGTGTGCGAGCGCACCCACGTGGCCACCGAACCGCGGTTCAGTGGGATCTGGGTGGGCTCGCCCGGGGCGACGACTCCGTTGCACCACGACGCGTGGCCCGGCCTGCTCTTCCAGACCCACGGGACGAAACGGGTCGCCATGTACCGGCCGGCTGATCGGACCAACTTGTCGTTCTGTCTGCCGCTGCGCGGGGCGGGGCGCTGGTCGGACCTCCCCGGCCGCTCCGACGACGCGTCGCCCGACGAGTTTCCGAGGTTGCAGCGATCGCAGCGCTACGTCGGCGAACTCCATCCCGGCGAGGCCCTCTTCATCCCGTCGTTCTGGGCGCACGAGATGGAAGCCGTCGAAGCCAACATCTCCGTCCCGTTCCGCTTTGCCGGGCCTCGCTCGTCGTACCTGAATCCCGGGTTTCTCCGGCCCGCTTCGGAGATGCTGCGAAAGCAACTCGACACCGTTGCGGCACGCTGAACCGTTTGCTCGTGATCATCGGTCCCGACGCCCCAGAGCTCCGGTCGGAGCTGGTCGACGCGATTCATCAGGACCGACTCTCGGCGTGGGCTGAGCGCGCACTCGCGATCGGCGGGCCCGATGGCGATCGAGAACGAGTGGCACGGTCGGTCCAGGCGGCCTGTCGTCGGATTCTGACTCACAACGAAGCGGGACGTGACGAGCTGGTGTCGATGCTCGGCGATGCCGAGGTGCCGGTCGCTGCCACCTCCGTGTCCGACCAGCGACACACCGTGTCGATCGATGTCGCGCCTGCTGACGCGCAACGGGCAGCCGCGGCGTTGCACGGCGCCGGGTTCCGGAGCAGTTGGGTGTGGACCGCAGGCGCGCTCGAATCGCTGTTGCGAACTGCCGACTCGCAGGTACTCACCCGTGACGGGGAGGTGAGCACGGTGGTGCAACTGCGTTGGCGGCGACGTCGTCATGGCCGACTGCAGCGGGTGTTCGGTCCGCGGCCTGCCGATTGGGAGGCGGTTGCGTTGCCCGCTCGGCTGTGGTGGGGGTACTCGATCGTCCGGCCGATTCGTCTGTTCGCCGAGCGACTCGGACTGCGATCGTCCGATCACTCGGCACTCGAACCGTTCCTGGTCACGCCTCGCAGCCTGATCGACGCGCTGCTCGACGTGGCCTCGGTCGGCGCCGACGACGTCGTGTTCGACTTCGGCAGCGGGGACGGTCGCTTCGTCGTGACCGCAGCGGCTGCTCGCGGGTGTCGTTCGATCGGTGTCGAACAGTCGTCGGAACTGTGCGCCGTCGCCGTCGAACGAGCCGCCGCCGCTGGTGTGACCGATCGGGTGAGGATCGTCAACGCCGACGCCGCCGACGTCGATCTCTCCGAGGTCACCGTCGTGGTCCTCTTCCTCCCGATGGGCGTCGCCGCACGTGTGGTCCCGGACCTCTTGACTCGTCTGTCACCCGGGGCTCGCATCGTGTTGCACGAACAGAACGCACTGGCAGCAGGAATCCCGCAGCCGGACACCGTTCACGGCGTGATCGTCGATGACGCCGTGACGGTCGCTCATCGATGGAACCTCAGGAGCTGACGTCTCCGGACCTCAGCCGAGCCCGAGGTGGCGGGCGATGACATTGCGCATCACGTCGGCCGTGCCCGAGTAGGTGAGGCCGCCGACGGCGTCGCGAAGACTCCGCTCGACCTCGAACTCGGTCAGGTAGCCCCGAGCACCCTGCACGACGGTGGCGTCGAGTGCTGATTCGATGCCGACCTCGCCGGCGACGAGTTTTGCGAGCGATGCGTACAAGGTCACGTCGCGGCCCGTCACCTCCGCCATCGCTGCCCGGTAGAGGTAGTAGCGAGCGCGCTCGTGGCGCTCCTTCATCGCGACGATCCGGTGCGACACGGCCTGGTAGTGACCGATCGGGTGGCCGCCCTGCACCCGTTGTTTGGCGTAGGCGATCGCCTCGTCGAGTTGGCGTTGCATCGCGCCGACCTGGGGAGCGAACACGTAGCTGCGCTCGACGTCGAGCACCGCCCCGAAGATCCGTGCCCCGGCGCCTTCGCGACCGAGCCGCGCCTCGGCCGGTACCACGACGTCGTCGAATCGAATGTCGCCGAACGGCGTCGTGCGCATCCCCATCTTCGAGCGCAGATCCGTCCGGGTGACCCCCTCGATCGTGGTGTCGACCAGGAAGGCCGAGATTCCCCAGCTCCCCGCTTCCGGACGCGTGGACGCGAAGACGATGACCAGGTCGCAGATCGGGCCGAAGGTGATGTACGCCTTGTGGCCGTTCAACACGTAGTCGCCATCGTCGCGCCGTTCGGCAGTGGCCTCGAGGGCGAATGCGTCGGAGCCCGTCTGCGGTTCGGTCATGGCCAACGCGGCGATGGTCGTGCCGGCGAGCAGGCCCGGCAGCCATCGTTGCTGCTGCTCCGGCGTGCCGAAACGGACCAGTGCGATCTGCGTACTGAGCATCTGACTGGCCGCAGCGAAGGTCAGACCGTTGTCGGTGCAGCCCTGCCCGAGCCCCTCGAGCGTGAGCAGGGTCGTGGCCAAGTCGGCGCCGGCGCCCCCGAGTTCGGTCGGGACGAGGAGGCCGAAGATGCCGCGCTCGCCGCACCGACGCCAGTCGTCCTCGGCGAAGGTCGACGTGGCGTCGTCGGCGATTCTGTCGCGTTGGCCCAGATGGGTCTGCGCCCAGGTGGCGGTGTCGACCTTGATGGGGTGGCCGGGGTCGAGCAACGCGTCGGTCAGCCGACCCAGCGCGGTGTCGTCGTGGGCGCTCACGGTGTCGCCCGCAACTCGAGTCGTCCGTGCTCGTCGACGTGTTTCCACTCGTCCTGGAAGTCGGCGTTGTTCCAGCGCCCGAGCCCCGGGTAGAAGACGCGCCGTCCGCCGTGACCTTCGAATCGATCTCCGTTCCAACGGGGGTCCGCCGGCTCGTCGGACCGCTGGTAGCGGCTGTCGGACGAGAGCCGGCATCGAGCGGTCGGTGAGTGGTTGTCGAGGGCGCCGTGCAGCGTGTGCATCCCGAAACACAGAACGTCGCCGGGCTCGAAGTCGGTCGTCAGCCAGCGCGTCCCGAAGTTCTCGAGGACGACCGCCGGGTCGTCGTCGAGCCAGGTCAGGCCGTCCCGATCGGCATCGGATCGCAGGTACCCCTCGTGCAGGCGCTTCGAACGGTGACTTCCTTCGAGGAGGATCAGCGCGCCTTCGTTCCGGTTGACCCGGCCCAGCGGTATCCAACTCGAGAAGATTCGCGACGTGCCGCGGTTCATGTACGGGCCGTCGCAGTGGAAACCGCAGCCCTCGCCCGGCCGGACGAAACGGGGCCAACGCATGTCGAACGACTTGACCTCGCCGCCCAGCAGCGCCGTGTGGACCGCGATGACCTCGGGCGCATCGGTCACGGCGAGATAGTTGGCACCGGTGCGGACACTCTCGGAGAACGCTCGGAGGTTGGCGGTCGGCACGCCTCGGGCCTCGCCGGCGACGGCGTCGTCGAGCGGCTGACGATCGTCGATCTCGCCGAGGATGGCGTACTTGAGGAGCACCTCATGTCGCGCCGCGCCGACGATCGACGGGTCGATCAGTCGGCGGAAGAAGAGGTAGCCCTGTTCGTCCATGGCCTCACGCAGCCCTGCAGGATCACCGAGGAGGTCGTTGGACGGCGCGAGCTCGGCGAACAGATCGGGCGACGTGTCGACGCTGAAACCGTTCGAGGTGAGTGCGGGGATGTTGGCCGGACTGGCAGACATGACCCTGGCCACGGTATCCAAGTGGGGTGAGCGATGAGATGCCCAGCGAGCCGGACGTCCTGACACGGCTCCTCGACGCCTGTGCTTCGAGGAATCCGGGCGGCGACGCGGTGACCGATGGGAGCGTGCGCCTCGACTGGTCCGGCTATCGCGACCGTGCAGCGTCGCTCGGCGGCGCGGCTCGCGACTCGCGGAGTGCGACCCGGCGACCGTGTTGCGATCCACCTCCCGAAGTCGGTCGATTCGTTCGTCGCCGCACACGCCATCGTCCGGCTCGGCGCCGTGATGGTGCCGGTCGATTGGTTCGCTCCTCCCGACTACCTGGCCGACGTGCTCCGCGACGCCGACGTCGCGGCGATCGTGTCCTCCGCAGACCCGCGCCGGCTCGACGACGTCACCGCTTCCGGGTCCGCGCCGGCCGTCGTCGAACCTGACGCTCTCGGTTCCCCGGCGGCGCCGGCCGACGTCGATCCGTCGACGCCCGCCTACATCGTCTACACCTCGGGTTCGACGGGAAAGCCGAAGGGAATCGTCCACACCCATGCCAGCGCGCTCGCTTACGCCCGCCGAGCGGTGGCCACGTACGACTTGTCCTCGCGCGACAAGTTGGCGAACATCGCCCCGCTGCACTTCGACCAGTCGACGTTCGAGCTGTGGGCGGCGCCCCTCGCGGGCGCCGCGGTCGTGGTCGTCCCCGATGGGGTCCTCCGGTTTCCCGCCAGTGTGTCGGACCTCGTCGCTCGCGAGCGAGCGACGGTGTGGTACTCGGTTCCCTATGCCATCACGCAGCTCGTCACCCGTGGGGCGCCGGACGAGCGTGACCTCACATCGCTTCGGTGGGTGCTGTTCGGCGGCGAGTCGTTCCCGCCCGCAGCGTTGTCGGCCGCGCAGCGCGCCTTGCCGCATGCCCGCTTCTCCAACGTCTACGGGCCCGCCGAAGTCAATCAGTGCACCTTCCACCATGTCGACGGGCCCGCCGACAGCTCGGCCGAGGTCCCGATCGGCAGGCCCTGGGCCGACACTGACGTGTTGCTCGTCGATGACGACGATCGCGCGCTCGACGGCGCGGCGGAGGGCGAACTGCTCGTGAGCAGCGACACGATGATGGACGGCTACTGGCGTCGGCCGGAGCTGACGGCGGCATCGATCTCCACCCGTTCCGAGACGGGGCCGTCACGTCGCTGGTATCGCACGGGTGACCTGGTGCGGCGACATGGCGACGGCACCCTCGTCTTCCTGGGCCGGGTCGACCACCAGGTCAAGCTGCGCGGGCACCGGATCGAGTTGGAGGCGATCGAGTCGGTCGTCAACGAGGTGCCAGGTGTTGCCGCGTGCGCTGCGCTGGTTGAACGCGGTGTGGAGGATCGTCTCGTCGCGCTGGTGTCGCCCGCCAGCGCAGCGGAGGACCGAGTGTCGATACTCGGCCTCCTTCGCCGACGTCTCCCGCGCTACTCGGTACCTGCCGACATCGTCGGTGTCGATACACTTCCGCGGAGCGGCATCGGCAAGGTCGACCGAGCTGCGGCGGCGACCGTGCTCGCCGAGTTGCGGCACGCCATGGAGCAAGACGTCACATCGACCTGACCGCTGCGGTAGGTTGCCGCAGTTCATTTACTACATAATGACGACACCACCGTGACCCTGCAGCAGTCCGCCCCCCTCTCAGACGACCTCGTGCAGTTCATCGCGAGCGAGGTCGCGGTGGCAGGCGGCCCGCTCGATGCGGCCACCGATCTCGTGATGACGGGGTTGATCGATTCACTCGGGGTCATGATGGTGGTCGATTGGCTCGAGCAGCGTCTGGGCATCGTGATCGACCCGAACGACGTCGTCATCGAGCACTTCGAGTCGGTCGATGCGATCGTCGGCTATCTCCGGGGTCGAGACGACTGTCGATTCGAGTGAGCGAGGACACCGTCACGTTCCGCCCGCGAGCGGTCGGCGAGTACCCGCTGACCAACGTGCAGCGCCAGATCTGGACCAGCCAACGGTTGGCGTCGGAGGCACCGTTGGCGAACATGGGCAAGATCCACCGCATCTGCGGACTGATCGACCCGGTTCGCTTCGTGCGCGCCGTCGACGAGGTGGTCCGGGCCTCGGACGCATTGCGGACCGTGATCGTCGATCGTCCCGGCCGCGAGCCTCGTGCGCGCGTGCTGTTCGAGCCGCCGCGCACGACCGAGGTGGTCGAGCTGCCGGTCGGCGAACTCGAGCACTGGTGCCGCGAACGAATCTCCCGACCGGTCGATGCCCGGACGTGCAGCTACGACTCGGTCCTCCTGCGCCACGACGACGAGTCCTGGACGTGGTGGCTCGATCTCCACCATGTCGTGACCGATGGGTGGTCGTCGTCGCTCGTCTTCGACGCGGTGTCCGATGCCTACGCGGGCGCGGCGAACAGCGCGGAGGTCGACAACGAACCGTCGATGTCGTTCTATGACCACGTCGCCAACGACACGCCGGGCGGCGCAGGCGTTGATGCGGCTGCGTGGGCGACGACCGACGAGGTGCCAATCGCGCCATACGGTCCCCGCGGACCACGGACCACGTCGGTCAGCCGCCGGGAACTTCTCGACGGCGCTGCACTCCTCGCGCCACACCCTGGGTATCGGGCCTTCAGCCCGTCGATGGCGACGCTCGGCCGGCTCGCGGTCGCCGCGGCGGTCACGCTGTCACGCTTGGACGGACGTCGGGCCGTCACGCTCGGCGTGCCACTGCACCGCCGCACCGGCTCGGTGGCACCACGTCTGATCGGTCCGCTGATGGCGGTGTATCCGGTGCTCGTCGAGGTCGACCTCGACGAGTCGTTCGACGACTGCTACCGGCGGGTGCTGCGCCAGTTGCTCGGTGTGGTTCGGCTGGCGAGCAACGCCGAGGTGCCCGATGTCGCGTTCGATGCGGTCCTCAACGTCCAGACCGTCACCTACGGGGAATTCGCCGGCTTCCCGACGGCCACGACGTGGGCTCGGTCGGGGCACGTCGACCCATCGCACCCGATACGGATCCATGCCTTCGACTACGGCTCGGGCATGTCGATCGAGCTCGATCTGAACGATGGCTTGAGTGCCGACGGCTCGCACCGAGCGTTCGTCGAGCATCTCGGTCGGACACTCGAGGCAGCAGTCGCCGATCCGGCCGGCAAGGTCGGCGACTTCGAGATCGCCACCGACCACGACCGCTCGTCGATCGACCTGCTGAACGCTCCCGGCGCAGGAGCCGACGTCGACGGGCCCGTTCACGAGGTGATCGCCACGCTGCTGCGCTCGCATCCCGACCATGTGGTGGCCGAGCACGACGACGAGGAACTCACCGCTGCTCAGCTCGACCAACGTGCCGATGCCGTGGCGAGGCAGCTGCTCGATCGAGGGATCACGACCGGTTCCCGAGTCGGGATCCGTCTCCCGCGGAGCTTCGATGTGCTCGTCGCGGTCCATGGCGTGATGCGCAGCGGCGCTGCGTTCGTGATGCTCGATCCCGACGATCCGGCGGCTCGGCACGACGCGATCGCTGCCGACGCCGAACTCGCCCTCATCGTCGACGACATCGATGAGGTGGCGTGCATCAGTGCCGACGGCGACGTCGGCCCGCTTCCCGACTCGGGAGCGCCGGAGGTCGACGTGGCCCTCGACGACATCGCCTACGTGCTCTACACCTCCGGATCGACCGGGCGACCAAAGGGCGTTCCGATTTCGCACCGCGGGCTCGCCGACTATCTCGCGTTCGCTGCCGAGGCCTACCGGCCCAGCTCGCAGCTGGTCATGCCGCTGTACTCCTCACTCGGCTTCGACCTGTCGATCACCTCGCTGTTCCTGCCCCAACTGCTCGGAGGGCGTACCGTCGTCTTCCCCGACGACGCCGTCACCGCGCTCGGCCGAATCGCTTCGGATCGGCGCCTCTCGGTGTTGAAGGCAACGCCGAGCCAACTCGAGATCCTCTGCCGGCTCGCCACCGAGCCGCTGTCGCTCGAGGTGGTGATCGTGGGAGGTGAAGCGTTCCGGAGCCCCGTCGCCCAGGCAGTGGTAGCTCGGTGCGTCGGCCCCGTCCGGATCTTCAACGAGTACGGACCGACCGAAGCGGTCGTGGGCTGCATGCTCCACGAGTGGGACCCCGAACGTGATCTCGGGGCGGACGTCCCGATCGGACGGGCTGCCTCCGGCGCGGAGGTCTACGTCCTGGATCAGCGAGGTCGACGAACTCCGGTGGGTGTGTGGGGCGAGTTGTACGTTCGGCGCCCCGGCATGGCGCAGGGGTACCTGAACCTCCCCGAGCTGAGTGCCGATCGGTTCGTGACGATCGGCTCGATCGGCGGAACCCCGCTCTACCGCACGGGCGATCGGGTCCGCCTGCAGGGCGGGTCTCTCGTGTTCGGCGGGCGCATCGACGACCAGTTGTCGATCGGTGGTGTCCGGCTCGAGCCGGGTGAGATCGAGGCGGCGCTCGTTGCCCACCCGGATGTCACGAGCGCGGTCGTGCGGGTCTGGACGCCGTCCGTCGAACGCGTCCGACGTTGCGGACGTTGCGGTCTCGGCACGGACGTGCCGGACGTCGATCTCGATGACGCCGGGATCTGTTCGGTGTGCCAGTCCTTCGACCTGGTGGCGCCGCAGACCGAGACGTGGTTCCGCGGGCCGGCTGATCTCGATCGTGAACTCCAGCGTGCCCGTGACCGCACCACCGGTGACTACGACTGCATCCACCTGCTGTCCGGCGGGAAGGACTCGACGTACGCCCTCTACCAACTCGTCGAGCGGGGCTGGCGGGTCCACGCGTTCACACTCGACAACGGGTACATCTCCGACGGTGCCAAAGCGAACATCCGTCGCAGCATCGCCGATCTGGGAATCACCCACGAGTTCGCAGCCACCGACTCGATGAACGAGATCTTCCGCGACAGCCTCGAGCGGTTCTCGAACGTCTGCAACGGTTGCTACAAGACCATCTACACCTTGGCCACCGCCAGAGCCCACGAGATGGGCGTTCCCGTGATCGTGACCGGTCTGTCGCGAGGCCAGTTCTTCGAGACGCGGCTCGTTCCACACCAGTTCGAAGCCGACCGGTTCGAGCCGGACGAGATCGACCGCACCGTCCTGCAGGCCCGCCGTGCCTACCACCACACGCATGATGCCGTCACCGAACTGCTGCCCGAACACGCGCTGTTCGAACGGACCGACGTCGACGTGCTCGCCGAGGTCGAGTTCGTCGACTTCTACCGCTACGTCGATGTCGAGCTGGCCGAGATGTACGACTTCCTGACCGAACGGGCGCCCTGGGTGCGTCCCGACGACACGGGACGATCCACCAACTGTCTCGTCAACGCGGTCGGAATCCACGTCCACCGGACCGAGCGTGGGTACCACAACTACGCAGCGCCCTACAGCTGGGACGTGCGCCTCGGCCACAAGACGCGCGACGAGGCGCTCGACGAACTCGATGACGACGATGACCAGGCCCAGATCGAGCGCATGCTCGCCGAGATCGGCTACGTCCCGACGCCACCGCACGTCCTGACCGCGTGGTATCAGACGACCGACGGCGAGGAGGTCGATGCCCGACTCCTCGCCGCGCATCTCCGTGACCTGCTTCCCGCACGAGCGGTGCCCACCGCGTTCGTCCATGTCCTCGAGCTACCGCTCGCGGACAGCACGAAGCTCGACGTGTCGGCCCTGCCTGCGCCCTCCACGTCGCACCTCGGCTCGGCCTCGTACCGGGAGCCGTCGACACCCACCGAGGCACGGGTCGCGGCCATCTGGGCGTCGATCCTGCATGTCGCCCGGGTCGGCGTCGACGACGACTTCTTCGATCTCGGTGGCGCCTCCTTGGCAGCACTGGAGACCGTTGCCGCGACCGAGCGTCAGTTCTCGATCGAACTTCCCGATGCCCTGGTGTTCGAGCATCGAACCCTGGTCGACTTCGCCAGTGCCGTCGATGAGCACGTCCGTGGTGGTCGACAACTCTCGGTGATCACCGAACTCGATCCGTCGGGCCCGGCCCCGCTGTCGCCCGGCGAGGAGGCGATGCTCTTCGAGTACCGGGCCGCCCCCGACGACGTCCGGTACAACGTCACACGTTGGTACCGGGTCGAGAGCGAACTCGATGTCGCCCGGCTGCGTCGCGCCGTCGAGCTCGTCGTCGAGCGTCACGGGCCGTTGCACACGTCGTATGCGTCGGGGCGTTCTCGCCTGCCGGTCGCGCAGGCGTTGTCGTTCGGTTCGATCCCGGCGGGACCGGTCGACGAGCAGGTGCGTCGGCTCCGTCGCGTGCCGTTCGACCTCGATCACGGACCGCTGGTGCGCGTCAATGTCGGTTCGGACGACGCCGGCGCCTGGGACATCGTGATCGGGCTGCATCACATCTCGGTCGACGCCGGCACCTTCGATCTCCTCTGGAACGAGATCGATGCCGCCTATCACGATCGCGAACTCCCTGAACTGTCGACGTCGTATGCCGCGTACGGCGCATGGCAGCGAGACCAGGCCGTCTCGGGCGCCGATTTCTGGGCCGATGCACCGGACACGGTCGCCGGTGTGCAACTCCCACCGCCCGAACACGACGGGCCGGACGGATATCTCGAGCGACCGGCATCGGTGTCGACCAGTGAACTCTCGGCCGCGGCGGCGAGTACGCCGTTCGCTGCGGCGCTCGCGGCAGCCGCGGTCGTGTTGAGCGGCTTCACCCGTGACGGCGTCGTCGAGTTGGGCGTGACGGCATCGACCAAGGACCATCCCTCCGCCGAGCCGTTGGTCGGGTACGCGCTCAACACGTTGCCGATGCGGATCGAGGTCGATCCATCGGCGACGCTCCGCTCGCTCGATGTGCAGGCGAGCGCGCTCGTCGCCCGGGCGCTCCCTCACCGAACGCACCCGTTTGCCGACATCGTTCGTCAGGCACGACTCGACGGCCGGGCGGTGCCCGACACATCGCACATGCTGGCCTACGAACGTCTCGCACCCGTTCGATTCGGTGACACCGCAGCCGAGCATCGAATCATTCCGTCCGGGACGGCGGTGAACGACGTCACGTTCTTCGTCCAGGAGCGAGGTGAGGACCTCCATCTGGGGATCGAGTTCCGCGGCGACGTGCTCGACACCCTGCGCGCTCGCGGGCTGCTCGATGGGTTCAGCGACGCGCTCGAGGCGGTGTGTCGCCGTCCGCACCGCTCGGTTGACGACATTCGCCCGAGTGGCGACGACCTGATCGGTGATCAACTCGAGACCACCGCCCCCCAGACGGTGCTCGCGTCGATCGTCGGCTGGGCCCGAGACGAGCCGGATCGGCCCGCGGTCGTCGAGTCGTCCGGCGCAGTGACCTCGTACGGTGAGCTGCTGGCCAAGGCGCTGGGCCTTGCTGCAGTGCTGCGTTCGCAGCTCCGTGCGCCCTCACGGATCGGGGTGTCACTGGGTCGGTCCGCCGCGCTGATCGAGGCGGTCCTGGGTGTGCAACTCGCCGGCGCCTCGTACGTGCCGATCGACCCAGCCACACCGCCCGATCGCCGTCGGTCGCTCGTTGCGCTGGCGTCGTTGGATGCCGTCGTGGTCGACGCAACGACGGCGCCGCTGTTCGCCGACGTGGCACTGATCGACATCGCGGCGATCGAGGAGAGCGGCGAGCCGGTGGCCGCGCTCGCGGCAGCCGAGCTTCCGAGCGGGGCGTCGCCCGCGTATGTGATCTTCACATCGGGTTCGACCGGCGAGCCGGCCGGTGTCGAGGTGACGCACGCACGTCTGGCGGCATCGACGGCCGCGCGGCCCGTCTTCTACGGCACCGATGCCCCGCGCAGGTTCCTGCTCACACCGAGCATCGGGTTCGACAGCTCGATGGTCGGCATCTTCTGGCCCCTGGTGTCGGGTGGCTCGATCGTGGTCCCCGACGACGCCGAGGTGCATGACGTCGACCGATTGGGCGCACTGATCGCGGCTGGCGACGTCAGCCATGTCCTCATGGTTCCGAGCCTGTATCGAGCGCTGCTGTCTCGCCGGCCCGATGATCTCGCCGGGTTGCGTGTCGCCATCGTTGCCGGTGAGGCCTGCTCGCCCGATGTGGTCACCGAGCACCACCGGCTGCTTCCGAGCACCGAGCTGGTCGACGAGTACGGCCCGACCGAGGCCACGGTGTGGGCGACGGCCCACCGTTGTTCGCCTGGCGCGGATCCGGTGCCGATCGGCCGCCCGATCGCCGGAAGCCGAGTGCGCATCGCCGACGATCGTCAACGTCCGATGGCTCCCGGTGCTCCTGGGGAGCTGCTGATCGCGGGACCCGGAGTGGTCGATGGTTATCTCTCGGGTCGGTCCGATTCTGCGTTCGTCGACGTCGATGGTCATCGCTGGTACCGAACCGGCGACATCGCTCGCGTGGACCAGGGCGGTGACCTCCTCTTCCTGGGCCGCGTCGACGATCAACTGAACGTCGGCGGGTATCGCATCGAACCGTCTGAAGTGGAAGGGCATCTGCGGCGGATGTCCGGGGTGCGCGACGCCGTGGTCGTGAGGGCCACGATCGAGGGCCGAGACGCACTCGTCGCCCATGTCGTGGGCGATCGAGACGTTGTCGACGGCGCACAGATCCGCGGTCGGGTGGCCGAACTCGTCGGCCCGGGTGCCGCACCGCGTCGGGTGGTCTTCCACGACGAGCTCCCGCGAACGGCCAACGGAAAGCTCGACCGAGCCCGGGCGGCGCTGCTCGCGTTCGACGAAGCGCCTGCGGTGCCGGCTTCTGGCTTGCTGGAGATCTGGCGGCGGGCGCTGCAACGCGACGATCTCGATGGTGCTTCCGACTTCTTCGCCGAAGGAGGTGACTCGCTGGCAGCGGTCGAGATCGTCACCGCCGTCGGCGAGATGATCGGACGCAGCGTCGCGATCGCCGACCTCCTCAGCGCCCCGACACCCGACGCACTGGCGTCGCACCTCGGTCTCGCGATGTCCGTGCCGGCTGGAGGTGTCGGAGGTGTCGGAGGTGTCGTCATCCATCAGCCTGCTGACGCTCCGGGTCGGGTCGACATCCGGACCGACGGTCGTCCTGACGCCGGCTTGGGACACCGTGATGAGCTACCGGACGCTCGCCGACGCATTCGCCGACGAGGTGACCGTCCTTGCCGTCGCGATCGTGTCCGAGGATGCGGCGACGTACCCGACGGTCGACGCCCTCGGAGCCGCCTCGATCGATCCGGTCATCGACGAACTCGAGCGTCTCGGTGCCTCCAGCGTGGCCGTGGGTGGGTGGTCGATCGGCGGAGTTGCGGCCTACGACCTCGGCCAGCGACTCGCTGCACGCGGTGTCGAGGTTCGTGCCGTTGCGCTGATCGACACCATGTTCCCCGGCGAGTACCGCCATCTCTGGTCGAACCGATGGTGGAAGTACAAGTCACTGCTCCGTCCGGATGCGATCGGAACGGTGTTCGAAGAGTTGGCGACGACCCTGCGGCGTCGTGCCAAGCGGTACCTGGCCCGACTGGGTCGGCGGCTCGTGGAGCTCGCCGGCGAGTCGGTTCCCGAGGCCGAACCGATCGCTGGTTGGGGGATGCCCTTTGCCGCTCTCGACCACGTTCCGGAACCGACGGCAGTCCCGGTCGTGTTGTACGCAGCGAAGACCACGAAGCGAGCGCGAACCGAGCACCGCTGGCTCACCGTGGCCCCGGATCTCCGGGTGGTGCCGATCGAGGGTCGGCACCGAGGATTCGACTCGGTGATGGGTGCCGACCGCGTTCATCAGATCGTCGACGACCTGACCGACGCCGTGCTTGCGATGGGAGAGCAGCAGTGAGAACGATGCCAACGATCGGATTCACGACGCCGAGTCGGGACCCGCGACCCGGGCCCAGCGGCTCTAGCCTGAACGGCTTGGGACTCCGCTCGCGCCTGCCTCGGTTGATCCTGATGATTGCGGCGTGCACCGCCGTCATGGTGGGCCTTGCGCCGAGCCCCGCAGCAGCCCACTCGGGCAAGCAGAGCTACTTGTACATCTCGATCTTCGACGATGGTGTGGAAGGGCGCGTCGAGATTCCGGTTGTCGATCTCGGGCCGGCGCTCGGCATCGATCTCGAGAACTCGCCAGACGGGTTACGGGCCGGTGTGGCAGCAGCTCGCGGCGGAGATCGTCGAGTACGTCGACGAGCACGTGTCGCTGAGTGGTACGGCTGGCGCGTGGACGATCGAGTTCGGCCGGCCCCGAGTGCTGGGCACCGAGAATGGGCCGTACGTGGTCACTCCGTATGTGGTCGCCGACACGTTCGACGCAACGCCGCAGGAGTTCACTGCCGAATTCGACGCCATCATCGAGGCGGATCCCGAGAAGGACGCCTTGTTGCTCGTCGAGGACAGCTGGCGCAGCGCAACCTTCGACAACGGATCGACTCCGTTGCTCGGATTCTCGACCGGCGCCACCGTGCAGCAGGTCGTGCTCGACGACGCTGGCACGCTCACCGCGATGGGCGAGATCCGCGGCCTCGGGTCAGACGCGGTGCGCACCGGCATCGTCATCATGCTCGTCGTCGCGGCGCTGGTCCTCGCCGTGGTGCTGCTCCCTGCGGAGCGTTCGCGCTCGCAGATCGCCACCACCGGTGAGCTCGTTCGTCGAGGCGGCCGGATCGCCGGACCGTTCGCAACCGCCGTCGTCATCGGAACGCTGCTGTCGGGCCCGGGTGCGCTCGACCTGTCGAACCGACTCGTCGGGATCGTGATCTCGGCAACGTTGGTGGTCGTGGCGGTGTACGTCATCGTGGCCCGTTTCCGTCCGGAGTTCCGCTCCGCCGGCTGGGTGTTCGCGCTGATCGCCGGTTCCGCCGTCGGGCTGGAGCTGGGTCGATGGTTCGTCTTCTACGGACTCGACCGAACTCGGCCAATCGCCGGGTGGATCGCCTTCGTCGTCGGCGCGCTGATCGCCATGGCGCTGGTCGCTGTGTTCGTCGGGACGCCCCTGTATCTCATCCGTCGCACCCGCTTTGCGCCGGCGGTGTTTCTGGTCGTGGCGGTCGTCGTCGGCGCCTACGGGATCGCGTGGACGGGTGAGCTGCTCCTCGACACCGACTGGCCGATCGAGGAGGTCGCGAATCCGCTCCGGGTGTGGCCGCGCAACGCCTGGTTCGTGCTGTTGGCGGTGGCTGCGGCCGGAGCAGCCCGGGCCATCGAATCGCGCGCAGGCCGACTTCGTCCCGTGGGTTCGGTACACGATGACGCCGACGTGTCGAGCACCGATCCTCTGGCGGTCGGATGATGGGTGTTCGGATGGCGGGCGTTCGGCGCCTCGGCCGGCGGCCGGCCACTGGTCGGTGGCGTCTGTCGGCGGTCGTCGTCGGTGCCATCCTCTTCGTGCTCGCCCCATCAGCGGTGTCTGCCCACGAGTTCGGACCGTTCGCGATCGACCGCTACGCAGCACTTCGCGTGGCGCCCGATGAGGTCGAGCTCGACTACGTGCTCAGTCTGGCCGAGACACCCACCCAGGCCGATGGTGATTCGATCGAGGCCGACCCGGGCGCCTATTGCACGGATCTTGCGGAGCAGATCGCGCTCGACGTGGACGGTCAGGCGGTCGAGCTCGCCGGACTGACGACTGCGACGTTGCGTCAGGACGGCGACGGCGGGCTGACCACGCTCCGTGTGAGCTGTCGCTGGGTGATGGCGTTGCCGTCGTCGACGCAGACTCGGACGATCGAGTTCTCCGACGAGAACTACAGCGGGCGTGCCGGGTGGCGAGAGATCATCGTGATCGGCGACCAGACCTCGATCGAGGGTGAGGTGACCGACGAGTCGCTCACCGACCGTCTCACCGACTATCCCGACCCGTCGGACAACCCCGACGTCGCAGTCGTCGCCTTCGAGTTCACTGCGTCCGACACGGTCGAGGAGGCGTCACTCCCCACCACCGAACCGGGCGATGACGATTCCGGCGGCGACGCGTTCTCCGATCTGATCGCCAGCGCCGACAACGGTGTCGGTGCCATGGCGCTCTCGCTCGGCTTCGCCGCGTTCCTCGGAGCGTTGCACTCTCTCGCGCCTGGCCACGGCAAGACGGTGATCGGGGCCTACCTGGTCGGCACCAAGGGCACGAAGATCCAGGCCCTCGTCCTTGCCATCGCCGTTGCCCTGTCGCACACGTTGGGCGTGTTGATCCTCGGCATCATCACCTACATCGCCGGGGCCACCTTCGCACCCGAGCGCGTGTACCCATGGCTCCAGGGGATGTCGGCGCTGATCGTGTTCGGTATCGGCGTCTGGCTGGTGGTCACTGCGGTACGCGAGTGGCGGGCACGTGATCGCCTCTCGGCCGAGGCCGCCGAGCGTCAGGAACTCGAACTGGCTCAGGTCGAACAGCTCGAAGGAATGCCGCTGCTCGCGCGCACCGGCGTGGCCGTCGCCACCGGGTCGGCACTCGACCCTCACCTGACGCACGGCCACGGCCATGGCGACTCCGCCCTCCACGACCACGACCACGACGCATGACCATGACCATGACCATGACCATGACCATGACCATGACCATGACCATGACCATGACCATGACCATGACCATGCGACCACGCGACACGCGACGACCACGATCACGATCACGCCGCCGCACATGCGAACGGCCACGATCACGATCACGATCACGCCGCCGCACATGCGAACGGCCACGATCACGATCACGATCACGCCGCCGCACATGCGAACGGCCACGATCACGATCACGATCACGCCGCCGCACATGCGAACGGCCACGATCACGATCACGACCACGACACGACCACGATCACGATCACGATCACGATCACGATCACGATCACGATCACGGTGACGGCTGGCACCGCCACGGGATCTTCCCGCACACCCACCGGTACGATCTCGACGAACTCGACCTGTCGGGCAAGGTCAGCTGGAAGACGCTCGCCGCACTCGGGCTCTCCGGCGGACTCGTACCGTCGACGTCGGCCATCATCGTGTTGCTCGGTGCGATCCAGCTGAATCGGATCGCGTTCGGTGGCATGCTGATCTTGGCCTTCGGACTGGGAATGGCCATTGCCCTGGTCAGCGTCGGTCTCGGCATGGTGGCCCTTCGTGACCGCACCTTCGGCGCGATGGATCAGAACTCGATGATCCAGACAGCGCGTATCTGGGTCGTTCCGATCGCGGCCTTCGGCGTGATGGCGATCGGCGTCTTCCTCATCGTGCGGGCAGCGGCGGAGATCAGCGGCCTCTGATGACGGGGTCCCGCCGGGCCTCGCCTGGTTGAGCCCGCCGCTCGTTCTCGCCGTCGGGACCGAACGAGTTCGGTGGGACGTGACGCCGTGGCTGATTCACTTCGTGATGGCACGGATGTACCCGTCCGGTCAACGAGCCTCGAGAAGGTCATGTGAACACGAGCAAACCTGTCGGGCACTCGTCCGGCACGACCGCAGCGCTGGCGTTCGGCGCGCTCGGGATCGTCTACGGCGACATCGGCACCAGCCCGATCTACGCCCTCCGGGAGAGCTTCGATCATGCCGAGTTGGCGGTGACGGTCGAGAACGCCTACGGCATTGCTTCGATCGTGTTCTGGGCGCTGATCATCGTGATCTCGATCAAGTACCTCGCGCTGGTCATGCGGGCCGACAACCACGGTGAAGGTGGCATTCTGGCGCTGACTGCGCTGGTCGCCCCATCGGGCCGTCCGAAGGGCGCCCTTGCCGCGGTGGTCACGCTCGGCGTGTTCGGGACGGCGCTGCTGTATGGCGACGGGTTGATCACGCCGGCGATCTCTGTGCTCAGCGCCGTCGAGGGCTTCGAAGTTGCGAGCACCGCGTTTGCCGACTTCGTGATCCCGATCGCCATCACGATCTTGATCGGGCTCTTCGCGGTGCAGCGCCACGGCACCGCACGGATCTCGAGGGTCTTCGGCCCGGTGATGCTCGTCTGGTTCGGGACGATCGCTGTGCTCGGGCTGCGGCAGGTGCTCCAGCATCCGGGGGTCATTCGGGCGGTCTCGCCCACCTACGCGATCACCTTCTTCGCCGACGAGCCGCTCCGGGCCTTCATCGCGCTCGGATCGATCTTCCTGGTCGTCACCGGGGGTGAAGCGCTCTACGCAGACATGGGTCACTTCGGGCGGCGACCGATCCAGCTGAGCTGGTACCTCCTCGTACTCCCTGCGTTGTTGCTGAACTACTTCGGTCAGGCGGCGTTGCTGGGCGCTTCACCGGAGCTGGTCGAGAGCCCCTTCTACAAGCTGGCACCGTCGTGGGGCACGTTGCCGTTGGCGGTGTTGGCCACCCTGGCCACCATCATCGCGTCGCAGGCCTTGATCTCCGGGGCGTTCTCGCTCACCGCGCAGGCGGTGCAGCTCGACTACCTGCCTCGCGTGAAGATCGTGCACACGTCGCCGCATCACATCGGCCAGATCTACGTGCCGATCGTCAACTGGTTGCTGATGATCGGCTGTGTCGGATTGGTGCTCGGCTTTCGGACGTCGAGCAACCTCGCGTCGGCGTACGGCATCGCGGTCACGGTGACGATGTTGATCACGACGCTGCTCTTCTTCCGAGTGGCTCGCGTCCAATGGGGATGGTCGCTCGGCAAGGCGATCGCGGTCTGCCTTCCGCTGTTGATCGTCGACATTGCGTTCCTCTCGGCGAATGTTCCCAAGATCGTCACCGGCGGCTGGTTCCCGCTCGTCGTCGGGCTGGTGCTCGTCACGTTGATGACCACCTGGCGGCAGGGCCGACAGCTCGTCGCCGACCGAATCCACCGTGGCGAACGCCCGATCGAAGCCGTGGTGCACGAGGCGGAGGCAGTCGATGTCGAGCGTGTGCCGGGTATCGCGGTGTACATGTTCAAAGACGCCGGCGCAGCCCCGCCGGCGTTGCTCGCCAACCTCAAGCACAACCACGTCTTGCACCAGCTGACCCTGTTGGTGTCGGTGGAGACCTCTGACTCGCCCCGAGTGCCGCCGGAGGAGCGAGCGCACGCGCGCAAGGTCGGTTCGGGTATCCAGCAGGTCGACCTCCACTTCGGCTTCCTCGACGAACCGAACGTGCCCGAGGCGCTGGCGTTGCTGAACATCCCCGGGCAACCATTCGATCCTGAGGTGGTCACCTACTTCATCGGCCGGGAGACGGTGTCCGCAACCAAGGCGCCCGGGATGCATCCGGTTCGCGAGCAACTGTTCGTGGCGTTGAACCGCAGCGCGTCGAGTGCATCGCGATTCTTCCGCCTGCCACCCGATCGGGTCTTCGAAGTGGGCACCCTCGTCGAGATCTGACCGGTCACACCGTGCTGGGTCTGACGCGGCCGGGTCTGACGTGGCCGTTCACCGCCCGAATTCGGTGGTGATCACGCGCCCGACGCGCTGGCCGGCGCTCGGCGCGAGATCGGTGACCACGAACGACCGCTGCAGCCACCGGTCGTTGCCATCGAAGCGCGCGGTGAACGGCGAGCGGCCGTGTACCGCGATGTTGTTGTCGACCACGAGCAGGTCGCCCGGCGCGAGTACGACGGAGGTCTTGATCTCCTCGATGAGGTCACGGATCTGTGCGAGCACGTCCTCGGCGGCGCCGTCGATACCGACGGTGAGGTCGGCATCGAACACGAACGTCGGCTCGCTGCGGGTGCCGGTGACGAGTGGTCGTGCAGCGCCGAGTTCGTTGGTTCGACCGCCCAGGAAGCTCGCGTCGACTGCCGTGCGAAAGCGCGGCTCGAACATGATGCCGACGATGTCGTCCGGGAGCCGATCCATCAGTTCGTGCACCGAGACGAGCGTGGTGTGTGCGGCTGGGTCGCCGCGCAGGCACAGCAGCAAGAGGTAGCGCGGTCGGAACGGATGGAACGCTGTCTCGGTGTGGAACATCAGGTTCGAGCGAGACGACGTGGAGGTCTGCTGATCGGCGTCGGTCCGGGTCGGCACGATGTTCTGCACGATCCGGCCACCGTGTTCGGGGACGTAGCCGACGGGTTGACCCAGTCGGCGGGCAACGGTGAGCAGCGCCTGTTCGGTCGCGAGGTCCTTGACGACGGGCGACTCGGGCGTGGCCGGCGTCGGCGGGAGCACGCCGATCGGCGAATTGCGGATGAGGAGTGCGCCGGAGCGATCCGACTCGGAGGCGAATCGCACGATCGCGCGGTCGACGTCGAGGGGGAGGTCGCGGGCACCGATTGCCGCGGACCGGACGAGATCCTCGTCGAGTTGGGCGGCGGGCGCTGCGTGCAGGGTCCAGCCGGTGGCATCCACAGATGCTGGAGCGCAGTGGGTGGTGGTTGCACTCGTCGCTGACATCGTCGCCTCCTCGGACTGGGCTGGAACAGACGTGCCAATACTAGCAGAGGTATGGAACGAGATAGATCATGAGGTCGGTCGAGCGGGCGGTCCGCCCGCTACGGTGACCGTTCCATGGAGGTCGAGCAACGGTTGCGCGAACGGGCCGATCGCCTCACTCCGGCCGAACGCCGGATCGCCGAGACCGTCCTTGCGGGCCCGCAGGTCGTCGCCTTCGGTACGGTCGCAGACCTCGCTGCCGCAGCGGGCGCCGGCACGGCGACCGTGGTGCGGTTCGCCGTCAAACTCGGATACGACGGGTATTCCGCATTGCAGGATTCGATACGTCGTGATCTGACCGGGCAGCTGCGTCCAGCGGCCCAGCGCATCCGTGACGAGCCGGCCACCGGTGGCGCGGCGTTGCTCGCTCGGCACCTCACCACGGAGATCTCGAATGTCCGCGCGACCCTGGAAGCGGTCGATGCCGGAACGCTCGCCGGCGCGGTGGAGTTGCTGGCCGACACCGAGCGTCCGGTGTTGGTGCTGTCCGGCGTTGCCTCCCGAGGGGTGGCGACGCAGTTCGTGGGTGACCTCGAACAGCTGCGGCCTGCCTGTCGCCTGCTCGACGGCAACCCGATCGACATCGTGCGCACCCTGGCCCTTGTCGGCGCGGAGGCGACGGTGGTCGCACTCGATCTCCGTCGCTACGAACGCTGGCTGATCGATGCGCAGCACGAGGCGCGCGCGAACGGCGCCGCCGTGATCTCGATCACCGACAGCGTGTTGTCGCCGCTCGCGCGCGCCGCCGATCACGCCTTCGTCGTGGAGGCTGCGGCAGCGGGGCCGTTCGACAGTCATGTCGGAACGCTCGCCCTGCTCGACCTGCTCGTCGCAGATGTTTCGACCGCGCTTCGTTCGAGCGCGACCGAGCGCCTCGACCGCCTCGAGTCGGCATGGCAGCGCGCCGACGTGCTGACCGACGACTGAGATCGACCTCGCGATGTAGCGTCACGACGATGAGTGAACTCCGGGTCGCGGCCCTGCAGATGGCGATGGTCGACGACCTCGAGGTGAACGTGGCGACCGCCGAGCGACTGGTGCGTGACGCCGCCTCGCAGGGCGCCCAGATCATCCTGATTCCGGAGCTGTTCGAGGGTCCGTACTTCTGCAAGGACCAGTTGCCGGAGCACTTCGATCGCGCCCGCCCGCTCGACGGTCACCCGACGATCGGGCACTTCATCGACGTTGCTCGCGAACTCGGCGTCGTGCTCCCGCTGAGCATCTACGAGCGCTCCGGCCAGGCGCTGTTCAACACCGTCGTGATCGTCGACGCCGACGGTCGCAGGCTGGGGCACTATCGCAAGAGCCACATCCCCGATGGTCCCGGGTACACCGAGAAGTACTACTTCAGCCCGGGCGACACGGGGTTTCGGGTCTGGGACACGATGCACGGCACGATCGGCGTCGGGATCTGCTGGGACCAGTGGTTCCCCGAGTCGGCCCGATCGATGGCGCTGCTCGGCGCCGAAGTGCTGCTGTACCCCACGGCGATCGGCAGCGAACCGCCCGACCCGACGTGGGACTCGAGTGGCCACTGGCAGCGGGTGATGCAGGGGCACGCCGGCGCGAACCTCATGCCCCTCGTCGCCGCGAACCGCATCGGTCGCGAGGTGGGTCAGACGTGTGAGATCACCTTCTACGGGTCGTCGTTCATCGCCGACAACACCGGCGCCAAGGTGGCCGAAGCCGACCGCGACGGCGAGGCGGTTCTCGTCGCCACGTTCGATCGCGAGCAACTGCGCACCCAGCGCGCCGCCTGGGGTCTGTTCCGCGATCGCCGCCCGGAGTTGTACGGTCCGATCGTCACACTCGACGGCCAGCACGGGGTCGGCTCGTGACCCACCGAGCGATGAGCGAATCCCCCGGATACGGGGACGTGGCTCATCGCCTGTCGGGTGTGGGCGCGTCGATGACGCGGCTGCCTGCTGAGTGGGAGCCCCACGAGGGCACCGCGATGTGCTGGCCGGTGCGCGCCGACATGTGGGGCGGTCTGTACGCCGACGCCGAGTCGGCTCACGCCGAGGTCGCGACGGCGATCGCGCAGTTCGAGCCGGTCACGATGCTGGCCGCGCCCCGCACCGCTGAGCGTGCTGCGGCGATGTGCGGACCTGGCGTCGAGGTGGTCGAGCTGCCGATCGACGACTCGTGGTTTCGCGACAGCGGGCCGATCTACGTGTTCGACGACGCGGGTGATCGGACGGCGACCGACTGGCGATTCAACTCGTGGGGCGAGAAGTTCCTCCCCTACGCCGACGATGCTGCGGCCGCCGAACGGTTCGCCGATCGCCGGGGCGATCCGGTGCGTTCGATCGCCATGGTGTTCGAGGGTGGATCGATCACCGGTGACGGCGACGGCACACTGGCCACCACCACCCAGTGCCTCATGCATCCCAACCGCAATCCGACGATGACGCAGGTCGAGATCGAGGCCACGCTCGGTGCCGAACTCGGCGCCGAGCGAGTGATCTGGCTCCCCCACGGGCTGGCGATCGACGACGACACCGACGGTCACGTCGACAACATCGCCGCGTTCGCGGCGCCCGGACGTCTCGTGCTGCAGGGGTGCAACGACCCCGACGAGGACGACTGGCTGCGGCTCGATGTGGACCGCCGGGTTGCCCAGGGAGCAGTCGACGCCAGGGGGAGAGCCATCGATGTGGTGACCGTTCCGGTACTCCCGTTCGCCGAGATCGATCGCGGCGACGGACCCGAGCGAGTGGTCGTGCCCTACCTCAACTACTACGTCGGCAACGGGTTCGTCCTCGTCCCCACGTCTGGCCACTCGGCCGACGCCGAGATGGTCGCCCTGATCGCCGAGCAGTACCCGGGGCGCGAGGCGGTCGCCCTCGACGTCGGAGTGATCCTTGCCGCCGGTGGTGGCGGCATCCACTGCATCACCCAGCAACTCCCCGAACCGTGAGCGAGTCGGCGCGAGTGGATCAGTGGTTGTGGTCGGTGCGGATGACCAAGACGCGCAGTGATGCGGCGGCGGCGTGCCGAGGCGGGCACGTCAAGGTCAACGGCAAGGCGGCGAAGCCCGCGTCGACGGTGAAGGTCGGCGATCGCGTCGAGGCATATCTCCACGATCGTGAGCGGATCCTCGAGGTCAGCCGGTTGATCGTGAAGCGGGTGGGGGCCGCAGTTGCAGCGGAATGCTTCATCGACTTCAGCCCGCCGCCACCCGAGCGCGAGCACGACGTGCCGGTGTTCCAGCGCGATCCGCGGCAGCGGACGACCGACCAAGCGGGACAAGCGTCAACTCGATCGCCTCCGTGGCCGATCGACGTGATGCTGGGGCTCCGGTCCCTCAGATTCGTTCGTCGCCGTCGGTAACGTGCGCGTGACGTGGCGCTGAACGACTCTCTCCCTGAACCGAACCTGGCCCCAGACGAGCAGGCGCCAGACGAGCAACTGCAGCCTGCCGTGCGGGGCGGTCTGGCACTGTGGACGTTGTTCCTCGGGTTCGCGATGCTGATGGTCGGCAATGGGCTGAACCTCGCCGTGCTCGGCGTGCGAATGGTCGACGAGGGCTTCGACGTCCGAACGAGCGGCGTGGTGATGGCCTGCTACTTCGCCGGGTTCCTGCTCGGTCCGGTCCTGGTGGTCAGGTGGCTGTCGGGTGTCGGCCACATCAGGGTGTTCGCCAGCCTCGCCTCACTGGCGTCGTGCGTGGTGCTGGGGCACTTCGTGTGGGTGAACCCGTTCAGTTGGGGTGTGATGCGGTTCGTGTTCGGTTTCTGCATGGCCGGGTTGTACGTGGTGGTCGAGTCGTGGCTGAACGACGCGTCCACGCCCCGCACACGCGGTCGCACGCTGGCGGTCTACATGATCGTCTCGATGGGTGGCCTGGGATTCGGACAGCTCCTGATCGCGACGGGGAACCCGAACGGCGCGACCCTCTTCGTCGTGGCCTCGGTCCTCGTGTCGATGTCGTTCGTGCCCATCGCGCTCGCCGCAACCACCGATGCCCCACCGGTGCGCGTGTCACCCACGATGAAGGTGCGCGAGTTCTTTCGCACAGCGCCGACTGGGATGGTCGGCATCTTCTTCGTCGGCGCGTCGCACGGCGTCCTGTTCGGGCTCAGTGCCGTGTACGCCACCCGGGCGGGCTTCGGTCCCGGAATGACGGCCGCATTCCTGGCGCTGCCGTCTCTCGGTGCGCTCGCGATGCAGTGGCCGATCGGCTGGGCCTCGGACCGCCTTCCACGTCGCGGCGTGATCTTCGTCGTTGCGGTCGCGGCCGCGGCGACGGCTGTCGTGCTCGCGGTGATCCCCGAGGGCAGCACCGCGATGCTCCCGGTGATCTTCGTGCTCGGCGGCCTGACGTTCCCGCTGTACTCGTTGCTGCTCTCGCACACGCTCGACCGGTCGGCGCCCGGTTCGGCGATGGGGGCGAGCGGCACCTCACTGCGGGTCAACGGCACCGGCGCCGTGCTCGGCCCGATCATCGCGGGCGCGATCATGGCCTCGTTCGGTGAGACGGCGTTCTTCTGGTGCCTGGTGACGACCCATGGCCTGGTCGCCGCGTACGTCGCCTACCGGCTCGTGGTGGAAGATGCCGTGCCGATCAGCCGCCAGGGACCGTTCGTACCGATGCCTGCTCGCGCCAGTGAGTTCGCGATCCGGTTGACCTCGCGCCCGCTGCGCGTCTCACGCGAGCGTCTGCGCCGTCAGTGAGCCGTCGCCGAGCCGGCGATCGAGATGCGCGCCACGACGGTGTCGGTCGACCAGGTGAGTACCCGCTCGGGCCGTCCGTGAGTCGAGCTGTCGATCGTTGACGCGGGCGGTGCCTCGAAGCTGATGGTGACGCTCCCGGCACGGAGCGCCCCGTCGACACGTGTGGTCGAGGTGGCACCGATGATCCGCAACGCGACCGACCCCTCCCGCCCCGCTGCACGAACCACGAACTCGAGGTCGCCGATGCGTTCGACGTCGACCCACGCGGTCTCGTCCGGCAACATGATCCCGAACGCTGTCGTGCTGCCGTCGACGTCGGCGACGTGGGCAGAGAACGGCACGTACTGGTCGAGCGACGCCTCGTGACGGCGACCGCTGTCCCAGCCGACGGCGAGGTCTGGTCGCAGCAGGCTCTCCGCGACCGAGTCACGGAAGCGTTGGACGTGGAACCGCTCGTCGACGACCGGTGTCAACCGGAGGTGTGGCGTGAGCACCGGCGCAAGATGTTCGAGCAGCGGCAGGAAGTACAGGTCGTGCGCGTGGATCGTGTCGGCGGTGATCGGTGATGGAAGCACCGCCTCGGCGGGTTCCCCGCACATCCAGTACAGCAGTCCTGACATCGAGACGTACGCCGTCGGCGACAGTCCGTAGGCCCGGATGTACGGCCCGCAGGACGCGCCGAAGCGCTGGTGGTAGAGCTTCGAGATCCGCGCGCCGATCGCCGGCAGCATCGTCGACGCCGCGTCGGCGAACCCTGTCGTCGGTGGGTGCTTGGCCCACAACCCGATCGCCAGGAGGTCGATGCCGTCGTAGGTCGGCGAGTTGTACTCGTCGACGTCGCCGTACCGGAGGAGCCGCTCCATCGGCAGGGCCAGTCGCGTGTGAGCGGCGGCACGGAGCGTCACGTCACCGGTGATCGACGCGAGATGCCCCTGCAGCCAGGCGTGCATCAGGTTGGGGTTGGTGTACCAGCGCGGGATGCGGTCGTCGGGCTCGCCGGCAACGCAGCGTCGGAGCGCATCGTTGATCCCGCTCGTGACGTCGCTCGGGAGCACTGGGCCATGAACGATCACACACAGCGCCAACGTGACGCCGAGGAACTGGCGCCAATTCGGGTCGTAGTGCACCCATTCGATGGCGTCGTCCGGGGGCTCGGGCTGCTCCGCCGAGGTGGGGAAGGTCCCGCTCCATGGCTGGTCCGACAGCGGATACTGCAGCGCCAACACACTGCGGAGTGCCGTCACTGCTCGCTCGACGTTGCCGTCTTGGAGGTCGAGGAACGCGCCGTTGGCGGTCTCGCGAACTGCGTGCAGGTGCAGCGACGAGATGTCGATGCCTGGCGCGACGCCCGGTGCATACCGGTCCATGCCGCGTTCGGGGTCCCAGAGCTCGTCGTGCATCGCGCGCAGCGCGTCGATCGGTGCGAATGCCATGTGGTTTGCGTTCAGCTCAAGCCGACGATGTTGCCGTCGGCGTCGATGTCGATGCGCTGCAGCGCAGGTGAAGCCCCGAGGCCCGGCATGGTGCTCATTGCGCCGCAGATCGGATAGACGAATCCGGCCCCGACCGAGGCTCGGACCTCGCGCACCGGCAACGTCCACCCGGTCGGTGCGCCACGCAGTGCCGGATCCGACGAGATCGACAGATGCGTCTTGGCGATGCACACCGGCAGGTTTCCGAAGCCGTTGCGCTCGTAGTTGTCGATCTGTCGGTTGGCGAGCGGTGTGTAGTCGACACCATCGGCGCCGTACACCCGGGTGGCGACGGTGTGGATCTTGTCGCGCAGCGACATCTCGTCGGGGTAGAGCACGGCGAACTCACTCGGTTCCTCTGCCGCCTCCGCAACCACCTGTGCCAACTCCTTCGCCCCGGCGCCGCCGTCGGAGAAGTGGGTCGACACTGCGGACCGGGCGCCGAATTCGGCGGCGATCTCCTCGATCGCGCGGATGTCGGCGGGATGGTCACCGGGGAAGACGTTGATCGCGACCACCGGTGTACAGCCGTGGATGCGCATGTTCTCCAGTTGCTTGCGCAAGTTCGCGCCGCCCTCGTGCACCTCGTCGGGGTTCTCCGCCAACAAGGCGTCGGGCAACGGTCGCCCCGCGACGATGTGGTGATTGCCGCTGTGGGCCTTCAAGCCGCGGACGGTCGCCACGAGCACAGCGGCGTCGGGGGCGAGGCCTGACATGCGGCACTTGATGTTGAAGAACCGCTCGGCGCCCATGTCGGCGCCGAAACCTGCCTCGGTGACGAGGAAGTCGCCCATGTGGATGCCGATCAGGTCGGCGACGATCGACGAGTTGCCGGTGGCGATGTTGCCGAACGGTCCAGCGTGTACGAGCACCGGTGTGTTCTCGAGCGTCTGCATCAGGTTGGGCTTGATCGCTTCGCGAAGGATCACCGCCATCGCGCCGGCGACCTCGACGTCTTCTGCGGTGACCGGATCGCCGGCCGTCGTGTAGCCGACGACGATGCGGCCGAGGCGCGCTCGGAGGTCCTGCAGGTCGCTGGCGAGGGCCAGCGTCGCCATCACCTCCGAGGCTGCGGTGATGTCGAAGCCGGTCTCGCGGGGCACGCCATCGAGTCGTGTGCCGAGGCCGGTGACGACGTTGCGCAAGGACCGGTCGTTGACGTCGATCGAGCGTCGCCAGGTGATCTGGTGCGGATCGAGCGCTGACGCATTTCCGTGGAACACATGTGCGTCGACGGCAGCAGCGCACATGTTCGTCGCTGCTGTGACCGCGTGGACGTCGCCGGTCAGGTGCAGGTTCAGCAGTTCCATCGGCACGACCTGGCTGAACCCGCCGCCCGCTGCACCACCCTTGATGCCGAACGTCGGTCCCATCGACGGCTGGCGGATTGCCAGCGTGGCCCGCTTGTCGATGTGGGAGAACCCCTGGCTCAGCCCGACAGCGACGGTGGTCTTGCCCTCGCCGAGCGGTGTCGGGGTGATTGCGGACACGACCACGTACTTGGCGCGTGGCCGATCAGCCATCGCCTCGATCGCGCGCAGATCGATCTTGGCGGCACCGGTGCCGTACGGCTCGAGCAGGTCGAGTGGGATCCCCGCCGACGACGCGATGTCGGTGAGCGGCTGGAGCTTGGCCTGCCTCGCGATGTCGAGGTCCGACGGAAATGTCACCGGGTCCTCACGTTGATGTCGTTGACCACGCGCACCGGGAGACTCTCGCACAATCCGCACCGTCCGTCCGTGCCCATCGGGGCGTCGTGCTGTCGCATGCAGCAAGATGGTGTCGATGGCCGCCGACGGTGTGCACGAGGGGACCGAGCCCGTCGTGAACGAACGCGTGCCCGTTCACCTCCGCCTTCGCCGCACGCTCATCGGCAGGGGCGCGGTGGTTCCGCTCGCGACGGCGCACGGCCTCGCCGCAGCCGGTGACGCGTTCGTGTCGGTCAGCCTCGCCGGGTCGCTGTTCTTCAACGTCAGCCCGAACGCGTCGCGCGAGCAGGTGCTGCTCTATCTCCTGATCACGATGGCACCGCTCGCCGTGCTGTCGCCGCTGGTCGGCCCGGCCGTCGACCGGTTCCGCCGCTCGCAACGCTTCGTCGCCGCCGGCTTCTTCGTGTCGCGTGGCGTCTTCTGCCTGATCCTCGCTGTCACCCTGCTCCAGGTCACCTTCTATCCGGTCGTGCTGCTGCTGCTGATCGCCAGCAAGGCGTCGGGCATCGTGAAACAGACCCTTGTGCAGACGCTGGTCGACGACCCGGAGGAACTCGTTGCGACCAATGCCCGCCTCGCTCGGTTCGCCAGTGTCACCGCAGCGCTCGGTGTGATCGCTGCGAGCGCGGTGTTCGCGACTGCCGGCGCCGAATGGTCGCTTCGCTTGGGTGCCGTGCTGTTCGCACTCGCCGGCGCTGCGGTGTTGCGAGCGCGGCCACGCTCGATCGCCGCCGTGACGCCGGGCGACGTGGAGTACGCCGAGACCCACCTCCCGACCGTCGTCGTGTCGTCGATCGGCCTGCTGGCGATCCGCGCCGCTGTTGGCTTCTTCATCTTCACGCTGGCCTTCACGCTGCGACGCTCGAGCGAGCCAGCGCTGGTCTACGGGCTGGCCGCAGCGGCGTACGGCATCGGGGCATTCCTCGGCCACACCGCCGCAACGGTGCTGCGACGGTGGTTCAGCGAAGAGCAGTTGATCGGAATATCGCTGGCGCTCCCGGCGGTGTTCACGGCGGTTGGCATCCTCGGAGCGTCGGTGCCATTGCTGATCGTCACCTCCGGCATGGTCGGGCTGTCGACCACGCTCGGGCGCAACGCGTTCGACGGGCTGCTCCAGCGACGAGCCCCCGAAGCGCTGCTCGGTCGTGCGGGAGCGCGCTACGAGACTCGTTTCCAGCTGGCCTGGGTGTTCGGCGGTGTCCTGGCGACGCCGATCTCGTTGCCGGTCGAAGTGAGTATGACCGTGCTCACCGCCATTTACGTACCAGCGCTCATCGTGTTCGCACGTGGGGTTCGCGAGGCGCATCGGTTCGAAGGGCCGCCCGAGGAACACCTTGGAGGCGCCCACGCTCGGCTGGCGATGGCGCATCAGGCATTCGAGGCGGGCTCGATGCGGGTGGCCATCGTCGAAGCGTCGGCAGCGGTCGACCTCGCCCAGAGCGTGGCGGGACCGATGGCCGAGGCCGACGAGCGGTGTCAACTGGACGAACTGCGACAGCGATCGATCGACGTCGGTCAGGTCGTGGGGGAGACGGACGTGCGTCGGGCGTTGCAGCTCGCCGACTCGATGATCAAGGCGGCGTCACCGCAGTGACCGACGCGCCTGGCGTGGAGTTGTCGGTGTCCGTGCTCGTGGTGTCGCTGGTGATCTCCAAGACGAACGGTTCACCGTCGTCGATGGCGGAGTAACGAACCAGATCGAGCGAGATCGAAGGTGCGGGTTCGGGCATCGGCCCGAGGAGCAGCATCGCGCCCTGGTCGCGAACGGGTTCGCCTTCGACATCGGGATCGAAGGTCTCGGCGACGTCGTCGGCGAAGCGCACGGTCGCCCAGTCGACCGTCGCCGCCGCGACGTCGGCCTGCACGCCGACATCGATCGTGGCGCCGTCACCGGCCACGACGAAGATCACCGGCAGCTGGGCCTCGCCGTCGTCGTTGAGCACTGGCTCCTGTTCGCCGGCCTGCCAGGCGATGGTCGCCGTGATCGCATCAGCCGGTCCGACGACGTCGTTCGCTGTGGGCTCGTCGTTGTCGCACGCGCTGATCGCCAGCGCAGCGAGCAGAGCAACTGCGCCGACGTGCGCTGCCCTCGCCCTGCGAGGCGGCCGATTCCCTCCCACGCTGCCACGTTACGCCAGCCGGGCCGGTCACAGCGCCCGAGTTGCGGTTCGGTGGGGCCGGTCGCTGCAAAGTATTTCATGCACCTACGTTGCACATCAGAATATGCGTGGTATAGTTAGCAACAGAACGGCAGATCGAGCAACCGCCCGGTGAGCCGCAAGCCCCCAGCAATCACGAGACAAGGAGTTCGACATGTTCGAGCAGATCACCAAGTTCGCCAACGAGGCGACCACCAGCGTCACCGACGCCATCAACGACAACAACATCAGCGAGCGCTTCACGACCACCAGCGACCAGGTGCTCGACACCGTGCTCGACACCAACCGCCGCATCGTCGAGTTCGCCGTCACCACGGCCGACCGGGTCGCCGACCAGGTCAAGATCGAGCTGCCGTTCGCCGACAGCTTCCCGACCCCGACCGTCGCCGGCGAGCGCTACCTCGACTTCGTCGAGCGGGCGGTCTCGATGAACCGCGAGATGAACCAGCGCGTCGCCGAGATGATCAAGGCCGACAACGCGAAGGCTGCGTCCGACAAGGTCGTTGCAACGGCGAAGAACGTCGCGGAGACCGCGACCAAGACCGTCTCCGACACGGCGAAGACCGTTGCCAAGCAGGCTCCGTCCTCGAACGTCGCCGGCAGGAAGGTCGCCGCCACGAAGCGCCCGGCCAAGAAGACGGCCGCCAAGAAGACGACCGCCAAGAAGACGGCCGCCAAGAAGGCTGCTGCCTCCAAGTGATCCAGCGCCCGATGGCGGTGCTGTTGGACCTCCCCCCGGTTCCGGCAGCACCGCCGTCGTAGGCTGATCAACGATGAACGACCAACCCGAGGCCCGCCCCGCCCGGGGTGTCGGCGCGCTCGGCGACTTCATCAGGAGTCAGCGGCGTATCGCTGATCTGTCCCAGCGCGAACTCGCCCGCCTCGCGGACCTGTCCGATGCCTACCTCAGTCAGCTCGAACGCGGCCTCCACGAGCCGTCGGTGCGGGTCGTCAACGGACTGGCGCAGGCCCTCAACGTGCCGAGTGACAAGCTGCTCGCCTACCTCGGTCGGCATGGTGACGCCGTCACCCAGCGATCGACCGAGTCCACGATCTCCACCGACGACCGCCTCACCGACACCCAGAAGCAGTCGCTCCTCGATCTGTACCGGGCATTCATCGCCGCCAACGACGTGGTTTCGTCGTCGAAGTAGCTCGCGCCGAGCCTGCGTTGCGCAGTGATCGTCAGCCGACCAGACGCCGCGCCGCTTCCACCGCCACCGACACCGTGGTCGACTCGATCCGCTTGGCGGTCTCCTCGTCGGGGGTCTCCTGTTGTGTGCGGTTCACCAGCACCCCAGCGACGCATCCGGCACGCAGGCCCGACGATGCGCACATCGTGAACAGCGTGGCGGCTTCCATCTCGTAGTTGAGCACTCCCATTGCCTGCCACTCCTCGAGGCTGCCCTGGAACCGTCGGGTGACCCGACCGGAGTACGTGTCGTAGCGCTCCTGGCCGGGATAGAAGGTGTCGCTCGAAGCGGTGACCCCGACGTGCGGTTCGACACCGAGCGCCCGTGCTGCCTCGACCAGTGCCGTCGTGCACGAGAAGTCCGCGACCGCCGGGAACTCCATCGGTGCGAAGTGCAGGCTTGCGCCGTCGAGACGTACGGCTGCTGTGGTGACGATCACGTCGCCGGCTTGCAGCTGCGGTTGGATCCCGCCCGTGGTGCCCACGCGCAGGAACGTGCGCACGCCGAGCTGTGCCAATTCCTCGACCGCGATCGACGTCGACGGACCGCCGATTCCCGACGAGCACACGACGACCGGCGTCTCGCCGAGCCAACCCAGGTATGACGTGAACTCGCGATGGGTGGCGAGGAACTCGTGGCGATCCATCGTGGCGGCGATCCGTTCGACCCGGGCAGGGTCGCCCGGCACGATCGCCAACGCCGCGCCCTGCAACATGTCTGCCGTCAACCCGAGATGGAACACCGCTGCCATCTCTCGACCGTACCCCTGGTACGGGGGCACGCGCTCCCTCGCTCCGCCTGCTTGCAAACATGCAGATGTCCTTATATCATTCGTCCGATGTCGTCGGGCACCCTCACTTCCGAGCAGACGCTCGACGCGTTGCGCGCCATCGGTGAAGAGACGCGACTGCGGATCGTGGCGCTGCTCGAGCGCGGCGAACTGACGGTGACCGACCTGACCGAGATCCTCGGACAGTCACAACCGCGGGTGTCTCGGCACCTGAAGTTGTTGGTCGATGCCGGTCTGGTGGTGAAGCACCGCGAGGGCACCTGGGCGTTCTTCCGCCTGGCGGACTCAGCGTCTCATCGCGCGCTCGTCGCCGCCGCGCTCGTCGCCATCGATGCCGATGACCAGGCGCTCGCTGCTGACATGCAGCGCCTCGATTCGGTGCGTGCTCGCCGGTCGACGGCCGCCCGCGAATACTTCGAGCAGATCGCACCGATCTGGGACGAGGAGCGCTCGCTGCATGCTGCTGCAGACACCGTCGAGGCAGCGATCCTCGACGTGGTCGGCGATCAGCCGCTCGGCCGAGTGCTCGACGTCGGGACCGGTACGGGCCGCATGCTCGCGCTCCTCGCGAATCGGGCCGAGCGGACCGTGGGGCTCGACACGAGCCACTCGATGCTGTCGGTGGCCCGGGCGAATCTCGAACGGTCCGATGCCACCAACTGGGAGCTCCGCCAGGGTGATGTGCACAGCCCACCCCTCGATGCGGCCCACTTCGACCTCGTCGTGATCCACCAGGTCCTCCACTACCTCGACGACCCGGCGCGAGCAATCGCCGAGACCGCTCGGCTCGTGGCACCGGGCGGCCGCCTGCTCGTGGTCGACTTCGCACCGCATCGCCACGACTTCCTCCGTGCCGCAGCCCACCGCCGCCTCGGGTTCACCCACGAGCAGCTCGCCGACTGGTTCGATCAGTCCGGATTCGACTGCCCGACGATCATCGACGTCGCGCCGCCCGTCGGACAAGACGGCCTGACCGTCACCGTCTGGCTCGCGACACATCGCACACACGCCATTGCCGAGAACGCCCAGAGAGAAGTCGCATGACCACTCCGCACCATCCTTTCCACGATCACCCGATCGCGCAGATCGCTCGTGAGCGCATCGTCGTGCTCGACGGTGCCATGGGCACCGAGATCCAAGCGCTCGGGTTGTCCGACGAGGCCTTTCGGGGCGACCGGTTCTGTGACCACGGCTGCGACCTCGGCGGCAACAACGAGTTGCTCACGATCACGCAACCCGACGCGATGCGCAGGATCCATCTCGACTACTTCCTGGCAGGTGCCGACATCGTCGAGACCAACACGTTCTCGGCCAACCGCGTGTCGCAGGGTGACTACGACACCGTCGACCAGGTCGTCGAACTGAACGAGGTCGCCGCTCGCCTCGCCCGCGAAGCTGCCGAGGAGGCGCACGGCGTCGATGGTCGCACGCGCTTCGTTGCTGGTGCCGTCGGCCCGACGAACATGACCCTGTCGCTGTCGCCGAAGGTCGAGGATCCCGGCTACCGCGCCATCACCTTCCGTGCGCTCGCTGACGCGTACCAGGAACAGATCGAGGCGCTGCTCCGAGGCGGTGTCGACGCGATCCTGATCGAGACGATCTTCGACACGCTCAACGCGAAGGCAGCGATCGTCGCCACTCGCCGTGCGATGCATGCGCACGGCACACAGCTGCCGTTGCTGATCTCGGGAACGATCACCGATCGCTCGGGTCGCACCCTGTCGGGGCAGACACCGGCCGCGTTCTGGCAGTCGATTCGCCATGCTCAGCCACTGACCGTCGGACTGAACTGTGCGCTCGGCGCAGAGGAGATGCGACCGCACCTGCTCGAGCTCTCGTCGGTCGCCGACACCCTGATCTGCGCCTATCCGAACGCTGGACTCCCCAACGAGCTCGGCGGCTACGACGAGCGGCCCGAACAGACCGCGGCCTTCATCGACGAGTTCGCCGAAGCCGGTCTGCTCAACGTCGTCGGTGGGTGCTGCGGCACGACGCCGGCGCACATCCGTGCGATCGCCGGCGCAGTCGCGGGCACGGCGCCTCGTCTCGTTCCGACTCGCAGGCCTCGATTGGAGTTGTCCGGGCTGGAGCCGTTCGCGCTCACCGACGACATCCCGTTCGTCAACGTCGGCGAGCGCACCAACATCACCGGCTCGGCCAGGTTCCGCCGGCTGATCAAGGACAACGAGTACGGCGAGGCGCTCGAAGTGGCGCTGCAGCAGGTGGAGAGCGGCGCCCAGATCATCGACGTCAACATGGACGACGGCCTGATCGACGGCGTGCAGGCCATGACGACGTTCCTCAACCTGATCGCGTCGGAGCCCGACATCGCCCGTGTGCCGATCATGATCGACTCGTCGAAGTTCGAGGTCATCGAAGCGGGCCTGCAATGCGTGCAGGGCAAGCCGATCGTGAACTCGATCTCGATGAAGGAGGGCGAAGCAGCATTCCTGGCCCAGGCTCGCACGTGTCTCGACTACGGCGCCGCAGTGATCGTGATGGCGTTCGACGAGGTCGGCCAGGCCGACACCGTCGAACGCAAGGTCGACATCGCCCGGCGGGCGTACCACCTCCTGATCGACGAGGTCGGCTTCCCGCCCGACGACATCATCATCGACCCGAACATCTTTGCCGTCGCCACTGGCATCGAGGAACACAACCGCTATGGCCTCGACTTCCTCGAGGCCACCAAGACGATCACCGACGAGCTGCCATTCGTCAACATCTCCGGGGGTGTCTCGAACCTCTCGTTCTCGTTCCGCGGGAACGAACCGGTTCGCGAAGCAATGCACTCGGTGTTCCTGCTCCGGGCTGTCGAAGCCGGTATGCGGATGGGCATCGTCAACGCCGGTCAGCTCGCTGTATACGACCAGATCGACCCCGAACTGCGCGAGTTGTGCGAGGACGTCGTGCTCGCGCGGCGCGACGACGCGACCGAACGACTCCTCGACGCGGCTGCCCGGTTCGCAGGCAACGGGGCCGAGGCCGTGGACCCCGCCGCCGCCGAGTGGCGGTCGTGGGATGTCGAGCGTCGCATCGACCACGCGCTGGTCAACGGCATCACCGTGTTCATCGAAGCCGACGTCGAGGAAGCTCGCGCCGGCACCGATCGTGCCGTCAACGTGATCGAGGGGCCGCTCATGAGCGGGATGAACACCGTCGGCGACCTCTTCGGCGCCGGCAAGATGTTCCTCCCGCAGGTGGTCAAGTCGGCCCGGGTGATGAAGCAGGCAGTTGCGTATCTCACGCCGTTCATCGAGGCAGAAGGCGAAGACGGAGCGGCGTCGAAAGCCGGCACCGTGCTGCTCGCGACCGTGAAGGGTGACGTGCACGACATCGGCAAGAACATCGTGGGCGTCGTGCTCGGCTGTTCGAACTACGACGTGATCGACCTCGGCGTGATGGTGCCGGCGCAGACGATCCTCGACAAGGCGAAGGAGCACGACGCCGACATCATCGGGTTGTCGGGTCTGATCACACCATCGCTCGACGAGATGGTGCGCGTGGCGAGTGAAATGGAACGGCTCGGGTTCACCACGCCGCTCCTGATCGGCGGCGCCACCACCAGCCGCTTGCACACGAGCTTGAGGATCGACCCTGCCTACCACGGCCCGGTTGTGCACGTGGGCGACGCCAGTCGCGTCGTCCGGGGTGATCTCGGCGTTGTTGTCGAACACCCAGCGCGAGGGCTTCCTCGCCGATCTCGAAGTGGAGTACGCACGGGTCGTCGAGTCGCATGCTCGGGCAACCATCGAGCGCGACCGGGTCACGCTCGACGTCGCTCGAGCGAATCGGCTCGCCGCAACGTTCGACGACACGACCGTCACCGAGCCGACGTTCGTCGGCACGCGAGTGTTCGACGACTACGACGTCGCCGAACTCGTGCCCTACATCGACTGGACCCCGTTCTTCCGAACGTGGGGCATCCGCAGCAAGTTCCCCGAAGTGTTGACCGATCCCGAGTTCGCCGATGCCGCCAAACCGCTCTACGACGACGCGCTTGCGATGCTGGACCGGATCGTTTCCGAGCACTGGTTCCGCCCGAAAGCAGTCGTCGGGTTCTGGCCGGCCCACGCCGACGGCGACGACGTCGTCGTCTACGCCGACGACCGTCGCACGGCCGAGCGGGCTCGCCTTCACGGGATTCGCCAGCAGGCAACCAAGACCGACGGCCGGCCGAACCTCAGCCTGTCGGATTTCGTCGCGCCTGCCGACTCCGGTGTCGCCGACTGGGTCGGCGGATTCGTCGTCACCGCGGGGCCGGAGGAGATCGCCATCGCCGAACGATTCGAAGCAGACAACGACGACTACTCCTCGATCCTGCTGAAAGCGCTCGCCGACCGCATCGCCGAGGCCTTCGCCGAGAGGATGCACGAACGGGTCCGCACCGAGCTGTGGGCCTATGCGCCGGACGAGTCGTTCACTCCGACCGAGCTGCTCAAGGAATCGTTCCAGGGCATCCGTCCGGCACCTGGCTACCCGAGCCAGCCGGACCACACCGAGAAGCAGGCCCTGTTCGATCTCCTCGACGCGTCGAACGCTGTCGGGGTCGAACTGACCGAGTCGTTCGCGATGTGGCCCGGTTCGTCCGTGTCCGGCCTCTACTTCGCCCACCCGGACGCCAAGTACTTCGGTGTCGGCAAGATCAAGCGTGACCAACTCGCCGACTACGCCGCCCGCAAGGGTTGGACGATCGAGGAAGCGGAACAGCACCTCGCCCCGGTCCTCGACGGCAGCTGAGCTGACGTCGAGGGCTCAGACGCCCGGGTCGTGCGTCGCCGGCGGTCTCGGGCCGAGGGCGAACAGGGCGGCCAGCGCCAGCGCCAACCCGACGCCGACATGGAGAGCGAGAAAAGTCGAGGTCGCTCCGAACAGTGCCGCCGCACCGAGCGGGCCGATCGTCTGACCCAACCTCGCCGCGCCGACGTACACCGCCACCACGGCGCCCCGGTGCTCCGGCGGCGACAGCTCGACGGCCTGGTCCTGGAGCGTCGGGATCAATGCGCCCTCGCCGACGCCGTAGACGATGCATCCCAGGGCGATCAAGCCCACCGCTTCGCTCGCACCGATCAGCGCGAACCCGACGGCGAATGCGAGGGAACACGCCACCAACAGCACGCGGGCCGAGACACGTTCGCGGACCCGCTGGAGGTTGAAGGCCACCAGCGTCGACGGGACGGCCGGGAGTGCGAGGAAGAGCCCCCGAACCGACGCGCCGTACCCGAACTCGTTCTCGAGATGGATCGGCAACGTCGAAAGGAACACGCCGAAGATCATCACGAACGAGGCCGCCCCACCAACCAGGATCAGGAGCACTGGCGGCCGTCGGAGTACCTCTCCGATACCGCCGAGTTGCTCTCGCATCGACACCGTCGCGTCGGGCCGATCGGGGGGCAGCATCCGCCACGCGACGACTGCCGTCACCATGGCGAGCGAGTAGGGAGCGAGTGCCAGCCGCCACGACCCGATGTCGGTGAGCACTCCGCCGATCGGTGGCATCACCGCCAGGCACACGGTGAGGAACGCTGCGTTGCGGCCGATGAGTCTCGTGCGGTCCTCCGGCCCCCAGTAGTCGCCGATCAGGACCACGGCGAGGTTGATCAGTCCCGCGGCTCCGATGCCCATGCCGAACCGGGCAACGATGAGCCACGCGAACGATGGAGCGAGGGCGGCGGCGGTGCCGAACACGCCGAACGTCGCCAGGCATGGCACCAGCACACGACGCCGCCCGATGCGATCGGCGAGCACGCCCATCACGGGCGCCATGAAGATGCCAGGGAACGACGTCGCAGCGATCAGCAGACCGGCACCTGCGTCGCTCACACCGAACTCGTCGAGGATGTCGGGGATGGCCGGCGCCAGCAGTGTGTTGCCCATGATGCCCGTGCCGGTCACCGCCAGGATCAACATGAACAGCGATCGGCGGTTGGTCATCGTCGGCGACGGTAGCGACGCTCGGATGGTGACGTGGTGGTCACCCCCGTGGGAATCCGGTTGTCATACGATTCGCTCGACCATGGCGGCCCGCTGTGGTCGACCGACGACAGCGAGGACGACGCTCCATGAACGACAACATCCGCATTCCGATTGCCGAGGCCCTCGGCACCGCCGTGTTGGTGATCGGCGGGCCCGGCACCGCCATCTTCGCCACCGGCGGATTCAACGAAGGACTCAACGTCGGTGCGCTCGGCGTGGCGCTGGCCTTCGGCCTCAGTCTGCTGTGCATGGCCTACCTGATCGGCCGGATCTCCGGCTGCCACATCAACCCCGCCGTGACCATCGGGATGATCATGGCCAAGAAGATCGACGCCGCGAAGTCGGCGCCGTACTTCATCGGTCAGTTCGTCGGGGGCATCATCGGGGCCGGCATCATCGCGCTCACGCTGAGCGGGACCGATGGCTACCTGTCTGCCGCGCAGGACGCCGGATTCGCCTCCAACGGGTTCGGTGAGCACTCGCCAGGCGGCTTCGACCTGCTGTCGGTCGCCATCATCGAGATCGTCGTCACGGCGGTGTTCGTGCTCATCGTGCTGGGGACGACGACCACCAAGGGTGTGCCGACCGGGTTCGGACCGATCGCTGCCGGCCTCGGACTGACGGTCGTCCACCTGATCTCGATCCCGGTGTCGAACACCTCGGTGAATCCGGCTCGCTCGCTCGCCACGGCGGTGTTCCAGGGTGACTGGGCACTCGGCCAGGTCTGGGCGTTCATTCTGTTCCCGGCGATCGGCGCCGTGCTCGCCGGCGCACTGTGGATGGTGGTCGGCGAGCCCGAAGCGACCGACGGCGAGTTCCTCTGATCTTCCGTCGCGGTGAGCGATGCACGCACCGTCTGCGTGCATCGCTCACCGCAGGGCACATTTGGGTGGGTTTTCCCGCCCCCTGATAAGTTCTCGACCCGATGTCGGTGTTCCTGCGCGATTACTTAACCGTGGTGTGGTTCGGCCTCACCGCCGTAGCGGTGGGGGCCCTGCTGCTGGGTCTCGCGGCCCTCGTTCGCCCCTCGAGCCCCAACTACGACAAGGGGATCGCCTACGAATCGGGCGTCGATCCGGTCGGAATCGGCTGGTCGCAGAGCCAGGTCCGGTACTACGTGTTCGCCCTGTTGTTCGTGATCTTCGACGTGGAAGCGGTCTTCCTCTTCCCGTGGGCGGCGAACATCGAGCGCTACGGCACCTTCGGGCTCGTTGCCATGCTGATCTTCATCGTGCTGCTGCTCGACGGATTGGTGTACGCCTGGAAGCGTGGGTTGCTCCGATGGGTGTGAGGTTGACCGTCATGACCGTGATGATCGTCCCGACGACGGTGTCGATGAATGGAGCGTGCAACTGACATGGGTCTCGTCGACCGGGGTCGGATGCCGGCCCCTCTCACCAAGCTGTTCAACATGAGCCGCTCGTACTCGCTGTGGGTGTACCAGTGGGGTCTTGCGTGCTGCGCCATCGAGATGGGAGCGGCCTTCGGCTCGCCTCGCTATGACGTGATGCGCCTCGGCGTCATCCCGCTGCCCGCCAGCCCCCGTCAGGCCGACTTCGTGTGCATTTCGGGCACGGTCACCGACAAGATGGCGCCGGCCGTGCGCCGTCTGTGGGAGCAGATGCCCGAGCCGAAGTACGCCATCTCGATGGGGTCCTGTGCCAACTGCGGCGGCCCGTACTGGGACAGCTATTCGGTCACCAAGGGTGTCGACCAGATCATCCCGATCGACGTCTACATCCCAGGTTGCCCGCCGCGGCCCGAGGCCCTGCTCGAAGGCGTCGTGCTGCTCCAGCAGCGCATCAAGAACGAGGACATGGCCGCGAAGTGGCGCGGTGACGAGTTCACCACACAGCAGGCAACCCGCGAACGCGAACGCCTTGCTGCAGCTCCTGCGCCCGAGGCGCCAGCGACCTCCGATCGCGAGCCCATCGTGGTGGGCGGTGGCCCCATTGAGTGACGCCACCGAGACCGACGAACAACCCCAAGCGCTGCCGGGCGACGGTCTGCGCGAGGGGATCATCGACGATCTCCGTCGTCGCATCGGTGACGGGCTGGTCGACACCCACATCTCGCCGAACGACGACCTCTGGGTTCGGGTGCAGACCGAGGCGTGGCGTCAGACCGCCGAAGCGTTGAAGGCCGCCGGCTTCACGTTCTTCAGCTTCATCTCGGGTCTCGACTGGATGCCCTCGCCCTACGGCAAGGGCGAGGAGGACCCGACCGCCGAGCCGAAGGAGCCCGACACCGAGATCCGCCAGGGCGTCACCGGCGGCGACACGCGATTCCAGGTGTTCGCACGCCTGGTCGACCTCGACCGCCACGTCGGCGTCACGATCAAGGCCGACGTCCCCGACGAGCCGTTCGCCGTCGATTCGTGGACCACGGTGTTCGCCGGTGCCAACTGGCACGAACGTGAATGCCACGAGATGTTCGGCATCGGCTTCAACGGCCATCCCGATCTGCGCAACATGTACCTGCCAACCGACTTCGAGGGGTTTCCCCTCCGCAAGGACTTCCCGTTGCTCGCCCGCATGATCAAGCCGTGGCCCGGCATCGTCGACGTCGAACCGATGCCCGCCCAGGACGAAGCGACTGACGAGCCCGCAGGAGACACGGCGTGACCAACCTGTCCGACCGTCAGCAGCTCTCGTACATCGCGAGTCAGGCTGCCGACGCACGTCTCAACGTCGAGCTCGAGACCGAGGGGATGACCCTCAACATCGGCCCGCAGCATCCGGCGACGCACGGCACGTTGCGCATCATCTGCCGCCTCGACGGCGAGCAGGTCGTCTGGGCCGAACCGTCCGCGGGCTACATGCACCGCGGGTACGAGAAGCTCACCGAGGTCCGCACGTTCCCGCAGGTGACCACCCTCGTCAACCGGATCGACTGGCTCGGCAGCTTCGCCAACGAGGTGCCGTTCATCCTCGCCGCTGAGAAGCTGATGGAGATCGAGGCGCCGCCACGCGCCCAGGTGATCCGCACGATCCTGTTCGAGCTGTCGCGCATCGCCAACGTGTCGCTGTTCCTCGGCGACCTCGGCGTGCAGATGGGGGCGATCACGCCGGTCTTCCTCGCGTTCCGCGACCGCGAATACGTCCTCAACCTGATCGAGGGCGCCACCGGCGGCCGCTTTCACCCCAACTTCGACCGCATCGGCGGCCTCAAGGACGATCTGCCCAAGGGCTGGATCGACGAGACCCGTCAGGTGATGGTGAAGCTCCGCAAGTTCTGCGACATCATCGAAGACCTGCTGTTCGGCAACGAGATCTTCCAGAGCCGCATGCGTGGCATCGGCATCATCCCCGCCGACGTCGCCAAGGACTACGGGCTCTCGGGCGCCAACCTGCGTGCGAGCGGCGTCGATTTCGACCTGCGCCGCGACCAGCAGCTGCCGATGGCTTGGGACAAGGCCGACTGGAAGGTCTGGACCCACCCGGACGGCGACAGTTGGGCGCGATGCTGGGTTCGGCTGCAGGAAACCCGCGAGTCGTGCAAGATCGTCGAGCAGCTGCTCGACCAGATCCCCGCTGGTCCGATCATGACCAAGGTGCCACGCATCATCAAGGTGCCCGAGGGCGAGGCCTGGGTGTCGACCGAGAACCCGCTCGGTGAGATGGGTTACTACGTCGTGTCGAAGGGTGACCTCGGTCCGTTCCGCGTCAAGATCCGTTCGGCGAGCTTCAACAACATCTCCATCGTGCCGTGGGCGCTCAAGGGCGTCTACGTGCCCGACATCATCACGATCCTCGCCAGCCTCTACTTCATCCTGGGTGACATCGACCGATGATCCAGCTCGCCGTCGAAATTCCCTACTGGGGCCAGTCGCTGCTGCGCGTGATCGGCGGGCTGGTCGCGGTGCTGCTGCCCGCCGGCACCATCGTGTACCTGTTCCTGTTCAAGATGATGTCGTTCATGCAGAGCCGACTCGGCCCCATGGAAGCGGGCCCCTACGGCTCGTTGCAGCTCGTCGCCGAAGTCGGTAAGTGGATGCAGAAGGAGGACCTCGCCCCCGAGGCCGCCGACAAGAGCATCTTCAAGATCGCGCCGCTGGTCGTCCTGGTGTCGACGTTCCTGCTCGTCGTGGTGATTCCGTTCGGGCCCGACGCGCTGTTCACCAACTTCGAAGTCGGCATCTTCTACGGACTGGCCGTGGCGTCGGTGAGTGTGCTCGGCATCCTGATCGCCGGCTGGGCCAGCGCCAACAAGTACTCGCTGCTCGGCGGCTTGCGGGCCGCCGGCCAGCTGATCGCCTACGAACTCCCGATGGTGCTCGCCACGCTCGGCGTCGTCATCCAGGCGGGTTCGATGAACCTGCAACAGATCGTCGTGGCGCAGAACACCGGAGAGATCTTCGGCTGGGGCGGCATCGGCAACCCGTACATCTTCACCCAGTTCATCGGGTTCCTGATCTTCATGATCGCGGTACAGGCCGAACTCACCCAGGCGCCGTTCGACATGCCGATCGCCGAGTCCGAACTCGTGTCGGGCTACATGACCGAGTACTCGGGTTTCCGATTCCTGATCTTCTTCATCGCCGAGTTCGCCACTGCCGGCGTGTTCGCCCTCATCGCCTCGGTGCTGTTCCTCGGTGGCTGGGGCATCCCGTTCGACTGGTTCGGCTGGACCACGATCGACAGCGTCGACAACTGGATGAATCTTGCCGGCCCGCTGATCATGTTCACCAAGATGTTGGTGCTCACCTTCATCATCATGTGGGTGCGTTTCAGCTTCCCCCGTTTCCGTGAGGACCAGTTGCAGACCTTTGCCTGGAAGGTGCTCATCCCGCTGGCCCTCGCCAACACTGCGATCACAGCAATCTTCAAGGTGGTGTTCTGATGTCCCGAGTTCAGGACTGGACGTCACAGGTCAGGACGGCGGCGACTCCCGTTGTGTCGCCGCCTGCGTCGAAAGGGGTCTTCTGATGCCCGAGAAGCCCAAGGTCCCCGGTCTGTTCAAAGGTCTCGGCATCACGCTCGGGATCCTGAAGGACACGATCGTCGACGGCGCCAACACGGTGCAGTATCCGCACGAGAAGGAAGCGCCACCGATCCGCGCCCGTGGTGTGATCGCGCTGCACGAGGACAACTGCACGGCATGCATGCTGTGCGCGCGTTCATGCCCCGACTGGTGCATCTACATCGAAGGCCACAAGCAGCTCGCCCCGCCGCGACGCGCCGGCGGCAAGCCGCGTCAGGTCAACCACCTCGACCGTTTCGACATCGACTACGCGCTGTGCATGTACTGCGGCATCTGCGTCGAGGTGTGCCCGTTCGACGCACTGTTCTGGAGCCCGGAGTACGAGTACTCCGAGCCGAAGATCGCCGATCTCCTGCACGACAAGGAAAAGCTCGGCGAGTGGATGGAGACGGTGCCCGAGGCACCGGAACTCGAAGCCGGAGCCCAGAAGAAATGAGCGGGCACCAGTGAGCGCCGTCATCCTCGCCGCCGACAACGTGAACGTCGCGCTGAACGTCGGGTTCGGCATCATCGCCGCGATCATGATCTTTGCCGCGCTCAACGTGGTCACCACCAAGAACGTCGTGCACGCCGCGCTGTGGCTCGTGGTGGTGCTGTCAGGAATTGCGGCGCAGTACATCCTCGCCGCGGCCGAGTTCGTCGCGATCTCGCAGGTGCTCGTGTACATCGGCGCCGTGATGGTGCTGTTCCTGTTCGGCATCATGCTCACCCGTGCCCAGATCGGCAAGGAGACCGACCTCAACAACAAGGGGTGGGCGCTCGGCATCCCGGTGGGTCTGGTGTTGTTCGGCCTGCTCGGCTGGGTGATCCTCGACGCGTACGGTGACGACATCCTGCCCGACAGTGGGCCGGCGCCGACCGTGGCGCTGAGCGATCAGTTCCTGTCGATCTATCTCGTGCCGTTCCTTGCGATCTCCTTCGTCCTGCTGGCCGCCGCCATCGGCGCCATCGTCCTGGCCCGGAAGGACTGACCCGATGCTGGCTGTCAACTTTCTGCTCCTCGCCGCGGCCCTGTTCGCCATTGGTGTGTACGGCGTCATCGCTCGCCGCAACGCCGTGATGGTGCTGATGTCGATCGAACTGATCCTCAACGCAGTGAGCCTCAACCTCGTGGCGTTCTCGCTGATGACCGGTGCCATCGACGGCCAGGTCTTCGCCCTCTACGTGATCGCGATCGCCGCCGCCGAGGTTGGCGTCGGTCTGGCGATGGTGCTGATGATCTACCGCAACCGCAAGTCGATCGCGCTCGACGAACTCTCGGAAATGAAGGGCTGAGATGCTCGCCGCAGAAGCACTCGAACTCAGCTCCGGATGGTTCCTGGAGAACGCCTGGCTGGCCGGGCTGATCCCCGTCATCGGTTTCGCCATCATCTTGTTCTTCGGCAAGAAGCTCCCGATGAAGGGCGCCGAGGTCGCCCTTGCCTCGATGACCGCGACGCTCGTCGTGGCAGTCGGCGCCTGCATCGAGTGGATGCAGCGCACCAACTCCGCAGAGAGTCACAGCGAGGAAGCCGTCGGACTCATCCAAGCGTTCGGCCGGTCGCTGCCGAGTGCCGCCGAGGGTGCTGAGGCCGAGCCGTTCATCGCACCCGTCGTGAGGACCTGGGTGTGGTGGCAGAACTCGGGGCTCGAGTTCGGCATCGGGTCGAGCATCGATGGCCTCTCGGCGGTGATCCTGGCGCTCGTCGCCTTCATCGCGCTGCTGGTCATGGTGTTCAGCGTCGACTACGTCCGCGACGACCGTCGGTACACCCACTTCTTCGCCGCCATCACGCTGTTCGCCGGCGGCATGTTGATCATGGTGATGGCCGAGAACATGGTGCAGCTCATCTTGGGCTGGGAGATCATGGGCCTCACCTCGTTCATGCTGATCGGGCACTGGTGGGAAGAAGAGGCCAACAGCCGCGTCTGCGCTCAAGGCGTTCTTCACCGTGCGCGTCGGCGACGTCGGTCTGCTCGTGGGCACGGCGATCATCTTCTTCGGCGCCAACCAGTGGGCGGTCGACAACCTCGACTCGAACGGCTTCAACATCGCCGCCATCCAGGCATGGGCCCTCTCGGGCGAGGCCAACACGCAGTTCCTGCTCTGGGGCGCTGTTGCACTGTTCATCGCCTGCATCGGCAAGTCGGGCCAGTTCCCGCTGCACACCTGGCTGCCCGACGCCATGGCGGGCCCGACTCCCGTGTCGTCGCTGCTGCACAGCTCGACCATGGTGGTCGCTGGGGTGTTCCTCGTCGCCCAGATCTACCCCGTGTTCTGGGAAGGGTTCAACATCGGCAGTGGCGGGCTGTCGTTCATCGCGATCATCGGCGCGATCACGATCGTGATCGCCGCGCTGTTGGCGTTCGTGCAGGACGACATCAAGAAGGTGCTCGCGTATTCCACGGTGAGCCAGCTCGGCTACATGATGTTGGGCCTCGGCACGGGTGCCTGGCTGCCAGCGGTGTTCCACATCATCACCCACGCCTTCTTCAAGTGTTGCCTGTTCCTGTGCGCCGGCTCGGTGAGTCACTCGGGCTCGCACCACTCCTTCGACATGAAGAAGGACATGGGCGGCCTGCGCAAGAAGATGCCGGTCACGTTCGCCGCATGGTGTGTGTCGACGCTCGCCCTCACCGGCGTGTTCCCCTTCGCCGGTTTCTGGTCGAAGGACGAGATCATCGACAACGTCGGCGCCAACGGCTACACGTTCCTGATGTGGGTGGGCCTCTTCGGCGCTGCACTCACGGCGATGTACATGACCCGGGCGACGTATCTCACCTTCTTCGGTGAGCCGAGGGGCGCCGCGGCCGGGCACGGTCACGACGACGCCCACGGCGAAGAGCACGAGATGGAGCACATCTCCGTCGGTGCCGCCGAGCCCCGCTCGCTCGGCGCCGCTGCGAACGCGCAGGCACATGACGCTCAGGGCAGCGACGGCGATCACGGCGATCACGGCGACGGCCACCATGACGACCATGCCGGTCCGCACGAGAGCGGCCCGTGGATCCTCGTTCCGATCGTGATCCTGGCGTTCTTCGCGATCTTCGCCGGACTGATCAACCCCACGCCGCTCGCATCACGATTCGGCGAAGGTGTCGAGGTGTTGAAGAAGTACGTCGAGCCACGACCGACCGCGGTGGTGACCGAGGAGTACCTCGCGTCCGGGCCCGGCGAATCGATCGTGCTCGTCGATGGTGTCGCCTACGGCTCGTCTCCCGCGTCGGCACTCCCCGCGGCCGAGGGTGGCGAAGAGGGTGGCCACAGCAAGTCGGGTTGCGGTTTCGACGCTCCGGAAGCCGGCACCGTGTGCTTCTTCCCCAGCGTCAGCCACGCCGAGCCGGCGTTCGCCAAGATCCTGCTGTCGCTCGCGGTGGTCGCCATCGGCTACGCCCTGGCGATCGGCTTCTGTGTGCTGTTCTACGGTCGCCGCGATCCCCGACTCGTCGGGCTCACCGAGCGCAACAAGGCGCTGCGTGGCGGGCTCCTGTTCCTCGAGAACAAGTACTACCTCGACCGCCTCTACGAGAACGTGATCGTTCACGCGGTGGCCCATCCGATCGCCAAGTTTGCGTACTGGATCAACCAGCACGTCCTCGACGCCACCGTCGACGGCGTCGGTACGGGCACCCGTAAGGCCGGTCAGTGGGTCTACGACAACGTCGACCAGAAACTCGTCGACGGCGCCGTCAACGGATCCGGTTGGGCCGCATCCGAGGCGGGTCACGCCATGCAACCCACACAGTCCGGCAAGATCGGCCAATACGGCGCGCTGCTCTTCGGCGCTGCCACGGTCGGTGCCATCGTCCTCGTCCTCGTCAACGTGAGCTGAAAGCAACTCTGAACCCATGGAAACTCTCACCGATCAGAATTGGCTGCTGACCGTCGGCACCTTCTTGCCGCTCGTCGGCGTGCTCGTGATGATGTTCATCCCGCGCAGCGAAGAAGCCACCCACAAGCTCATCGGCATCGTCACCGCCGGCGCCACGCTGGCCATCGGCTTCGTGACGCTGTTCGCCTTCGATTACAGCCAGTCCGAGAAGCTCCAGTTCTTCGTGGATGCCGAGTGGATCCCCGTGATCAACTCGAACTACACGATCGGCCTCGACGGCATCAGCCTGCCGCTGTACTTCCTCTCGATGGCGGTCACGTTCCTGGTGATGATCTACACCTGGGACAACATGCCCGACGCGGGCAATCCCAAGGCGTTCTACATCTTGATGCTGGTGCTCCAGACCGGCATGGCGGGAACGTTCATCGCCCAGGACCTGATCTTGTTCTTCGTCTTCTTCGAAGTGGTGCTGCTGCCGATGTACTTCATGATCGGCGTGTGGGGCGGCGAGCAACGCAAGTACGCCTCGCTGAAGTTCTTCCTCTACACGATGTTCGGCTCGGCGTTCATGCTGGTCGCGTTCCTGGCGCTGTTCTTCCAGACCGACGCCGTCAGCTTCGGCTTCGCTCACCTCATGGATGCAGGAGCCGGCATCGACAAGAACGTCCAGATCTGGATCTTCGCCGGCATGTTCCTCGGCTTCGCCGTCAAGGTGCCGATGTTCCCGTTCCACACCTGGCTGCCCGACGCGCACACTCAGGCACCGACCCAGGGCTCGGTGATCCTGGCGGCGATCCTGCTGAAGCTGGGTACCTACGGTTTCGTGCGGATCGCGCTGCCGATGCTGCCCGAGGGCGCCAAGGCCTGGGCGCCGGTGATCGGCATCCTGGCGGTGATCGGCATCATCTACGGCGCACTCGGATGTCTCGCCCAGACCGACATGAAGCGCCTGATCGCCTTCTCGTCGGTGGCGCACATGGGGTTCGTGATGCTCGGCATCTCGACGCTCACCACCTTCGGCATCAACGCTGCACTGTTCGGCATGGTCGCCCACGGTCTCATCACCGGAATGCTCTTCTTCGTCGCGGGGTCGGTCAAACACCGCTACCACACCCTCGAGATCAAGCGGCTCTCCGGCATGCTCATCCAGGCGCCACGACTCGGCTGGATCATGGGCTTCGCGGCGATGGCCTCGCTCGGCCTGCCCGGCCTCGCCGGATTCTGGGGTGAGTTCCCGGCGATCCTGTCGGCCTACAACCCCGGCTTCGGTCTCAGCACGGCACTGTTCCGCACGCTGATGGTGATCGCCGCGATCGGCACCGTGCTCGCCGCCGGCTACCTGCTGTGGCTCTATCAGCGCACCGCGTTCGGCGAGCCGAGCGAGGAGTTCTCCGGGCACGGCGGCAGCCATGGCGGTGTCGCCCACTCGTTGAGCTCCGCAGCCAATGACCACGAGGACCATGACGAGATCCAGGACGTCACCATGATCGAGTGGATCGCCTGGACGCCATTCCTCGTCGCCATTGTGGTGTTCGGTGTGTACCCGCAGCTGATGTTCAAGGTGATGGACCCGGCCGTCACCGAACTCGTGGCTCGCCTCGGAGAGACGCTGGGCTGATGCTCGCCACGTTCCTTGCCCAAGCGGGCGACTGGGTGTCGCCCACGATCGACTGGCATGCGCTCGCGCCCGAGCTCGTGCTCGCGATCGGGATCAACGTGATCCTGGCGCTCGACCTGCAGTTGGCCGAGACCAAGAAGTGGATGATCGCGACGATCACCGGCTTCGTGCTCCTGGCGGCATTCGTGCCCGTCGTGACGCTCGCAGTCGTCGGCGACGACGCCTCCCGTTCCTTGTTCGACGGGCGGTACGTGATCGACGACTACTCGCTCGTGCTCAAGGGGCTCTTCCTGCTCGCCGCGTACGTCGTGGTGCTGATGAGCCAGACCGAACTCGAAGAGGGCGGCTACTACCAGGGCGAGTTCTACGTACTGATGCTGTGCAGCGTGCTCGGCATGGTGATGATGGCGTCGGCCCGCGACCTCGTGAGCATCTTCGTCGCTCTCGAACTGCTCTCGATCCCCGGCTACATGATGGCCGCGTGGAACAAGCGCAACCGCAAGTCGAACGAAGCAGGCATGAAGTACTACCTGATGGGTGTCTTCGCGTCGGCGGTGCTGCTGTACGGCATGAGCCTGCTCTTCGGCGTGACCGGGTCGACCCTGCTCACCGACATCGGAGCATCCCTGGCCGACGGCGAACTGATCGGTCTGGAAGTCGTGGCGGTCGTGTTCGTCATCTGCGGCTTCGCGTTCAAGATCTCGGCCGTCCCCTTCCACCAGTGGGCGCCCGACACCTACGAAGGAGCACCGACACCGGTCACCGCGTTCTTCTCGGTGGCGGCCAAGTCGGCCGGCTTCGTGGCGTTGATGACCTTGATCTTCATTGCCTTCCCAGGCGCCAACGACGTGTACGAGCCGCTGGTATGGGTCATGGCTGCACTCACGATGACCGTCGGCAACGTGCTGGCGCTGCGTCAGACCAACATCGTGCGCATGCTCGCCTACTCATCGATCAGCCAGGGTGGCTTCATGCTGATGCCCCTGGCATTCGCCGGCAACCCCGCCGCCAGCGGCGCGGCGATGAACGCGGTGATGGTGTACCTGCTGGTCTATGCGTTCATGAACCTCGGCGCATTCGCCATCGTGATCGCCGTGTCGCGCAAGACCCACAGCGGTGAGATCTCGTCGTTCGGCGGATTGTTCAGCTACGCGCCGGGCCTGGCCGTGGCGATGACGATCTTCTTCGCCTCGCTCGCCGGCATTCCGCCACTCGGCGGTTGGTTCGCCAAGTTCAACGCGTTCAAGGCCGTGCTCGACGCCGGCACGACCGCCGCCTACGTGCTCGCCGCCATTGCAGCAGTGAACACCGTGATCGCGGCGGCGTACTACATGCGGGTCCTTCGCGTGGTGTGGATGGACGAGGCCCCCGACGGAGACACCAGCCCGGTCAACCCGCCGGCGCCTGTCGTCGCTGCGCTCGCCATCACCGTGATCGGCACCATCGTCGTCGGTGTGCTTCCGAACATCGTCGCACGAGTCGGCGCGCTTGACGCTCTCACCGGCGCCTTCTCCGGTTAGCCGGGCCGGGAGCGGCGATGACTGCGTTCCGCCGGTTCCTCGCTGCCGAAGGGCAGCGTCGTCACGGCGCGCCTTGTCCTCCCCGCCCCCGATCCCGGCTCACTCAACGGAATGACTGAAGAGATTCGCTCGGAGATCGTGTCTTCGGGGCCGGTTGCGTTCGAACGGTTCATGGAGCTTGCGCTCTACGGAGCTGAGGGGTTCTACACCAGGACTGACGGTGGGTCTGCTGGACGCCGGGGTGATTTCATCACGTCGCCGGAGGTCGGACCGCTGTTCGGTGCGGTGATTGCCCGGTACCTCGACGCCGAATGGATGCGAATCGGGCGGCCCGATGTGTTCACCGTGGTCGACGCCGGCGCTGGGCCCGGAACGCTTGCACGATCGGTGCTCGCTGCCCGGCCGTCGTGTGGTGCTGCGTTGCGCTACGTCGCGGTGGAGATCTCGCCGGCGCAGCGTGAACGTCACCCGGAGGGCGTCGAGTCGGCGGCGGCGATGCCGACCGAGCCGTTCGACGGCGTGGTGATCGCCAACGAGTTGCTCGACAACCTCCCGTTCCGCCTGGCCGTCTTCGACGAGGGCTGGCGCGAGGCGTACGTCGACGTCGGCTCCGACGGCCGCTTCGTCGAGGTGCTCTCGGCGCCGTTCGACCCGTCGCCGACCCATCTGCCGGCCATGGTGCAGTTCGGTGCCCGGGCACCGCTGGTCGATCGCGCCGCCGCATTCGTACGGGATGCCCGACTGCTCGTGCTGACCGGCTCGGTCGTGGCGATCGACTACGGCACACCGATCACTGCGATGCTCGCCGGACGTCCGTACCGCGACTGGTTCCGGACCTACCGGGACAACGAGCGCGGCGAGCACTATCTCGCATCGCCGGGCACGCAAGACATCACGATCGACGTGCCGATCGACCAGCTGCCCGAACCGGACACCGTCCGATCTCAGGCGCAGTTCCTCCAGCTCTGGGGTGTCGACGAATTGGTCGCCGAGGGCAAGCGCGTCTGGGAGCAGCAGGCAGCCCGCCCCGGTCTCGAGGCGATGAAGATGCGCAGCCGTGTCAGCGAAGCCGAGGCGTTGCTCGATCCGGCGGGGCTGGGCGGCTTCCTCGTCGCAGAATGGCGTGCGAACTCGAGCTGATGGATCAGGCGACTTCGTTGCCACGGGGGTCGATGATGTGCCAGTGGCCGCGGTCGTCGCGGTAGACCTGGAACCCGGTCTCCTTGAGGTTCTGGTGGCCAGTGCAGAGTGGCTGACCGTTTCTCGGCACGGTCGCGCCATGGGCCTTCCAACCGAGCGAGTGGTCGGCGTCGCACCAGGCGACGGGTTGGTCGCAGCCGATCCAGACGCAGGTGGTGAGGAGCAGCATCACGGCGTCGCGTGCCGGGCCACGGAAGAGCCGTGATCGGCGGCCGAGTTCGATGATGGTTCCGCTGCTGTCGTAGACCGCCCGGCGGATGTGGCCGACGAGCGCGGCGTTGATGGCGTCGTCGGGGTGCAGCCGCCGTCCAGACTGGGTGCGGGAGACGACGTTGCGGAATCGGCGGGGGTCGGGGGTCTCACCGGAGGCGTGGGCTTCCATCGTGTCGTGGTCGAGGAGAATGTCGACGGTGACCGCCGACGAGGTGGGGCGCGTTGTGTTCGGGTCCCGGTTGACGGAGGCCCGGGCCATCGCGAGGAGGGCGTCGGCGCGGCGATGTGCCTCGGTGCGAGCGAGGTCGGCCTGGGTCGCCGTGTCGCCCAAGCGGTTGCGGGCATCCGCCCAGTCGAGTCGCCATTCGGCGTCGACGTACCAGGCGAAGATCTCAGCGAACTCGACCCCCGATGGTTCCGGGAGGAACCCCGTGACGTTCCAGCCGCCATCCGGTCGGGGGTGCAGGCCGATGTCGCGGCGTGCCTTGGCGCGCTCGTTGCGTTCGTCGTCGCCGACCGGATCTGCGAGCGCTTCCCACACTCGAAGATTGTGTTCGAACTCAGCGAATGGCAGGTTGATGGCGTCGTCGAGCAACATGCCGGCATCGCGGGCCAGCACCTCGGGTTCGATCCTCGGATTGGCGGCGACTCGTGCCATTGCTTCGCTCTGGGCAACTCCGACGGTTCCGGTGCGCGCAGCATGTGCCCATTCGCCCAAGCGGTCGCGCATCCGGGCGGTCTGGATGCGCCGGTACGCCTCGGTGCCGGACAGCTGGGCACGTTGCTCGAGGAAGGTCCGAGCGGTGAAGTATCCCTGCGACCGGAACGGCGTTCGCATGTCGATCGCGCATGCGACGTCGGACGCGGCGGCGTCGGTCATCCGACGGAGCTGCTCGACGCCCTCGAGCATCTGGGCGAGCACCTCGGGCTCGATGGTCATCGGGTCGATCGAGGCGAGCGCTTCAACCGCTGCAACGGCGGAGATCACCGCGGCACCCACGAGGTCGTCGCCGACCACCGGCTCGTCGACCTCGACGGGAGAGAACCCGGCGAACGGCGGCACAGAGCCGGGAAATGGCTGGACCGCCGCGCGCCACGATTCGAGAAACTCGAGACCCATCAACGGCGCCGCCTGCGCGGCAGCGAGGCGATCCTCGAGTGGCTCGGTCGCCGCAGCGGCGCCGGAATGATCCATACCTCCATCATGACGACGGGGTGTCTCAGAGTTGGCGGGACCCGACACCGCCCTCGGACCCATCCGGGAATCCAGACCGCGTGCGGTCGCCAGTTCTGCAAGCATCGGTCGATGGGTGATCTCGCAACCGACACGACCCTCGAGCAGACGGGGCCGTCGACGTTCACCTGTGATCTGTCGCCCGATTGGGAGATCTGGGGACCGAACGGCGGGTATCTCGCTTCGGTCGCGATGCGCGCAGCCGGCCTCGGCAGTGGACGCACCCGGCCGGCGTCGATCAACGCCCACTTCGTCGGCGCCGGTCGCAGCGAACCGGTGGAGATCTCGGTCGAGATCAACCGCGTCACCAAGGTCGCGACATCGGTGACGGTCCGGATCAGGCAAGAGGAGCGTCCGCTGCTCGTGGCGTCCGTCTGGGGCGTCGATGGCGACCTCGACGGACTCGAGCATCACACCACGCTCGGTCCGCTCGATGTGCCCGAGCCCGAGGACCTGAAGAGCACCGGCGAGTTGCTCGGCGATCAGGACGGACCGCCTCGCCATCCGTTCTGGTCGAACATCGAGCAGCGCCCGACCGACTGGATCGACGACTGGGAGCATCGCGAGGCCTCCGAGCCGTCGACCCGCGCCTGGGTCACGTTCGTACCGACTGCCACGTTCGCCGACCCGTGGGTCGATGCCTGCCGTTCGCTCATCCTGATCGATCTCGACTCGTGGCCGTCCGCCACGCGCGCACACCTCGGTGACCTCGATCACTTCGCCCCGACCATCGAGGTCACCGCTCGCTTCATCGGATCGACGCAGCACGAACCGTGGCTGTTGAGTGAGGCGAGTGCGCCGGTCGCGTCCGGTGGACTCGTTGCGGGGGTGGGCCAGGTCTGGACCCGCGACCGTCAGTTGGTGGCGCTCGGCGGAAGCACGCTCCTGTGCCGGCCCGCCGCTCGCCGCCCCGATCGCTGAACACCCCGGACAGCCGGTCGGGAACGCCTAGGTTGCGGTGATGTCCGACGAGGCACCGACCGACCTGCCGCCGCCTTCGTTTCCTCCGCCATCGCCCCCTCCGCCATCGCCCCCTCCGCCAACCCCAGCGCCGTCACCCCCGCCACCGGGCGATCAAGTGACGGCGCCGTCGGGGTCGGTGTTCGCTCCACCTGCGTCGGCCCCGGTTGCCTCGGCCGCCGAGCCGCCCGGGCCGCCAACGGCTGCGCCACCCTCCTCCGACGGCGACGAACCCGAACGCGGACGACCGAAGTGGGTCATCGTGCTTGCCGTGGTCGTCGTTGTTGCGCTCGTCGGAGGTGTCGTTGCCGTGCTCACCGGCGGGTCTGGTTCGGACTCAGACGTGAACTCCGAGTCGAGCGACGCCACCTCGGTAACCGCCACCGTGCAGACCGATCTCACCGTGGCTTCGACCACCGAGGTCGAACCGGACGTCGAGGATTCGGCGGTCGGCGTCGAGACGACTGAATCCCCTGCCACAACCGAATCCGGTGCCACACCAGAACCGCCGGCCTCCGGCGATCTCGTGGGTGGTGCTCCCGACGGCATCGTGGGCGACCGAGCATCGCCGGTGCCGCCAGGGCAGTTCGCCGACCTCGGAGCAGGATGGCGGCTCCAGGTCGTCGATGTCATCGACGACGCCACCGAACGCGTCCTGGAGGAGTCGTCTCTGGAGCCGCCGCCTCCTGGCAGCCGGTTCACCGTGGTCAGCGTGCGTCTCGGCTACTACGGCATCGACGATCCGACGTCTGCCTTCGAGGTCCTGCTGTCCGGCGTGGGCGCTGACGATGTCGAGCTGGACGACTCGTGCAGCTTCGGTCCCCGGTCGATCCAGTCGTTCGTCGAGATCTTCGCCGGCGGTGTGACCACCGGCGAACTCTGCTTCACGACCACACCCGAGGATGCGACGGTGCTGCAGGTCGCTGCCAGCACCTTCGGCGGCAATGACGACGTGTTCCTCGACGCATCGTCTGGCGATCCCCAGGCCGACCCACTGCCGACGCTGCGGGGACCGCAGCCCGGCGCTGCGGCCACCACGGCTCGACTGGCGCCGGTACCCGTCGGCGTCTCAGCCGACGTCGGCGACGACTGGACGCTCACGGTGCGCAGCGCTGCGACCGACATCACCGACGCCATCACGTCGGAGAACTCCTTCGACGAACCCGCGCCCGGCGACCGCTATGTCGGTTTCCCGGTCGAGCTCGGCTACGACGGCCCGGGGACTGCCTCGGTGTTCGACGTGATCATCAGCGCGGTGCCGGACAGCAATGTGGCGGGAAGTCCGTTCTGTGGGTTCTTCGACGACGAGCTCGACCAATCCGCCGAGATCAGCACTGGCGGGAGGCTCACCGGAACCGTCTGTGTCGTCGTGGCGGAGCAGGAGGTGCCCAGCCTCGTGGCGTATGCCATTGCCGGACTCGACAACGATCCGGTGTTCTTCTCGGTGGGTGGCACCACCGGTGCGTCGGCTCCGACCCCGTGACCTACCATCGCTCACATGGCTGAGCAGGGGAACGGCGACACGAACGAGATGCACGACACGATCGACGCGCTGAGCGCGGAGAACCGGAGGTTCCCGCCGTCGGATGAGTTCAAGGCGAACTCGCTCGTCACCGGCACGTTCCTCTACGACCAGGCCGCCGAGGACGATGAAGCCTTCTGGGCTCGGCAGGCCTCGGGCCTCGTCGACTGGGCGACGCCCTGGGACACGATCCTCGAGTGGGACCTACCGAACTCCAAGTGGTTCGTCGGCGGTCAACTCAACGTCGCCTACAACTGCCTCGACCGTCACGTGCTCGGTGGCAAGGGCGACAAGGTCGCGATCCACTGGGAGGGCGAGCCCGGCGACACCCGCACCATCACCTACCAACAGCTCCTCGACGAGGTCAGCCAGTTCGCGAATGTCCTCAAGGACCTCGGCGTCCAGCGCGGCGACCGGGTCAACATCTACCTCCCGATGGTCCCCGAGGCCGCCGTCGCCATGCTGGCGTGCGCCCGCATCGGGGCCGCCCACAGCGTCGTGTTCGGCGGCTTCTCCTCACAGTCGCTCGCCGACCGCATCAACGATGCCGAGGCGAAGGTGCTGATCACCGCCGACGGCGGTTACCGCCGAGGCGAGGTCTTCCCCCTCAAGCCGGCCGCCGACGAGGCGTGCGCCGATGCGGCCTCGATCGAACACGTCGTGGTGGTCAAGCGCGGCGGCAACGACGTCGACATGGTCGAGGGACGCGACCACTGGTACCACGAGCTGATGGAGGGTGCCTCCCCTGACTGCCCGGCGGAGCCGATGGACTCCGAACAACTGCTCTTCCTTCTCTACACCTCGGGAACGACCGGCAAGCCCAAAGGGATCATGCACACCTCGGGCGGGTACCTGACACACGTCACCTACACCCACAAGTACGTCTTCGACCTCCACGCCGACACCGACGTGTTCTGGTGCACTGCCGACGTCGGCTGGATCACCGGCCACAGCTACATCGTCTACGGACCGCTCTCCAACGGTGCCACGCAGGTGATGTACGAGGGCGTGCCGAACCACCCCGGCAACGACCGGTTCTGGCAGATCATCGAGAAGTACGGCGTCACGATCTTCTACACGGCGCCGACCGCGATCCGGACGTTCATGAAGTGGGGTGCGGGGGAACCAGCCAAGCACGACCTGTCGTCGCTGCGCCTCCTCGGGTCGGTCGGTGAGCCGATCAATCCCGAAGCGTGGATGTGGTACCAGGAACATGTCGGCGGCGGACGTTGCCCCATCGTCGACACCTGGTGGCAGACCGAGACCGGCGGCATCATGATCAGCCCGCTGCCCGGAGCGACCACCACCAAGCCCGGTTCGGCGACGTTCCCCTTGCCCGGTGTGTCAGCCGAGGTGATCGACGACGAGGGGAACCGCGTCGACGTCGGCGGCGGTTACCTGACCCTCACCCGTCCGTGGCCCGGCATGCTCCGAGGCATCTGGGGCGACCCCGAGCGCTTCCGCGAGACCTACTGGTCACGCTTCGAAGGGCGCTACTTCGCCGGTGACGGCGCCAAGCTCGACGACGACGGCTACCTGTGGTTGCTCGGCCGTGTCGACGACGTGATGAACATCTCGGGTCACCGGATCTCCACGACGGAGGTCGAATCTGCGCTCGTGTCGCACCCTGCTGTTGCCGAGGCGGCGGTGGTCGGCGCCACCGATCCGACGACGGGCCAGGCGATCATCGCCTACGTGATCCTGCGCGGGGGAGAAGACGTCGACGCCGAGGTCTTGCGCGCGCACGTCGCTGCCGAGATCGGGGCCATCGCCAAGCCGAAGCAGATCTACATCACCCCAGACCTTCCGAAGACCCGCTCCGGCAAGATCATGCGCCGCCTCCTGCGCGACGTCGCCGAAGGTCGCAACATCGGCGACACGACCACCCTCGCCGACGCGTCGATCGTCGACGAGCTGCAGGCCAAGGCCGCAGCGAGCGCCGACGACTGACCTGTCGCCCCGGCGGTCGATCTCGCCTCAAGTGCGCCCGGCGGTGTGCCGATGACTCTGCATGGTTCCGCCTGACGGTGTTCGCACCAAGCGCATCCCCACCTTGTCCTGGGAGTCCGTCGTGGGGTCCTCGAACGCCGAGTCGGCTGACGCCGAGCCAGCTGCCGCGCCGCCGGCGACCCCCGCGCCGGCTGTTGCGGCAGCTCCTGCGTCCGACTCGATCGTGTTCGAACCGCTGCACCTCGATGCGCAGGCTGCGCCCGCAGCGACCGTGACCGCTGCACCGCCGGTCGAGCCACCTCCTGCGCCGCCGACTGCCCCGGCCGTCGTGCGGGCTGCAGCCCCGACCGTGGTGCCGGCCGCAGCCCCGACCGTGGTGCCGGCCGCAACCCCGACCGTGATGCCGACCGCTGCTCCCGAGGCCCAGGTCGCACCGCCGGTCGACGTCGTGCCATCGGTGGACGAGCCGACCATGGTCCGCACCACCCCACCGTCGGTCATCGTCCCGGCGATCGGCGATGTGACCTCCGGTCCCGAATCCGTCGCTCCGGTCCCCGCTCCGGTCGTCGAAGACATGCTGCCGGAGATCCAAGAGGCGACACCGGTCGTCGACCATGCCGGACCGATGCTCCCGTCGGTTCCTGCACCGGTACAGCGACAGGCGCCCGCTGTCTCGTCATTCGACTTCGATCCCGCGTCGGTCGGTGCGCCGACCGCGCCGCCTCGCCGCCGCAAGAAGCGCGGTGGGCTGAAGCTCATCGCGACGGTGGTCGCGCTCGGCGGTGTCGTCGCCGCTGGCTTCGTGTTCGGCCAGACCTACCTCGCCCCCAGCGACTGGGACGACGCGACCGCTCCGTACTCCGAAGCAGTGGAATCGGCACGCGGCGTCGAGTTCGCCGAACCGTTGTCGATTGTCGCCGAGCCGACCGCGGAGTTCACGACACGGCTCCAGACACAGCTGGCGTCCGTCTCTCCCGAGGAGCTGGCCCAGTGGCGAGCCCTCGGACTCTCGAGCGGCAGCGTCGACGATGCCACGTTGGCGGCACAGCTGGCCGGATGGCAGGACGCGCTCTACTCGACCGTCGACGGGCAGGTGTACCACGACCTCGGTGTCGCCGGAGCCGAGCTCGATGCTCAACTCGTCCAGGCGATGACCGCTGCCTCGCTCGACCAGGAGTTCGGGTGGTCGGTCGAGCAACCGCAGCGCTCGCTCGACGCCGCAGCGGCCACGTCGGCCGAGGTGCTGCGACAGGCTCGCGCCGCCCAGCAGTCGAGTGAGTTCTCAGCCACGATTCCCACGGTGCCGACCGACACGGCCCTGGCGTTGCCGCCGGTCATCGGCTACCGAGTCCTGGCACCGTACGTGCTCGTCGAGTTCGACGCATCGATCGAACCGGCTGGGCGCACCAACCCACTCGCCGGTCTGGATGCCGGCGGGCCGGGGATGATCGGTGCCGAGGTACCGATCCTCGCCACCGGCCCCACGATGGTCGACGGCGACAACGCGACCACCTCGCCGGTCACGAAGGATCGTGCGTTCTGGTACCTGGTGTTCGCGAGCTACCTCGACCAGCGGACCGCCCATGACGCCAGCGAGGCGATCGTGGAGAGTGCGCTGACGGGCGCAGTTCGTGGACCGACCGAGTGTGCCTACGCCACCTTCTCGGGAGGCGGTGTGGACCAGACCAACACGCTTCGCGCTGCGCTCACCGCCTGGACCGCAGCGGCTCCCGCCGAGATGGCCAGCTCGTTCCTCGCACTGCCCGACGGCACACTGCAACTCGCGTCATGCGACCCTGGTGCCGGCTTCGTGAGCGGGGCTCGGCCCGACGTCGCCCGAGAGTTGCTCTCGTGGCGCATGGCGGAACTGGCCACGATGGAGGCCGTCCGGGTCGGTGGTGGAGGTGCCACCGAACTCGTGGACGCCTGGGACTTCGTGCAGGCGTCGCCGGTTGCAGCTGACCTCATGGCGCTGCCGCCCACCGCAACTCCAGCGGAAATGGCAACCGCCGCGAAGGACGCGGTCAACGGCCTCTTCACCCCGGCTGGCTGATCCACCGTCGTCGCGCTGGCCTGACCAGCGTGCTCAGTCGCGGAAGTTCTGGAACTGCAGCGGGATGCCGATGTCTTCGCCCTTGAGCATCGAAATCACGTCCTGGAGCGCGTCGCGCTTCTTCGCCGACACCCGGATCGACTCGCCTTGCGTCTGACTGGAGGTGCCTTTGGCGGCCTTCTCCTTGATCAGTTTGTTGATCTCCTTGGCCTTGTCCGAGGAGATGCCCACCTTGATCGTGACCACCTGGCGCACCGTGTTCTGTGTGGCATCCTGCACGTCGCCGTAGTCGACGCCCTTGAGTGACACGTTGCGCTTCACGAGCTTCTCCTCAAGCACGGTGCGCAGTGCGTCGAGCCGATCGCGGCTGACCGTGGCCAGGGTGATCACCATCTCGTTCTGCTCGATCGTGGAGTTGGTGTTCTTGAAGTCGAACCGGTTGGCGATCTCCCGCTGGGCCTGATCGACCGCGTTGCGGACTTCCTGGGCGTCGACTTCTGACACGACATCGAAGGTGGGCATGGCGCCAAGGGTATCGAATGGCTCGGATTCGGCGTGGCGCTCGGCGTGTCGACCGGTACGCTCAGGCCGCCTCGTTCTTCGCTCGTTCGAGGTGCGAATGCACAACTCATGGGTCGGTGCCCGAGCGGCCAAAGGGAGCAGACTGTAAATCTGCCGGCATTGCCTTCGAAGGTTCAAATCCTTCCCGGCCCACCACACGACGAATCGCCGGTGCACGACGCACCGGCGATTCGTCGTTTTCGCTCAGAGCATCAACTGCATCACGGCAACGTCGAGCCAACGGTTGAACTTGCGGCCGACCTCGCGTTCGACACCGACCAGCTCGAAGCCACACGCGGCGTGGAGCTCGCGAGAGGCGGTCCCGCTGGCCTCGATGCGCGCCATGATCGAGTGGAATCCTGAATCGGCAGCAATGCCGATCACATGATCCATGAGGGTGCGACCGATGCCGAGCCGTGGGTGATCGCGCGACACGTACACCGAATCCTCCACCGTCGTGCGGTACGCAGCGCGCTCCTTGTACGGCGACAGTGATGCGAAGCCGACGACGTCGTCCCCGATCGAGGCCACCACGGCGGAGAATGCGCCGGACCGTTGCGCCAGCCACCGGCGCTGCTCGTCGAGAGTGCGGGGCACGAGGTCGAACGTGCTGGTGTGGTTCTGGACCTCGACGTTGTAGATCGCCATGATCGCGGCGGCATCATCGAGCACGGCGAGGCGCACCGCGACGTCGCGTGCCGCGCCGGCGCCCCACACGTGGTCGGGTTCTGGCGGCGTCATCGACACGTGGGTCGAGAGTAGTGCGACGCGCCGCGAATCCCGCGGTGGTTGTCCCGCCGCCGCCGGTACACTCGTCGACTGGTCCGCGGCAGCGCCGCGTCCCGAAGGGTGCCCCGGTACCGCTACAAACGGTGCTCGCACCCGTCAAGAACGCCCTCTTAGCTCAGTCGGTAGAGCACAGCCATGGTAAGGCTGGTGTCGTGGGTTCGATTCCCACAGAGGGCTCGACCAAGTGGTCGAGCATCCGCTCGGTCACGAGCCAAACCCCTGGCGGCGTAGCTCAGTTGGTCAGAGCATCCGGCTCATAATCGGAAGGTCATCGGTTCAAGTCCGATCGCCGCTACCAGTCAGTCATCAGCAGATCCTTCACGGACATCACTTCAGGAGTCAGAGGAAGTAATGAGTAAGCAGAAGTTCGAGCGCAACAAGCCGCATGTGAATATTGGGACGATGGGTCATATTGACCATGGGAAGACGACGTTGACGGCGGCGATTTCGAAGACGTTGTCGGAGCGTGGGTTGGCTGAGTTCACTGATTTCGAGGGGATTGACAAGGCGCCTGAGGAGAAGGCTCGTGGTATCACGATCTCGATTTCTCATATTGAGTACGAGACGGAGAATCGTCACTATGCCCATGTGGACATGCCGGGTCATGCTGACTACATCAAGAACATGATCACTGGTGCGGCGCAGGTTGATGGTGCGATTTTGGTGGTGGCGGCGACTGATGGTCCGATGCCGCAGACGCGTGAGCATGTGTTGTTGGCCCGTCAGGTGGGTGTGCCGTCGATCATTGTGGCGTTGAACAAGGCGGACATGGTTGATGATGAGGAGCTGATCGAGTTGGTGGAGCTCGAGGTTCGTGAGTTGCTGACTGAGTATGAGTTCCCTGGTGATGACACCCCGGTCATTCAGGTGAGCGCGTTGAAGGCGCTCGAGGGTGATGCTGAGTGGCAGGAGAAGATCATGGAGTTGATGGCTGCGGTCGACAGTTTCATTCCTGAGCCGGTGCGTGAGTTGGACAAGCCGTTCTTGATGCCGATCGAGGATGTGTTCACGATCACGGGTCGTGGCACGGTGGTGACGGGCAAGGTCGAGCAGGGCATCATTCATACGGGTGATGAGATCGAGATCGTTGGGTTGCGTGACACGCAGAAGACGACGTGTACGGGTGTGGAGATGTTCCGCAAGTTGCTCGATGAGGGTCAGGCGGGTGACAACATCGGTGCCTTGTTGCGTGGCACGGCGAAGGAGGATGTCGAGCGTGGGCAGGTGCTCTGTAAGCCGGGTTCGATTACGCCGCACACCAATTTCGAGGGTCAGGTGTATGTGTTGAGCAAGGATGAGGGTGGCCGTCACAAGCCGTTCTTCAACAATTATCGGCCGCAGTTCTTCTTCCGGACGACGGATGTGACTGGGACGATCGAGTTGCCGTCGGGGACCGAGATGGTGATGCCTGGTGACAACGTGGAGATCACGGTGGAGTTGGGCAAGCCGATCGCGATGGACGAGGGGCTTCGGTTTGCTATTCGTGAAGGTGGCCGCACGGTTGGTGCTGGCCGCGTCACCAAGATCTTGAAGTGATTTGATCCAATTCCGGATCCGAGAGAGAGAAGTTCGACATGGCCAAGAGTGACAAGCGGGTCAAAGTGACCCTCGAGTGCACCGAGTGCAAACGACGCAACTACATCACGATGAAGTCGAAGATCAACGATCGTGAGCGTCTCGAGATGAAGAAGTACTGCGCCAACGAGCGTCAGCACACCCTCCACAAGGAGACCCGCTGACCCCACGGCGCTGAGAGACGGGCAGCGAGTGCGGTCGGCAACGACCGCAGTCAGCCTTCTGGGATCGCTGGTACCCTCGACCGGGTACTCGGCGTTCCCGCCCGAGGGCAGTAGCTCAGCTGGTAGAGCATCGGTCTCCAAAACCGACGGTCGGGGGTTCGAGTCCCTCCTGCCCTGCCCACCACCGAACGAGAAATCATGTCACTGGACGATCTGAACCGCGAGCAGAAGCGACAGCTTCGAAAGATGGGTGCCCTGGACGAGCAGGGCAAGCCGACGCGCGCCCAGCGACAGCAGCCGAAGAAGAAGAACGATCGCGTCGGACCCCGGCAGTACCTCCGCGAGGTGCGCGACGAGATGCGCAAGGTGGCCTGGCCGAAAGGCCCGGAGGTCAAGCGCTATTCGATCATCGTGATCATCACCGTGGTGCTCTACACCGCACTCGTCGGCGGTCTCGACTTCCTGTTCGGCGAGCTCTCGCAGTGGTTCTACTCGAGCTGACACCGACATGACCGACGACCTGACTGAGACCACTGACATGAGCGACAACGACACCCCCACCGACGAGGCCGCCACGAGCCCGGTCGACCTCCTCCCCGTCGGCGACACCGACGTACTCGCCGACGTGGAGACAAGCGACGAGATCGCCGACCCCACCAGCGAACTCGACATCGCCGAAGAAGTCGAGGCCGTCCACATCGAGTCCGACGAGACCCAGGCCGCCGAGGAAGACGCCAGCGACGAGTCCGAGGACTGGAACACAGCTGCCGAGGGAAGCGCCAGCGACGAGGCAGACGAGGCGCGAGAAGGAAGCGAAGCGGACGACGAGCCCGCCGACCAGGACGGAAGCGCCAGCGACGAGTCGGACGAGGCGCGAGAAGGAAGCGAAGCGGACGACGAATCCGACAGCATCTCGGAGAGCGTTCTCGACGATCCCACCCTGCGTCCGGGCCAGTGGTACGTGGTCCACACCCAGTCCGGCTACGAGAAGAAGGTCACCGCCAACCTCGAGGCCCGTATCCAGTCGATGAACATGGAGGACAAGATCTACGAGATCGTCATCCCCATGGAAGAGGTCGACGAGTTCAAGAACGGCAAGAAGCAGACCGTGCAGCGCAAGGTCTTCCCGGGCTACCTGCTCGTGCGTTGCATCATGGACGACGAGTCCTGGTACTGCGTCCGCAACACGCCGGGTATCACCGGGTTCGTCGGCCAGAGCCGCCACGGACAGAAGCCGACCCCGTTGTCGCGTCGTGAGGTCAAGACGTTCTTGACGCCGAAGACCGAGGGCGTCGACACGGCGCCGCGCCGCAAGGCCAAGCTCGACTACGAAGAGGGCGAGAGCGTCCGCGTGAAGGAAGGCCCGTTCGCCGACTTCACCGGCGAGATCGCCGAGATCAACGCCGACCACATGAAGCTGAAGGTCCTCGTCAACATCTTCGGTCGCGAGACCCTGGTGGAGATGGACTTCAGCCAGGTAGCCAAACTCTGATTCGCCGCCGGCGACGGAACACACACGAACAAGAAACCCAAAGGGAACATCGCCATGGCGAAGAAGAAAGTACTCACGGTCGTCAAGATCCAGATCGAGGCCGGCAAGGCCAGCCCCGCGCCGCCCGTCGGCACGGCGCTCGGACCGCACGGCATCGCGATCATGGACTTCGTGAAGGCGTACAACGCCAAGACCGAAGCCCAGGCCGGCACCGTGGTGCCGACCGAGATCACGATCTACGAGGATCGGACGTTCGATTTCGTCCTCAAGACGCCGCCGACCGCGGTGTTGATCCGCGAGAAGGCGGGGCTCGCCAAGGCGGCCAACAACCCGGGCGCCGAAGTCGCCGGTTCGATCACCGAGGCCCAGGTCGAGGAGATCGCCACCATCAAGATGCCCGACCTGAACGCCTACGACATGGATGCCGCCAAGCTCCAGGTCCGCGGCACCGCCCGGAGCATGGGGATTCAGGTCGTCTGACGACGCCCTGGCGCCTTCGGCGCCTCGACGGCTTCGCCGTCGGAATCCTTTCTCGGTGCGTCGCACCGAACCCACGTCGTGGGTGCATCAATCATCAATCCAACAGCTTCGACCGGATTCACCTCGACCGGCGAGCTCACCACTGAGGGAGACAGACAATGTCAGGCAAGAAGTACGCAAACGCGCTGAAGCAATTCGACCGTGACCAGTTCTACGGTCCGGTCGAGGCCGTTGGCCTCGTGAAGACGATGGCGTCGGCAAAGTTCGACGAAGGCATCGACGTGTCGATCCGCCTCGGCGTCGACCCGCGCAAGGCTGATCAGATGGTGCGCGGCACCGTCGCACTCCCGGCTGGTACCGGCAAGGACGTTCGCGTCGCCGTGTTCGCCACCGGTGAGGCCGCCGACGAGGCACGTGCCGCTGGCGCCGACATCGTCGGCGCCGACGACCTCGCCACCGAGGTCGAGGGCGGAATGATGGACTTCGATCTCGTGATCGCCACGCCCGACATGATGCCCGTCGTCGGCCGCCTCGGTCGGGTGCTCGGCCCCCGTGGCCTGATGCCCAACCCGAAGACCGGCACCGTCACCCCCGACGTCGGCAAGGCCGTCGAGGACTTCAAGGGCGGCAAGGTCGAGTACCGCACCGACCGGTACGGCAACGTGCACGTGCCGCTCGGCAAGGCCAGCTTCGAGCCCGCAGCGCTCGAGCAGAACTTCCGCGCCGTGATCGACGAGATCCAGCGCGCGAAGCCGGCATCGGCCAAGGGCCGGTACCTGAAGAAGATCACCGTGTCGTCCACGATGGGCCCGGGCGTCCACGTCGACACCGGTCGGCTCAAGCCGGAATGAGAGGAAGCTGCGGCGCCCAGCCGTAGCATCCTGTCCGACATACGAAACCGGTCGCTCGCCTGAGACCGTTGGTCCTCGAATCTCATGGTTCGGGGGTAATGGGTTCGCCCCACCAACCGAGGTGCATATCGCCGAAGAACCACTGCCCGGGCAAGTGCGGGCGGTGCGCTCCTCGTCGGTGTTCGCATCTGATGCGAGCACCACGAGTTGAGCGAGAGGAGGTATGCACACATGACAACGACAACGACAACGACGACGGGACGAAACGAGCCCCGCGCCGACAAGGTGACGATCGTCGAGGAGATCACCGCGAAGCTGAACGACAGCGTCGCGGTCTTCGTCTCGGAGTACCGGGGGATGTCGGTCGGCCAGCTGGCCGACCTGCGGACACCGCTGCGTGACGCCGGCGCCGAGCACAAGGTGTACAAGAACACCCTGGCCCGTATCGCCGCCAGCAACGCCGGCTACGAGGGACTCAACGAGTACCTGCTCGGGCCGACAGCGCTCACGTTCGTCACCGGAGATTCGGTGGCGGCCGCGAAGGCGCTGCTCGACCAGAGCAAGGCGAACCCGCTGCTCGTCATCAAGGGCGGCATGTTGGGCGAGAGCCCGATGTCGGCCGATGACGTCAAGGCGCTCGCCAGCCTGCCGTCGCGCGAAGAACTGCTGGCCCGACTGGCCGGAGCGTTCCAGGCGCCGCTGGTCAAGACCGCCGGTCTGCTCCAGGCGCTGCCGCGGAACTTCGCCTACGGGCTGTCCGCACTGATCGAAAAGCAGGCAGCCGACGAGGCCGCCTGATCATCACACCCACGTACTGAACCCAAGAACTGAACACAGGAGAAACACATGTCCACCAAGGAAGAGATCCTCGACGCGATCAGCAACATGACCGTGATCGAGCTCAAGGAACTGCTCGACGCCTTCGAAGAGAAGTTCGAAGTCACCGCTGCTGCACCCGTCGCGGTCGCTGCTGCGGCCCCGGCCGGCGGTGGCGGCGACGCCGCTGCCGAAGAAGAGAAGGACGAGTTCGATGTCGTCCTCGAGAGCGCCGGCGCTCAGAAGATCCAGGTCGTCAAGGTCGTCAAGGACCTGCTCGGCGTGGGCCTGAAGGACGCCAAGGACCTCGTCGACGCCGCCCCCAAGCCGCTGATGGAGAAGGCCAGCAAGGCCGATGCCGAAGCCGCCAAGGCCAAGCTCGAAGAAGTCGGCGCGACCGTCGAACTGAAGTGATCCCGGCGCCTCTGGGCGTCTGAACAACTCGATGGGAACCCGGTGACTCGGTCGCCGGGTTCTTGTCGTTTTCCGCATCGATCGACCAACGATGCTTGACATCCGTGGCCGAACTCTTTACCTTGACCGGCAATTCAGCGAACGACATGTCCCGCTCGACGAAACACCGTCAAGAGCGGTTGACGTTGTGCGTCCTGCGCCGATAGCATTGCCCGTTGCCGTGTGTCCCCTGTTCCCCCACCGTCCCTTCGGTCTGGATCAGCGCGCCCGGTATCACGTCGCAGCATTCTGCGTCGTCCACCCTCGATTTTCTGGAGAGTGATCCGTGGCGACTCGTCCCGTGTCCCGTGAACGCTATTCGTTCGGCAACCTCAAGGAGCCGCTCGAACTCCCCGACCTGATCGCGATCCAGCGGGAAAGTTTCGAATGGTTCCTCAACGAGGGCCTGGCGAACACCTTCCGCGACATCAGCCCGATCAAGGACTTCTCCGAGTCGCTGCAGCTCGAGCTGGAGTTCGACCCGTTCGACGAGGACCTGCGCCCGCCGCCGAAGTTCACGGTGGAGGAGTGCAAGGAAAAGGACATGACCTACAGCGCGCCGGTCTTCGTGCGCGCCCGGTTCATGAACCGCAACACCGGTGAGATCAAGGAACAGACCGTCTTCATGGGCGACTTCCCGATCATGACCGACAAGGGCACGTTCATCGTGAACGGCACCGAGCGCGTCGTCGTGTCGCAGCTCGTGCGCAGCCCCGGCGTCATCTTCGAGCCCGGCGAGCGTTTCCGTCTCCGCAACCTCACCAAGCACCAGCTCGTCAAGGGCACGATCCACCCGTACCGCGGTGAGTGGATGGAGTTCGACGTCGAGCACAAGCCCGGCAAGGACGTCACCGCCGGCACCCGCGTCGCCCGCAAGCGTCGCCTCGGCATCTTCACGATGCTGCGTGCACTCGGCTACGACGAAGAGAACGCACCCGGCTTCCTCGACCGCTTCGTCAACCACTTCGACTTCCTCGAGGGCCAGTGGGACAAAGAGCGCGACATCGCGCCGACCCAGGACGAGGCACTCGTCGAGATCTACAAGCGGGCCCGCCCGGGCGAGCCGCCAACGGTCGAGTCGGCCAAGGCCTACTTCCGCAATGCGTTCTTCGAGAGCCGCCGCTACGACCTCAGCCGTGTCGGCCGCTACAAGCTGAACCGCAAGCTCGGTGACGAGGTCGCCCAGCTCGGCGCACTGTTCGGCCTCGACGGCGCGGTCAACTCCGAGGGCGAGCCCCTGCTCGACTACCCCGACGAGAACCAGAACGTGCTCAGCCGTTGCGAGGTGCTCGCATCGATCACCTACATGCTGCACCTCGTCAAGCAGGAGCCCGGCTACCGCCTCGACGACCAGGACCACTTCGCCAACCGTCGCATCCGCTCGGTCGGCGAGCTGATCCAGAACCAGGTCCGCATCGGACTCAGCCGCATGGAGCGCGTCGTGCGTGAGCGCATGACCACCCAGGACGTCGAGGCGATCACGCCGCAGACGTTGATCAACATCCGGCCCGTCGTTGCGGCGATCAAGGAGTTCTTCGGAACGTCGCAGTTGTCGCAGTTCATGGACCAGGTCAACCCGCTGTCGGGCCTCACCCACCGTCGCCGCCTGTCGGCGCTCGGCCCGGGTGGTCTGTCGCGTGAGCGTGCCGGCTTCGAAGTCCGCGACGTCCACTTCAGCCACTACGGCCGCATGTGCCCGATCGAGACCCCGGAGGGCCCGAACATCGGTCTGATCGGCGGTCTGTCGACCTACGCCCGCGTCAACGAGTTCGGCTTCATCGAGAGCCCGTACCGTGAGGTCAAAGACGGCAAGGTCACCGGCAAGATCGTCTACATGGCCGCCGACGAAGAAGAGAACTACGTCGTCGCCCAGGCCAACACGCCGCTGAACGACGACGGCAGCATCCGCGACGAGCGCACGCTCGTTCGTCGCTCGCCGCAGTCGGCGAGCCTCGAGGATCTCCGCAAGATGCTCGAAGCCGAGAGCTTCTTCGGTGCGACCACCGACATCGGCTACGTGCCGCCGACCGAGGTCGACTTCATCGACGTCTCGCCGAAGCAGATCGTCTCGGTCGCCACGGCGCTGATTCCGTTCCTCGAGCACGACGACGCCAACCGTGCGCTGATGGGCGCCAACATGCAGCGCCAGGCGGTCCCGCTGATCCGGGCCGAGGCGCCGTACATCGGTACCGGCATCGAGAACCGCGCCGCCCGTGACGCTGCCGACCTGATCCAGGCGATCGACGACGGCGAGGTCACCGAGGTGTCCGGCGAGTCGATCACCGTGCAGTACAAGACCGAGGGCAAGCGTGTCTACCGTCTGGCCAAGTTCCGCCGGTCGAACCAGGACACCTGCATCAACCAGCGACCCCGCGTGGTCGAGGGTGACAAGGTCTCCAAGGGATCGATCATCGCTGACGGCCCGTCGACCGACGAGGGCGAACTCGCGCTCGGCAAGAACCTGCTCGTGGCGTTCATGCCGTGGGAGGGCTACAACTTCGAGGACGCGATCATCCTGTCCGAGCGCCTGGTGAAGGACGACGTGCTCACGTCGATCCACATCAAGGAGCACGAGGTCGATGCTCGCGACACCAAGCTCGGCCCCGAGGAGATCTCGCGGGACATCCCGAACCTGAGCGACGACATCCTCGCCGACCTCGACGATCGCGGCATCATCCGCGTCGGCGCCGAAGTCGGTCCCGGTGACGTCCTCGTCGGCAAGGTCACGCCGAAGGGTGAAACCGAGCTGACGCCGGAAGAGCGCCTGCTGCGCGCCATCTTCGGCGAGAAGGCCCGCGAGGTCCGCGACACCAGCCTCAAGGTGCCGCACGGTGAGGTCGGCAAGGTCATCGACGTCAAGGTGTTCAACCGTGACGACGGCGACGAGCTGCCGCCTGGCGTCAACCAGCTCGTGCGGGTCTACGTCGCCCAGAAGCGCAAGATCAGCGTCGGCGACAAGCTCGCCGGTCGCCACGGCAACAAGGGCGTCATCTCCAAGATCCTCCCGATCGAGGACATGCCGTTCACTGCCGATGGCCAGCCGGTCGACATCATCCTCAACCCGCTCGGCGTGCCGAGCCGCATGAACGTCGGTCAGGTGCTCGAAGCGCACCTCGGCTACTGCGCTCGTTGGGGTTGGACCAACCCGGACGGCACCAAGGTCGGCGACGAGCCGATCCGCGGCACCGAAACCAAGACGCGTCCGAACACCAAGCCGTCCACGTTCGTGGCGACGCCGGTGTTCGACGGTGCGAACTGGGACGAGAAGGAGAAGTCGCTCGACCATCCGACGATCCAGGAGATCCTCGAGCAGCTCAACCCCGAATCGGCCAACGGTGATCGACTCGTCGGCATGAACGGCAAGCTCGACCTCTACAACGGTCGCACCGGCGAGCAGTACGACAACCAGATCACCTGCGGGTACATGTACATCTTGAAGTTGGCCCACCTGGTCGACGACAAGATCCACGCCCGCTCGACTGGCCCGTACTCGATGATCACCCAGCAGCCGCTCGGTGGTAAGGCCCAGTTCGGTGGCCAGCGCTTCGGCGAGATGGAAGTGTGGGCCCTCGAGGCCTACGGCGCGGCGTACTGCTTGCAGGAGCTGCTCACCATCAAGTCCGACGACGTGCTCGGCCGAGTCCGCGTGTACGAAGCGATCGTGAAGGGTGACAACATCCCCGAACCGGGTGTGCCCGAGAGCTTCAAGGTGCTGATGAAGGAGATGCAGGCACTCTGCATCAACGTCGAGGTGCTCACCGAGGACGGCCACGAGATCGAGATGCGTGACCTCGACGACGAGGTGTACCGCGCCGCCGAGGAACTCGGCATCGACATCTCCCGCCCCGAGCGCGGCACCGACGAAGACGACGCCCGGCGCGAAAGAGAAAAGCCGAACGCGCCGCCAACCGTTACTAAACGTGTCAACTGGGGTCAGACCCCAGTTGACACGTTGACCGACCTGACCGATACCGAGGCCGTGTCAACTGGGGTCTGACCCCAGTTGACACGGAGCCAGCACCACGAAGACCGACGCGAAGAGAGAAGCCCGAAATGCTCGACGTCAACATGTTCGACCAACTGAAGATCCGCTTGGCCACGGCGGACCAGATCCGCAACTGGTCGCACGGCGAGGTGAAGAAGCCCGAGACGATCAACTACCGCACGCTGCGTCCCGAGAAGGACGGCCTGTTCTGCGAGAAGATCTTCGGGCCGACCCGCGACTGGGAGTGCTACTGCGGCAAGTACAAGCGAGTCCGCTTCAAGGGCATCATCTGCGAGCGTTGCGGCGTCGAGGTGACCCGCTCGAAGGTTCGTCGTGACCGTATGGGCCACATCGAGCTCGCGGCGCCGGCCGTGCACATCTGGTACCTCCGTGGTACCCGTTCGTGGCTCGCCTACCTCCTCGCCGGCATCGAGCCGAAGGAAGAGCTCAAGGCGAAGATGCTCGAGAAGGTCATCTACTTCGCGGCGCATCTCGTGAGCTGGGTCGACGAAGACGGCCGCCACGAGGCGCTGCCGAACCTCGAGGCCGAGTACCTCGAGGAGCGCGACGCCATCCAGAAGGAGATGGAGATCGCGATCGATCGTCGCTTCAAGGAGCTCGAAGAGACCGCTGCGGAGGCCGAGAAGGAAGACGCGAAGGCCGCCGACCTGAAGAAGATCCAGAAGGAAGCCGACAAGGAAGTCGAAGGCATCCGCGAGCGCTACGAGATCGAGCTCGACCTCATCGCACGCACCTGGGACGAGTTCAAGTCGCTCCACGCCCGCAAGATCATCGAAGACGAGATGCTGTGGCGCGAGATGCGCGACAAGTACGGCGAGTACTTCGAAGGTGGCACCGGCGCCGAGGCGATCAAGTCGCTCATCGATCGCATCGACTTCGACGAAGAGGAGATCAAGCTCCGCAACGCGATCGATCCGCAGGAGGGCCAGAAGCCGCTCAGCGCCCAGCGCAAGCAGAAGGCGATCAAGCGCCTCAAGATCGTCGCGTCGTTCAACCGTCGTGACGAGCACGGTCGCCGAACGAACGACCCGAAGGCGATGATCCTCGACGTCGTGCCGGTGATCCCGCCGGAACTGCGTCCGATGGTGCAGCTCGACGGTGGCCGTTTCGCCACGTCGGACCTCAACGACCTCTACCGTCGCGTGATCAACCGCAACAACCGGTTGGAGCGTCTGCTCAACCTCGGCGCACCCGAGATCATCATCAACAACGAGAAGCGCATGCTGCAGGAGGCCGTCGACGCACTGTTCGACAACGGTCGCCGTGGCCGGCCGGTGACCGGACCGGGCAACCGCCCGCTCAAGTCGCTGTCCGACATGCTCAAGGGCAAGCAGGGTCGCTTCCGTCAGAACCTGCTCGGCAAGCGCGTCGACTACTCGGGTCGTTCGGTCATCGTGGCCGGCCCGACGCTGCGCCTGCACCAGTGCGGCCTGCCGAAGCTGATGGCGCTCGAGCTGTTCAAGCCGTTCGTGATGAAGCGCCTCGTCGATCTCGAGCTGGCGCAGAACATCAAGACCGCCAAGCGCATGGTCGAGCGTCGCCGCCCACAGGTGTGGGACGTCCTCGAGGACGTCATCAAGGAGCACCCGGTGCTCCTCAACCGTGCACCGACGCTGCACCGTCTTGGCATCCAGGCATTCGAGCCGGTGCTCGTCGAGGGCAAGGCACTCCAGATCCATCCGCTCGTCTGCACGGCGTTCAACGCCGACTTCGACGGCGACCAGATGGCCATCCACGTGCCGCTGTCGGCCGAGGCTCAGGCCGAGGCTCGCGTGCTGATGCTCAGCGCGAACAACATTCTGTCGCCGGCGTCGGGCCGTCCGATCGTGACCCCGTCGCAGGACCTGATCATCGGTGGCTACTACCTGACCGAGTCGGTCGATGGTGGCAAGGGTGAGGGTCGGACGTTCCGGCACCTGTGGGAGGCGCTGCGCGCCTACGACGAAGGCACCGTCGAGCTGCACGCCCAGATCAACATGCGTCCCCCCGGGCGTGAGCCGTTCCTGACCACGGTCGGCCGCGTGCTCTTCGAAGAGGCGTTGCCCGAGGACTACACCGAGCAGTTCGGCCACTTCAACGAGACGGTCAAGAAGAAGGAGATGGGCGTGATCGTGGAGCGCCTCTCCGACAACTACGACAAGTCGGTCGTGGCCGATGCGCTCGACAAGCTGAAGAACCTCTGCTATCGCTTCGCGACCCAGTCGGGTCTGACGGTGTCGATCGACGACGTCCGGACGCCTGCTGCCAAGCGGGCGCTCCTCGACGACTACGAGGAGCAGGCCGACAAGGTCGAGAAGCAGTTCCGTCGCGGCATCATCACCGACGGCGAGCGTCGTCAGCAGGAAGTTCGCATCTGGACCGACGCCACGGCGCAGGTACAGGCGGCGATGGTCGCCGAGTTCGAGCAGCAACGGTTCAACCCGATCCAGATGATGGTCGACTCGGGAGCCCGAGGCAACATGACGCAGATGCGTCAGATCGGCGCCATGCGCGGCCTCGTGGCCAACCCTCGTGGTGACATGATCCCTCGCCCGATCAAGTCGAACTTCCGTGAGGGCCTCGAAACCCTCGAGTACTTCATCGCCACGCCGGGAGCTCGTAAGGGTCTCGTCGACACCGCGCTGCGTACCGCCGACTCCGGCTACCTGACGCGTCGCCTCGTCGACGTCGCCCAGGAGCTGATCGTGCGCGAAGAGGACTGCGGTTCGACGCTCGGCGTGTGGATCGAGAACGTTTCGGCCGACACGGCGAACCGTCGCTCGTACCTCGAGACCAAGCTCTATGGACGTGCGCTGCTCACCGACACCGAGCTCGCCGCTCCGATGGTGAAGGACGGCGAGGAGATCTCCATGCTGCCCCGCAACACCATCGTCGGCGACGAGGAGATGGAGGCGTTGCGCGACGACGCGAACATCACCCGTCTGCGAGTCCGGTCGGTGCTCACGTGCGATGCCGAGCTCGGCGTCTGCGCCATGTGCTACGGCCGTTCGCTGGCCACCGGCAAGATGATCGAACTCGGTGAGGCCGTCGGTGTCATCGCCGCTCAGTCGATCGGTGAGCCCGGTACCCAGTTGACGATGCGTACCTTCCACACCGGTGGTGTGGCGGGCAAGGACATCGCCGGTGGTCTGCCCCGCGTCGTCGAACTCTTCGAGGCTCGCACCCCGAAGGGCTCGGCCCGTCTCGCCAAGGCGAGCGGTGTGCTCCACCTCCGCGAGGACGAAGGCAAGGGCATCCCGGTCGTCGTCGTCGACGATGCCGGCGAGGAGCACGAGGTCGTGCTCCCGCTCGGTGCACGTCCGATCGTCGAGGACGGCCAGGAGGTCAAGGCCGGCGATCCGCTCACCGATGGTCCCTTCGATCCGAAGGAGATCATGGAGATCAAGGGCATCCGTGAAACGCAGCTCTACCTCGTCGAGGAAGTGCAGCGGGTGTACCGCGACCAGGGTGTGTCGATCCACGACAAGCACATCGAACTGATCGTTCGCCAGATGACCCGTCGGGTCGGCGTGCAGGAGCCCGGTGGCACCGTGTTCCTGCCAGGCGAGCGTGTCGACTCGAAGCGCTTCCGCGACACCAACCGGCGCATGGTCGAAGAAGGTGCACGTCCCGCCGAGGGCCGTCCCGAGCTGATGGGCATCACCAAGGCGTCACTGGCCACCGAGTCGTGGTTGTCGGCTGCGTCGTTCCAGGAGACCACCCGGGTGCTCACCGAGGCCGCCATCGACGGTCGCGGCGACAGCCTGATCGGGCTCAAGGAGAACATCATCATCGGCAAGCTCATCCCGGCAGGTACGGGCATGATGAAGTACCGCGAGTTCGGCATCGAAGCGCCGGACTACGAGCCGATGTCGTTCTACTCGAGCGAGGGTGAAGAAGAGGATCCGGCGGCGTTCCTGGCCGGCCTCGAAGGCTCGTACGAGCCCGAAGCTGCCGCTGAACCCATCGGCTGATCCCGAACACACGATTGCGAACGGCCCGGGCACGACGCCCGGGCCGTTTCGCGTCCCGAGCCGGCCCGAGCGATGAGCGAGAGCCCCGTATCCGGGGGGTTGGCTCATCGCCCTGGGGTCGACGGGCGGGCGTCAGATCAGCAGCTGCACGATGATCAGCTTGAGGATCATCGCGAGGGGGAACACGAGGGCGTAGCCGGTGTCGACGCGTTCGTCGCCGTCGGCACGCTCGGCGGCAAACGCCAAGACGGCTGGCTGGGTCTGGATACCGGCGATCATGCCGGCGCCGTCGACCGGATCGCGACGAAGAACCTGCACCATGATCGATGCCAGCACCGCGGTGGCGGCGGTGACGAGCACACCGGCCAGCGCGAGTTGGAGACCGACCCTGGTGCCCACCGCATCCGCGAACGTGGCACCAGAACGGATACCGACACCCCCGAGGAAGAGCGACACGCCGAGCTGGCGGATCGTGAGGTTGGCGGCGTGCGGGATCTGCCAGGTGAACGGGCCGGTGCGCCCCAGCGTGCCGAGCACCAGCGCAGCGATCAGCGGCCCGCCACCGACGCCGAGCGCGACCTCGCCGCCACCCGGCAGTGGGATCGCCAGCTGGGCGAGGAGGAGGCCGATCGCGAGGCCCGTGGCGAAGCCGAGCGCGTCGACCTCACTCAATCCACGATCGGAGTCGCCGAGTGCAGTAGCGACGGCACCCATCTTCTCCTTCGGCCCGACCACGCGCACCCGGTCGCCGAGGCGCAGCACGAAGTCGCGGTCGACGACGAGATCGGCGTCGCCGCGACGTACCCGGGTCGCCATGGCACCGAAGCGTCCCTCCAGATCCACGTCGCGCAGGCGAGCGCCGGCCAGCTCGCGCTTCGAGACCGAGATTCGGCGGAAGTCCAGCTTCTTGCGATCGAGCGCGAGGTGCCGCTCGCTGCGGTGCCCGGCCCATTCGACGAAACGGTCGACGACGTCGGGATCTCCGATCACCGTGCACAGGTCGCCGGGAGCGAGCCGCACGTCATTGGTGGCGAGGTCGACGTCACCGTTGTGCTCGACCCGGGAGAACGCGAGCCGTTCGCCTTCCCATGAGCGCAGCTCGCCGAGGGTTGCCAGATCGTCGCGGACCACGATCACGGTGGCGCTGGTCACGTTGCGAGATCGCGCGGGCGCGGTGGATGCCGTTTGCGCGTCGCGGCGCGACGGATGCTGCAGTCGCCGGAGCGACAGCCCCGCGGCGGCGATCATGGACAACACGCCGAGCGGATAGGCGAGGGAGTACCCGACCACCGGATCGGTCACCTCACCGGCGGCGATCTCCGGTGCCAGTTGTTCGAGCGCGGCTGACAGCGCCGGGGTGTTGGTCTGAGAACCGGCGAACAGACCGGCGCGAGCGCCGTCGTCGAAGTCGAACAGCGCGCTGACGCCGGCCACCGTGAGTCCGATGGCCGCGAGCAGGATGACGACCGCCACACCGACCTTGAGGCCGTCTTCGCGCAACCCACCGAAGAACGCGGGTCCCGAGGCAAGACCGATGGTGTAGATGAACAGTGCCAGTCCGAACAACGGAATGATCGCGGGGAGATCGGCGAGGTCTGGGTCGATCGCCGACACCGCGAGTCCGGCGAACAGTGCCGCGGCGGGTCCGAGCCCGACACCTTTGATCCTCACCCGAGCCAAGGCGGCACCGAGCGCGACCACCACGAACAACACGAGGAGCGGATCTGATCTCAACACTCCCACAGCTGCGGTTCTATCACTCTGCGGCCGCGCCAGCTCGCCGCCGACGCGCACCGCCGACTGCGACGCTGCGATGAGCGAACCCACCGCAGACGGTTGTTCGGCTCATCGCCGGGAGATCGCGCCGTCGGGCGGTGAGCGAATCAACCGGATGCGGGGGTGCGGCTCATCGCGTCGGTGGAGCACCGGGCGTGTCGCGCGACGGTGTGCACGCTCGGTTGCGCGTCGGCAGTGGCGCCCGTAGCCTTGCAGGGTCCTCTCATCGGGTCTCGTCCTCCGACGTTCCCGGTGTACGGCGGGCGGGTCGCAACCCCGCGATTTCGTCCAACTCACCACATGTCGATGGCGCTGGCTGCCGACACGACCGAACGAACGAGGTTTCATTCGTGCCAACAATTCAACAGCTCGTCCGTCAAGGTCGCAGCTCGAAAGTCACCAAGAGCAAGACACCGGCGCTCAAGGGCTCGCCCCAGCGCCGCGGCGTCTGCACCCGCGTGTACACGACCACCCCGAAGAAGCCGAACTCGGCGCTGCGCAAGGTGGCCCGCGTTCGTCTGAACTCCGGTATCGAGGTCACCGCCTACATCCCCGGCGAGGGCCACAACCTGCAGGAGCACTCGATCGTGCTCGTGCGCGGCGGTCGTGTCCGCGACCTGCCCGGTGTGCGCTACAAGATCATCCGCGGCGCGCTCGATGCTGTCGGCGTGAAGAACCGCAAGCAGTCCCGTAGCCGCTACGGCGCCAAGAAGGAGAAGTGACCCGAGATGCCACGTAAAGGTCCCGCTCCCCGCCGCGAACTCGTCGCGGATCCCATCCACAAGTCCCAGCTCGTCACGCAGATCACCAACAAGGTGATGCTGCACGGCAAGCGCACCGTCGCCGAGAAGATCGTCTATGACGCAATGGAGATCATCCAGAGCCGTCTCGAAGGCGACGACCTGGCGATCGACACTGTCAAGCGTGCGATCGAGAACGTGAAGCCGCCCCTCGAGGTGCGCAGCCGCCGCGTCGGTGGTGCCACCTATCAGGTGCCCGTCGAGGTCCGTCCTCGTCGTGCGACCACGCTGGCAATTCGCTGGACGGTCGACTACGCCCGTGCCCGTCGTGAGAAGACGATGGCCGAGTGCCTCGCCAACGAACTGATGGACGCCGCCAATGGCCTGGGCGCCGCGATGAAGAAGCGCGACGACATCCAGAAGATGGCCGATTCCAACAAGGCGTTCGCCCACTACCGCTGGTGACGTCACTGACCGGGATTCCCGGTCACCCGAAACGCGAACGGAGCCCGGGGCACACACCCCGGGCTCCGTCGCGTCGTGGCCGATGCGGCGTCAGCGTCAGCTCGAGCCGGCGCTCGCGACCGATCCCGGGCTCGCCGCCGAGACGGGGCTGGCAGGAGAGTTCGGACTCTCGGCTGCGGCCGGAGCTGGCGGCGGCGCCACGGCCGGTGCGCTCTGGGGCGACGCGGCCGAGGCGGGTGAGGCGACGCTGGCGGGCGACGCGGGCGACGCGACGCTGGCGGGCGACGCGGGCGATGCGGGTGAGGCGACGCTCGCTGGCGACGCTGGTGACGTGACGCTGGCGGGTGACGCGGGTGACGCGACGCTGGCGGGCGACGCGGGTGAGGCGACGCTGGCGGGCGACGCGGGTGAGGCGACGCTGCGGACCGATGCGGGTGACGCTGGCGAGTCCGAGGGAGAGCTCGTCGGGGGCGTCGTCGGCGAGCTCACCGGGCTGTTTCTGGTTGAGCCGTCGCGGTTGCCGGGCGAGCCGATCGAGTTCGGCTGGTCCAGCACGACGCCATCGGGGAGTACCAATGGGTCGTTGGCCTCGGCGAACGCGAATCCGCCGAGTCCGACGCCGACCAGTGTTCCGCTGACTGCGGCGACCTTCCAGTTGATGCGTGACTTCGTCATGTGATTTCTCCTTTGGGAGGGGGTTCTCGGTTGGTGCTGTCAGTTCTCGCACTCGGTGGTGTGGTTGCCATGAAGCGGCGCTGAGACTTCTCTCATCGGGGAGCGCTGTGCAGCCGACGCTCCTCGAGGTGTTGCTCGACGCAGCAGAGCAGTCGCTCCATGTCCCGGCGCCATTCCGGGTGCTGGATGCGGTACGGGCCGGTCGCCAGGCCGACGAGGACCCCGGCGGTGACCGTGCGGAGCTCTGTGGGATCGACGCCAAGTGCGGCGACGTCATCGGCGAAGTCGCGGTCGAGCAGGTCTGCGTACCGGGCGAGTTGGCTCCGCCCGCGCGCCGTGTCGGCCGTCGTCTCCCGGAACCGGAGGTGTGCGAGTACCGTCGCGTAGTCGTCGAGGGGATCGCCGACGCCCGCATCATCGATGTCGAGCAGTCCGACGATCTGGTGGCCGTCGACGATCAGCTGTGCTTCGTGGAGGTCGCCATGCACTGTTGCGCTGCGGAGTTCCGAGCGTGCCGCAGCGGGTGTGAGCGCGTGGGCAACGTCGTCGATGCGCCCTGCGAGGTCCGGCGCGACGACGGCGATCATCGCCGCGTGGCCGAGTGCATCCGAGGTTCTCGTGGTCCGACGGGGACCGTCGAGCTTCACCGACCGCAGTCGTTCCAGCAGATCGCCGTAGGCGGATGGAGCCGGCCACGGTGGCCGTTCGAGCTTGATGTGGTGTCGGAGCGTTTCGCCGGAGAGCTCGGCCATCGCCATCCAGCCCTCGTGTTCGTCTGCAGCGAGTATCGGGGGAACGGGCAGGCCCGCGGCGAGGAGTCGTTCGTGGCGTTTGACGAGCGGCCCGACCTGGCTCGGCGGAAGGACCTTGACATAGACGACGACGCCCGTTCGGTCGCAGACACGGATGACCGCGCGCTCCATCGGCCGGTAGGCAACGACGGTCAGTTCGAGTGGACCTTCGACGACGCCGTCGAGGCGGGCGGCGGCGCGATCGGGAGTGGCCATGTGCTCGAGTGCCGGCATGACCGGATCGAACGGCCACCGCCACACGCCGACGCCGAGCTCGCGGTCGTCGACCGTGGCGAGAACGGGCAACGTGCCGGCGGGCGCACCCTGTCGCGACGTCGATGCCATCAGGGTCTCTCGCGACGGTGGGGCACCGTGCCACGACACCGTGGCGTCGAACCTGACGACGACGTCGGATCCCGGTCGGTACTGGATGTGTACGGCGCGTGCGGTGTCGAGGCGACCACCCACGGCATCGAGTGCCGTGCGCAGCACCGGTTCGGCATCAGGCCCGGCCAGATGGGCCGCGGCAGGGAGCTCGTCGTCGTCTGGCAGTGGAGTATCGGCCACGGCACGATCGTGTTCGCTCCGCATGGGGAGCTGATGAGGCGTCGAGGAGAGTTCTCTCATCTTCGGGCGGCGGCAGGAACGACCGGAACGCTCAGGTGTTCAGTCGGTATCCCATCCCACGCACCGTCTGGATCATGTCCTCGCCGATCTTGCGACGCAGATAGCGCACGTAGACGTCGACGACGTTCGAGCCGGGATCGAAGTCGTATCCCCACACGTGGGAGAGCAGTTGCTCACGCGAGAGGACCTGCCCGGGGTGGCGGAGGAAGACCTCGAGGAGTGCGAACTCGCGTGCCGTCAACTCCTCGACTCGTGACCCGACACTGGCCCGGCGCGAGCGCAGGTCGAGCGACACACCGCCAGCGGCCAGAACGGTCGTTTCGGGCTGAGGGTCCGAACGCATGCGGAGTCGGATCCGCGCAAGCAGCTCCTCGAACCGGAACGGCTTCGTCATGTAGTCGTCGGCGCCCTGCTCGAGGCCGGTGACCGTGTCCTCCACGCCGTCGCGGGCGGTCAGGATGATGACCGGCATCCGCTCGCCGCGTTCCCGGATGCGGCGAAGCACTTCCTGGCCGTCGAGCCCCGGCAGTCCGAGGTCGAGGATCAACAGGTCGAAGGAGTCGTCTCGGGCGAGCGCAACGGCATCGAGACCGGTGTCGACAGCGACGGTGCTGTACCCGCTCGCGCGCAATCCCTTCTGGAGGAACGAGACGATTCGTTCCTCGTCTTCGGCAATGAGCACACGTGTCATGAGGGTTCCTCGATCAGCTGGTGGGGGTCGTGGGGTGTTGGGACGTCGACCACCTTCGGTGGGTCGACCGACGGAAAGGTGATCTCGAAGCGGGCGCCCGAACCTGGTGTGCTCTCGACACGGACCCTGCCCCCGTGTGCCCGTGCGATGGCATCGACGATCGACAGGCCGATGCCCAGTCCTTCCGGTCGAGTCGTCCTGCTGGTTGCACCGCGGGCATGGCGGTCGAACAGCGAGGCGGCGACCGACGGATCGATTCCCGAACCGGAATCGCGGATCCACAGCCGGACCTCGGAGGGACGACCGTCGTCGATCGACGTGCCCATTGCGATCGTGTCGCCCGCGTCGGTGTGGTCGACCGCGTTCGATGCAAGGTTGAGCATCGCCTGGGACAGTCGGCGCTGGTCGGCGACGACCACCGTGTGGCCTGGGGGCGGCGACTGATCGAGCTGCCAGTCGCGATCGGCGAGCGGGGTGAGCGTTCGCACCATGTTTGCTGCGAACTCGCCGAGGTCGACCGGGCCGAGGTGCAGGAAGTCGGCGCGCTCTGCCTTGGCCAGCAGCAGCAGGTCACTCACGTAGCGGGCCATGCGATCGAGCTCGTCGGTGATGATCTCCGTGGTCTCCTCACGCTCGGCGGGATCGTCGCCGAGCAGATCGAGGTGGCCCTGTGCGATCGTGATCGGTGTGCGGAGCTCATGAGCGACGTCGTCGAGGAACTTGCGCTGCTGTTCGAAACCGGACTCGAGACGATCGAGCATGGCGTTGAACGTCCGGCCGAGCTCGGCCAGTTCGTCGGTTCCATCGAGCGGGATCCGCGCCGAGAGATCACTGTCGGAGATCTCGCGGGCGGTCTCGGTGAGCTTGCGAACTGGACGCAGGACGCGCCCCGCCAGCGACCACGCCAGGGCCGCCGATGCAACCAGGACGACGGCCCCTGCGATCAGCACGATCCGGAGGTTCTGCGAGATCGCTTCGCGTTCGGCGTCCGGGAAGTGGGCGACCACGAACGTCCCGAGCACGTCGGTGCCGGCCGAGAGCGGCACGGCCAACCATCGGACATCACCTGCGGTCGTGGTCTGGGCCATCTCGCGGGATCCGACGATGCAGCCCAGCGGGCGACGAGTGTCGTGTCGTCGAACAGTTCGGCGGGGGCATCGAAGCTGCGCAGGAACGGCTCTCCATCGAGGAGTGTGTAGAACGCCTCGTTGTCAGCGGGAACGCTGCGTGACAGGAATGTCTCCAAGATCGCTTCCGCGTCCTCCCCGAACGGTTCGCCGGTGTCGGGATCGGTGCCTTCGGCGAGGAGTCGGAGTTCCTCGACCTCCTGGGCGAGTGATCGGCCGATGTCGCGATCGAGCCGGGCGTGGAGCATCTGGCGGGTGACCATGGTGGAGATCGCCAGCGAGGCGGCGATCAGCGCGACATATCCGAGAACGACCCGGGCCCGGATGCCGACGCGCGGACGCCACGACCTGCCATCGTCGGGCTCCGTCGCCACGTCAGCCATCGTCAACCGTCGTCGTCATTGTCGTCGTCGTCGTCCTCGTCATCGTCGTCGTCGTCGTCGTCGTCATCTGTCGTCGTCGTCGACGACGGGTGCCGGTGGCGGGACCGGTGCGGGCGGGCGCCGTGGCGGTGGGGGCGGAGCCGAGGGCACCGCGGGCGCGGGGTCGGGTGCCGGAGCCGAGGGCACCGGGTCGGAGCCCACTGTGTCAGAACCCACGGTGTCAGAACCAACGGTGTCAGAACCAACGGTGTCGGTACCCACCGTGTCGGTACCCACCGTGTCGGTACCCATCGTGTCGTCACTCGGCGGTGTCAGGTCGGGGAGGGGGCCCGGTGGCGGCGTGAGGTCGATCGGTTCGACGATCGGCGGCTCGGATCGGAATGCGTCCACGGCGAACCGTACGAGGACCATGCCGACGACCACGGCGGCGACGAACACAGCGATCGTGCCGAGCGTGCGCGGGAGACGACGAGTCATGTGTCCCCATCGTGGCCGCCAGGCGATCACCTCTGATGAGAGGAGTGTGAGAATTCTCTCATGGGCGCTTCGGAGCCCGCCCTCAGCCCGGTGGCGGTGGGTTCACGAATGCATTAGCTTCACAGCTGGGGTCAGTGCTGTGCCGCGTCGGATGCCGCGGCACAGAGATGAAGAGGGGAACTCGATGCACGTTCACAATGTCTTGAAGGTCAAAGGAACCGCGGTGGCGACCGTCACGCCGGACGCATCGCTCGCCGATGCCACAGCATCGCTGCGCGACCACGGCGTCGGTGCACTCGTCGTCAGTCGCGACGGTCACACGATCGTCGGGATCCTCTCCGAACGTGACGTGGTGCGCGCCCTGGCGGCACACGGAGCGTCGACGCTCGGCCACGAGGTGTCGTCGGCGATGTCGACCTCCGTCACGACCTGCCGAGGCGACGACACCATCGATCAGATGATGGCGATGATGACCGACCGCCGGATCCGTCACCTGCCGGTCGTCGACGACGACGACCATCTGGCAGGAATCATCTCGATCGGCGATGTCGTCAAGGCCCGACTGGGGCAACTCGAGCAGGAGAACAACCAACTGCACGACTACATCCAGGCCCGCTGAGCCCGGGTCGATCGGCCATCAGCCGAGCTCGCCCTCCAGCACCACCTCGACCCCCCGATCGTCGAGGTGGCCGCGGACGGTGCGGAACAGCTCTCCTGCCACGGTGCGCGAACGGGTCACCCCGGTGACGTCGAGCACGATCCGGCGACTTCCGGCAGCTGCAGTCGCCAGCAGCAGATCGATCACGGTCTCCGCCGAGATCAGGTCGAACTCACCGCGCAGGGCGCCGGTGGTCACGCCCCCGTCGGTGTGCCACGACACCACCGGCGACCGGGGCTCGTCCGGATGGTCGAACACGTGGAGATCGAAGTCCTCCGACAGGGTCTGCAACACCGCGGCGCCTCGCACGCTGTTGCCCCACGAGTCGAGGCGGGGGCTGTACACCCCGATGCCGAACTGGGCGGGCTGGACGGCGACGATGCCGCCACCGACCCCGCTCTTCGCCGGGAGTCCGACACGGGCCATCCACTCGCCGCTGTGGTCGTACATGCCACACGTCGCCATGATCGAGAGGGTGAGCGTGGCGGCGCGTTCGCCCATGACGCGGTGCTTCGTCAACGGGTTGATGCCGCCATTGGCCAACGTTGCACCCATCACGGCGAGATCGGCGGTCGTGACCGCGAGCGAACACTGGCGGAAGTAGACCTCGGTGGCGTCGTCGACCGACTGGCGCAGCACGCCGTGCGATCGGGCGAGAAACGCCAAGGCCCGGTTCCGGTCTCCGGTGTCGGCCTCCGACGTGAACACGTCGTCGTCGACGGTCAACTCCCGGCCGGCACAGGCCGAGAGGAACGAACGGACCCGTTCGAACCGGTCCTCGACGGTTGGCCCATCGATGAGCGAGGAGGTCACGATCGCTCCAGCGTTGATCAGCGGGTTGTCGGGTCGCCCGGTCTTCGGCTCGAGGCTGATCGCATTGAACGGCTCGCCACTCGGTTCGAAGCCGACGTGGCGATGCACCTCGTCGACGCCCAGCTCCGAGATCGCCAGCGCGTAGACGAACGCCTTCGACACCGACTGGATCGTGAACGATCGGTCGGCGTCGCCGGCGCTGTGGGTTCGCCCGTGGACGCTGACGACCGAGGCACCGAACCCGTCGGGGTCGACATTGGCGAGCTCGGGGATGTAGGAGGCGACCTCGCCCGCCATGTTGCCTCGGACCTCCTCGACGACCAACGCGAGCGCATCGCGGATGGGGTCGAGGTCGTCCCTGACGCCAGGTTCGTGCGTCATGGCAGATTCAACGGTTGTCGCGGCGCGCCTGATCGCGCGCCCCGGACGCCGTTCGAGACGCCTGGCGGCCCTTGGACGTGGAGCGACCGGTCGCAGCCTTCCCGCGCTTGGCCGTTGCCGTGGTCTTCTTGGCGCTCGCGGCACCTTGCTTCGTCGGTGATCCCTTGGCGGCTTTGGCTGCAGCGAGTCGTTCGGCCTTGAGTTCCTTGGCGGTCGTTCGGGCAGCGGTGCCGAGGGCCGTCGCCACCCGTGCGAGCGCGTCTTCGAGGATCTCGGCCTTGCGCTTGGTGCGTTGGTTCGACGTCGAGGTGCCCGATCGCGACGACTTGGCCTTCACCAGGTCGGCCGACTGGCGGCGGTACAGCTTGGTGTACTTGGTTCGTGCGCGACGGACCCGCGTGAACAGTTCATCGAGTTCGTCCTCGCTCAGTTCCGCGAGCCGTGCTCGTTCGGTGTGCACGAGCAGGGTCTGTTCGGCGGAGTTGAAGAGGTGCAGTTCGGTCGGGTTCATGGCTGGTCCTTCGGGTCTGGGGTCGGTGTCGGTATCGGGTCTCGGGTCGGGGCTTGCTCGGCGGGGGTCTCGGCGTGCGGTGTCAATTCGAGGTTGAGCCAGATCTCGTCGGGAAGCGTCTCGAGGCGGTCTCGAAGCGATGTTCTCACATCCTGCTCCTGGATGACCGTGACGAGGGGCCGCCGCTCGTACGAACCGGTCTGAAACAGCGGTCACCTCGCGGTGGGGGCGGCCCGGTCGCCGGTACACTCGATGACCGTGCCTGCGCCGATCCTGGCGTCATGGCCCACGATCAGTCAGACAGACCACGACCCCCCAGTCGCCCTTTGACACGGAAGTAGTAGAGATGGCCAAGCGAGAGTTTCCCCTGGAGCGCACCCGGAACATCGGGATCATGGCGCACATCGACGCCGGTAAGACCACCACCACCGAGCGCATCCTCTTCTACACCGGCAAGAGCTACAAGATCGGCGAGGTCCACGACGGCGCCGCCACGATGGACCACATGGCCCAAGAGCAGGAGCGTGGCATCACGATCACCTCCGCTGCCACCACCTGCGTGTGGGACAACCATCGCATCAACATCATCGACACCCCGGGCCACGTCGACTTCACCATCGAAGTCGAGCGCTCGCTGCGCGTGCTCGACGGCGCGGTCACCGTGTTCGACTCGGTCGCCGGCGTCGAGCCGCAGACCGAGACGGTGTGGCGTCAGGCCAACACCTACAAGGTGCCGCGCATGTGCTTCGTCAACAAGATGGACCGCATCGGCGCCGACTTCTACCGCACCGTGCAGATGGTGCGGGATCGCCTCCAGGCGAACCCACTCGTGCTCCATCTGCCCATCGGTGCCGGTGGCGTCGAAGCGGTGAAGGCGTTCGAGGGCATGGTCGACATCGTGAAGATGAAGGCCCTGGTCTGGCGTGACGTCGACGAGAAGGATCTGGGAGCGACGTACGAAGAGGTCGACATCCCCGCCGACATGGTCGATGAGGCCGCTGAGTACCGCGAAGCGATGATGGAGACCATCGCCACCCAGGACGAGGCGCTCATGGACGCGTACCTCGGCGGTGAAGAGATCTCCGAAGATGACATCAAGAAGGCGATCCGCAAGGGAACCCTCGCGTTCGACTTCGTGCCGATCCTGTGCGGGTCGGCGTTCAAGAACAAGGGTGTCCAGCCGATGCTCGACGCCGTGGTCGACTTCCTGCCGTCGCCGCTCGACATCCCGCCCGCCCATGGCATCGTGACCAAGGGCGGCGAAGAGATCGACGCATACCGCGGTCCCGAGGACAAGGAATTCGCAGCGCTCGCGTTCAAGATCGTCGCCGATCCGTTCGGCAAACTCACCTACTTCCGTGTCTACTCCGGTGAGATCGGCAAGGGCGAAGAGGTCTACAACTCGGTCAAGGAGGACCGCGAGCGACTCGGGCGCATCCTGCTGATGCACGCCAACCAGCGCGAAGACCTCGACGTCGCCATGGCCGGTGACATCGTCGCCGGCCTCGGCTTCAAGAATGTCACCACCGGCGACACCCTCTGTGACCGTGACAACCCGATCGTGCTCGAACGGATGGAGTTCCCCGAGCCGGTGATCCACGTCGCGATCGAGCCGAAGACCAAGTCCGACCAGGAGAAGCTCGGCAAGGCGCTCAAGTCGCTGTCCGACGAGGACCCGACGTTCCGTATCCGCTCCGACGAGGAGACCGGCCAGACGGTCATCTCCGGCATGGGCGAGCTGCACCTCGAGGTGCTCGTCGACCGCATGCAGCGCGAGTTCTCGGTCGAGGCGACTGTCGGCAAGCCGCAGGTGGCCTACCGCGAGACGATCACCAAGGAAGTCAAGAACGTCGAGTACCGCCACATCAAGCAGTCCGGTGGTTCCGGCCAGTTCGCCGTCGTCAAGATCGACATGGAGCCGAACCCGGGCGGTGGCTACGAGTTCGAGGACAAGATCTCCGGCGGCAAGATCCCGCGCGAGTACATCAACCCGACCAACCAGGGTCTGCAGAGCTCACTCGACAACGGCGTGCTCGCCGGCTACCCGACTGTCGACGTCAAGGTGTCGCTGGTCGACGGCCAGTACCACGACGTCGACTCCTCCGAGATGGCGTTCAAGATCGCCGGCCAGATGGCGTTCCGCAAGGCAGCCGAGTTGGCCAAGCCCGTCCTGATGGAGCCGATCATGGCCGTCGAGGTCGTCACCCCCGAGGAGTACATGGGCGACGTGATGGGCGACCTGTCCAGCCGTCGTGGCCGCATCGGCAGCATGGAGGCCCGTGGCAACACCCAGGTCGTCAACGCCACGGTGCCGCTGTCGGAAATGTTCGGCTACAGTACCGACCTCCGTTCCCGCACCCAGGGGCGGGCGACCTACACGATGCAGTTCTCCGAGTACTCACAAGTACCCGAGGCCATCGCCCAGGAAATCGTGAAGCGGGTCCGCGGCGAGTGATCGCCGCAGATCCGACGCACAGCAGTTCTTTGACAACCCACATCTGACAAACAAGAAACCGACATTGGAGTCGCACGCATCATGAGCAAGCAGAAGTTCGAGCGCAACAAGCCGCATGTGAATATTGGGACGATGGGTCATATTGACCATGGGAAGACGACGTTGACGGCGGCGATTTCGAAGACGTTGTCGGAGCGTGGGTTGGCTGAGTTCACTGATTTCGAGGGGATTGACAAGGCGCCTGAGGAGAAGGCTCGTGGTATCACGATCTCGATTTCTCATATTGAGTACGAGACGGAGAATCGTCACTATGCCCATGTGGACATGCCGGGTCATGCTGACTACATCAAGAACATGATCACTGGTGCGGCGCAGGTTGATGGTGCGATTTTGGTGGTGGCGGCGACTGATGGTCCGATGCCGCAGACGCGTGAGCATGTGTTGTTGGCCCGTCAGGTGGGTGTGCCGTCGATCATTGTGGCGTTGAACAAGGCGGACATGGTTGATGATGAGGAGCTGATCGAGTTGGTGGAGCTCGAGGTTCGTGAGTTGCTGACTGAGTATGAGTTCCCTGGTGATGACACCCCGGTCATTCAGGTGAGCGCGTTGAAGGCGCTCGAGGGTGATGCTGAGTGGCAGGAGAAGATCATGGAGTTGATGGCTGCGGTCGACAGTTTCATTCCTGAGCCGGTGCGTGAGTTGGACAAGCCGTTCTTGATGCCGATCGAGGATGTGTTCACGATCACGGGTCGTGGCACGGTGGTGACGGGCAAGGTCGAGCAGGGCATCATTCATACGGGTGATGAGATCGAGATCGTTGGGTTGCGTGACACGCAGAAGACGACGTGTACGGGTGTGGAGATGTTCCGCAAGTTGCTCGATGAGGGTCAGGCGGGTGACAACATCGGTGCCTTGTTGCGTGGCACGGCGAAGGAGGATGTCGAGCGTGGGCAGGTGCTCTGTAAGCCGGGTTCGATTACGCCGCACACCAATTTCGAGGGTCAGGTGTATGTGTTGAGCAAGGATGAGGGTGGCCGTCACAAGCCGTTCTTCAACAATTATCGGCCGCAGTTCTTCTTCCGGACGACGGATGTGACTGGGACGATCGAGTTGCCGTCGGGGACCGAGATGGTGATGCCTGGTGACAACGTGGAGATCACGGTGGAGTTGGGCAAGCCGATCGCGATGGACGAGGGGCTTCGGTTTGCTATTCGTGAAGGTGGCCGCACGGTTGGTGCTGGCCGCGTCACCAAGATCTTGAAGTGATCGGGAACTGACATGGCACAGAGCATCAGAATCCGCCTGAAGGCGTTCGATCACGAGATCATCGACCAGTCGACGAAGAAGATCGTCGAGACGGTGACCCGCACCGACGCCACCGTGCGCGGCCCGATCCCGTTGCCCACCGACAAGCACCGGTACACGGTCATCCGTGGCCCGCACGTCGACAAGGACAGCCGGGAACACTTCGAGATGCGGGTGCACAAGCGCCTCATCGACATCGTGAACCCGAACGGCAAGACGATCGACAGCCTGCAGCGCATCGAGCTGCCGGCCGGTGTCGACATCGAGATCAAGATCCAGAACGGCTGATCCAGCCGGGGTGCGGAATCGGTTGCGCAGTCCGCAACCAGATCCGCACCGAAGATGAATCGACGAAACGGGCGGGCCGACAGGCCCGCCCGTTTCGGTGTCAGGTGTGAACTCGTTGGGAACTCCCGGCCGGGTCGGGCGGGTGTCGGCGATCGCAGATAGACAGTGGGGCATGACTTCGCTGCCGCCTCCGGCTCCTGGCGTCAGCGCTGGTCTGGCGGCACCGGTGCCGCGGCGCGACGCCGGTCCCCGCAAGCGTCGGACCTGGATCGTGCTCGTGGCGGTCGGTGTCGTCGCGTGGACCGCCGGACTCACCGGCGCGCTCGTCGGCAACCAACTCTCGGACTGGATCGACTCGCCACCGAAGAGCGCCAGCGACGAACCGATCAACGTGTCCGAACCGAGCGGCCCGATCGACGGTCGCCTCGACGTGGCCGAGGTGATCGATCACCTGGCGGCGTCGGTGGTGACCATCAGTGCCGACATCGACAGCGAACTGGGCCTCGGCCAGTCGACCGGCACCGGGGTGATCGTCTCGTCCGACGGCGAGATCATCACCAACGCGCACGTGGTCGCGGGTGCCACCCAGATCCGCGTTCGGCTCGCCGGCGAGACCGAACCCCGCGAGGCGCGTCTGTTGGCGTCCGATCCCGGGAATGACCTCGCCCTGCTTCGCATGAGCGGTGACGACTTCGATGCCGCAGTGTTCGCCGACCCCGGCAGCGTCCGGATCGGCGACGAAGTCGTGGCGATCGGTTTCGCGCTCGGCCTCGACGGCGACCCGTCCGTCACGCTCGGCATCGTGTCTGCGCTCGACAGGACGATCGGAACCGACGGCAACTTCCTCGACGGTCTGATCCAGACCGACGCAGCGATCTCGTCGGGCAACTCCGGTGGACCGCTCGTCAACGCTCGTGGCGAGGTCGTCGGAATCAACACCGCCGTTGCTCGCGACACCGCGACCTCGGCGGCCACCAATGTCGGATTCGCGATCAGCGCTCGTGAAGCGCTGCCGGTGATCGAAGCGCTGCGAGCGCAATCGGGCGGGGACCCGCGCACCGAGGGATATCTCGGTGTGGAACTCGGCGAGCGCCGCGACGGCGGTCAGGGTGCCGTCATCACCGACGTGGTGGACGACACGCCGGCCGCTGAGGCCGGTATCGAGACGGGCGACCTCGTCGTCGCTGCGGACGGTGCGACGATCGACGGCGCCACCGGGTTGATTGCGGCGATCCGAGATCTCGGCCCTGGCGACTCCACGACGCTGACGGTCCTGCGTGATGGCGATGCGATCGACGTCACCGTGACCCTCGTCGAACGTCCCGGCGACTGACACCTACGGACGGCACCGTCCGACGATGAGCCGAACCGCCGTATCCGGTCGGTTCGCTCATCGGTGAGGGCAGGACTCGGGTCGCGATGAGCGAAACCGCCGCATGCGGTCGGTTGGCTCATCGGTGGGGCGTGGGGGCGTGGCAGTCGCCTACGTTGCAGGCATGGAAGCCCTCGACGTCATGCGCGGCGGTGCCCGGCCGATCGGTCTCGGCTACTGGCCGCTCGCCGAGGACGACCCGGGCGTGGACGTGCAGCGCGAACCGGTTCGGCTCGTGTCACCCGACGGGGCGCTCGTGCGAGGGGTCCTCTGGACGCCGCCGGCGGGGACTCCGTGGAAGACCGCCGTCATACTGTCGCACCCTCGCGGCGACTTCAGCGTGCACTACGCCTGCCCGCTCCTCGCCGCGGCGGGCTACGCAGTCCTCGGATTCGGCACCCGGTACATGAACAACGACACCGATTGTCTGCACGAGGCCTGCATCACCGACGTACGAACCGCTCACGACGAGATGATCCGCCGCGGCGCCGACGCGGTCGTCCTGCTCGGCAACTCGGGCGGCGGATCGCTGATGGCGATGGCCAACGCCGAGTTGGGGATCGGCGACGGATGGGTCGGGATGGCGGCGCACCCCGGCGAAGGCGTGTTCATGTTGCAGGTGATCGACCCGTCGGTCGCCGACGAGGGCGACCCGTTCTCCACGGTGCCCGAGCTCGACATGTACCACCCCGACAACGGCTGGCGTCCCTGGCCGCAGCCGTGCAGCTACGACCCGGCATGGGTCGAGCGCTATCGAGCAGCGCAGGTGGAGCGGGTGGCTCGCATCGACGCGGTCGCCGAGGCATCGATCGCCGATGCGGGGGCGGTCGTGCCCGAACTGCGCAGCGTCGACAAGGCCGCCGATCCGGTTCGGTGGCGCGAGCTCCGGCGTCGGGCCGTGTTCACGAAATACCTCACGATCTATCGGACGCTCGCCGATCCGGCCTATCTCGACCTGTCGATCGATCCCGACGATCGTCCGATGGGGTCGCTGTTCGCGTTCCCTGACCCGTTCGACGCCAACTACGGCCGTGGTGGACTGGCACGAACGATGACGGCCCGGGGTTGGTTGAGCACGTGGTCGGGCCTGTCGAGCGGAGCGAAGCTGGCCGACACCATGCCGAAGGTGACCGTCCCGACGCTGTTGATCCATCCGACGGCCGACACCGAGATCAGGGTGTGGCAGGCCAAGGAGATCGTCGACGCGGCCGGCGCCGACGACGTCACCTACATCGAGATGACGGGCGCCCCGCACTACTTGGAGGGCCACCGCCCCGAAGCGATGGCCCACGTCGCCGACTGGCTGGCCTCCCGCTTCCCCTGACGCATTCACGTTTGCGCTGCACTCCGGGTGGGGCGGGCCACCGGAAACGCCACACAAACGTGGTTTGGGGTGCGGTGCGTGTTGGAAGCCTGCGTCGGCGCCCATAGCATTGCATGGCCGTGATCGGAAGGCATTCCGATCACCAGACCATTCAGCAATCGATGTCTGAGTAGGCCACCCGCAACGTCCGGGACCGGAACCGCCCAGCAACAACAAGATCTCGTGCTCCGCACGCTCGTCCGTCCTGTTCGCAGAACGGCTAGCGGCGGAGCATTTGCGTGGAGAGCCCCCAGAGGGCTTGGACAACGAAAAGGACCTGCCGCCATGGCACAACAATCGATCGTCGGCGAGAAGGTCGGCATGACACAGACATGGGTCGACGACAAAGTCGTTCCCGTGACCGTGCTCCGTGTCGAACCGATGCGCATCGTGCAGATCAAGACCAACGAACGCGACGGCTACACCGCGCTGCAGGTGACCTACGGTCACCGTGACGCGAAGAAGCTCACGAGGCCGGCCGCAGGCCACTTCGAGAAGGCCGGCGTCGCCCCGGGCAAGCGCCTCGTCGAGCTGCGGCTCGACTCGGTCGACGGCTTCGAGGTCGGCCAGGAGCTGACCGTCGAGCAGATCGCGGCCGGCACCAAGGTCGACGTCACGGCCACCAGCCGCGGCAAGGGCTTCGCCGGTGTCATGAAGCGTCACAACTTCGCCGGTCAGCCTGCATCGCACGGCAACAACAAGAGCCACCGCAAGCCTGGCGCCATCGGCTCGTGTGCCTTCCCGGCACGCGTGTTCAAGGGCCAGCGCATGGCGGGCCACATGGGCCACGAGCAGGTCACCACGCAGAACCTCGAGGTCGTTTCGTCCGACCCCGAGCGCAACCTGCTGCTGATCAAGGGTTCGGTCCCCGGCCCCGCCGGTGGCGTCGTCCTCGTGCGCAACGCCGTCAAGTTCGCAGGAAAGGCAGGCTGACATGGCCGATCTCACCGTCAAGACCGCGGCCGGCAAGGACAGCGGCACGATCGAACTCGACGACGACGTCTTCGGCGTCACGCCGAACGTCTCGCTGATGCACCAGGTCGTCACCGCCCAGCTCGCCGCCCGCCGCTCCGGCACCCAGAGCACCAAGACCCGCTCCGACGTGCGCGGTGGTGGCCGCAAGCCGTACGCCCAGAAGGGCACCGGCAACGCTCGCCAGGGCTCGATCCGTGGACCGCACTTCGTCGGCGGCGGCGTGGCCCTCGGCCCGAAGCCTCGCAAGTACGACCAGAAGACCCCCAAGAAGATGGTGAAGGCCGCACTGCGCTCCGCGCTGTCGGACCGAGCCAACGAGGGCAAAGTCGTCGTCGTCGAGAGCTGGGGCTTCGAGGCTCCGAAGACCAAGGACGCCAAGGCCGCCCTCGAAGCGCTCGGCATCACCGGGACCGCCCTCGTGGTCGTCGGTCGTGACGACGCCGCCGCAGCGCTGAGCTTCCGCAACCTGCCCAAGGTGCAGATCATCGGCCCGGGCGAACTGAACGCCTACGACGTGCTCTGCAACGAGTGGATCATCTTCACCAAGGACGTGCTGCCCGCCGGCACGCCTGTGTCGTCGAACGAGCCCAGCAAGGCTCCCAAGTCCGGCAAGGCCGCCGAGGGAAGCGCCAGCGACGAGGCTGGCGACTCGGCCGACCAGAAGAGTGCAGCACCCGACCAGGGTGAGGCCGAGTCAAAGGAGACGTCCTCGTGAAAGATCCACGCGACATCATCATCGCTCCGGTCGTCTCCGAGAAGAGCTACGACCTCATCGAGCGCGGCGTCTACACCTTCAAGGTGAGCCCGAAGGCCTCGAAGCCCGAGATCCGTGACGCCGTCGAGGCGATCTGGGGCGTCGAGGTGCTCAAGGTCAACACCCTCAACCGGCCCGGCAAGCGCAAGCGCACCCGCGGCACGAACCGAATCGGTCAGCGTCCCGACACCAAGCGGGCCATCGTCACCCTGGCAGCGGGCGAAATCCCGCTGTTCGAGAACTGAGCGCATCATGGCTATCCGTTCCCGCAAGCCCACCAGCCCCGGCCGTCGTTTCCAGACGAGCTCCGACTTCAGCGAGATCACCAAGACCACGCCGGAGAAGAGCCTCCTCGCCACGAAGACCAAGACCGGTGGACGCAACAGTTACGGCCGCAAGACCTCTCGCCATCGCGGCGGCGGTCACAAGCAGCAGTACCGCATCATCGACTTCAAGCGTGTCAAGGACGGCGTGACCGCCAAGGTCGCCGCCATCGAGTACGACCCGAACCGCACCTGCCGGATTGCGCTGCTCCACTACAACGACGGCGAGAAGGCCTACATCCTGGCTCCTCGTGGCCTCAACGTCGGCGACACGGTCCAGAGCGGCCAGGGCGCCGACATCAAGCCGGGCAACGCCATGTCGCTGCGGTTCATCCCCGTCGGCACCACGGTGCACAACGTCGAGTTGCGCCCCGGCCAGGGTGGCAAGATCGGCCGCTCGGCCGGCATCGCCGTCCAGCTGGTTGCCAAGGAAGGCGACTACGCAACGCTGCGTATGCCGTCGACCGAGATGCGCCGCGTGATGATCGACTGCCGGGCAACGGTCGGCGAGGTCGGCAACAGCCAGCACGAACTGGTCAAGATCGGCAAGGCAGGCCGTAACCGCTGGAAGGGCAAGAAGCCCCAGACCCGCGGTGTCGCCATGAACCCGGTCGACCATCCGCTCGGTGGTGGCGAGGGCCGCACCTCTGGTGGTCGCCCCGCCGTGTCTCCGTGGGGCAAGCCCGAGGGCCGCACCCGCAACAAGAAGAAGGCCAGCCAGAAGCTGATCATCCGTCGTCGCCGTTCCGGCAAGGGTCGCCGCTGACGCGGCAAGGAAGGTACCTCCGCATGTCTCGCAGTCTCAAGAAGGGCCCGTTCGTGGACGACCATCTTCTCAAGAAGATCGACGCCCAGAACGCCGCCGGCGAACGCAAGGTCGTCAAGACCTGGTCGCGTCGCTCCACCATCATCCCCGACATGGTCGGCCACACGATCGCCGTCCACGACGGTCGCAAGCACGTCCCGGTCTATGTGACCGAGTCGATGGTCGGCCACAAGCTCGGTGAGTTCAGCCCCAGCCGCACGTTCAAGTTCCACGCCGGCATGGAGCGCAACTCGAAGGGTCGCCGCTGATGACCGGACCGAAGCTCAACGAGAAGTCGTTCGTCGTCGGCGAGCGCTCTGGCACCAAGGCCACCGCTCGCTACGTGCGATCGTCGGCCTCGAAGGCCCGAGTGGTTCTCGACCTGATCCGCGGTCTCGACGTCCGCAGTGCCGACGAGGTACTGCAGTTCACCGATCGTCACATCGCCCGCGACGTCCGCAAGGTGCTCGCCAGTGCGGTCGCCAACGCGGTCAACAACGACGACCAGGACGCCGACGAGTTGTTCGTCGTCGCCTGCTTCGCCGATGAGGGCCCGACACTGCGTCGGTTCCGTCCCCGTGCCCGTGGCCGTGCGACGCGCATCAACAAGCGCAGCTGCCACATCACCGTGATCGTCGCCCGCATGAGTGACGATCGCATCGCGATCATCACAGCCCGTCAGGAACGTGCCGGTGGCAGCACCGGCCGTGGCCGTCCGCAGAGCAGCAGCGCCAGCCGCCGTGCCCGCGTCGAGCGCAGCCGCCAGCAGGCAGGCGACGCCGAAGACGTCATCGACGCGATCGACGCCGACGAGGAGATCCTCGACGCCGAGATCAGCGACGACGAAGCAACCGACGCGGTCGACTCAGAGGCCACGGAGTCAGCAGAGGCTCCCGAAGCCGAAGCGACCGAAGACGACGCGACGGCTGAGACCGACGCCGAGACGAGCGCGGACGACGTCGCCCGCAGCCAGCGAGGGAAGCGCCAGCGACGAGCTGGACGAGGCCGACGAAACGCAACCAGCCGACGAGTCCGGAGAGGCCGAGGAAAAGTAATGGGTCAGAAGATCAATCCGTACGGCTTCCGCCTGGGAGTGACCACCGACTGGAAGTCGCGTTGGTTCTCCGAGCGTGACTACAAGGAGTACCTCACCGAGGACTGGACGATCCGTCGCGAGATCATGACGCGTCTCGAGTCGGCGGCGATCAGCCGCATCGAAGTCGAGCGCACCCGTGACAAGCTTCGTGTCGACGTGCACACGGCCCGTCCGGGCATCGTGATCGGTCGTCGTGGTGCCCAGGCCGACGAACTCCGTCAGCTGATCACCAAGATCACCGGCAACCCGAAGATCCAGCTCAACATCGTCGAGATCAAGAACCCCGAACTCGACGCTGCGCTGATCGCCCAGGGCGTGGCCGACCAGCTCGTCAACCGCATCGCGTTCCGTCGGGCCATGAAGCGCGCCGTGCAGAACGCCCAGCGCGCCGGCGCCCTCGGCATCCGAGTCCAGTGCTCGGGTCGTCTCGGCGGCGCCGAGATGAGCCGCACCGAGTGGTACCGCGAAGGCCGGGTGCCGTTGCACACGCTGCGCGCCGACATCGACTACGGCATGCGTGAGGCCAAGACGACCAGCGGTCGTGTCGGCGTCAAGGTGTGGATCTACAAGGGAGACATCCTCCCGTACAAGAAGCTCAACGAGGACAAGATCGCCCGCGAGGCCGCCATGGCCGTCGGCGAGACGTCCGGCCAGGGTGGACCGCGCAAGGTCGTGTCGTCGGGTGGACCCCGCGACGCCGCTCCGGCGCCGGAGACCCAGCCGCTCATCCGTGAGGCCGATCCGGAGCTCGAGAAGCTGCTCGACGAAGAAGAGGCAATCGCCAAGCGCACTGCGCAGGGCGAAGGCCACGAGACGCCGCACTTCCGCGGCGACGGACTGAAAGGGGACGAACCATGCTGATGCCTCGCAAGGTCGCCCATCGCAAGCACCACCGCGGCCGCACCAAAGGTCTCACCAAGGGTGGCTCCGGCCTGAACTTCGGTGAGTACGGGATCCAGGCGCTCGAGCCGGGCTGGCTCACCGCCCGCCAGATCGAGGCCGCCCGTATCGCCATGACCCGCTCGATCAAGCGTGGCGGCAAGGTCTGGATCAACGTGTTCCCGGACAAGCCGGTCACGAAGAAGCCGGCCGAGACCCGCATGGGTTCCGGCAAGGGCAACCCCGAGTTCTGGGTCGCCGTCGTCAAGCCGGGTCGCACCCTGTTCGAGCTGTCGTACCCGAACGAGGACATGGCCAAGGCCGCCCTCGAGAAGGCGATTCAGAAGCTGCCGATCAAGGCACGCATCATCACTCGTGAGGAGGAGATCTGACATGGCGAAGAACACCGACCTCGTCGAGCTCAGCCTCGGCGAACTGATCGACGAATTGAAGGCCACCAAGCAGGAGGCGCTCAACCTGCGTTTCCGCAACGCGACCGGCCAGCTCGAGAACACCGCCGAGATCGGCAAGGTGCGCAAGCAGATCGCTCGTATCAACACCCTCATCCGTCAGCGTGAAATCGCTGCGGCCGAGGCCGGACAGTGACGGAATCTCAGATGACTGAAGCAACCACCACACGACGCAGCGAGCTCCCGAGCGCGCCGCACGCAAGACCCGCGAGGGCACCGTCGTGTCGAACGCGATGGACAAGACGGCCGTCGTGGCCGTCGTCGACCGTGTGCGCCACGCGAAGTACAACAAGTTCGTCCTGCGTACCAAGAAGCTGTACGCCCACGACGAGACCAACGACGTCAACGTCGGCGACAAGGTCCGCGTGATGGAGACCCGTCCGCTCAGCAAGAACAAGCGCTGGCGCATCACCGATGTCCTGGAGCGTGCCAAGTGATCCAGCAGGAATCCCGACTTCGTGTCGCCGACAACTCCGGCGCCAAGGAAGTGCTCTGCATCAAGGTGCTCGGCGGTACCCGCCGTCGCTACGCCTCGATCGGCGACATCTTCGTCGCCACGGTCAAGGACGCGATGCCCGGTGCCGCTGTCAAGAAGGGCGAAGTCGTCAAGTGCGTCGTCGTCCGAGTCAAGAAGGAGAAGCGTCGTCCCGACGGCAGCTACATCCGCTTCGACGAGAACGCGGCCGTGCTCATCAAGGACGACCTCACCCCACGTGGCACCCGCATCTTCGGCCCGGTTGGCCGTGAGCTGCGTGACCGCAAGTTCATGCGCATCGTGTCGCTGGCACCGGAGGTGCTGTGATGAAACTCAAGAAGGGTGACACCGTCGAGGTGATCACCGGCAAGGACAAGGGCAAGCAGGGCGAGGTCGCCTTCGTCTTCCCGAAGTCCAACAAGATCATCGTGCACGGCGTCAACACGGCGTCGAAGCATCAGAAGCCGCGTCGTGCCAACGAGGCCGGCGGCATCATCGAGAAGGATCTGCCCTTCGACGTCAGCAATGTGATGCTGGTGCACAAGGGCAACAAGGTCCGCGTCGGCTATCAGATCCAGGACGACGGCACCAAGGTGCGCGTCGCCCGCCCGAGTGGAGAGGTGATCGGATGAGCACCGCAGTCGCTACCGAGATCCCGCGCCTCAAGGGGCGTTACAACGACGAGTTCAAGGCCAAGCTGCAAGAGGATCTGGGTATCCAGAACGTCATGCAGGTGCCAGGTCTCGAGAAGATCGTCATCAACATGGGCGTCGGCAGGGCTGCTGGTCAGCCGTCGCTGATCGAAGGCTGTGTCGCCGACCTGACGGTGATCTCCGGCCAGAAGCCGATCGTGACCAAGGCCCGTACGTCGATCGCCAACTTCAAGTTGCGTGAAGGCCAAGCCATCGGCGTCAAGGTGACGCTGCGCGGCGACCGGATGTGGGAGTTCCTCGACCGACTGATCTCGGTTGCGATCCCCCGTATCCGTGACTTCCGTGGGCTGCCGGCCCACTCGTGGGACGGACACGGCAACTACACCTTTGGACTCAACGAGCAGACCATGTTCGCCGAGATCGACCCGGACAAGGCTGATCAGCCCCGTGGCATGGACATCACGATCGTGACGACCGCCCACGACAACGAGACCGGCAAAGCACTGCTCGATGCCTTCGGCTTCCCCTTCAAGAAGGGCGCCGACGCCGACAACGAGCCCCGCAAGAAGAAGAACCGTGGCCCTCGCTACGGCGGCAAGAAGAAGTGAGCTGAGGCGCTGACATGGCAAAGAAAGCACTGATCAACAAGGCCAACGCGAAGCCGAAGTTCAAGGTTCGCGGCTACACACGTTGCCGTCGCTGCGGCCGTGCCCGTTCGGTCTATCGCAAGTTCGGCCTCTGCCGCTTGTGCCTGCGCGAGCTCGCACACGCCGGCGAGATCCCCGGTCTGACGAAGTCGAGCTGGTGAGGAGACAACCATCATGATGACCGATCCCATCGCCGACATGCTCACGCGGGTCCGCAACGCGAACACCGCCAAGCACGACGAGGTGCGCATGCCCTCGTCCAAGCAGAAGGTCGCCCTCGCCGAAGTCCTCCAGAAGGAGGGCTACATCGAGAGCTTCGAGACCGCACCGTCCCCCAAGGGGGTCGGTGACGTGCTGACCATCACGATGAAGTACTCGCCCGATCGTGACCGCACGATCATGGGCCTGCGTCGCATCTCGACGCCGGGCCTGCGCGTGTATCGCAACGCCGGCACCGTGCCCCGAGTCCTCGGTGGCCTCGGTGTTGCTGTCCTGTCCACCTCCCACGGCCTCATGACCGACCGCGAGGCGCGCAAGCGCAACGTCGGCGGCGAGGTCATGTGTTACGTCTGGTGACCCGGACCGGATCGAGAAGGAAGTAGGAACGACATGTCCCGCATCGGTAAGGCACCCATCACGGTGCCAGCAGGCGTCGACGTCACACTCGACGGTCGGAACATCTCGGTCAAGGGCCCCAAGGGGACCCTCGAGCGCGTGATCCCCGGCACCATCACCATCACCATCACCAACGACGGGGACGGCGACACCCTCGTGTGCGATCGCCCGAACGACGAGAACAAGACCAAGGCGATGCACGGGCTCACCCGCAGCCTCGTGAACAACATGGTCATCGGCGTCACCGACGGGTTCACCAAGAACCTCGAGATCGTCGGCGTCGGCTACCGCGCCGAAGCGCAAGGTCCTGGCGCGCTGCGCCTCAACCTCGGCTTCAGCCACTCGGTCGACGTCAAGGCGCCCGAGGGCATCACGTTCGAAGTGCCCGCACAGACACAGGTGATCGTGTCGGGCATCGACAAAGAAGTGGTCGGCCAGGTGGCCGCCAACATCCGCAGCATCCGCAAGCCCGAGCCGTACAAGGGCAAGGGCGTCCGCTACGCGGGCGAGCGAGTGCTGCGCAAGGCCGGCAAAGCCGGAAAGAAGTAACGGAGCGTCTCATGACCAAGATCGCCGAAGCACGCCGAAGTGGCCGCATCCGCCGCCACCGTCGCGTTCGCAAGAAGATCCACGGCACCGCCGCACGTCCTCGTCTGGCCGTGTTCCGGTCGAACCGGCACCTGTCGGTGCAGGTGATCGACGACGATGCCGGCACCACCCTCGCCGCGGCGTCCACCAACGAAGCAGACCTGCGCGCCGCCGGCACGGGGTCGAGCGTCGAAGCGGCCACCCGCGTCGGCCAGCTGATCGCCGAGCGGACCAAGGCCGCCGGTGTCGAACAGGTCGTGTTCGATCGTGGCGGGTTCGCCTACCACGGCCGCATCGCCGCCGTGGCATCCGCAGCTCGTGAAGCAGGACTGGAGTTCTGATGGCATTTCCCAGCAACAATCCCGGTGACAACCGTGGCGGTGGCCGCGACAACCGTGACAACCGCGGTCGCGACGGACGTGACAGCCGTGACGGCGACGACAGCGGTCTGCGCGAGTCGCGCGTCATCACGATCAACCGCGTCGCCAAGGTCGTCAAGGGTGGACGTCGTTTCTCGTTCACCGCGCTCGTGGTGATCGGCGACGGCAACGGTCGGGTCGGTCTCGGCTACGGCAAGGCCAAAGAGGTCCCGCTCGCCATTCAGAAGGGCACCGAAGAAGCCAAGCGCAACCTGTTCGAGGTTCCAATGGCCGGCAGCACCATCATCCACCCCGTCCTCGGTACCACCGGCGGCGGCAGGGTGATGATGAAGCCGGCAGCGCCTGGTACCGGTGTGATCGCCGGCGGCGCCGCTCGCGTCATCCTCGAAGAGGCCGGCGTCCACGACGTGCTGTGCAAGTCACTCGGCTCGGCCAACCACATCAACGTGGCTCGCGCCACCGTCGACGGACTCAAGTCGCTGCAACGTCCCGATCAGATCGCTGCACGTCGCGGCCTCCCGGCCGAGGACTTCGTGCCCAAGGGTCTGCTCAACGCCTACAACGAACGCCAGAAGAGCCGCTCCGGCGCCGCTTCGGTTCCGACCGGAGGTGCCGAATGAGTGAGGCCACGATCACCGTCACGCAGACCAAGTCATCGATCGGCACCAAGCCCAAGCATCGCGGCACATTGCGGGCGCTGGGGTTGGGCAAGATCGGCTCGACGAACACCCTGCCCGACCGTCCCGAGATCCGCGGCATGATCGCCCGGGTCCCGCACCTGCTCGAGGTGTCCGACGCCGCCCCCACGGGTGACACGGCGACCGGCACCGCAACGAAGGAGAGCTGACCCATGCAGGTCCATGATCTCGCGCCGGCACCCGGCGCCAAGAAGAACGCGAAGCGCGTCGGTCGCGGTACCGGCGGCAAGGGCGGCAAGACTGCCGGTCGCGGCAGCAAGGGCCAGCGCGCCCGCAACACCGTCGCCCGAGGTTTCGAAGGTGGCCAGACGCCGCTGAAGCAGCGCGTGCCGAAGCTGAAGGGGTTCAACAACCCGTTCCGCGTCGAGTACCAGGCGGTCAACCTCGACGCCCTGAGCGCGCTGGTCGATGCGACCGGTGACGCCACCGTCACGCCCGAAACGCTCGTGACCAACGGTCTCCTGCGCAAGAAGGCGTTCGTGAAGGTGCTCGCCCGTGGCGAGATCTCCACCAAGGTCGATCTGCACGTGCACGCGATCTCCGGTGCCGCTGAAGCGGCCGTCACGGCCGCAGGCGGTACGGTGACGCTGATCGAACTGCCCTTCCGCGAGGAAGGCAAGGCCGGTCGGCCCGCCGTCAAGGGCAACCAGTTCGCCAACCGCTGACGCACTGCGTCCGTTCCAACCCACCATCCCCATCGCACAGGAGTGTTCTGAGTGTTTTCGCAGTTGGCGAACATCTGGAGGGTCCATGACCTTCGCAACAAGCTCTTGTTCGTCGTCGCAATGGTGGCCGTCTATCGCCTCGGTGTCTTCATCCGCGTGCCGGGCGTCGACCCGATCGCGATCGAGCAGTTGCGTGAGTCCGCCGGCCAGCAGGGCGCGCTCGGTTTCTTGAACCTGTTCTCGGGCGGCGCCTTCGAGAGCTTCTCGATCTTCGCGCTCGGCATCATGCCGTACATCACCGCGAGCATCATCATGCAGGTGCTCGGCGTGGTCATTCCGAAGCTCGAGGAACTCCAGAACGAAGGCGCAGTCGGGCAACGAAAGATCACCCAGTACACCCGCTATGTCACGATCGGCCTCGCCACGTTGCAGTCGACCGGTCTGGTGTTCATCTTCGGCACCGGGCGCGGCACGGCGTTCTTCTCGGCTGCCAGCGCCGCACCGACGGTGCCGCTGCTGCCGGACGGTGTCTGGCCCCGGGGCTATCTGATCATCCCGACGCTGGTCGCCGGCACCGCCGTGCTCATGTGGATGGCCGAGCTGATCAGCCAGCGAGGCATCGGCAACGGCATGTCGATGATCATCTTCGCCTCGGTGGTCGCCAGCCTGCCCGGTGGATTCTGGAGCATCCTCCAGCTCAACAAGGTGTTCTGGTTCGTCGCCATGATCCTGCTCACCTTGGGGATCATCGTCGCTGTCGTGTACGTCGAACTCGGGCAGCGACGCATCCCGGTGCAGTTCGCGAAACGCGTGGTGGGTCGCCGGATGATGGGCGGCCAGAACACCTACATCCCGTTGAAGGTCAACCAGTCCGGCGTGATCCCGATCATCTTCGCAAGCTCGATCCTCCTGCTTCCGGTGATCTTCTCGCAGTTCCTCGGCTCCGGCGAGGGGTGGCGCGGCGACATCGCCAGCTTCGTCGACCAGTACATCGTCAACCCACAGAACTTCGTCTACATCTCGATCTTCATGTTGATGATCATCGCGTTCGCCTACTTCTACAACTCGATCGCGTTCGACCCGGTGCGACAGGCCGATCAGTTGCGTCGCCAGGGTGGGTTCATCCCCGGTGTCCGGCCCGGACCACAGACCGAGAAGTACCTCGGCAAGGCAGTGAACCGCATCACGCTGCCGGGTGCGGTGTTCATCGCGATCATCGCCGTGCTGCCGTACATCCTGTTGATCATCGCCGGCATCAACTCCTTCGGTTTTGCCGGCACCAGCGTGCTGATCTCCGTCGGTGTGGCGCTCGAACTGATGCGCCAGATCGACAGCCAGCTCACGCTGCGCAACTACGAGGGATTCCTCAAGTAGGTCGGCCGTGATCCCCGGCGCCCGCCTCATCATCCTCGGGCGACAGGGTGCAGGCAAGGGCACGCAGTGCGTGCGATTGTCCCGGCACTTCGTCGTTCCACACATCTCGACCGGTGACATGCTGCGCGCCGCCGTGCGTGAGGGCACCGAGCTCGGTCTGATGGCCAAGCGGGTGATGGACGCCGGCGGTCTCGTCGGCGACGAGATCATGATCGGCCTCGTCGACCACCGGCTGTCGGCCCCCGACGCGTCGACTCGCGGCTACATCCTCGATGGGTTCCCCCGCACGATCGATCAGGCCGACGCGCTCGACGGGATCGCCGACGGTCGCCCGATCGATGTCGTGCTCGACCTCAACGTGCCGCGCGAGATCGTGCTCGAGCGGATCTCGGCCCGGCGGGTGTGCCGCGACTGCGGGACGAACTACACCTCGACCGGCAGTGATCCCGACCCGTGGATCTGCGACGTGTGCGGTGGCGACATCCAACAGCGCGCCGACGACACCCCGGAATCGGTCAATCGCCGTCTCGACCTGTACGAGGAGCAGACGTTCCCGTTGATCAAGCACTACGGCGACCAGAACCGTCTCGTCGTCATCAACGGCATCGGACACCCCGACGCCGTGTTCGACCGGCTCGTCAAGGCTGTCGAGGCGAACCGCAACTGACCGATCTGGGCCCCCGACGTCCCAGCACGGCATCTGCGTCCCTCCCGTCCCGGATTGCGAAACCCCACGGGCGCAGATCGGGTCGTGCGACTCGGAGCCGCTCCGGTGGCACACCCGCACGTGCGGCCGGACATACTCGGGCGATGGTCGATGCGGTACCAGCGGGGACACGACGTCGGGGGCGACCGCCGGCCACCGACTCCGCCGACACGCGCCGAGCGATCATCGACAATGCGCGTCGCCTGTTCGCCGAGCGCGGCTATGGCGGTGTCACGAACAAAGAACTCGCCGAGTCGTCGGGGATCACGACCGCAGCGTTGTACCACTACGTCGAGTCGAAGCTCGACCTGTACGTCGCCGTGCACCACGACATGCAGCGGCAGGTCTACGGCCGGTTCGTCGAGGCCGTGCAAGGATCGGACACGTTCCTGGGACAGTTCGAGGGCATGCTCGAAGCAGCGCACCGCATGAACGTCGACGATCACACGTTGGCATTGTTCGTCGGCACGGTGCGAACCGACATGCGCCGCTACCCCGAGATCGCTGAACGTCTCGCCCGCGCCGACGCCGCCCGCGACGACTTCTTCGTCGGGATCGTCGACACCGGTGTTGCCACCGGTGAGGTGCGCCCTGAAGATCGCGAGCGTCTGGTGGAGTTCATTCGCATCATGTTGATCGGACTCACCGAAGGCGCGTCGCAGGACGCGACTCAGCACCGATGCGCAATCGACGCAGTCCTCGGTCTCCTGCGTGGGGATCTGCTGGCACCGGCACAGCGTTGAGATTGCTCAGAACCAGCCGGCGAGCATCGCAACGCCGAAGAGGGCGAAAAGGACAGCGGACGAGATCTGGAGGGCGCGGGGAGCAATGCGGTCGCCGATCAGATTGCCGGCGACCGCGCCGACCATGCCGCTCGACGCCGCGCCGAGTGTGGCACCGATCCAGACCCCGACCGGTGACGATTGCGATGCCAGCGTTGCGGTGGCGATCTGGGTCTTGTCGCCCATCTCGGCCACGGCGATCGACAGGGCGATCGACATCACGACCGCGAGTGTGGTGCGCCCAGCCACGTTCGATGTCACCGGCTCGTCGTCGTCGACGTCGGTGTCGTCGCGACGCAGTGCCGCTCCGGCGAACCCGAGGAAGATGAGCCCGCCGACGATCTGGATGGGTCGGTCGGGAAGTGCGGCGCCGAGCACACCGCCGACAATGGTGGCGACCACGTTGGCGACGGCGTAGCCGATCGTCAGTCCGACCGCGACGGTGCGCAACGAATAGCGGGCCCCGAAGTTGAGTGCGAGGAGCTGGGTCTTGTCGCCGAGTTCGGCCACGAACACCACGCCGAAGGCGATCGCCAGTGCAGCGACGAACTCGTTCACGCCGGCGTTCGCGTCCGGGCCACGGTCGTGCCGAGATGACGGCTGATCATCCGCAGGTGCTGCGCTGGAGTCGACCAGGTCGGGCGCCGGTGAGTGCACCCTGCTCGGCGATCGCCACACCGCGCTTGATGGTGGCGACGTAGCCGTCGGCGGCCTGCATCAGCCGCGTGCCACCGGCGGGCAGGTCGGCGATCAGCTGCGGCGGGTGCAACGTCAACCGCTCGTGATCGATCACGTTGAGGTCGGCCAGCATGCCCGGCGCGATCACGCCGCGATCGGTCCAGCCGACATGCTGAGCGGTGCGCTGGGTCTGCTGGTGTACGACGTACTCCAAGCTCAGTTGGTCGCCGCGAGTCCGGTCGCGGGTCCAGTGCGTGATCGCCGTCGTCGGGAAGCTGCCGTCGCAGATCGAGTTGCAGTGGGCGCCGGCGTCGGACAGCCCGAACATCGAATTCGGCGAGGTCAACATCTCTCGCACGTCGTCGAGATCGCCGCGTGCGTAGTTCATCAGTGGGATGTACAGCAGCCGGCCGCCGTCGTCGTCGAGCAGCAGGTCGTACAGGAGCTCGGCGGGTTCGGCGCCGGTGGTGGCCGCGCGTCCGGCGACGCTGTCGGCCGGGGTCGGCTCGTAGTCCGGCGGATCCGACAGCGGATACATGCGGTCGTAGCCCGAGTGGAGGATGCCGACGAAGCCTGACGGACTCGATGCCGCGTGCTCGGCGAGCAGGGTGCGGCGCACCTCGGAATCACGCAGCCGAGCGAGACGTTCGGCGTGATCGAGCGTGTGCAGCTGCCGGTACGACGGGCAGAACATGAACGGGTTCGCGGTCGCCTGCAAACCGATCAGCACGCCGATCGGCCTCACCGCCACCTGCGCCTTGACGTCAGCGCCGGCCGCATTCCAGCCGTCGATCGCACCGAGCAGCTCGCGGAATCGGTTGGGGGCGTCGTCGTTCTGTTGCACGGTGAAGCTGAGCGGTCGCGCGACGTCCATGGCGATCCGGCCGAGCAGCTCGATCTCGTGGGCGACCAGTTCGTCATCGGTCGACTGATAGGCGTCCGAGATCAGCTGGATGACACCAGTGCCGGCCCGCCGCAGCGCTGCGGCGATGCCGAGCACCTCGTCGGCGCCGGCCCGGAGCGTGCCGATCTGCTGGCCGCGCGACGTGCGATGCACGTAGGTCCGCGAGGTCGTGAAGCCCATGGCGCCAGCGCGGATCGCGTCCTCACACAGGCGCGACATCTGCTCGATCTCGTCGGCGGAGGCCGCTGCTTCGACGTCGGCGCCTCGGCTGCCCATCACGTAGGTGCGAAGTGCCGCGTGCGGAACTTGGGTGCCGACGTCGACGGTCCAGCGCAGGCGGTCGAGCAGGTCGAGGTACTCGGGGAACGACTCCCACCCCCACGTCATGCCCTCGCTCAACGCCGTGCCGGGGATGTCCTCGACGCCTTCGAGCAGCTCGATCAGGAACTGGTGCTCGTCCGGCTTGACGGGAGCGAAGCCGACGCCGCAATTGCCGAGCAGGATCGAGGTGACCCCGTTGACCGACGATGGAGCGACATCGGGGTCCCAGGTGACCTGGCCGTCGTAGTGGGTGTGGATGTCGACCCAGCCGGGCGTGACGATCATGCCGTCGGCGTCGATCTCTCGTGCACCTCGTGCCAATTCGCTGCCCGGCGGCTCGACAGCGACGATGGACTCGCCATCGATGGCGATGTCGGCCAGCCGTCGGTCGGCGCCGGTTCCATCGACGACCGTTCCGTTGCGAATCACCAGATCGTGCATGGGCGAACGCTACCAATCGCCTTCGGGACGAGGTCGCTCGGCGGGCGTCGTCGGGTCGCCCCCATGCCGGCGTGGGCGACCCACTGCTCGGTCGCCGCGGCGTCGGACCTCGATCGACTGCCGTCTGCGACGTCGTTCGGATGCCGCTCAGCGCGACGCCGTGTCAGCAGTGGTCAGGCGCGGCCCGAGGGGTGACGCCGTCGACAGCGACGAGTTGTGGGTCTGGTCCCGCGGGTACGACGTCGACCGAGGTCGAGCGCATCATCGCGGCGAACACCAGTGCCATGGCGCCGATGGCGGCGCCGACGAGATAGGCCGTGAGGAAGTCCGCGGCCTGCTCGGTGCCGCCGTAGATCGACGTGAGGGTCGAGATGCCGAGCGCCGAGCCGACCTGGAACGCCATCCGTTGCGTCGCAGCGGCGATGCCGAGGTCTGCTTCGTCGACCGAGTTCGACATCGTCGCGGTGATCGTGGGCTGGGCGGTGCCGTTGCCGATGCCTTGGATGATCAGCCCGACGATCACGATCCAGAGCAGGTCGGCGGTGCCTCCCAGCCCGAGCAGCACCAGCGCGACGGCAATCGCCATCGAGCCGAAGACCGCCACCGGGCGTTCTCCGACACGGGTGGCGAGCGAGCCGCCGATGGGTGAGGTCACGGCGAACGAGGCCGGGCGGAGCAGCATCACCAACGACGTCGCCGAGACCGACAGCGCGAACACCGACTGCAACATCAGCGGTGCGAGGACGAAACCGCCCATGTACGCCGCGCCGGAGAACAACGCAGCCAGCATGGAGGTGGTGAAGTTCCGTCGTCGGAAGAACTCGAGCGGGAGCAGCGGGAATGCGACGCGCGACTCGACCAGGCAGAAGGCGACCAGCCCCGACACTCCGATGACGAACGAACCGAGGATCATGGCGTCGAGTCCTCGTGCGGGCACTTGATTGAGCGCGAACATGATGGCTCCGGTGGCGATCGCAAGCGTGACGGCGCCCGCAATGTCGAAGCCGACGTCGGTGCGCAGTGGGGTCTCGCGCAGGATCAGAGAGGCCGCGACGACGGGAATGATCGAGAGTGCCGCTTGGATCGCGAACATCGGCCGCCAGCCGACTGCGTCGATCAAGGGGCCACCGATCACCAGCCCGATCGCCGGAGAACCGGCGGCCACCAGCGACCACCATCCCATCGCCTTTGCCCGTTCTCCGCGGGCGTACACGCTGTTGATCAACGCCATCGACGAGGGAATCGTGGCCCCGCCGATCACGACCGCGAGCCCACGCAAGGCGATCAGGGAGTACGGATCCCAGGCCAATGTGGTGAGCGCGGTGATCGCGGTCGAGACCGTGAACCCGGTGAGGAACACTCGGCGATGTCCGTAGAGATCGCCCAACTTGCCGAGAATCGGCAGCGCGACTGCCGACGCGAGCAGCGGGGCCGAGATCACCCAGGCGATCAACGTCTCGGTGGTGTCGAAGTCGTCGGCGATCGTGCTGAGGCTGACCGCCAGCAGCGTCACGGGAAAGGTCGTGGCGAACATTCCTGCGAGCGCAGTGAGCAACACCCACCGCTTGTAGGTGCCGCTGGCGTCGAGTCGTGCTTGGACGGAGGTGCGTGTGACCCCGAACCCTGCTCCGCCGACCATCGTCTCGAGGGTAGCGACGGTCTGGCGGGCCCCGTTCGGATCGCTGTGTTGGGCAGCGACGGGGCGGCATGGACCAGGAATGGCCGTCTAGCACAACGTGCAGGAAATCGGGCGGACCGCCCATTGGATCTGCGAATGTGCGCCGCTAGCATGACACGCCGGTCTGTTCGCGGACCGTCGTGCACCGTGCCAGCGCAAGCCGGCAGGGTGGCCGGAGTAGTGCAAGTTCGTCAAACCCGAGCTCGGCAGCGTGTGCTGTCGTGCCCGGTTCCGTCCCGTCAGATCCGAAACAGAGTGAGGAGAACCCCCTGCCAAAGCCAAAGGAAGACGCGATTGTGCTCGAGGGCAAGATCCTCGAATCGCTTCCCAACGCCATGTTCAAGGTCGCGCTCGACAACGGGCACGAAGTCTTGGCCCACATCTCCGGCAAGATGCGCATGCACTACATCCGCATCCTGCCCGGCGACAAGGTGCAGGTGGAACTCACTCCCTACGACCTCACCCGGGGTCGCATCACGTACAGGTACAAGTAAGAGAGCAACCATGAAAGTACGACCCAGCGTCAAGCCGATGTGCGACAACTGCAAGGTGATTCGTCGCCATCGTCGCATCATGGTCATCTGCACCAATCCCCGTCACAAGCAGCGCCAGGGCTGAGGGGCACAGGAGAAATCACATGGCACGTATCGCCGGCGTCGACATCCCCCGCGAAAAGCGGTTGGAAATCTCGCTCACCTACATCTTCGGGATCGGTCTGCCCACGTCGCAGAAGATCTGCGCGGACCTCGAACTCGACCCCAACACCAAGGTCTCCAATCTGACGGAGGACGAGGTCAATCGGATCCGTTCCTACATCGATCAGAACCTCAAGATCGAAGGCGACCTGCGCCGAGACGTGCAGGGCGACATCAAGCGCAAGATCGAGATCGGCTGCCTCCAAGGCGTCCGTCACCGCAAGGGCCTGCCGGTGCGCGGCCAGCGCACCCACACCAACGCCCGGACCCGTAAGGGCCCGAAGCGCACGGTGGCCAACAAGAAGAAGGCAGTGAGGAAGTAATGGCGAAGCCGACCGCGAGTCGCCGTCCGCGCAAGCGTGACCGCAAGAACGTCAGCACGGGAATCGTGCACATCAAGAGCTCGTTCAACAACACGATCGTCTCGATCACCGACACCGAGGGCAATGTCATTGCCTGGGCGTCGTCGGGTGGTGTCGGGTTCAAGGGCAGCCGCAAGAGCACGCCGTACGCTGCGCAGCAGGCCGCCGAGAAGGCCGGCAAGGCCGCCATCGAGCACGGCATGCGCCGCGCCGAGGTGCAGGTGAAGGGCCCGGGTTCGGGCCGCGACACCGCCGTCCGCTCGATCCAGCAGACCGGCATCGAGGTCACCTCGATCAAGGACGTCACACCGGTTCCCCACAACGGGTGCCGCCAGCCGAAGCGTCGGCGCGGTTAAGGAGAAGACTGAACATGGCTCGTTACACCGGACCCAAGGTGCGCATCTCGCGCCGCCTCTCGGTCAACATCTTCGAGAACGAAAAGGGCCGTCAGGCGCTCGAGCGCCGTCCCTTCCCGCCCGGCCAGCACGGCCGCACCCGTCGCCGCAACGCCGGCAGCGAGTACCTCGCCCAGATGCAGGAGAAGCAGAAGGCGAAGTACATCTACGGCGTCCTGGAGAAGCAGTTCCACAAGACCTACGTCGAGGCCCAGCGCATGCAGGGCCCCACCGGCGAGATCCTGCTGCGTCTCCTCGAGCAGCGTCTCGACAACGTCGTCTACCGCGCCGGTTGGGCGTCGAGTCGTCCGCAGGCCCGTCAGTTCGTCAACCACGGTCTGATCCAGGTCGACGGCAAGCGCGTCGACATCGCCAGCTTCCGCTGCAAGAAGGGTCAGGTCGTCTCCTTGTCGCCCAAGGCGCAGAAGATGATCGTGGTGCAGCACAACATCGACACGCTCGACCGCTCGCTCGTCGGGTGGCTCGAAGCGAGTGACGGCGGCAAGGCTGTGACCGTTCGCAGCCTGCCCGAACGCGAGCACATCGACGTGCCCGTGCGTGAGTCGCTCATCGTCGAGCTGTACTCCAAGTAGTCCCCGTTTCTCGAACGTTCCCCGCTCGTCACCCGAACACCCGGAAAGGTCCCGGCACCAATGCTCGTCATGCAGCGCCCCACCATCGAAGCTCTCGGTGAGGAGTCCGACAACCGCGGCCGCTTCGCGGTCGGCCCACTCGAGCCCGGCTTCGGCCACACGCTCGGCAACTCGCTGCGCCGCACCTTGCTGTCGTCGATTCCCGGCGCAGCGATCGTCACCGCACGTTTCGACGACTCGCTCCACGAGTTCGACACGATCCCCGGCGTGGCCGAGGACGTCACCGACATCATCTTGAACCTCAAGGACATCGTCGTCACGTCGGTGTCCGAGGAGGCCGTCACGATGCGTCTCGACGCCCGTGGCGCCGGTGCGGTCACCGCTGGCGACATCGAATGCCCGGCCGACGTCGAGGTCCTCAACAAGGATCTCCACCTCGCCACGCTCAACTCCAAGGGCCGCCTCGCGATCGACCTCACGGTCGAGCAGGGGCGTGGCTACTTGTCGAGCAACCGCGAAGACGACAATCGGGTGATCGGCGTCATTCCGATCGATGCGATCTTCAGCCCGGTGCGCCGCGTTGCGTTCCAGGTCGAGCCGACCCGGGTCGAGCAGTCCACCAACTACGACCGCCTCGTCATCGAGATCGAGACCGACGGTTCGATCACGGCTGCTGACGCGTTGGCGTCGGCCGGCGCAACGTTGCGCTCGCTGGTCGAGCTCGTCGCCACGATGTCGGACGAGCCGCAGGGCTTGGAGCTCGGCGAGATCGTCGACGCCGCGGTCAGCTCACCGGATCTCGACCTTCCGATCGAGGACCTCGATCTGTCCGAGCGCCCCAACAACTGCCTCAAGCGGGCCCAGGTCAACACCGTCGGCGAGCTGCTGACCAAGACCGAGGACGACCTGCTCAACATCACCAACTTCGGCCAGAAGAGCCTCGACGAGGTCAAGGCCAAGCTCGACGAGCGCGGCCTGACGCTGCGCGGCTGATCGCTGCGACGCACGTAACGAAAGACGATTGAACGATGCCCACTCCACGCCGCTCCCGCCGCTTCGGCAGCTCCGCTGCCCACCAGCGCCTCATGATGGCCAACCTCGCCGCGTCACTGTTCGCTGCTGAGGCCATCACCACTTCCGAGGCCAAGGCCAAGCACCTCCGCCCGATCGCCGAAAAGCTGATCACGAAGGCGAAGAAGGCGCAGGAAGCGGGCCCGATGCAGGTCCATCGCATCCGTCAGATCGAGGCCTTCCTCGGTGACAAGGAGATGACCTACAAGCTCGTTCACGACGTTGCCCCTCGGTATGCCGAGCGCAATGGTGGGTACACCCGGATCCTGAAGATGGGTCCTCGCGCCGGCGACAACGCCCAGATGGCGCGCATCGAACTCGTCTGAGCGTGACGGCGTGTCCGGCACGCGCACCGTCCGTTTGACCGTCGCGTACGACGGCACCGACTTTCGCGGGTTCGCCGAGAGCGATGGCGTTCGAACGGTGATGGGCGAACTCCGTCGTGCGGTCGAGACGATCGCTCGATGTCCGGTCGAACTGACCGGTGCCGGTCGAACCGACGCCGGCGTGCACGGCTGGGGCCAGGTGGTCTCCGGCCAGCTCCCGTCCGACATCGACCTGCGGCGCCTCGCTCGCAGCATCAACGGGCTCTGTGGTCCTGACATCTCGGTGCGCGATCCGCAGTGGGAGGACGCGGTCGTTCTCAGCGCGGTTCTCGGCCACGGGCCGCACCTACCGCTATCAGGTCTGGAACCACCCGGCCCCGAACCCGCTGCTGGCCAGGACCACCTGGCATGTCCCGACGACGCTCGATGTCATCGCGATGAACCGTGCGGCCGAAGCGTTGCTCGGCGAGCACGACTTCTCGTCGTTCTGTCGCCGCCCGAAGCCCGCTGCAGGCGCTGACCCACCGAGCCTGGTCCGTCACCTTCGCGCTGCGCAGTGGCGCCACGACGACGACCACTGGGGTCGGCCCCTGTTGCGATTCGAGGTCACGGCGTCGTCGTTCTGCCACCAGATGGTGCGCAGCATCGTCGGCACGCTCGTCGACGTCGGACTCGGTCGGCGTCAGGCCGAGTCGATCTCCGCGACGCTGGCGGCGCTCGACCGCAACGCCGCTGGCCAGGTGGCGCCACCGACGGGCCTGGTGCTGTGGTCGGTCGACTACAGCGGCGAACGCTGGGACGCCTGAGCGTCGGGGGCGACGACGGAGGCGCCGCCCGATTCGATACGCGGCAGCAGGGCCAACAGTTCGTCGCCTGCGACGGCGGGCGAGAAGAGCCATCCCTGGAACGCACGACAGCCGAGGGCCGCCAGACGGTCTCGCTGGTAGGGCTGTTCGACGCCTTCGGCGACACAGGTGAGCTTCAAACTCTGGCTGAGGCTGAGGATCGCCGTGCTGAGATTGGTTGCGGCTGGATCGACGTCGATGCCGGCGATGAACCGACGATCGATCTTCACCCCGTCGATCGGAAGCTCGAGCAAGTGCGCCAGGCTCGAGTAGCCCGTCCCGAAGTCGTCGATCGACACGTGGATCCCGGCGAAGCGAAGTTTCTGCATGTTGGCCAACGACGCAGCGCCCGGTGAGAGGAGGTCGGTCTCGGTGATCTCGACGACCAGCTGGGTCGGGTTCGCCCCGGCGCGGCGGCATCGCTCGAGGAACGACGCGCCGAACGCGGCGCGCGAGATTGCCTTCGGATCGATGTTGACGTGCACCTCGATGTCGGGATGTCCGGCGTCGGCCAGCCGCACGGCGAACTTCAATGCCTGATCGAGCACCTGGTCGTCGACGGCTTCGGCCAGCCCGGCCAACCGGGCCAGCGGCAGGATGTCGGCGACGCCCAGCACCCCACGAAGGGGATGGACCCACCGTACGAGCGCTTCGATCGCGGTGACCGTGCCGTCGGCAGCGCAGATCGGCTGGAAGAAGGGCTGGATCTGTCCGTCGTCGATCGCCGCTCGGAGCAGTTCGAGCTGGCGCCGGCGCTCGTTGATTGCATCGACCGAGATGCCGACGGTCTCCGGCTCAGCGAACCGCTTGGCCGACATCAGATCGTTGCTGGCGCTCACCAGCAACGCGTCGAGCACCTCGGGCCGCGCTTCGAACGCCATTGCCGTTCGGATGTCGAAGTTGACCTCCTGGCCGTTGACGGCGATGGGTCGGGCGATGTCGCGGTGGACTCGCTTTCCCAGCATCTCGACGGCACTGGGGCTCGATGCTCGGATCGCCAGCACGAACTCGTCACCGCCGAAGCGGGCGGTGATCAGATCGGGCCAGCGAATCTGATCGATCCGTTCGGCGACGGCGGAGAGCACGGCATCGCCGACGGGTTCGCCATAGAGCTCGTTGATCGATCGGAAGTGGACGATGTCGACGATCAAGATGCCGAGACCGGCTCCGGTCTGCATCATTCCGTGTGCGGCCCGCATGAAACCGTCGCGGTTGAGCAGACCCGTGCGGCTGTCGTGCTCGGCGAGGAACTCGACGCGATCGCGGGCATCGGCGAGCGATGTGGCGATCTGCGCGCTGATGACGTAGCTGGCAACGACCGGATCGTCGAGCAGGTTGCTGACCGTGAACTCGCAGATGAGCGAGTTGCCGTCGGCCATCAGGACGCGTGCGTCGAGGGTGAGCGATCCTTGAGGACCGAGTCGTTGGGCAGCGTCGAGGATGCTGTCACGGTCATCGGTGTGGAGGTAGTCGAGAATCGAACGACCACGCACGGTCTCTGGGTCGTGACCGAGCAGGCGGGTGACGGCACCGTTGACCGATCGAACGAGTCCGCGGCCGTCGGTCAGGATGACCATGCCGTGCATGTTCGCCATGACGGCTCGCAGCACCTCGGTGTCACCCTGGTCGAACTCGAGTCGATGGCGATCGGTGACGTCGCGGGCGACGATCACGATCAGTCCGGCCAACGGGTCGGTCGGGTCCGGTCGGCGGTACGTCCCTCTGAATTCGAGATAGCGCCACGTGCCCCGCCCGGTGCGAATCCGCAGCACGAGCAGGTCGCCGAACGCCTTGTCCTGCACGGTCTGCAGTGCAGAGGCGGCAAGGCTCACATCGTCGGGATGCACCAGATCGAGCACCGCCGAGCCGAGCAGTTCGGTTGCATCCCAGCCGAGCACGTCGGCTGCGGTGTCGTTGGCGTAGCGCAACACGCCGGAGGGGTCGACCGCGAACACCGGGTCGGCGAGATCGTCCAGTGACGGCGCGTTCGAGTCGGCGGAACTCATGTCGTGTCATCGGCGTGCGTTGCCACGAACTTGAGGATATTCCACGCCTCGGGGCCCCGTCGGGGTTCCGTCGGAGTTACGTCGGAGTTACGTCGTGGTTGCGCGTCGGGTCGGACCGGTCCTTTCCCGACCGTGTGGCCAGCGCGGATCGCGATGCTGCTCGTCCGCGGGTTGGAGCCCGGTGCTGGCCGCCGTATCATTTCACGGTTCCCCATTGCGGGATACCTGACTCTTCGACTCTCGACAGATTGATTGCGGCATGCCTACGTACACCCCAAAAGCCAGTGAGATCCAGCGTGAATGGCACGTCGTCGATGCAGACGGCCTGGTGCTCGGTCGCCTCTGCACCGAGGTGGCCCGAATCCTGCGCGGCAAGCACAAGCCGACCTTCGCACCGCACATCGACACCGGCGACCATGTGATCATCGTGAACGCCGACAAGATCGTGATGACCGCCGGTAAGGCTGACCGCACCATGGTGTACCGCCACAGCGGCTACCCGGGTGGCATCAAGTCCGAGACCTACGCCAATCTCCACGCCCGCAAGCCCGAAGAGGCGCTCCGCAAGTCCATTCGCGGCATGCTCCCGAAGGGCCCGCTCGGGCGCCAGCAGCTCCTGAAGCTCCAGGTGTACGCCGGCCCGACCCATCCGCACGCCGCCCAGACCCCCACCAAGCTCGAGATCCCGGCCGCCAAGGCCCGCTGAACGACCGACTGCACCAGAGAGACGCACACACATGGGAACCGTACCGCTCACCCAGACCACCGGCCGCCGCAAGGAAGCCGTCGCTCGCGCTCAGCTCCGACCCGGCACCGGCCAGTTCACGATCAACGGCAAGACCCTCGACGCATACTTCCCGACCGCGGTGTCACAGATGGTCGTCTCCGAGGCGCTCACCGTCACCGACACCCGTGAGAACTACGACATCACGGCGTCGATCCACGGTGGTGGCGCCAGTGGCCAGGCCGGCGCGCTGCGCTTGGCCATCGCCCGCTCACTCGTCGAGCTCGATCCCGAGAGCCGGGCAGCTCTGAAGAAGGCTGGCCTGCTCACGCGTGACTCGCGTAAGAAGGAGAGCAAGAAGTACGGCCTCAAGAAGGCCCGCAAGGCGCCGCAGTTCACCAAGCGCTGATCGCGTTCGCCCGATGCAGTTCGGCACCGACGGGGTCCGTGGTGTCGCGCTCACCGAACTGACCACCGAGTTCGCGACGCGGCTCGGTCGCGCCGCTGCACGCGTGCTCGGCGTCGATGGCGTCACCGGCGTGGTGGTCGGTGGGGACACACGCGAATCGACCGAGGTGCTCGATCGAGCGCTCTGTGACGGGTTCGCGGCCGAAGGGATGGATGTCATTCGACTCGGTGTTGCGCCCACGCCACAGGTGGCGTTCGAGGCCCAGCGCCGTGGTGCGCTCGGTGCGGTGGTGTCTGCGTCGCACAATCCGTGGACCGACAACGGCATCAAGCTGTTCGCACGTGGTGGCATCAAGCTCGTCGACGAGGTCGAACGTCGAATCGAGGCCGAGCTGACTGCACTCGCCGACGAATCGGCGCCACGTGCCCCGGTGCGCCCGCCCGGTCGGGTTGTCGATGCGAGTGCGGATCACGACGCCTACATCGCCCACGTCGTCGGCTTCCTCGACGGCCTGCGACTCGATGGGATGCGCGTCGTGCTCGACGCAGCGAACGGCGCAGCACACCAGATCGGCGCGGACGTGTTGCGGGCTGCGGGCGTCGAGGTCACCGTGGTGGCGGCCTCGCCCGACGGTCGCAACATCAATGATCGCTGCGGAGCGACGGCGCCATCGCTCGTCGCCGAGGCCGTGGTCGAACACGGCGCCGAGGTCGGCATCGCCCTCGACGGTGACGCCGACCGGCTGATCGCCGTGGACCACGAGGGCAAGGTCGTCGATGGCGACCACATCATCGCGATCGTCGCCAACGATCTGCGTGCTCGAGGAGAGCTCCGCCATGACACGGTCGTGGTGACCGTGATGACCAACCTCGGGTTCCGCCTGGCGATGCGCGAGACGGGTATCGATGTGATCGAGACCGGCGTCGGCGATCGGTACGTGCTCGAGGCACTCGCTGCGGGTGGATTCTCGCTCGGCGGCGAGCAGTCGGGTCACGTGATCTTTGCCGATCACGCGACCACCGGCGACGGCATCCTCACCGCGGTCGCACTCCTCGACGCGGTGCAACGAGCCGGCCGTCCGCTCGCCGACATCGCCGCCGAGGCCATGACGTCGCTCCCGCAGGTGCTCGTGAACGTTCGAGTCGCCCACCGCATGCCCGACATCGCTGTACGCCTGGCGGATGAGATCGCCGCTGCCGACGTCGAACTCGGCGGGGTCGGGAGAGTGCTCGTGCGGGCGAGCGGAACCGAACCGCTCGTGCGGGTGATGGTGGAGGCGCCGACGCATGAGCAGGCCCAGCGGGTGGCGGACGTGCTCGCCACCGCAGCGCAGCACCTCACCCCCTGACCGAAAAACACGTTTGGGTTGCATTCTGGGTGAGGCGGCCCCTCCGAAGTGCAACGCAAACGTGGTTGGGGCCGGCGGGGTGGGGCCGGCGTGGTTGGGGCCGGCGTGGCTGGGCGGGCGACGCCCCGAACCTCGGGTGAACCCGGAGTACCCTTGGGGCCCATGTGCGGCATCATCGGCATCGTCAGTCGGCCTCCGACCCGGGTGACACCGGACCCCGCCGACCTCATCGCCGGATTGGGTCGTGCCGAAGCCGCCCTCACGTCGGTGCCCGCCGACATGGTCGAGGCGAGAACCGAAGCACGCACGGTCGACGAGGCGCTGCGCGGCCTGCCCGGAGTGTTGGCGCTGGCGGGACATGTCGACGTGGTGGCAGCGATCACCGCCCGACTCGATCAGCTCGACGCCGCAACGTCGGAGATCGAGCGCCGACTCGACACCAATGTCGACGAACTCGACCCCGAGGGGCTCGAACGAGCGAACGCCGAGCTGATCGACCTCAAGGATTCGCTCTGGGCGATTCGGCACGACCGGCTGCGCACGGCACGCGAGGTGGAAGGGCTTGCCGGGCGCGACGCTCCGGTCTCCGCACTCGGCGGGTACCTCGCCGTACAACAGGCGTTCTCGGCAATCGATCGTCTCGAGGTGCGCGGTCGCGACTCGGCGGGCCTGCACGTCTTCGTCTGGGGTCACGACATCGAGCGCAGTGCGTTGGCTGCGCTCGTCGCCGATCGCGGTGCCGACCCGCTCTTTCAGTCAGGCGCCGTCGTCGACACCGGAACGTGTCTGTCGTTCGTCTACAAGGCGGCTGCCGAGATCGGTGAGCTCGGCGACAACACCGCCGCCCTGCGCCGGGCACTGGGCGCTGACACACTCCTGCGCCGTGCCGTGCAATCGCCGTCAGCTCGCGTCGGCCATCCTCGGCCACACCCGCTGGGCCAGCGTCGGCATCATCAGCGAGCCCAACACGCATCCACTGAATTCGTTCGAACTCGAACAGCCCGGTGGAGCGCAGCCGCCCTACGTCGTCGCTGCGCTCAACGGCGACGTCGACAACCATGCCGATCTGCGCGCGCAACATGGCCTGCGCATCGCCTCGACGATCACCACCGACGCGAAGGTGATCCCGGCACTGGTCGCTCGACGCGCGGCCACGACGAACCTCGCGGAGGCCTTCCGTCGCACGGTCAGCGAGTTCGAAGGGTCCGTGGCGATCGGCGTCGCCAGCGCCGAGGCGCCCTCGCAGCTGTTCCTCGCCCTGCGCGGCAGTGGACAGGGGCTCTACATCGGACTGGCCGATGACTGCTACATCGTGGCGAGCGAGCCCTACGGCGTGGTCGAGGAGACCGCTCGGTACGTGCGCATGGACGGCGAGCAGGGCGGCGAGATCGTGGTGCTCGACGGCGCCCACGCCGGAGAACTCGACGGGATCGTGCGTCTCGCGTACGACGGATCCGGCCTGCCGGTCGGCGCCGACGATGTCGCCACCGCCGAGGTCACCACCCGTGACATCAACCGCGGCGACGCTCCGCACTTCTTGCTCAAGGAGATCTCCGAGGCGCCGCAGAGCTTCGCCAAGACGTTGCGCGGCAAGATCGTCGAGCGCGACGGCTTGCTGCACGCCGATGTCGGCCAGCGGGCGCTTCCCGCGGATGTGGCCGCCCGACTCGCCGCCGGGACGATCACCCGGATACGTGTCATCGGCCAGGGAACCGCAGCCGTCGCCGGCCAGAGCACTGCGGCCATCCTCGACGAACTCACGAATGCCATGCTCGACGTGGACGCGATCACCGCGACCGAACTCTCGGGATTCGGCATGCGACTCGACATGAGCGACACGCTCGCCATCGCGGTCAGCCAGTCGGGCACCACGACCGACACCAACCGCACCGTCGACCTCTTGCGTGCTCGTGGCGCGGCGGTGATCGGCATCGTCAATCGGCGCAGCAGCGACCTGACCGACAAGGCCGACGGAGTCCTGTACACCTCCGATGGTCGCGACGTGGAGATGAGCGTCGCGTCCACCAAGGCGTTCTACGCCCAAGTGGCCGCTGGCGCCCTGCTCTCGTGCGCGATCGCCGAAGCGACCGGCCTCGGAGATGCTCGACGGCGGTCCGAACTCCTCGCTTCGCTGCGGGAGTTGCCCGACGCGCTTCGCGTCGTGCTCACACGTCGAGACGTCATCGCCGATGCTGCGCGCCGTCTCGCTCCACCGAAGCGCTACTGGGCAGTGGTCGGCAACGGTCCCAACAAGGTTGCTGCCGAAGAGGTCAGGATCAAGCTCAGCGAGCTCTGCTACAAGTCGATTGCGTGCGACTCCACCGAGGACAAGAAGCACATCGACCTGTCGTCCGAGCCGCTCATTCTCGTGTGCGCCGCCGGCCTCGTCGGCTCCACCGCTGACGACGTCGCGAAGGAAGTGGCGATCTTCACCGCCCACAAGGCCACCCCGATCGTGGTGGCCAACGACGGCGAGACCCGGTACCACGCTGCTGCGACGATCAACGTGCCTGCGGTCGATCCGGCGCTCGGCTTCGTGCTGTCGGCGATGGTCGGCCATCTGTTCGGCTACGAAGCGGCACTGGCGATCGACGCGTCTGCACACCCGCTGCCGCGAGGCTCGTGAGACGATCGAGCGGCTCGTGGGAGAACACCTGTCGGGTGACGACGTCGTTGCGCGACTGCGCAGCGAGCTGCGCCAGCCGGCCGAACGTTTCCAGGACGGCTTGCGATCGGGGATCTACGACGGACACCTCGAGGCCTCCACGGCGGCCAGGCTGAACGGGCTGCTGCGTGACGTGTCGTCCGACCGTCCCGTCGAGCAGTATCAGCAGCAGTCGGGCAAGGTCGGCACCCCGGCCGCGCTGATCGACGACGTCGTCACGGCGTTGACCCGGGCGATCGAGGAACTCACCCGGCCCGTCGACACGATCAAACACCAGGCCAAGACCGTCACGGTCGGTATTTCCCGCAGCGACGAAGACGTCATCGATCGCCCACTGGTCCAGGCGGTGCTCGCTGCCGGCGCTGGGCGCGACGTGCTCAGCTACCGCACCCTCAAGGTGCTCGCCGAGCTCGACCCTGCCGTGGCCGACGTGCGTGGCTACACCCGCTACCGAATCGATGGTGACACCATCTCGATCATCGATCGCGGTGGCATCTCGCGTGACCTGACGAGTCGGGTCGAACGCGGCGCCCAGCTGCGTGGCACCAAGCACCGGGTGGCGTCCGAGCGGGAAGTGCTCGTCGCCGTCGGTCGCAGCGACGGACGCACCGTCGCCTTCGTGCCCGAGGTGAAGGGGGGCGAGACCACCGGGATCACCTTGCTGCACCTCGCGTTCCACGAGCGGCTCCCCGCCGAGGTCATGCGAGGCGTCCTGCAGGGCTACGACCGCCGCTACGACCGCCTCGTCGACTGGGTCACCGAAACCGAGGGCGGGTTCGACGAGTCGTTGCTGGGCGAGTTGCCGGTGGCCGAGCTGCTGATCGAGCCGATCTCCGAGGCCGCCGACCACTGGCGTCGGTGAGCGTCGGCCCATGACGATCGGAATCGGGATCGACCTCGTCGACATCGACCGGTTTCGGCGATCACTCGCACGGACGCCGACGATGCGCACTCGATTGTTCACCGACGTCGAGCTCGCCTACGTCGCACCGCAGGCCGATCCGGTGCCATCGTTGGCGGCCCGATTTGCCGCGCGTGAAGCGGTGATGAAGGCGCTCGGTGTCGGGTTGGGAGCCTTTGGTTTTCACGATGTCTGGGTCGAACGAGCTGCATCAGGTCAGCCGTTCTTGTCATTCGCACGCACCGCCCTGGAGCTGTCCGAGCGTGCGGGTGTCACGACCTGGCATCTGTCGTTGACCCACACCGACCTGACCGCCGCTGCGTACGTGATTGCCGACTGACAACACCGCCTCCGGCCTCCCCGACTAGGAGTTCAGGTCCTTGCGCTGCGAACATGCTCGCCATGATCGAGGAGTTTCAACAGGCATGGGATGAGCTGACCGCACCGGGGGCGCAATTCGCGACGACGACGATCGACGTTCGAGGCGTTCCGATCAAAGTGTTCGAGTCGGCGCTGCCGAGCATGCGCACGGTGTGGGAGCTGGCGCGGGGCTACGGCGACCGCGATTACGTCGTCTACGAGGACGAGCGGTACACCTTCGCCGAGGCGGACGCGATCATCAGGGCGCTCGCGGCCCGGCTGGTCGATGTCCATGGTGTGCAGCACGGCGACAGAGTGGCGCTGGCCATGCGGAACTATCCCGAGTGGGTGTTCGGATACTGGGCCGCCATCTCGATTGGCGCTGCCGTCGTCGGCATGAACGCCTGGTGGACATCAGAGGAGATGAAGTACGGGTTGTCCGACTCGAAGCCGAAGGTCTTGATCGCGGACGGCGAACGTGTCGAGCGAGTGCTCCCCGTGCTCGACGAACTGCGCGCTGACGCTCCGCTGGCACTGATGACGGTTCGCTATGACGGTGACCTGCCCGATGGCGCCGAACGTTGGAATGACGTGATCGACCCGGCAGCAGCGCCGGCCGAGCTGCCGACCGTCGACATCGATCCCGACGACGATGCGTGCATCTTCTACACCTCGGGAACGACCGGCTTCCCGAAGGGGGCGCAGCTGACCCATCGTGGGTCGGTGCACAACCTGCTCAACATCGTGTTCATGACCTCCGTTGCCGGCGCCGCGTCGGCAAAGGCCGGCGTCGTGGCCCCACCGGCGCCGACCGACGAGAGCGGTCAGCCGAAGCAGGCGGTGTTCATGGCACCGACGCCGCTCTTCCACGTCACGGCCAACAACTGCTTGTTGCATCCGGCGACGATCTCCGGCGGGCGCATCGTGTTCACCTACAAGTGGGACGCCGGGCGAGCGCTCGAACTCATCGAACGCGAAGGCGTCACGAACTTCTCCGGCGTGCCGACGATGAGCCGCGAGCTGCTGATGCACCCCGATTGGGCAACACGTGACACGTCGACGCTCGCCGGGATGGGGGGCGGCGGGGCACCGCTGCAGCCCGACCTGGTCGACAAGATCGACAAGTCGCTGGCCGGGGGTGCACCCAGCACGGGCTACGGCCTCACCGAAACGCACGGGATCGTCACCGCGAACTCGGGCAGCCTCTACGTCGCCAAGTCGTCGTCGTGCGGGCGTGTCGTGCCCACCTTGGAGGCGAAGCTCGTCGACGAGAACGACAACGAGGTGCCGCCCGGTCAGCCCGGCGAGCTCTGCGTACGCGGCGCGATCGTGATCAAGGGCTACCTCAATCGCCCAGAAGCGACCGCGGATTCGATCCGCGACGGCTGGTTCCACACCGGTGACGTCGCCAGGATCGACGAGGACGGCTTCGTGTTCATCGTCGACCGGATCAAGGACATGGTGCTGCGCGGCGGCGAGAACGTCTACTGCTCGGAAGTCGAGGCGGCGATCTACGAACTCGAGGGGATCGCCGAGGCCGCGGTCTTCGGTGTTCCCGACGATCGGCTCGGCGAGATCGTCGGCGCGGCGATCGTGTTGTCGCCTGGTGCATCGATGACCGAGGAGCAACTCCTCGCGTCGCTCGGCGAGCACCTCGCGAAGTTCAAGGTGCCGGAGCGGGTGTGGTTCCTCAACGAGTCGCTGCCCCGAAACGCGAACGGCAAGTTCGTCAAGCGCGACCTGAAGGAGTCGTTGCTCGGCAGCTGAGGCGGTTCGCCTCATTACGATCGCTGATGTGATCCCGATCGTCACGCCGAAGGAGATGGGCGCGATCGATGCTGACGCGCCCGAACCGGTCGAGGAATTGATCGATCGAGCCGGTCGGGCGACCGCCCGGGTGGCGCTCGAGATGTTGGGCGGCGCCTACGGCCGTGTCGTGACCGTGCTGGCGGGCGGCGGCAACAACGGCAACGACGGCCGCACGGCCGGTACGTACCTCGAGCGGCGAGGGGTGAAGGTTCGTGTCATCGACGCGTCGACGCGGCCGCCGACGTTGCCGCCGTGCGACCTCGTGATCGATGCCGCGTACGGCACGGGCTTCCGCGGCGACTGGAGTGCGCCCGACATCGTGTCGGCTCACGGGGGACGTCCGTTGGTGCTTGCCGTCGACATCCCGAGTGGCGTGAACGCGCTGACCGGCGAGGCCGGCCCCGGAGTGCTCGTTGCGGATCAGACGGTGACGTTCCAGGCCCTGAAACCGGGCCTGGTGTTCGGCGCCGGCCGTGAGCTGAGTGGTGCCGTCACCGTTGCCGACATCGGCCTCGACGTGTCCGGATCCACGCAGCACCTCGTCGAGGCATCCGACGTGGCGGCCTGGTGGCCCACACGATCGGGTGATGCGCACAAGTGGAACGGCGCCGTTCGGGTGATCGCCGGGAGTCCTGGCATGCTTGGTGCCGGCCGGTTGAGCGCTGAGGCCGCTGCCCGATCGGGTGCTGGACTGGTGGCGCTGTCGAGCCCTGGCGGCGATCCGGACGCGCGCAGCGAGATCATCCAGCACCGCATTCCCGCGACAGGTTTCCACGGCGAGGTGTTCAGCGACCTCGATCGATTCGGCTCGCTCGTCATCGGCCCCGGGCTCGGGCGTGATGAGGGCACGATCGCGTCAGCACGCGAGCTGATCGCCGACGCAACACTCCCCGTCGTGATCGACGGCGATGGCATCTTCGCCGCGGCGTGGAGTGCCGACGGTGCCGGCGCGCTGCTGCGGCCTCGCGGGCGACCGACGGTGATCACGCCCCACGACGGTGAGTTCTCGCTCCTGGCGGGCAACACCCCGGGGACCGATCGAGTGGCCGCGACCCGAGGGTTGGCCGTCGAACTCGACGTCGTGGTGTTGCTGAAGGGTCCGACCACGGTGATCGCGACACCCCGCGGCGACGTCTTGGTGGTCGACCACGGCGATGAACGACTCGCCACCGCCGGATCGGGTGACGTCCTCTCCGGGATCATCGGAGCGCTGCTGGCTGCCGGGCTTGCACCGGAACGAGCAGCGGCGGCGGCTGCGTGGCTCCACGCCGACGCGGCCAGGCGCGGGCCTCGTCGCGGGCTGCTCGCCGGTGACATCGTCGAGCTGATCCCATCGGTCCTCGGATCGCTGTGAGCGACGTGGAGGCACCGGATCGCTGGGCCTGGGTCGAGATCGACCTCGATGCGATCCGGCACAACGTCAGTGAGCTCCGATCGGTCGTGTCGCCCAGTGCGCTGTGGGCCGTCGTCAAGGCTGACGGGTACGGCCACGGCGCTGTCGAGGTGGCCCGGGCCGCACTCGATGCCGGGGCACAGGGACTCTGTGTGGCGCTCGTACAAGAGGGTGTCGAACTGCGCACCGCCGGGGTCGATGCCCCGATTCTCGTGCTCAGCGAACAACCGGTCGCCATCGTCGACGACATCATTCGCTATCGGCTGATGGCCACGGTGTACACGGTGCCGTTCGTCGATGCGCTCGCGAGCGCAGCACTCGCCCATCGCGTCGAGGGCGTGCCGGTGCACCTCAAGATCGACACCGGCATGCAACGCGTCGGCGTGCAACCCGACGGCGTCGCTGAGGTGATGTCGGCCATCGAGGTCCACCGTCGAGCCCTTCGCCTCGTCGGGGTCTTCACCCACCTCGCGATGGCCGATCAGCCCGACGACGAGTTCACCGCCGTGCAGCTCGAGCGTTTCGACGACGTGCTCGCAACGCTCTCGTTGCCACCGGGGGCTCTCGTCCATGCCGCGAATTCGGCGGGGGCCCTGGCCCATCCGGCTGCTCGCCGATCCTTCGTGCGCTCGGGGATTGCGATCTACGGCATCTCCCCAGGACACGACGTCGACTCCCTGTGTCTCGGGCTTCGCCCGGCACTGGCGCTGAAGGCGCGGATCTCGTCCGTCAAGCGGGTGGCGGCCGGGAGTGGGGTCTCCTATGGGCTCCGGCACACCTTCTCGACGGCCACGACGGTGGCAACCGTTCCGATCGGTTACGCCGACGGGGTGCCTCGACGTCTGTTCGAGGTGGGTGGCGTCGTGTTGATCGGTGGCCGGCGGCGACCGATCGTCGGGGTGGTCACCATGGACCAGCTGATGGTCGACTGCGGCGACGACGTCGTCGAGGTCGGCGACGAGGTCGTGTTGCTCGGTGAACAGGACGGCGCTGACGGCCTGGTCAGCATCAGCGCTGCTGACTGGGCTGATCTGCTCGGCACGATCGGCTACGAAATCGTCTGCGGGATCAGCACTCGCGTCCCGCGTCGTCCGGGTCGTAACATCGGACCCGCAATGTTGGGTCGTGAAGATGCTTGAACTTCGAGCCGAGTCGGTTGCCGACACGCACTCGATCGCCGCTGCGCTGGCGGAGCTGTGCCGGCCGGGTGACCTGATCGTGCTGGCGGGCGAGATGGGTGCCGGCAAGACGGCCTTTGCGAAGGGCTTCGGCGCGGCGCTCGGGGTGGTCGAGCCGATCACGTCGCCGACGTTCACGCTGGTGCACACCTACGACATTGCTCCCGATCTCGGACGCGGGGCGAAGGCGCTGCACCACGCCGACCTCTACCGGCTCGACCGAACCGCCGAGATCGCCGATCTCGCGTTGGAGGAGCTCGCGGAGTATCAGGGAATCGTGTTGGTCGAGTGGGGTGACGTCGCCGATGCCCTCTTCGGTGATCATCTCGTCGTGCACCTCGAACCCGACGTGTTCGCCGACGACGAACTCGATGACGATGTGCTCGCCGACGATGGAGCTGCGCTCACCGACACGGCGCGCCTGATCGAGATCTCGGCAAGCGGAGCGAACTGGGCGCCGCGCTGGAGTCGCCTCGTCGAGGCATGTGAGGAGTACCGATGCTGATTCTCGGTATCGAGACGGCCACCGAGCGCGTCAGCGTCGCCGTCGGCGGGCACGAGGGTGTCATCGGGCTGTTCGAGATCACCAAGGGTCGCCGTCACGTCGAGACGCTCGTTCCGGCGATCGAGTTCATGCTGCGCCAGGCGGACATCGAGCTCGACGAGATCAGCCTCGTGGCGGTCGACGTCGGACCCGGCCTGTTCACCGGGATGCGCGTGGGACTCGCCGCGGCGAAGGCGATCGCGCAGGCGTTGCGGATTCCGATGATCGGGATCTCGTCGCTCGATCTGTTGGCGTTCCCGTGCCGACACACCGACCGTGTGGTCGTGCCCGTGATCGACGCCCGCAAGAGCGAGGTGTTCTACGCGATGTACCGCCAGGTGCCCGGCGGTCTCCAGCAGGTCGCCGAACCAGCAGTGGGACCGGTCGAGGAACTGGTTGCCGACCTGCTGGCACGTAGCCAGGACGTGCTCTGCGTCGGCGACGGTGCGGTGCGCTACCGCGAGGAGATTCTCGACGGTTTCCGATGCGAGATCGGTGGCGATGCGCACCCATCCGCGGCTCCGCTCGTCCAGCTCGCTCATGCTCGAGCGCTGCGCGAGGAGTGGGTGAACCCGTGGGAGATCGAGCCGATCTATCTGCGAGCCCCGGATGCGCAGATCAACTGGTCGACTCGGGTGACGCGATGAGCGTGATCGAGCGGCTCCTGCGGCGCGACGTCGACGCGGGCACCGACGTCATCGGCGGGATCGCTCTCGAGCCGATGCATCGACGCGATCTTCGCCGCGGGGTGATGGCGATCGAGGCAGTGAGCTATCCGAGGCCGTGGTCGCTCGGCGTGTTCGAGAGTGAGCTCGCACAGGTCCGCTCCGGTGCCCGGCGATACCTGGTGGCGCGGCGTGCCGACGGGCGTGGCCGGGGCCCCGTCGTCGGGTACGCCGGGTTGTGGTTCAACGCCGACGAAGCACACGTGACCAACGTGGCCGTGCAGCCGGAGCAACAGCGAACTGGGATCGCGACCGCCCTGCTCCTCGGATTGGCTGACGCAGCCATCGAGAGCGGGCGTGTCGCCTGGACGCTCGAGGTGCGGGTCTCGTCGACCGGCGCTCAGGAGCTGTACCGCCGCTTCGGGTTCAACCCGGCGGGCGTCCGAGCGCGCTACTACGAGAACACCGAGGACGCGATCGTCATGTGGTGCACCGACATCCAGGGGGACGAGTACCGGGCACTGCTCGACTCGATCCGCGCCGATGCCGAGCGAGGAACGTCGTGAACGTCGAACCGCTGGTGGTCGACGAGTCGACGTTGGTGCTCGGCGTCGAGACGAGCTGCGACGAGACGGCGGCAGCCTTGGTGCTCGGCGGCTACGACGTCGTGTCGAGCGTCGTGTCGACGCAGGTCGACCTCCACGCCGACTTCGGTGGCGTGGTGCCCGAGATCGCTTCTCGAGCACATCTCGATGTGCTCAACCCGGTGATCGCCCGGACGATCGTCGAAGCGGGCGTCGACGAGCAACGCATCGATGCGGTTGCCTGCACCGTCGGGCCGGGCCTGATCGGGGCACTGCTCGTGGGTGTGTCTGCTGCAAAGTCGTTGGCGATGGCGTGGGACGTGCCATTCGTCGGTGTCAACCACATGGAGGCGCATCTGTATGCGGCCTCGCTGGAGGATCCGACGCTCGAATTCCCGCTGCTGGTGATGCTGGTGTCGGGTGGTCACACGATGCTGATCGAGATGCAGGATCACGGGCGCTATCGGCTCGTCGGGCAGACCATCGACGACGCCGCCGGTGAAGCGTTCGACAAGGTGGCGCGGTTTCTCGATCTCGGATACCCGGGTGGTCCGGCCATCGATCGGGCAGCGCTCGACGGCGATCCCGAGGCGATCAGGTTTCCGCGGGCGATCATGGACGAGGGGTACGACTTCTCGTTCAGCGGGCTGAAGACCGCCGTCGTCAACTACGTGCGCAAACACCCCGACGTGTCGTCGGAGGACGTGGCGGCTTCGTTCCAGGCGGCCGTCGTCGACGTGCTGGTCACCAAGGCCCGCCGTGCGGCCGCCGAGATCGGCGCGACCGGCATCGTGCTCGGTGGTGGCGTTGCCGCGAACTCGCTGCTGCGCGAAGAACTGCTCGACGCGTGCGGGGCCGACGGCATCCAAGGGTTCCTGCCGAGCCGTGCGATGTGCACCGACAACGCGGCCATGATCGCTGCGGCGGGATGGCACCGACTCCGTTCCGATGGGCCGACGCCCCTCGACGTGGGCGCGGTCCCCAACCTGCGACTGCCGTTCATCGACTGATCACGGCCGGGGCGACAACACGGGTCTGACCCGGGTTGTCGCGGGTACCGTGGAAGGGTCATGTCGTTCCGAATCGGTCAGTTCGAGCTGTCGGCCCCGGTGGTCCTCGCCCCGATGGCGGGCGTCACCAACGCGCCGTTCCGCGCGATGTGTCGATCGTTTGCTCCCGGGCTCGTGTACGTCAACGAGATGGTGATGGCGACACCGGTCGTGCACGGCAATGCAAAGACCGATCGGATGATCAGCTTCGCCCCGGACGAGCATCCGCGCAGCCTGCAGTTGTACGGGAGCGACCCCGAGATCATGGGCCTGGCCGTTGCGAAGCTCTGCGACGGCGGGCGTGTCGACCACATCGACATCAACTTCGGATGCCCAGCCGCGAAGGTGACCCGGCGCGGTGGTGGCGCCGCGGTGCCCGCTCGTCCCGAACTGTTGCGGGCGATCCTGCGAGCGGCGGTGTCGAACGCCTCGCCGTACGGGGTCCCGGTCACGGCGAAGTTTCGCATGGGGCTCTTCGACGACTGGTTGACGCACATTCGCACGGGCGAGGTGTGTGCCGAAGAAGGTGTGGCCTCGATTGCGCTGCATGCTCGAACGGTCCAGCAGCACTACTCGGGCGAGGCTCGCTGGGAGGCGATCGCCGAGCTGAAGGAGGCCGTCGGGTCGATTCCGGTGCTCGGCAACGGCGACATCTGGGAGGCATCCGACGCAGTGCGCATGATTGCCGAGACCGGATGCGACGGGGTCGTGATCGGCCGTGGTTGCCTCGGCCGGCCGTGGCTGTTCTCCGATCTCGTCGAGGCGCTCTCCGGTCGACCCGTGCCGCCGAGCCGGCTGCTGGGCGAGGTGTGCGAGGTGATGGTCGAGCATGCTCGACTGTTGGCCGGGCATCTCGGCGAGAACCACGCGATGCGTGATTTCCGCAAACACACCGGCTGGTACATGAGCGGCTACCCGGTCGGGCCCGAGGTGCGCCGCCGCTTCTCGATGGTGAAGTCGCTGATGGAGCTCGACGACATCGTCGCCGGACTCGACCCGGCTGCCCGGATCGTCGATGGCGGCGAACGAATCAAGCGCGGCCACACCAACGGCCCGATCAAGGTCAGCCTTCCCGACGGCTGGCTCGATGGCCACCGCCGCGACGAACTCCTCGACGACGTCACCGTGCCCGACGACGACCAGGTGATGGCGCTCTCCGGCGGCTGAACTGTCACACCGTGCCGGGTCCAACGTGACACTGCTGAGCGTCGGAACGAGTCGGTTGGTGCTCGCGTCGGGATCCCCTCGCCGTTCGGAGTTGCTCCGTTCGGTCGGCCTGGAGTTCGAGGTGATGCCCGCTGACATCGACGAATCGGTGCAGCGCGGCGAGTCGCCGTCGGAGTATGTGGCCCGACTGTCGCGCGAGAAGGCCGCCGCGGTCGCCGAACGCATCGCCGGCGAGGTGCTCATCGTCGCTGCGGACACCACGGTCGACATCGACGGCAGGATCCTGGAGAAGCCGCTCGATGATGACGATGCCCGTCGGATGCTCAGATCCATGTCGGGTCGCACACACCTCGTCCACACCGGCGTCACCGTGTGGCGGCGCCCTGCGACCGGGTCCCCACGGACCGAGACGCAGGTCGTCGAGACAGCGGTGCGGTTCGTCGACCTGACGGACCACGCGATCGAGTGGTATCTCGAAACCGGGGAGCATGTCGACAAGGCCGGCGCCTACGGCATCCAGGGGGCGGCCGGAGCATTCGTCGAGCGCATCGACGGCAGCATCTCGAATGTGATCGGTCTCCCGCTTGCCGAGACGCTGGCGATGTTCGCCCGCTGATTAGCACTCTCGGGTGTCGGTTGCCAACGGTGGGGTCACCGGTCTAACCTTGGCAGTCGCCCGGGTCGAGTGCTAACTCGCTCCGGCACATCAGACCCAACGGGAATCAACCCGCCGTGAGCAAGCCAATGGAGGCTTACACCATGAACCTGAAGCCGCTGGATGACCGCATCGTGGTCCGGCCCAACGAGGCCGAGACACAGACCGCATCGGGTCTCGTCATCCCCGACACCGCCAAGGAAAAGCCGCAGCAGGGCGAGGTGCTGGCCGTTGGTCCGGGCAAGCGCTCCGAGACCTCGGGCGACATCATCCCCGTCGACATCAAGGTCGGTGACACGGTCCTGTACTCGAAGTACGGCGGCACGGAAGTCGCCGTCAACGGCGAAGACCTGCTCGTGCTCAACAGCCGCGACGTCCTCGCCGTCGTCGAGAGCTGATCGTCGCTCCAGCGACCTCAGTTCTGACCCCAGAACGCAAACGCAATCCATTCGACAGCCAGAGAGGAACCCCCAATGGCAAAAGTACTGAAGTTTGACGACGAGGCGCGCCGCGCACTCGAAGCCGGCGTGAACAAGCTCGCCGATGCCGTCCGCGTGACCATCGGCCCCAAGGGTCGCAACGTGGTGCTCGACAAGAAGTTCGGCGCCCCGACGATCACCAACGACGGCGTGTCCATCGCCAAGGAGATCGAGCTCGAGGACCCCTTCGAGAACATGGGCGCCCAGCTCGTGAAGGAAGTGGCCACCAAGACCGACGACATCGCCGGTGACGGCACCACCACCGCCACCGTGCTCGCACAGGCGATGGTGTCGACCGGCATGAAGAACGTCGCTGCCGGCGCCAACCCGATGTCGATCAAGCGCGGCATCGAGAAGGCCGTCGCTGCGGCCGTCGAGTCGATCGCCAAGCAGGCGAAGGATGTCGACGACAAGTCCGACATCGCCAGCGTCGCCACCATCTCCGCAGCGGACGCGTCGATCGGTGAGGTCATCGCCGACGCCATCGACAAGGTCGGCAAGGACGGTGTGGTCACCGTCGAGGAGTCCAACACGTTCGGCACCGAGCTCGACTTCACCGAGGGCATGCAGTTCGACAAGGGCTACCTGTCGCCGTACTTCGTCACCGACGCCGAGCGCCAGGAAGTCGTCCTCGAGGACGCCTACATCCTGTTGAACAGCGCCAAGATCTCGACGGTGCAGGCCATGCTGCCGACCCTCGAGGCCGTGATGCAGACCGGCAAGCCGCTCGTGATCATCGCCGAGGACATCGAGGGTGAAGCCCTCGCCACCCTCGTGGTGAACAAGATCCGTGGCACGTTCAATGCCGCCGCCGTCAAGGCGCCCGGCTTCGGTGACCGCCGCAAGGCGATGCTGCAGGACATGGCCGTCCTCACCGGTGGTCAGGTCGTCAGCGAGGAAGTCGGTCTCAAGCTCGAGAACGTCACCCTCGACCTGCTCGGCACCGCCAAGCGCGTCGTGATCACCAAGGACAACACCACCATCGTCGACGGTGGCGGAACGACCGAGGACATCGACGGGCGCGTCAACCAGATCAAGGCCGAGATCGAGAACACCGACTCCGACTGGGATCGCGAGAAGCTCCAGGAGCGTCTCGCCAAGCTGGCCGGCGGTGTGGCGCTGATCAAGGTCGGCGCCGCCACCGAGGTGGAGCTCAAGGAGAAGAAGCACCGCATCGAAGATGCCGTCTCGTCGGTCCGTGCAGCCATCGAAGAAGGCGTGGTCGCCGGTGGCGGCACCGCCCTCATCCGTGCCCGCAAGGACGTCCAGGTGGTCGTCGACTCGCTGGAAGGCGACGAGAAGACCGGTGCCAAGACCGTGTGGGAGGCGCTCACCGCGCCGGCCCGCAACATCGCCAACAACGCCGGTCTCGAAGGCTCGGTCGTCGTTCGCGAGGTCGAAGCCGCTGAGGGCCCGATGGGCATGAACGCGGCGACCGGCGAGATGATGGACCTCATCGCCGCCGGCATCATCGACCCCGCCAAGGTGACCCGTGCGGGTCTCCAGAACGCTGCGTCGATCGCTGCGATGGTGCTCACCACCGAGTGCCTCGTTGCCGATGAGCCCGAAGAAGACGGCGCCGGCGGCATGCCCGGCGGCGGCATGGGTGGCATGGGCGGCATGATGTGACGTGATCCGATGATGGCGTGAGCCGTCGGATCACCATCCGAACCTGAACACCGAATCCGAACGGAGCCCCGGGGGAGACCTCGGGGCTCCGTCGCGTCACCGGTCAGATCGGTGAGGTCACGCCCGTCAGTCGCTCGGACTCGAGCCAGAGCGATCGCTGGAGGGCCTCGTCATGGGATCGCGCCGACGACGTCACGACGACAGGATGACCGCGGCCCTCCATGAAGCCGTCAGGTCCGTAGTACTGGCCGCCGGCTGCGTCGGGGTCGGTCGCTGCCCGCAGCTGCGGCAGCGCCCCCTGGGCAGCCGATTGGGAGAACGGCCCGCTGAACCGCTCCATGAACCGCACCGAGCGTGGCGAGTTGCGGGTCAACTCGGTCGACGAGAGGCCAGGGTGGGCCGCGAGCGCGGCGGTCGTCGACTCGGCGGCCTCCAAACGGCGTTGCAGTTCGTACGTGAACAGCAGGTTCGCGAGCTTCGACCGGCCATACGCCGCGATCCGGTCGTACTTGGCGCTCGACATCATCGTCGCCGGGTCGAGTTTCGACATGATCCTGTGGCCGACGCTGCTGACGCTGATGACGCGCGATCCCTCGGTGCTCATCAGGCGATCGAGCAGGGCCATCGTCAGCGCGAAGTGGCCGAGGTGGTTGACGCCCATCTGGAACTCGAAGCCATCGGTGGTCGTCTGCCATTCGGTGTACATCACGCCGGCGTTGTTGATCAGCAGATCGAGGTGTTGATGACGTCCGAGGATCTCGTCGCTTGCAGCGCGCACCGAATCGAGTGACGCCAGGTCGAGTGGCTGCAGGTGAATCGTTGCGTCCGGGTGGGTCTCGAGAATCGTGGCCATCGCAGCCGCGCCCTTGTCGAGGTTGCGGACCGCGATCACGACGACAGCGCCGGCGCCGGCGAGCGCACGTGCGGTCTCGAGGCCGAGCCCGGTGTTCGAGCCGGTCACGACGGCAACCCGTCCCGACTGGTCGGGGATGTCGGCGGTGGTCCAGTGCCTCGAGGTCATGATGGCTCCCTTGTCGGTCGGGTGGGCGTGTCGGTGGTCGGTCGGTCGGTGACCGATCGGTCGTCGGTCCACCTTAGGAGGACTCCCGACACCACCGCAGCGGTCTTCGTGAACCGATGGGTGCTGCGTTCGTGAACAGACTCGTAGGATCGCTGACGATGGTGGAGATCGAACGGGTTCGTCGTCCCTTCTGGGCTCACCAGCTCGTGGAGTACCTGCTCGGCATCGGGTTGATCAGCGCGGCCATCCAGATGCCGCAACCTGCCGTCCCCGCCGTGCTCGGGCTGGTCATCATCCTGAACGCTGCGATCGCCAAGGGCGCTGCGGGCGCATTTCGGCTGGCCGGCAAACGCGCCCACAGGCAACTCGACGTCGCCGTGATGTTGCTGCTGGTGGGCGGGGCCGTTCAGCCATGGGTCTCGATGGACAACACGAGTCGTCTCCTGCTCGGCGTCGTGGCGTTCGTGCTCTGGTTCGTCTGGTTCCACACCGACTTCACCGAGAGGGTTCCACGATCCGAACGCAAGGCCAACACCGCCACCACCCGGCCGGCAAGCGAGGACATCGGTCGCGGCGCCGGGCGAGTGGTCGGCGGCGGCGTCAACTCGCTGAAGCGCTGGAAGGACTCGTTCAGCAGTGGTGCGGACGGTGAGTGACGTCGTGCGCCGCGGTTCGACGGGTGTGGCATGACCAAGATTCGCTCCGGTCGCTCGTCCAGGGTGGTCGATCGTCGTGGGTCGACCGGTTCATCGTCGAGGAGGTCGCCGTTCGGCGGACGCTCGCCGTTCGGTACCGGGGGTGGATCGGGAGGAATCCCGATCAAGGCCGGTGGTGGGCTGATCGGCGTGATCGTCGTGCTGCTCGTGGTGCTGGCACCGCAACTGTTCGGCGACGACGGATCATCGGACCCGTTCGTGCAATCGGCGCCGGGTGAGGATGCGGTGTGCGAGACCGAGATCGAACAGGTGGTGTGCGGCGCCGTCGATGACGTCTCGATCTATTGGGAGGACCAGTTCCCGTTGTCGTTCCAAGGGGAATTCCCCGGCACGGAGACCGTGCTGTTCTCGCGAGCCGTCGACACCGGCTGTGGTGACGCCAGTGCCCAGACGGGCCCGTTCTATTGTCCCGCCGACCAGTTGGTCTACCTCGATCTCGACTTCCTCGAACAGCTGCAAGCGGAGTTCTCGGCGACGGGTGACCTCGCAGCCCAGTACATCGTGGCGCACGAATACGGCCACCACATCCAGCACGTGACGGGCATCGCCGGCCGGGTTCGTCAGGCCCAGCAGCAGTCGCCCAACTCGGCGAACGAATTGAGTGTCGCCGTGGAGCTGCAAGCGGACTGTTTCGCCGGAGCATGGGCGGCGTCGGTTGGGGAGCGTGACCTGTTCGACCGACCCGACGAGATCACCGAGGCACTCGACGCGGCCGAAGCGGTGGGTGATGACCGGATCATGGCGCAGTCCGGCCGCGTGGTCGATCCCGACCTGTTCACCCATGGCACCGCCGAGCAGCGTCGGTCGTGGTTCCAGCGCGGGTTCGAGACTGGCGACCCCGAGCGTTGTGTCACGTTCGACGGTTCGCTCGCGCCCTGAAGCCGAGCTGGCGATACGGTCGCCCACATGACCGACTGGACGCCGCAGACCTGGCTCGTGGCCGGTGCCCGTGACCGCACGCCCGGCCAACCGCTCAACGTGCCGCCGGTCTTCGCCTCGAACTTCTACCTGACCGACGATCGCGTCTACAGCCGCTCGGAGGGAACGCCGACCACCGATGCGTTGGAACTGCTGCTGGGCGGACTCGACGGGGGACGGGCACTTGCCTTCGCATCGGGGATGGCCGCGGTGGCGGTCGTGTTCCAACGTCTCGCCGTCGGCTCGCGGATTGCGGTGCCGACCGACCCGTACCACGGGGTGGCGGGCATCGTGGCCGAAGGCGAGCGCCAGGGCCGCTGGTCGGTTCGGCGACTCGACCAGGCCGACACCGCAGCCTGGGTCGAGGCGGTCGACCACTGCGACCTGGTGTGGCTCGAGTCGCCCGAGAACCCGCTGATCACCGTGGCCGACCTCCCCACGATCTGCTCGACACCACGTTCCGACCGCACCCTCATCGCAGTCGACAGCACGTTCGCCACGCCGCTCAACCAGCAACCATTGGCGCTCGGCGCGGACGTCGTGATGCACTCGGCGACGAAGTTCATCGGCGGGCACTCCGACCTGCTCGCAGGGGTGCTCACGGTGGCCCGCGATGACCTGTACGACGAGTTCCACGAGCGCCGCTTGCTCCACGGTGCATCGATCGGCGCCATGGAGGCCTTTCTCACGATTCGTGGGGCACGCACCATGGGGCTTCGACTCGAGCGGTCGCAAGCCAACGCCATGGAACTGGCACGGCGGCTCGAATCGCATCCCGAGATCGGGTGCGTTCGTTATCCGGGATTGGCCAGCCATCCGACCCATGCGGTCGCCGCTCGCTTCATGTCGGGGTTCGGCGCCATGATGTCGTTCGAGACGACGGGTGACGGCGAGCGGGCCACCCGAGTGTGCGAACGGGCGGAACTGATCAACCACGCCACGAGCCTCGGTGGCGTCGAGTCGACGATGGAGCGTCGGGCGTCGATTCCCGGTCAGGAACGGATCCCGCCGACGCTGATCCGGTTCAGTGTCGGCTGCGAGGACGTCGACGACCTGTGGGCCGATCTCGACCAAGCGCTCAACTCGACCTCGTCGCGAGGTGGCGGGTGACCGAGCGACGGCGCGGGGGGAATCAGCAGATTCCCCGTCCCGATGTCTGGACCGAACATCACGACCCGCCCTGGCCCCTCGACACCCGGTGGACGGTCGACGAGCTCGTCGGGCCGGTACCGGAGCACTCGGCGCCACTGTTGCCGTCGTTCCCTGATGCGCGGGTGTCGGCGGTGTTGATCGCGTTGTACGACGGTGATGACGGCGCCGAGGTGCTGCTCACCCGCCGCTCGATGAACATGCGGAATCATCGAGGCGAGATCAGCTTTCCCGGTGGCCGTCTCGACCCCGGCGAGACGCCGATCGAAACGGCACTTCGTGAAGCCCACGAGGAGGTGGGCCTCGACCCGGACGTCCCCACCGTCGTCGGTGAACTCGCCCACCTGAACACGATCGTCAGCCGCAGCTACATCGTCCCGATCGTGTCGGTGCTCGACCATCGGCCCGTCGTCGAGCCGCTCACCGGTGAGGTCGATCGTGTGCTGTGGACCCCGCTCGCCGAACTCGCGCGGCCGGGTACCTACCGGATGGAACGTTGGGGGAGCCCGCCGATGGACCGCCCGCTGCACTTCTTCGAACTCGACGACGAGACGGTCTGGGGCGCTACGGCGCACATGCTCGTCGACCTGCTCCAACGCGCGACCGCTCAGCGGTGAGCGCTCAGGTGCTCCATCCGCCGCTGAAGCTGAAGAACTGACCAGTCTGGAATCGACTCGTGCCGTCGAGCAGCACGGACGTGAACGCGGCGAGTTCGTCCATCGTGCCGAGCTTCTTCATCGGCACTTGCGCTTCGATGGCGGCCCGCCGCTCGGGGTCGGCGTCGGCACGTGAGGCCTTCAAGAAGCCGGGAAAGTCCATGTAGTTCGTGCCGACGGCGTTGACCTGGATCCCGTCGCGGGCGTGTTCGAGCCCGACGGCGCGGACCACGCCGTTCGCACCGGCGCGGGTGCCCCCGTAGATCGAGGTGATCGGGTCGGGCCGGGCGCCCGTGGCAGACGTGAAGACCACGACTTGACCGTGCTTGGCCTCGACCATCGGTGGCAGCACCGCCTGCAGGCCGTGGAACACCATGTCGAGGTTCATGCGCTTCACGCGCTCCCATTGGTCGATCGTCATGTCGAGGAACTTGCCGACCACGATCAGCCCGGTGACCAGACACGCCGAATCGAGTCGGCCGAACCGGTCGAGTGCGGCAGTCACGAGCGCCTGGTTGCCGTCAGCGGTGGCCAGGTCGAGGTCGGTCACGGTGTGCACGGTCGCGCCGAGCGCTTCGAGCGCCGGTACCTGATCGGCGAGCGCGACCTCCACGCCCACCATCGTGTCGTCGCCCGCCGCTCCCTGCAGCACCAGGTCGTAGCCCCGTCCGGCGAGCGATCGAGCGAGCGCCGGGCCGACGTAGCCGCTGGCCATCGTGATGAGTGCAACCGGACGAGCGTTGGTCATTGCGCCATCGTGTCAGGCCCGCCAGGACCGTGCCGACTCAGCCAGTGGAGGCGAGCTGTTGGAGGAGCTGCCAGGCCGATTCGACGTGGTGGTGCTCGGTCGCACGGGCACCGACGGACACCCGGAGCACGGATCGGCCATCGAGGACCGTTCGAGTGAACAGCGCCTCGCCGGTCGAGTTCGCTGCATCGATCAGTGCGTCGGTCGCAGCATTGGCCGCATCCACATCGTCGTCGCGGACGGCGATGCACAGCAGATTGAGCGGATGGGGCGCGACGATCTCGAACCGGTCGTCGCTCGCGATGCGACCCGCGAGATCCTGGGTGAGCGCGACGTGTCGCCGGATCATGTCCTGGAACGCCGCAACGCCGTCGCACCGGATCGCAAACCACAACTTCAGGGCCCGGAATCGACGACCCAGCGGGATCTGCCAGTCGCGGTAGTCGATCACGGCACCGGCCTCGGCCGCCTCCGATCGCAGGTACTCGGGAAGAATGCTCAACGCGCCGAGCAGCGCGCCGCGGTCGGCGGTCCAAAAGAGATTGCAGTCGAAGTTGACGCCCATCCACTTGTGGGGGTTCGTGCAGTACGAGTCGGCGGTGTCGAGGCCGTCGTTGACCCAGCGGAATTCGGGTGCCAGCGCAGCGATGCCCGACATCGCCGCATCCACGTGCAGCCACACGTCGTCGCGGCGGCACACCTCGCCGATATCCGCGGTCGGGTCGAACGCCATCGACGACGTCGTGCCACGCGTTGCGCACACGAAGAACGGTACGAGGCCGGCGGCGCGGTCCGCAGCGATCATCTCGTCGAGAACGTCTGGGCGCATCGCAAAGTGGTCGTCGTGGGGTACGACGCGGATCCTGTCGGTACCGACGCCGGCGATCCGCAGGCCCTTCTCGATGCTGGAATGTGCCTGGGAGGTTGCGTACGCGACGAGCCGTGTCGTGTCGCCGTCATGGTTGACGGCGCCGGCGGTCGCGCGCCACCGGGCCGACAGGATCGCCACCAGGGTCGCCTCGCTCGCGGTCCCCTGGATCACACCGCCCCCGTTGTCACTGGTCGATCGGAAGCGGTCGGGCAGATCGAGCAGCTCCTGCATCCAGTCGAGCATCAACGTCTCCACCTCGGTGCACGCCGGCGAGGTCACCCAGCTCATCCCCTGGACACCGAGCCCGGCCGACAGCAGCTCGCCGAGGATCGACGGGAAGGAAGTGTTGGACGGGAAGTACGCGAAGAAGCCGGGATGCTGCCACTGGGTGAGGCCAGGCACGACGACGCGCTCGACGTCGGCCATCACGCTCGCGAACGGCTCGGGCTGCGTCGGTGGGTGTTCAGGAAGCTGCGAGCGCACGTCGCCCGGCTCCACGGTCGATCCGACCGGTCGTTGCTCGACGTCGCCGACGTAGTCGGCGATCCAGTCGATCAGGTCGTGGCCATGGGTGCGGAACTCGTCGGGCGTCACGTCAGCGAGCGTAGGGCCGGTGCATGTGCCAGCCTGTTCCCGTGAACGTGCTGGCGCTCGATGTCGATGGCGTCCTCCTCGATCCCGAGCGCGGTGGGCTCGGGAACTGGACCACCGAGATGGAGCGATCGTTCGGCATCACCCGGTTGCAGTTCCGGGAAGCCTTCTTCATGCGCTCGTGGGACGACGTCGTCAACGGTAGGCGTCCGGTCGAAGCGGCCGTTGCCGAGGCGCTCGCAGGCCTTGACGCGGACGTCGAGGTGGAGGACTTCTTGGCGGTGTGGTTCGTGGCCGACTTCGTGCCGATCGATGCCGCGATCGACCTCGCACGTCGGGCCGGGGACGCCGGATGCCGTGTCGTCTTGGCGACCAACCAGGAGCATCGCCGGGCCGCCTTTCTTCGCGAGCACCTGGGTTCGGTCATGCCGATCGATGACGTGCTCTACTCCGCCGACCTCGGTGCGCAGAAGCACGAGGCGGTGTTCTTCGAACTGGCGTCGGAGCGGCTGGGTCTCGATGGCGGACAGCGCGGCGATGTGGTGTTCGTCGATGACGTCGATCACAACGTCGAGCAGGCCCGCCGCGCCGGCTGGCAGGCCGTGCACGCCGAACCGGGTGTTCCACCGACCGCCTGGATCTGCGACGTCGAACGCCTGCTCGAGCTGTGACGGACACGACGAGATGGTCCCGGACAGCGGGGCACGGGGATCTACGAGTCGGCCGCGGACGCAGCGGCGTTCTTCTGGCTGCGACGCACCGCCCAGGCGACACGGCCGAACACCACGAGCAGGCCACCGACCATCGCGATGGCGACGAGATTCTGGTGCCAACCGCCACGGGCTTCGCTTCCGCAGCCGGGCCGCTGCATCATCCCGACGCAATCCGTGAGATCGCGGGTCTCCGGCAGGAACGGGTTCGCTTCGTCGATGACGATCTCGTCGGACGGGACCGTGCTGGCGGTCGCAGCGGGCTCGGTGCCGCTCGGTTCCGTCGGTGGCGCAGCGGTCTCGGCGGCCTGCACCACCTGTGGGGCGAGCGGGCTCACGACGAGCACCAGCGCGAACAGGATGCGGACGAACCACGAGCCTGATCTACGATTCACACCCTTGAGTCAACCGCAGCATCACGACGTCCACACCGACCGGCCCACCGTTCTCGTCGTCGACTTCGGCGCCCAATACGCCCAGTTGATCGCACGCCGAGTGCGCGAGCTGAAGGTGTACTCCGAGATCGTCCCGCACCGGATCACCGCCACCGAGGTGGCCGAGCGCAATCCGGCTGCGATCATCCTGTCCGGTGGACCGAAGAGCGTGCATGTCGACGGAGCACCGTCGCTCGACGCAGCCATCTACGACCTCGGCGTACCGGTGCTCGGCATCTGCTATGGGGCGCAGCTGATCGGCCAGCAGCTCGGTGGTGTCGTCGGACGAGGCATGAAGGGGGAGTACGGCCGAGCCCGGATGTCCCGCACCGGACCGTCGTTGCTCCTGCCCGACGACGCACCCGAGGAACACGACGTGTGGATGAGCCATTTCGACGGCGTCACCGTGGCGCCAGACGGTTTCACGGTCACCGCGACCACCCCAGGGGCACCCGTCGCGATGCTCGAGAACGACGATCGACGGATCTACGGCGTCCAATTTCATCCCGAAGTGGTGCACTCGCCGTACGGCATGGCCGTGATGGCGCGATTCCTCCACGAACGGGCCGGGATCCCCGACGAGTGGGAGATGTCGTCGGTGATCGACGAGCAGGTCGACGAGATCCGCGAGCGCGTCGGATCCGACCGGGTGATCTGTGGCTTGTCGGGCGGCGTCGACTCGTCGGTGGCCGCGGCGCTCGTGCACAAGGCGATCGGTCACCAACTCACGTGTATCTACGTCGACACCGGGCTGATGCGCAAGGGAGAGAGCGACCAGGTCGTCGAGACGTTCCGGCGCAACCTCGGCATCGAGCTGATCCACGTCGATGCCGGCGAGCGGTTCTTCGCTGCGCTCGAGGGCGTCACCGAACCCGAGGCGAAGCGCAAGGCGATCGGCGAGCAGTTCATTCGGGTCTTCGAGGAGAACACCGGCGGGCTCACCGACGCCAAATGGCTCGTGCAGGGAACGCTGTACCCGGACCTGATCGAGAGCGGTGGCATCGACGGCACCGCGTCGGTGATCAAGAGCCATCACAACGTGGGCGGGTTGCCCGACGACATGAGCCTCGATCTGATCGAGCCGCTGCGTGAGTTGTTCAAGGACGAGGTGCGCAAGCTCGGCACCGAACTCGGCCTGCCCGACGAGATGGTGTGGCGACAGCCGTTCCCCGGGCCGGGTCTCGGCGTGCGCATCATCGGCGAGGTCACGCCCGAACGGGTCGCGCTGTTGCAGGAGGCCGATGCGATCGTGCGCGAGGAGCTGCGTCTGGCCGGCCTGGAACGAGAGATCTGGCAGTCGTTCGCGGTGCTGGCCGACATCCGGTCGGTCGGCGTGATGGGTGACGAGCGCACCTACGGTCATCCGATCATCATTCGGGCGGTCACGAGCGACGACGCGATGACCGCCGACTGGGCCCGCATCCCGTACGACGTGCTCGAGACGATGTCGCAGCGGATCATCAACGAAGTGCCCGGGATCAACCGTGTGGCCTACGACATCACCTCGAAACCGCCCGGCACCATCGAGTGGGAGTGACGCGCGTCACATGAACATTCGTCAGCTCTTCGCAACACGTTCGTCACATTCGCTAGGGTGAGCACTCGACTATGCGGCACCCCTTGAAGCAGATCCTGCGCGTCCTTCCGGTCGCCCTCGCTGTCACCTTCGTCGCTCCTGTGGCGCTCCCCACGGTCGTGAGCGCCCAGAGCGTCGACCAACAGCGCCAGAAGGTCGAAGACATCGTCGACGAACTCGAGCGGCTCGAAGAGCGAGCACGCCAGCTCGGTGAGGACTACGTCGAGGCGATCGAGACCAAGGACGCACTCGACCTCGAGATCGTCGACGCCGAAGCGCGAATCGCCGAGCAGGAAGCCGAACTCAATCAGCTCCGCGCCAGCCTGAGCGACATGGCGCTGCGATCCTTCGTCGGTGGCGGCTCGGTACCGCTCGGCCCGCTCTTCGAGGACTCCGACAATCTCAACGACGCCGTCAAGCGCGACGAGCTCGCCCGGGTCGCGTTGAGTGCCGGCGATGTCACCACCGACGAGCTCGATGCGCTCGTCGACGACATCAACGACGAGAAGGATGCGCTCGATCGCAACCGTGAGCAGGCCGATCAGCTCGCTGCGTCGCTCACCGATGCGCAGTCCGAGACCGATCGCCGCACCCAGGAGTACACCGAGGCTCGTGCCGACGCCGAAGCGAAGCTCGGCCAGCTGATCGCACAAGAGGAACAGCGACGCGCTGACGAATCGGCCCGACGTCTCCGTGAGCAGGCTGCCGCGGCCTCGGCCGCCACGTCATCGAGCAGCGGCAACTCGGGCGGCGGAAACAGCAACTCCGGAAGCACCAACTCCGGCAGCGGAAACTCCGGCACCAGCGGTGGCAGTTCCACGTCGAGTGGTTCGAGCTCCAGCGGTTCGTCGTCGGGCAGCGGCGGAGGATTCTCCGCTCCAGCCGTGTCGTCTCGATCGGGGATCGCCGTGCAGGCCGCGCTCGGCCAACAGGGCGTGCCGTACCGCTATGCCGCTTCGAGTCCCGGTGTGGCGTTCGACTGCTCCGGTCTGACCGCCTGGGCGTGGGGACAGGCGGGCGTCGGCCTGCCACACCAGTCGCGCGCTCAGTACGCCTCGACGCCCCGTGTCCCGAAGGAATCGGCGCAGCCGGGCGATCTGCTGTTCTTCTACAGCCCGATCAGCCACGTGAGCATCTATCTCGGCAACGGGATGCAGGTGCACGCCCCGAACACCGGCAGCTTCGTCAACATCGCTGCGGTGAACTGGGGCAAGGTCACCGGCGTCGGCCGCCCGGGCTGACCGAGACGAGGTTCGAGGCGAGGTGTGCCAGGCACATCTCGCACAGGGTGGTGCGACTACGGTCGGACATCGTGCAGGAACCGATTCACGGCATCGACGTCGCACGAGTCACGGCCTGGCTCGTCGACAACATCGATGGCGCCACCGCCCCATTCACGTTCGATGCCATCGTCGGTGGCCGCTCCAACCTGACCTACACGGTCACGGGAGGCGACGGCACGAAGTATGTGCTGAGGCGCCCACCGACTGGCGCAGTTCTCGCGACGGCGCACGACATGGCCCGCGAGCACAAGATCATCTCCGGGGTGGGCAAGTCGTCGGTTCCCGTGCCGCCGGCTCTCGGACTCTGTACCGATGAGGCGGTCAACGGGGCACCGTTCTACGTGATGGGCTTCGTCGACGGGGTGGTGCTCGACAGCGCCGACAAGGGCTCGCTGCTCTCGGTCGAGCATCGTCGGGCTGCAGGGTTCGATCTGATCGACGTGCTCGCCGACCTCCACGCCGTCGACGTCGACGCCGTCGGCCTCGGCGATCTCGCCAAGCGCGAGGGCTACGTCGAACGGCAGGTGAAGCGGTGGAGCACGCAGTGGGAGCGCTCGAAGACCCGCGAGCTTCCGGCTGTCGAGGAAGTTGCTCGCCGGCTCGCCGAACGCTTCCCGGTGCAGCAGGGCGTCTCGATCGCGCACGGCGACTACCGGTTCGGCAACGTGCTCACCGATGTCAGCCACGGTCGAATCAACGCCGTGCTCGACTGGGAGCTGTGCACGCTCGGCGACCCGCTCGCGGATGTCGGCTACGTCGGCGTCTACTGGGCCGATCCCGGTACGGCGCAGGCCCGGCCGAACGACCCGACCGGCATCGAGGGGTTTCCGTCCTACGCCGACCTCCTCGAGCGATACGCCGATCGGACCGGTCGCGACCTGTCGGAGATCGATTACTACATCGCGTTCGGATCGTTCCGTCTCGCCGTGATCTCCGAAGGTGTCTACGCCCGGTACCTCCATGGCGCCATGGGCGACCAGGGAATCAGCGAGGAACAGCTCACTGCCTTCAAGGTGGGTACCGAGATCCTCGCCGAGTCCGCGCTCGACGCGATGCGGCGACTCTGAGCTCGACGGGATCTGACAAGATCCATCCATGAGTCCCACATCTGACGTGCTCGACGGCTGGGAGGTCGGCGACTTCACCGCCGCCGGACTGACACATCCGACCTATCGGCGTGGTTCGGGTCCGGCGGTGATCGTGATCCACGAGATTCCCGGCATCACACCGCTGGTCGCGAAGTTCGCGAACGAGGTCGTCGATCGGGGTTTCACCGTGGTGATGCCATCGCTGGTCGGCACCCCCGGCAAGTCCCCATCGAACGTCTATGCGGCGCAGCAGATGGTGAAGGTGTGCGTCGCCCGCGAGTTCACGACATTCGCCCTCAACCAGACGTCGCCGATCATCGCGTGGTTGCGCGCTCTGGCGCGCAACCTCCATCAGGAGGTCGGTGGCCCTGGCGTCGGTGCGGTCGGGATGTGTTTCTCCGGCGGCTTCGCACTCGGGATGATGGTCGACGACATCATGCTGGCGCCGGTGCTGTCGCAGCCGTCGCTGCCGTTGCCGATCGGCAAGACACGTGGCGCCGACCTGAACCTGTCGCCCGACGATGCCGCAGCCATCGCAGAGCGGGCCGCCGCTGGCTGTCAGGTGCTCGGACTGCGCTTCGCCGACGACAAACTCGTCGGGGATCGGTTCTCGGCACTTCGCGATTTGCTCGGCGACGCGTTCATCGCGATCGAGCTCCCGAGCGCGAAGCCAAGCGATCATTCCGTGCTCACCGAGCAGCGCGACGAGTCGAGCGTCGCCCGGGTGCTCGACTTCTTCGTGGACAAGCTCCAGGGCTGATCATGGCTGACGACCTCCAGGAAGATCTGCACCGCTCGATGGCGATCACTGCCAACAACTCGGTGTGGGAGTTGCTCGACGGCGACCGCCCTGACACCACCGAGCTGCTGAGTCGGGCGTACGCGGCGTCGTACCACTGGGCCCGTGCGGCGGGCCGAACGCCGGAGAACTCGGCGAGGGCGTCGTGGTTGCTGTCGCGCTGCCTCGTGGTGTGCGGACAAGGAGAACTGGCGCTGCATCACGCCGACGAGTGCGCCGCCATCGTGGCCGACGCCGGGCTCCAGGACTTCGATCTCGGCTACGCGCACGAAGCGCGAGCGCGGGCGCTGGCTGCGCTGGGCCGCCATGACGAGGCGGCGACCGAATTGGCGGCGGCGCGTTCGACAACCGTGGTCGAGGACGAGGACCGCGAGATCTTCGAGGCCGATCTTGCCGCGCCGCCTTGGTTCGGACTCGTCTGAGACGCAGCCCGTCGTCTCGATCGCTTGTCCAGGCCGTCAGCCGGGAGCGGCCTCGGCGTGCTCCTTGGCGCGGCGGTAGTCGGCCTTGCCGTTCGGGGCACGAGGGACCTGATCGACGAAGATGATCGACTTCGGGGCCTTGAAGCCCGCAAGATCGTTCTTGACCGACTCGATGATCGTGGCCGAATCGACGTCTGCGTCGACGCTGAGTGAGACGACCGCGGTGACGGCCTGGCCGAACTTCTCGTTGTCGACGCCGACGACGAGGCAGTCGAGGACGCCGTCGACGCGCTTCACCGCTTCCTCGACTTCTTCCGGGAACACCTTCTCGCCACCGGTGTTGATCACCTGGCTGCCCCGACCGAGCAGGATGAGCGAGCCATCATCGGCGACCTTCGCAAAGTCGCCGGGGAACGAATAACGCACCCCGTTGATCACTCGAAAGGTGCGTGCCGACTTCTCGGGGTCCTTGTAGTAGCCGAGGGGCACGTTCCCGCCGGCAGCCACCATGCCGACCTCGTCGGAGCCGGGCGTCACTTCACGGTCGTCGTCGGTGAACACCTTCGTCGTCGGCGCCTGGGTGAACTTCGCCGTGTCGGAGGTCATGCCCTTCATCGAGATCTGGGAACCCATGGTGCCTTCGGTGGAGCCCATGGCATCGACGAGGATCGCCTGTTCGATCCGGTCGAGGAGCTGCTCTTTCACCTCGGTGGTCCACATCACACCGGACGACGAGATCACGGCGATCGACGAGGTGTCGTACCTGGACCCGTCCGCCTTGGCCTCGTCGAGCGCCCGGATCAACGGCTTGGCGAAGCTGTCGCCGACGATCGTGATGGCGTTGGCCCGATGGCGTTCGACGGTCGCGAGTACTTCATGCGCGTCGAGGCTGCGGTTGGTCAGGGTGATCACGTGACCACCGGCGAGGTGGGGGATGAAGCATCCAATCCACAGTCCGGTGCCGTGCATGAGCGGTGCGCACGGAATCGAGATCAGCTGGTTGCCTGCCCCGACCGCTTCTTTCACGATGCCGGCGACCTCGGCCGCATCGGTCGGAGGTGTCACGCCCAGGAGTGGGAAGCCGCTCGCGATCAGGCCAGCAGCCATGCCACCATTGGCGTACATCACGCCCTTGGGCATTCCCGTCGTGCCGCCCGTGTAGAGCATGTAGATGTCGTCCTCGGCCCGTTCGATGCGCGCCATCGGCTCGTTGTTCGCGATGACCTCCTCATACGAGCGCGCCGACGCGACCTGTCCAGCGCCCTCTCCGTCGTCGACCTCGACCACCAGCTTGAGGTTGGGCAGCCGCTCGACGACCCGGGCCACGCGGTCACCGAGCGACGAGTGGAAGAACAACGCTTCGGAGTCGGAGTTGTCGAGCAGATACCAGAGTTCGTCGTCGAGGTACCGGTAGTTGACGTTGATCGGCACGCCACGCGTCTTCATGCAGCCGTACTGAGCTTCCATGTACTCGTTGCAGTTGTACATGTACAGCGAGGTCTTGGCGTCGTGGCCGAGACCAGCGGAAGTGAGTGCGGTGGCGATCCGAGCCGCGCGTTCGGTGTACTCCGCCCAGGTGCGCGTCGTGTCGGCGTGGGTGATCGCCGGAGCATCGGGAATGGCGTCGGTGATCGACTCCCAGACGGTCGCGAAGTTCATTTCCATCCGGGCAGAGTAGCCAGACCGGTGTGCCGGGGGTCACACGGATGTCGAACGCAGTTGCCCGAAACGATCGGCGGTCAACGCGGCCCGCCGTCGACATCGATCACTGCGCCGGTCGTGTACGACGATGCATCGCTGGCGAGGTACAGGGCGGTGCCGACGATCTCGTGGGGCTCGCCGCCACGCTCGAGCGCGAAGCCGGCTCGCGCCGATCGCTCGAACGCGTCGAGATCCCACGCCTTGGAGATGTCGGTCAGGAACGGGCCCGGCGCGATGCAGTTGACGCGCACCCTGGGTCCCAGTGTGCGGGCGAGGCCCGAGGTGAGATTGTTCACGCCGGCCTTCGCCGCGCCGTAGACGAGTTCGTTGGGGCTGGGACGGTGCGATGCGATCGAGGAGACGAAGATGATCGAACCGCCGTCGCTGCCGCCGTGGTCGGGTCCGGCCATCCGGGTACCGACCAGCGCCGACAGCCGGAACGGACCTTTCAGGTTGACGTCCATCACCTTGTCGTAGAGCGCCTCGCTGATCGCATCGACGCTCGGGTACAACGGCGACATCCCGGCGTTGTTGACGAGCACGTCACATCGGCCGAACTCGCGGTAGACGGTCTCGTACAGTCGATCGGCGTCGTCCCAGCGGCCGGCATGGTAGGCCACCGGGAGCGCCCGTCGTCCGAGTTCACGGATGTCGTCGGCGAGCGCCTCGCATGCGTCCAGTTTGCGGCTGGCGATCACCACGTCGGCACCGCGCTCGGCGAAGGCGAGCACCATCTGGCGTCCGAGGCCGCGAGAGCCGCCGGTGACCACCGCGACCCGGCCGGTCAAGTCGAACAGTGCGTCGGTGCTCCCCATGACAGGCGAGTGTTGCAGGACCCCGACGCTGCGAGCGCATGGGGGAGTTGCAACCCGAACGGCTGCTGTCGTCGTCCGATCCGGCGAGTCCGGCGGTGATCGCCGGCGACCGCACGCTCACGTGGGACGACCTCGAACGACGCGCCCGCTGCGTTGCGCGTGCGCTGGAAGAGGCAATGCCGTCCTGATGGCGTCGCTGGCCAAGGGGGTACCCGTCGTCTTGGCGCCGCGGTTCGATCCGCTCGACACACTGGCGTTGATCGAGCAGCACCGAATCACGACGACACCGATGGTGCCGACCCAGTTCGTCCGACTCCTCAAGCTCGACGAGGAGGAGCGCTCCCGTTTCGACCTCTCGTCGCTCGAGTGGATCCTGCACACCGCTGCGCCCTGCCCCTCGTGGGCCAGAGTGGCGATGATCGAGTGGCTCGGCCCGGTGATCTACGAGATGTACGGCTCTTCCGAGGGGACGGGGCCGGCGATCTGCGACAGCAACGAATGGCTGGCACACCCTGGGACGGTGGGGCGAGCAGATCAAAGCGGTCATCGAACCGGTCGGGGAGATCGACCTCGACGACGTGCGCCGCTTCGCGGCGGAACGACTCGCTGAGTACAAGTTGCCGACGTCGTACGATCTCGTCGACCAGCTCCCGCGAGAGGCCCACGGCAAGCTCAAGAAGCGAGTGCTCCGCGACCCGTACTGGATGGCGGCGGACTGATCAGAGCGCCAGCGCGGCTCGGCGAGCTTCGAGCACTGCCTCGTGAATGGTCCGAGGCGCCACCGCATCGCCGATCGGTACGGCTCCGTCCAACGGTTCGGTCGGCAGCCGGAATCCGCAATCGACGAGGGCAGCGCAGGCGAGCGTCCGCCGCTCGCCGGAATACCTGTCCTCGACCTCGACCTCACCGGCCCGAGCGACTCGCAGCAGTGTCCGGCGCTCGATCGTCACACCAGCCTGAGCGAGACGAGTGTTCGAGGGTGCCAGGTCGCCCGTGCGCGAGAGTTCGTTGCCGGCAATGTTGTCCTGGGTGATCAGCACGGCGCGATCACCCAGTTCCTCGGCGAGTGCGACGGCGATCGGCCCGCCGATCGGATCGAACAGCACCACGGTGCCGTCGCCCGGGAGTTCGATCACGCCCCGTCGCACGTCGGCGACGTCGAGCACCACGGCCCCATCGGTGACCTCGTACGGTTGCACCCCTGGCATCGATCCGGTGGCCTGGATCACGGTCGTGTGGTCGTCGACGTGCGGCGTCGAGGACTCCAGTTGAATGTCGGTGCCGAGGAGTTCGTGCTCGCGGCGCCACCAGTCGACCAACGCTGCGTTCGGCCCGGCGACGGCTGCCAGCCCGCCGATTCGGTCGGTGCGTTCGATGACGGTCACGCGATGACCGCGGATGGTGGCGACCCGGGCGGCTTCGAGTCCTGCGGGTCCGGCGCCGATGACGACGACGTCGCGGGGATGCGGCGATGGCACGTACCAATCGGGGTCCTCGGTTTCCCGCCCGCTCGTCGGCTCGCCGATGCAGGTGACGATCGGGTTGCGGGCGTCGCGAACCTGACAGGTCTGGTTGCAGCGGGTGCAGGGACGGACCCGATCGGCCTCGCCCGCCGCGACCTTGTTCACCAGGTCGGGGTCCGCAATCTGTGCTCTGGTCATCTCGACGGCATCACAGAGCGCATCGTCGCCGCCGCCGAGCGCCCACTCGGCCTGGCCCAGCTCGACGATCGAGCCCTGCAGGATCACTGCGACGTCGGGATGGGTGTCGTGAACGGTGGCGCGCACCGAACGACACACCTCGATGTTGAAGCCCGTCGGTTCGTGGAAGTCGGGCCGGGTCTTCTCGACGGTGTAGATCGAGCCGCGGGTGACCACGAGGTAGTCGAGTCCGGCCCCGACCAGCGTCGTGGCGATCTCGGGGGCCATCTCCGGGGTGATGCCCGCCCACGGGGCGAGCTCGTCGCACGACAGTCGAAGTCCAACGGTTCGATCGCCGGCGGTGCCACGTACTGCTTCGATGACCTGCCGGGCGAACAGCAGGCGATCCTGTCCCCATTCGTCCTCGCGCTGGTTGGTCAGACCGGAGAGGAACTGGCGCACGAGGCTGTGCTGACCGGCGTTGATCTCCACGCCGTCGAGGTCGGCATCGACGGCGAGCTTGGTTGCGGCAGCAAAGCCGTCGACGACCGCAGCGATGTCGTCGGGCTCCATCCACTTCGGGACCTCGCGGGCGTTGACCTCGGGCACCCGTGATGGCGCCCAGAGCGGCGCCTGGTTGTACGCAGAGGTGCCCTGGCCGCCCGCGTGGTCGAGTGAGGCCATCACCAGAGATCCGTGTGGACGACAGGCGCTCACGACCGCGGCCCAGCCTGCCGCCGCCCGCTCGGCCAGTGGCGATCGTTCGTACGGCCAGTCGGATGGGTGGACCGAGGCGCCCTCGATGACGATCGTGCCGCTCCCGCCGCGAGCTCGACGCTCGTAGTACGCAACGTGGCGCGGCGGGGATCGACCGGTCGTCGGCGCCGAGATTCGTCACGTGCGGTCCGAAGACGACCCGGTTCGGAGCGGTTCGCGAACCGAGTTGGAGGGGCGTCAACAACTGCATGGGGTGTCCATTCTGGCGGAAACGATCAATTCTGGCCGAGGGAGTGTTCTTCGCGCCGTACCAACCGGCCGATGTTGCCCGCATGCTTCACGAGGATGAGGCCGCACAGACCTGCGACAGCCAGGAATTCCCACGCCGGCTTCTCCTGCACGATCAGGCCGATCGGCACGAGCGCGACGGCGATCACCGAACCCAATGCGGCCTTGCCGGTCACCTTGGTGACCAACCACCACAACCCGACGGCGAGCGGTGCCAGGATCGGCTGCACGATCAGCAACACGCCGGAACCGGTTGCGACGCCTTTGCCGCCTTTGAAGTGGCGGAAGACGGGGAACATGTGCCCGACGATCGCGGCGGCGCCACACCAGTACGCCATCGGCAGTCCGTCGATCGCCAACCCGAGGCCAGCCGCGAGTGCTCCCTTGCTGGCGTCGAGCACGTACACCCACATGCCCTTGCGCCAGCCGAGCGCCCGGGTGACGTTCGACGCGCCCGGATTGCCGGAACCGAACGTGGAGATGTCGATGCCGTTGGCGCGGGCGATCAGAATCGCGGATGGGAACGTGCCGAGGACGTAGGCGATCGGCACCAGGAGCAACACGGGGATCGATCCTTGCACGATCATGCGGGAAATCGCCGCCATCGGGTGAATCAAACGCCGCTAAGTTGGCCGACCCCATGGCGGCCGATCTCTTCCCCGACCTCGACGCAGAGCGGGCTCACCTCTCGTTCGCGCGCTCGTCGCGCGATCGGATGATCGAACGTCTCGGGGCCGTCGATCCCGCAGGTGCTGCCGACGAGATCACCAAGGAGTACATCGAGGTGACGGTCGCCGAGGCGCTGGAGGATCTTCGCGGGCCCGGTGCCGGTGACTTCTTCGGGCGGATCGACGCCGGGACGGTCGTGGTACATCGGCCGCCGCCACATCGAGGACGACCGCCACGATCCGGTGGTCGTCGACTGGCGGGCACCGATCGCGGCGCCGTTCTACCGCGCGACCGCCGTCGACCCGCTGGGCGTCGCATTCCGGCGACGGTTCACGCTCGACGACGGCGAGCTGGTCGCCTACCTCGACGAACACCTCGACGACCCCGACGCGGGCGAGGTGGCGCGTCGGGATCCCGGATCCGGTGCTCGCCGAGATCGGTGCCGAGCGCGTCGGGTGAGATGCGCGAGATCGTCGCCACGATCCAGGCCGAGCAGGACATCGTGATCCGGTCGCGACATCGACCAGGTACTGATCGTCCAGGGTGGCCCGGGAACCGGCAAGACCGCGGTCGCGCTGCACCGAGCCGCCTACCTGCTCTTCGAGCACCGCGGCCGCCTGGCCCGCGACGGCGTGCTCGTGGTCGGCCCGAACCGGGCGTTCCTCGACTACATCGCCAACGTGCTGCCGTCGCTCGGCGAGCGAACCGTCCGCCAGGCAACGGTCGACGAACTGTGCATCCCCCGTGTCGAGATCACCGGCGTCGACGACGTCGACCTCGCACGCTGGAAGGGTGATCGCCGATCGACTCACCGACCTCGAGGCGGCCGCCGCTGGCGACGATCCGGCCGCCCGATCGACGACGTCCGTCGTGCCGATCGGCGCTCGCACGCACGTGTTCGCGGCCGACGAGTTCGCCGAGCTGGTTCGACGACGGCGCAAGGGCGGGTCCAGCCCGATCAACCAGCGACGAGAACGACTGCGGTCGCTGGCGCAGCGGGAACTGCTGCAGCGAACCGGTGGCGACGACAGCTGGGCGAAGGCAGCGCCGCTGAAGTCCGCGATCACCAAGGCCTGGCCGACGCAGAAGCCGATCCGGCTCGTCGATCGGCTGCTGCCCGGCCCGCGGGGCAAGCGCCGGGCGTGGACGCCGGGCCGACCAGTTGCTCGTCGACGAGGCGAACTCGCTGCTCAACGGCTCGCCGTTCACCTACGGCCACGTGGTCGTCGACGAGGCGCAGGACCACTCCGCCGTTGCGCTGCGCGTGATCGGCCGGCGCAGTCCCGACCGGCTCGATGACGCTCGTCGGCGACGTCGCCCAGTCGACGACGCCGGCCGGTCAGGAGCGCTGGTCGAGCGTGTTCGCCCACCTCGGCGCCGACTGGGCCAACGGCACGGTCGCCGACCTGACGATCGGCTACCGGGTGCCCGAGCCGATCCTGACGGTCGCGAACCGCCTGCTGCCGCACACGGGGGTCGACGCGACGGCGAGCCGCAGCGTGCGCCGAAGCGGAGCGCCGCCGACCTGGCATCGCACGACAACAGCACGACTCCCGGCCGAGGTCGCTGCACGTGCCGCAGCGACGAAGCAGCGGCGTCGGGTCAGTGCGATCGTTGCCCCGCCGGCGTTGCACGCAGACATCGGGGCTGCCCTGACCGACCATGGGCTTCGTGCGGTCGACCATGTGCACGAGCTCGACCCGACGAGAGCTCCCGCTGTTCGGACCCGAGGCGGTGAAGGGCCTCGAATTCGACGGGGTGATCGTGGTCAACCCCCATGAGATCCTCAGCGAGGGGTCGGACCAACCGATGACCGAACGGGGCGCCCGCCTGCTCTACGTGGCGATGACCCGGGCCGTCCAGGAACTCCACTTCGTCACCGTCGCATCGGCGCCGGACGTGTTGGCGGTCGATCGGTAATACAAGTACAATACAAGTTGTGACGACGCTCGACGCCAACTCCAGCTGGGACCCCGAGCAGTACCGGAGGTTCGCACACGAGCGTGCGCAGCCCTTTCACGACCTGTTGACCATGATCGGTGCCGGCCCGATCGGGCGGGCCGCCGACCTCGGTTGCGGTCCCGGTGAGCTGACCGCATTGGCGGCGACGCAGCTCGCGGTGGGTCAGATGGTCGGCATCGACAACGCCCCGGCGATGCTGGCATCGGCAGCCGAACACGCCAGCGACCACATCCGCTTCGAACACGGCGACATCGCCACGTGGACCTCGTCTCGCGATCATGACCTCGTCCTCGCAGCTGCAAGCCTGCAGTGGGTACCAGACCACGCAGCGGTGATCTCGCGCTGGACCGCGGCGTTGGCGCCGGGCGGGACCCTCGCCGTACAGGTGCCCGCCAACTCGCATGCAGCGACTCACACCGTTGCCGCGGCACTCGCTGCACGCGAGCCGTACCTCTCCGCCTTCGGTCAGGCCGGCCCACCGCTCGACCCGGTCGCCGAGTACGTGCGGCAACCCGACGACTACGCACGGTTGTTGCACCAACTCGGCTACGTCGACATCCGCGTGCAGCTGCGTGTGTACCCGCACGTGTTGCCGTCGCCGCAGCACGCCGTCGAGTGGGTGAAGGGCACCACGCTCACCCGATTCCGCTCGACGCTCGAGCCCGACCTCTACGACTCGTTCCTCGCGGACTACGAGCGCGAACTGGTCTCTGCGCTCGGCCGCGACGCGCCGTGCTTCTTCCCGTTCAGTCGGATCCTGTTCGTGGCCCGGCAGCCATGAACGCGGTCGTCACCCGAGGAGCAACAGGCCAGCGACGAGTGCGGTGATGCCGACGAGCAGCACGATGACCGCCCGCTTGTCACTCCCGCGGGGACGCATGCTCGGGTCCCCGCCCCCGTGTTCGCCGGCCTGACGGGCCTGCATCCCGTAGTTGGCGTTGCCGCCTCCGGACGTCATGGTCTGAACCTACTGGTTCAGTCGGGTGTTCCCGGTTGCTCGCTGCCCCGGTCGAGCACGGCGACGACTGCATCGTTGACCCGGAGGTGGATCGTTCCACCAGCCAGGCGGGACTCGACCTCGGCCACGTCCAGTTCGTCGCGTATCTCGGTACGTACTCGTGCCAACTCCAGGCCGGCGCCGCGACGGTCGAGTTCGTCGAGGAGTTCGCTGAGCACCTGGGCACCGGTCGAGTCGATGTCGTCGACCGACTCCATGTCGATGATCACCGTGTGGATGTCGTCGTCGTCGACGAGTGCGAGGATTTCGTCGCGCAGGCGAGGCGCGTTCGCGAAGAAGAGCGACGCGTCGAAACGGTAGATCAGCACGCCTGGGAACACGATCGCGTCGGGGTGGTCGGCGACGTCGCGATACGTATCGGTGTCGGGGAGGCGACCCAGCACGGCCGTGTGCGGGCTTGCCGCCCGGAGCACGACGAGGAGCAACGACAGCCCGATCGCGATCAAGATCCCCACCAACATGCCGAGACCGAGCACGCCGAGGATCGTGATCACCGCCATCCAGAACTCGCTTCGCCGGTAGCGCCAGAGCAATCGGAACTCCGCGAGGTCGAGCAGCCCGAAACCCGCCACCATCACGATCGCAGCCAGGGTCGCGGTCGGGAGGTAGTCGAAGACCGGCGCAAGGAACAGCAGTGTCAGCACCACCAGCGCCGCGGCGACGACGTTGGCCACCTGTGTCCGGGCGCCCGTCTCCGCCAGTACGAAGCTACGCGACTGACTGCCGTTTGCCGGGAAGGCACCCATCAATCCGGAGCCGATGTTGGCTGCCGCAACGCCGAGGAACTCGCGGTCGGCGTCGATCCGATCATTCGTCCCGTATGCCAGTGACCGGGCCGTGAGGACACTGTCGGGATACACGAGGAGGGCGACAGCGAACGCGGGTCCGACGAGGGACGCGACGTCGGACCAGGCGATGTCGGGCAGGCCCGGGTTCGGCAGCCCACTCGAGAACTCTCCGACCACGCCGACGTCGACGTCGAACACGAGGACCACGAGCATCGAGCCGACCACGGCGACCAGGGCGCCGGGGATCGCGGGGACGAACCGCTTCATCGCAAGGACCACGACGAGGGTGGCGATTCCGAACAGCACACTCGCCCACACCGCATCGTCCAGGTTCCGGACCACGCCACCGAGTTCCGTCAGGTACGGCTCGGGATCGATCGAGGTGCCGAGGAAGCCCTGGAGCTGACTCGTGACGATCAGCACACCGGATCCGAAGACATACCCGGCGAGGACCGGACGCGACAGGAAGTCCGCCACCCGTCCCAGCCGGAGGAGTCCAGCAACGAACAGGATCAGCCCGACGAGGAGGGCGAGGGTGGCGGCGACGGCGACGTACTCGTCCGAACCTGGCGTGGCCCGGTCGACGAGAATGGTCGCGATCATGATGGCGATGGTCGACTCGGCGCCGACGTTGAGGTGGCGTGACGACCCCCACAGCCAGTAGAGCAGCATCGACCCGAACGCCGCATAGAGACCGACGACGGGCGGGACACCGGCCAGCACGGCATACCCGAGCGACTGGGGCACCAGCATCGCCCAGACGGTCAGACCGCCGAGTACGTCCGGGCGGAGGAACGCCCGCTCGTAGCGGCTGATGATCCCGACACCGGGAACGAGCTGTTCGAGCTTGCCGGTCGTGTCGGATCCGGCCATCGCTCGCGGCGGTCTCGGGTTCAGCGGCGGCCGATGGTCACTGGGACGCGTTCGGGTGTCGCGACCCGGACTGGCTTGGAGTGATCCATCATCGGACGTGGCGTCGCGTCCGTCGACGCTTCGAGCATCGCGGCCTCGCCGTAGCCGCCGACACATTCAGGGTCGGGGCCGTCGAGCGGGATGCCGACGAAGAACTTTGCCGCCATGCACCCACCCTGACAGGCGTCGTAGCTGCCGCACGACGCGCACGCACCAGCCGATTGTGGTTCGCGCAGCTCAGCGAACAGGTCGCTGTGCTTCCACACCTCAGCGAATCCGCCCTCGTCGCGGACCGAGCCGGCCTTGAACTCGTCGTGGATCACGAACGGGCAGGCGTACACGTCACCGATCGGATCGATCAGGCACACGACTCGCCCGGCGCCGCACATGTTGAGGCCAGGGAGCGGTTCTTCACCCAACGCGTTGAGGTGGAAGAACGAGTCGCCCGTCAACACGTCGTCGCCATGGGCGAGCAGCCACTCGTAGATCTGACGCTGCTGGGCCTGGGTCGGGTGGAGCTCGTGCCACGAGTCGGCCCCACGACCCGACGGACGAAGTCGAGTGATACGGAGCTGGGCGCCGAACGAGTCAGCGAGCGCTTTGAACTCGTCGAGCTGGTCGACGTTGTGGCGGGTGACGACGACCGAGATCTTGAACTCGCCGAAGCCGGCATCGCGAAGGTGGTTCATCGCCCGGATCGCCGTGTCGTACGACCCGTCGCCGCGGACGGCGTCGTTGGTGACCGCATCGGTACCGTCCAGGCTGATCTGGATGTCGAGGTAGTTCATCGCGGCGAGGCGCTTCGCCTTCTCGGCGTCGATGAACGCACCATTGGTCGAGAACTTCACGCCGATGCCCCGGCTGATCGAGTACTCGAGCAGCTCGAAGAAATCGCGGCGGATCATCGGCTCACCACCGCCGATGTTGATGTAGAAGACCTGCAGGTCGTGCAGCTCGTCGAGGACGGCCTTGGCCTCGGCCGTGGTCAACTCCCGAGGGTCGCGTCGGCCGGATGACGACAGACAGTGCACGCATTCGAGGTTGCAGGCGTACGTGAGTTCCCAGGTGAGGCAGATCGGGGCATCGAGGCCCTCCTTCAGCTGCTCAACCAGGTGCGTCTTCGTGGCGCTCATGGAGCATCTCCGATTCGGTGAGGGCGGACAGCGCTCGTTCGAACGACGGCCAGCGGGCGGTATCGATCTCGCAGGCGTGCAACGTGTCGGCCAGCGTGGCGTGGTCGGCGAGCGCTTGCACGACCCGAACCACGTCGGGGTGCTTGAGGAAGATCAGCTTGCGATTGCCGTAGTGGTAGGCGAGCGCACCGAAAGGCTCTGGGCGCAGCGCCACCTGCGGATGGAGCTCGAGCCGTCGGTCGAGCAGCGGTGGCGCGGTGGGGGTGGCGGTCACGTCGAAGGATCGGTCGTTCGCCGGCGGACGGGCGTCAGTAGACGCCGCACATCCCGTCGATCGAGATCTCCTCGACGAGCAGCTCGTCCTCGAGCAGCTCGGTATCGACGGCCTGCTCGGAGGAGGTGGTGGTGTCGTGGTCAGCGACGGTGGTGTCGTCCATGCCGCCGAGACTAACCGCAGTGGTTGGGGTGCACCATCTCGCGGCGGATCCTCGTCAACGAATGGGGGTGATCGATGCGAACAGTCCTGGTTCATCGCTGCGCCAGCGGTTGGTGGCGATCGTGACACCGGCTCGCATCACGGCGGCGCCGGCGCCGAGGGTTGCGAGAGCGAACAGCGTGACGAGCGGAAGCGATTGTTGGCTGACCGCCCAGAAGAGCGCCAATGCCACGGGCAGGGTGACGATGGCGAGCGCGGCGATCACGATCGCAAGAGCGAAGGCAGCGAACCAGCCCTTGTTGGTGTCACCGGTGGCGAGCGGATTGTCGCTGTCCGGAATGGCGATCGGCACGAGGATCGACTGCACCATGGCGCCGCCGGCTCCGGCGAACAGCCCGCCGATGCCGACGAGCACACCCGCCGGCAGGTAGTTCCACTCGCCGGCCACGCCGGCCGCGATCAGCGGTCCCACGATCGCGATCGGGGCGGCGACCACGATCACCGAGCGCGCCTTGGCTCGAACGAGGACCCCGGCGTCGACGCCGGTGAGGATCTCGCCGGCGGTCGCCGGCCCGTCGGACCCGAAGCTGTTGCCGGCGATGAACAGCACCGCGAGCTGCACGGCGCCGCCGACGAGCACGGCGCCGGCACCCACGTCGTCGACCGTCAGTGCGGGCACCAGCACGATGGCGAGACCGACACCGGCCCCGGTGAATGTCTCCAATGCCGTACGCGGTGTGCGGAGCCTGACCAGGATGCTCCGCCAGGCAACCGCACCGACCGGACCTGACCCACACAACCGTCGTCCCAGTGCGCTGAGCGGATGGGCACGTTCGTTCCGAGCGCGTCGGGTGCCGTCGCGTCTCGTGGAGACGAGCAGTCGCCGGGTCGACCACGTGAACACCAAGGCGAGTGGAACGAGCCAGAGCGAACCGAGCGCCACATGGCCGAGCGCGGCGAGCGGCTGGTCGCCGGCGATGCCGAGCGCTTCGCCGAGCTGACCCATCGGCGTCACTCGCAAGGCAACGGCGAGATCGGCCTGATCGTCGCTCCCGACGTCGCCGACCATGCGGGGAACGATCTGGAATCCGGCGTAGAACACGAGGCTGCCGATGCCGACGACGAGCTGTCCGGCGCGCGGGAATCGCACCGACAGCAGCCCGAGTGCGTTGACGGTGGTGCGCGACACCAGCAGCAGCGTGATCAGGAACGCCACCACCGCAAGTGCCACTGGGATGATCGATGCCGGGCCCCGCACCGCGCCGGCGAACGCCCCGACGCCGACCAGCGCCGCCGAGATCCCGGGTGGGCCAGCCGCCGACGCCGCGAGTACGCCGAGTCCGAGCTGGCGCTCGGTGAGTGGTTCGGTGGCGAGCACTCGGGGGTCGACGGGTTGGGTGAGACCGGCGATGACACCGACCATCATCACGGCGAGCGTGATGCCGACGGCCGCCAGCACGAAGAACGTGGTGGGGTCGTCGGTCGTGCGGCCGGCGCTGAACAGTACGGCGGCCGCGATCGCTCCGACGATGACCGAGCCGATCAGCCCGACCGCGACGGCCCACTTCTGCGCACCATCACCGCGAAGGGCCCCGCGCAACACCGTCCACCGCAACCGGGCGAAGAGCCGCACCACGGCTGCATTCGACAGACCTCCTCCCGCCCGCGCCTGCGAGACGCCACCTCGTGACGGTGCCCGCATCAGCCGAGCCACTCCAGGGCATCATCGTCGACGTCGGAGGCGCCAACCACCTCGATGAAGGCGTCTTCGAGACGACGTCCGTTGCGGAGTTCGTCGATCGGCCCCGATGCCACCATGCGACCCCGGTGGATCACGCCGACGTGGTCGCACACCCGCTCGACGATGTCCATCACGTGGGTCGACAGCACCACGGTGCCACCGCCTGAACGGAACCGGTCGAGCATGCGCCGCATCGCCCGCGTCGACACCGGGTCGACCCCTTCGAACGGTTCGTCGAGCATCACGAGACGGGGCCGGGCGAGCAACGCGGCGGCGAGCGCGGTCTTCTTGCGCATCCCGTGGCTGTAGCCGGCGATCGGTCGGTCGGCGTCGTCGAGGAGGTCGAGCACCGCGAACAGTTCGGTGCAGCGTTCTTCGATCGTGGCGGTGTCGAGTCCGCGGAGCTGGCCGATCGTGGCGGTGTACTCCCACGCGGTCAGGCGATCGAACAGCTGCAACGGGTCGAGCATGACGCCCATCGATCGCCGGACGGCCAGCACGTCGTCGGTGATGCCGCAGACCTCGATCGAGCCGGCGTCCGGGCGGACGAGTCCGACCACGGCGCGCATGGTGGTCGACTTGCCGCTGCCGTTCGGTCCGACCAGCCCGTAGCAGGCGCCGAGCGGTACTTCGAGTGTGAGCCCGTCGATGGCGCGGGTCGACCCGTAGGTCTTGGTCAGGCCGTGGATGCGGAGTGGGGCGTCGGCAAGCGGCGCAGCAAGCGCGGACGAAATCGCGGTCGACTCGCGATCTGGCGGTCGGTTCATCCGAGGCGGCGGGAGATCCACCGCACCAGTGTGCCGTCGTGACCGGCGAGTGATGAGCGAACGCCCGCTATCTGGCGGGTTCGCTCATCGCGAGGACGTCGCGCGCGACGAACTCGAAGGCGGCGACGGCGCCGATGACGATCACTGCGGGGGAGTGCACGTCGGCGGCCGCGAGTCCGGACAACGTCCATCGTCCGACCACCTGGTGGTCGGTGGTTGCCGACTCGACCGTCGCGACCGGCGTCATCGGATCGAGCCCGCCTGCCATCAGTTCGGCGGCGATGGCGGCCCGCTGGGAGACCCCCATGAGCACGACGATCGTGCCGCCGACCTTCGCGAGCGAGCGCCAGTCGACGTCGGGCTCGCCGGCTCGCCGGTGACCGGTCACCACGGTGAACGCCGCCGACACCCCACGGTGGGTCACCGGGATACCGGCCGCAGCGGGCGCAGCGACGGACGAGGTGATGCCGGGCACGATCTCGAACGGCACACCGGCAGCGGCGAGTGCCTCGGCCTCTTCGCCTCCTCGCCCGAACACGAACGGGTCGCCGCCCTTCAGACGCACGACGCGCTTTCCTTGCCGGCCGAGTTCGACCAACAGCGCCGAGATCATCTCCTGTGGTGTCGGGCGACCGGGTCGCTTGCCGACGTCGATCCGCTCCGCCGCGTCGGAGATGAGCGCCAGCACGCCGTCGCCGACGAGCGCATCGTGCACGACGACCTCGGCGGAGGCCAGCAATCGGGCCGCCTTCAGCGTGAGGAGATCGGGGTCCCCCGGTCCGGCGCCGACCAACGCCACGCTCATCGCTCACCCCGTGCTGTTTGAGTGACGGTTCGGGTGACCCGGCCCACCGGAACCGCAACGCAAACGTGGGTGGTCACGACGTGCTCCGGTTGGTGCGGCGGCGCGAGGTGGCAGCGGGGAGCAGCGACTGGAGGTGTTCCCAATCGCTCGCGACCGCCCAGTCGCCGAAGCTCTCGCCATCACTGGAACGGGCGAACTCGGCCAGCAACGGCTGCAGCAGGTCCGGCACCTCGGTCAGCGGGACGTCTGCTCGCAGGAGACGAGCGAGCCGGTCGCCGGCCGGCGAGCCTCCGACGAAGATGTCGTAGTTCTTCTTGGTGCGTCCGACGATGCCGAGTTCTGCTGCGTATGGCCGAGAGCACCCGTTGGGGCAGCCGGTCATGTTCAACCGGAGCGGGAGCCCCGTGTTGCCGGTGTCGGCGAGCACCTTCTCGAGGCGGTCGACCACGTCCGGGAGCACGCGCTCGGCCTCGCCAAGCGCCTTGCTGCAGGTCGGGAGCGCCGGGCACGCAATCGCCAGATTCCGGGTCGGGCTCTGGTCGTCGGCAAGTCGCACACCATTGGCGCGCAGCACGTTCTCGACCGCACCTCGATCCGTGACGCCGAGCAGCAGCAGGTCCTGACGAGCCGTCACGCGCAGTTCGCGCACCGTCGAGTCGGCGACCAATCGGCGCAGCGCCAGGCGCAGTCCGCCGCTGACCTTGCCGGATGGCACAGGCAGGCCGAGTGCGCTCGTCTCACCGATGTCGTGCCAGCCGTGGTGGGCGTGGACTTCCCAGGGCGGCACCGCGGTCGGCTCGGCCAAGGTGAGTCCGGTGCGTTGCTCGATCTGCTCGCGCAACCAGGCCACGCCCCGTGCCTCGAGCAAGTACTTCAGACGTGCCCGTGACCGATCGTCGCGGTCGCCGTGGTCGCGCTGCGTGGTCACGATCGCCTCGACGACGTCGACCACATCGTCGGGCGGCACCCATGCGACCGGCTGTGCCAGCAGTGGATAGGTGTCGTCCGGCCGGCTGTGACTCATCCCCATCCCGCCGCCGGCGAACACGACGTAGCCGGTCAGCTCTCCAGTGGTGCCGTTCGACAGCGTCGGCACGACGCCGACGTCATTGGTGTAGATGTCGACGCAGTTGTCACCCGGCCAGGCCACGGCGATCTTGAACTTGCGGGGGAGGTAGGCCGCGCCGTAGATCGGCTCGACGTCATCGATTGGGGTGGCGGTGTCGGGCCGCTCGGCCGACACGGCCCGTTCGCCGTCGACCCACAACTCCCAATAGCTCTCGGTCTGTGGTCGGAACCTGGCGACGATCTCGGCCAACAGCGGCTCGAGGACGGCCGCCCGCTCGGGGTGCGGGAGGGGGCAGGCCATCACGTTGCGCACGACGTCGCCGCAGGCGCCCAACGTGGTCAGGAGGGACGCGTTGATCCCGCCGACCAGATCGTGCAGTTCGCCCTTGTGCACCACGTGGTACTGCACCCCTTGGCGGGTCGTGAGGCGCAACTTGTGGTCGGCCAGTGCGGCCACTCGATCGAGTGCCAACCACTGGTCGTTGGTGATCACCCCGCCCGGCACCGAGGCACGCACCATGCACGAGTAGTCGAGGGGCAGCTTGAGCTGTGTGCGGGCACGGCGGACGTCGCGGTCGTCCTGCTGGTAGATCCCGTGGAACTTCAGCAACAGCTCCGCGTCGTGGTCGAAGTCGTCGCGGTCGTTGACCAACTCCTCGCCGATGGTGCCGCCGAGGTAGTTGCTGGCGAGCTTGATCGATTCGGCGTCGACGCTCACGGGTGCAGCCCGCATTCGGTCTTGTCGCTGGAGGCCCATCGCCCGGAGCGCTGATCGTCGCCGTCGGCGACCGGACGGGTGCACGGCCAGCAACCAACCGACGGGAACCCCCGGTCGGCGAGCGGATGGTCGGGGATGCCGTACGCGGCCACATAGGTGACGACGTGGGCGTCGGTCCAGCCGGCAAGCGGGTTGATCTTCACCACGCCACGCAGGAGATCGTCGTGGACGAATGGGGCGGTTCGGCGAGCGGCTGAGTCGCTGCGGCGGAGGCCGCTGACCCAGGCTGTCCGCCCCGCGAGCGCCCGGGTGAGCGGCTCGACCTTGCGGGCGTTGCAGCAGGCGTCGGTGTCGGTCTGCCACACGTTGACTGCGAGCCCGGGCTCGGGGCGCACCACGCGAAGGTTGAGATCGAAACGTGATCGCAGGTCATCGGCGAACCATTCCGTCTCGGCGAAGAGGTACCCAGTGTCGAGCAGAGTGATCTCCACACCCGGGATGGCTTCGCTGGCCACGTGGGCGAGCACGGCGTCGCCGAAGCTGGCCGTCACACAGAGCCCGCCGCCGAATCGACGGTGTGCCCAGCGGAGCACTCGATGAGCGTCGACCACGGGGTCATCGGTCTCCGCTGGACGGACGGTGAGGTGGGCGGACAAGGCGGTCACGGCCTGCATTCAATCAAACCCGACCAAACAGATCAACTTTGTAGTGAATTTGTTTCTACACTTCTCGTCATGGCCCTCGAAACCGCATCGACGTTCGGCTATCCCGTGTTCCTCGACCTCCACGGTGTGCCCGTCCTCGTGGTCGGCGGCGGCCGGATCGGCGCTCGCAAGGCCGATGGTCTCGCCGCCGCCGGCGCCCGTGTGCGTCTCGTCGCCACCGAGGTGAGCGGGCATGTCGACGCGGCGAAGTTCGACGACATCCGTGAACGGGCCTTCGAACCGTCCGACCTCGACGGGATGCGCCTCGTCGTGACCGCAACCGGAGACGAGGTGGTGGACGCGTTCATCTCCGCAACCGCGCGATCGCGCGGGATCTGGACCAATGCGGCCGACCAGCCGGTCGACTGCGAGTTCATCCTCCCGGCGATCGCACGGCGGGGCCGGGTGACCGTGGCGGTCAGCACCGACGGTGCCAGCCCAGCGCTCGCTCGCGAACTGCGAAATGTGATCGACGAGTTCCTCACCGACGAGATCGGTGCGCTCGCGGAGAACCTGGCGGCCGAGCGTGTTGCGGTGCAGGCGAGCGGCGCATCGACCGAGGACATCGATTGGACCGAACGCGTGCGAGCTGGCATCGCCGAAGCGGTCGCCGGTCGTAACCTCACGCCGTGACCTCTGCTCGGCGGCTGCCTCGATCCTCGGCGGTGATCGCGGTCGTCGTCGCGTTGCTCGCAGCGTGCACTTCCACGTCGGACGTCGAGGTCCGGTCGCCCGCGGCCACCGATGCGCCGGCGAGCACCGCTGCCCCGCAGCCAGTCGACGGCTCGACGCCGATCACGGCGCCTGACCCCACCGGCCTTCCCCCGCTGGGCGAACCCGATCCGGCGATCGTGATCGGCGAACTCGACAACGGGCTGCGCTACTTCATCCGCGACAACGACAATCCGGGCGGCCGGGTCGAGATGCGCCTGGCCGTCGATGCCGGGTCGGCGCTCGAGGACGACACCCAGGACGGTGCCGCCCACTTCCTCGAACACATGCTGTTCAACGGCACCGAGGAGTTCCCCGAGAACGAACTGATCGCCGTGCTGCGCAGCTTCGGCGCCGGGTTCGGCGCCGACATCAACGCCTACACGAGCTACGACGAAACCGTCTACCAACTCACGATGCCGACCGACGATTCCACCGTGGTCGCGACCGGCCTCGATGTGCTCGAACAGTGGCTGTCAGCAGCGACCATCGACCAGACGCAGGTCGAAGGCGAGCGGGGCGTGGTGCTCGACGAGTGGCGGGGGTCGGAAGCGAGTTCGAACGGTCGGATCTTCGACGCGCTCGAAGCGCTCTTCCTCGACGGTTCGCCGTACGAGGACAAGGACCCGATCGGCACCGAGGCGGCAATCACCTCGACGAATGCCGAACCACTTCGGGCGTTCTACGACGACTGGTACCGGCCGGACAACACGGCGCTCGTGGTGGTCGGAGACATCGACACCGACACGATCGAGGACGGCATCGTCGATCGATTCGGAGCGATCGTGGCTCGAGGCGCGTCGCCAGTGCGGCCGGAGCTGACCGTCGAACCATCGGGTGGCATCGAGGTCAGCATCCTCAGCGACCCCGACGTTGCCGAGGGGTTCGCCCAGGTGACGTTGCCGCTCACCGTTGCCGACGCCGAGACGGTCGAAGCCGACTACCAGAACTCGATCCTCGACTCGATGGCGTTCGAGGTGATCGCCACCCGACTGGGGAACGATGCCTTGCGGGGCGAGTCACCATTCGACGACGCCCGCGTGGATTCCAGTGGCTTCGTCCGGAGCCTCGACGCACCCGAGATCATCGTCTCGGCCGACGGTGACTCGCTCGAGGCGTCGACGCAGGCGGTCTTCGACGAGTACGAGCGAGTCCGCCGGTTCGGGTTCTCGCAGGCCGAAGTCGACCGCGTCGTCGCGTCGTACCGGACCGCGGCACAGTCGAACTACGACGGGCGCGAGTCACGACAGGATGCCGACTTCGCCGACGAGTACGTCCGCCATGCGCTCACCGACGAACCGATCCCCACCGCCGACGCGCAGTTCGACTTCACGAACGCCGTCCTCGACCGGGCAACACCGGAGACGATCGCCTATCGGTTCGTGCAGCGGCTCGCTGAGGCACCGCCCCATGTCCTGGTCGTGGTCCCGGACAGTGAAGCCGGCGACGTGCCCGCCGCCGCAGCGTTCGAGGCGCAGGCGGCCTCGATGCGCGACCGTGACCTCTCGCCTCGCGCTGATGACGCCGGTATCGACGGCGAGCTGATGGTGGCGCCTGAGCCCGTCGAGGAGACATCTGGCGATCGACTCAGTGAGGACGGCTTCGACAACTTCGTCGATCCCGTCGTCCTCGAGTTCGACAACGGTGTGCGCGTCTCGCTCAACACGAACCAGATCGTCGAGGGGCAGGTTGCGTTCGAGGCCCGCAGTCCCGGTGGCATGGCGGTGCTCGACGACGCCGATGTGCCCGCAGCCGATGCCGCGGGTGTGGTGATCGGTCAGAGTGGCCTTGCCACCTATGGTCCGGTGGAACTGGACGACTTCCTCTCGGACAAGGACGTCGGGCTCCAGGCGTCGATCGATGTCTTCACCGAGCGACTCTTCGGGAGTGCGGCCACGAGCGACATCGAAACGTTGTTCCAACTGATCCATCTGTCGATGACCCAGCCACGGGTCGAGCCGGTCGCGCTCGAGCAGTATCTCGACGACGAGTTGGCGATTGCGTCCGATCCATCGATCGACCCCGGCTATGCCGAGTTCACTGCGTTGCTCGACGCACGCTACGACGACCCACGATTCCTGCTTCCCAGCGTGGAGTCGCTGAACGCGGTGACCGCCGACGACATCGACCGCGTCTTCCGTGACCGTTTCGGTGATGCGTCCGACTTCTCGTTCTCGTTCAGCGGCGACTTCGATCTCGTCGAGTTGATCGAGCTGTCACGCCGGTATCTCGGCACGTTGCCCTCCACCGGCCGTGTCGAATCGGTCGACTATGTCGAACCGGAGCCGCCCGCCGGCGTCGTGTCCGAGCAGGTCGCGGCCGGGCAAGGCGCCCAAGCCTCGGTGGCGATGTTGTTCACGGCGCCCGCCACATCTGCGCGTTCGCGACGACATCGTCGCAGCGATCCTGCAGGAAGTGGTCACTGCCCGGCTCACGGACGTGGTTCGCGAGGAGTTGGGAGATTCCTACTCGCCGTTCTCGTTCGTGCAGATCGCCGAGGGTGGAGCGCCGAATGCCGAGACCTACATCTCGAACACCACGGCACCAGAACTGCTCGACGAAGTCGTCGCTGCGGTCACCGCACAGCTCGTCGACCTGCGAACCGCTGGGCCGAACGATCGCGAGTTCGAGGCGGCGCGCGAGAACATCCGCCGGCAACTCGACCTGTTCAGCAACGAACAGGTCAACGACGAAGTGCTCGCGGTGTTCACCGACCCAGCCGGCAACGCGTCCTTCGACGACTTCCTCGGGCAGGCGCGCTGGGTCGAGGAGATCTCGGCCGGGGACATCCGCGACGCCGCCGCCCGTTGGCTCCCCGACGATCAGTACATCGAAATCCGCGTCCTGCCCCGCTGACCCGCCCTGCCCCGGCTCGTACCCCGTCCCCGAACCGAAAATCGCGTGAGCGTTGCGCTGAGCGCAACAGCGGCGCGCCAGTTCGGGTTTCTGGCCGGAAGGTGGTCGGAAGGTGGCCGTCAGCGCATGTTGGCGGGAGTGACGCTGCGTTGGCTGACCTCCACGAGTTCGCCGCCGCGCACCTCGTAGCTCACGACGTGGTCGACCGAGTGCTGCCCGCTGCGAGCTCTGCCGGTGACCACGTCGAGCTCGGTGCCGTCGACGAGTGGGACCAGCGCGATTGCGCGGAAACCCTCCTGTGTGCCCGGCGACGATCGCTTGTCCTCACGCAGCAGCAGACCCGATTCCCACACCCACACGTCGTCGACGCTGACGAACCGGCAGCGGTGGCTGGTCTTCGACTTCGACACCATGCCCCCCGGGCACACGATCACGCTGCCCTCCACCCACGGCAGCACCCCCAGACCGTCACGTCCGAAGCCTGATTCGAAGCCGGCGGCGATGATTGCGTCGTGGTCGCCGTGGTCGATCGCCCGCTCGATCTGCACCTGCCGGACCACCTCGGCGAGGTTGTGCAGGTGGTCGTCGGACATCGAGCGGACGGCGCCGACGAGGTCGTCCGGCGAGGTGGCTGGTTCGATCACCGTGCCAGTGTGTCTGATGCCACGGCGTGATGGCACCTGACGTACTGTTCGCCTCATGCAGACCAAGGCAGCAGTACTCAGAGAAGTCGGCCAGGAATGGAGTGTCGAGGACATCGAACTCGACCCGCCGAAGGCCGGCGAAGTGCTCGTCCAGATGAAGGCGTCGGGCATGTGTCACTCCGACGAACACCTCGTCACCGGCGACCTGGCGGGCGCGACATCGCCGATGCCGTTGATCGGCGGGCACGAGGGTGCCGGCGTCGTGATGGAGGTCGGCGAGGGCGTCGTCGGGCTCGAGCCGGGCGACCACGTCGTCTTCGGATTCATCCCGGCTTGCGGCCGTTGCCCCAGCTGTGCGTCTGGGCATTCGAACCTGTGTGACATCGGCGGCGCGGCCTTCCCGACCGGTCGGCAGATCACCGATGGCACCGCACGTCACCACACCAAGGACGGCGAAGACCTCGGGCTCATGTGCCTGCTGGGTACATTCGCCAACCACACCGTCGTCCACGAGTCGAGCTGCGTGAAGATCGACAAGGAACTGCCGCTCGACCGGGCCTGCCTGCTCGGTTGCGGCGTCGTCACGGGCTGGGGCTCCGCCGTGTACGCGGCCGAAGTGACGCCCGGCGACTTCGTTGCCGTCGTCGGCGCGGGAGGTATCGGTTCCAATGCGATCCAGGGCGCCAAGCTCTCGGGCGCACGCGTGATTGCTGCCATCGACCCCGTCGAGTTCAAGCGTGAGACCGCGATGGAGCTCGGCGCCACTCACACCTACGCTTCGGTTGCGGAGGCAATGGAAGCACTCGGCGACTCCACCTGGGGTCGCGGTTTCGACAAGGTCATCATGACGATGGGCGTCGGCGACGGTGACGCGCTCGGGGAGGCGTTCCACCTCGGGGGCAAGCGTGCGAAGATCGTCGTGACGAACATTCATCCGACCTCGGAGGCTTCGATTGCGGTGCCGGGAGCATTCCTGACGCTCTTCGAGAAGCAGATCGTCGGCTCGCTCTTCGGTTCGGCGAACATCCGCAAGGACATCCCGCAACTCCTCGAGCTCTACACCCAGGGTCAGCTCGACCTCGACACCCTGGTGACCAATACGTACACGCTCGACGAGATCAATCAGGGCTTCGAGGACATGCGCAACGGCAAGAACATCCGCGGCGTGCTCATCTACGACTGACCGCCGCACCCGGGACGACCACACGGGTCAGACCCGTGTTGTCGTCGAGTGCAGACCGACGAATGACATGAACAGGGGGTGCAGCGGTTCGAGACCTGCCAGGCACGTCTCGAACCGTTGCACGTGATGGAAGGGGAACATCATGAAGAGTCCAGCAGCGGTGCTTCACGGGACCGGACAGGAATGGCAGATCGAGGAGATCGAGGTCGACGACCCCAAGGTCGGGGAGGTGATCGTCGAGTGGAAGGCCGCCGGCCTCTGCCACAGTGACGAGCACATGGTCACCGGCGACATGGTCCCGCCGCAAGAGGCCTGGCCGCTGATGGGCATCGACGACCTGTGGCCCGTCATCGGTGGACACGAAGGCGCCGGCGTGATCGCGGAGGTCGGGCCGGGTGTCACGAGCGTCGCCGTGGGCGATCACGTGTCGGCGTCATTCGTGCCGTCGTGTGGGAAGTGTCGTTACTGCTCGACGGGTCGACAGAATCTCTGTGACTCGGGAGCCGGGGCGTTCCTCAAGGGGATGTCGACCGACGGAACGTCGCGTCATCACATGGCCGACGGCAGTGGCGACCCGATGCTCTTCGCGAAGCTCGGCACGTTCTCGCAGTACACCGCGGTGTCGGTCGACCAGGTGATCAAGGTCGACACCGATCTGCCGCTCGAAGCGGTCGCACTCGTGTCATGTGGCGTTGCCACCGGGTGGGGCTCGGCGACGAACCGTGCCGCCGTTGCTCCGGGCGACGTCGTGGTCGTCGTCGGCATCGGTGGGATCGGCATCAACGCCGTACAGGGCGCCGCGATGGCGGGTGCGCGCCGTGTGATCGCCGTCGACCCGATCGAGTTCAAGCGCGAGAAGGCGATGGAATTCGGGGCAACCGAAGCATTCGCCTCCATGGAGGAGGCCATGCCCGCCGTGATGGAGCTCACGCACGGGATGATGGCCGACAAGGTGATCATGACTCCGGGCGTGCTCTACGGCGACCTGATGGCGCTCGGCACCCAGCTCGCCGGCAAGGGCGGAACGATCGTCGTCACGGGTATCGCGCCGATGACGCAGACGGAGTCGTCGGTGAACCTGTTCGAACTGGCGATGTGGAACAAGGAGATCAAGGGCACGATCTTCGGTTCGCTCAACCCACGCGCTCGACATCCCCAAACTGTTGAATCTCTACCGCGACGGCCAGCTCAAACTCGATGAACTGATCACGAACCGCTACTCGCTCGACGAGATCAACGACGGCTACCAAGCGATGCGCGATGGCACCAACATCCGCGGGGTCGTCGTCCACGGCTGAGCGTTGGGTCGATCCGCATGTTCCGGCGGATCCGCCTGCCTCGACCGCCGCTGGCTAGGTTCGGCGATCGATGAGGTCACATGTCTGAACCCGCTGTCAATGATGCGACGCCGCGTCCATCGGAACTGGTTGCCTCGATCGGCTCGACCGTCGTCGGGCGTCGACGCGAGATCGAGTTGGTGGTTGCGGCACTCATCGCCGATCGCCACGTGGTCATCGAGGGTCCTCCTGGCACCGGCAAGTCGACCCTGCTGCGAACGGTCGCCCATGAACTGGGCGTCGGCTTCGAGTTCGTCGAGGGCAACGCTGAGTTGACGCCGGCGCGCCTCGTCGGCCATTTCGATCCGGCACGAGTCATGGCCGAGGGCTACGACGCCGATGTGTTCGTCGACGGGCCGCTCGCCTCGGCGCTGCGCGATGGGTCGCTGCTCTACGTCGAGGAGATCAACCGGGTCCCGGAGGAGACGTTGAACGTGTTGATCACGGTGATGAGCGAGGGCGAGTTGCACGTTCCGCGCCTCGGCCGGCTTGCCGCCGCTCCTGGCTTCCGGCTGGTCGCAGCGATGAACCCGTTCGATGCGATCGGCACGGCCCGCATCTCTGGGGCCGTGTATGACCGCGTCTGCCGCCTCGCCGTCGACTACCAGACCGCGACCGACGAGCGACAGATCACGTTGCGTGAGTCCGGGAGCGGCGGCCTGGATCCCGATTGGGTCGCCAAGGTCGTGGATCTGGTGCGGCTCACCCGCTCGCACGGCGACCTCAGAGTGGGTTCGTCGGTCCGCGGCGCGATCGACATGTGCGCGGTCGCGTCGTCGTTGGCGGCGGTGCGCGGATCCTCGGTGATGGCGGGTGACGTGTCGCTCGATGCCGCGCTCGTGGCACTGTCGGGTCGTGTTCGTCTCCGCGAGGGCACGACGCGCTCGACGGAGGACATCGTGCGGGAACTGTGGACCACGGTGTTCGGCAAGCGCGACGACGGGTCGACCGAGGGAAAAGCGAGCGCCCCGACCGGGGCGACGCCGGCTCACTGAACAGTCCGCCATCGGCGAAGGAGGGCGACGCCGCCGACGACGAGGTGTCGAAGGCGCGCCGCAAGACCACGTCTCGCAGATCGCTCGAGCAGCAACCGCACTTCGACGAGATCTCGCCGGAGGTGGGCGAACTGGACGAGGAGGCGCTCTCGAAGGCGCTCGACGACGATCCGGATGACACGCTGGCGCTGCTCGCCGACCTGACTGGGGCCACCGATCCGAAGCTTCGCGAGCTCGCCCGCCGTCTCGCCGGTCGCCTGTTCCTCGACCTCGCGAAACGCGGACCGGCGTCGCCGCGCGGAGTCGGCCAGTTGCGCACGCAGCGCTACCGGCCCGATGGCGGCGATCTCGACGTCGACGCCAGCCTCGACGCGCTCGTCACCGCCGCCGCCGAGGGTGCGGCGGTCGACCCCGACGACCTCCGCGTGCGGTCGTGGTCGACGCCGGGGACGGCGATCTGTCTGCTGGTCGATCGCAGCGGCTCGATGACCGGACGGCCGCTCGCCACTGCGGCGGTCGCCGCGTCGGCGGTCGCGTGGCGGAGCCCCGATGACTACTCGGTGCTCTCGTTCGGCAAGGACGTCGTGGCGGCGAAGAGTCAGGATGTCGCGAAGTCGAATGAAGGGGTGATCGATTCGGTGCTCGCGCTGCGCGGCTTCGGAACGACCGATGTCGCCGCGGCGCTCACGGCTGCTGCCGATCAGCTCTCGCGTTCCAGGGCCGGGCGGAGGATCACCGTGTTGCTGTCCGATTGTCGGGCGACAGCGCCCGGCGACGTGCCCGCAGCAGCGCGTCGTCTCGATGAACTCGTGATCGTGGCGCCGGAGTCCGACGATGTGGAAGCACGCGAGCTCGCCGAGCAGGTCGGCGCACGATTCGCGACCGTGGCCGGGCCGTCCGATGCGGCGGCGGCACTCGCGAGGGTCCTCGACCTCTGACGGGCGGTTCGATCGCCCGCCGGTGGTCAGATCAGCAGGAGACGTTCTTGTCGGGGACGATTCCGAACAGGTTCTCGTCGGCCTGCACACTCGGAAGTGTGGTGGCCGGGGCCGGTTCGACGGTGCCAGGTGTGGAGCCCGCCGTTCCCGGGTCGGTCGGCGTCGATGCCTCGACTGCCGGCACCGTGGTGGTGTCGAGGACCTGCTCGGGTGCGTCGCCGAGGGTTGCCTCACCGCGGAAGACGGCGAGGATCGCCTGCATGTTGGCGCCCCCGAGCGACGGCACCAGCACGGCGTTGCCCTGAATGGTGCGCGGATCGGCGGTGATCTGGTACGTGGTGATCGCCGTGGGATCCACGGCACTGAGGACGCCTGCGAACTCGAGCATCTTCCTCGGGGTCAGGTCCGGGTCGGCGACGATGTACTCCGAGACGGTCTCGATCAGACCGCCCGCGACGTCGGGGTTGTACGCCCCCTTCGAAAGGAGCCGTGACACGGTGCGACGGAGGAAGTCCTGCTGTCGTGAGATGCGTCCCAGGTCGGAGGTGGGGTCCTGCTTCCATTCTCCGCTGGGGTCGAGGTACTGCAGCTTGCGTGAGCGGGCGTAGGCGAGGGCGTGGTCGCCGTCGAACGTGAAGCAACCTGCCGTTGGCACGTTGAGTCCGGTGTTCGGGTCGCGAACCGGGGTCTCGAACGGGACGGCGACCCCATCGACGGCGTTCACGAGGGTGCGGAACGCGCAGAAGTCGACCTGCACGAAGTGATCGGTGTTGATCCCGAAGTTCTGATAGATCGTGTCGATCAGCTTCTGCGGGTTGTCGCGCTCGTAGGCCTCGTTGATGCGCCCACGTCGTGACGTTCCCGCGATGTCGACGAACAGGTCGCGCGGGAACGACAGCACGGCGACCTGCGACGTGCTCGGGTTGACGCGCCACATCATGATCGTGTCGCTGCGCTCGCCGAGGTTGCTTCGATCGCCGAACGCTGGCGCGTAGGGCGAATCGGGGTCGATGCACGAGTTGTTGTCGGCACCCGTGATCAGGAAGTTCTTGGCATCGGGCTCGGCCGGTGGGAACGTCTCGGGAGGTGCTCCCGGGTCGGCGGGCGCTCCACCGTCCTCACTGGTGCCGGGGAGAGTCGTCGCCTGGGAGGGGTCGATGATCGCCGGCGCGATGTTGCGGTCCTCGACCACTCGCTGGCCGGCGTACAACGCGCCAGCGGCACCGAACGAGCCGATCGCCATGGCGAACACTGCGGTGATCGTCAGGCGCTGCGCCCACGTTCGCGGGAGCTTCTTGGCCGACGTCGGGGTGTCGGTCGGCCTCGGCGGTGTCGGCGCAGGAGGCACCGAGACGGCCGGGGGAGCCGGTGCCTCATCCCGCGTCGGATCAGGCAGTTCGGGCGAAGGCGGCTCGGACATGACGGACCGACATTACCGGCCTCGCCCATCACCTGCGGGTCAGGGTGTGACGATGACGACGGTGCCGATCTGCGCCCAGTTCCACATCCAGATCGCGTCAGCGGTGGCCTGTCGGACGCACCCCCCGGACAGTGCCTGGCCCAGTTGATCGACGGTCTGCACGGGGCGGCCGTACTGATAGGGGATTGCGTGGAAACCGATGTTGCCGCCCCGGTCGCCCTTCGCGAATCGGATCATGTAGTTCCAGGTGATCGAGGGGTTGTTGATCGAGAACGTGCTGTACGACCGTGACCAGACCCGGTAGACGCCCGGTGTCGGGTCGTTGGGATCCTGGCGACCCGACACCCGGTGCATCTTGATGATCGTGTTGGTGGCGTCGTACACCCACACGGTCTGCTTCGACTTGGAATACACGACCCGCCGGCCGCTGCCTCCGTCGGCTGGTGGATCGAACGGCGTCGGTGGCGGTGGCGGTGGCGGCGTCAGTTGGACTTGCGTGCCGCGGGTCGGGGTCTGATGTGCCGCAACCACTGCCGGGGTGTCGACCCCAGGTGCAGCGAGGGCCAGCGGACTCCCGATTGTCGTGGTCGTCGTCGCGGTCGTCGTCGTTGTCGTTGCTGTCGTCGTCGCAGGTTCGCTGGTCGTCGATGGTTCGCTGGTGGTCGCGGGTTCGGGCGAAGAAGCGGTGCTGGTGTCCGCTGGGGCCGTCTCAGCGAGCACGGGCGCGGCCGTCAGGAGCAGGCAGGCGATGACGATGGCCGGCAGACCCAACTTTGCTGGCATCGCAGCGAGTGTAGGCGTTGCTGGAACGGCCGCCGGTACCCGATCGATACCGGTCGCGTCAGTCGTCGTCGGCGAGGGTGACGGCCGTCGACAATGCGTCGCCGCTGACGACCTGCAGGTCTCGGATCGACCCGGCGTCGACCAGGTCGTTCCGACCGGCTTCGATCGCTGCGTGCAACGAGTCGGGAGCGGTGACGACGACCGTCTCGACCGGCGCGCGTTGGCTGCGCTTGGCCTCGGTCTTGGCTCGACGAACCTGGGTGAGCACCTCGATGGTCGCGTCGGCGAGCGTCGGGTCACCGAACGCTGCACCATCGGCGCCGCACGGGGTGGGCCAGGGCGCCAGGTGCACGCTCGACTCGTTCCACCAACTCCACGCCTCTTCGGCGGCGAAGGGGAGAACGGGAGCGAACAGTCGCTGCACGGTGCTGAGCGCCTCGCGCAGCGCCCGCTTCGCCGAATCCGCTTCGGCCGGACGTTGATCGTCGTAGGTGCGCCCTTTGACCAGTTCGACGTAGTTGTCGCAGAACCACCAGAAGAACGACTCGGTGCGCTCGAGGGCGCGGGCGTAGTCGAACGCCTCGAACGCCGCTGTTGCGTCGGCGATCACACCGTCGAGCTTCGCCAGCATCGATCGGTCGATCGGATCCGTCACGGCGTCGTCGAGCGACTGGTCGCCGGACGGTGCACCGAACTGCAACACGAACTTGGTGACGTTGAGCAGCTTGTTCGCGAGCTTGCGACCGACCTTCATCTGGTCTTCGCTGAACGCGGTGTCGACGCCCGGCCGGCCTGAACCCGCCCAGTAGCGAACGGCATCGGTGCCGTAGGTCTCGAACAGGTCCATCGGTGTGACGACGTTGCCCTTGGACTTCGACATCTTCTTGCGGTCGGGGTCGAGAATCCAGCCCGACAGTGCGGCGTGCTGCCACGGTGCGCATCCGAACTCGTAGTGGCTGCGCGTGATCGTGGCGAACAGCCAGGTGCGGATGATGTCGTGTCCCTGTGGGCGCATGTCCATCGGGAACACGTGCTCGAACAGGTCGCCGTCTTCCTCCCAGCCCCCGGCGATCTGCGGGGTGAGCGACGAAGTGGCCCACGTGTCGAAGACGTCGGGGTCGCCCATGAACCCGCCCGGCTGGTCGCGCTGGTCGCTGGTGTAGCCCTCGGGTGTGTCGGTCGATGGATCGATGGGGAGGAGCGACTCGTCGGGCACCAACGGCGCGTCGTAGCGCGGCTCGCCGTGCTCGTCGAGTGCGTACCAGATGGGGATCGGCACGCCGAAGAATCGCTGACGGCTCACGAGCCAGTCGCCGTTGAGCCCCTCGACCCAGTTGTCGTAGCGGTGCTGCATGTGCGCCGGGTGCCAGGTGAGCTCGCCGCCGCGCGCCACCAGCGCGTCACGCAGGTCGGCGTCACGCCCGCCATTGCGGACGTACCACTGCCGAGACGTGACGATCTCGAGCGGGCGTTCGCCGCGTTCGTAGAACTTGACCGGATGTTGGATCGGTCGGGCCTCGCCGATCAGCAGATCGGCTTCGATGAGTTGTTCGACGACGGCCTTCTGGGCTTGTTTCGATGTGAGCCCGGCGATCTTGGCGTAGGCATCTGGGTCGACGTCGTTCGGGGCATCGGCGTGGAGGCGACCGTCGCGCCCGAGAATCGCGCGCATCGGCAGGTCGAGTTCGCGCCACCAGGTGACGTCGGTGGTGTCGCCGAACGTGCAGATCATCGCGATGCCGGTGCCCTTGTCGGGTTGGGCGAGTTCGTGGGCGCGCACTTCGACCTGCTGGCCGTACAGCGGCACGGTCACGGTGGTGCCGAACACTGGCTGATAGCGCTCGTCGTCGGGGTGGGCCACGAGCGCGACGCAGGCGGCGAGGAGTTCGGGACGGGTCGTGTCGATCTCGATGGCGCCGTTGCCGTCGGCGCGGGCGAACGGGATCTTGTGGTAGGCCCCCGGTCGCTCGCGGTCCTCCATCTCGGCCTGTGCGACCGCCGTTCGGAAGTCGATGTCCCACAGCGTCGGGGCTTCCTGGCTGTAGGCCTCGCCGCGGGCGACGTTGCGCAGGAATGCACGCTGGCTGGCACGCCGTGAGCGCTCGTCGATGGTGGCGTAGTGATGGTTCCAGTCGACCGACAATCCGAGGCGCTTCAGGAGGCCTTCGAAGATCTGCTCGTCGATCGCGACGAGCTCGTCGCAGAGTTCGAGGAAGTTGGGGCGCGAGATCGGGATCGTGTGGTGGTTCTTCGGTGGGTCACCGCGAAACGGTGGCTCGAAATTCTCGGTGTAGCGCTGCGTGGGATCGCACCGCACGCCGTAGTAGTTCTGCACCCGGCGTTCGGTGGGCAGCCCGTTGTCGTCCCAACCCATCGGATAGAAGACCGCCTTGCCGCGCATGCGCTGGAATCGGGCGATCGTGTCGGTGTGGGTGTAGCTGAACACGTGGCCCACGTGCAGCGAGCCACTCACGGTGGGCGGAGGGGTGTCGATGGAGAACACGCCCTCGCGAGGTACCGACGCGTCGAAGCGGTACGTGCCATCGGAGTCCCACTGGGCAGCCCAGCGTTCCTCGATGCCGTCGAGCGTCGGCTTGTCGGGGATGTTCGCCATAGGCAGCCGAGGCTACCGACTCGCCCCCACCCCGTCCCCAGCCCGTTTGCGTGACGATTCGGGTGACCCGGCCCACCTGGAGTGCAACGCAAACGTGGGGTGGGCAGCCGCGCCCGGTTTGCGTGACGATTCGGGTGACCCGGCCCACCTGGAGTGCAACGCAAACGTGAGGTGGGGTTGGAAATGGTGCCCGGGTGGCCGGAGGGGGCCCTCGTAGACTTCGACACTGTGCTGCACCTCTATGACACCGCCACGCGATCCGTGCGCGAGCTGGCTCTGCGCGAGCCGGGGAAGGTCGGCATCTACCTCTGCGGTCCGACGGTGTACGGCCCGCCGCATCTCGGTCACGGGCGGGCCACGCTCGTGTACGACATTCTGCGCCGCTACCTCGAGTGGACCGGCCTCGAGGTGCGACTCGTCTCGAACGTGACCGACATCGAGGACAAGATCATCGAGCGCGCCCGGCGCGAGGACCGGCCGTGGCAGGACATCACCACGAAGTGCGAAGCGGTGTGGTTCGAGGCGATGTCGGGCATCAATGTCGAGCGACCCACCGAGGTTCCCCACGCCACGGAGTACGTGGAGGAAATGGTGGAGATGATCGGCGAGTTGATCGCCGGCGACCACGCCTATCTCACCGACGACGGGGTCTACATGGCGGTCGAATCGGTCGACGACTACGGCTTGCTCGCGCATCAGTCGGTCGACGACATGCGCTCGGGCGGCGGTGACCGTGAGGTCGTCGGCGCAGCGGGCAAGCGACACCCGGCCGACTTCGTGCTCTGGAAGTTCTCGAAGCCAGGAGAACCGGCGTGGCCGTCGCCGTGGGGCGCGGGTCGGCCCGGCTGGCACTCCGAGTGCGTCGTGATGAGTCTCGACCTGCTCGGGGAGGGCTTCGACCTCCACTGCGGTGGCCAGGACCTGCGGTTCCCCCACCACGAGAACGAACGCGCCCAGGCAGTGGCGCTCGGCAAGACGTTCGCCAACCACTGGATGCACAACGGCTTCGTCGTCGACGCCGAGGGCGAGAAGATGTCGAAGAGCCTCGGCAACGTGTCGAATCTGCTCGACCTCATCGAGCACTACGACCCACGCGCGTACCGGATGGTCCTGCTGCAGTCGCACTACCGCAGTCCCGTCAAGATCACCCAGGACGGCATCGATGCCGCCGTGAAGTCGCTTGCCGGGCTCGACGCGTTCGCTGCCCGCGTCGCCGCAGTTGAAGGGGGTGAGCCGGACACTGCTGTTCTCGACGAGTTCCGCACCGCAATGGACGACGATCTCGACACACCTCGCGCCACGGCGTTGCTCTTCGACACGGTCCGCCGGGCAAACGCTGCGCTCGACGCCGGCGACGACGGCGCAGGTCGTCTCGTCGCGGCTGTCCACGAGATCGCCGGCGCGGTGGGCCTCGACCTCGGGACGGCGGTCGAGGTCGACGACGCAGCGCTCGCCCGGGCCCGGGCACTCGACGAGGCCCGCGCGGCAAAGGATTTCGCCGCCGCCGATGCGCTCCGCGCAGAGCTGCAGGCCGAGGGCTGGACGGTGGAGACCACCCGCGACGGTACGTCGCTGCGACGGTGACCACGATCGTCGACGGTCCGCAGTCGACGCCGTCGTCAGCGCAAGTCGCTCGCTCCGACGAGCCGCAGGTTCGGCTGCACGAATTCCCCGCCATGGGGTACCAGCCGTCGCTCGACGGTCTGCGAGCGTTGTCGGTCGCGGTGGTGCTGCTCTACCACGCCGGTTTCTCGTGGATGCACGGTGGCTTCTTCGGCGTCGAGGTGTTCTTCGTCGTGTCGGGATTCCTCATCACGTCGTTGCTGCTCGACGAGCGCGATCGCGACGGAATGGTGTCGTTCCGTCACTTCTGGCAGCGCCGTGCCCGCCGTCTCTTCCCGGCGCTCTACGCCGTGCTGCTCGCGGTCGGTGTGGGGACCGTGCTGTGGGGTTCCGCTGAGCAGCAGTCACAGGTGCGCCGGGAGATTCCCTGGTCGATCTTCTACGTGAACAACTGGGGCCAGATCCTCGGCAACGTGCCGTATTTCGCGGGCGAGCCGTCGCCCTTGCGTCATCTCTGGAGCCTCGCGGTCGAAGAGCAGTGGTACCTGATCTGGCCGCTCGTGTTCGTTGCGTTGATGCGCGTCCGCCTCCCTCGATACGTCGTCGGGTCGCTGATCCTCGGTGCCGCGGTCGTGGTCTGGATCTACACCTTCTGGATCCAGTCGCGAAGTCCGACACTGCTCGGTGGTCCGCCCGCAGCGTTCGACGGCGTCGACCGGATCAACTACATGTACCTGTCGACGATCACCCGCTCGGCCGGGTTGTTGCTCGGCGCCGGAGCCGCCTTCATCTGGAGGCCCTGGCGCTGGGCCCAGGCAGACCAGGCCCCGGCTGGTCGTGCCCTCGACCCGATCGGCGCGGCCGCGGTCGCGATCATCGGCTGCGCCTCCGCGGTCGCCGCCATCACCGCTGGCTACGTGTACCAGTGGCTGCTCCCGCTCGTGTCGTTCCTGTCACTCGTCGCTGTCATGGTGGCCGTGCACCCGGCAGCCGTCGGATTTCGACGCATGATGAGTTGGTCGCCGCTCGTCGAGATGGGCAAGCGCAGCTACGGCCTCTACCTGTGGAGTTGGCCGATCTTCGTGTACGTCGGCGCGACAGACGGGTCGGTCGGCAAGTTTCTCTGGGCGATGCTGCTGACGGTGGTCATCGCGGAGGCCTCGTACCGCTACCTCGAGACGCCCGTGCGCCGCGGGATCATCGGGACCTGGTGGCGGGATCGTTCGACGATCACCTACTGGCCGCTCGGCGCTGGAGCATTCCTGGTCGGCGCACTCCTGCTGTTCTACGTCAGTGTCGATCAGTTCAATCGCTTCGAAGGTGGTGACGACGCCGTGTTCGATCTCGATGCCGGCATCGGCGACGAATTGTCGAGCATCGAGGACGCGTCTCCCGTCGACAGTTCGCCAACGGCGGTGCCGGGCTCGACCGCGGCGCCCACCACGGTGGCCCCGGCCGCGTCGGCCAGGTTGGCGATCGTGGGCGACTCGCAGGCGAACGCGCTGGCGATCAACCTGCCCGACGGTATCGACGGTGTGTTCCCCGACGTGGTCAATGGCAGCGTCGACGGGTGCAGCGTGTACGACTCCGGCTCGGTGCGGAGCGCGGTCCGGTTCGGCAACAACTTCTCGATCTGTCAGGGCTGGCAGGAGGAGTGGGCCGACGCAGCGAGCGGCAACGACGTGGCGCTGGTGGTGGTGGGCGCGTGGGACGTGTTCGACATCGACGACAACGGCACCGTGTACGGCTTCGCCACGCCCGAGGGCGATGCGCTCTTCGTTCGAAATCTGTCCTCGGGCATCGACGCAATGCTGGCCGAAGGTGCGAACGTGGCGCTGCTCGAGGTTGCGTGCATGCGCCCGCAGGACGTCGAGGGCGCCGGAGTGCGGGCGTTGCCCGAACGCGGCGACGATTCGCGTGTCGCTCATGTGAACGATCTGCTCCGCGAAACGGCGGCGTCGTACGACTCGCCGGCCGTCGATTTCATCGAGGGCCCCGACGAGTGGTGCAACGACGAGACGATCGCCACCGATCTCGGCTATCGCTGGGATGGCGTCCACGTGTACACGCCTGGCGCCAATCTGATCTACACGACGGTCGCGCCAGAACTCCTGCGCCTGGCCGCGCGCTCGACCTCGTCGGCTTCGAATCGCCACTCGCAGCGACCACACCACGACTGGTCCGATGCGCTTCGTCACAGGTTTGTAAAGAGTTCGTCAGGGACCCAACCCGGATGTCACCCAGCGTCGTGTCCCCACCATGGAAACGAGTCATGAGGGCGGGTGGACGCTCGCCCGGAGCGTCGCTCACTGGCAATCGGTGGTCTTGGTCTGCCTGAGCGTGGCCGGCGGTCTCACGCTCACCGTCATGGTCATCGGCTCCGCTCCCTCCGTGCCCGCCCAGGCATCGGCCGTCGAGGTGCCTGTCGTCGTAGTCGAGCCGGTGTCGGCACCGGCGACGGAGATCCTGGCCGAACCGACGACGGTCCCGGAGATCGATGGGGACGCCGTCGAGGTCGTTGCAACCGAGGACGTGACCGTTGCCCTTGCTCCGACCTCGAGCACTGATGCAGTACTGATCCCGACCGCCGCGTTCGTCGGCGCCCCGGCGCCCGCTCCGGCAGCGGGCGCAGTCACACCTGCTCCCGCCGCGACTCCGGCGCCGAGTGCGCCAAAGCCGGCCCCGGCCCCGGCCCCGGCTCCTGCTCCCGCGCCACCAGCTCCGACCACCGCGGTGCCGACGACCGCTGCACCGACCACCGCGGCTCCGACCACGGCTGCTCCGACCACGGTTGCGGCGGCGGCCCTCAGCTATCCGACCTACTCGGTGTCGGGGATCGGCAGCGTCGGCCTCCAGTTCGACGGATCGGCGATCTACGTCGCGTCGGTGTCGCCGCAGGCCAACTGGGTGTTCGAGATCGATCGGAACGGTCCCCGAACGGTCGAAGTCAAGTTCTTCAACGTCGCCACACAGCGCGAGGGCGAGTTCCATGCCTCCGTCGAGCGTGGCCGGATCAAGGTCGAATCCTGAGGTGACCCATGGCTGAACTCACACCCGAAGAGCGAATCGCCCGGCTACGCGCCAGCAGGGGACAACGACCCGTCGAGCGCGCACCGGTCTCACCCGAGGTCCCACAGACCGCTGCGCCCCTTCCACCGCCTCCGCCACCGCTGGTCGTCCCCTCCGCGGCGCATCCACCTTCCACCCGGCTCGCGTCGTTCGCGCCGCCTGTCGGTCGAGCGCTTTCTTCTCCCGCCGCTCCCAGCGATGTTGCTGCGTCGATCGAGTCGGTCGACATGGCGCCGTCAGCAGTCGGAGCAAGCGCTGCGGCGTCGCGTGTGTCGGTGTTGCGGTCATCGTTGCGTCGCAAGGCGCATCCCGCTCGGCGTGCCCGCTGGGGCATCACGGTCGCTGCAGCCGCCGGATTCGTCGCGTTGTTGCCGACCATGGGGCCGCTGGCGGCGGCCGATCAAGACGACTCCGAACCCGAGGGCGTACCCGATCCGGCAGCGGTCGATCCGATCCCCGAGACGTCGGTCGACGCAACGGTGGAGTTGACCGACACGACGGTCGCCGAGGAGCCGGTCACCAGTGAGGAACTGGTCGATCCGACCGCCTCCGTACCGCTCGACGGGACCACGCCGGTCGACCCCGAACTCGCCGCTGTGACCCCGGCCCCTGGAGCTCCGGTTTCGGCCACCCCTGCCCCGGCTCCCGCCAGTCCCGCTCCGGCTCCGGCCCCAGCGCCAGCTGCGACTCCGGCGCCTGCTCCGGCGCCCGCACCCGCTCCGGCCCCCGCGCCCGCTCCGGCCCCGACGGCCGCGCCCGCTCCGGCCCCGACGCCTGCTCCCGCCCCGGCGCCCGCTCCAACGACGGCCCCGGCCCCGGCTCCCGCACCTGCCCCCGCACCTGCTCCGCCTCCGGCGCCGGCGCCGCCTCCTCCCGTCACCTCGCCGTCTGGATGAGTTCGGTGGCAGCGTGGTCGATGGTGACCTTTCGGGCGATGGGCAGCCCGTGCCGGATCGTCGCGCCCACACACGAACTCGCCCGATACGGCCAGGAGCTGGTTGAAGCGTTGGAGTCGACGTGGAGCCGTTTCGACCCGCGCACCGAGATCTCCGACGTCAACCAACACGCCGGGAACCTGTCGATCGTGTCCGCGGTCACGTACGAACTCATCGCGCTCGCCGAGCATGCTCGGAGCGCCACCGGCGGCGTCTTCAACCCGCTGATGCTCGATCAACTGGTGGCGCTCGGGTACGACTGCACGTGGGACGAGTTGGTCGGCGAGCAGCCTTGGATGCCGGCAACGGCACCTGCATCGAGCGAGCCGATCGAGCTGTACCCGGAGATCTCGGCGGTTCGGCTTCCTGCTGGCACCCAGTTCGACCCCGGTGGCATCGGCAAGGGCATGGCGGGCGACATGGTGGCTGCGGCGCTCCTCACGGCTGGCGCCGAGTCCGTTCAGATCGAACTCGGCGGGGACGTTCGTGTCGCCGGCCCTTCCTGGACCGGCGGACCATGGCAGGTACAACTGGACGACAGTGACCACGGTGCCCAGCACCCAGCGACGATCACGCTCGCCGACGGCGGGGTCGCGACGAGCAGCGTGGTGCGTCGGCGCTGGCGGCGCGGCAGCGTCGAGGTCCACCACCTGATCGACGCCCGAACCGGGCATCCCGCCTCGACCGATCTCGACTCGGTGACCACGGCCGCTGCGACCTTGTGGTGGGCGGAGGTCATTGCCAAGAGCGCCGTGATCGTCGGCTCGCATTCCGCACGCGAGTTGCTCGACCGCCATGAGATGACGGGGGTACTCGTCGGCTCGGACGCGAACAACCGCTATGAGTTGGTCCAGCGCGGTACCGTCGCAGCATGAACCCACAGGTCTGGTGGTTCGTCTCGCGTTCGTCCGGCATGATCGCCTGGGCGTTGCTCACCTTGTCGGTGTGCTGGGGTCTGTTCATCTCCACCAAAGCGGTGGCCAAGGCCTCCAGCCCGGCATGGCTCCTCGACCTTCACCGATATCTGGGCGGACTCGCCGTCATCTTCACCGCCGTCCACCTCGTCGGCCTGGTTGCGGACAACTACGTGACGTTCGGGTGGGCCGAGACATTCATCCCGATGGCGTCGTCGTGGAAGCCCGGACCGGTCGCGTTCGGGATCGTCGGGTTCTATCTGCTCATCGCCATCGAGTTCACCTCGCTCGCGATGAAGCGTCTCCCGCGCAAGCTCTGGCGTTGGGTGCACCACACCAGTCTCGTGCTGTACTTCGTCGCCACGTATCACGCGATCACGGCAGGCACCGATTCCGAGAACCAGTGGTTCCGTGTCGCCGCGCTGGCATCGATCAACATCGTGATGTTCTTGACGGTCGTGCTGATCCTGGCTGCTCGTAAGGCAAAGGTGCAGCCGACCCGTCGACAACGCCCGCTGGTCGGCTCATCGAACGCCACCGACTGAGTTCAGTCGTCCCGATCCGGGTTCTGAACCTCGACGTCGAGCGTCCCCCGCTCGAGTTCCGCATGGATTTCACAGGTGCCGGCGTCGCCCCTGAACTTCAGTTCCACCGATGTCGGGCCATCGGTCTCGACGCTGGCGTCGAAGCCGGTGAGTGGACTGATCGAGGCGATGGACACCCGCCCCCGCTCGATGATGACGACGACCTGACCGCAGCGGCTCGTGATCGTCGTCGTCGACGTCGCTGCCACCGAGGTGGAGGGGGTTGGTTCGGATTCGGGTGGAGGTCCAGGCGCCGGCAGCGATGTCGACGGCAACGGGAGGGCAGGTGGCGGGCTCGGCGACTCGACAACTCTCGGCTCGGTGGCGGGCGGTGGCGGCACGCGTGCTGGGACTTCGGTCGCGGTGGGAGGGAGCGAGCTGCTCGTCGATGACGGCTCGCTCGACGATGCGTCGCCGGGGAGAGGGGACGGATCGGCGATCACGATGGTCGTCGAGACGGCAGGGGTGACCGAATCGGCTGTGGCGGTCGGGTAGGTCCGCAGTGTGGGAGCATCAGGGCTGCCCGCGATCGTCAGTGCGGCGGCACCACCGCCGGTGACGATGATGGCGGTCGCCGCGACGGCCGCGATTCTCCGGTTGATCTGTGCGCGTCGCATCGACGGCCGCAAGTCGTCGAGCGCTCGATGCGCGTCGACCGGCAGTTGGGTTCCCGCGAGCGCACGGCGTACCACGTCGTCGTCATCCATCACGGTTGGGCGCCGTCCCGCTCGACCATGCGACGCAGGTGCTCCCGCGCGCTCGACAGGTGTGACTTGACCGTGCCGTCGTTCAGACCAAGGATCGCTGCGATCTCGACCACGCTGCGGTCGTCGACGTAGAACAGTGTGGCGACCTCGCGTTGACGGTCGGGGAGTCCCATCAGGAGCTGCATGGCCGCATCGTCCGAGGCGTATCGGTCGGGTTGGGGCCCCTCCGCGGCCGACGGGGTTGCTTCCTCCCTGCGACGGCGACGCCGATCCTTGCGGAAGCTGTCGTGGCTGGCGTTGATCGCGACTCGCCGAACCCACGCGATCGGCGAGTCGTAGCGTCGGATCTTCGACCACTTCGCGTACGCCTTGATGAATGCCTCCTGTGTGGCATCCGTTGCGCGTTCCCGATCGCCGGTGGTCAGAACCAGGATGTGCAGAACCGCCGGATAGTTCGCCAGGAAGAACTGCTCGAACTCGTCGTCATGAGTCGACACGGCTGGTCCTAACCGCCAGTGTCCGCGTGCAGGGACGCCGGGCGCGACAAACAGGTCGATGACCACGAGGAGTACACGTCGCCGTGCAGCTCCTGGGTTGAGTCGAGACGGCACCGTTCGGATTCGTTCGGCCCGCCCGGGTCTCGATGCACGGCAGTGTCGGCCGGTCACGCATCGCCGATGACGGTAGTCGAGACGCCCTCTGCTTGGCCCGGAGGCCACCCCGGGCGGCGAATCGACCAGCTTCGCCACGCACGGCCATTTCTTCGTCAAGAGTTCGTCTGTCCGCCAACCGCAGGGCGACGCTGCGTCGTCTCTCCACCGTGGTGAGTAGTCGGACTGTTGACACGCGCCCGTCGATCGGCGGCAGCGAACGTGCGTCTTCGGCAGGTGACGCGGCGTGAGCTCTCAGGTGTGGTGGTTCGTTGCACGGTCGTCGGGCATCATCGCCTGGGCCTTGCTCACCCTGTCGGTGTGCTGGGGGTTGCTGCTGTCGACTCGGGTGTTGTCCCGGCGCGTCAGCCCGGCATGGCTGCTCGACCTGCACCGGCATCTCGGTGGGCTCGCTGTCGTCTTCACCGGCATTCACCTCGTCGGGCTCGTTGCGGACAGCTACGTCACCTTCGGCTGGACTGAGCTCTTCATCCCGATGGCGTCGTCGTGGAAACCCGGGGCCGTTGCCTTCGGCGTCGTGGCGTTCTACCTCCTCCTCGCCGTCGAGTTGACGTCGTTGGCGATGCGACGGCTGCCTCGCTCGCTGTGGCGCTGGGTTCACCGGTCGAGCTTCGTCCTGTTCGGGTTCGCGACCTACCACGGCCTCGCCGCTGGCACCGATGCAGGCAACGCCTGGTATCGCATCGCCACCTGGACGTCGATCGGCGTCGTGGTCACCTTGACGCTCGTGCTGGTGGCGATGGCTCGCCGGGCCCGCACGCGGCTGTCATCGTTGCCCCCGTCCGTGGTCCGGACCCTGGCCGAGGACGTTCCGGACGACGCGTCGAATCCGCCGGTCGTCGTGACCCTGCCTGCGCCGGTCCCCGCCGCAACGATCCCGCTGGCACCGGCAGCGCACGTTCCGGGGTGGAGCAGCGCGCCGACGTCGCTGCCGGCGTCGCCGTTCGCCGAGATCGCGCCACTCGGATCGGTCGAGCCGTTCCTGCCCGAGGTGCCGCCAGGTCCGGTGGCGCCGCCGCCCCCGCCGCGCCGCCCCGCTGTAGCGCCGACCCCGCTGCCAGCACCCGTTGCCGAGGCGCCGTTGTCGCAGCCAGCGTCCACCTGGCTGCCGCCGGCGGGATCAGCGGCGACGCCCGCCGACGACCGAGAGTTGGTCACCGCTGGGAGAGTTGCCGCAGACGGCGGCGCGCCTCCGACAACTGCGACTTGACCGTGCCGACCGACACGCCGAGTGCCGTGGCGATGTCGTCGACGCTGCGGTCGTCGACATAGAACATCGTCGCCACCTCGCGCTGGCCGTCGGAGAGCTGGCGCAACAGTTCGTGCGCCGCGTCGTCGGCATCGATGTGGTCCGGACCGTCCGTCCGGCTGTCGATGTCGCCGGCCACCACCGTGGCTTCGCGGTCGCGGCGGCGCCGCTCGGAGCGCTGCCGGTCGCGGCTCGCATTGATTGCCGTGCGGCGCACCCACGCGGCGGGCGAGTCGTACGTGGAGACGGTGTGCCAGTGCAGATGCGCTTTGATGAACGCGTCCTGGGTGGCGTCGACGGCCGTCTCATGGTCACCGACGAGCCCTTCGATCGACCGCAGGACACGGTCGTGTTCGAGGGTGAAGAACCGCTCGAACGAGTCGTCTCCTGCCGCCACGGCTGTCACGGTACCGCGGCCGGGGGAGCGAGGTCCCCAGGTGATGCGAAGTTGGTGGGGAAGGTGGCCGACAGGTGGACATCTACGTTACCGGTGGGTAACTTGTGGCCATGACGGACTTCTCGCTCAACCTCAACGAAGACCAGCTGCAGATCCAGAAGTGGGTTCACGACTTCGCCGAGGGTGTCATCCGCCCGGTCGCCGAGGAGTGGGACGAACGCGAAGAGTTCCCGTGGCCCGTCGTGCAGGAGGCCGCGCAGATCGGCCTGTACGGCTTCGATTTCCTCTTGAATGCCATGGGCGATCCGACGGGACTCACGCTCCCGGTCGCCATCGAAGAACTGTTCTGGGGTGACGCCGGTATCGGCATGGCGATCATGGGCTCGGCCCTCGCTGCCGCCGGTATCTCCGGCAACGGCACGCCCGAGCAGGTCATGGAGTGGGTGCCGCAGTGCTACGGCACCGCCGACAACGTGATGCTCGGCGCGTTCTGCGTGAGCGAGCCCGACGCCGGCTCGGACGTGTCCAGCCTCCGTACCCGTGCGGTGTACAACGAGGCCAAGGACGAGTGGACGATCAACGGGACCAAGGCCTGGATCACCAACGGTGGCATCGCCGATGTGCACGTTGTGGTCGCCAGCGTCGATCCCGAACTGAAGGGCAAGGGTCAGGCGAGCTTCATCATCCCGCCGAACACGCCGGGGCTGTCGCAGGGCCAGAAGTACAAGAAGCACGGCATCCGTGCCAGTCACACCTCCGAAGTCGTCCTCGACGATGTCAAGGTGCCCGGCTCGTGCCTGCTCGGCGGCAAGGAGAAGCTCGACGCGAAGCTCGGCCGTGCCCGCGACAACGTGTCGACCGGCAAGCAGCCCGCCATGGCCACGTTCGAGGCCACTCGCCCCGCCGTCGGCGCCCAGGCGCTCGGCGTCGCCCGTGCCGCCTACGAGTACTCGCTCGAGTACGCGAAGGAGCGCCACGCCTTCGGCCGGCCGATCATCATGAACCAGGCCATCGCGTTCAAGCTGGCCAACATGGCCACCGAGATCGATGCCAGCCGACTGTTGATCTGGCGTGCCGCCTGGCTGGCCAAGAACGGTCAGTTCAAGAACGGTGAAGGCTCGATGTCGAAGTGGAAGGCGTCGGAGACCGCCGTGCGGGTCACCGAGGACGCCATCCAGATCCTCGGCGGCTACGGCTACACCCGCGAGTACCCGGTCGAGCGCTGGCACCGTGACGCAAAGATCCACACGATCTTCGAAGGCACGAGCGAGATCCAACAGCTGGTCATCTCCCGGGCGATATCAGGCCTGCGTATCGAGTGATTTTGCCGCTCGGTGCTTCGGCGCCGAGTTGACGAAATCCGGCTATCCCTAGAATCATCCCTAGGGTTTTCCTGGCGAGTGTGACACCCCTGGCGCACTGTTGCCGGTGTGGCAACGCCGCGCGAGAAGAAGCCGGGTGTGTGGAAGGTGCGGGTTTTCACCGGCACCGACGCCCGCGGACGACCGACGCAGATCTCGCGGACGGTCCGCGGCGGCAAGCGTGACGCGCAGCGTCTTGCCGCCTCGTTGGAGGTCGGTCCGGGGAGTGCCTCGGCCGCTGGCCGCAAGGTGGTCGACGTCCTCGATGCGTGGATCGATCAGAACCTCGACACGTGGGCGCCGTCGTCGGCACGCGACCAGCAGAGTCGGGTGCGCTCGATCAAGCAGGACAAGATCGCCGAGATCTCGATTGCACAGTTGTCGATCGCCGATGTCGAACGGTGGCACACCCGCCTGCGTCGCGCTGGGCTGCAAGATGCCGGCATCCGAAACCAGCACGGTGCGTTGAGCGCTGCGCTCAACCAGGCGGTGCGTTGGGGTTGGGCGAGGCAGAACGTGGCGGCGCTCGCACAGCGCAAGACCACCAAGAAGCCGCCCAGGGGAGTGATGTCGCTCGATGACGTCCGTGCGGTGATTGCAGCGGCAGCGGAGTTCGATCCGGCGGCCGCGTTGGCGCTGCGTCTCGCGGCGATGACCGGCGCTCGCCGTGCGGAGTTGGCCGCATTGCGATGGACCGACGTCGACGACGACGGAATGCTCACGATCGACTCGGCGATCGAGGTGATCCGCCACCCCGGCGAGCAGCGCGAGCTGCGTGATGCGCCGACCAAGACCGGCAACGCCCGCCGGCTCACGCTCGCACCCGACACGCTCAACGCAATCTGGTCACTGCGCCGAGAACGTGAGCCGAACGGTCCGTGGATGTTCGGCGTCGGCCCCGACCTCGTTCCGCCGCCGGATCACATCGGTTGGTGGTGGACGCGGGCACGCAAGGCGTCGGGCATCGACATGAAGTGGCGTCTCCACGATCTGCGCCACTGGTCGGCCACCGTCTCGATCGGCCAGGGCCACGACGTGCGAACGGTCGCCGGTCGACTCGGTCACTCCAACCCCGCGATGACACTGCGCGTCTACGCTCACGCCTTCGCTGCCGCTGACCAAGCCTTGGCTGCTGGTTTGGGCGATCTGCTGCGGGGAGAACAAGAGTGACGACGCTCGTCATCGACGAATCCGGTGATGATCTTGGCGATTCCCATCGTTATGTCATCGGAGCGGGCGTGCTGCTCCCTGCGGCTGGCCAACTCGATGAAGTGCGCAGCGACATCGAGCGACTGCTGACGCTGACCCCGAACCGCAGTCGCCCGTTTCATTGGCTGAACGAGGGCCCCGTCCTGCGGTCGGCGATCATTGAGATGATCGAGCACCTCGACTTGCAGGTCTACGCCGTCATTGGCTCGACGCCGGCGCGGCACGCCATCGAGCTGGTGCGCGAGGAGTGTCTGCGCGAAGTCTTCCGATCGGTTCGAGAGCACGAGGTCGAGCGCATTGTCATCGAGCGCCGCGAACGATCGACAAGAGTCGTCGGTCAGAATCGCCGTGATTTCGGAACGCTCATCGGTGCCCGACATGCGGGGGATTTGTCGCCATCGGTTGCATACGAGTGGGTTCCCAAGGACGAGCCGCTCGTGTAGTTGGCAGATGCCGTGGCCGGCGCTGTCCTTGCGTCGGAGCGAGGAGAAGTGCAGTGGTTGAGGATGATTGGCCAGGCGGCGAGGACGGTCGTCATCCGACTTCCCTCCTGACGCGCATGAGCCCCGGCTCCCACAATCACCTTGCGGCGTCGCTGGCTCCTCCGAGGCTCTACTTCACGAAGCTCAAGGCGCCCCGTGCAACTTCAAGTATGGCGACCTCCCCTGGGCTTAGCAAGGTCCCATCGTGGCAATTTCGTGAAGCCCCGCCCTGACAGCGCAGAACCCGGCTCCCCCACCATCCGGTAGGCAACCGGGTCCACTTTCTCTAGCGCTTGCCAGAGCCGACTCGAGTATGCGCCGACGCTGCAGAACTGGCAAGTCAGTTGCTGCGCTGAGCGTTCGCCTCGACCGTGTCACCCACACCAACGCGGTCCTCGATGGGAATCGAAATCGACTTCTGAGAGGACGTCAGCTCGGACCCGCAAGTCAGTGATTATGCGGCGGCCCACTGGGCCGAAGAGGCGACCGACTTCG